>SUUY01000001.1 GCA_015062285.1 Alphaproteobacteria bacterium | reverse complement strand
TTTTGCAAAGAAAGCAAATTGGAACGCATAGATGCGGTTAATGATATATTAGACATGGTTTTTCTCCAAATACTGTGGACACATTATTTCTGTGACGTTATCCTAACGTACAGATATTATTATAGCACAAAACTCCCTTCATTGCAAGAAGCTTTATAAATAAATTGTATCAACATTAAGTAAAAAAATATTTAACAACAAAAAAACCTCGCCCTTTTTTATAAGAGCGAGGTTCAATATTTCTAATTGTCTTTTCTTTAGAACAATTTCAATACTGATTGTGCAGCTTGAGATGCCAAAGACAAAGAGTTAATAGCCAATTGTTGACGGGTTTGTAATGCCAACATATTTGCTGATTCTTCATTCATATCAGCCAAGGTCAATTTATCGGCACCTTCTGTCAACACATTGATCAAGTTTTCGGTAAATGCTTCACGGCTTTGAACAATTGAATAGTTATTACCGAACTTAGATGACATAGTACGAAGTGTTGTAATAGCATTGGATATACTTTCCATTGCAGTAGTAATATTATTAGACTTATCTGCGATATACACATTTCCATCATGAACTTTTAATGTAGTAGTCTCCATGACTGCCTTATCAAATGTTGTACCGGCAGTTACGTCTGTTACTTTGTAAACCACATCATCGCTAACAACATAATCACCAACACTCAAAGTTGCATCTTCTGCTTTTACTGCCACTTCTGAAACCCATGCATTACTTCCATCTTCTTTAGCAACATCAGCAATAGCTAGACCATCAGCTGTTGCATCTTCACCATTAATTGTTAATGAAGAATTGACATTGTCACTAAACTTAACAGTCAAGTTATTACCGGTATTTAGAAGGTTCACTCCTTTGTAACCAGAATCTTTAGCAACAGATGTAATTTGTTTGCGAATCTCTGCAAACTGATCCATATAACTTTTAATTTCTTCTGCATCAGCAGTATCAGCCGCAGACTGTGCAATAGCTTTTGCTTGTTCTGCAAATTCGGTAATAGATTTAATACCCTCATCGGCTGCTTTAATTGTTTGAATTGCTTGCCCCATACTATCCAACAATGAAGATAAATCATTGGCTCTATTATTCAATGACTGAGCTGTGTAGTAAGAAGACGGATTATCAATAGCTGAATTTACTTTGTTTCCGGTAGACAAACGTTCTTGTGTTTGGTCCATCAATTTTTGTGTACTTTGCAACGAAAGCAAATTAGAACGCATAGAAGCGGTTAACGATATATTAGACATTACTTTCCTCCTAGTTTATAAATTCTTACGGTCATAGCAACACCGCACATAAAACTTTTTATTCTAAAAAAATCTTATTACTATACATACTACCTAAATCATGCAAAAAAACAATTAAAAAATATATACTTGGGATAAAAGTACATTTTGCATTATTTAATTTCAGAAACCACAGAATCCCTAACAACTTGCTTTTTGATTTGCATATGTTTTTTATGCATTTTTTTGCGTTCTTTTTTTATCGCTTCAAATTTTTCTTTCTGTTCTTCAGTTAGAATATCTTCAAATTCTTTCATATTTTCCCTGCGCAATTTTTGCATTTTTTTGTGCATTTCCTTCATTTGCTCACGCCCTTTTTGACGAATTTCTTTTGCTTTTTCTTGTTGAGCATCGGTAAGCGAAAGTTTTTTTGCCAAATCTTGTTCCATTTTCTGCATATGCTCAATTTTTGGGTGCGGAGCTAAAGCTTTATTCTCTTTTGCTACGCCATCTGCAATATTTGAAAAAAACACCACACTGCACAACATTGCTACACATAATTTTTTCATTTTATTCTCCTTTCAAAAAACTCAATTTATCTGCCAAAATTTTTCTTGCCGTACTCAACCTTGATTTTACAGTACCAAGTGGCAAACTTGTTTTTTTAGCAATTTGTTCATAACTTAATTCCTCAAATTCAAACCAAACTACAATTTTTCTATATTTATCCGGCAAATCATCTACTGCCTTCAATATTATTTTCTGCCTTTGCTTTGAACTCAAAGATTTTTCTGGGGTTCTAACATCTGCAACATTATCTAAAACATCATCTTCACTATTTTCACAAATACCTTGCTTATATTGTCTACCGCGAAAATAATCCCGACAAACATTTGCCGTCAAGCAACTAATCCATTGTCTAAACTTTCCTTCCTCGTGGTATTGTCCTATATTTTTCCAAGTCTTAATATAAACTTCCTGCTCAATATCATCATTATAAGAACCGGTCAGTTTCCGGATAATGGCACGAATCAGCCCTCTATTTTCCAAGATTATTTGCTTCATTACGTCACCTATCCGACCAACAACAAACCATATTCATCTGTCGGCAATCCCATTTCTTCAATCACCGAAACATTATCAGAAACAGAAAATTCGCTATCCCAATAATAACTGTAAACATCAGATGTAGTAGGACTGTAGGCCGCAAATCCAACACATAACAAACACAATAAAACCGATGTTGATTTTACGATGTTTCTTCTTCGCTTGCGAGCAAAATATAAAGGTTTCGCTTCTTTTATCAAAGATGAAATATTATCCATATTATTCCCCTTTCACTACTTAAAACGAAAACAACAAAAAAAAGTTCGATTATTTTTTATTTATTTTTTTAATTTTGCCAATTTAGAGGCTATTTGTTCTGCCAATTCAGAAACTAATTCACTGTTTTGCAACGCTAAATCATCGTATGTTTTACCTAAAGAACGAGCTAGATCTGCCTTTTCACGCAACACCAACTTTCCGTTCTTATCAAAAATGCTCCACCAAGCACTCAAAACCACATTCTGCCTCCAAGTTCCGTCAAATCTGTTTATTTCCACCCATACCACATAGTCAAATACTTCTTCTCTAAATGAAGTTGGTTTTACCGTTGCATTTGGCAAGTATATAGCCAAATCATCAGCTAAAGCCAGTTGTATAGCGTCACCTAATGGCTCACTCCACCTATCAAATTCAGATATATTAAGTTCTACTTGATTCTTATCTCTCATAACCATTTGTGGCTTGTCCAAATACATTGGCACATTAACTTCTCCAACCCCGATAAAGAGCTTTGCACTATCAAATGTGTTTGTTGTCGAATTAATAGAATTTAATACATAGAATTTTGAAGGAGGAGTTGTTCCTACACATGATGCCAACAAAAACAAGGCAACTAAACATATTTTTTTCATTTTACTTTTTCCCTTTCAACAGTGCCTCAGGATGCCGCTCTAGATAATCCGTTAAATTTCGCATAGATCTTGCCGCCTCTCCCACACTGATCAAAGTCTTATTCAAATTAGCTATTGTATCAGCCGATGCTCCTGATTTGCTAGAAACAGCTCTATTTAATCGAGACAACATTCCGTCGAGCTGAGATAAAATATTTGGCATCTTATTATTTAATCCGTTAAAGAATTTATTAAACTCCTCAACACTTTTTGCAATAGGTAAGTCTTGAATACCTTTAGAAAGTTCACCTATTGGAGATAGTACAGTAGGAATTTCAAGTATATCATCTTTCTCATGATGACGTAACTCAACCGGTGTCCCCGGTAACATCTCTAATTCTATCATCAACAGTCCGGTGAGAAAACTTTGCATAGTTAATCTGGCTCTAAGCCCTTTATCTATCAGTTGATCCAAAACTTTAACCCTGGTATCAAATTCATTATCTTTTATATTTTTTCTCGGTTCCATCCGAACATATACCGGAATAGAAAAAGTCAAGTTATCTGAATTTGCAATCAAATCTATTGAAACGACCTTACCGATTTTCACTCCTTTAAATACCACCGGAGCACCTTCATTAAGGCCATTTATAGATTCTTCAAAATACATCACAACTAATTTACCATCGGTAGAAAAAAACTTCTCATTTATAAATACCAAAAAAGTTGCTACTAAGACAACAATTCCGCTTACCATAAATATCCCTATCATTCTTTTATTGGGCTCTTTTCTCATATCATTTTTCCCCTCTGGTTAAGAATTTATACACATTATCATTTGGAGGATTTTGCAACAACTCCTTCGGATTACCGCTGGCCCCGATTTTTTTAATTGATGCATCTAAAAATACTGAATTATTACCGATTGCAAATATTGAAGCCAATTCATGAGTAACTACTACTATGGTTGTACCCAAGCTTTTGTTAATATCTAAAATCAAATCATCTAATAATTTTGAACTAATCGGATCTAATCCGGCAGAAGGTTCATCAAAATAAACGATTTCCGGATCCAACGCCAACGCTCTTGCTAAACCGGCTCGTTTTTTCATTCCTCCGCTAATCTCAGACGGATAAAAATCTCCAAATCCGTACAAACCAACCAACGCCAATTTCAAATCAACCAATTCAGCAATCAATTTGGAAGAATAATCTGTATATTGCTGTAATGGCAAAGCTATATTCTCTGCCAAAGTCATTGAGCTAAATAATGCACCGCTCTGATATAATATGCCGGAACGTTTCATTATTTCATCTTTTTGATTTTGATCTGCTTTGGTAAAATCTACGCCATCTATTAAAATTTGCCCTTTTGCAGTTGGCACCAAACCGGTCAAGACCCTGAGCAAACTGCTTTTACCACAACCGCTACCACCCATAATAATAAAAACATCACCCTTGTTAATGGTAAAATTAAGGTCTTTAAGTAAAACAAAATCACCATATGCAATGGTCACGTCTTTAACAACTATTTGCGGAGCTTTTTTTATCATACCTTAAAAACCTCCAGCAAGAGAGTAATTATACCGGTGGCTACAATCATCAAAACTATTGAAGAAACAACCGCCATAGTCGTTGACTTACCTACACTATCTGCATTTCTTCCGCAATATATACCAAAATAGCATCCACACATTGAAATAATAATCCCATATACCAAAGCATGAAATAGCCCCACAAAAAAGTTATCTAAAGATAAGGCGTTCATCGTATAATCCAAATATTCATTAGGCGAAATATTGAGCATACCGACACCAACGGCAGCTCCTCCCAAAACTCCCATAAAATCTGCCAATATCGTAAGCAATGGCATAGTAAGGCTCAAAGCGGCAATTCTTGGCAACACCAAAAAATCTGTCACCGGTATTCCCATAGTCTTTAAGGCATCAATCTCTTCATTAACTTGCATGGTTCCTATTGTTGCAGCATAAGATGCTCCTGTTCTGCCGGCCATAACCACTCCGGCCATAATAGCTCCCATAATGCGAGTCATTCCTATTGCTACCAAACTTGCCACATATATTTGTGCACCAAAGGTCCGTAATTGAATAGCCCCCACAAAAGCCAAAATCAGCCCGACCATAAAGCTTACCAAAGAAATAATTCCCACCGCTTTATAGCTGCAATCCTCAAGAGCAAAAAGCCAATCAATTTGCCGAAAAACTGCTTTTCCGGCAAAAAAACGTTTTATAGAAACCAGCACTTGATAAGAAAAAAGACCGGACTTTTTCAAACTGTCCCATATCGCAAGTGTTTTTGCCCCAACATTTTCAAAAAAAGGGAGCTTTTTTTCATCGTTTTTAGAAGGCTTGCGATCAACTGCAAGAGCCAAATTAATAAGTTTTTGCAAATTTTGCGGCAAATTATTTGCCTTTATTATTAATTTTTTTTGTTGTGCTGTACGATATAGTTCAAACAAAACAACAACCAAAGTAGAATCCCACTTTCCTAAGTGGGTAGCATCAATTTCAATGTCTTGAGATTTTAACTTTGAAACCTTTTCTCGCAAAGCAGACTTGGCACTATTATCGTCATAATTCAAATAATCGCCGCTTAAAATTAATTTTAATTCATCATTTTTGCTGTCTGATTTTAATTGCACAAACCTTACCTTAAATAAAAACAGTTTAATTTAAAGTATTATCATAAGTTTAATTGTCAAGTTTTTATCGTATTAAAGCTTGAAATAAATTATGTATTGCAAATCGACTTATATCATTAGCACCGGACCAAAATTGAGAATTAAAATAATCTCGCGGATGGTTATCCAACATATAAAAATCATTATAAGTCAGGGGTTTAACTCGCAAAGGTGCATTATGGTAAGAATATTCTCCATAATTACCATAGTAGCTTTGCTCATATTCATCATAATATGAAACACAACTTGAAAGTAAAAACACAAAAACAATAAACAATACTTTTTTCAAAATCATAACCGCCTGACCATAGTTTTTCTATATAATAGCACAAAATACCACATATTGTCTATTTATTTTACATAATTTTAAGTTTTTTCATATACCTTCATCCTCATGTTAAAACGTAATTTAAGTTTATTTAAGATAGATTGTTTTTTATGTGGCTTCTGGCCTTTATCGGCCGTAGCCATAATTTATTTTGCCTTAATTACCAAATCTTATACCACCGCTATGCTGGTATTTTCCGTTTTAAACATCATGCAAAGCATATCCGAGCTTCCTGCCGGCATTATCTCAGATAAATTGGGAAGAAAGCTTACTTTGATAAGCGGAACGACCGCAATCTTTATTGGATATTTGCTATGGGCAATCTCCGGACATATCGATAATATTACATTTTTATTCTTAGGCTCATTGTTTGTTGGCTTTGGAAATGCATCTCTTTCCGGAACAGACAATGCCATAATATACGAAACCTTAGAAGATCTGTCATCTGAACACGATTTTGATTGCACTTACTCAGCTAACAAAAGTTTTGAACAATTAGGATTTTGCTTAAGTGCAGCCTTAGCAGCATTGGCGTATTATTATGGCAACATTAGCGTATTAGCTTGGCTATCTGTTGTTCCGGCTTTGCTCCGCATTGTTGTTGTATCTCTAATAATAGAACCTACCCGAAACATTCGTTCAAAAGAAACTCCTTGGAATCACTTTATCAAATCATGGATGATCATTTGGCATAAACCGAAGTTATTTAAGCTTGCCGCAATTACCAGTATTCATCATAGTTTAAATGCTGCAAATTGGCGTTTTATCGGAGCCTATTATCAAACACTAATTTCACCGTGGATGATTAACATTGTCAGAGTCTTTCAAGAATTTATGGGATTCATCGGTTTCTGCACTATAAAATTTGTTCGTAAATTTCAATCTTTACAATTGCTATTTGCTTCTATTAGCCTTAATGCTTTCATAAAATTAATAGGTTTAGCACTAAATACAGCTATCACTCCTTTTATAATGGCCTCATCGACAATAATGTACGGTATTTCTTTAACCGTTGAAAACACACTACTCCAACAGCAATTTACCGACCGTCAACGAGCTACTCTCGGATCTGTAATATCACTTTTAGGAAATATTATGTGCCTGATTGTCTTTACTCTAACCGGTATAATTGCTGACATATATTCACCTTATGCGGCCATTAGCATTATCATTGTGGCCAGACTTATTATCGGTATGATCTATCCTTTTGTACTAAAGAAGAAGTAGAAAAAATAATCACTCACACAAAAAAACCTCCTTTAAGGAGGTTTTCTTTACTGGCTGCCTCACATGGATTGTGCGAACGCTACGCACTTCGCACCCTATCGGGTTTCACCTTCTCGCAAACAATTTCATCGTTTGCTCGAATCCGAACCACATATCGTGGTTCTCATCTCATGTAATTTGCCACAAAAAAACCTCCTTTGAGGAGGTTTTCTTTGCTGGCTGCCTCACATGGATTCGAACCACGATTAACAGAGTCAGAATCTGCTGTCCTACCATTAGACGATGAGGCATTAATATTTGTAGAAACAGTATATATACTATGCCAATCTAAAATGCAAGCAAAAAAACAGGGACATTTATGCATAATGCCCCTGCTTTTTTTCATACTAAAAACCTATACTCTGCCATAATAGGCTTGCTTATAAAGTTCTTTTATTTCTTTAATTAATGGATACCTTGGATTTGCTCCCGTACATTGATCATCAAAAGCAAGTTCTGAGAGCTCATCTAAACCATCCATAAAGATTTCTTCATCAACTCCCGCTTCTTTGATTGACATAGGAATACCAATCTCTTTTTTCAACTTTTGAATAGCATCGATCAAACGCTTAACCTTATCATCTTCGGTTTTTCCGCCTAATCCGAGATAATCAGCTACTTCTGCATATCTGCGTTTAGCTTCAGGATAATGATACTGTGAAAAAATTCCTTGCTTTGTCGGTTTTTCTGTTGAGTTAAATTCAATCACCTGACAAATGAGCAAAGCATTGGCCACACCATGAGCTATTCCATAAGCACTACCTAGTTTATGAGCCATAGAGTGACAAATACCCAAAAATGCCTGTGCAAAACAAATTCCGGCCATTGTTGCAGCATAATGCATATTTTCTCTGGCTTGAGGATTATTAGCCCCATCATTTACAGACTTTGCCAGATTTTCAAAAATCATTTTGCATGTTTCCAAAGCCATACCATTTGTAAACGGAGTGGCCAAAATAGATGCATATGCCTCTAAAGCGTGGGTCAAAGCATCAATACCCGAGGCAGCCGCCAAACCTCTTGGCATTGTTTTTACCAAATCCGGATCAACAATTGCCATATTAGGAGTCAAAGAATAATCTGCAATCGGATATTTAATGTGGGTATTTGTATCTGTAATAACCGCAAACGGTGTTACTTCCGAACCCGTACCCGACGTTGTCGGAATTGTCACCAACATTGCCTTTTGCCCCAAATCAGGAAATGTACATATTCTTTTTCTGATATCCATAAAACGCATTGCCAAATCATGGAAAGACAATTCCGGATGTTCATACATCAACCATACAATTTTAGCCGCATCCATAGGAGATCCGCCACCCAAAGCTATAATTACATCAGGTTCCAAATTTCTAACAATCTTCAATGCATTTTCAATAGTCTCTGTATCCGGGTCCGGATTAACATTAGAAAAAATCTGGTATGCAATATCCAACTCATCTAAAACATTGGTAATTTTATCGGTATATCCCAAACCAAACAACGGCTTATCAGTAATAATAAAGGCTTTTTTCTTGCCTTTTAGTTCTTGCAAAGCAAAACCGGTTGCTCCTTGTTTAAAATAAATTTTTGGAGGAACTCTAAACCACAACATATTTTCTCTTCTTTCAGCAACAGTCTTAATATTAATCAAGTGCTTTACTCCCACATTTTCGCTAGCTGCGTTTCCGCCC
Source organism: Alphaproteobacteria bacterium (assembly GCA_015062285.1). Taxonomy (GTDB): domain Bacteria; phylum Pseudomonadota; class Alphaproteobacteria; order RF32; family CAG-239; genus CAZU01. Next base: position 407,552 of record SUUY01000001.1, on the reverse strand, counting down.
CAAGATCCGCATCCCAAAGTCAAAGACGGATCAAGCCTAAAGTTATACAAATCACCGATACCACCTTGTGATGCCGGTGTGTTTATCAAAATACGACCTGTATCAAGTTGATCACTAAAATGTGCAATTCGATCACGGTTGTGCTCGGCAGTATATAACACCGAGGTATGTCCCCTGCCGCCAAAATGTATCAATTCGGCAGCATCTGATACGGCGTCTTCAAAAGTATCAACCTTATACATCGCCAAAACTGGAGAAAGTTTTTCATAAGAAAACTCTTCGTCGGCTCCGATTTTAGAAACCTCGCCAATCAATACTTTGGTTTCTTCCGGAACTTTAACACCTGCCAACTCTGCAATTTTATATGCCGGTTGCCCTACAATGGCAGCATTGAGTTTACCATTTTGGATAATTGTTTTTGCAACCTTATCTTTCTCTTTTTTGCTAAGTATATATGCTCCGCGATATTCAAACTCTTTTTTCACTTCATCATATATATCTTTATGAACAAGCACCGATTGCTCAGAAGCACAAATCATACCATTATCAAAAGTTTTACTCATCAAAACGGAACTTACGGCCATTTTTATATCGGCAGTTTCATCAATAATCGCCGGAGTATTACCTGCCCCAACTCCCAATGCCGGCTTGCCTGAACTATATGCCGCTTTCACCATACCAGGGCCACCGGTTGCCAAGATCATAGCTATTCCTTCATGTCCCATCAAATGTTGGCTCATTTCAACCGAAGGCTCATCTATCCAGGCAATAATATTTTTAGGAGCTCCTGCTTTTACGGCCGCATCAAGCATGATTTTTGCAGCTTCAATTGTGCATTTTTTGGCTCTCGGATGCGGTGAAAATATAATTCCGTTTCGAGTTTTTAGAGCAATCAAAGTCTTAAATATAGTTGTAGAGGTAGGGTTTGTTGTCGGAATAACACCGGCAATCACTCCCAAAGGCTCTGCCATTTTGGTATAACCGTTGGTATCATCTTTTTCAATTACCCCACAAGTTTTTGCATTCCGATATTTATTATATATTTCTTCTGACGCAAAGTGATTTTTAATAACCTTGTCTTCAACTATTCCCATACCTGTTTCGGCAACCGCCATTTTTGCCAAAGGAATTCTGGCATTATTTGCTGCCAGAGCCATTGCTGCAAAAATCTTATCTACTTGCTCTTGAGAATATGTGGCAAAAACTTCTTGAGCGGTTTTTACTCGGTCAATAATAACATTCAAATCATCTATGGTCTTAACTCCTTCGTCAGACATAACTTCACTAACCAAGGTTTTTTTGCTTTTCATCAAATATCTCCTTTTGCAATTAAGCACAACAAATCAATGTATATTCAGACTCAACTCTTCAATATACACCTTATACGTCAACAAAAAGTTAATTTATCGTCTATTTTCGGCCTCTACGAGCACGTCTTTCCTTCTTTTTTTGCTCTCGTTCTGCTCGCTTAGCTAACCTCTCTTCAGCCTTTTTAGTAAATCTTGACTTATTATCTATATTACTTTTAGCCAAACCTTTTTGTTCTGCAACTCTTTGTTCTTCTCTATCCATTGCTTCTTTTTGAAAACGAGAAGCTCTTTTATTTTGCTCTTCTAGCCAAAGCTGTTGTTTCTTTTCTCTTTGTTCTGCCCTCTCAAATGCTTTTTTCTTAAATCTTGATGTTACCTCGCTTCTTTCTTTTGCGATTCGTTTTTCTCTGTTTTTTTGTTCACGCTCTTTTTGAGTTAAAACGTCTTCTTCATTTTGTTCAGCAACTTCTTGTGCCTCAACAAAACCACCCAAACAAAATGAAACAATCAATATGCTATAAAATAAATATTTCATATTCCCTCCTATGCTATTTGTTACCTATTTTAATAAATATTGACTCTTTTTCAAGTCACCATAAGATACTTATTGTATAAGTTAGGAGGTTTATTTCATGCCAACAGTTGCTGCTGCAATCATTATAAATGATCACAAAATATTCATCACTCAACGCCCAGAAGGCAAAAGCTTAGCTCACCATTGGGAGTTTCCCGGCGGAAAACAAGAACAAGGTGAAACACTTCCCCAAACCCTAAAACGAGAACTAAATGAGGAACTTAACATTAATGCAAAGATCGGTAATTTTTTCATGTCGTCCAGCTATCAATATGAGTTTGGACAAATTGACATGCATTGCTTTTTTGTTAGCGTAGATTCCCCTCAAATTTCATCTAACGAACACGAGGCAACCGCTTGGGTATCAGCTCAGGAACTTAAAAATTACACTTTTGCTCCGGCCGATATACCTATCGTTGAAGCCTTATGCAAATTAGATATTTAAACCTATTTCTGATTTTTAGCATAAATAAAAGATAAAATTTCCGCCACCGCGGCAAAAGCTTCAACCGGAATTTCTTCGTTAATATTAACAGCTTTCAAAACCTGCAACAAATCTGCATCTTGCCTGATTTCAATATCGTGTTCCTTAGCTAAGGCAATAATTTTTGCCGCAATTTCTCCCTGCCCCTTTGCCGTAACAATCGGAGCCGAATTTTTTTCACGTTCATATTGCAGAGCCACCGCATAATCCGTTGTGGAAAAGTCGGCTGTACTGTTGTTTTTTAGCTCAATTTGAGTATTATCGTTTTCAGACATGTATAGCTCCATAGGCAGATAAAGCTAATTTATCTTCTATGCGACAAAAAAACAAGTAGTTTATTTGGCATGACTTTTGCATGTTTGTTATGTGTGGGGACACATAACTATATAAATTGGGGAAATAATATGGATTTGAAAAACCTTTCTGTTTTCAATATGGCTAAGCAAAACATGCAGTATTTGACTGCACGTCAACAGGTTATTGCCGAAAACATAGCCAATGCCAGCACCCCCGGATATTTAGCCAGAGACGTTCAAAAACCTACTTTTGAACAAGAATTAAAGGGGTCATCCGGTCTCAAAATGACAACCACCAATCCCAAACATATACAAGGAACTCTTAGTCAAAACCAACAAGGATCATATTTTGTATATACTCCTCAACCTTCTGAGGCTCTCACAATTGACGGAAACGGTGTCATTTTAGAACAACAAATGAACGAAGCCAGCAAGGTAAGTTCCGAGTACAAACGAATGATAACTATTTTCAATAAATATAAATCTCTGATGCAAATTGCCAGCACCAAGATTAGCGCGTAGATAAAGGATAATAAATGTCTGGAAACCTTAACATAAGTGCCGATGTTGCCGCTTCAGGAATGCGAGTTCAGGCTGAACGCTTAAAAGTCATATCTCAAAATATGGCTAATGCCGATTCCATTTCCACCACCCCCGGCAAAGACCCATATCGTCGCCAAGTTGTTAGTTTTCAAAACTACGTAGATCAAGAAACCGGTGCTCAAATGGTAAAAGTTGATAAAATTGTCAACGACAAGTCCCCATTTGAAAAAAGATATGCTCCTAACCATCCCGGAGCTGACGAAAACGGATATGTTTCATTGCCAAACGTCAATCCTTTGATTGAAATGATGGACATGAAAGAAGCTCAGCGAGCCTACGATGCCAATTTAAACATGCTCAAAACTGCTCGAGAAATGAACTCTAGTGTTTTAGATATTTTAAAATAAGAAAGGACTTAAACCATGGTTAGCAATATTTCCAGTGCCTTAAACGCCTACCAACAAGCATTAGGACGTATTTCTTCACAAGAGCAAAAAACTCTTGTCCAACCCCAAGCTCCTGCAGAGGAAAGCTCCTTCGGCAACATGGTAAAAAACATCATAGAAGACACCACAGAGCTCAATAAACAAGCTGAAACCATGACCTTAAAAGGCATTCAAGGCAAAGCCGACATTCAAGATGTCGTATTGGCAGTTGCCAGTGCCGAAACTGCCTTAGAAACGGTTGTTGCTGTAAGAGATACTGCAATCAAGGCATACAACACCATTATGCAAATGCCTATTTAACAAGTAGATATTTGCGATTTTAAAAGGCTTGCATTCGCAAGCCTTTTTATTTTCACCATTAAAATCCCGACATAAACATTTATATTATCAAAATGGCTAAAATAAAAATATTTTTCGGTTGTTAATAAATTTATAACCAAATATCTACCATACTGAGAACGTTAATGTTTTTATTTAACTAAATGTCAGGTTATTGATATGAGCAGAAAGCAAGAAAAATCAATACTTAACACCATCATTATTGATGACTGTGTTAAAGTTATGAACGAAATGGAAGAAAATTCAGTTGACCTGATTTTTGCCGATCCGCCATACAATTTGCAACTTGGAGATGCCCTCACCCGACCCGATAACAGCAATGTTAACGGCGTTTACGAAGAATGGGATAACTTTGAGAGCATGGCTGCTTATGATGAATATACCCGTCAGTGGATGACCGCCGCTCGTAGAGTTCTTAAAGATGATGGTGCTTTATGGGTAATCGGTTCATATCACAATATTTTTAGAGTTGGTCACATTTTACAAGATTTGGGTTTTTGGATCTTAAACGATATTATTTGGAACAAAGTAAACCCTATGCCTAATTTTAAAGGCACACGTTTTACTAATGCTCATGAAACACTCATTTGGGCAAGCAAAAAACCAAATTCTCACTACACATTTAATTATGAAGCTATGAAAGCACTTAATGAAGAAACTCAAATGCGTAGCGATTGGAGCATTCCTCTTTGCACCGGCAAAGAGCGTCTGAAAGATGAAAATGGCGAAAAACTTCACCCCACTCAAAAACCTGAGGCTTTGCTATATCGTGTGATTATGTCATCAACCAAAGTCGGTGATACAATCTTGGATCCGTTTTTTGGAACAGGAACAACAGGTGCCGTAGCAAAAAAACTCGGACGCAACTTCATAGGCATCGAAAAAGACGCCGGATATGCTGCCGGTGCCAAAGCTCGAATTGATGCCGTACAAAAAGTAGAAAATGAACTTTGTTTGGAATATTCTTCAAAAAAACGCCAACCGCGTGTTCCTTTTGGTGCCGTGGTAGAGCGAGGAATGTTATCTCCCGGAGATATTTTATACGATTCTACTCGCAAACATTGTGCCGTAGTTCGTTCTGACGGAACAATTAAAAACGAGATTATGGAAGGCTCGATTCACCAAGTTGGAGCTGCGGCCCAAAATGCAGCCGCTTGCAACGGGTGGGTATATTGGTACTTTGAAAACGAGAAAAAAGAACTTGTTTGCATTGATGAGTTACGCTCACAAATCAGAGCAGAAATGTAAGATATTTCTTATTCTACAAAGCCCTCATAATTCCAAATCGGTTTGTTGTAGCTTATAAACAAAACTGCACCATTAGGAATATTTGTTTTTTTTATACCGAAATATTGCAAAATTTGTGCAATAGCTATTCCATGTGTAGATATTGCAATATTCTTATATTTGGTATTTTGGGCATAATGTTCCAAAGCATCAAAAACTCTTTTGCGAACCTGTGCTTTGCTTTCTCCATGTTCAAAATGAGTCAACAAATCACTCAATTTTCCGCTACGCCAATGTTTGTAGGTATCAGCATATTTTTTTTCTGCCAATGAAATATGCATTCCTTCCACAACACCCATATTCACTTCAATCAATCGGTGATCGACCATAATCGGAATAGCTGCTAAATATTTTTTTGCAATTAAAGCTGTTTGCACAGCTCTTTTCATCGGTGAAGTTACAATTACTTCTATTGCTTTATCCTGCAAGATAATTCCAACTCGCTCTGCTTGCTTGCAGCCGAGATCAGTAAGTTTTCCATTAAATTTTTGCCCCTGAATATGCCCCGTCTGATTCAACGGACATTCTCCGTGGCGAAAAATATAAAAATGTTTAATTTCATCTGATCTCATAATTCATATATAATTATGATGAGTGCAAAAAACAGTAGCCAAACTCATAAAAAAGATTATACTCTCCTCAATATTTATCTTAGGAGTTATGCAAAATGACAATTAAACCTCAACCCTTAAAATCCGGTGATGAAGTCAGAGTTATTGCCCCATCTACAAGTATCAAAATTATAGGTGCAGATACCAGACAAATTGCTAAAGAACGCTTTGAAGCCTTGGGACTTAAAGTAAGTTTCGGCACAAACACCACCGACGAAAATTTCGATATGATGGCATCGTCTTCTATTGAAAAAAGAGCCCAAGACATTAACGATGCATTTGCTGATCCTAATGTTAAAGCCATTTTCACCATAATCGGAGGTTTTAACTCCAACCAACTTTTGCCTTTTTTGGACTATGATACTATACGCAACAACCCTAAAATTATTTGTGGCTATTCCGATATTACAGCCCTCTTAAACGGTATTTATGCCCAAACCGGTTTAACTTGCTTTTATGGTCCTCATTATAGTTCTATCGGCATGCTCAAAGGTAATGAATATACACTTGATATTATGCAACAGGTTTTATTTAACCGTAAGGCAGAAATAACTGCTTCAAACCAGTGGAGTGATGATACCTGGTTTTTAGATCAAGAAAACAGAGAGTTTATTGATAATGAAGGATGGTGGATTTTGCACTCCGGCAATGCTAAAGGTGAACTTTCCGGCGGCAACCTCTGCACCTATATTTTGCTTAACGGAACCCCTTTCCAAACAAAATTTGCCAAAGATACTATTTTGATGCTGGAAGATTGCCACTACTCTTTAATGGACGATAAGGAATTTTTACGAAATTTGCAAGCTATTGCCCAAAGAGAAGATTTTAGCAATGTGCGAGCTTTGCTCATCGGTCGTTTTCAAAAAGAATCAAAAGTTTCTCGTGATAAACTGGAATTTATTATCAATAGTATTCCTCAGATCAAAAATATTCCGGTTATTGCCAACATGGACTTTGGACATACTACTCCTATTGCCACTTTCCCGATTGGCGGAGTTTGCGAAGTAAGCGAAGATAAGATAAAAGTGAGTTGGTAAATGCCTGATTTTGAACTAGAAGATAAATATAATAATTTTTCTGTTGTCGGCATAGATGAGGCCGGACGTGGCCCATGGGCTGGTCCGGTTGTTGCCGGTGCGGTCATTATCAAAGACCACAATTTAGATGAATTTTTATTAAAAACCTTAAATGATTCTAAAAAACTAACTGCCAAAAAACGAGAAAGTTTGTATGAAAAGCTATTTGAAGCCCAAAAAAGCGGAAAGATAAAAATCGGCATTGGGCAAGCCAGTGCCGAAGAAATTGATCAATACAATATTTTGCAAGCTACTTTTATGGCCATGAATCGTGCTGTTTCTTCATTAGGTATAAAACCGGAATTTGCCTTGGTTGACGGAAACCAAGTTCCTAAAGGAATATGTTGTAACTGCCAAACCGTAGTCAAAGGTGACTCCAAATGCTATTCTATATCTGCAGCTTCAATTATTGCCAAAGTATTTAGAGATCATTTAATGGCAGATTTGGCAAAAAAATATCCTTATTATGGTTTTGAAAAAAATGCAGGATATGGAACAAAAGCCCATATTGAAGGATTGGAAAAACATGGCATAATCAAAGGAATCCACCGCCTATCATATAAACCAATTCAAAAATTTGTAAAATAAAATTCCAGTAATGACCGGAACAAACTGCTCTAGGTAAGCCATTATACTTAGCACCATAAAAGCTTGGAGAATGGTTTAAATAGAGTAGTTTGAACGGCAAAAGTACCGGAGCGTACATAGAGGTACGTGAGGAAACTTTTGACCGGAACAAACTGCTCTAGATGAGCCATTATACTTAGCACCATAAAAGCTTGGAGAATGGTTTAGATAGAGTAGTTTGAAAGGCAAAAGTACCGGAGCGTACATAGAAGTACGTGAGGAAACTTTTGACCGGAACAAACTGCTCTAGATGAGCCATTATACAAGCTTTTGTGATAGCGGATGGTTGGCCACAACCCTCTCCATCAATTCTTCTGACATAATATGAGTATATATTTCTGTTGTAGAAATATCCGCATGTCCCAACATTTTCTGCACCGAGCGAAGATCTGCCCCTCTTTGAAGTAAATGGGTCGCAAAAGAGTGACGCAACACGTGAGGAGAAACCTTTTGAGGCGATATTCCTGACTGAACCGCTAAAATCTTTAGATCTTTATAAAAGGCGTCTTTTGTCATGTGTCCGGATTTAGATGTTTTGGAAGGAAAAAGCCAAATTGACTTACGCCCTTCTTTTATAAATTGTTCGCGATAATATCTCAAATAATCTTCAATCGATCTTACCGCTCTGGAAGCAATGGGAATCAACCTTTCTTTATTGCCCTTTCCTCGCACCATTATTTGTTTTTTATCAAAATTAATACAGTTTTCCGGTAATCCGATCAGTTCAGATACACGCAAACCACATGCATACATCAATTCAATCATTACTGCAACTCTTTGCATTTGGTAACTTGGTTTGTTTTGAGCTGTTTCAATCATTTTCTCAATATCTGCAACACTCAAAAACTTGGGCAACGGCTTTTCTGCCTTTGGCAAAGAAATATAAGCCATCGGATTCGATGAAATTTCTTTCTCAGAATATAAGAATTTATAAAAATCACGTAGTACCGATATTTTTCTGGCCACAGTTCTTACAGCATACGCCTGCCTATTAAGCCACGAAATAAAATCCGAAATATCATGTTCGGTGACATCTGTTAAACTCATTTTGCATTGATAGTCAAATTGTTCTAAATCCAAACGATATGATGCAATCGTATTGGGCGAAGCTCCGAGCTCTGCCACCATCATATCTAAAAAATCATTAATATAATCAGACATTTCAAACACCTATATTATATTGATGACCGTACAAAACTTAAAATTTGATTTCTTGCTCCACATGCTCAGCTTCCATCGGCACCTCATGCACCACAACAAAAGCAACAACTACAACAATTAAAGCAGCAATCACATAGTAAATAAGATTAGACTTTTTCTGACGCATTTTTTTCTCCAAAAAAAATATTGCTAAAATATAGCTTTGTTTATATATTTAACACAATAAGTTTGAAAGATTAATTAAAAAATGACAACTAATAATCAAAAAATAATTTTACTGGTTGGGCTTATGGGCAGTGGCAAAACCAGTGTAGGAAAAAGATTATCAAAAAAATTAAACTTGCCCTTTATTGATGGTGATCGCGAAATTGAAAAAGCGGCAGGCCTTGCTTTGGTAGACGTATTAAAATGCTTCGGCCAAGAAGAATACCGTGCCGGAGAAGCCCGAGTTATGAAACGCCTTCTTCAAGGTGAACCTTGTGTACTGGCCTCCGGAGGCGGATCTTTTGTTGCGGAACAAACACGTCAATACGCCAAAAAAAATGCTATCACTATATGGCTAAAAGCAGATATAGATGTCTTATATAAGCGAACAGCAGGACGCGAACATAGACCTTTTTTAAAAGGACACGATACCAACCTCAAAGCTAAGCTGGAAAAATATATAAACGAAGAATATCCCTATTATTCTGAAGCCGACATAATCGTCGAAACTAAAGAAGAACAGGTTGATATCACCGTAAACAGAGTTATTGAAGCGATTGATAATTTTTTAAAGCGATAACTAGCGTTTTAAAAATTTCACTTTCATAATAGCCAATGATTGTGCTGCCAACTTATTAATAAGCTGCTCAAACTCAATATGCAAGTTAACTTTGGCAATCCAAGAAGCAACAGCAGCATTATCTGCTAATCCGGCTCCTCGTAAATTGTTTGCAGCATCCTCAAATTTAGCATTCATAACCAATTCATATGTTTCGCTCCAAATCTTATTTTTTGCAGATTGAGGAACAACAATATTGGTCTTTTTAACTTGAACAAGCTCATTTAATTTTGCCAACAGACGATCTTTCCAGTTTTTATTTTCAACAACATCTGTTTCGCTAGCATCAAGATTTTGCTCATATATCTCACCAAATTCTTTCATCAATTGAAATTCTGTCGGTACACCTTTAGAAGCAAAAGTTTCAATTTTTGATACATATGTTTGCAATTTGACATTATCTCTCACCACCTGAGACAGAACACCGGCTTCATATTCAAAGGGTTTTCCTGTGGCAGCCGCATCTTTAACCAACATTGTAGCCGTCAAAATCAAAGCACTATCATCATTTATAATTTCCAGTTTATCCAACTTTTGCTCAGCATTATCCATTCGATTAATCAAACCCAAAACCGTAGAAACATTTGCCTTAGCATCAAGAACTTGAGAGTTTATTTTCTCCACCATATTAATTCTGTCGTATATTGGAGCAAAATCAGGTTCTTTGATACGAACAGAAACAGCTCCTATTTGTTGGCGTAAATTTCTAATTTGCTCATTAAGTTCGCTAATTTGCTGATTATGATCATCAAGTTGTGGCTGATAAACATCAACTTTCGGCTCTTGCTTAAACCAAGATTTAATTTCCTCAATATATTGAGGATTCTTATACAGAGCTAATCCTCCTCCCGAAACAATAAGCAACACAAGCAATACTTTTAACATCTTTTTAGATTTAATATCCTGTATTTTGGGAGTTTCAGCTTCTTTTTTAACCATTTTACAGCTCCTTTATGCAGTAAATTCTTGGCAATAACTTTTTTGTAGTGTATATAATATAAAAAATTCTGCAATAAATACTTGCCGATAATAAACAAATTGCTACAAAGGACAAAAAAATGATAGTTTTAGGCATCGAAAGCAGTTGTGATGAAACCGCAGCCGCCATTGTAAATGATAAGAAAGAAATTTTGGGCGAATGCGTATTGACCCAAATGGAACACAAAACATATGGAGGTGTTGTTCCGGAAATTGCTGCCCGTAGCCATTTAGAACATATAGAAGATATTTTAGAACAAACATTCAAAAAAGCTAACCTTTCACCCTCTGACATTGATGCTGTGGCAGCAGCAGCCGGACCCGGCCTCATTGGAGGTGTTGTTGTCGGAGTAATGGCAGCAAAATCATTGGCTCTTGCTCTAAACAAACCGTTTATTGCCGTTAACCACCTTGAAGGGCATGCTCTTGCAGCTCGCCTAACCTCTGATGTTGAATATCCTTATTTATTGTTGCTTGTTTCCGGCGGACATTGCCAGATTTTGATTGTTAAAGGAGTAGGCGACTTTGAACGCTTAGGTACTACCATTGATGATGCTGCAGGAGAAGCTTTTGATAAAGTAGCAAAGATGCTCGGGCTTGGATATCCGGGAGGTCCCATGATCGAAAAAATGGCAGCACTTGGAAATGAAAAACGTTTTGTATTGCCAAGACCTCTACAAAATTCAGGTGACTGCAACCTATCATTTTCCGGTCTCAAAACAGCAGTTCGCAAAATTATTGAATCTTATTCACCGGACAATAACATAGAACATGCAATTTTAAGCAAACAAGATACAGCCGATATTTGTGCATCGTTTCAATTGGCAGCTACCGAAAGCTTAGTGCACAAACTACAAAAAGCCATTGTAACTTTCCGCACAAAATATCCCCAAGGCAAAGATTTGGTCGTATCCGGTGGTGTGGCTGCCAACACATATCTTCGCAATCGGCTAAAGCTATTGGCTGAAACCGAAGGACTTAAATTTTCTGCTCCGCCGATTCGTTTTTGTACCGACAATGGGGTTATGATCGCATGGGCCGGAATGGAAAGAGCTTTAAAAGGAATGTATAACGATCTCGATTTTAAGCCTCGTCCTCGATGGCCGCTTGATGCAGATGCTCCTAAGGCTGCCGGTGCAGGAGGTGTCAAAGCATGAGAAACATTACTGAAACATGCCAAATACTAGATATCTTCAAGCAATTAGACCCCACCCCAAAAAGTGAGCTCAACTATCACAATGCATATACTCTTTTAATAGCAATCGTACTTTCTGCCCAAAGCACAGACAAAGGTGTTAATAAAGCAACGGCAGAACTATTCAAAATTGCCGATACTCCGCAAAAAATGCTTGATTTAGGAATTGATAAATTAAAAGAGCATATTAAAACTATTGGTTTATACAACAACAAGGCAAAAAATATCATTGAACTAAGCCGCAAATTAGTAGAAGAAAACAATGGTGAAATTCCACACAATCGCGAATTTGTTGAATCTCTCCCCGGAGTGGGAAGAAAAACCGCCAATGTCTTATTTAACGTGTGGTGGAAAGAACCTACCGTAGCTGTTGATACTCATGTTCTCCGCTTAGCCCAAAGACTAGAGCTAAGTGACAACAACACTCCCCTTGGGGTTGAAGCAGACCTTAATTTGCTACCCGATGAATATAAATTACACTTAAATCATTGGCTGGTGCTATTTGGCAGATATACCTGTAAAGCACAAAAACCCAATTGTGCCAATTGCCCGATTACCAAATTTTGCCACAGTTCTGATAAAAACATATAACCATCCTCTTACGCAACGAGACGGGCAAGAAAAGCTCGATTGTTCGCATAAAATCTGATACAAAATCAAAAACGATCGCAAATATACAGCTAATATGGCTACAATCGATGAAAATTTGTTAGATTAAAATTTCAGACAAAAAACACTCTAGACTCTTTATGATATGGTTCATCTTCTCTCTGGAGAATAAGCAGATCTGGTTTGGGTATTTGAACGTTGTTGATATTCTAGTTTTAGTTTATCCATAACGCCAGCCAATTCTTCAGCATATTTTTTTCCATTATCATGATCACGGTAGCGAGTTTGATTTGAAGCGTCTGCGTCTCTATATGTAAACTCTCCAAATTTGTTGTTATATGACCTTGTTCTTTTTCCAATTGTTAATTCTAGAGAAATAATACCATCTTTGAATGAAAAATTAACCTCTTGTCCTCCATCTTTACTAGCTCCGACAATATGAAGGAATCCTTCTTTATCTTTACGAATCCTTAGTTCTTCAATATCAGGAGCAAAGCTTAAACGAGATTCCGGAGATAGAGAAACCTTAACTCCATCTTTTAAGCTTTCTGCCAGAGATTTGGGCTTAGAAGAATTGGTTTGTTGTTTTTCTATAGTTTGTAACTTCTGTATAGCTAATTTAGCAGCATAATATTTTTTCTTAATGCTTTCAGGAAGATGTGCTATATCGTCCTCCATATCACTAGAAAATTCATCCTTAGCGCGAGGTTCTTTACCTTCTTCATAAAATGTTATCCTATAATTATTATCTTTATCATACATGGCTGAAAATGATGGTTGTCCATTACTATAATACCCACGTGCAATTGTTACATCTTTACACTGTCCCAAAAGCCTATCACTTAAATTAGGGTCTTTTTCAAATTTGATTTCACTATTATCGATAATATTACTATAATTTAGATAATTTAGCATTTGCTACTCTCCACAGATCATATCATATCTTAATGATATATTACCATAAATACGACATACAGTCAATATCGTATTGTACAAAATTGCAGAAATTTCGAAACCCATCGCTTGCGTATGCAAATTTTATGTGCCCAATTTAATAGTAAACAAATCAAATTTGACGATGAACCGCCCGAAGTGGAGTTGGCAAGCTTTGAAAAAAGCGAGCCCTACGCAACAAGACGGGCGAGAAGAGCCCGATTGTTCGCAACAAAAAAGCTCCAACACTAAGATTGGAGCACAAATGGGGCGAACGAGTTTATGAGAAAAAACAATTCGGGGAATTGTTTTTGCCATGAACTTTCAGACATTGTTAATTTGCATTAGCCGAAATCGGCGTTAATGCAAATGTTACATTGGCTTGCCCGAAGTGAAGTTGGCAAGCTTTAAAAAAGCGAGCCCTACGTAACAAGACGGGCGAGAAGAGCCCAATTGTTCGCAAAAAAAAAGCCCTGATCTAAAATCAGAGCATTAACTGGGGCGAACGAGTTTATGAGAAAAAACAATTCGGGGAATTGTTTTTGCCATGAACTTTCAGACATTGTTAATTTGCATTAGCCGAAATCGGCGTTAATGCAAATGTTACATTGGCTTGCCCGAAGTGGAGTTGGCAAGCTTTAAAAAAAGCGAGCCCTACGTAACAAGACGGGCGAGAAGAGCCCGATTGTTCGCAACAAAAAAGCTCCAACACTAAGATTGGAGCATAAATGGGGCGAACGAGTTTATGAGAAAAAACAATTCGGGGAATTGTTTTTGCCATGAACTTTCAGACATTGTTAATTTGCATTAGCCGAAATCGGCGTTAATGCAAATGTTACATTGGCTTGCCCGAAGTGAAGTTGGCAAGCTTTAAAAAAAGCGAGCCCTACGTAACAAGACGGGCGAGAAGAGCCCGATTGTTCGCAACAAAAAAGCTCCAACACTAAGATTGGAGCATAAATGGGGCGAACGATCGGGCTCGAACCGACGACAACCGGTACCACAAACCGGGGCTCTACCAACTGAGCTACGTTCGCCATCAATGCAACTCTTCTACATACATTCACGATCAAAGTCAAGCAAAAAATTTTCCTTATAAATGATTTCAAAAAATTAATAATTTATTTTCTTTTTAAGTTTATTCTTAAATAAATGGGCTTAATAAAATTGAGCAAACAGATGATATTGAAGAATAAAATAAAAAGTATTTTATTACTCTCGATTTTTATCGGAGTGTTTTGTTTTGCCAACATTTCTAATGCTCAAGCTGCTAAAAGGACAATATCATCTATTGTAATTGATGCCCAAACCGGCGATGTTTTATATTCTCGCAATGCCGATGAACGAAGAGCTCCTGCATCTCTAACCAAAATGATGACTTTATATATAACTTTCAATGCATTAGATAAAGGCCTTATCAAAATGGAAGACATGCTTCCGGTTTCTCATACTGCGGCCAATCGCTCTCCTTCCAGATTAGGGCTAAAACGCGGTGACAAAATCAGTGTCAAAGATGCTATTATGGCTCTGATTGTAAAATCAGCAAATGATTGTGCCACTGTTTTAGCTGAAGCTCTCGGATATAGCGAAGATAAATTTGCCTTGACTATGACCAAAGTAGCCAAAGAATTAGGGATGAAAAACACGACATTCAAAAATGCTTCCGGCCTTCCTAACCGTCAACAAAAAAGCACAGCCCGTGACTTAGCAATTTTGGCTGCAGCTATATATCATCATTTTCCTCAATACTATGATTTGTTTTCAGCCAAAAAATTCACTTACAAAGGATATACCCATTATACCCATAACCACATATTAAAACAGTTTAAGGGAGCCGATGGCCTCAAAACCGGATATACCAATGCTGCAGGATTCAATGTAGCAACCTCAGCTGAACGTAACGGACACCGAGTAATTGCCGTAACAATGGGACACAATACGGCAAAAGAAAGAGAGAAAAAAGTCGCAAACATGATGAATAATAGTTTAACCAAACTTGCTTTGGCTGACGATATTCCAACTCCTACACTTTATGCTCAAACCGCTGATATTGCATCTTCCAAGCCCACAAAAATCACCGACAAAAATTGGGGAGTACAGGTTGGTGCATTTTCTAATTATGCCAAAGCCAGAAATTATGCCCTTAGTATTCGCCAGCAAGTAAATTCCCCAGAGGTTCGCCAATCTCAAGTAGATATAGAGCCGGCCAAAAAAGGAGCCGCCATAGTATATCGTTCAAAATTAGTTGGCTTCAAAAAAAATGAAGCGGATAAAACATGTAATCGTTTGAAAAAATCAAATAAGTCTTGTATAGTTGTTGCCATGGAAAAAAATCAACAACTTGCAATGGCTGATAATAAATAATGTCTGAAAACACTAAAAACCCTGCACATATAATCGTAATTGGCAATGAAAAAGGCGGTACCGGAAAATCCACGATTGCCATGCATTTATCTACAAAATTACTAATGGAGAATTACAAAGTTGCTGTCTTAGACTTAGACGGCAGACAAGGATCGTTATCTCGCTATGTCGAAAACCGCAAAAAGTTTTGCGATTCGCACAACATTAACCTTCCTCAACCTCTTTTATACCGAACATCTCCTGCATCAGACTACAACCAAATATCGTCGTCTTTACAAGAATTGGATAACACTATTCAAAGTCTATCGCTAAATTTCGATGCCATAATTATAGATACTCCCGGACACAAAAATTACCTTTTCGAAGCTGCTCATTTATATGCTGACACCTTAATTTCGCCAATAACCGATAGCCTTATTGACCTAAGTGCAATTGCCGAAATTGATTCTGCTGATGGCCAACTCAAATGCCCCGGACCATATGCTGAGTTTGTTTGGGAAACAAAAAAACAACTGGCGGCTAAAGGTAAAAACTACCTAAACTGGATCATATGCGGCAATAAAACCACGTCGCTAAAGTCTCGCAACAAAGCTTTTGTTTTTGAAGTTTTAACCAAGCTCGGAAAGCTATATGGTTTCAGATTCTGCGAGGGACTTAAAGACCGTGTTATTTACCGAGAACTTTTTTTAGATGGTCTAACCGTACTTGACATGCAACATGAACAACTGCGTCGCAAAATGAATATGTCTCACTTGGCTGCTAAACTTGAAATCAAAAATTTAGCCGAGTTTATATGCCCATAACTTAATAATTATACTTGAGTTTAGATACCTAAGTGATACAATTTTGCCATTATTATAACTCTAAACAAAGGAGCAACTATGATTAAAACTGTTTCCACCACCCCATATACCGATCAAAAAATGGGAACCGCAGGACTTCGCCGCAAGTCAAAGGTTGTTGTTCAGCCCAACTATGTAGAAAATTTTATGCAAAGTATTTTTAATGTAATCGGTGATCTTCAAGGTAAAACCTTTGTTGTCGGCGGTGATGGCAGATACTATAACGATGTTGCTATCCAAAAAATAATCAAAATGGCCGCAGCCAACGGAGTTTCCCGTCTTATTATCGGCCAAAACGGTTTTATGTCTACTCCGGCCGGTTCTAACATTATTCTCAAAAACAAGGCAGATGGAGGCTTTATCCTTTCTGCATCACACAACCCCGGTGGTATTAACGGTGACTTTGGAATTAAGTATTCTAACCATACCGGAGGTCAGATACCCAGCTCTATCAGTGATCAAATATATCAACAGACACTAAATATTAAAGAATACAAAATTTGTGATACCGAAGACATTGACCTGTCTAAAATAGGCAAACAAGAATTATGCGGAATGGAAATAGAGATTATTGATCCTGTTGTTGATTATGTTGAAATGATGGAAAACATCTTTGATTTTCCTGCAATCAAAAAATTATTTCAAAATGGCTTTACTATGCGTTTTGATGCAATGAATGCCGTTACCGGACCATATGCTATCAGAATATTTGAAGAAATACTGGGAGCAAAAAAAGGATCTGTTGTAAATTATAATCCGTTGCCTGACTTCGGAGGTCTTCACCCTGATCCTAACATGGTTTATGCCAAAGAATTGGTTGATTACATGTACTCTGATCAGGCAGCTGACTTTGGTGCTGCCAATGACGGCGATGGCGATCGCAACATGATTTTGGGTAAAAAGTTTTTTGTAACTCCCAGTGACAGCTTGGCTATTATTACTGATAACTTCTGTTATATTCCTGCATACAAAAACGGAATATATGGAGTTGCCAAATCAGCCGCCACATCTACCTCTGTAGAACGTGTTGCTCATGCCCACAATATCGGATATTACGAAGTGCCGACCGGTTGGAAATATTTTGTAAATTTGATGGATTCTAAACGCATCACATTCTGTGGTGAAGAAAGTTTCGGCACCGGTTCGGCTCACATCAGAGAAAAAGACGGAATTTGGGCAGTGCTATTTTGGCTCAACATTATTGCTGCAACCGGAAAATCTGTTGAAGAAATCACCACTGAGCATTGGCAAAAATATGGTCGTAGCTATTACGTTCGCTTTGATTTCGAAGGTGTTGACACCAACGTTGCCGATAAATTAATGGAAAGTTTGGAGGCAAAACTTCCGTCTCTCAAAGGCCAAACAATCAACGGATATCAGGTATCGGAAGCCGGTGCCTTTGTATACAATGATCCGGTAGATCACAGCTCTACCAAAAACGGACTTATAATTCGCTTTAATGACGGATCTCGCATTGTATATCGCTTATCAGGAACAGGATCCTCAGGTGCTACAATACGTGTATATTTGGAAAGATACAGCAAAGCAGATTTACACAACGATCCGTTAAAAATGCTAACCGAAATTTTTGAAATTGCCATGGCTGTTTCAGAAATTCCCGAAAGAACAGGAAAACACCAAGCAGATGTTGTTACCTAAATACATAATT
This sequence comes from Alphaproteobacteria bacterium, assembly GCA_015062285.1. Classification (GTDB taxonomy): domain Bacteria; phylum Pseudomonadota; class Alphaproteobacteria; order RF32; family CAG-239; genus CAZU01. The sequence goes on along the minus strand of SUUY01000001.1, from coordinate 389,385 downwards.
GGAATATCCTTATTTCTCGGCCTGTTTGCTCCACTTAGTGAAGCAAACGCAGGCTTATATGGATTTGATAGCATTAATCCCTATACCGAAGAAGAAAATATTTTACACATGGCATATCTTCCGGAAAAAATAATCAATTATCGAAATGAAATGCGAAATAATCTTTTGATGCTAATTGATTATGCTCATAGTCAAAATCCCGATTTTCAGATTATCAGTCATGAAGGACAAGACTTATTAACCAAAAGTCGTTGGGAATATGCCTTGGAAGGATACAACAAAGTACGTCTACAAAAAATTGGCATTGATGATCCTTATTTTTTGTTTAACCAAAATATATCTCTATTACCAACCATCGAAGGTTCGCCGGAACATCGCTACCAAAATGCTGTAGATTCCATCGTTATTAACAATCTTTATTGCGGCAAAGGATACGAACAAGATTATACATTTAACAACAACATAGGACATATAACCATAGAGCATTGTCAAACCGAAGATGCTTTAGACAGAGCCGTAGCCAGATCATTACTTGATGAAAAAGCAATATTTGCATTTACAAATAAATCATTGGCATTTTCAGATATAAAATCTCAACTACTGATTAATGATTCTGCTCGCAATATTAAAAAAGTTTCTCAGGCCAAAAACATTTCGTTCTTACTTGATGACCATTTATATGATACTGCCGAAGATATGATAAAAGCCATATCTGATACTAACTATGATGTGGTTATAATAAAACCTATATTTCAAAACTCTTATCCATTTACCAAAGAAGATATCAAAAGATTAAGCCTCAAAAAGAACGGAGCTCAGCGTTTAATAATAGCTCTGCTTAATGTCTCTGAAGCATCTTACAAAGACTATTTCTGGAATCCTCATTGGAAATTAGGAAATCCTTCTTGGCTTATAAGAGAGTCTTTTGTCAGTCCTAATACTTACATTACCCAATATTGGAATGAAGAGTGGAAAACTATTATATCAAATTACTTTAAAGATATCGTAACAACCGGATATAGCGGTGTATTTTTTACCGGTATTGAAAATCACCAATATTTTGAACATCAAACCCCATTAGAGTAAACACAATGAACGAAGCTGAAGTACTAGAAATATCAAAAGAAGCAATTTTCACCCTTCTTAAAGTCGTAACCCCCATTCTCTCGGTGGCACTTTTTGTCGGATTAATTGTCGGTATTTTTCAGGCTCTTACACAAATTCAAGAAATGACGCTTGCTTTTGTACCAAAAATTATCAGCGTGTTTATCGCTCTTATTTTACTATTTCCTTTTATGCTTAATCAAATGAAAACCCTTTCCGAAGAACTGTTTAACCGGATTGTTAGCGGCGGATAGATTTAATGCAAGAACTCTTAAACATAAACCTTTTTCATTTTCTTATGGTGTTTTTACGCTTAGGTTCGGCTTTAATGCTAATGCCGGGATTTATGAGTTCCTATATAAGTGCAAACATTCGCCTATCATTAGGATTAGCTGTTTCGATTATTCTTATGCCCGTAATTTCTCCTTACATATCTAATATTCCCAACAACACAGCAGAATTGTTAACCCTCATTATCCAAGAAATAAGTGTTGGTGTTTTCTTAGGTGCTGTTATGCAATTTTTGTACTCTTCTTTGAGTTTGTCCGGAGCTATCGCAGGACAAGCAATTGGATTTGCTAATGCCCAAATGTTTGATCCCAATACTCAAAATCAAAGCATCATTATTGAAACATTTATTAGTCTTGTGGCCATTACTGTAATTTTTATCATGGATATACACCACCTGATGATCAAAGCAATCATAGACAGCTATGAAATCTTTCCCTTAAACCAACCTCTTCCATGGGGTGATTTCGCCAAACAATTAACCTCCAATCTTAATAACGCTTTTATCATGGGATTTAAGTTAGGTTCTCCTTTTATTGCTTTTACATTAATTTTTTATTGCGGTATGGGGCTTGTTTCAAGACTAATGCCTCAATTAAATATATTCTTCCTATCCTTACCTCTACAAATATATCTAGGTCTAGGATTGTTATTCATTACAACCCCCATTATCATAATGTGGTTTATTCGCTACTATGATAATGGTCTTCATCAATTCTTAAATTAGGACACAACATATGGTAGCCCCTGAAGAAGATGAAGCCTCCAAAACAGAAGAACCTTCGGAACGAAAAATAAGCAAAGCCAAAGAAGAAGGTGATGTTGCCGTATCTCAAGAAGTAAAAAGCTTCATTATGTTAATAGGAATGTTGTTTGTTATATGGTTATTGCTCCCCATAATGCTCAGATGGTACTATAGCGTAAGCATAAATTTTATAGAAAACGCAGGACAAATGGAGGTAACCCCAAGATCATTTCAATTATTATTTAAGAACGTATCTTTGGGCTTACTCAAAATCCTTAGTCTCCCCTTTGTAATATTTATAGTTTTAGGTGTTTTTGCCAATATTTCTCAAACCGGGTTTATATATGCTCCAAAAAAACTGGAACCTAAATGGGATAAATTAAACATTTTTTCAGCTTTGCCAAACTTCATCAATATGAAAAAAATTATCGAAAGTATAAAAGGTATTATCAAAATTACAATTATATCATTTATTGCTGTTTTAGTGGTAAGGCCCTATCTTGAAAAGGTCGAACTGCTTCCTACCATGGAAACTATTGCTATCTTAAAGTTCATACATAAAATTGTTGTTTTACTTTTATTCACGGTGGTTATTGCCGTATTAGTAATAGCTATTGCCGACTATATATATCAACGATTTTCTCATTTGAAAAAATTGCGCATGACCAAACAAGAAGTTAAAGACGAATATAAACAAATGGAAGGAGACCCATTAATTAAGTCTCGTATAAGACAGGTACGCATGGAACGAGCCCGTCATAGAATGATGGATGCCGTTCCTAAAGCCGATGTCGTTATTGTCAACCCTACTCACTATGCTGTTGCTCTCGAATACAAAATGGGAGAAATGGATGCTCCGAAAGTAACAGCTAAAGGCGTAGATAATGTGGCTTTGCGCATTAAAGCCGTCGCAGAGGACAACGATGTACCAATAGTAGAAAATCCGCCTTTAGCGAGAGCATTATTTGCAACTGTTGAACTAGATCAAACCATTCCGCAAGAACACTTTAAAGCCGTAGCCGAGGTTATTACATATGTTATGCAGCTCAAAAATCAACAACCGGCCTGATAAGCTTCTGCAATCATGCCTTATTAAACTTTCTTTTTCCTTGGTCTTTTTGACCACGGTAATAATTTTATTTTTGCTTTTTCCGCAATATCACTTATATTTTATAATAGCAATCGCTTTAATATCTTGCTATAGCTTAATTGCCACAATCAAAACACTTGATGCCGGTGAAGCAGCTATTTCTTTTGGTGGTTTTGCCAATGAAATAATACATAACGACTTTAAAGCTCGTAGAATAGAAAACCCTACAGGCGAAACAATATTACAAAATGACCCTGCTAAAGATTTATTAAAAACAGACTCAACACTTATTTTCTTAGAAAAACACATAGCTGAAGGATCTATCAATAAAGGTGCTTTATATCGCTTAAATTCCGCCACTCAAAATCTTAGTGCCGAAAAGGTTACTTTAAGCCTAAATATTTTACCTGAAAACAAACTAGAATGGTTTGAAGTATCTGTCCGTCCGATATATTTAAAAAAACCTCAAATTTTTGATGGTGCATTTTCAATAAAACGTATCAAAAAAGAAACCTACATATACTGGACTATTCATAATATAACAGCCCAAAAGAACATGGATACAATCTTCCGTAACGAAAGTACATCATTGCACAATTTCCTAGATTATTTGCCTGTAGGATTATACACTATAGATAAAGACTACAAAATAGACTATGCAAATCATTGCTTAGCAGAATTTTTAGAACAGTCCATATCTGACCTGACCGGCAATAATTTAGCTAAATATCTGGCAACAAATTCTTCGTTACCTAAATACCAAGAATATTGGCAAGGAAACACATATTTTACTACACCGAATGGCAGTGTCAAAGAGGCATATGTGTTACAAAATGCATTTAGAGAAAATGAAAAGATTAAAATGCGCGGCGTAGTTTTAAACAAACTACCAACCACTGACGAATTAAAAACCAAAATAGAACAGGCCAAAGATCAAATAAGCTGGTTGTTTAATCATGCTCCTGTCGGCATCATTTTCTTAACACTTGATGGTAAAATTACCCAAACTAACCCCTCAGCTATCAATTTCTTAAATCTGACAATTGAAGAAATTATAGATCAACCTTTTGATAATTTCATAAATCAACTTGATGTGAATTTGTTTGTCTCAACTCTGCAATCAATTAGAAATAAGGATCATAGCGGCACCAGCTTAGAAATACGCATAAAAACGGGTAACAAAGACAGTGTCGCAACAATATACATCAGCTCCATGAAACATCTTCATGCTTCTTCTATAACTCCGGTTGACGGCTTCATTCTTTATCTTATTGATACAACTCGTCAAAAATCCTTAGAACAACAATTTGCTCAAGCTCAAAAGATGCAAGCTGTTGGGCAACTGGCAGGTGGTGTCGCTCACGACTTCAACAACCTGCTGACAGCTATGATTGGATTTACGGATTTATTGCTGCAAAGACATGGCGTCGGCGATCCATCGTTTGCAGACCTTATTCAAATTAAACAAAACGCCAACCGTGCAGCAGGATTAGTTCGACAACTTTTAGCATTTTCACGTAAACAGCCTCTTCAACCCAAGCTCATAGATGTAACTGAAAACTTTGCCGAATTAAACCACATGCTAAAACGAATTTTAGGAGAACAAATAACCTTAAAATTCCACCACGAATCAGACCTCGGATACATAAAAGTTGATCCGGTACAATTTTCTCAAGTTATTATCAATTTAGCCGTAAACGCAAAAGATGCTATGAATGGTAATGGAGTTTTAAATATTGCAACCCATACTGAAATTTTAACTGAAATTTACCAATTTGGAGATGACCGCATCAATCCGGGAGAGTTTGTTGTTATTGACGTTACTGATACCGGATGTGGCATTCCCCCGGAAAACATATCACGTATTTTTGATCCATTTTTCTCAACCAAAGAAAATATTGTTGGCTCGGGAACAGGATTAGGTTTGGCTATGGTATATGGAATTGTTCGTCAAACCGAAGGCTTCATAAAAGTAAAAAGCACAATAAACAAAGGAACAACCTTCTCAATATATCTTCCTCGTTTTGATGCTTCAGATGAAAACATCGAACCAACCGAGAATAAAGAAATCATCACAGGTCATAACGGCACTCCGATTTTGCGTGTTCAGGAAAAAATAACTCCACCGCTCAACATCAATCAAAAAATAATTGTAGGATTAAATGTCTCAAATAGTATTGATCGAACTCAATCTACATCACAAAAATCAGCTAGAATTTTATTTGTAGAAGATGAAGATTCGGTTAGAACATTCGGCATAAGAGCTTTACAAAAAAAAGGCTACGATGTTGTCGGATGCAATTCCGGCGAAAATGCACTTGAACATGTTAAAAATGACACTAATTTTCAATTACTACTCACAGATATGGTAATGCCGGGAATATCAGGAGCAGAACTTACCAAACAACTAAAAGAAAAACTCCCGGAGCTTAAAGTTATTTTGGCATCAGGATACTCAGAAGAAATAGTTCGACAAGAGCTCAAAAATTTTGATGATTTCGATTTTATTACCAAGCCTTATAGCTTAGGCGACTTGACAGCAAAAGTTTTTGATGTCTTAAATAGGGACTAATATGCAAAAATACGATTCTGACATAATGCAACTTGCTCTCAAATTTCCGCATCGCCCCAGCCTTGGCCGAGACGATTTTCTTGTTGCATCTTGCAATTATGAAGCTGTATCGCTGATCGAGCAATGGCCCAATTGGCCTTATTTTGCCATATGCGTATATGGTCCACAAGGATGTGGGAAAACTCATTTAGCCAATGTATTTGCTGCTCAATATGCCAAACTTACCAATCAACCGTACCGTATTCCATTCATTAAAGCCGAACAGCTAACTTTAGATCGTTATCATAAACTATCAGATCATGAAACATGTATTGTAATTGAAAATTTACATGAATTAAAAAATGAAGAAGCATTATTCCACTTATATAATGCATATCGAGATCAGGGCAAACACATTCTTTTTACTTCGGAGGTAGCTCCTGCTCGCTTAAACATAAAATTGCCGGATTTACGTTCTAGATTAAATATTATACCAACATCAGAAATAAGGTCACCTGATAATGAACTTTTATCGGCTCTTTTAATTAAATTATTTTCTGACCGACAAGTCATTCCGGAACCTGAAATAATAAGCTACATGATAAACAATATGCAAAGATCATTTCATTTTGCTAGAGAATTGGTCCAAGAAATTGACAACATATCCTTAGCACGAAAAAGAGCAATCACGATTCCCATTGTCAAAGAAGCATTACATAACGTCACTATTGAACCTCTTCAAGGATCTCTATTCTAAAAAAGGCCTTGCTTTATAATACAAGGCCTTTCTATTATTCTGAACAGGTTTTTAAAACCTTACAACAATAGTCGCGAAGTTCAGGATCTTCCATCAAAGACAAACGCAAATTAGATTTTTCTAATTCTTTATTAGTTCCACAATCGAAACGCTCAACATCACATATAACACCTGTTAATTTAATGCCACGTTTTGCAGCCAAGCCCATTGCGTCAGCCAAATTTATTTCACCATTATTACCCTTTTGTACTTCCGGCAAAATATTCATAATCTCATTAGGCAAAATGTAAGGACCTAAACTTCCAAAATTAGATGGAATATTCTCTTTAGCCGGTTTTTCTATCTTGCCGGTTGCATGCACAACATTTCCTTCTTGAACAGCACCTTCCAAAACGCCATATCGCACAATTTCATCATCAGGAAATACCTGCACATGGTCAACCATGCCACCATATTGATTGTACACATCTAGAAGTTGAGCAAGAATTCCTTTTCCGCCGTGAACATTAACATAAACATCATCTGCCCACATAACAATAAAGTCTCTGTCGCCTACCAATTCTTTTGCCATTAAAACAGCATGCCCATTTCCCTTAGGCTCTTGTTGTTCGGCAAAAGAGAACTTCATGCCCTCAGGAATAATATCTAAAATTGTTTTAAGAAGATCAAGCTTTCCTTTTTCTCTCAGATGGTTTTCCAACCAAGGATACGGAGAAAAATGTTTTTCAAATAAGTGCTTACAAGACTGATCACTATATATGAAGATAACTTCTTTGATTCCGATTTCTGCGCATGAATCAATAGCATACTGAATAATCGGCTTGCTATGTAAGGTCAGAAACCCTTTATGAAGAGCCTTTGTTGATGGCAAATTACGAGTAGATAATCCGGCTACAGGAATAATACAAACTTCAGGTTTTTTTTGCATATTAAAACTCCAATAATATTAATTATATTTTATGCATAAAATATAACACAAAAAAACAATTCAGCAAGCTAATTAATTTTTTGTCTTCCTCTTTTTACTACATTATTCTTATTGTTTTGTTTTTCTTCTATATTTTTAGGTTTCGAGAAATCAATTACGCCAATAACCTTATCTGCTGTCATCTCTTCTGCTTTTTCAATATCTTCAATATCTCTTTTTATCGTAACTTTTCGACCACTCTTTTTAATATTTATATAGCCTGTATTTTCTTCCACCTTGCGTTCAATTTCTTCTTTCCTTAGTTTATCATTATATAATTGGATCTGCGCATCAACCTTCTTCGTAAAATAATCTTCATATTCCAAAATACTTTGCTCTACATCTTTAATATCTGATGCCAACATATCTGCCAATTTTAACAATTCTTGATTATAATTATCAATTGCATCTATATCTTGCAAATTTTTTATATCGATCATTTTATCAAGCAAAACATTATCTTTTTTCTCAAATTGTTTATTCTTATCGTCGATGAAATTTTGCCAACCTACAATATTTTCATCTTCATTTGGATTATAATCACTTACGATACCAAATAATTTTTCGTTTTGTTTGTTTTTAATCGAATTATATTTAAATGACAATGCTTTTGACTTATTGTAATACTCAACAATTTGCTGATACAAATTATCAGTTTCATGTTTTACATCATTCAAACGAGCCGTTGCCAAATCTTTTTTGATATTTTCAATAACAGACATTTGCTTTGCATTAATAGCTTCCACCTGAACTAAATCATTATCTGTTATATTGGCGTCGTTCATTTTCAATGTTACTTGTGTAAGTTCCGCAACAACCGCACCGATTTGTTGTTGTGCATTTACATATATATTTGCATTTTCACTTAATAGCGTTTTTTTCTGAGCATTCAAGATTTCCGGTTCCAAAACATCATGTACATACTTTATCATTGTTTCGGCAATACTCTTATATTCTTCTAACTTATTATTTAATCGTTGTTGAATTTTGGCTTCTTCTGCTTTTTTTGCAGCTTCCTTTTTATCTTGCCTAAGCTGATAAAGATTAAATAAATCTTTCACATTTTCAGTAACAACCGGACTATTAATATTTCCATTTGTTGCAAATTCAAATCCCGGCAAATAAACCGGATCACTGTACTTTACTCCAAACAAAAGATTCATGGTCCAATCCCTTAAATTTCCGCTACCGCTTCCTCTGACCTTCATTTCCTTTGCAGTTAAATCCATATTCTTAACCTCAAATGTCCCATTCGTAAAATCAATGACAGAATTCAGATTGGCAAATGAAGTCGTTCCAGAGGATAAATTTTTTTGAACCATTGCGGAAAGTCCTTCATTGCTTTCCCTCTTTATAATGTCGGCATATATGGTTGTTAGGTTAATACCCTTCCAATGAAAATCTTTGATTTTCATATCCATTTTTCCACTTATAGATGAAAACAAATCATTTTCACTAGTTGCGTTCCCAAAAACATTTGCCGAAAAGTCAGCAGTTCCACCATTTATTGCATACAACTTTCCACCAATGCCAAGCCTGTCGGTATTAATATTTTCTGCCTTAATATTTAAACTCAAAGAGGGTTTATCTCTCATTTTTAATTCTGCAGAAACATCTATATTTCCGTCTAAATGCTGTGCTCTAAAAGAGTTTATAAGCAAAACACCATCTTCTAAATCCAAATCAACCACAGCATCACTATATCGACCTTGTAAATAACTTAGCTCTTTAACCTCAAATCTTCCATCAACATTAAACGTCTGATAAAAATCATAATTAATTAACTTTTTTGACCACTCAGGCTTAGGCCAAAATGTAGATTCTCTATCCGAATGTATTGTTAATTGGGGAGATGCAGAAGTATTATTTTTATTTAAGAAACGATCAATTTCAAATTTATTAATAGATAAATCAGCTTTAATTTTGGGGTTGCTAAAATCAGTTTTTTTAACATCTAAGTTTCCGCTAAAGTCATTTGTTCCAATATTTGCATTCAAATCAGTCAAAACAAAATCATTCTGATTACCTTTAATTTTTGACCTTATTTTTATATCTCCCATATTTTTTACAGATGACTGGTAAACACTGCCAAACATCTCTAACATATCGGTAAAACTCGGATAAAAAACATCAATATTTCCGTCTAATTCAATCATATCATTTATATTATCAACATGCCCGTTGTATTTAATTTCCAAATTTTCCAGCTTCCAATCTAAGCTGGTTGCATATCTCTCAAAACCTCCGTTAACCACACCTACTGCCGAAAACCCACGAAGCTTTTTATAATCCCAATCCGGAGCTTCTATTCCTGTCTTTTCAATTAACGAATTAACATCGGAAGTTTTTATTTCATAACTAAGCTCATCAAAAACAATATCACTTCCAAATCCGCTCACTCCGCCTTTAATATCAATATTAGCATTTGCTGTAGAACCTATTTTTAATTCTTCAATATCAAGTTTTCCGTTCAATAAATTTGCTTTTAGTTCAATATTTTCAAAAGGCGTTGCTTCATATATGGCAACACCGGCATTTGCCTCTATCTGCATATCAAGATCATTCAGCCATGTAAACTTGTCGATATGCATCTTCATTTTTTTTACCCATGATTTTTTTGTATCTTCAGAAGCCAATCCTGCAAAATAATTATCAAAATTAATCATATCTGCATTCAGTTTTAGCATTATATCTTTTCGTTCACCTCTTTTTATAGCAACTTCACCTTCAATATTGCTTCTATCTAAAGTTAAAGATAAAGGAGAAATATATATTTTATCAAAAGTTCCTTCTAATCCGGCATAAGCCTCTGCCTTACGATAGGTTGAAGCGGCAACAACCTCCGGTGCAATATTTAGCCATTTCAGAGCCTTTAATATCTCACTTGATTTAATGCTTATATCTGTTTTATAATACGGAGCATCATCAACAGATCTCAAAGCCCCTTTCATATAAACACTTGTTGTTCCAGGTAATTCAGCCTTAAAACTATTTATATTCAGCTCATTATCAACAACATCAAAACTAACTTCAAAATTTTTAATTTGCTGATTATTATACATCGTTCGCATAGATTTTACATCTGTCAGCATATCAAAAGGAAAGTTCGGGTTATATTTCTTTTCCGGATTATTATACTCAATAAAGAATCCCTTCACAAACTCAACAATGGGATCCAAATTTAAATCCGTAAAATCAAAAGCGCTATCCACTCGCGGTTTTTCACCATCTGAGCCATTGGCAAATGACAAACTTACATTCCCAGCTCCTTGGGTTTCGCCATAACGCACGACTATATTAGATAAGCTTAATTGTCTTTCATTAAAATCAATATCTGAAGTCAAAGCTAAAGGATAATCAAAATAAGCCGGAACTTTTAGATTCTTAAAATTAGCACCTAAAAAGGGACTAAGTTTTTTTGATTCAATAATTACGTTACCGTTTAACACTTTATTATCTAACATAAAGCTACCGTCAAACCGCACATAGCTCTCAGTAATCGGATGCGTTATCACCAAATTTAAGGATGTTGCGAGAGTATCGGATAGTTTCCCGATTGATATGGCAAAACCCTCCAAATTATTATCTTTTGTATAACTACCTTCAAATCTGAATGGACCAAACACACTTTGTGCTATAATTTCTCCACTCAAATTTTCCAACTGTAAATTTATATCATTTTTTACATCTTCAAAATTGACCGTTGCATTTGTAACACTGACACTATTCAATGATATTTTAGCCGCCTCAATTTTTTGTCTTTGCACAGAAGAAAGATTAGACTTCCAATTCAACGATCCATTTTCTTGCAATTCAAAATTAATTTTCGGATTTTGCATTTCCATGCGCTGAACATTAAATTGCTTTTTTAAAAGCGGAAATAGACTTAAATTCGCAACTAAATCGCTAGCTTCAACCAACGGCTTATCCATAATCTGCGAATTATATATTTTAACATTTGTTGCACGCAAATATGGAGAAGGAAAAATCTGAAAAGATACCGGCCCTTCAAACACAATTTTTTTTCCGGTTGCATCTAAAAACTGTTGTGCAATCACACTCTTATGCTTGTTCCAGTCTATTGTGTAAACATATATCGATAAACCGACAATAGCAGCAAGCACCAAAAACAAAATTGCAACCAACAGTTTTTTCACGAGCATATCTCCCATAAAGAATTATTTACAAACAACATAAATATTCTTTGCTTTTATCATAAACATTTCTTATTATAGTTTATAATAATTAATAAATCTTTCAACAACAAAGGGAAGTTATGAATAATAAACAAAAACTTTTTGATTTAGCAATTAAAGCAGCAAAAAATGCATATAGCCCTTACTCTAATTTTGCTGTAGGAGCTGCAATCTTAGCCGATGATAATAACTTTTATTTTGGCTGTAATGTCGAAAACATTTCTTATCCGGTTGGCACCTGTGCAGAAAGCGGAGCTATAGCGTCTATGATTGCCAACGGAGCAAAACAAATCAAAGAAATTCTCATTTTTGCCAATAGTAAAACCCTTATTGTTCCTTGTGGGGCATGCCGACAACGTATTGCCGAATTTTCCACTCCTCAAACCTTAGTACATTTAGCTGATACTGAAGGAGTACAAAAAACATACACTATTGATGAACTTTTACCTTTAAGTTTTTCGGAGTTTTAATCATGAGTAAAAGAGCACACCACATTGCCAATCAAATTCAAACTAAATTATGTTCACACCAACCTCAAATAGCTATTATCTTAGGTAGCGGGCTTGGCGAATTTGCCAATCAAATTTCCGACCCCACCTATATTAACTATTCTGAAATCAAAGATTTTCCAACCAGCACGGTTGCTGGACACCAAGGAAGATTTGTATGTGGTGAACTATCCGGAAAACAAGTACTGTGCCTTCAAGGACGAGTTCATTTATACGAAGGATATCCTGCATCATATATAGCAGATATAATTAAAGCTCTTAAATTAGTTGGTATAACGACCCTTATTGTAACCAATGCGGCAGGATCTCTCAAAACAGAAATTACTCCCGGCTCATTAATGTTGATAACCGATCACATAAACATGAGCGGTTTCACTCCACTTATCGGAGCAAACGACGAAACTTTTGGTCCTCGTTTTCCTAACATGAACAATGTTTACACAAAAAAATATCAAGACATGGCCAAAGATATTGCCAAAAAAAATAATATTACTCTGCATCAAGGAATATATTGTATGCTTTCCGGTCCTGCATTTGAGACTCCGGCAGAAGTTAGAATGTGCGGAATTTTAGGTGCTGATGCCAATGGCATGTCTACTGTTCCAGAAACTATGACTGCTTGCTACTGCGGAATGAATGTTCTTGGAATTTCAGCCATAACCAACTATTGCACCGGAGTTTCCGGAGGTAGCCCCACCCATGCTGAAACTCTCGAAAACGCTGCCAAATGCAGCCACAATCTAACCACCATTATCACCCAATTTATAGGAGAACTTTAATGGATAACGTAAATGCCGCCAAAATCATTATTCGTTCATTGGATCTGACATCACTAAACCATAATGACACAACAGAAACCATTATTGATTTGTGCAAAAAGGCTGAGACAAACGTCGGAAACACCGCTGCTGTTTGCGTTTATCCTGAATTTATATCTACGGCAATTAAACATGCTCCTCAAGGAACAAAAATCGCCACTGTTGTAAACTTTCCTGAAGGTGGAACAGACCTAAAATCAATCGAAAAAGAAATAAAAAAAGCCATAAAACTCGGAGCAGACGAAATAGACGCCGTATTGCCATATCGTAGTCTTATTTCCGGCAATGAAAAAATTTGTAATGAATTTTTGCAAATGTGCCGTACTGCTTGTGAAAACAAAACACTCAAAATAATTATTGAAAGTGGTGAATTAAAATCTACATCACTCATCAAAAGAGCAACCCAAATGTGCATAAACGCTAAAGTTGATTTTGTTAAGACATCTACAGGAAAAACCCAAACCTCTGCAACTCCGGAAGCTGCGAATGCTATTTTAGAAACAATTAAAGCCAGTGGCGAAAAAGTAGGTTTTAAAGCCAGTGGAGGCATCAAAACTACCGAGGATGCAAAAAAATACCTCACTCTTGCCAATACTATCTTAGGACCTACATATGCTACTCCGTCTCTATTTAGAATAGGAGCCAGCTCAGTTCTTTCCGATTTACTCAAAACCATAGATCAAGGATATTAAACCATGCTTCCTCAAGAAATCATTCGCCACAAACGCAATCACCAGGAACTTTCTTCTCAAGAAATTGAGTTTTTTATTAAAGGAGTAACTACGGGCGAAATTGTTGATGCTCAAGCGGCAGCTCTTACTATGGCCATTTTTCTAAATGGAATGAATGTAAATGAAACAACTTCCCTTACCAAAGCTATGCGAGATTCCGGCGATGTCTTAACCTGGTCTGAATTAGACGCTCCTGTGGTTGATAAGCATTCTTCCGGTGGCGTAGGCGATAAGGTTAGTCTGATGTTAGCCCCAATGCTTGCTGCTTGCGGAGTATATGTACCTATGATTTCCGGACGTGGATTAGGTCATACAGGAGGCACTCTGGACAAATTTGACTCCATTCCCGGATACCAAACCATACCCAGTAATGATTTATTCAAAAAAGTCGTTAGAGAAGTCGGCTGTGCCATCATCGGCCAAACCGGAAACCTGGCTCCGGCAGACAAAAAAATATACGCCTTACGAGATGTTTGTGCCACAGTCGAATCAATTGAACTTATTACCGCTTCTATCCTATCTAAAAAATTAGCAGCCGGTCTGGATTGCTTGGTTATGGATTTAAAATGCGGTAATGGTGCATTTATGGAAAACCAAGAACGAGCCGAAGCTCTCGCCCGCTCTATTGTAAATGTGGCTAACACAGCTGGTTGTAAAACTAAGGCTGTTTTAACAGATATGAGCCAAGTACTAGGATACTCTGCCGGAAATGCGGTCGAAGTCAAAGAAGCTGTAGACTACCTAAAAGGAGAAAAAACAGACCCAAGATTACATCAAATTAACCTTGAACTATGTGCCGAACTTCTGGTTTTGAGCAAAGTAGCATCAAATATCGAAGATGCCAAATCTACCTTGCAACAAAAACTTGATAAAGGCTATGCTCTGGAAAAATTCGCTCAAATGGTTAGTGCTCTTGGCGGACCTAGCGACTTCTGCAATAAGCCGGAACAATACTTACCTCAGGCACAAATTATCCGTCCTGTGTTTGCAACAACCACAGGATACGTTTCTGAGATGAATACTCGTGAAATCGGACTTAGCATAATTGAGCTAAAAGGCGGACGCATTACTCCCGATCAAAAACTTGATTATGCTACCGGATATACTGGTTTCTGCCAAATCGGCTCATTTGTTGATAATAAAACACCTTTGGCAGTTGTTCATGCACAAACTGAAGAACAATACCATAAAGCTGCCGACAGTTTACAAAAACTGATTACCATATCAGATATACCCCCCTCTCTACAACCGGAGATAATCACCCAAATATCATAATTTTTAAACAACAAAACCGCTGAAGTTTAACTTCAGCGGTTTCATCATAGTTTAGAGTTCTACAAGCTTTTTCTTAAAGACATCTTCCATTTTTGTACCCTTGTACAAGAAGGTATACTCTTTAAGATAGTCTTGATCCTTACATCCACAGAGCACCCACTCTCTTCCTGTGGCTTCTTCCAGAATTGCTATCGCTTCACCCTTCAAATCCGAATGAACGTAAGCAATATTCTGCAGAATCAAGAGCTCATATACTCGGAAGTAATAGTCTTCTTTTGCCAATAGAGCCTTGAAATATGGCAGCGCATGTTTTGCCACATTAGGGTTCTTGTAGTGTGCAAGGGTTGTTTCCTTTTTTGCACTTCTGTTCATACCCCTTGCAACAAAGTCTATGACTTGCACACAGCGAAGAGGATTTTCATCCTTATAAGGCTGCAGTATCGCATCAAGTGCCGGCAAGAAAGTTTCATCCCCTGCAGAATTTCTGAAAATGCTGATGGGTGTTTCGTTTTCCATGTCTCCCCACGGAAAACGCTGAGCAAGTTGCTCTAAAAAATTTTTTGTTTCCATATAATAAAGGTTAATAGTTCATGTTATTGACAAAAAATATACCACAAACTACCCCTTGGGTCAAGACAAAAAAATACCGCCATATAGCGGTATTTTTCTGACCTAAGGCAACAGCGGCGACCAAGCCGGATCGCTCCCGTCTGCCGGAGTTATAATTTGTCGTTCATTATATCCGGTCAAGTCAATCGAATACAATTTAACCGGAGCTGACGATCTGCGTCCTCCTT
Organism: Alphaproteobacteria bacterium; assembly: GCA_015062285.1. GTDB lineage: Bacteria > Pseudomonadota > Alphaproteobacteria > RF32 > CAG-239 > CAZU01. The sequence goes on along the minus strand of SUUY01000001.1, from coordinate 373,557 downwards.
CTTCTTGACGAAAATACATCAACACTCGTCCATTAGGCGACCATGTCGGACCCTCAACCAAATATCCAGAAGCCAACAAACGTTCTCCGGTTCCGTCAGGATACATCACCCCGATATAGAACTGCCCACCTGCCATTTTTGTAAATGCAATATAATCTCCTCTCGGTGACCAAACCGGTGTTGCATATCTTCCCGAGCCAAAACTTATTCTGTGCACATCAGATCCATCGGCATTCATAACATAAAGTTGTTGATTGCCGCCCCTATCAGAGTTAAACACAATTTTTTCTCCATCTGGCGAATAACTGGCTGATGTATCAATAGCATTACTCCTTGTCAGTTGCTTAGAAGTTCTGGTTTTTAAATCCATTTCATATATATTTGTTTTTCCGTTGCTGGCATAACTTAACAAAACTTTAGAGCTGTCCGGAGAAAATCTCGGAGCAAAAGTCATTCCCGGAAAATTACCCAACAACATCTGATCGCCGGTTTCAATATCTAAGATATAAACTCGCGGAGTATCACCGCTATAAGACATATAAGTAATTTTTTGCAAGTTCGGCGAAAATCTCGGTGTCAAAGCCATCGCACTTCCCGAAGTCAGAAATTTATGATTTTCTCCGTCTTGATCCATAATTGCCAAACGCTTAACTCTTCTGGTTGCCGGTCCGGTTTCAGACACATAAACGATTCTGGTATCAAAATATCCTTTTTCACCGGTAAGACTTTCATAAATGGCATCTGCCATCACGTGTGCAACTCTACGCCAATTATCTTTTGTTGTAGTAAACGATTGCCCTTTCATCTGATTCTCAGCATACACATCCCACAGTCTAAACTCGACTCTGATATTATTTGTGTCAACTTCACTTATTGCACTTTGAATCAAAGCTTGAGCCTGAATAGCTTTCCAATCAATAAAAACCGGCTCTTGTTCCATAGAAGAAAACTCTTGAATATAACTATTTTCATTAATAATTCTAAACAGGCCGGATCTTTCCAAATCAGCAATAACCACATCTCTGATTTGAGATCCGTATCTTCCGATAAAGAAACCCTCATGTATCATTTCGGGAAAGGCAATCGGCATCGGCTCACGCATAGCACCGCTCACATCAATCCTAAGCTCTGCTTTTGCCACTCCGGTCATAAAAATTCCGCACAAAACAACAAGCCAATAACGCAATTTCATTTTTAACTTTTCCTTTTCAGATTTCAAATTACTCAAATTGTAAACAAATATTCTTAAAATTCAATTAGCAATATTGACTTTTCACCTCACAATTAGTTAAACTCTCTACATGAATATTGCAGAATTTAAATCACAGCTCAAACCATATTGTGCCATACTCGGAATAGACTATGGCGAAAAACGTATGGGCATTGCTATATCAGATAAACTATGGATGGTTGCAACTGCCGATAAAACTATATTTCGCACCAATTTCAAAGAAGATTTACAACATCTTAAAAAATTGATAACCGAAAGAGAAATCGGTGGCATAGTATATGGCTTACCTCTGCAAATGAATGGCGAAGAAGGCGAAACCGCCACCGCTGTACGTAAATTTGCTCAAAAGCTCAATCAAGAAATTTCTCTGCCCTACACGTTCTGGGACGAACGCTTGTCTTCTCGTGCAATAGAGAATTTTTTAATTAAAGAAGTAGATATGTCTCGTAGCAAACGCAAACAAATTTTAGACAGTTCATCAGCATCTTATATATTACAAGGGGCTTTAGATGCCCTAAAATACTCATAACAAAAACCCCGCCAAAACAGACGGGGTTTTAAGTTTGCACATCTAATACTTATTTCTTCTTTTTAGCAACTGCTTTCTCTTCTGGTAAATCAGAAGTACAATTAGGACATTTTACTGCAGCAATTGCAATTTCCGAACAACAATATGGACATTTTTTGGTTGTAGCCACTTCTTCCTTTTTCTCTTTTGCATCCATTTTTGCCTGTAATTTATTGATAGCTTTAATCAAAATAAACACGGCAAAAGCCACAATCAAAAAGCTGATAACTGCATTAATAAACAAACCTACATTCAAGGTAACGGCACCGGCAGCCTGAGCCGCAGCCAAAGAAGGATATGGAGCCGGTGTTACACCGCTTTTCATAACCACAAACAAATTGGTAAAATCAACCTTACCCAATAACAATCCGATTGGAGGCATAATCACATCTTTTACCAATGAATCTACAATTTTTCCAAACGCAGCACCAATAATGATACCTACTGCCATATCAATTACATTACCACGCATTGCAAATTTCTTAAATTCAGATAACATTCCTTTAAACATTTTTTTCTCCATTAAATTATATTGTTAACAAAATTACTCTTCTTCGTTGTCTTTCACTCTTTCAATATCGGCCCCAACCGAACGCAATTTTTCTTCCAAACGCTCATATCCTCTATCTAAGTGATATACACGATTAACAACTGTTTCGCCTTCTGCTACCAACCCTGCCAACACAAGGGCAAAAGATGCACGCAAATCTGTTGCCATAACCTGAGCACCGGATAAATTTTTTACCCCTCTGACAATAGCGGAAGCGTGTCCATGAACATTAATATTTGCTCCCATACGCAACAACTCCGGCACATGCATAAACCTATTTTCAAAAATAGTTTCTGTCACCATAGCAGCACCTTTCGCTGTCAGCATCAATGCCAAAAACTGAGCTTGCAAGTCGGTCGGAAAACCGGGAAAAGGCTCAGTCATAATATCTTTACCTACAAGTTCGCATCCCTTAGCATCAATTATCAAGCTGGTTTCTGTTTCTTCAACATTAACCCCCATATCTTTCAAAACTTGCAAAGGACGACGCAACGTTTTAGCTTGGGCATTTACTAATTCAATTTTTCCTCTGGTAATTGCTGCAGCAACTGCATATGAACCGGCTTCGATACGATCAGCAATAACCTTATGTTTTGCGCCATGAAGTTTTTCTACACCTTCTATTCTTAATACGGCAGTTCCGATACCTTCGATTTTAGCTCCCATTGCATTTAACAAGTTAGCCAAATCGCCAATTTCAGGTTCTTTAGCCGCATTCTCCAATACGGTTTCACCTTCAGCTAAAACCGCTGCCATCAATATATTGCATGTTGCCCCAACCGAAACCCCCGGAAAAATAATATGTGAACCTTTCAAACGTCCATCAACATTAGCCAAGATATAACCATTTTTAATTTCTATTTTAGCTCCCATCTGCTCCAATGCTGCCAAATGTATATCCATCGGTCTGGCTCCGATTGCACAACCACCGGGCAGTGAAAGTTCGCATTTTCCATAACGAGCCAACAATGGACCCAAAACATAGTATGACGCACGCATTTTACGCACATAATCGTATGGAGCAACCAAGCTGGTTGCTTCTTTTGTGCGATAAGAATAAGTTTTAGCAGCATGATTATCTACAAAATCGTCAAACTCATCGATTTGAGTTCCAAGTTGTTCCAACAAAGCATTCATCGCTCTAATATCAGACAACGCCGGCATATTAGTAAGAGTTATTGTTTCATCGGTTAGCAAACTTGCACAAATCAAAGGCAGTGCTGCATTTTTTGCACCACTGACATATATTTTGCCTTCCAATACCTTTCCGCCACGAATTTTTATTCTATCCATTTTTATTCTCCTTTGCGGCCTTATCTAAAAGTTCTTGTTGACGTTTTCGTTTTTGCAAATTTCTTTGCAATGCTTTTGCCTCTCGTTCAAACCTTATATCTTTCCTAGGTTTGTTTTTTTGAGAATTATCTTTAGTCATTTTAATTTTCATCCATATTTTCAATCAATTCAAACACCATTTTTTCTTGTTCATTCATATAAAGCTCTAAAACATTATTACTAAATTTAAATGCTTTAACATTTGACAAAGATTGCAAATATTTCATTTCTGCATCCATTAACTCTTGTGGCCCCATCATCATAGTAGAACCAATCACTTCAAAAAAAATATTTGATCCTTCAATCTTATATGTTCCAAAATAGCGATTAACTGCTGCCTTACCATAAAAACCATTTTCTCCGCGTTCAAAGCCGATTGTAATCTCAGCACCATTTGGAGCATCTGCCCAAACAAACTCCTTTCCGTCCAAACGATTGGCATCAGCGGAACAAGCAAATAAGAACAAAAAAGTAAAAAAGCATAGAATATTTTTCATCATTAAAAGCACCTTTTGTTGTTTATCGTAGGCTAGCAATTTTTTAATTCAATCACAAGCAAATTAAACAATTAATCCTTAGTTTTTATGCTAATTACGAAAAAAGTGCAAAAAAATAAAAAGAATACTTGATTTTTATAAAATGTTTGATATGTTACCTCTCGCATAATAAGTTTATGCCGCTGTAGCTCAGTGGTAGAGCACGTCATTGGTAATGACGGGGTCGCAAGTCCGATTCTTGCCAGCGGCACCATTAAAAAGGCCTCCTCTATGGAGGCTTTTTTTAATGGTATTTGCCAATGGCTAGGATCGGGCTTGCGAAGCAACGTCCGGAGTGGATAGTTGGCAAAAACAAGTGCAAAACTTTAGCGAATAGCTCAGTTTTGTACGAAGTTTGAGCCTTACGACACGAGGAGGACCCACGAATAAAATGAGTGGGAGTGCCCATTCTTGCCAGCGGCACCATTTGTAAAAAAGCACCTTTCTAGGTGCTTTTTTTGTTGATATTACTGTATCCTGCAAAGTCCGATTGTTAAATTCTTGAGAATGGCAATTCCGCCAAAACTATCGGACTTTTCCAAAATTTTTACTATGAATATCTTCGACTAATTTGATTCGATGGCATTTTTTGTGGGGACAAATCAACTCTTTTATCATTAATTTTTGCATTACAAACAGCTTCAGACTGGTTAAATTTTTGCTCATCAATAATCTTTTCTTCTGTAATGATCCCTTCTTTTTTCAATTGTAATAAATCAAGCCCCAGCCCAATTCCTGGAAGCTTTAAAAAAGAATATGCAACTTTTTCTTCAATCTTCCCAGTCAGAACCCATGAAGCACGCTCAAATCCCTGCATAAAATTTCCTAGTTCATCATAAGTATTTACTTTTTGTGCATATCTAGAAGCTAATTCAGAAACTACAGAGCAACAATCATCTGCAATTAAGCCTAATAAATATTTTTTCATTTTCTTTTGTACGTTAATTTTTTTTCTTACCTCGTCTTTATTGCTTTTTTTCACTGTATAAGATAGGTTATACTTATTTATTACAATATTACCTGCTTCATCTAATTTTTCACCTAAGGACTTATTATCCAAATTTGACATTGCAACAATTTTTGCTCTTATTCTATATTCTTCGCAGGCTCTTTCCAACTCAGGATACAAACTGATAATAAATGCTTTATTCAGTTCAGAGCACAACCTACTTCCCCCAGATATATCTTTTATATATTCATATGTCCTAGAAAAAATAGCATCATCCTCACGGCTTGGATTATTAATTCCATTGGCGATATCAAACAAATGCTTTACATTTAGTTGTTCTTTATCATTTACCATATCTACCTCATTGTTGCATTGCAACCATATAAAAAGGATAGCAGATAATAGCTTAAAATTCAAGTTTTTAAATAACTTAATTTTATGGCTAACTCTTTATATTCGTTATAAAAACTAGTCCGATAATTGCAAAGTATCGCGCACCATTTCCAAAAAAGCACCTCGAAAGGTGCTTTTTTTGTTGATATTACTGTATCTCACAAAGTCCGATTGTTTTCTTCCCGAAAATAGCAATTTTTCATAAATTATCGAACTTTTGAATACTAATTGGTAAATTGAAAAACTATTTTCCTTTAATACTATATTGATAATATACATCCATAGGTTTAAATCCTAATTTTTTATATATAATCAATCCCAATTCTGATGCTGTCAGCATGAATTTGTTTCGCTTATGATTAATTTCATAATTTAAGGATTGTTTTACCAATTCTGTGCCATATCCTTGTTTTCTATATTCATCTAAAACACCAACCCAATAAACAGCTGAATATCCAGCTCCTCGAATAACTTGCGATATGCCAGCAGGCTTGTTTCCTTTATAAAAAATAAAATATGTTGCATGTTTTTTACCTATATCCATCTTAAATGATTCATAAAGGAAATCAGCGTCACATTCATTATATATTTTAGATGCAATTATGCTCCAATGCATTAAATCTTCTTTAGTAGAAATAGTTTTCAATGTTAATTTTTCCGAAGTTTCAAATGGTGTTTTCTTCTCCAAATCATACACAATAACTTCTTTTATAAAATCAAGATTATCCGGATATTTTTCATGTAAGTTTCTTTGAGGGGTTGAAAGATTGGTTTTATAATTTTGAGTTTCTATAAGAATTTCTTTTAATATTTTTTTATTTACTTTATCAGCATATGTAACAGTCCAACCAGGTTTAGCTGTTGGGAATGCCCATTTGCCATACATTACATCATTTTTTATGTAACATACATTTTTTCGTATTTGTTTAATCTCATATATATTTTCCATATACTTCAACATACTAATCCTCGACAATATCGTTAAAAACAATAAAGATATTGTAAGGTGTGAAATATTATTTTTTTGTAAATAGTGAGTAGTATTTATTTTTTAATTGCTTAAAATCATCATAATTATTAGTCCGATATTCGCAAAGTATCGCGCACCATTTCCAAAAAAGCACCTCAAAAGGTGCTTTTTTTGTTGATATTACTGTATCCCGCAAAGTCCGATTTTAGAAATCTCTGAAATTTGAATCCCATCTTTTTAATCGGACTTTTTCCTTGGCGCTACACAGGTGCTACAAATTTCTCATCTTTTCAAAAAACTAGACAAAATTTTAAATATATGGTAATATTAAATTATATTTTAACGATTTTGTTTTATAGTAGATTAAAAGATTAAATACGGAGATAAGAAATGAGTGAACATTTAGAACATTTAAAGGAAGTTAAAAGCAAATTATCACTGTCTCAAGCGATAGAACGCCCATGGAAAAATATATCTTATGAAGAAAATATTGAGCAAATAGCCATTTTATCTTGTCACGAGGATAAACCTGTTAAGGCTGAAACTAATTCTCATGGAACATATGTTCTTATTCCGGCAAAATCAAATATTGTGGATACTGAATTAAGTTTTATAGAACAACGTGATGAATTGAAATCAGCAACAGATGAGAAGCTTTTAAATGATTGGAAAGAAATTTGTGAGGATCAAAAACAATCTGTTGTTGGGGATCATCTTGAGATGCTTGGTATCGCCGTGAGTAAAGAGATGTTTAGTCGTAATTCTGAGTTAAGAGAACAGATAGACTTACCTCAAACGCTTCGTTTATACAACGTTTTAAAACAATCTCGCAATCAGGAAAATAAGGCTCTTTTACCTGAAATTGAAAAAGACTTACAAACAAAAGCATGGCATTATTTTGCCAGTGAAATAGAATATGGTGAAAATCCTAAAAAATTTCGTTCTACACCATATAGCGCTTCATGTGTGGAGGAATTGAAGGAATTTATGATTGATAGAATGCATGCACCTGAAGATGTTATTACACCAAAATTAGAACTTATTGAAACATCTATGATGTCAGCAATATATACCTCTACATTACAAAGTCTAACTCCTAAGGCCAGAAATCTGGTATACAACACTGCTCTCAAGTATCCTAAACATGGCAGTAGCGAGAGGATTATCGAAAATATTAATATAGGTAACGGTGAAAGAGGTCTAGTTAGATAGATAGTTGCTCATAATCATCATAATTATTACTCCGATAATCGTAAAGTATCGCGCACCATTTAAAAAAAAGCACCTTAATAGGTGCTTTTTTTGTTGATATTACTGTATCCCGCAAAGTCCGATTGTTAAATTCTCGAGAATGGCAATTCAGCTAAAACTATCGGACTTTTTGAGTAAAACCAAGCTCTTTGATAAATAAAATCAGTTATTTAGATCTTACGTTTTTTGACATCATCCCTTTGGATGCTTGAGGTCCTTTAGGTCCGCTTTCGGGTTTCTTTACTTTACTAAGAGCTTCTTTTAATCTTTTTTTTAGTTTTTCTCTTGCCAGTTTCTGATTTCGGCGTCTTATTTTTTGGGTCCTCGCTCTATTTGCCTCAAAGCTAGGATCCATTGCCATTCTAACAAACTCATGACCTTTGTGTATTACTGATGTATATGGATGAAATCTTAACTCATAATCCATTCCATATTCTTTAAGTTTCTGTTTTGCTTTTTCCTTATTGTAATTTACACCACAATTCTCGTCTCCGATAGCCATGCGGTAATGTAGTTTCAATATATCAAGATCCATTCTGTTATAATAACAAAAATTTCTTACACTTATATCGCGCAAATAATCACCACTATCCTTACCTAAAACATGTTCCGGCGTTATAGAAGATAAAACCTCAGGCCTTTTTCTTGTTCCTTTAGGTCTTTCAAAATCAGGTTTCTTAATTTCAATTTCTTCTTTTTGATCTTTTACAAACTTACAAATAGCATACGCATTTACAGCATCAATCGGTTTCATATCCGGAGTAATAATAACCGTTCCTATATCTGTAACATATTCAACATCATATATTTCACTCTTTGCAACTTCCATACAAGCTTTTAGCGAAGCAACAATATCGTACCCTGTTCCATCAAAATAAATAGTCTCATCTTGACGATAGAAAGAACCAGGCTTTTTTTCTGAATTAGGAGATTTTATTGTAAAATTTCCTTCTTTATTTCTTCTTGGTTCTACTATACCTTTTTTTGCCATTTTTCTTCTCCCTTAATGATGTTCATATTTGTTGTCATTATACTACGTTATACTTTTTTTGTCTATTATTTTTTTTTACAAAGTCATAAAACCTCTCACCATACATTTCTCAGCTCTATAAATTATAAAAATTATATTATTATCTATAAATTCTGATAACTTCATTCAAAAAAGGTATAGTAACCTTCTCAACCGTTTCCGGACAGCAAATAAAATCTCTCAGCTCTTTTTTTATTTCTATTTGAATAACATTGGGTTGATTAAATATTTTTTGATACCTTCCGGTCAAACCTTTAAGGCCACAATAATTAGGATGGTTGACAATCGTTTTTAACCCATATTTTTTTGCAACCTGAATAATATCTGCTAAATAAGGATAATCTTTTTCTTCAAACTCACCAATACCCAAGCAAATATCAAAACCTATATCTTGATTAAACCCATGAATATCCAAAAAATAATGTTGTTGAACATTATTTTGCACAATCCAATCAGAAATCAATGCCTTATATGGTGTAAACTTGGTTCGGATAATTGTCGATACATTATTTTGCTCACCCAAATATTTCACCAATGCACCGGTATATAGATCTGCAATTTTTTCTTTTTTATTACAAAAACTGCGAGTAGAATGCGGAGCTGTCAAAATAAGCTTAGAATCCCGATCAATATATTTAAAAATATCCAAACTATTTTCATCACCGCGAGAATAGTTTTGCATAAAAAGCTTATTATATTCTTTCAAAGTATCAATCATATACTTATCATACAATACCGATAGTTAAATTTAGGTTACCTTCTATTAGGCACAACACATTTTGTCTATTTTTTGTTGACTCGATACGTTAAATAGTATATATTGTAATAGCATTTAATTATTAACTAAAAGAGGAAACGGGACGTGCTAAAGGACACATCCTCTATAAACAAACCCAGATTTATTATGTGTGAAAAATTTAACAGAGAAGAACTAATTAAAGCCCTCAAGCTTTATCGCTCAGGATGGGCCAATGCCATCAGAGAAGGTTGGCAGATTGGAAACAGCAAGGCAATGGAAATTCTATATTCCCTCTACTCCATTTGCGGAAACATCATTCTCGCCTTGGAAGACACCAACACCCTTGGAAAATGCAAGGATAAAATGGCGATGATTATGACCCAGAAAAAGCTCGAAGAGCTCGTCAAATCGCCAAACTTTACCACCTATGATGCTCTTGGAGAGATACGAGCATGCAATGTGGTAACCACAGGCACCAAACATCACATCAGAGTGATGTTCGAAATCCTCGAAGAACTAACTAAGTAAACATAAAGCTCCTGTCGCAACATTTGCCACAGGAGCTTTAATTTTTAGCAATTAATCTTAAGCTAACAACGCATCAGCCAGTTTTTCCAACTGAGCAATATCCTCTTTCTTCACCGCCGACTTTATTGTGACCTTATTTTCAATCAAAGTCATATTTTTTAATGATGCCATTTCATCCATCATTTTTTTGCCGGCCATTGGAGCCCAAGAGCCATTTTCAATAAATCCGACCTTACGATTTTGGAAATTTTTAGACTTCAAACGATTTATAAACGTCTCCATATACGGGAACATACCTCCGTCATAAGTTGGCGATGCCAGTACCAATCTGTCATATCTAAACGCATCTTCCAAAGCTTCGGCCATATCACAACGTGCCAAATCAGCCATTACCACACATTTTGCACCTTTTTGTTGCAAAATTTCTTTTAGCTTTTCTGCCGCATTTTTAGTATTGCCATAAATTGAGGTATAAGCAATAAATATCCCCTCATCTTCCGGCCTGTAACTGCTCCAAATATCATATTTATTAAGATAATATCCCAAATTTTCTGTCAGCATCGGGCCATGCAAAGGAAAAATCTTAGCGATATCCAATCCGGCAGCTTTTTTAAGCACAGTTTGAACTTGTGCACCATATTTACCGACAATATTCAAATAATAACGTCTGGCTTCACAATCCCATTCTTCGTCTGTGTCTAGAGCTCCAAACTTTCCAAAAGCATCTGCCGAAAACAATATCTTCTCTTTTTTCTCATAAACCATCATCACTTCCGGCCAATGCACCATTGGGGCAAGCACAAAACTCAAACTATGTTGTCCTAAAGAAAGTTCATCTCCCTCACCGACAACAACTTGCCTGTCCGTCAAATCCAAATCTTCAAAAAACTGAGGCATCATCTGAAAAGTTCTATTATTTGCCACCACTTTAGCCGATTTATATTTTTGCAAAAACTTACCGATACTTCCGGCATGGTCAGGTTCCATATGCAAAACCACCAAATAATCAGGAGTTTTGCCATTCAAAACTCTTTCTAAGTTCTGTTCCCATTCATCACATTTTCGCAAATCAACCGTATCCATAACAGCGATTTTGTCATCCATAATCACATAAGAATTATAAGACAATCCGTTTGGCACAATATATTGCCCCTCAAACAAATCTATGTCTTTATCATCAACCCCGATATAATAAATATTTTCACACAAACGGTTGTTATTCATCTTTTTCTCCTTATGTTTTACTATTTTATTGCAATACTGATATGTATATTAGCAAGCATTTTAAGCTTTTCAAGCTATATTCGCAAAAAAAGAGGTGATAAATTATCACCTCTCTCGCACAACCTATAAGTTCTACACTTTTTCTACTTGAGCATATTCCAACTCAACCGGAGTAGCTCGACCAAAGATAGAAACCGAAACTTTCACACGAGCCTTTTCTGTGTCAACTTCTTCTACCAAACCGACAAACGAAGCAAATGGTCCGTCACAAACTCTAACTTGCTCACCAACTTCAAAGTTAGTAACGGTCTGTGGACGCTCAATACCTTCTTGCATTTGCGTAATAATACGTTGAGCCTCGGCTTCGGTAATCGGATATGGCTTATTACGAGCTCCCAAGAAATTGCTCACATTCGGATTATTCTTAATCAAGTGCCACGCATCATCGGTCATAATCATCTTAACCAAGATATATCCCGGAAAGAATTTGCGCTCAGAAGTAACTTTTGCACCTTTTTTAACTTCAACAACCTCTTCGGTTGGAATCATAACATCAAAAATCTTATCATCCATTTTTTTGATGACAGCCTGTTCTTTGATCGATTCGGCCACTTTCTTTTCACAACCGGAGTGAACATTTACAACATACCAACGAGGATCCATCAGACTACTCTCCAAGACCTAAAATTAACTTAATACCCCACCCGAGAATTTGATCAACAAAAAAGAAAAATGTTGCTGCAATAGAAACCAAAACAACCACCATCAAAGATGTTTGCAAAACTTCTTTTTTTGTAGGCCAGGTAACCTTTTTAACTTCTTGCTTAACCTGACGAAAGAACTGTAACGGACTAACTTTAGCCATAATATTACCTCAACAAATTAATTTTCAAAACTCTGGTGAAAACCCAAAGACTTACCTGCACACACCTGATGCAAACATTAAAACACATCTGCACAAGCCGCACACAATTGTCCAACTTATTTGCCGCCAAGATATTAAATTATTTGTTCCATGTCAATAGATATATTTTGCTTTAAATAATAAGCTTTACATTTTGACAAATTCTTGTATACTGCCGTCAAATTTATATAATTATAACTATTAAATCAACAAATTATGGTAACTCTTTTATGTATCAGTCTAGTGCTGAATGTTGGTCTTTTGGCTTTTATTGCTTACAACTGGCAAAAGCAGCGGCAAACAACAAAATCTTCCTCAACACACAAAACCGAAAACAAAACAGTTAAGGAAACCAATCAAACTTCTGTTCAATCTTCGGCTCCGCTCACAATGTGGAATGAACATCTGCGAGATCTGGCAACTTCGTGCGAAGAGAAGCTTCTTCCTGAAGATCGTGGCCTTATCAAGATTTTGATTGAACGGGAATATCCTGACTTTCCGGCAATTTTAAAAGTCGGAAATATTATGCTCAGCATCAAGCGAGAGGAATCAAACGTCTCACAATTTGAAGTTATTACCCCTCGTGAAGCGTTAGTTTTGGCCAGAGACGGATATAATGGCACCGCCAGATATCTGTTGACCCCTGACGAGTTGAAATTTGTGCTAAAGCACTATGAAGCTATCAACGTCTATTTAGAGGCCTTGGGACTGGAAACCATTGATCCGTCAAACCAATTTTGGTGTATAAATACAACTACAAATTGGACAACCGGGTGGAAGCGTTTTGACTATGACATTGAAGTTGCTTTTAACCACTTCAAAAATCGTTTTATGACTATTAGCCAACACTCTATGATGTACAGAGCTATGAGGGTAAAAGGCAAACTTATCCTCAAACTCAGCGGTTGGGAACACCTTTTTTGCGAAGCCTGATAACTACTAAAAAGCAACATTATGAATTTTAACCCAATCAATCTTTTATGGTGTTGTGCTATTGTTGCTTTAGTTAGCTTAGTCCTAGCTGCATCAATTGCACTTCGAAGTGGCAGTGAAAATGGAAAAAATTCAGAAAAATACTTTATACGAAGTATCGCCCTGATAATCATTAACTGTGTTATGCTTATTTGCAGTATCTACTGTTTAATCCTAAGATAAGCAATTCTCAAAAAAAACGGAAGCCCCAAAAGCTTCCGTTTTTTTATACTTTCCAATAAACAATATTTATCACAAATCACAACATTCACCACAAGATGTTGTTTCTACTTGAATATTGCAATGATTAATTCCGAATTTATCTTTTAGTTTATCAGCCACTATCGGCACTATATCAACATTACAACTTTCAACATGGCATTCTAAAGCAACACTATGCTCGCTTATATTCCATAGATGAAGATGATGCACACCCCTAACATCTTCAATTTCTAAAATACAATTTTTCACTTGCTCAATGTCAATATTATCCGGAGCCGCATTCATCAAGATATTAACTATTTTAGGAAACGATACAACAGATTGAAAAATCATATAAAACGCAATCAACAATGCAACTATACCATCTACACTATACACCCCAAACCACACAATACAAAGTCCGGAAATAATAACTCCGATAGAACCGAATGCATCTGCCAAATTATGAATAAACACCATTTTCATATTTGTATTATGATGAGCACCTTGGTGAGAAATTTTTGCCGTAAACAAATCAACAATCAGAGCCAAAACAGAAATCCAAATAATTATCATTCCTTCAATTTGCTCCGGCTTAATTAAACGTCCGATACCTTCAATTAGCAAATAGCAACCGGATATAAATAACAATATCAAATTTACAAAACCACCAATAACTTCAGCTCGCTTAAAACCATATGTATATTTTGCCGATGCCTTCTTATTTCCTATCTTAAACGCAATAACGGCAATCAAAATTGATAAAGCATCAGAAGTGTTGTGTAGGGCATCTCCCACCAAAGCAACGCTTCCGGAAACAATGCCGCCGATAATTTCCGCAACAGATAAAAACATATTAATTGCAAATGATAAAATCAATAACTTTACAGATTTTGCAGTTACTTCACCATGATGATGGTGATGATGACAATGCTCAGACATTATTCTTACCCTATTTAATTACCAAATTTACAACTCTTAATTATCCGTCAATTTAAGAAAAATACAATATAATTTTTTCATTCTAAAAATAAACCATTTCAATGAAGCATTTTTTACCTTTTACCTCAACTTTGATGATAAATAGCCGGTAGTCAAACTCACTTCCTCGTGAGTTCGAACCTAACTCTACTTTTTGCCACTAAAAAAGGCCGCCTTAAAGCGACCTTATTTAGTGGCAGGAGCAGTAAGATTACTCTGCGTTACACTTGAGTTGCACTGGCGCTCGTTGGCTATTTGCCAACCGCGATACCCCCGTATCGCTCTCGCTGGTAGTCAAACTCACTTTATCGTGAGTTCGAACCTAACTCTACTTTTTGCCACTAAAAAAGGCCGCCTTAAAGCGACCTTATTTAGTGGCAGGAGCAGTAAGATTCGAACTCACGACCCTCGGTTTTGGAGACCGATGCTCTACCAACTGAGCTATACTCCCATATTGCGTATTATTTGATACACAAGATTATTTAATAAATCAAGTGTTTTTTACAACCCTATTTATAAATCCTCTTGTTGTACTAATAAACAATTATTCGCATCAAAGCGATATTTAACCCCCATAGGCAAAACATGATGCTCAGCAAAATGTCCGAAATTAAAATCTTTTACAATCGGAACATCCACATTAGAACAAAAATCTGCAATGATTTTCTCTACACTACCCTGTGTTTTATGATCTATACAATCTGCAAATTTACCGAAAACAATTCCTTTCACTTTTTTAAAGTTCGGATTATACCTCAATTGCGTTAACATCAATCCCAGTTTATAGGACTGCTCTTCCTCATCTTCTATCAACAGTATTGCATCAGAAATATCCGGATAATATGGTGTTCCGTTCAAATCACTAATCGGGCTCAGACACTCTCCCAACAAAACACCTTCTGCTACACCGCCATTTACTGTTTCACCACTTTGATAACTCATTTTCTCTCCTTGAATTATCTTACGAAAATCAGCATCAACTAGAGGATTTATATCACCATTTCTAAATGCATATTCCAAGAAAAAACCGGTAACAAACGGCTGGTGCGTCTTAGCATACACCGCCAACTGCATCGATGTATTATCACTAAAACCTATTATTGGTTTAGGATGCTTTGCAATAAAATCAAAATCAAGATATTCCAGCACATTCAACGCCCCTGCTCCACCATGAGCAGAAACCAATGCATCAATCTCCGGATTTGCATACATATCCATAATATCTTTTGCTTTTTCTTGAGCATAGCCATTATAAGCATATGTTCCTTTAGTTGCCGAAGGTGACCAAACAACTTTAAGTCCGCAACTTTCAAGATATGGTTGCCACTTATCTTCGTGTAAAGGGCGATCAGATAACATAATTGAAGGAGAAATAATCCCAACTGTCTTAATCTTATTCATAGCATTAATTCCTATAAAAATACCAAACTAAACTAACACAACACTAAAATTTACGCAACAAAAAAGGTGCTTTTTTTAAAGCACCTTTCTTGTTTCAGATTCTTAAGAACAATTTCTCAGCTACTTCATTAGCCAAAAAGAAAAATTCTTCTTCCGTTCCCAAATTTGCTTCGATAAAAGAATCGCGCAAAAAGAGCAGAAGATTATTCACCCTGATCTGGTTCAACAGCACAATATCTTTTCTGATCTTTTTACGATACTTAAACCGATAAAACGGAACTGAAGACAACTTATTCTCCATATTTTCCAACCTTCGATATCTCGCAATGAAGAAATTTTGATTATATTCCCCTTTTTTGCCTTTCAGAGCCTTAAAGAGATTCACCACGACATCATAATTTCTCTGAATTCGTGCTATATAATCCAATCTGGAATATTTTACTCCCAGATTCTGTACCAAAACAGACTTAGTTACATCTGTAAGCAGCTGTTTATACCATGCTTTGTCAATAAACGCATTGTCCTGCATAAATGAGAGCCGAACCAACGTCAAATTAGAATAGTAATACATAATTTATATTTTTTAATAATTAAACTCTAAAATCCTTGTAACACAACAACATAAAATTCTCAAGTGATTTTTGACAAAAAAATATTGATTATTTTAAATAATTTTATATATTACCCAATATCAAACCAATTAGTTATATTTATTATGAAGAAAAAATCTTATTTAAACATAATCTCTTGCGGCAGTTGCAAAGAGATTATTGCTCTTATTTAAGAGGATAGTTTTAGCGAAGATGAAGAAATTGCCCTTATTAAAAGAGGAATACATGAAACAATCATGGCATACCTTGAAAATATGGAGCATTCGAAGACAACGCAGAAGTTGCCCTTGCCGAAAGAGGAGAATTCGAAGAAATCAAAGCAGCTATTCAGTATGCTGGTCTTTTGAGTAATAATACAGAACTCAAAATCATTGCCAATGGAGATCACAAAACAATCGCTTTTATGATAAAAAATGTTGATTTCCTCTCAGACACCAGCGAAGTAGCTCTCATCAAAAGAGGACACCACGATGAGATTATGGCCTATATCGAAAAGTCGCTTCAGTTTCTTTCTGATGATGCCAAAGAGGCTCTAATCAACAGAGGCAACAAGGAGGAACTTGCCGCAGCACATCTTCTTTAAAAAAAGACTTCACTTATAAATATTCATGTGAAGCCTTTTGAGAAACAGGTAATTTTTAATGCCTTTTTTATGATCTTGAAGCCATCTTCATTTTTTTGCTTGGCTTAATACCAGTTGGCAACTTAGCATCTTTGCCCCTATTTTCAGGTGTCGCTTCTATTTTAGAAGTAGAATCTCCAGAGATTTTAATATTTTCCCTTGCTTTTAAAATTCTCTCCCTGGCATTATGATACCCTTCTTTAACTTTTTCAATTTTTTCTGTTTTTGATTTTTTCACCACAGAACGAGCATATTTCAAAGCTTGCTCATTTGATATCCGCTGTGTTCCTATAAATTCTTTATATTCTTCTCCAGGAATTTTTTCATATTTTTCCAAAGTTATACCATATTCGCTATCTATTGCCACCTTCGTCATATTTTCAATAGGTATTTCCACCCATTGTTCTCCCAATGCTAATGATAAACTATTTTCACCTTTTTGCATTGCAATTGGTTTTAATTTTCCTTCTGAGGTAATTTCACTCCGATATTGAGTTTCACCTATCGAATATATTACATTATTTCCAACTAATTTACAGTTATCAACCATAATTAATGGGTTTTTCATTTCCTCATCAGCAACTTCATAAATACCAAATTTTTCCTCTCCATTTTTCTTTACCGCATAAAAATTATCTCCCAAATCAACTACAGCTGCCAAATCATCTCTAACACAACCCTGTTTGAAATCATAAACCCCTTTTTTACTCCATGAATCAAAGCCGATATGCGTTATCTCAAAATTACTTAAACCGTTATAAAGAGGAATAGAACAACTATGTGTTTCACCTCTACGACCGAAAGCAAATTTAGTATTCTCTTCACCTTCATTACTTACAAATGTTCCTGCACTATAACAATCATCGCTTACATAAAAAGTACCGTATTTACAAGGATATGCCCTTCGATCTGCATATTTCTCAACCAATGACATAGGCCTTTCGTCAATCTTTCTTGCTTGTAATCCCTCTTTAGTATCACGCACAAACTCAAAAACCTTCACACTAGAACTCTCTTTATCAAAAATTTCTAACCGATCATCCTTTTTCTTTATTCTTAATCCCGAAGAAAGATTATTCTCTAATTTAAGAACGTCTCCACCTGTTTTATCATCTTTAATTTGCACATAAGAATAATAATTATATTTACCTGAAATTCTATCTCTAAATCTACTCTCTTTACATCCACAATATATTTTAGCATCACCAATAACTAAGTCAGGCTCTCTCTCATCATTTTCATGCTCGTACTCATAATCACCATCAAAACGCTCATATCCTTCGCCTTTAAGAAACAAAACCTGATTCGTATTAGAGTTATACATATAGAAGTCTTTATGGTACCAATCTGTTCTATCCAATTCATCAATAATTATACCGTCATCAGTAACTTCCCTATGACCAGACATATCTGCTCCAAATTTCATTATTCTTTGATAACTATTATCTCCATTATCCCTACATAAATAAACCTCATAACTGTTACCCGTTGGCTTTTCAAACCACCCACTTTTTACTATGTTAAGAACATTATTAGCCACAAATTTCGGGCTATTGTTTTCATCTAACTTATATAAAGCAGATTGCATATTATTCAAATAATCTCCTCTATCATCATATAATTGCTTGTTTGGATAATGAACTATAAAATAACCATCTTTATACTCTAAATTTCGGCCGCTTGCTAATAGAACAGGTTTCTCTCCAGAAACATCATAAAGTCGATTAAAAGAATATCCTTCTTTTGCATTATAGATAGTTGTAACAACAACACCTCTTTCTTTATCTTCCTGCTCAACATTTCCTTCAATACCAGAAACAAACTTAGGTTCAGTTAATTCAATGATCTCTTCATCTTGTATTGGAAGCTTATCTATAACATCAGGAACTCTTCTTTCATGAGCCGTCTGTTCATTATACAAATAAGAACCATAATCTTCAGTAGTAACATTATTTTCTTCTAAAGATAACTCTTCTTGCAAAAAAGCTTCATTAATTTCATTATTAGTTAATTTTTTCATCTTACCCTCCGTTTATTTAAAGCACAAAAAATCCTTAAAGGAATCCACTTCCTTTAAGGACTTGATTAAAAAATATTTCTTAGCAGAATTTATATGTGTGTGTGTGTGTGTGTGTGTGTGTGTGTGTGTAGATTTCCGCCACTTTACCGTTAGCGACATCCTTCACATTATTTATTTTCACACCACTCATCTTTCTTCTCCTTATGAAAACAATACTACCATATTTTTAACATTAAGTAAACATCTTTTTAGACAAAAATACAAAAATAACCTCTATCTCATTATTAGCACTATCATTAAAATTCGTTATACGAGGTTAATAGAAGTAAAAATAAAAAGAGAGAAAATCCTAGTGTACAAATCAGTACATGAATTTTCTCTCTGTTTTAATTTTTACGATTAGTAACCCGTAAAACGGATTTTAATCGTGGATTACTTCAAAATCTTAGCAACCACACCAGCACCAACTGTATGACCACCTTCACGAATAGCGAAACGCAAACCTTCGTTCATTGCAATCGGGTTGATCAATTTTGCTGTCATGGTGATGTTATCGCCAGGCATTACCATTTCTGTTCCCTCAGGTAACTCGATAGCTCCGGTTACGTCTGTGGTACGGAAATAGAATTGTGGACGATAGTTAGAGAAGAATGGAGTATGACGACCACCTTCTTCTTTTGTCAAAATATAGCATTCACATGTGAAGTCTGTGTGCGGAGTAATGGTGCCAGGGGCTGCCAATACTTGTCCACGTTCAACTTCTTCTCTCTTAGTTCCGCGGAGCAATACACCGATGTTATCACCGGCTTCACCGCTATCCAACAATTTACGGAACATTTCGATACCGGTACATGTTGTCTTAGCTGTCGGACGAATACCTACGATCTCGATTTCGTCACCAACCTTCAATACACCACGCTCTACACGACCGGTTACAACTGTACCACGGCCAGAAATTGAGAATACGTCTTCAATCGGCATCAAGAATGGTTGATCTTTTGGACGCTCTGGTTGTGGAATGTATCTGTCTACTTCTTCCATCAATTTCAAAATTGCGTCATGACCCATTGCTTTGTCACCATCTTCCAAGGCTACCAATGCAGATCCTTTTACGATTGGAATTTCATCGCCCGGGAATTCATATGAACTTAACAAGTCACGAATTTCCATTTCTACCAATTCCAACAATTCCGGATCATCTACTTGGTCACATTTGTTCATGAATACTACCAATGCCGGAACACCTACTTGACGTGCCAACAAGATGTGTTCACGAGTTTGAGGCATCGGACCATCGGCTGCAGATACAACCAAGATAGCTCCGTCCATTTGTGCAGCACCGGTAATCATGTTCTTAACATAGTCGGCGTGGCCCGGGCAGTCTACGTGAGCATAGTGACGATTTGTTGTCTCATATTCTACGTGTGAAGTAGAAATGGTGATACCGCGTGCCTTCTCTTCAGGGGCTTTATCAATTTGATCATATGCAGTAAATGTTGCTCCACCTTGGGTTGCCAATGTCTTGGTAATTGCTGCTGTCAAGGTGGTCTTACCATGGTCTACGTGACCAATGGTTCCAATGTTACAGTGAGGCTTTGTGCGCTCAAACTTCTCTTTTGCCATTTTATTCTCCAATAAAATTTAGTTTTGTTATACATTAAATATTAAGTTTTTATTTTTAAGGAGAAATACGGAGTGGTTTCTAGTGGCGATGAAAATTTCAGTATACAAAACAGTACATGAATTTTCATCGACCACGTAAAACCGCTTTAGATTTCCCTTAAAAACGAAAAATTATGCGTTTTTGGCTTTCACTTTCTCAGCCACATCCTTTGGAACTTCAGCATAGTGATGGAATTCCATTGTAAACTGTGCACGTCCTTGAGACAATGAACGCAATGTGTTTACATAGCCAAACATATTGGCTAATGGAACTTGAGCATCAATCACACGAGCATTTGCACGTTGATCCATACCGTTTACCAAACCACGACGAGAGTTCAAATCTCCGATAATATCGCCCATGTACTCTTCCGGAGTAACGACTTCAACCTTCATAATTGGTTCAAGCAGTTTCGGATTGGCTTGACGCATACCTTCACGGAAGGCAGCACGAGCAGCAATTTCAAAGCACATAACGTTAGAGTCAACTTCGTGATAAGCACCATCATAAAGGTTGCACTTAACACCGGTAACCGGATATCCGGCAATAACACCGGCATCCATAGCACTACGCAAACCTTTTTCAACACCGGGGATATATTCTTTTGGAACATTACCACCAACAACAGTGTTTTCAAATTCAAATCCGGAGTAACCTTCAATCGGCTCAAATTTAATCTTAACTTTAGCGAACTGACCGGCACCACCGGATTGTTTCTTGTGGGTGTATTCAATATCACAAGGTTTGGTAATGGTTTCACGATAAGCAACTTGAGGCTCACCAACATTACACTCAACCTTAAATTCACGTTTCAAACGATCAACGATAATTTCCAAGTGCAATTCACCCATACCACGGATAATGGTTTGACCGCTATCCGGATCAGATGAAACCTTGAAAGAAGGATCTTCCATAGCTAATCTGGACAAAGCCAAGCCCATTTTTTCTACGTCAACTTTGGTTTTGGGTTCAACAGCCAATTCAATAACCGGATCTGGGAATACCATGTTTTCCAAAACAATCGGATTGAACTGATCACAAAGAGTATCACCGGTAGTGGTATCTTTCAAACCAGCCAAAGCAACAATATCTCCGGCATGAGCTTCTTTCAAATCTTCACGTTTGTTAGAATGCATCAAAAGCATACGACCAACACGTTCTTTCTTATCTTTAACAGAGTTATAGATATAAGAACCTGCAGTCATTGTACCGGAATAAATACGGGTAAATGTCAAAGATCCTACAAAAGGATCGTTCATAATTTTAAATGCTAATGCAGCCAATGGCTCGTTATCAGCTGTTTTTCTCTCAATCTCTGTTTCTGTACCAGGTTTAAGACCTTTGGTAGCAGGAATATCCATTGGAGAAGGAAGATAGTCAATAACGGCATCCAATAAAGGTTGAACACCCTTATTTTTGAAAGCAGTACCGCAAAATACAGGAACAAAACTTTGAGCAATAGTACCCTTACGAATACATTTTTTCAAAGTTTCAACAGATATTTCTTTTCCTTCCAAATAGTCTTCCATAGCTTGTTCATCTTCTTCAACAGCCATTTCAACTAATTCATTGCGATATTGTTCAGCCTTATCTTTCAAATCAGCTGGAATTTCTTGAATTTCGATTGGAGCATCGGGAGTATCACCGGTGTATACGATAGCATTCATATTCAACAAATCTACCACACCTTTGAACTCAGCTTCTGCACCGATAGGCAATTGTAATGCCATCGGACGAGCACCCAATCGATCTTTAATCATATCCAAACAACGATAGAAGTTTGCACCGATTCTATCCATCTTGTTGCAGAAACAAATTCTAGGTACACCGTACTTATCTGCTTGTCTCCAAACAGTTTCAGATTGCGGTTCAACACCGGCAACTGAGTCAAATACGGTAACAGCACCATCCAATACACGCAAAGAACGTTCAACTTCAACAGTAAAGTCAACGTGTCCCGGAGTATCGATAATGTTTATACGGTGTCCTTTCCAATAACATGTGGTAGCAGCAGAAGTAATGGTAATACCACGCTCCTGTTCTTGCTCCATCCAGTCCATTGTGGCAGCACCATCGTGTGTTTCACCAACTTTGTGGTTTACACCGGTATAAAACAAAATACGTTCGGTAGTGGTAGTCTTACCGGCATCAATATGAGCCATAATACCGATGTTTCTGTACAATTCTAATTTATGTGTACGAGCCATGTTAATTTTCCCTATGCTGCATTAAAACTTATAGTGAGAGAAAGCTTTGTTAGCTTCAGCCATTCTGTGGGTATCTTCACGCTTCTTAACAGCAGAACCCTTATTAGCAAAAGCGTCTAACAATTCGTTAGCCAATCTTTCCATCATTGTTGTTTCTGAACGTTTTTTAGCAGCATCGATAATCCAACGAATAGCCAAAGCCTGACGACGATCGGCACGAACTTCCATCGGAACTTGATAAGTAGCACCACCAACACGGCGAGACTTAACTTCTACCAACGGTTTAACATTTTCCAATGCCTCAGAAAAAACCTTCAAAGCATCTTGTTTAGATTTTGCAGCAATCATATCGAAAGCAGAATATACGATTTTCTCGGCAACAGCTTTCTTTCCATGCTCCATTACGTTATTAATAAACTTAGCAACTACCTTATCACCGAATTTAGCGTCAGGTAATACAATTCTTTTTTCAGCAGTATGACGACGTGACATCTTTAATACTCCTTATTTCGGTCTCTTAGCGCCGTATAAAGAACGACGTTGACGACGTTTTGAAATACCCTGAGTATCCAAGGTACCACGAATAATATGATAACGAACACCAGGTAAGTCTTTTACACGGCCGCCTTTAATCAGTACCACTGAGTGTTCTTGAAGATTATGACCTTCACCAGGGATATAACTGATTACTTCAAAGCCGTTGGTAAGACGAACGCGAGCCACTTTACGCAAAGCGGAGTTAGGTTTTTTAGGGGTTGTAGTATAAACCCTTGTACAAACACCGCGTTTTTGTGGACAAGCTTTCAAAGCCGGAACTTTGTTTCTCTTCACTTTTGGTGTTCGTGATTTACGAATTAACTGATTAATTGTAGGCATCACAATTTCCTTAAAGTATTGATTATTAACAAAAATACTCATCAAAGCCGTGTATTTAAGGCACACAAAGCACCTCAACTTCTTTAATTGAGTCTCGGCACAATAGAACGATAAACCCATAAAGTCAACACTTTTTTGCATAAATTTGAGTCTAAAAAACATTAACCTTATATTTACCTTTGCCCTTTCAATCAATCTACGATTCTCACTTAAAATTCATACACCCACAGTTTTTGAGTCCAAATGAGTCTATTCCACAAAAAAAAGAGGTTCAAAACGAACCTCTCTTTTTACATTTTTTTCAGCTTTTCGCGCCAAAAATCCAGTGGAATAACAAACATGCATACCAATGCTGCCCAGCACAACCAATTTGCAACATCACCCACTCCTGAAAGGGCAAACACGAAACACATAATTGCAATCGCGATAAGCAACACTATTAAAGCGTTACAAATGATTTTTTTGCTCCTAACTTTCATAACAATCAGATTTAATCACTATCCGCATAAATAACAACCATTTTCTTCGGCTGAAAACAAAGGAGCATAAGTATTATCAAAAACGTCAAAACGCAAATAAATATGCTCGGCCCTTTTCCCGCACCTGCTTCAGGATAGATATCTTTGACCCATTTCTCCGGATCAACTTCTGTCGGGCTAAAATAATATTCCCAAATTTTAATCCAGCTGTCTCTTGAAGCCTGCAAGCAATAAACCGGCATTCCGGCCTGCATTTTTGTTGTGTCCGCCCTATCAAAAGCAAGAACATCAACTTCTTGTCCGCCAACAACTGCAAAATAGCGATTTGCACCCTCATCATATTGCAGTTCAACCTTCTGATAAGATCCGACTACGGGGACATCAGTTACTACCAACACAATAAGAACAACGGGAAACAAAAGAAAAAGCCAATTCCACTTCATAACAAAATAATTTAATAAATTGAACATATACATTGAACATATACTTAGAAAAACATAACGAGTTATAATTCTTAAATTTTTATTTGCAATAGTTTTCTAATTTGTATAACAAACAAAAAAAACTTGCCTTTTAAAAATAAAATTTTAGGATTTACCTCATGTTATAATTCATAGGAGATTCTATATAATGACTACAGAACAAGATATCGATTGCGCAAAACGCACAATAAATAGCGAAATCGAAGCTATACGCGCAATGGAAAATTCTCTTGATAAATCCTTATCCGATGCCCTAGATATTATGCAAAAAGCAACCGGCCGCGTTATTGTAACCGGTATGGGAAAATCCGGACACATCGGCACCAAAATTGCAGCTACATTAGCATCAACCGGAACACCATCATTCTTCATTCACCCGGCAGAAGCAAGCCACGGTGACCTTGGTATGTTAACTGAGGATGATGTTGTTTTAGCTATTTCTAACGGTGGTGAATCAAAAGAATTATCAGACATCATTATTTATTGTAAACGCTATGGCATACCTTTAATTGCTATAACTAAAAATCCGGACAGTTCTTTAGGCAGAGCCGGAGACATTCTTCTCAAACTTCCGGATTACCGCGAGGCTTGTCCATTGGGAATGGCACCCACCACATCAACCACAGCAACTTTAATGCTTGGCGATGTTTTGGCTGTTTGCTTAATGGAGCGCAAAGGATTCTCTAAACTTGATTACAAACGTCGTCACCCGGGCGGAAAACTTGGAGCAATGCTCCAAAAAGTTTCCGATCTCATGCACAGAGGCGATGAGATACCAATAGTTACAGAAAACACCTTTATGCAAGAAGCTATGTTAACCATGTCTTCTAAAATGTTAGGCTGCGTAGGTGTTGTAGATACATTCGGTAAATTAATAGGAATTATTACCGATGGAGATTTGCGCCGCGCAATGTCATCAGACATACTAGCCAAAAAAGTTACAGAGGTCATGACTGAAAATCCCAAGACCATATCTCCGGAAGTTTTAGCTGCAGAAGCTCTAAACACTATGAATAATACAGGTAAAGGTATTACTCAACTATTTGTGTTAGATGAAGATCAAAAACCAGTTGGCGTTATTCATATTCACGATTGCCTACGTGCAGGAGTCGCCTAAACGTGCTAGATCCTCACCAACTTGACAACTACTTTAATACAACCTCTCAGGCAACTTCCAAAAACAAGTTGCCTGAAAGTCGTTATTCCCGTTTTGTTAAGTTGGCAAAATTAGCTCTTCCCAGCATTGCTGCTGTTTTAATTGCTGTTTTGCTAATTTTTCCCTCTCTAAAAGATAATTCTAAAGATTTTAGGCTTGATATCACTCGTCCCAAAAAAGGTGAACTAGAAAAATTACATATTGAAAATACCGTATTTTATATCACAGACAAAGATAATAAGGTCAATAATTTTGTAGCATTAAATATTGATGAAACATCTCCCGGATCAAAATTAGTTAAGCTGACAAAACCGGAAGGATTATTACCTTTGGATGATAATCGCTGGGTCAACATCAAAGCTCCGGTAGGATTTTTCAATCAAAAAATAAATTTGTTAGAATTACAAAAAGACATAGAACTTTTTTATAGTGAGGGAATGAATATTACAACATCTTCAGCGTTTTTTGATTTTAATAAATCGTACAGCTATGGTAAAAAACCTATAATTGGGCAAGGTTTTTTAGGAAAAATAAAGGCAACGGGATTTAATTATTCATCAAGCACTCATATACTGACTTTTACCGGTCCTGCCCATATCACAATAAACGAAGAGAGTATAACAAAATGACACGAATTGTGGTTCTTTTCCTATTCTTATTTTTCTGCACTCAAGTTCACGCAGAAGATATAGATATAACAGCAGAAGAAAAGGTTGAATGGCACCAAAAAGAACAAAAAATTGTTGCTATAGGCAAAGCCATAGCCACTAAAGGAGACATGAGCATCAGTTCGTCTACTTTAAGCGGATATTACAAACCTAAAAAAGGACAATCTAAAGGACAGATAAATAGGGTCGTTGCAGACGGCAATGTAAAAATGCACTCTTCTCAAGCTGACGCATTTGGCGATAACTTAGATTATGACCTAACAGAAGATCGAGCTATTCTTGTCGGCAAACCTGCAACAATTAAAACGGCTAAAGAAACACTAACAGCCAAAGATAATATCATTTATTATCCTTCAAAACAAAAGGCTGTAGCCTCAGGCAACGTTCATGTAACGGATCAACAAAACAACAATCTGCATTCAGATAAAATGATTGCCTACTTTACAAAATCAAACACTACAAAACAAAATATGACATTAGATAAAGTAGATATCTTTGGAAATGTAAAAATCATTACTAAAGATGCAGAAGTTACCGCAGAAAAAGGCACATATTTGCCCCAATCAGGATTAATTAAATTATTTAACAATGTTACAATCAATCAACAAGGCAACATTCTTCGAGGAGATAAAGCCGAAACCAACATTAACACCGGAATAAGCAAATTATTATCCGGCAACAAACTCGGACGTGTAAAGGGTGTTTTTAAAGAAAAGAAATAAACCATGAATAACTTATATAATCAGGAAGCAAAATTAGAAGTCTTTAATATCGGAAAGAAATATAAAAATCGTCCGGTACTGCGTAATGTATCCCTCAATGTTAAGCGGGGAGAAGCTGTTGGATTACTTGGGCCCAACGGCGCCGGAAAAACTACTTGTTTTTATTGCGTAACCGGGCTCATAACCCCAGATTATGGAGATGTTCATATCGACGGACAAGACATAACCGATATGCCTATGTACCGTAGAGCACGAATGGGGATAGGATATCTGCCGCAAGAAGCATCTATATTCAGATCGTTAAGCGTTGAAGACAACATTAAAGCTATATTAGAAATTGTTATAGAAGATGAAAGTCGTCGCGAAAATATGCTTGAAGAATTATTGGACGAATTTTCAATAGCACATTTGCGCAAATCGCCTGCCCTTGCCTTATCCGGAGGAGAAAGACGTCGTTTGGAGATAGCAAGAGCATTAGCCTCTCAACCTCATTACATTTTATTGGACGAACCATTAGCCGGGATTGATCCTATTGCTGTGGGTGAAATCAGAAATCTCGTATCTCAACTAAAACATAGAGGACTTGGTGTTCTTATCACCGATCATAATGTTAGAGAAACATTGGATATTACTGATCGAGCTTATATATTACATGGTGGAACAGTTCTAATGGAAGGCAGCCCGGAAGAGATTGTTGCCAGCAAAGAAGTTAGAAAAGTATATCTCGGTGATAACTTTTCAATGTAGCAAAAAGGCGGCTTATTATGGCCATTACACCAAGGCTTGAAATAAAACAAACTCAATCTCTGTTGATGACACAACAGTTACGTCAGGCTATTAATCTCCTTCAAATGAATAACATTGAGCTAAATGATATTATAAATCAAGAATTAGCGCAAAACCCCTTATTGGAAAAAGAAGAAGAACACTTATCAAACCAACTCGATGTTTCATCTCCTACAATAGATGACCTTACTTCACCGCCTGATTCTGAAGAAGAATTTATAGCTGATTTCGATCTCGAAACATCATTTGACGACTACGGAAGTGACAGCCAAGATTACCAGTCTGAGTCTGATTACAGTTGGTCAACGCAAGAAAAATCTAAGATTAATAATATTTCGGATCCTGATTTTGACTATTGCTCTCAACGTTTATCATCTAAAAAATCATTGTATGTATATATAAGCGAGCAAATAAGCCAAATTTTCACAGATACAAAGCAAAAAATAATAGCCTGGCAATTAACCGAACATTTAGATCAAGCCGGTTACTTTCGCGGAGACATACAGCAAATAGCAAACAATCTGAAATGTGGGCAAGATCAGATATCACATGTACTAGAACAATTAAAAAATTTTGAACCTGCCGGTATTTTTGCCGAAAGCTTGAGTGAATGCTTAAAAATCCAGCTTCAGGACATAAACCGATATGATCCGGCAATAGCTATTCTGTTAGATAATCTTCCCTTGCTTGCAGAAGGAAAATATAAAGAGCTGCAACGTTTGTGCCATGCCGATGCCGAAGATTTATTTTCCATGATATCCGACATAAAATCTCTAAACCCCAAACCTGCTTTAGGTTGGGATTTGGATCCTGCAACATATATTATTCCAGATGTTTTTGTTCGTCGTAAAAAAAACGGGAATTACATTGTTGAGCTAAATAACGATACCTTGCCTCGACTTCTTATTAATCACAAATATTACTCTGATTTATTGCAAAAAGACAAATCAGCAAAGCGCTTTTTAAATGAAAACCTTAATTCGGCAAATTTTTTGCTTAAGGCCATGCATCAAAGAGCTACAACCATCTTAAGAGTAAGTGAAGAGATAATTCGCACTCAACAAAATTTTTTAGAATATGGAATAGATCACTTAAAACCTCTAAGCTTAAAAGACATCGCCTATAATTTAGAAATGCATGAGAGTACTATAAGCAGAGTAACAAGCAATAAATATATGCATACTCCGCGAGGCATCTTTGAATTGAAATTCTTTTTTTCGGCAGCTGCCGGTAGCTACATTGGTAAGGAAGATGTTTCTACTTTAACAATCAAACACAAAATCAAGAACCTTATTTCTCAAGAAGACCCCAAACACGTCTTATCCGATGATAAAATTGGCGAATTACTGGCAACTGAGGGCATAAAAATAGCTCGCCGCACAGTAGCAAAATATAGAGAATCATTAAATATCCCTACATCTGCAGAACGCAAAAGGCTACACCGCCAAAAAATTTAAAATATTAAAAACAATATCACAATATTAAATTATAGTTCATAGGAATAGATTGACATTTATGTTGACTTTATTAAAATAAAACTGTATTTCAATTTTCAATGAGGTATAATACATCTCTAGAGTTTAATTATATTTTGCAAGGAAAAATTATGAACATTACATTATCAGGTAATCAGGTTGATATTGGAGACAGACTCCGCAGCCATGTTGAAGAAAACGTTTTAAATGCCGTAAACAAATATTTTCCGGCTCCGATTAGCTGTAACGTCACATTTACTAAGATTAAAGACAGCTTCAATGCCGAAGTAACCGTTCATCCTGCTAAAAACATCATCTTAAAAGGAACCGGAACTGCCGGAGATCCTTATTCTGCATTTGATGATGCAAATCAACATATTGCCACACGTCTGCGCCGTCATAAAACCAAACTAAATGATCACAAAGGCAAAACAGGCATGACTGAAATTGCAAATGAAGCTGTATTTTCATTCAATGAGGATGCCGAAGAAATTGACATTGATGATGCTCCTCTCACAATTGCAGAGTTGGAAGCAAATATTCCTGTATGCACCGTATCCGAGGCTGTAATGTACATGGATTTGAATGATGAAGTAGCCCTAATGTTCAAAAACGCAGCTACCGAAAAATTCAACATGGTGTACCGTCGTAAAGATGGTAACATTGGTTGGGTTGAGCCAAAATCAGAAAATTAATATTTAATCAGGGTATAATCTCATGAATATTTCAGACATTATGACCGAAAGAAACATTTTTGTTGGTGTTCGATCAAATAGCAAACGAGAATTTCTAATGGAATTTGCTTCTCAGATTGCTGAGGCCACTGATTTAGATACCAGAACAGTGTTTGACACATTCATGGAAAGAGAAAATCTTGGCTCCACAGGTTTTGGAGGCGGAACAGCCCTTCCTCATGGAAGATTTGAAGGCTTAAACAAAGTTCAAGCTTTTTTTGCAAAACCAACTGCAAACTTAGACTTTGATGCCGTCGATGGCAAACCTGTAGATTTGGTTTTTGCTCTCGTTTCTCCGGAAGGAAATGGAGCAGATCATCTTACTGCACTGGCAAAATTATCTCGTATCCTCAAGGATGAAACCCTGTGTAACAAACTTCGTCATATAAATAGACCGGTAGAACTATATGCTCTACTGAATAACAACTAAAAAAATCCCCAAATCCTAATCAAGATTTGGGGATTTTTTTAACTCACGCAACACGGCTGCAAATTATTTTGTTCGGCAACAAAAAAAGCAAACTCCTTGGTTTCTGTCGCTGCTATTTTCTCTCCGCAAGAATCATATATAATCCACGCAGGTTTTCCTTCGTACATGTCCTTTTTTATAAACGCAAGATTCTCATCATTCCAAAGCTGAAAATTCGGATCTGTTAACAAACTTAATCTATTCATTATCATTTTTGTTTTCCCCATTTATCATTTAGAAACATTTTATATATATAATGTTAATCAATAACTAACAAACACTTAAAAGGTAAAAAATCATGTTCGTAAGCCTAAACCGTAAAATTATATATACCATATTATCACTATTTCTAGTGACCTCACTCATCTTTGGATACACTTTTTATTTGATTTATGGAAATAAGATTCAAAATGAACAGCTCTACAGCATTCAAAGAAACCAACAATATATCGATCTGCTATTTAAAAACATTAATGTTATTAGAGAATTTAGAAACATTTTACACAACAATCCAAACATTAAAATTGATGAAACATTATATAAAAATCTCTACTTAAGTGATACTGAAGAAGATAGAATAGCACAACTGAACAACGAACAAAAGCAAATCGCACAAATGCGCCAAAGCTACGACCAACGTTATAAAGCCATTCAAGAAAGCCTAAGAATATTTATTATAAGCACATTATTACTAATAACATCAATTTTATTACTTGGGCTGCTCATAACCAAATGGATATTAAATCCAATCAATAATATTTCAAAAACTTCTTCCGAAGTATCTTTAGGAAATCTCTCTGTCAGAATAAAAAACACCAGACAATCTCATTTTGTTGATGAGCTTGATTACCTTATACAGACATTCAATTCAATGCTTGACACTCTGCAACAAACCATTTCTGAGGTACAAGACAAAGAAGCATTTTTACAATCATTAATTGATAGCATCCCCGATGGAATCAGGGTAATTGATAAAAAACATAACATAATAATTGCAAATAAAGCGTATTATAAACAAGTTGGCAGCAATAATCGTAATTGCATCAAATGCTATGAATCATCTCAAAACATCAAAACACCATGCCCTTCTGAGGTATTTCATTGTCCGGTTAAAGAAATACTTCAAAATCGCAAAAAAAACATTAAGTTAGTTCAACAATTTTCTGCCTTTCCGCAAAAGCATCTTTCCATAAATGCCGCCCCCATGAATTATCAAGGAAAGAATCAATATGTTGTTGAGGCTATTCGTGACTTAAGTGATGACATTAATTTTTCGCACCAGCAAAAACTTTCATCACTCGGTTTCTTATCAACATCAATAGCCCACGAAATAAAAAATCATCTTGGAGCATTAAGAATGCTACTAGAAAGGCAAATTGACAGATTTTATATTAACCGTGATGATAATGACGAAGAAAAACAAAATATAATGCTCATATACAATGAGCTCATAAATAGTATCGCTGTTCCGGAAAGACTTCTAAAATTAACACAATCTAGCTCCGATGCAAAAAAAATAAATGTGAAAGAAAACCTAAATGACGTTATTTGTCTTTTAGACTACGAAGCAAAACGCAACGGCATCAGCATCGAATATAAATTTCCTAATAAGGATATATTCATTCAAGGAAACAGTTCTGATTTCAAAATGGTTGCCATAAACATTATTCTAAATGCTATAAAAGCAATGGACAACAAAGGTATCCTCACCATAAGCATAAAACAAAATGCAAAAAAACAAACTATAATATCTTTTAGTGATACTGGTGTAGGAATATCTCCGGAAAACATGCCTCGTATCTTTGACCCATTTTTTTCCGAAGGTAAAGATAACATAAAAAAAGGAGCCGGTTTAGGACTATCAATAACTAAAAGTTTGGTCGAAAAATACAACGGCAGTATTAGTGTCAGCAGCACAATAGGATCTGGAAGCTGTTTTACCTTATCCTTTCCTTCAATAAAAAATGTTGCAAAAAAATAAATCAAGGTTTATTAATAAGTAAAATTAACAAAAAAGGATTATTTTATGAGTAAAGAAGAGCTTTTAGAATTTACTGGAGATGTGATTGAAAAATTACCCAATGCCATGTTCAGAGTCAAACTGGAAAATGGTGTTGAAATTTTAGCTCACACCGCAGGAAAGATGCGTAAATTCAGAATCAGAGTTATGGTTGGAGATAAAGTAGATATTGAAATGACACCATACGATTTGACCAAAGGACGCATAACCTTTCGTCACAAAGATTAATAAAAAAAACCACCATAAGGTGGTTTTTTTTATTATATCACCAAGAACAAGCTCAAAAACACTATTCCATACAATATCACACCGGAAAAATGTGTCCCTGCAACTCGAAAATCAGCTCTAGACGGAACCGCATTCTCAATAATAACGGTTTGTAACAACACATAAAGAATATAATTCATAAACGTTGGTGTTAAATAAGGTAATAAATACCTATTTATATAAAAACCTATCGGCAAAAGCATCAATGGTGCCATCGATGCCGGAACAGCATTGTAAAAAGTAACATTTCTAAAACAAACACTACCCATAACATATCCGCCATCGTTACTTCTGCGAGGGAAAACAGTAAAATTACATGGACGAGCATTCAAAACCAACCCGACAAAAAAATGCATAAATTCATGCAAAATAGTTCCGGGAATATTAACCAATGCACTCAGCCACATGGATTTATAAGTTGTATATTTTATTCTTAACAGCAGAATTACTAAGAGTATTAAATAAAATCTATTATCAAAAAAACTTCGTAAAAATTCCTGCGAATTTATTATCCCTAAGAATTTATAATACGCATCTGCTATCATTTGTTCACCTTTTTTAACCCTTGTAAACCCGCCAAATAAGTATTCAACAATAACTTGCAAATATTAAGCTTGCTCAGTTTGTATAAATTATTATCACTATCAGCAACCAAGAATCCGCTAACAGCAAATATTGATAAAGCCAATATTTGCAATGCAATTTTTCTTTCAGCTTTTTTCATTCCGCCAAACATCTGTCCTAACTGATTATACAACAATGCCTCTATCAATATTATTTTACGACGATATTTAATTGATGATTTTGCCAACAATAACATGTCTTTATATAGTAGCATCCACAAATTTTTATTAGCCAAAACAAATCTTCCGAAAACATCGGCATAATAATTCAAATTAACATATGGATTTTCGTGCAAAACTACAGAAGACAAATCCTTATACAGCTCATCAAATGTTTGAATATTTTGTTCAATGATAAAGTTATCCATTGTTGAAAATGTATTATATATTACACCTATCGAAGCATTAGCTGCATCAGATAATTTTCGTGCTGTTAAATAATCAACACCTTTTTCAACCACAAGTCTTCGTCCAACCTTAAGCAAGGATTGTCGCATTTGTTCTTTTATAAACTTTTTAAGACGTATACTTTTGCTCAAATCTTCTACCATTGTTTATTGCTCTAAAAAACATATATATTTAATAAAATATTTGCAATTATAGATATACAATAAACAAAAGTTAGTTCGTGTTCAATTTAATTTTTTAAAAACTTGAGGAATTTGGTGATGAAAAACATTTTTCTTACATTAATTGGCGTTATTTTTTGCTATATATCACCTGTTATTGCCCAAAACAATTATTTAACTCAAGACTTTCTACTTGATAAAGAAGCCTTAAAGAATATACCCTCAGATAAAGATGCAATACAAAAAGCAGAGGAATCGGCTCGCCAACTATTAAACCAACGCCCCAAACATCTTCGCAAGCAAAGCTTTCCATCTTTAAGAAGCATGTCAAAACCGACAGATAAAAAAATAATAAACATAAACAACCAATCTGCACCTTTCGGACTTGCATGGGGTTCAACCATTGATGAAACACGTCGTCAAGGTATTGAGCTCCGAAAGATTGAACTAAAGGATAACCCTAATAGTTTTTCAGCTTCAAAACTTCCCAAAGAGGTATCAGATATTACTAGGGTCGATATATCCTTTGGCGAAAACAATCAACTTTGGCGTATTTTAGCCTACGGCAAGTTAATTGACGATACCCCTAATGCTTCAAAAGTGCTAAAAATGTATAATACATACTCAACGTTGCTTGAAAAAAAATATGGAAACAAGCAAGAATTTTTTACACCAGCACAAATAGACATAACTAAAAAAGATGAAAGAGGAAAAGATATTGTTATCAAAGAAGATGCCCCTATTGGCAACTCTAAATTTTTATCACAACTACAAAGCGGAGAAGCCGTACTATATTCCACCTATCAAAACAAAGAAGTTGGGGCTGCTTTGGCAGTAAATGTTGACGGCGACGGAAAAAGTTATATAGTTATCGACTACAAAAACCTAATAATTTTAAATAAACAAGAGCAACAAACTTTAGATGCTCTATAAATAAGGACTAGCAACTAATGACGAAGATTGTATTTTGTGGAGCTGCCGGCAATGGCATTAGCCCGTTAGAACAGATAATGGTCAAAAAAGGCTTTGATGTATATGGCTCGGACAAAAGCTTTGACGAAGGAAAAGACACCAACCGCAAAGCCGCTTTAGAAGCAGTAGGTATCAAAATAATACCTCAAGATGGTAGCGGAATCACGCCTGACATTAGTTGCCTATACACCTCTGCAGCCCTAAATGATAAGAATCCTGATATAAAAGCAGCTCTTGACCTTGGCCTTACAATTAAAAGTCGTTCAGACCTTTTAAGCGAGATATTTTCAGAATACCCCAAAGGAATCGCCATCGGCGGAACTGCAGGAAAGACTACCACAACAGCAATGATTGGCTATATATTAGATGTCTTAGGTTATAAACCGACCATGATTAATGGTGGAATGCTTTGCAATTATGAAGATCGAGCCGGACTTCCTAACTATCTTTATAATGACGGAGAATACTGTGTTATAGAAGCCGATGAAAGTGATGGCTCAATCCGCAAATATCACCCATACATTGGATTGGTTAATAATATTTCTCACGATCACACCAGTATGGAAAAACTAATAGAATACTTTTCTGTTTTTGCATCTCACATAACCGGTGCATTGGTAGTAAACTACGATTGCCCCAATGCGCGCAATCTTAAAACAACTGCTAAAATATTCACATATTCCATAGGTAACACAAATGCAGATTTGGTCGCCAGCGAAGTAAATGCTGTTGCCGATGGTATTGAATACCAAATAGAAGGGCATACCTTTAAGCTCAACCTAATTGGAAAATTTAATGTTTCAAATGCTCTCGCCGCCATATCTGCTTGCCACATGGCGGGTATCGATAAATTTGAAGCAGCAAAAGCTTTGGAAGGATTTACTGGTATCAAAGTAAGATTAGAAAAAATCGGTACCAATAAAAATGTAACTGTATACAACGATTTTGCACATAATCCAAGCAAAATTGAAGCTTCTTTACAAGCTCTCAAAGATTATCCGGGACGAATTATTGCCATGTACCAACCGCACACTCCTTTCTCTGCCGTAAATACCGGAGATGAGGTTGCCGCTGCCGTTGCTAAAGTATTGGCTCCGGAAGATATTATGATCATGCAAGAAATTTATGAATTAACGCCTCAAGATGTTGGCATATCCTCGGCCAACATTATCAAGCAAATCAAAGCCAACGGACACTCTAATGCTCTATTTTTGCCTCACAAGGCAGATACCAAAAAATTCGTATTAGAAAACGTCAAACCAGGAGACCGTATTGTAATTATGGGGGCTCATGACAACTCGTTGGCAGATTTCAGTAAGGAAATCCTAAAAGCAATCTAATTATGGCAGAAATACACTTAATTTGTGGTTTTATAGGTTTTGGAAAAACAACTTTGGCCAAGCAACTGGAAAAAGATCTTCCTGCCATTCGTTTTACTCATGATGAATTCATGCTAAAAACATAATGCTAAATAAACCTCCTAATTATTGCTATTATATATCCAAAAAGAAATGCTCGTACAATTTAGCAATAACAACATTAAAATATACCACCAAAACAGATATAGGAACTAAAGCGATATAAATATTTCCGCCAATCCACAAAATTCCATTATATAAAAAAGCCACGCTCAAATTAATAATAATTGCTAGTAACAAAAATTCCCAATAATTTCCTTGAGTTTTTTCCCAAGCAAAACGCAATGAACCGCTACGCCCCAACAGCGCAGCAATCCAAGCCAGCATCGGACGATATAATATTACCGGAGAAAACAATACTACTACCAAATTTACAACAGCATCTAAAATATCTGTTTGCTGCATTGTTACTTTCAAAAAATGTGCATAATTCGCTGCAAATGCATCCGGCAAATTTGGAATAAATAAGATCATTACCGGAAATAAAAATATCAAAGAAACAACTATCACTGACAAAACAACAATTTTAGTCGAAGGTATCATTGAATAAAACAAAACACTATATTCAAAATATGGCTTACGTTCAAAATAATATCTGAACAATCCCCCCCATAAAACATACATTACCAATAACAACGCCCACAGCCAAAATGTTTTCCAGCTATAAACCATTGCGGAACATAACATATAATTCAAAACTACAAATAATAAAACCATCTTTGGAGTTTTACTACAATATTCAAAAGCCCCTCTTAAAATAGATCCTAGTCTTATTTTTTTTACTTCAGTATTGCACATAACGCTTTCCTATTGTACAGAGTTGTCGAGCGGATTAAAGCGCAATCGCAACTCTTTCCATAAATCGTATTTTTCTGCGTACTTATCAGCTAAAATAGAATATGGCTGACAAATATATACTGCACGCCTTGCACTATTTGCAACAGATCTGAAATGATTGTCATTTTCATATCTGGAACTATCCAATATTTCAACTTTCCTGACTGTTCCGTCTTGATTAAGTTCCGCTCTAATTTCAACAATCATATCTTCAATTCCCATTGCTCCGGGATCAAGATTCCAACAAGCACGAAGCCTTCCGGCAATAGCATCTATCTCAGAAATTGAAAGCTCACTAAAATAAGACCCTCCGGTTCCGCCTTCTATTCCCATGTTTTGCACTTTTGTACCTTCTTTGATTGTTGCTG
The DNA here is from genome assembly GCA_015062285.1 of Alphaproteobacteria bacterium. Classification (GTDB taxonomy): domain Bacteria; phylum Pseudomonadota; class Alphaproteobacteria; order RF32; family CAG-239; genus CAZU01. Next base: position 335,753 of record SUUY01000001.1, on the reverse strand, counting down.
TTGTCTCTTTAGGACCTTCAGCTTTTTCCAAGGCATCAACCGAGGCTAACAAACTTTTCAACGGATTAGCCAATTCCGGTTTACTCTCATCTTTTTTTGCCTCTTCTTTTTTGGGCTGTTCTTTTTTTGGCTCCGGTTTAGGTGTTGGTTTAGCAACTTCCTTTTTCTTTTCCGGTTTAGGCGTTGGCTTTTTAGGTTGAGGAGCAACCAAGTGATCTCGTTTTGGAGGTTCCGGTTTTGCAGTCGGAGGATCTATCTTCTTTTCCTGCTTGGGCTCAACCTTTTTTACTTCTGACTTAGGTTGTTCCTTAGGCTCTTCTTTAGTATATTTCTTTTCTATTTTTCTTTTGACTTGGCTAGCCGCTTTATTCTCTTTACCCATTTTTGCTTTTGGTGGAAGATTTGTCATTTCTGATATCTTGACATCTTTCAAATCAACAATAATCGGCACTTGCCCTATATTATTACGATTCCAAAAAAACAATGGCAAATCCACCACGCATAGTACAAAAACTATCAAGTGTAACGCTATTGATTTTTTGAGTGGAGTATTTAGCATCTAACTACTTCTTTCTCTGATTCAAAGGTTTTGGTTCTGTCTTCAAACCAACCTTATCAAATCCGGCTTCTTTCAATATCGCCATCAAACCGATGACCCTTCCGTATTCTGCGCCCGTATCACCAGATATAGTTACACTAAGTGCAGAATTTGCCTCTTTAAGAGCGTTAAGCTTAGCTACAACCTTATCTGCCGGAATTTCTGTTTCTCCGATATAATAATACCCTTCTTTGTCCACGCTGATATTGATTGAAGTTTCTTCGCCTTCCATTGCTTTACCTCCCACCTTTGGTAAATCAAGCGCTATGCCCGATGTCATCAATGGAGCCGCAACCATAAATACTACCAACAGCACCATCATTACATCCATCAGGTTTGTAATATTTACATCAGCATTTCTATGATAACGTAATGAATGACGACGAGTAATATTTTTTGCAAACATAATTATTCTCCAGCCATTTCCGCCTTAATAGCGGTATCATCAATTTCACGAGATAATATGCTTGAAAACTCTGCCATAAAGTTTTCTAGTTTCTTAGCATATCTGTCAATATCTGAAGAAATTTTATTATAAGCCACTACTGCCGGAATTGCCGCAATCAAACCAAAAGCTGTCGTAAACAAAGCCTCGGCAATACCCGGAGCCATTGCCGCCAAAGAGTTACTTTGTGTTGAAGCGATTGCATTAAAACTGTTGATAATACCCCAAACCGTACCAAACAACCCCACTAAAGGAGCTACTGATCCGGTAGAAGCCAAAAAGCCCATTCTGGTATCCATTGCATCAAGATCTTTATCCATTGAAACAGTCATTGCTTTTTCTATACGCTGTTGCAAAGAAACTCCTCGCAATCCACGATCCGTTTTAGACTTCAAAATATTAGTGCGTTTCCACTCACGCATAGCAGCCACAAACATTGCTGCCATTGGGTCATTGGGATGATTGCCGATTGAATCATACAAACGATCCAAAGATCCTCCGGACCAAAACTTTTCCTCAAATTTCATTGAACGAGTTTTGAGTTGACGAAGTGTTCCCATTTTTTCAAAAATAATTGCCCAAGACCAAACTGATGCTGCAATCAAGCCAATCATCACCACTTTGGTAACCATATCCGATGCCCAAACCAAATCCCACATCGACATTTGATTAGCAACTTCTTTAATAACTTCTGTTTCCATTTTTAACCCTTTGTAATTGTAAAAACAACATTTTGCCGACAATCTAGCATACAAAGATAAAGATTCAATTAATATTGAACCTTTTCAACATCAAGTAAAAATTAAAATACATAAATTTTCTGCAACAGTAGATAACGGCTCTGAATAAGCCATTATACAAACTTTGCCACCAAGTCTTTAGGTATCCTTACCGGTCTTCTAGCCCTCAGTGATACATAAACAGCTTTAACATCTATTGAAACAAGAAGTTGATCCCCTCTGGTTATTTCCTGATGCATGGTACAAGTAGCACCACCTATTTCTGTTACCTGACAAGAAACCACCAACTCATCATCTAACACTGCCGGAGCTTGATAATCTGCCTCACAATGACGCACCATAAAAGCAAATTTATCTTCTTGTTCTAAAGCATCTTGTTGGCGAACTCCAAGAGCCCTAATATATTCGGTTCTAGCTCTTTCAGCAAACTTCAAATAGTTTGCATAATAAACCACACCACCGGCATCGGTATCTTCATAATACACTCTTACCGGAAATAAAAACTTATTATCTTTAATTTCACCTGCAACTGCAGAAATAGGTTTAATTATCATTTTTTTTCCTTTAATCATTCAATAAATCTAACTGTGGCGAAGCTTTATCTTTTTTCATCTGTGGCACGCCCAAATAACGGCACCCCAAATCAGAAATAACTCTTCCCCGAGGAGTACGCTGTAAAAACCCTAATTTAAGCAAAAACGGTTCAATCACTTCTTCTATGGTATCTCTTTCTTCTGAAAGTGCGGCTGCCAATGTATCAGCTCCAACCGGACCACCGCCATAATTTTGCACAATGCAATTAAGATAGCGACGATCAAACGCATCTAATCCATAGTCGTCAACATCTAAACGACGCAAAGCATTATCGGCAATTTTATTATCAACTTCCATTGCTCCGCATACTGCCCCAAAATCCCTCACTCTACGCAACAATCTTCCTGCCACACGGGGAGTACCTCGAGAACGTTTTGCTATTTCTAAAGCACCAACATCAGAAAGAGGCATATCCAGCAACCTTGCACCTCGCAAAACAATTTTTTTCAACTCTTCCGGAGAATAAAAATCTAAGCGCAATGGGATTCCAAAACGTTCACGCAAAGGAGTAGACAACATCCCCGACCTGGTTGTCGCCCCTACCAATGTAAATGGTTGCAAATCGATTCTAACCGATCGAGCCGAAGGACCTTCACCAATAATTAAATCAAGCTGAAAATCCTCCATGGCCGAATAAAGAACTTCTTCTATTGCCGGATTAAGACGATGAATTTCATCGATAAAAAGCACATCATTACGTTCTAAATTAGTAAGTATAGCAGCCAAATCTCCTGATTTTGAAATCATAGGAGCCGAGGTTGCCCGAAATCCGACCCCCAACTCCTTCGCAACAATAGATGCCAAGGTTGTCTTACCAAGTCCCGGAGGACCAAACAACAACACATGATCAAGAGCTTCTCCTCTGGCCCTAGCTGCATCAATAAATACTTTCAAGTTTTCACATACCATTTTTTGCCCGACAAAGTCTGCCAAGCACTGCGGACGCAAATTTATAGGAGCTCCGTTTGTATTTTCGTCGTCTGTTTGTTTTTGCGGGCTGACAATACGTTCTTCTATCATCTAAACTAGTCCTTTTTAGCAAATTCTTTTAATGCTAATCTGATTAAGGTTGCCATATCAGCACCAGGGTTATTTAAAGACACCTGACTAACAACCTTATAGGCCTCTAATCTTTGGTAGCCAAGATTAACCAAAGCAGAAATCGCATCTTCCATCTTGTTAGGATCACCTTCTTGAGCAATCACAACATCGGCAACAGCATTTACATCTTCCTGCGAATTTATATTATCATCTAAATTTTTTGCCATATCAAATGCGGGTATTGTTACAATTTTATCTTTTAGCTCTGTTACGATTCTTGCAGCAAGCTTAGGACCAACCCCATTTGCTCTGGTGAAAGAATTTTTATCTTGTGCCGATATCGCTTGAGAAAGTTGCAAAGGCGAAAGCACCGAAAGTATTGCCAAGCAAACTTTTGCACCTACTCCCTGAACTTTGGTTAAGGTATTAAACCATTCTTTTTCCCAAGCGTCGGCAAAACCAAAAAGAGTAATACTATCCTCACGTACTACAGTCTCTACCAACAAAGAAACTTCTGCTCCATTAATCAACTTACCCAATGTTTTGGCTGAGGCATAAACCAAATATCCCACACCATTAACATCTACAATAGCATAATCTTCGCCATGCCCGTCAACTATTCCTCGTAACTTTGCTATCATTTATGTAATTCCTTATTTATACCATAGCAACAGATTAAACAAAAAGATATATATATACAAGTCCTTTTTAAAATTTAAGAACAAAAATAGAACTTATTAGCTGACATAAATTTTGCCAATGCCGATTATTTTACGCTAATATGCATTTTTCTAAAAGAATTATGACATAATGCAATTGCCAATGCATCGGATGCGTCGTTATTTTTAGGTTTGCACCCCGGAAGCAAGATTTTTACCATAGTTTCAACTTGATTTTTTTCTGCTTTTCCAACCCCTACTACCGCTTTTTTTACTTTGTTCGGTTCATATTCCGTAACCGGAATATGAAACATGGCCGGAGCCATAATCACTACACCTCGTGCCATACCGAGTTTAATTGTTGATACTGCATTGGAGTTTAGAAAAACTTGTTCTATTGCGGCTTCATCCGGTTTGTATAGGTCAATTACATCACAAAGTGATTTATTAATTAAAGCCAAACGTTCTGCAATCGGAGCTTTTGCATCTGTGGGAATAAATCCGTCTGCCACATAACGTACCCGATTATTTTCGGCTTCAATTATTCCCCAACCTGTTGAAGATAAACTCGGATCAAGACCTAAAATTCGAACCATCAAATTTCTCTAAAGCTTAGAAAGAACATCTTCAGATATTTCAGCATTATGATATACACGCTGAACATCATCATCATCTTCCAGAGCATCAATAAAGTCTAAAAGCTTTTGTGCTGTTTCTGTATCGGTAATATCTGTTTTTACCATTGGTTTCCAATCCAAACGAGATGCAGAAGGAGTACCAAAAACTTTTTCTAAAGCTTCGGTTACCAATCCCAAATCATCAGGCAAAGTTTCTATATCATGATGCTCATCATCTGTTATCACATCATTTGCACCTGCTTCTAAAGCACTCTCAAACACCTTATCGGCATCAGCCACAGAAAGAGGATACTCGATAAAACCTATACGTTCAAAATTAAATGATACAGAACCGTTTTCTCCCATAGCACCGCCTCGTTTTCCGAAAATGGTACGAATATTACCGGCTGTACGATTCTTATTATCGGTCATTGCTTCCACAATAACCGCAACTTTCCCCGGTCCGAAACCCTCATAGCGAACAGAAACAAAATCTGCGCCTCCGGCCGTTTGAGTAGCCTTTGCTATTGCACGTTCAATATTATCTTTGGGCATGCTTTCTGCACGAGCCGCCTGAATTGCCAAACGCAAACGAGGATTCTTATCGGGTTCCGGCAAACCGCTTTTAGCGGCAATGGTAATATCACGAGCTAACTTAGCAAACATTTTTGCCTTTTTTGCATCTTGAGCACCTTTACGGTACATAATATTCTTAAACTGGGAGTGTCCAGCCATCTTATTTACTCCTAAAAAACTTTAATTCGAAGTTTTTATACAACAAGCCATATTTGCTTGCAAGCAATTTTTCACAAAAACTGATAGTTATAGATTATTACAAATTAAACTACTCACCTATGACTAATGACTAATAACTAATGACTAATGACTAATAACTAATAACCATATATGTAATTTTTTCGCTATCGGCTTTCAAAACCCTAAGTCCAATATCATTTATAGTTATCAACCCCGGTTTATTAGGAAAACTAATTTCCTTAAAAGTACCGGCTTCAACATCATCATAATCCATGTAAGTAAACCAAACTCGGTCTAACTTAACCCCATCATAACGAACATCGAATCCTTTAACGGCAGTTGTTTCTTCTGTTTTTGATAAAGCAACCTCAATCATTCTCAAATCAGCAGGATATGAAAATATTTCTGTATCAAGCAAAACCACATATCCTGAACGAATCTGCCCCATTTTATTATAAAAATATCCTTCTGCATCAATCAAAGTAACATAGTCTTCCATCGCTGCCGGTAATAAACGATACACCTTGCCTTCTATTGTTATCTGTCCGATTACTTCATAAGTCTTATCCGCAGATATCGTAATCGGAAGTGATGAACTATTCAGGACACCTTTCTTATTTGCTTTAACAAAAAGCTCCGAATAATAGTCTCTAGTATACGATTTTGAAGACAATATCGAATTGCCCTTATACACTGTTTGGGCAACATTCAAATTAAAATTATTTTCTTCAACAACTTCTGTTTTAAGCAACTGAGGTTCATTATTATAATATGTAATTCTATAGCCATTCCATATTGTAAAAATATCATTTCTTTGGCTCAAAACATCATAACTTCCTGCTCTAAAACACGCAGAAAGTAACATTACGGAAACAAACAAACATATTTTTTTCATAAAAACCTCTTCTTGTTTAGATTCTGTTTATTTTTAATTATTATACTATAAACTGATTTTAGTAAATAAATTTATAACTATTGGGATAAGTCTTTCATGATGAGCAGTTGTTGGCAAATAACCTTTAAAACCGATGGAACAATTAATCCCGATTTTGAAGTTTTTTTAGAAAACTACTTTGAAGTATACGCCCAAAATTACGATGATGAAGGTAATGATGAATACATCGGATACTGCTCCGGAAATTTTGATGAACAATCCATGCTTTTGGCTGCTAAAGGAATTAATCTTCCACCTTATTCTGTTGAAAAACTGGAAAGTTCAAATTGGCTCAAAGACTATGTAATCAAATTTGATCCTTTTGAAATTGCAGACTTCATGATTTATGGTATACATGAAACTTCTACCCCAAAAACCGATAAAATTCCTCTTCAAATATATGCCGCCACCGCTTTTGGCTCTGATCATCAAACCACCCGGTCATGCCTTCTAGCTATCAGCGAATTATACCATAATGGCTTTGTCCCCCAAAAGATATTGGATGTTGGTACCGGATCTGGAATTTTATCTTTAGCGGCTGCAAGTTTGTGGCCTCAAGCACAAATTACCGCAGTCGATATTGATGATGAAGCCGTACTGGTTACCAATAGCAATGCCACAAATAATCATCTCGATTCGCATATTATTACCGCACAAAGTAATGGATACCAATCTCCCATAGTTGCACAAAATACCCCCTATGACCTAATTCTAGCCAACATTTTAGCTCGCCCATTGTTGGAAATGGCTCCACACGCAGCATCAAGCCTCAAAAAAGGAGGTTATGCTATTTTTTCCGGATTCGTAGAAGACCAAGAAAATTGGATCATTTCCGAACATCAAAAACACAATTTCAGTCTATCAAAACTATATAAACTCGATAACTGGCGAGCAGCATTAATGCAAAAGGAATAAAGAGGATGACCATATCAGAATTGCAAAAACAAATCACCAAAAACAACTGGAATGCCTATATTGTAACTCGCAATAATATGTTTATCGGCCAAGATGTTTTAGAAGAAGAAAACAAAATAAAAGAATTGTGTGGTTTTAGCGGATCGGCAGGTACCTTACTGATAACGCCTGAAACATCATACTTATTAGTTGATGGCAGATATGAAATTCAAGCAGCTCAAGAAACCGATCCTTCAGTTATAAAAGTTATTTGTACTTCTGATAGTATTGGATCTTGGATAGCACAAAATATTGCACAAAACTCCGTCGTTGCTTACGATCCCTTATGCCACAGTATAAACGAAACAGATTTTTGGCACCGTATATTAAAACATCATATTTTTGTAGAAGACCAAAATCATATTCTTGGGAATAGACTTTCTAAAAAAGAAGTAGATATTTTTGAGCATAACATTGAATACAGTGGCATATCAGTCGAAGAAAAAGTTTCTTACCTCACATCATTTATGCTAAAAAACAATCTTGATGCCTATTTTCTAACTGATTGTGATGCTGTTTCATGGCTCCTCAACCTTAGATCAAACTGCTTAAAATGCACCCCAATTTTAAGAGCCTTTGCCCTGATCGATAAAAATGGTGAAATAAGTTTATTTACCAATAATATTGATAAAATTGAAGCAGAAATAGCAAAATACAAAGATAAAACCATAGGTGTTTCACCTAACTCCACCCCTAAAACAATTTTAACTTTAGCTAAAAAACACAAAATATGGCTTCACAACCATATGAATCCAATACAAAAAATCAAAGCCAAGAAAAACCCTATTGAGCTTTCCGGTTTCAAAAATGCCCACATCAGAGATGCTGTTGCCATGTGTAATTTTTTGTGTTGGTTGCAAACAAATTGGCATAATCAAACAGAATTATCCATAGTACAAAAACTCTATGAATACAGATCTCAACAACAATTATTTCAGAGCAACAGCTTTGAAACAATCGCCGGTGTAAACGCAAATGGTGCCATCGTTCACTATCAACCAAATTCTGACACCAACCAAAATTTAAATGACGAATCACTACTATTGCTTGATAGTGGAGCCCAGTACTTGGACGGAACTACCGATATTACCCGCACTGTTGCTATCGGAAAAATATCTGACCCTAATATTATTGATAGCTACACCCAAGTATTAAAAGCTCATATTGCCGCGGCATCGGCACGTTTTCCGCAATCAGTAACCGGAAACACCATAGATATAATAAGCAGATCAGTTCTTTGGAAATATGGCAAGGACTACAAACATGGTACCGGACACGGTGTCGGCCACCACCTCAACGTACACGAAGGACCATTTTCACTCTCTTCATACAAAAACCCAAACATTCTGGAAACAGGTCAAGTAACATCAATTGAACCCGGATATTATGTCGAAGGAAAATATGGCATCAGGATAGAAAACCTCTATTATATTGCTGATGATTTGGCTTCTGATTTAGCAACTCCGATGCTAAAATTTGAACCCCTAACCCTTGTACCTATTGATAAATCATTAATCAATAAATATCTCTTAAATCAAGACGAAATAAATTGGATTAATAATTATCACAAATTGGTATTGGAGAAAATTCACCCCTTGCTTTCAAAAGAAGTGCAAAACTGGTTGATAGAGGCAACAGCTCCAATCTGATTTTAGGTTAGGAGAAAAATCATGCGCATTATAATATTCGCTTTATCACTATTATTAAGCGTACAAACTCAAGCTCAAGTTCAAAACATGGACGGCTATATGCCTTCGCAATACACACCGGAATATCTGAACGCCGATAACACTGCCTATAACAAATCAATAATTTATGTATTTTATAACAATGAGCCATGCTATACTTGTGCCGATGCAATATCAATAATCGAACAAGCATATAATCAAAACTTTATTGATGAATATAATATGTTTATTATCAATTATCAAAATGATAACGAAAACAACTTTATCCAAACCTATAATTTATACAGACCACTGGAAGTAGTTCTAGCACGTTATGATGACGGTGTAAGATTTGGCTACCGTAAATTAGAAAACCTACAAACCATGACTTCAGACCCTACCGACCTTGCCAACTATTTTGTTGCCGAAGTAGAAGGATTCTTCTATAATTAAAACCCCTTGCTTTTGCAAACAAGGGGCCATTTTTATTCTGTCGGTTTTAAGTTCAAGTGTAATTCTTTGAGCTGCTGCTCCGTAACATAATTAGGAGCTTGCATCAACAAATCTTGAGCCTTTCCGTTTAGAGGAAATAAGATTACATCACGAATAATTGATTCCTCTAAAATCAACATTACCAGCCTATCAACTCCAAAAGCTGATCCGGCGTGAGGAGGAGCTCCAAACTTAAAGGCACTGATCATACCGCCAAATTTTTCATCAACAACCGAATGATCATAACCGGCAATTTCAAATGCCTTGTACATAATCTCAGGACTGTGGTTGCGGACTGCACCTGAAAGGAGTTCGGCACCATTACAAACAAAATCGTATTGATATGCCAAAATATCCAACGGATTCTTATTAAGCAATGCCTCCATACCGCCTTGTGGCATAGAAAACGGATTATGCGAAAATTCAACCGCACCGGTTTCTTCATTTTCTTCATAAAACGGAAAATCTACAATCCAGCACATCTTAAATGATTTTTTATCAACCAAGTCTAAATCTTCACCTACTTTGTTACGCAAACGACCGCTAAATTTATCAAATTTGACACCCTTACCAACTACAAACAAAATAGCATCGCCATTGTTTGCACCCAATTTATTTGTAAGTTCAGATAATTTTTCAGGACTAAAGAATTTAGCTATCCCTTTTGCTCCTGCTTCAGCCAATGCAATATAAGCAACTCCGCCCATACCTTCTTCTTTGGCCATAGCGTCAATTTTATCAAAGAATGAGCGTGGTTTATCACCGGCTTTGGTAACAACCATCGCCTTAACAACATCGCCTTCTTTCACTCTTGTGTCATATACTCCAAATCCGGATTCTCCAAAAAACTCTGTTGCTTTTTGCCATTTAAGCGGGTTTCTTAAATCAGGTTTATCCGAACCATAATCAAACATAGATGTACGGAACGGAATTCTGATAAACGGGGCCTGATCAACCGTTCTTCCCCAAGCAAATTCATTAAAAATTGTGCCCAATGTATGCTCTATAACCGCAAAAACTTCTTCTTGAGTAACAAAGCTCATTTCCATATCCATCTGATAAAACTCACCCGGACTTCTATCTGCTCGAGGGTCTTCATCTCTAAAACATGGAGCTATTTGAAAATATTTATCAAAACCGGAAACCATGAGCAACTGCTTAAACTGTTGCGGAGCCTGAGGTAAAGCATAAAACTTTCCCGGATTCAAGCGAGAAGGAACCAAAAAATCTCTTGCCCCTTCAGGTGAAGAAGATGTCAAAATCGGGGTTTGATATTCAACAAAACCTTGTTCTCTCATCAACTGACGAGAACGCTCAATCACTTTAGACCTAACCAACATATTATTATGGATTCGCTCTTTTCTCAAATCCAAAAAACGATATTTAAGACGTAACTCCTCCGGAGCATCATCTTCTATTGCCACCTGAAACGGAAGAACTTCAGCTTCGGAATAAACTTCTAAAGCACTAACTTTTATTTCAATATCACCGGTAGGCATATTTTTATTAACACTTTCTCTGGCAATAACCACACCACTGAATCCTACTACCGATTCCGGACGCAAATTCTCAACTTTTGCAAATAAATCCGAACTGCTATCTACCACACACTGTGTAATTCCATAATGATCTCGCAAGTCAACAAAACATAAATTTCCTAAATTACGTTTACGATGTATCCAACCGGCGAGTTTTACTTCTTTATTAATATCTGCGGCTCTAAGTTCTCCGCAGGTATGTGTTCGATAGTTTTGCATTGTTAATCCTTTGATCTAAAAATTTAATTCCTATCTTTTTTATTACTAAATACACACAAAATCAACAATTATTCTCACTTTAATATTACAAAAAAAAGACAACATCACTGCTGTCTTTTTTTGTGAGAATTAAAGATACTTGTAGCGTATCTTCTTAAACTCTACTTCAATCTTCAATAAGGATGCCATTTTCAGCACAGCTTCTTTCCAACCTTTTTCTCCGAGCTTCACTCCGTCAGCCTTAGCCTGGCGATTCACACTTTCGGTATTTGCCATTAGAACATGGATCGTTCCATCCTCGTTTCGCAAATAACCATGCAGCTTCAGAAAAACACTGTCATCATGGTGAATAGCCTTTGCCACTGCTCGAAACTCCTTCAGCCATTCATCAAATCCTTGTGTCGGAATTGCAAAATCTGCAATTGCAGCCTCAACTACAAAATACTTAAGAGAATGGCCAAACTTATCCTTCTTCGGATGAGAAGACTTTCCTTCTTCAATCACATAAAACGGATAAAAATTGTAGCTATTGGCCAAATTTTTCATAATGTCGAAGATTGGACCTTCACGTTTGCAGAACTCCACAAACAAGACATCATTAAATCCACCGATAACTACGGTTTTACCTTCGCGATACTTTGGTTCATAGGGCATCAGTGCTGTTTTCAAAGCACCCACTGCTCTTTCGTCTGTAGCATCCACAATGGCATACAGACGGTTGTTTGGGTTTTTTAACATAAAAATAGGGTTTTAAGTTTGGTATTTATAATACGTTATTCGGAAGCACCACCAACCGAAAACGCTACATAATTCTTATCTAAAATTGTAATAAAGTGTTGGTGGTATATTTCTTTTTTTACATAATATCAAGCAAAATTTCATAACTACAGACAATTTACTTGATTTTTAAACAATATTTTGCTTATTTGCATAATAACACTCAAACAAAAGAGATTATAATGCAATTAATAACCACAACTTCAGAACTTGAAATTCTATGCCAACAATTATCTTTACAACCTTTTGTTACTGTTGATTTGGAATTTTTAAGGGATCATCACTACTACGCAAAATTATGCCTGATTCAAATAGGGTCTCAAGACCGTTGTGCCATTATTGATCCTCTATCTTCAGAAATCAATCTTGCTCCTTTTTTTGAGTTAATGCAAAATCACCAAATCACCAAAGTATTTCATTCAGCCAGACAAGATATTGAAATTATATACAATCTCTGCGGAAAAATTCCTACACCACTATTTGATACTCAAATTGCCGCAATGGTTTTAGGATATGGAGAATCTATAAGCTATGAAAATTTGGTTGTACATATTTTGCACCGCCATCTGGATAAAACTAATCGTCTTTCTGACTGGAGCAAGCGACCTTTAAGCGATTCTCAGTTAAATTATGCCCTTTCCGATGTCACCCACCTAATTGACATTTATCAGTACCTCTCTCAAAAACTTGATGAAAAATCACGCCGAGAATGGATTGCGGAAGAAATGGAAATACTTTCTAATCCCGATACGTATGATATAAAACCGGAAGATGCGTGGCTACGCATTAAACACCGTTCACATAATGCACACTTTTTAACTCTGTTAAAAGAACTGGCAGCATGGCGCGAGCGTAGATCTCAAACCAAAAACACACCTCGCCAAAGCTACATAAAAGACGATATACTCCTTAACATATGTGCCGCTAATCCTAAAACCAAAGACGAGCTTTGCCAAATAAGAAATCTCAGAAATGATATCGCTTCCGGCAAACTCGGAGATGAAATAATTGCCGTTTTAGATCATTGTCGCAATATTCCTGAATGCGATTATGTTACTCCTCCAAAATTCAAAGATATTACCGATAAATCATCAGCCTTATTTGAGTTATTAAAACTTTTACTAAAAATAATCAGCATCCAAGAAAATATTGTAGCTCGCCTTATTGCAACCGATGCCGATTTACACTCCTTTGCCGCACACAAAGATCAAGACAACCCTATTCTATCCGGTTGGAGATACCAAATATTTGGTCGCCATGCTCTTGACCTAAGAGAAGGAAAAACATCTATAAGCTATAATCCTAAAACAAGAGTTATTGAGGTTGACCACCCTTCCGATTAGCCTCTCTTTTATTCTGAAAAAAATCTTTTAATATCTGTGAACACTCATTTTCTAGAATGCAGCCAAAAACCTGAGGACGGTGATGACATGTTTTTTGTTCATAAAACATCACCCCTGATACTACAGCACCGCCTTTTTCATCTTTGGCACCAAAAAACAATCTTTCTATTCGGGCAAAGGATATTGCTGCCGCACACATTGTACATGGTTCCAATGTCACATACATATCTAATCCACGTAATCGATTCGTCTTTAATTTTAAACAAGCCTGCTGTATTGCCTTAATTTCAGCATGTGCCGTTGCATCTTCCACATGCTGACTCAAATTATAAGCTTCAGCAACAATTTCTTCGGTATTGGGATCAACAATAACACAACCGATTGGTACTTCATCTTTCGCAAAAGCCTCCTTTGCCAAATTTAAGGCCTTTTGCATATAGTCTTTAGCTTCCATATTTTTCCTTTTTTGTTGTAATTTTGTTTGATTATGCTAAATCTAAAACAAAAAGGAAAGTTTAAAATGAGTGAAAGACTAGCAAAATTTATTGCCCGATCCGGAGTATGTTCACGCCGAACAGCTGAAGAACTTATTTCTCAAAAGCGTGTCAGCGTAAATGACGAAATTATAGATACTCCCGCATATAATGTAAATGGCACGGAAAAAATCCTCGTTGATGGCGAGAAATTACCTTCTAAAGATATCACTCGTTTGTGGCTATACCACAAACCCACTGGGTTGGTTACATCACATAAAGACGAAAAAAATCGTCCTACTGTTTTTGCTAATCTTCCGCCTACACTGCCCCGAGTAATATCTATAGGCAGACTAGACCTCAACTCTGAAGGGTTACTTCTCCTCACCAACAATGGTGAATTATCTCGTAAATTAGAGCTCCCTTCCAATGCTTGGACACGACGCTACAAAGTAAGAGTTCATGGCTATGTCGATGAGCAAAAACTAAAATCACTCCAGCACGGAACAACCATAGACGGCATTAACTATGGCCCCATCTCTGCTGTAATCGAAAGCAAGCAAGGCACCAACACTTGGCTTCTTGTAACTCTCTGTGAAGGGAAAAATCGAGAAGTCAGAAAAGTAATGAAATCTATTGGCTTAGAAGTCTCGAGGCTAATTCGTCTGTCATACGGACCTTTTCAACTGGGATCCCTAAAAAAAGGAGAAGTAAAGGAAATTCCGACCAAAATATTAAAAGAACAGTTAGGAAGCAAGTTTGAGCTATGAGAATAATTGGCGGTACATATCGAGGAAAAAAACTTTTCACTCCAAGCTCCGATAATATCAGGCCTACCTCTGATAGGACACGTGAGGCTATATTTAATATTCTTCGTTCACGTTTGGGATCAAATTTTTCCCAATTTAAGCTCGTTGACCTTTTTTGCGGAACCGGAGCTTTTTCACTGGAAGCAATATCTCAAGGATTTTCCTTAGTTTGTTCCGTAGATATTGATACTACTCTTATACAAAAAAATGCCTCCCTCTTCCCTAACGAAACAAACAAAATAAAAATCATCAAAGCCGATGCCACTCGAAAAATTCCAACCAACACTAAATTTGATGTTTTGTTTATGGATGCTCCTTACAATAAAGGGCTTAGCTCCAAAGCACTTATAAATATCATCCCTAATTTAAGCTCTGGAGCAATATGCTTGATTGAAACTCATAAGGACGAAACAATAGATTTACCGCTAAACTTTTCTGTTATAGATAAACGCAAATATGGCACTGCTCAAATAATTATTGTTCAGTTTTTGGGGCAACTGTCTTAACTGTTATATTTTCTACCGTCAATTTATTATCCCTATATGCGATAGGTGTACTTATAGTTAAATATTCATCATCATCTTTCATCTTAAAACCTTTTGCAGCTAATAGAATATTAGCAACAAACACACCTTTTTTATCCAAAAACTTATTATTCTTAAGATCGTTAAGCAAATTTATAATAGCTTTTGATGATGTCTTTATCTGAACTATCGGTTCAAATTTTTCGTTAAAACGAACATATCCTTTTCCAACCAGTAATAATGGATCCCAGCTGACCGTAATAGTTGGAACGTCGATAAAACCACCTTCATGCAACCATTTCTCTGCAGTAATCATAAACGGCTCAGTGCCAAACAAATCTCCAATCAAATTAAATTGAGCATATATTTTTCTGATATGAGATGTTAGAGGATAATCCAAAAGTCCGTTTAAATTTACATTTTTAATTTCTAAATGGCTCTCAACATTTGGAGTTCTCAAATTTAAAACAGATTTTTTTTCTTTAACTTTTCTGGCCACCCAAACAATATCATCTATTTTAGCCCAATTTTTTATATCTACCCTATTTAAATACAACTCAGCATCAGAAAATTGCATATCTTTTTCATACGCAAGCATTAGCTCCGCACCCTCAGACTTAATATTATAATCATTTCCATCAATACTAAAAACAGCACCACCGTCTGATACAAAACGAACACCTCTGCTTCTAAAAAATCTGGGACGCGCGTAAATATTATTAACAGACAAGTTCCATAAAGAAGTACCCTTCAAATTATAAAGGCGTAAATTCTCAATTTTAAGCAAAGGAAAAATAAAAATGCTATCAAATTCTAAATTATCATAAGCAACATCCAAACCGATCTCATTCAAATCAGATATTGCCTTTGCAAAATCATTTTGCATAGTTCTGATAATATTGTTTCGGCTAACTGTCACCTGAATAAACATAAACATACAAGCAAATGAAAACAAAAAGGAAAAAAAACCAAGTTTTCTTGTCGCAACAAATTCATTGGCATATGAAAACTTCGCCACTATTCTTTGCATGTATGCTTTTATATCTGACATTCTAATACCTATTTTTTATACATCATTTTTTTAGTATACGGATATTTGTCCATAGTTTCAATATTAAGCTCATTACATTTTTCTTCAATTCTTTCTTCCAGTTCTCTCATAAATTGCTTCTTATCAAGACCTACAGGCATTGGCTCTAAAAATTCAAAAACAACAGTTCCCGGATAGCGCAAAAATGAATTTCTTTTCCAAAACATTCCTGTGTTCGTAGCAACAGGTATAACAGGAAGATTTAAGTGTTGATAAAGAAGTGCAACCCCTGGTTTATAATCGGGATCTTGTCCCGGTTGCTTTCTGGTTCCTTCTGGAAAAATAATTATTGGTCTTCCTTGTTTAACTCTATCTTGAGCATGTCTGAGCATATTTTTCATAGCCGCAGATCCTGCTGACCTATCTACCGGAATCATACCATAAAAAAACTGAGCCCATCCAAAAATAGGAATATAAGTAAGTTCTTTCTTTAAAATAAAAGCCGCTTTTTTCAAAAAATTAGTAAGTACATATGTTTCCATCGCAGACTCATGCTTTCCTGCATATATAACATTTTCTTGTTTAATATATTGAGCTCCACGAATTTCAATTTTAATACCGGCAATATATTTCAAGCACCAAACAAAAAAGGGGATTAAACAATAATTCCACACATATATTGTAGCCTTTGGAGAAAAAACACCAACTATTGAATTAACCACACAACCTACAATTAAAGTTGCATATCCGAAAATATTAAACAATAAAGATCGTATGTATAACATATTGAGCCTCACTTATTCAAATAACATCTGACACAAACACATAAAAATTTATTATATTCCTTAAAAATCAGCGAGAACGTACGCCAACTTTTCCACCATTTTTTTTGCACTTTTTCTGAATATACAGGAAAAGGTATAATAATTAAATCTTTATCCAGAGCCCTAAATTCACTCACACTACGAGCGAGATGGTAATTTGAAGTAACCAAGTATATTGAGGTTATCTTATTTTTATGTATCCAATCTAATGCTTCTTTTGCATTTTCTAAGGTATTCTTAGCCTTTTTACCCAATACAACTTTTTCATTATTTGACGTTTTTATATTTTGTTTTTTCTTAATGCTCTCCCACGAAGAAAACTCATCAACTCCGGACACAAACAAAACATCGGCTTTATTTTTATTTAAAATCTCCACTGCTTTTGCGATTCTATTTCTACCACCGGTTAATGCAACAATGGCATCTGCCTTCAAGCTATAATTTTCTTCATAAGCATTTATCTTGTCAGCAAACAAGATAAAGCCTCCTCCCCATAGCCCGAATAAAAATAAGCAAATAAAACACACTAAATTTTTCATTACAACATCTTCTGCAAAGTTCTTTTTACTGTATAATATGCCGTCCAAACAGCTATTGTTGTTGCAAATATAGGAAGGCTTAAAATAATTAGCCAGTCTACAATGCCCAAATTTGCTTCACTAATAATCCCTCCCTCAATTTGCACGGCTAATGATCCTATAAAAAATATTGTCGGAATCGCCAACAATATTCCGAACAAGCTTCCGCTAATACCTAAAAAAGCCATTCTTTTTGCATACTGTTGAGCAATATACGCATCTTTTGCACCCATAACATGCAAAATTTCAATAATATATTTATGCAATCCTAAACTCATTTGTGTCGTATAAAATATTGCTCCGGCAGAAATACCAACCACCAAAATCAGCACTGTCGTTGCTATCATCTTCAATCCATCTGCAAATCTTATCAGCTTAGATAACCACAATTTATGATTGTCCAATGATGCCTGCGGCGATGCCACAACCAAATCTTTTGCTAATTGTAAAAAATCAATATCAGCATCAGTATCTAGTTTGACATCAATAATCCTAGGCATAGGCAGATTCTCAATATTAACTCCATCTCCCAACCAAGGCTGAACCAACATTTTAAGCTGTTCATCTTTCAATGGAACAACTCTCAAAATTCCTTTTACATTTTGCAAAAATTCGACAGCTTTTTCCTGATATGCAAGAGTTTCAGACATTGCTTTTTCTTGGTTGGTATCATTCACCGGCATAATTTGTACGGTTAAAGATCCTAAAATACTCTGATTCCAATTTTCTAACATTGAATTAATTGCCAATACTCCGGACAAAGTAATTGCAAAAATAAATACAGCTATAGAAATAATTACCTGTAAAAACAGACTGGTTGAATCACCTTTTAATGGCAATTCTTGTTTTCTGACAATATATGGAGGCCTAGACATTCAAACCTCCCAAATCAGAATAATTATTTGGGTATAAAGTCTGGAGGCTTCTGTTTTGCAAATGCAAACGGGGATATGCAAAATCATTAATCAACTTTTCGCTATGCGTTGCAATAACCACCGTCGTTCCCAGTTTGTTCAACTCCACAAACAACTTCATTAACTTTGGTGCAATAAAATTATCCACATTTCCGGTTGGTTCATCAGCCAATAATAATTCCGGACGATTTATTACCGCTCTCGCTATTGCAACCCTTTGTTTTTCACCCCCAGATAATGTAGCTGTTGCATCTAACATATGATTATCCAGTTCGACCCAAGTCAACAGTTCACTAACTCTTTTTCTTATTTCTCGCTCATCCATTCCGCAGACTCTAAGCGGTAGGGCCACATTATCAAATGCACTCAAATGGTCAAGTAGTCTAAAATCTTGAAAAACAACTCCAATTCTACGCCTAAGTGAAGACAAAGCATCTCGGTTTGTAAAATTAATATCTCGGCCAAATACCATCATCTTACCGCGGCTTGGTCTCTGCGCTAAATACATCATACTTAACAGAGAAGTTTTTCCGGCACCACTTTTTCCTGTCAAAAAATGAAAAGATCCGCGTTTTAAAGCTAATTTAACATCGCTCAAAACCTCGGCACCCTGACCATATCTAATACCAACATTCTGCATTTCTATAATATTGTTGATATCTTCTGGCACAATTAATCTCCCTAAAAAAAAGTTTATTCAAGAATAAACATAATTATCTTTTTAATAAAGTGTTTTTTTAGTTTGATTAAACACTTTTTCATTCTATATTAATTCAAGAGGTGATTTATGCTTATATATTGTCCTAAATGCCATATTGGCTATAATGTTGATGATCTGTTAATTCCGCAAAGTGGCCGCAAAGTACGTTGCAGCAGTTGCGGAGAGATTTTTTATTTTGATAAAAGCGGTGATTCTCGTCTTGTCTTGGAAGAAACCCCACAAAGCGAAGAAGCCACACCCGATTCTCAAGAAAACGTTGAACAACAAGAAGCACCTATTTCTCCTGAAAAACCAGAAAAAGAGGACGAAGACACATCTGTTGATATATCCGATATATACGAGCGATTATCTGCCCAAAGCGAGCATCTTTTTCAAGAGGAACAAAAACTCTCCCCCAAGCAACGCATTACATTAATGCTTAAAACCATGCTTGGACTAAATCGCAAATTAAATTTCAAATTAATAGGTGGTGTTTTTGCTGTTTTTACTTGTTTAATGCTATATAATCATCGCTATGAAATTGTTGATACTATACCTTTTACAAATTATATATACCGTATTTTTGGTATAACTGCACAAGTACCTGGCAAAGGATTAGAATTTCAAAATATCAATTGGAACTATATCGAAAACGAAGGGATTCGTCTTCTTGAAATAAAGGGCTTTATCAGCAACTCAACCTCAAGAGAAATAGATATACCTACGGTTCACATCGAGCTTTTAGATAAAAACACCATGCTATTACAAAGCTTCAACCAAAAACCTACCGTGCAAACCCTAAAGCCGGACGGACGTATTGGCATCAATATAATAATAAAAACACCATCAATATCCGCCAAGTACGTTCACTTAACTTTTATAGAAACAGATTAATTTTTGCGTTCGATAATAAAATCTGCTAAATCATACAAATCATTTGCTTCAGCACCAAAAATAGCTAAAGCATCTTTTGCCTCATAAATATAATCTTTAGCCATTTGTTTAGCTTTATCTAACCCATACAACTTAACAAATGTAAGCTTATTTTGTTCACAATCTTTGCCCAATGTTTTACCCATTTCTTCTTCTTTTCCTTCTACATCTAAAACATCATCGGCAATTTGAAATGCAATTCCTATCTTTTTAGCATACATAACCAAGGAATTATATTTATCTTGTGAAGCATTTCCCATAACCGCACCAGCTTCACATGCAAAACGTAAAAGTCTCCCTGTCTTCATTTCTTCTATTCTTTTAATTATCATTTCCGGGAAAAGTACATTTTCATTTTTTTCGCTATCCAAATCCAGCATCTGACCGGCAACCATTCCACCAAACGATCCAGCACCTTGAGCCAAAAGATTAACTAAACGACACTTTACATTTTCAGAAAACTCATTTTTTTTACTACTTATCAACTCAAAAGCATACGTAAGCAATCCGTCACCCGCCAATATTGCAGTTGCTTCATCAAATTGCTTATGACAAGTAGGCTTTCCTCTACGCAAATCATCATTATCCATCGCCGGCAAATCATCATGAATCAAAGAATACGTATGCAAACACTCTAAAGCTGCCGCTGTTATAAATGCTCTATCTGCAGACACGTCAAAAAGTTCTGCAGTTTTGGTTACCAAATATGGCCGCAATCTTTTTCCGCCATTTGCTACCGAATAATACATAGCTTCCACAACTTTCTTTTCGTTTCCCTCAGGCAAAGGAAACAAATCTTTGAGCTTAGAATTAAATTCATCAGAAAAAACCTTTAGCTTTTGCGCAAAATATTGCATTTTACTCCTCCGGAACAACAAAATCAGTAGTAACTACTTCTCCATTTGCAACTTTTTCAATCTTTTCTATTTTAAGTTTTGCCGTTTCAAGCTTGCACTCACATATTTTTTTTAATTGCATTGCCTGCTCATATGCACTAACAGCATCATCAAGTTTTATTCTTCCTCCTTCAAGCTCACGTACAATATTTTCCAAATGAGCTAATGCGTCCTCAAAACTAAGTTTTTCTAATTCTTCTTTTTCCATAATCACGCTCCTGTTCATAATTTTGTTCAATAATATTATATCGTAAAAATAAGTTCAAGCCTCCACATATTTTCATAACAAAAAATATTTTCAGCCGATGTATTTGCTTTAACAATGATTATATAAAACATATAGTAAAAGGAGATTAATTATGTCAAAACCCAACATAGATATTTGTGCCAAATTACTAAAAGCAATGGCAAATATAAAAAGATTAGAAATTTTATACATACTACAACAAAAAGAGCATAGCGTAGGAGAGCTAGAAAACAAATTAGATCTCAGTCAATCAGCTCTATCGCAACACCTTGCTGTTTTGCGCAACAAAAATATAGTCAAAACCAAGAGGTCGGCTCAAACCATATATTATTCAATCAAAGATGAAAATGTAATAAAAATTCTGAATCTGATAAAAAACTTTAATTAGCAAGCAACCGAGCCTTTTGGATTTTCCAATCTCTTTCTTTGATTGTTTCTCGCTTATCATAAAGTTTTTTACCCCTACCCAAACCAACTTCAAGTTTGGCCAGTCCGTTGTTATCAAAAAACAGACGCATCGCCACAAGTGTTGCCCCTTTGCGCGACAACGCATTTATAATGTCTGTAATTTCTTTTTTCTTCAACAACAATTTACGCTCTCTTTTTTCTGCATGCGAGGTATAACCTTTATTTGTGTATTCCGCAATAAACATATTAGAAATATATAGCTCTCCATCTTTTTCTACGCCAAAAGCATCATTGATATTAGCATGTCCCAAACGTAACGATTTAACCTCTGTGCCGCTCAATTGTAATCCTGCAACAAATTTTTCTTCAATCAAATAATCAAAATTTGCTCGACGATTATGAGCAACTAAACCTTTTGATATATATTCAATTTTATTTTTTTTTGCCATTTACACCCCTTGTGACTCATTATATAGTGCTCTACGAACTTTATATGGTAAATCAGCTTTAGCATATTGCGGAAACTTTTGCAAATATTCTTCCCATTGTAATTTTTTCATAATTTGGTTTTTTCTGATTTCAGGTATAACCCATAATCTTTTTTTTGCAGCAAACACCTCACAACCATTTAAAGTACACCCCTTAAAATTGGGTTGATTCAATACCTTTATTAAGTGCAAAATTTCGTCAGATTCAGGAGCATAATTTTTTTTGCTCACCTTACGTAAAATTTCCGCCAGTACTCGATAAGCTATTTCACTATGCCACCCGGCAAAAACCATTGATGAAAAAGAAAAAATACTACTTCCCCACTTCCTCACCTGATTTCTAATTCTTTTATCCACTTCTTCGGCAAAATAACTTCTCGTTCTTTGTAGCACGTTAGCAGTCTCACTTAATCGTTCTTCGCTAATTCCTATTTTCTTTTCCAATTCAGGCAAAAATTTTCTGACCTTTACTCGTAAAAAATCATCACTCTGGTTAGATGGATCTTCAACCCATTTTATATTTCTTTGCTGAAGATAAGCTTTTAACTCTTGCGGATCATCATTTAACTGAGGACGAATAATAAAAATTTCGTTTTGTTCAAATATTGGCAACATTCCACACAACCCACTCAAACCGCTCCCTCTTTGCAAACGTAATAAAAAAGTCTCAGCTTGATCTCTTCGATGATGCCCCACCGCCAAATATTTTATTTTGTTGTTTTTACACCAACCACAAAGCAAATTATATCTTGCTTCTCGAGCTGCTGCCTCAATTCCGGTTTTAGGTTTTTCTCCTTCCCATACCAAAATATGATGCTCTATTCCTTCTTTTTTCATTAATCCTGCAACATATTCTGCTTCGGCAGCTGATTCTTCTCTCAGCTTATGATCAACACTCAATGCAACAACTTTTTTACAATATTTTTTTAAACGCAGCACTAAAGCTAAAGAGTCAGCACCGCCGGAAACTCCGGCGGCAATAACCTCATCAGATAAATCATACTGCAAAAAAAAGTTTTTCACTTATTTGCACTCCAATGCCTTGGCAAAATCAGCAGCTTTTGTTTTTAATTCATCAGATGCATTTGCAAATTCATCAGGTAGTGTCTTAAATGCTGTACATGCTTCTTCTTTTTTACCAAGTTCACGCATAGACATTCCAAGCTTTAGCAAACTATCTGCACCTTTATTACCATTTTTATATTTTTCTAAACCTTTTCCAAAAGCAACCGCCGCCTTAGCATAATCTTTTTTACCATAATATGCTTCACCTAACCAATACTGAGCATTACCTGCCAATTTGTGTTCCGGAAACTTAGTCATCAAAAATGTAAAGAGATTCGCTGCATCATCATATTTTTGTGCACTAATATTATCCATTGCTTCCTTATACAAATCATCTGCTGATTTGGTCTTAATAGCCGGCAGATCATCTCCTTTAGAGATAGAAGCTCCAACTATTGATGCCGGAGCTCCTTTAGCCACCGGAGCATCATGAAGCTTCGGCTCAGCATTTTGGTTAGCCCCTCTTAAATTTTCTAAAGAACTCCCTTCTATCATCTTAAATCTGATATCAAAATCTTTATTCATAACATCCATACGTTCGTTGAGCATTTTGATTTTATATTCCATCTCATCAATTTTACCCACAGCTTTACGCAGATCCTCATCAAATTGAGTGATTTTTACCGCCACATCTTGAGCCGATGCCGGAGAAATTCCATTTTGCTGTTCTCTATATAATTGGCGTTGCAACACAACAACATCTTCTCTTAACTGCTCCAACTCCATATGCAATGCCGTTTGTGCTTTTGCTTCTATAGTAAAACTCATTACTACACCAATAAAAAGCAAAAATTTTAAAAAATTCATTTCTACCTCTCATAAAAAATCAAAATCATCATTAATTTAGTTCAAGTTTTATATAATAACAAGCACAAAAAAAGTGCACCTTTAATAAGGTGCACTAATTTCAACTCATCAATCGTGAATTAGTTACCGGCCTTGATAACGGTAACGGCACGACGGTTTTGAGCCCAAGCAGCTTCATTGTTGCCCAATACAGCCGGACGTTCTTTACCATAAGAAATAGTAGAGATACGATCAGCAGCAACACCATGAGATACCAAGAACTGTTTTACAGCATTGGCACGACGCTCACCCAAAGCCAAGTTGTATTCACGAGTACCGCGTTCATCGCAATAACCTTGAACAACAACATTTACATTATGATGTTTTTTCAACCATTTAACTTGAGTATTCAAGATTTCTGCTGAATCAGCACTGATTGCAGAGCTATCAAAAGCAAAGAATACTCTGTCTTCTGCATGTTCCATAAAGTCACGAGCCATTTTAGATTCGCACTCGCTACCGCCGAACAAAGAGCTTTCGCTCAAAGCAGAACAGCCAGAAAGAGCAATAACGGCACAGAATAAACTCAATAGTTTTTTCATTTTATTATCTCCATATGGGTTTTAAAATTTGTAATCGTTAAAAAACTAATACAGCATTAACTTAAGCAATAAAAATTTAATTTTCAATAACAAAAACCAAATACACAAGAAAAATACACATCTTTTTGCTTTTTTTTATACTTGGCCGTTCTTATTAAGAATCAAATTATATAAAATAGATAAGTATCATTATCGATTCTTAAATACTACTTTCGGCTAATATCATCTGAATTGCTATTTTTATTTTGTTTAATTATTTTTTCAATATCGCTTGGAAAATTTACATCCAAAAGCTTACTTTTATCTTTAATATCAATCAAATTTGTATAATCAGCATGCTCCATAAACACTGGACGCAAATTGGCATTTTCAGGCACAATATCAGCTTTTGCATAAAGTTCTCTACTCCAAACAATCGGATTCGATTTAATCCCCTTGTATGACAATACGCAAACTTGTTTTTTTTGTTTTTTATCAAATTTTGCTATCAACTTATTTATAACTGCTGAAGTTATATTAGGCATGTCGGCCGGAATTATCACTGCTCCGTCACAAAAATCAGGTACAGACTTTAATCCCAAGCTCAGTGAAGTTTTAACACCAGATCGATATGCCGGATTGTAAATTATATTAACGTCAAATTTACTCAGAATATCCGCCATTTCCTGATCGTGATGCCCGGTAATAACAAACACCGGACAAGCATCACTGCCCACTGCAGCCCTAACCGCTTTCATAAACAACGGCTCTCCATTCTTAGTTTCAACCATCAATTTATTTCTTCCGCTACGGCTTCCGATTCCTGCAGCCAAAACTACTGCCGCAATATTTGCTTTTTTATCTGATCCTCCGGTTGAATTTGCACAAATCAACTGCTTTTGTGTTTCTTCACTCAGTACTTCTTTTGTTGACAGAGGAACTGCTCGCACCCAAGTAAAATCATTTTCCAGCAGATTCTCGCTAAACAAAAACTGCCTAATAATCTTATTGCTTACTCCTGTAAAAACACTGGCATAATTAAAAGGCAAACCAATTATCTTGGTTTGTTTTTGTTGCGCCAAAAACAAATCATCGTTTCCGACTTGAGGCAATATTGCTCCAACAACATCGTCACAAACTGAGTTTAATGCAGCCGGAAAGACATCTTTATCACAAACCGATCTTGTTCCTCCCAGCATAAACACAACTTCATATCCTGCTTTCATTACATCTTGCAGAACATCTGCAACCGCATCTTTTTGATATTTGACATTGTATTCCCCACCAAACTCCAAACCATATTCATTCATAGAAGTAAGCAACATCTTAACATTTTTGGTAAAATGCTCATTTTCTTTCTCATTGCCTAATATTTTACTATATATTAGGGCTGTTTTTTTCAAGCCAATCATAGCAATCCGCAAAAGAGACGTATTACCTGAAAGACTAAACAATATCGTATCAACATCATCTTGGCTCATTAAAGGAGAGGCTATATCTAATTTTGCTATAACCTCTCCTTTTACCACTTTATTATATTCACCAATCGTATTAAGTCTTAAATTTGCGTGCAAATGATTAAATTTTCGCACTCGCTCTTCTGATACTGCCAATACTCCGTCAGCATCAGCCACAATTATAGCTTCACCTGTGTCATTAATATAATATGCCGTATTTTCACCACAAATCTTTGCCGCAATCATACCCAGTGCTGTTGATTTAATTACATCATTATTTTCCATCAATGCACCATAAACTTTTCTTATTCCAAACATTTTAAATATAATAATATCTTCTGCCGTCAACACCGAACCCTGCGGATAATACCTGTTGTCCAAATTATATTCTGCAAAAACATGTACCCCTTCAGCTGCATTAATATCATATTCTGCTATTTTCATTTTTTTCTCCTAGCACGGCAAAATCACATAAATTATAACAACTATATATTTATGATGTCTAAATTTGATTGCAATTTCTCCACAATCAGCTCTTTTTTAATCAACTGCAAAAAAAGGTTTGCTTTCCAAGCAAACCTTTTCACTTCACGGTAAGCAATTTAGCTAAAAATAGCCTCAACTGCTTCTTCGAATTCAATCGGCATCGGATTAATACAATGATCACCGACATTCTGCCACTTTACATCTTTTTCCCAAATATAAAGCTCTCTGGCGTTTTTGCATAGATGACAGAATTCCGAAGGATACACCCTTCCGCCAAAAGCTTCTTTCAAAGCCTCAGCATGATCCTTTGAACCGGCAAAGTACCAACCATCAAGGGAAAGAAGTTCAAATTCAATCCCATATCTGATGCTACCGTGATAGACAACATCTCTAAGGACATATCCGGTTGCTCCTTTATTAAAAAATACCTTACCTACGTTCTTGACAAATCCATTGCCCATAACTGATTTTTCAAGCTCTGCGCGTACTGCTGCAAGTCGCTCTTTTTTAGTCTTTTCCATTTTTCTATATAGTTAAACAATAAATCCACAATACTATACAATTAGTATTGTTATACCACAAATACTGCCATAATACAATAACTATTTATATGAATTAGACAAAAAAGTTATCTTATTATTTTGTGCTCAAACCATTTTTCCTGAAAAGCGATTTTCTCTTCAATCTCCGCATCAGATATTTTTGCTCCTTTAGGCACTACAACAAGCTTATCATCATCATCGTTTGTCCGATGAATAACGGCAATACATTCGCCGTCAAATTCATTAATTGCTTTGTTTATGCCCAGCACATAAGCATCTAACTCCTCTCCATCACCAGATATTGTTCCGGCTATATAACCATAATTACATTCATAAATAAAACCATGTTTGGGATGTTTACTACCCAATGGTCTATCCATAGTTACTTTTACTGATTTTCCTATATAATCTTTTGTATTCATTTTTTCTCCCTTCTATGCAAAAGAGTCGCAATTTCTTGCGACTCTTTCTCTTAAAAATAATACTCATCTCGATAGACATTTCGCAATGCCAATAAGTGTTCTCTGTCTTGCTGCTCTGTAGCAATCGACTTCAATACATACCTTATAATAGCATCTACAAAACATCTCGAAAGCCATTTCTGCCTTGCCTTGAAGATAATTTCCTGAAAAAGATCAACAGGCATATTGCGCCAACCTCTCATGTCATCTGCATAATAAGATGCAGACCATTTGATAAACAGACGCCTCACAGTCTTGTATGTTCCCTTGTTCGGGAAAAGATCACGATAATCAAACCACATGGTCTTGATTACTTCGTACATTTTCGGAATTTCTTCCTTTCCGTTTTTCAGATTTAAGAACCACCGACAAACCTGATAGTGATCCTTAACAAAGGATTCTATGACCCTTCTGTAATCAGTTTCACACATAAAAATACTATTTGTTTAGTTCAACAACAAGCAATTTCAAAAACTTTTGCTCTTCTGTTTTGTGCTCCAATGTATATGACAATTCAAGATAATTTCTTAAATCATCTACCACATCATGAGAAAACCAACCTTGTCTTGCTTTATAAACAATCTCCAGCAGAAAGTCTTGAGATAACCCGCCTAACACCGGCATCTTAATAGAAAAATACTCCACTGTCCATTTGATAAACAAACGTCGCACAGTCTTATACGTTCCCTTATTCGGGAAAATATCACGGTAATCAAACCACATAGTTTTAATCACCTCATACATTCTCTGAATTTCGTAAAGGTTCGGACCTATTCCTCTATTGTAGAACCAACAAGAAACCATCGAATGATCTTTAACAAAGGTTTTTATTACCTCTGCATAGTATTTTTTTTCTTCCATAAAAATAGGGTTTTAATTTGTTTTACATCATAATTCATAAGTAAATACACTTCTAATATAATTATTTTTATATTGCAACAAAAAAAGGAAGGTAAAACCTTCCTTTTTTTGATATTTGCCAAACGTAAATATTAACGTTTACTAAATTGATAAGAACGACGGGCTTTTGCACGACCATATTTCTTACGTTCAACTGTTCTGTCATCACGTGTCAAGAAACCTGCTTTTTTCAAAACAGCACGCAATTCCGGTTCATATTCATTCAAAGCCTTAGAAATACCATGTTTAATAGCACCGGCTTGTCCTGACAAACCTCCACCTTTAACAGTACAAACAACATCAAACTCATTAACGCGATTTGCAATTTCAAAAGGTTGATTAATGATCATTTTCAATACCGGACGTGCAAAATATTGGTCAATAGACTTATCATTGATAGTGATATTACCTTTACCCGGCTTAATCCAAACGCGAGCAACAGCATCTTTACGTTTTCCTGTTGCATAAGAACGACCCAATTTATCCTTCTTTGGTTTGCGAACAACAGCTGTTTCAGCAGAAGTAGCTTCAACATTAGCTGAGGCTTTTTTAAGGTCCTTCAAAGATTCTAATTTCTCAGCCATAATTATTTGCTCCTCTTATTCTTTGGGTTCATAGCTTCCATATCCAACACAATTGGATTTTGAGCTGTATGAGGGTGATTTTCTCCGGCATAAACCTTGAGCTTTGTCATTTGTTGACGCCCCATAGGATTACGAGAAATCATGCGTTCAACAGCTTTGATAATAACTCTTTCCGGAAATCTTCCAGCCAAGATTTTGCCAGCTGTGGTTTCTTTAATACCACCGGCCCAACCTGTGTGATGGAAATATTTTTTATCTGCCAACTTACGGCCGGTAAGTTTAACCTTATCAGCATTAATAACAACTACATAGTCACCGCAATCAAGGTTACTAACATAATTAGGCTTATTTTTACCTTGCAAGATCTTAGCGATCTGAGCAGACAAACGGCCCAACACAACACCTTGAGCATCAACTACATACCATTTTCTCTCAATATCTGAGGGTTTAGTAGAATATGTATTCATGTGTTTTCTCTCTTATATAAAGATAGTTAAATCATTCGAGCTGAATATACATTAAAAAAGCTCATTGTCAACAACAATTTAACAAGCAAATTCAGGGGTTTATATAGCGGTAACATATTACCATAAAGTATCTTATTGATTTTCAACAATTATTATATATTTTCAAAAGTAAATTAGTTTTTATTTTGCATTTTTTTTAATTCATAAAGCTTTTCTAGGGCTTCTCTCGGAGTTAATTCATCTGGATTAACCGCTTCTAAAGCTTCTAATGCCGGATTCTTTTCTTGGCTCTTATCATCTTTTTCCCTTAAAACTGCAAACAGAGGCAAATCATCAGCCAGCTTACTGATAGAGTTTCCTTTTCCGTTCTTTTCCAAATGTTCCAAAACTTGCTCCGAACGCTTTATAACCGACTTTGGAAGTCCGGCCAACTTAGCAACATGAATACCATAACTTCTGTCTGCTGCGCCGTCGATCACTTCGTGTAAAAAGATCACTTCATCATTAAATTCTTTAATTTTCATACAATGTAAAGACATCTTAGGCATTTTTGATGCTAACGCGGTCAACTCATGATAATGGGTGGCAAACAACGTCCTACATTTATTAACCTCGTGCAAATTTTCCACTACTGCCCAAGCAATCGAAAGCCCGTCAAAAGTTGCGGTTCCTCGACCTATTTCATCTAATATAACAAAGGAGCGTTCATCGGCTTGGTTCAAAATACTGGCTGTTTCCACCATTTCCACCATAAACGTAGAACGCCCTTTTGCCAAGTCATCACTTGCACCAACTCGAGAAAACACCTTATTGATAATACCGATATGAGCATACGCACAAGGAACAAAAGATCCCATCTGTGCCATAATTGCAATTATGGCATTTTGCCGCAAAAATGTAGATTTACCTGCCATATTAGGACCTGTGAGCAACCATAAACAGCCTTTTTCCCCTCCTAAATCACAATTATTTGCTACAAAAGAACTTTCTCCGTTTTTACAAATAGCAGCTTCCACTACCGGATGTCTACCTTCACGAATATCAAAAGCCAAACTATCATCAATTTGCGGACGACAATAATTATTCTCCACCGCCAACTCTGCCAAAGCCGAAGCCACATCAAGTTCAGCAAAGCTCTTTGCCGCTTTTAATATATCATCGCAATAGGTTCTCACCGATTTAACCAATTGCTCAAATATTTCCAACTCCAAAGCCAGAGCTTTATCTGAAGCACCACTAATCTTATTTTCAAGTTCTGTCAGTTCTACGGTTGTAAATCTGGACGCATTTAAAACTGATTGGCGATGAATAAATCTTTTGTCCTCCAGTAACTGAGTTGCAAATTTGCTTGGCACCTCAATAAAATACCCTATTACATTATTAAACTTGATTTTAAGATTAGCGATTCCCGTAGTCTCTGCATATTTTGCCTGAAATTCCAAAATAACATTATGACTGTCGTTCTTTATTCTTTTTACTTCGTCAAGTGCCGGAGAAAATCCTTCTCTTACAAATCCCCCGTCTCTGGCTAATAAAGGCAATTCATCAGCCAAGGCTGAATCTAACTCTGCCACCAAATGAGAATGTTCTCCCATACTTTTTAATATTTGTTGCAAAGAATTAGGAGCCCCGAAATCACCGGCGGACAATAAATTTCTTATCGGATACACAAGCATTAAAGCCGTTTTTATGTTTGCCAAATCTCGAGGTCCGCCTCTTCCTACACACAAACGAGAAACAGCTCGTTCAATATCCGGATAAGATTTCAATATTTGTCTTAAATCTGTTCTTATAGTGTGATTGGAAACAAAAAATTCAACAACATCTAAACGTCTGTTAATCTCACCCACATCTTTTAGTGGGTTTGCTACTCTTGCAGCAAGCAAACGTCCTCCTGATCCGCTAACGGTATAATCTATTGTTCCCAACAAAGAAGATGATTTATCACCATTAATAGATTCTATGAGCTCCAATGACCTTCTTGTAGCTCCATCAATTTCCATAATTTGCCCTTCGGTAACTTTTTGCGGATGCTGAATAAGAGGCAATTTACCTTTCTGTGTTACTTCAACATAGTCCAACAATACTCCGGCGGCACAAACTTCTGCTCGAGAAAAATTACCAAATGAATCCAAGCTATCAACCTTAAATATGTCTTTGAGCCTTTTGGCTGAATTTTCACTGTTAAAGCGAGCTTGCGGTAGAACAGACAATCTATCACGACAAGAATTAAGAACATTGAATATTTGCGGATTTTGCAAATATGCATCAGAAACAATTATTTCTACCGGATTCAAACGAGAAATAAGACTTGAAAGCAAAACAGCTTCCTCCCTGTCTTTCAAAATAATTTCTTGCAACAAAAAATCACCGGTAGAAATATCCAACCACGAAATTCCCAGACAATCATGAATTTTAGCCAAAGAAAGTAAAAAGTTATTCTTTTTTGCATCTAGTAATGGCTCTTCGGTTAAAGTTCCCGGCGTAACCAACCTGATAACTTCTCTTTTAACAATTGCTTTATATCCTCGTTTTTTAGCTTCTTTAGGATCTTCAACCTGTTCACAAATAGCAACCTTAAAACCTTGTCTGATAAGACGTGCCAAATAACTTTCATAAGCATGAAACGGAACTCCGCACATAGGAATATCTTCGCCTTCGCATTTTCCGCGCTTGGTCAAAGCAATGTCCAATGCTTTCGATGCTTTTACCGCATCATCAAAAAAAAGCTCATAAAAATCGCCCATACGATAAAACAGCAAATAATCCTCATGTTCAGACTTAATTTGCTTATACTGAGTCATCAAAGGTGTCATTGCGGTATTATTAGTCATCTGCTTCCAAAAATTTAGTATTTTTAAACTTGTTATATATTAGTATAATAAAAAAATCAGTCTAGTTTTTTTTATAAGATATAGGACAACAAACATGTTCAAAAAAATCGGAAAATCCCTCGGTTTTGAAAAAAGCTCCCAATTTGCCACTAAAGTATTAGTTTTAAGCTTTCCCACAGCGCTGATTTTTTTAATTTTATCAATGTTTAAAATGGTAGATCCTCTACTTGCTGTTTTATCCATGGCCACTGTTGTCGGATTTAACATAATTTTGCTTCTTCCCATGACTATTCAGCTCCAACAAATAAAGCACTATATCATGGCCATGTCAAAAGGAGAAAACATTGAAAACAAAGCCATGCAGCTTTCAGAAGAAGAAACAAAAGATATTGTCGATGCTGTAAATGCTATGCACCGCTTTTGGGCAGAAAAAACCAATACTCTGGAAGCTCAAACAATTTCAGATACCGCTGTGCTCGACAGCCTGCCAGATCCTATCCTTATGCTAGACCAAGTTGGTTATATTATTGGAGCGAATTTGGCTGCCCGTAATAGTTTTGGCAAAAACATTACTGATAAAAACATTGATAAGCTATTTAATTCACATAGCTTTTTGCGAGCCACAAGCAAGGTCTTAAACAAAGAAAGCGAGGCCGAGAATCTTATTTTCTATGTTGACAAACCAATTGATCAAAAGCTTTATGCTCATATCAAACAACTTCCATGGCTTTCTAAAGGAAAAGCCGTAGCTGTTGTTTCGATATATGATCTGACCAAATCACTAAAAATCGAAAAAATGCAATCAGATTTTGTAGCTAACGCCAGTCATGAACTTCGCACACCATTGTCTATTATCTCCGGATTTATTGAAACATTGCAAACATCTGCCAAAGACGACCCTGAAGCTCAAGACAAGTTCTTAAAAATAATGAGTGAACAAGCTGAATATATGTCTGCACTCATTGAAAACCTGCTATCATTATCACGCATTGAATTAAATCAAGACCAAGCTCCGGAAGGCAAACACAATGCTAAAGAGATCATCGAAGAAGTAGCTCAAAGTTTAACTATCAAAGCTTCTGAACGTGAGATGAAAATTAAAACTATTTTTGAAACTGATAACGAAAAAATCACCTGTGACCGAGCACAAATAAAACAAGTGGTGCAAAATTTGACTGATAATGCAATTAAATATGGTCTTTCCGGAACAGATATCACTCTAAAAATAAAAGACGTAGAAGAAATTCCCAATTCTATCAGTGAAAATATTGCTACCGGACCGGCGATTGCCATATCCGTAAATAATAAAGGCCCCAAAATAGAACCGGAAAATCTAGCTCGTCTGACAGAAAGATTTTATCGCCTGCAAGAACACAAAGATTTAAACATCAAAGGAACTGGCTTAGGCCTTGCCATTGTCAAACACATAGTCATGCGACATCGTGGTAATCTTACAGTCAAATCAAATAGCTATAACGGAACAACATTTACAATCTACATCCCGTTAAGCATCTCACAGGAATAATAAATTTCATCATATCAACCTGCAAATATAATCTAAAACCACAGAGAACAGTTTAGATAGAGTGAAAATTAAAAGACCGAATGTGAAAAACATTCGGTCTTTTACAATTTTTGCTCTAGATGAGCTTGTTATATGCGGTTTTAGCTTGCTTTACGGCAGCAACAACCACCTTCATTTCCGCCAACTGTGCGAGCTGTGCCGAACTTAACGGCAGCTTGAGCTGCAGCCAAGCGAGCAACAGGTACACGGTATGGTGAACAAGATACATAGTCCAAACCAACTTGGTGGAAGAATTCAATAGATTTTGGATCACCACCATGTTCACCACAAACACCCAAGTGGATGTCTGCATTGGTTTCACGACCTTTACGGCAAGCACGAGCAACGAGTTTACCAACACCATCAACATCGATAGATGCAAACGGATCTGCAACATAAACGCCTTTTGCTCTGTATTCATCCAAGATTGCACCGGTATCATCACGGCTCATACCCAAAGTTGTTTGAGTGAGGTCGTTTGTACCAAAACCGAAGAATGCTGCAGATTGAGCAATTTCTTCAGCCATAAGGGCAGCTCTAGGCAACTCAATCATTGTACCAACAATGTAGTTAACTGTTGCACCTTTTTCTGCAAATACTTGCTTAGCTGTGGTATCAATAACATCTTTAACCAAGTCTAACTCTTTCTTAGAACCAGTTAACGGAACTTCGATTTCAGGAGTTACTTTAACACCTTCTGCTTGGCATTCTAAAGCTGCTTCCAAAATAGCACGAGCTTGCATCTCGGCAATTTCAGGATATGTAACAGCCAAACGGCAACCACGATGACCCAACATTGGGTTAGCTTCGTGCAATGAAGCAGCACGTGTCTTAACTTGCTCTAAACTTACACCCAACTTGTTTGCCAATTCTTGCATTTCTGCTTCAGTATGAGGCAAGAATTCGTGCAATGGTGGGTCAAGCAAACGAACAGTAACCGGCAGACCGTCCATAATTTTGAACAAATCTTTAAAGTCTTGCTTTTGGTAAGGCAACAATTTAGCCAAAGCAGCACGACGACCAGCTTCGTTGTCAGACAAGATCATAGCACGCATATCGCCGATTCTGTTTGCATCAAAGAACATATGTTCGGTACGAGCCAAACCAATACCTTGAGCACCAAAATCACGAGCTGTTTGAGCATCTTTTGGTGTTTCGGCATTAGCACGAACCTTCAATACGCGGATTTCATCAACCCAGCTCATCAACTTACCGAAGTTACCGGTATTTGTATCGGCCTTAACGGTTGGAATTTCGCCTTCAATAATCTGACCTTTAGCACCGTCCAAAGATACCCAATCACCTTCTTTAATAACAACACCTGATTTTGTAGCCATGGTTTTGTTAGCATAGTTGATTGTAATATCGTTAGAGCCTGAAACGCAAGGAGTACCCATACCACGAGCCACAACGGCAGCGTGAGATGTCATACCGCCACGAGCAGTAATCACACCTTGAGAAGCATGCATACCGCCGATATCTTCCGGAGAAGTTTCGTTACGAATCAAGATAACTTTTTCGCCTCTGTTAGCCCAAGCTTCTGCATCTTCGGCGTTAAATACTGCACGACCAACGGCAGCACCCGGAGAAGCAGGCAAACCGGTAGCAATAACATTTTTCTTAGCTTTAGGATCCAACATTGGGTGCAACAATTGGTCTAATTGATCTGCACCAACACGCATAATAGCTTCTTCTTTGGTAAGCATACCTTCTTCAACCATCTCAACAGCCATACGAACAGCAGCTGCAGCGGTTCTCTTACCATTACGGCATTGCAACATCCAAAGTTTACCATGTTCAATAGTAAATTCCATATCTTGCATGTCTTTGTAGTGAGCTTCCAACTTATTGCGAACATCAACCAATTGTTGATAG
Organism: Alphaproteobacteria bacterium; assembly: GCA_015062285.1. Taxonomy (GTDB): domain Bacteria; phylum Pseudomonadota; class Alphaproteobacteria; order RF32; family CAG-239; genus CAZU01. Next base: position 299,953 of record SUUY01000001.1, on the reverse strand, counting down.
AGGTGTGGCCATTTTTCTTCCAAAGAAGTACCATCACCCTTAGAAGCCATTGGTTGCGGAGTACGAATACCTGCCACAACGTCTTCACCTTGAGCATTGATCAAATATTCACCATAGTAAACATTTTCACCTGTTGCAGGGTCACGAGAGAAGCAAACACCGGTAGCACAATCATCGCCGGCATTACCAAATACCATGGTTTGAACGTTAACGGCTGTACCCCAGTCACCCGGAATATTGTTGAGTTTACGATATGTAATAGCACGAGCAGCCATCCAAGAACCAAACACGGCACCAATACCTGCCCACAATTGATCCCATGGATCTTGTGGTACAACTTTACCCAATTTTGCACCGATTTCTTTGTATTCTTTAACCAATTCTTTTAGATCATCAGCTGTCAAATCTGTATCAGATTTGTAGCCTTTAGATTTCTTCATATTTTCCAAAGCTTCTTCGTAGAGGTCAATATCTGCACCCAAAACCACGTCAGAGAACATTTGCAAGAAACGACGATAAGAGTCATAAGCAAATCTTTCAGATCCTGAAGCTTTAGCCAAAGCTTGAACTGTTTCATCGTTCAAACCCAAGTTCAAAACGGTATCCATCATACCGGGCATAGAAACTCTTGCACCGGAACGAACAGAGAAGAGCAACGGGTTATTAGCATCAGCAAATTTTTTGCCCATAATTTTTTCAACTTCTGCCACAGCAGCACGAACCTGATCTTTCAGATCTGCAGGATAAGTTTTGTTGTTATCATAGTAGTATGTACATACTTCTGTTGTAACAGTAAATCCCGGAGGCACAGGCATACCGACCACATTCATTTCGGCCAAGTTAGCACCTTTACCACCAAGGAGGTTACGCATGCTGGCATCACCTTCGGCTTTGCCGTCTCCAAATGTATAAACCCATTTACTCATGGTTTAAGTTTCTCCTTTTAGTTAACATTAAATCAAGCAGAGATTCCGCCTGACGATAAATTTATTCGTCAATACGTTATACTATTGATTCCGATTCTACAAGAAAAAAGTATTTTCTTATCTAATAACTCCCTCTTATATATCTTTTCTACTGTCACCCTTAGACTTGCCCCGAATATCTGACTCAAACAACAAAATCAATGTCATGTTGAGCGGAGCGGTAGCGAAGTAGAAACATCTATTGAGACTCTTCGACAGATTCGGGATGACATTTCCTACTTTGTCATGTTGAGCGGAGCGATAGCGAAGTCAAAACATCTATATTGAGATCCCTCGACAAACTCGGGATGACACTTCCTACTTTGTCATGTTGAGCGGAGCGATAGCGAAGTCGAAACATCTACATTAAGATCCCTCGACAGGCTCGGGATGACATTTCCTACTTTGTCATGTTGAGCGAAGCGATAGCGTAGTCGAAACATCTACATTAAGATCCCTCGACAGGCTCAGGATGACACTTCCTACTTTGTCATGTTGAGCGGAGCGATAGCGAAGTCGAAACATCTATATTGAGATCCCTCGACAGGCTCAGAGTGACAGTAAAAATCCCCCCCTTATCCTAACCTCCCCTCTCAAAATGAAAGCCCCCTAATAACTAATGACTTACTCCTTGCCAATTAATTATTTTCTAATTATAGTAAACGACAAGAAACATATAATTATAAAACCGCATACTATGAAAAAAATTATTTTACTTGTTGTCTCATTGCTAGCGCTTCGAGCAACATCTTGTGTTCCGGACATTGCTCCCGAACAGATATCCTCAACAGAAAACAAATCTCGTTCTGCTGATCTTTCATACGAACTCAAACAAGATCATTTCACCAGCCTACGACAAATCATTCACACTATTGTTTTAGGTTCAGACCAACAACCGCCTGAACAATATCGGTTTGTCGATGTGCATGTTGCGTGGCTTGTTTATAGCGACGGCGGATCTTCAAATTACAAGGTTTTTGAAATTTGCCACAATGTCAGCTACAACAAGCAACTAAGCCTATCTTCACCGCAAGATCTGCTAGGAAAAACCTTTGCTTATCAAGACGGATTTAAGTTTGCCGACAACACTGTTTGGATAAAAAGCGAGATTGAATCTTTTGATGATGTTTCATTCACCATCAACAACCAAAAGATTACTTTTTCGCAGCCTGAACTGCAATGTTGCGAGTTATTGCCTATTTCGCTCACATTTAGCGAATATGACAACAATGTCTTAAAAGGTACAATGTATCTTGTTTTTGCTTCACATGGCGAATCTTCAGACGATGCTCTGGAATTTCCGGTTGCGTTTGATGTTTTCTGACTTTTTGCTCCTTTTGGCCTCGCCAACAGGAGCTTTTTTTATGTTGTTTTTAAAATTTTCGTCCAAAGCATCATTTTTTCTTGCAGTTTCTTATATTTATGCTATAATCAATAATGCCATATATCTTTTGTATAAAATTATGCTTATAATTATAAATTTTAAGCTTTTTCATATAGTTACTATGATAGCGTTCATAGAATTTTGAAAATTGACTTTTTGCATTAGGTAAGGCGATCAGCATATAGCGTTATGCTGAAAAAGAGATAAAGAGTAGTAAAAAATATAAATTTCCCCAAAATATCTGAAAATCACCAGATTTAATTATCAAATTCAAACAAAAAAATGTAATTCTCGTTTGCCATGACGATCAGGACAAGCAAGGCTTGTTGGTGAAATGCCATTTCCTGAACATTACATGTTTTTTGTATTGGTTTTGTTTTTTAAATGATTTTTACGATGTGGCGGGAACTAAAGAGAGAAGGAACTCCGATACTACCGGATTTCTGATGCACTCAAAGAAAAACACCATGACAAGGATTCAATCAATCATCATGGCAATATGTTTCACTTTCTGCTTCTGCATTTGCAGCTGTAGTGATTACCTCACAACAGCCAAAGCTGAGATCAATAGTGAGATGACGTATACCATCTCAGATGTCATAACAATCCACGACACCATCACTGTCGTGATCAAGGAAGAGATTCCTGTGACATTTAATGGGATATTCTACGGTGGTCTCTACATCACCGGAAAAGGCGAAGGCATCGTGCCGGAGTTAGTGGTAGAGGACAACAAACACGTTGCCACAAACCACCTCAAAGCAAGCTTTGAGGTTACGGTAAAGGCATCTCCAGAGATGGAGGTCAGCGAGGAGCCACAGCTTCTTTCAACAGAGGCTGTATGCAACGGAAGCGAGCACTCATACAAATACAATGTGTGCTCAGATTGTTGGACAGTATCTTGCCCAACACAGGTGAGCGTTAAAGTCAACAACGACAAGACCATCACCCGTAGCATTCCGGATGCTAAAATGATTTCGCTTGCACTTTATAACGCAGGCGAAAACAAATTTGAGCACCTTGCCGCAGTGACCCTGCAGAACGTCATTCAGGACACTGATGTTCAGAAGTTCGTCATCACAAAGCCACAGCCAGTAGAGGATGTAGAGTTTGATGCTGATGCGACTGTAAAGTCCGCTACAGAGTCACAGCTCTATGCGTATCCGACACTGGGTGGACAGCGCACAGGCGAAAAGGTTGCTCTAACAAGCGACTTCGGTGGAACCCTCACTGCAGGTAAGGTTAGCGACAGAATCAGCAATGGTACTGCATCACTCACCAACACCAACGCGGTGATTAACGGAACTAATGCAAACTTCACATATGCTCTTGACAACAAGACATTTGATGAAAGTTTCGTTTATTCAGTTACCACTGAAGCAATATTCACTTATAGCAGAAACGGAGTTGAAAAGACTGTCACCAGACCTATCAAGGCCGATGTAACAGTTAAATCAACTAACTTCTCTGTTAGCGGTACAACCTATAGCAACACAGCTACGCTGTATGCAAACGGGTTCGCTATCGCAACTGCTACTCAGCAGTTTAAAGTGAATAAGCCTGCGGATTACACAATCCCGGGCTACCGTTTGGTAAGAGCTGACCAAACTGACCGCTACGATCTCAACCGCACAACATGGGAGTCTACCCCTATCTGTGCTTGGTTTGAGAATATCTCTGATGATGCCAAGACCCTTTTCGTTGCTTATGACGAAAATACGGGAGCTGAAATCCACAGAGAGAACACTAGCGGTTATTCTCTTCCAGCAGACAAACTCGCTATGGTCTATAACTCATCCACTTCAAAGTTCGAGGCTGGTTATGTTAAGATCTCTGAGACATATTATAAGTATAGAGATATCAACTCTGACTTGTATACTACAGTCTCAGTCGTGAGCGACGCTGTCGGAAAACTTCGCAACCCATATCAGGGAAGCGGAGTATATGATGAGGTTCAGGAAACCACGACCTTCAGCCTTACAAATGGCAAAAAGTTGGTTTTGAAGTAAGTAATTAAATAAAACCGCACAAAACCCCGTGCGTACCTCTATGGTCTAATGGGTAAAAAGATATGAAAAAGTTTATAACAATGATAATCCTCTGCACATTATGTGTAGCTGCCAGTGCAGAGGAAAAGGCAGCCACCAAGAGAATTGTAGACGGGTCAACAACCCTCTACAACGGCAACCACAACTTCCTGCTCTCCCTTTACGGAGGAGCGCAGTACTTTGGAGATTTTCAGAGTACTGAGGGGCTTTGTGGCCTGGCCGGAGCCGAGGTAGTGTACAACTACTTCGGTCTCAGGGCATCCCTTGGCGGAAACTGGGGAAGCAAAAATTCTAGTTCAGCTCAGCTGGGCGTGTACTGGAATTTTGTGAACAACCCTAATCGTAAGCACCGAGCTTATATCGGAGCTACAGCAGGGTTCACCCAGTATGGTGCTGTATTAGCTCCAGACATCCTAGTAACAGGTGAGGAGCTGAAGCTAATAAACAGCAATCAGCTAAAATTCAATTTACCCCCAAATTCGATAGCGCCTCAAGTTGGCATTCGTTTGGGAGTAGATTGGAAATTAGCTAAGAATCCGAAGAATAAATTGGCAAACGGATTGTACCTCACAACTTCAGTAGAGGGATTACATTCCTTTGTCAATAGGAATATCACCTTTGCTGCCGTAAAAGACAGCATGCTCGTAAAAAATGAGAAAACAGGTGAAGTATCTAATGGGGAGGCATTATTAACCCCATCGGATTCGACCCTTCCTATCCATAGGTGGGGTGCAAAAATTTTAATCGGACTAACTATCCGATTTAAATAAAAAGACGACCGTTGTTTCCCTCGTGGAACAGCGGTCGTTCTTTTTTTTATTCTTTAGTTCATAAAAAAGCCGCTCCAACAAGAGCGGCTCTTAAATTTCTCTAAACTTCTAGAAAGTATAACGCAAACCGGCATACCATTCATGAGCGGTAATATCAGCATCATCAATATCACCCATATCAATATAACGATACCCCATATCAAAGTTTAAACAACGGTTCAAACGCAATGATAAACCAGCTCCTGCTTGCCAAGAAAAAATATCGTCATCCCAAGTATATTTCTGACCGCCAACATCTTGGTTAGTAAATTCCATACGGCTGATACCGATACCACCACCGATATATGGGCTAATCCAATAATTTGGCATCAAATCTAAATATGCATTCAACATAAAGCTATCTGATTCCAAGGTATAATCATTCATCGGATCACCTTCATCATCTTTTAATGTATCAGAATCATCGTCACGATATGTATATTCTGCTTCTACACGAAAATATTTATATTTATATCCCAATGCACCGGAAACATTCCACACACGACCAAATTCAGCACGAGCAGAAGTAGACAAAGACTCGTCTTTTTTATTCATATTATAGTCGCTCAATCCACCCCTGACTGCTAAATATACGCCATCACGAGCTTCAGCCACATTGCTTGTGGCCACTGTCAGTGCCAATGCAGAAACTGCGGTTGCAAAAAGTTTTTTCATGTATAGTCTCCAAAATATGTTTGTTTTGTAAATTTTGTCAAGTTTTACCATAACGGACAAAAAACGTCAAGCTTTATTTTTTGTTTTTTTATACTATAAAACCAACTTATTATTTATTGGTTAACATCACAAAAAAAGCAGCTTTTTCAAGCTGCTTTTTGTTATCTTATGCTTCAAAGTCTTTTTTTACTCTCAAAAAAACCAAAACTCCCACCGGAATCGAAAGTGCATATAAAGCAGTAACAATTCCCAAGGTGAGCCATGGCTGAGTGATAATAAACGAAGCAAACAGCACCACCAACAACATCAACGGCATCATAATACATGTCGGCACACGTAGTTTTTTAGTTGAAAATGTCGGAATACGGCTAATCATAAGCAAAGTCACGATCACCAACAATGTAGCACAAAAAGCATTTGATCTTAACAACCAATCATATTCCGGAAAATTAAACGAAATCATAATCGGCATCATCACCAATGCTGCTGCCGCCGGTGCCGGAACTCCCACAAAAAAGTGGTCCCAATATTTTGGCATCGGCTCATCTTCAAGCATAGTATTAAAACGAGCCAAACGCATAGCCATGCCAACACACAAAAGCAGGCAAAAAAACCAACCGAACTTTGGCAAATCATACATTGTCCACTGAAATATCATAATTGCCGGAGCCACGCCAAAACTCACACAATCAGACAAAGAATCTAATTCAGCGCCAAACTTGGTTGATCCTTTTAGCATACGAGCAACACGACCATCCAACAAATCAAAAAAAGCTGCCAAAAACACACAAAGCACAGCCTTGGTCCAATCTTCCTGAATAGAATATCTGATTGAAGTCACACCTGCACACAAAGCCAGCAATGTAACAATATTCGGTGCAATTTTGCGAAATGGCAAATCCTTCAGCTTTTGTTTAGAAAGCTGAATTTTTTCATTGATTTTTTCCATTATCTGATTACTCCGTTTACAGCTGCTTGACCGGAAGTCATATTTGCAATAACACTTTCACCGGCAACCATTGTTTGCCCAACCACAACCTGAGGCTCAACACCAGCCGGCAAATATACATCTAATCTGGAGCCAAAACGAATCATACCAAAACGTTCGCCGGCCTTATATTCCTGACCAACCGCAGCATCACAAACAATACGTCTTGCCACAAGACCTGCAATTTGCACAAAGCAAATATCTTTCCCGCTTTTGGTCTTCATTGCCAAGAGCTGACGTTCGTTGTCTTTGCTTGCTTTATCCAAAGTGGCATTAAAAAACTTACCCGGCACATATACGGTTTTAGTAATTTTACCTTCAGCCGGAGAGCGATTCACATGCACATTAAACACGCTCATAAAAATACTCACACGAGTAAACTCTTGTTTACCCATACCTAATTCTTCCGGTGCTTTAACCTTGGCAATCATTTGTACCGTTCCGTCTGCAGGAGAAACCACCACATCATTAATTTCAGGTGTCACACGCTCCGGATCTCTAAAGAAATAGTAGCACCAAACAGTAAGCACCACACCAATCCAACCTAACGGCTCCCAGATCATTGCCAATAACGCTGTTACTGCAGCAAAGATTCCAACAAACCGCCAACCTTCATTATGAATATTTGGCAATAAAAATGTACGCCAAGAAAGATTAATACTTTTCATAAATAAATCCTTTTCAAAAAACTCAACAAGGGACGATTCCTGACGTGACGCTGTCAACTGCCCCAACAATCGAACCTCATTGATCGGTTATAACAGGGATATAAAGAACATATTTTATTAAAATGAGCAACAATTATTTAAAATACTCACTATTTTGAAAATTTATAGTTGCAAATAAAATAAAAGCTATGTATAAGAAGAATGCTAAATGATTTTGCGCTTGTGGCGGAACAGGTAGACGCTGCAGACTTAAAATCTGTTGGCCGCAAGGCCGTGCCGGTTCGATTCCGGCCTAGCGCACCAATAAAAAAGCTCACCCTTGTGGTGAGTTTTTTTGTTGGTATGATATACAGAGTATCGAACCGGCACAGTGCCGGTTTGACTACAATGCGATAATGTCAGTAATTTTGAACGAAAATATGACTGATGAACTAAAACTAGATGTAGTTCAAATGTTGATTGACAAAGGATGTGATGTAAATTGGCTCAATTACCAACGAGAAACAGCACTTCTTATCGCTTTAGAACGCATTGAAATAGATATAGCAAACCTACTTTTAGACAACGGCGCAGTGATTTATAAGGAATAAGCCCACTAAACAATAAATTCTCCTACAAAACTGCTACTTTTTATGAAGTGGCGGTTTTTCATTTTTTAGTATTGCCAAATAAAATTTTTAACATTAGCATATTTTAATAAAAAATATTTTATTGAAAGAATTTTCCTATGAAATTTGATGTTAAATCCTCTAAAAGAAAGAAAAAAGACCCAATAAGAGATTTAATTGTTACAGGAGCTTTGGGTTACACAGCATATAAATTACTTAGTAAAAACGAAAAAAAAGAAAATGAGAGAAAAAAAACACCTGCATGGTTTTGGTGGATTTCAGGAATACTAATTTTAATTAGTATGTATATAAAGTAAATTGAAACTATATTGAAATATTATGGAAAAAGGTCTTGATTATATTTTTAACCAACATACAAAACTAATTATATTAGGTACTTTTCCAAGTGAAAAATCTAGAAACACTTGCTATTATAATAATCCGCAAAATCAATTTTGGAAAATAATTGCCAATATTTTTAATAACGAAATAGTTATAAATAGTAATAAAACAACAAGATATAATTGTTTGCTTAATAATGGTATTGGATTATGGGATGTAATAGGAACTTGTAAGTTTGAACAAAAATCAAGTTTAGATAGTAAAATAATCAAGGATTCAATCATATATAATGATTTTAAGCTACTTCAAAAGATGTGTCCTAATCTTCGTTGTATTGTATTTAATAGCAAAAACGCAAAAAAATTGTTTGATAGATACCTAAAACAAGAAAAAGATGAAAAATTAAAAGAGTGGCTTCAAAATTTAACAAACAATGGAAATAATGTTTTATCTTCAACAAGTCCCGCAAATGCTCGCAAATCTTTTGAACAAAAACTCAAAGAATGGAAAGAGTTTATAACAAATATGATTTCATAGTATTAATTATCATTTTATAATATCATCTTAAAACAATTGAATTTTTGTATACAATAAATTACACTACATCATATTTCATGAAAGGAAGTGTTTTGAAAATATACAAAATAAAAAAAAGAATACTTAAATTTAAAAAGTCTATAAAATCAATAAAAAAGAAGCTTATATTGATTAAATTAAAATATTGGCGTTGTTATAATAATACAATATTTTATCTAAAATCATTTTTGATAAAGCATGCTTCTTTATTTCAAGCTTTATTATTAATAATACTATGTTTTTCTTTCCATATTTTTCTATCTACCAAAATAAGTAACTATATTAATAATCCAGAAACAATATCAAACATTCTTATACCTATTGGCTGTTCATTAATAGGTTTGTCCATTCTGAGTTTTTCACTTGTAATGGTTGCGATGCAGATTACTGTAGATAAACTTCCTAATGAATTATTCAGACGCTTTAATAATGATTATAAATTAAAGTCTTATTTTTTATTAATGTTTACCATATCTATAAGCATAACAATTTTATCTACTTTTATTAATAGTCAAAATATTTCTTCAATTATTTCTATTTTTTGGGGATTAATTGTTTTAATGCTGTATATTATATTTTCAACATATAAAAGAGCTTCGCAACTAATTAATCCTGAACTTCAAACACAGATGTTAATAAGCGACATCATAAGATATACAAAACAAATAAAAAAACATTATAAACGGATTGAAGCATTGTTAAATCAAACAATTAACCCTAAGGATTTAGGTGTTTTCGAAGATTTTGAACAATTTGATGTTGCTAAAGCCTACTATATTAATACTAACCCATATATATTCACAATATATTTTAGATATGTTGATTATTTAATATCTATATCAAGCATTTACTCAAAAACAGCTGATTATAAAATCAGTGCTAATGCATTGAATAAAATAATTGATATTAATTGCCAGTATATTTCTTTCAAGGAAGGCACATTTTTTAACGACGACATTCTATTAGATAATCCACTAGCAACAGATAAACTTATAAATCACACTTTAGAGACGTTACGAATAGAATTAAATGTGGCATTCTTAAATAAAGATGAAATTCAAATTGAAAATATATTAAATACTTTAGGTAATTTAGTTAATTTATACAGTGCTATTAAATACGTAAACAATGTGTTTAAACAATGTAAGCACGCTCAACTGGCTTGTGTTTACTTAATCAATGGAATCAAAAAATCATCAGAATATGGATTTACAGATATTGTTATGAAAAGCTTAAAAAATTGTGAAACTATTTTCGCAACAATAATATTAAATATAAATCACAATGAAATTATTCCGTGCATAAACGAATTAACGACTATCACTCAAGATTCATTAACAGAAAAGTCTTATCCTTGTGTAAGTGCATTAATATCTTTGTTATCTTCAATACAAATGCGTGCATTTTTATCCGATAAATCTAACAAGAGAATATTTTTTGAAAACATTATAAAATCAATACATTCAATATCTTTACAAACATTACAATTAGAAGATGATATATTTTTTCAAAAACAAAAAACTATTTTGGCTCCATATTTTTCTACAAATACGTTAAATAATTTTTTGAATTTCTTTATTAATCTTACCAATAAAGTATGTAAAGAACCCACTACTAAAGAAAATAAACTAATAATACATTCTATTTACGAGTGGTGTCTTTCTCAACCTCATGATATAAATATCTTAGAAAGAGCCATAGAAAGTAAAAGCCTAATAGCATATGATATAGCATATTGGTATACTCAAATTAGTTGCTGTTTAATACAATTAATTTCATGTACAGAATCCGATGCTTATACTGATACTAGATTAAGAACTGGCTTAAATATCTTTATTAGCAAAATTATAACGTTAGCATTTAAAAATGAATATATAAATGAATTGCATCAAAGTAATTTTCATCATAATGTTTTAACAATAGCAGCCCAAGCACATAACTATAAGATGCTAAATAGTTATGATAAAGTATTGATGGAAAATTTATTAAAAATTATAAAAGCATGTATAGATAAAAATATCCAACATTATATTATTAGCGATTTTCTTATGGTATTAATTACAATCATTGTAATGAACAATGGTAATAATATGGATATATTGCAAAGTTTTATATTAAAAAATAAAGATAGCTTAATTAATAATTCTAACTTTGATATTCAGGTTTGTTTACGAGATATCTTTTATGCAAGCAGAGGGGGGGTGGATTGTGAAATTTATGTCAATAAAGTTCTTTCTTCACTAAATAAAGATGTAACATCTTCCGTTGTATTTAATATTGCATCATTATTAAATGTTGATATACCACCATTTACAAATAATATTTTTTAATTTTTATATATCCTTTTAATCACACCTTGTAACACCCAGTGAATTTGTTCGGCATTTGGTTTTCTTGCCGTTTTGGTCGGTATAGGTTGTAACGCCTAATGAATTTGTGCGAGCTTTTATGGTGTTGCCTTTATTATCTTTATAAGTAGTCATCCCAAGCGAATTTGTCCTTGCTGTTCCTCTTGTGCCATCGCTACCGGTATAGGTTGTTGTACCCAAAGAGTTGGTTCTTACTTTTACTTTATTTCCTTTATTATCGGTATAAGTCGTTACACCAAGTGAGTTTGTGCGAGATTTGATAATCCGACCGTCACTATCCTTACAAGTTGTAACACCCAAAGAATTGGTAGAGCAACGCATATCAGCCCACGCCGAGCCGGCAAAAAGAACACAAATCAAAGCAATTACATATCGCATAAAAACATCTCCTAACATCACCATCTTACAGGCTATATAACGAAAAAACAAAGAAAAAAGTTCAGTTTATAATGATTTTTTAATTAGTTTTACATAGCATTAATAATAAATGTAGATAAAAAGGAATATAATATGAAATTTACAACAATTTTTAATGAAACAATAAACACTTCATGTGCTGGATGTATTGTTTCAGATAATACAAAATTTAAAGAAGGACGAATTTACCAATCAAAATTATGGGATTTAAGTCAAGATTTTGAAATTGCTTATCCGGGAATGATTATTATATCTCCTATGCGTCATGTTTCAAATTATATGGATTTATCTGAAAATGAATTGCAAGAACTGAATAAATTAATGTCATATTGTAAAAAGGCTATTATAGAAATATTTAATTGCGAAAAAATCGCTTATATGTTTTATGAAAAACCTAACGGTCATATTCATTTTATCATTATTCCCATGCACGGAATGATTGAAATAAATAACAAATACTCTATTCTTAGCGAATTAATGTCTAAATCTAACGAACTAAAAAACAATAAAGAAAATATGAGCCAAGTAACAAAGAAGATTCAAAAACTTAGAGAATATTTTAATAATATTCATAAAAATAACTTATTGGAATAAATGATGAACTACAAATTTGGTGTTTATGGCGATAGTATTGCATTTGGTTATGGTAACAATAATCAAAGCTGGTTTGATGAGCTTTATTTAGGAAATGAAGCCTTGAAACTTGCGCAAAATGGCGAGCAGATTGAAGGTGTTTTACGCAAAATCAAGCAAGACGACAATCATTATGACACTTTATTTTTAGCGGTAGGCATTAACAATTTGCTGTCCGTAACTCCTAAACCCAACCAAATAGACATTTCCAGTCTTATCAATCAGTATGAAGAAGTCTTAAAAGTAGCCAAAACAAAGGCTTCTAACATTATTGTTCAATCAGTACTACCGGCAAGAGAAGAGCTTTTTCCAAATCAAGCTTGGCTTGATGAGGATAAATGGGGTTTTAATGCAGATGTTGAAACATTTAATCAAAAACTGGCAGAACTGTGTGAAAAACATCAAATCAAGTATTTAAATGCTTATACAAACTTCAGCTCGCTAGATTTATCAAAGATTTATATGGATGCTGTCCACTTAAATAAACAAGGACAAAGCGAACTTGCGAATGTTTATAACAAATAAGAATTTTGTCATTTTATAAAAGGTCTAACCAAACCTTGGATTTCGGCGGCAAGCCCCATTGCTCGAAGCAATTTGTTATATTTGTCGCTTTTATCGGTCATTTCAAAAAAGGCATAACCTATCATCTTGCCTAGGAAATCAGCTCGTTTCATAACATCTTGAAGCAATTCTTCAAAAGTGCCCTCATAGGCTTCTTTATTATATCCTTTTGCTATATAAAGGTATTTATCATTACTTTTTGTAATAAATGTTACACTCTTAATCCTCTGAATTTAAAATAAATTCTTTAGAATCAATGCATTACCATGAAAAATGTTAATTTTACGATTAGATATCCATCGTCAAAATATGGAATAAAGACAAAAATTATTCTTCATACATTTTCTCAATTATACTTTTGCAATAATCAATAACTGTTCTAACTTTCTGTGTATCTTTCACCGACCTATGAGCCGAAAGATATACTGTAAAAGTTGTATCACATGGAATATTATCCAAACACACAGCCCCTTCTTCTCTAAATCGTAGAGGAGCCAAACAAATTCCTGCTCCAAATTGCACCATATAAAGCAATGTTGCACTAATATCCGTCATTATCGAAACTCGAGAATCTCCTCCCAAAACTTTTTTATATCCCGCATCATAAGTATTAAAATTTTTCTTACTAATCATTCTATGATTTTTAATCATATCATCAAAATCTTTAGGATAACCATATTTTGACAAATACCTTGCCGATGCAAAATAACCGCATTTAAGTTCCTTCTTAAAAATCGGAATCATGTCTCCACTTTCAAAAGGAGCATACGAAATCACAACATCAAATAAATCATCTTTAGCTTTTGGCATGTCCTCGATCTTCAAGATTTCTAATCTCAACATCGGATATTTATCCAAAAAATCCATAATATCATCAGGAAAAAAATATGTACTAACCCCCATTGCCAAACCGATAACTACCGACCCGGAGATATCTTTTTTATTTTCTTTTTCTCTACACACCTTATTCCAAATTGTATCCAAAGACGACATACTCTCAATTACCCTCAATCCTTCCGGCGTAAGAGTACAACCATGCTTACTTTCACTAATCAACCGAACTTGTAAAGTCTTTTCCAACTGGTGAATATACTTATTTATAGTATCAAGTGACGACCCCAAGGCTTCTGCCGCTTTTTTCTTTCCGGAGCAAACATAAATTGCCTTAAGAGCCAATATTCCTTCCAAGTTTTTAATAGCATTATAACCCATTTTGACCTCACAAACTATTAAGCATTATCTATCATGGCAATCAAATGTTCTGCCATAACCTTCACACGTTGCACTTCCCTAGATACCTTATGTACAGACAAATATACAGTTCCTAACGCATTACATTCAATACTATCCAAACAGACTAAACCTTTCTTAGCAAAATATAGCGGCATTAATCCTATTCCTACTCCACTTTCAATAGCTTCGTTGGTAGCAAATGAACTATCCCCCATATACACTTTATGTCGGGCTCGGTCTATATATTCTTCTTCGCCAAACAACCAAGAATATTCATCGCGCAAAAATATCATGCGATGATTTTCAAGCATATCTTCTTTGTTTTTCGGGTATCCGTATTTTTTCAAATATTGCGACGACGCAAAATATCCGCCTCGAATATCTTTACTATATATTTCTTCCCATTCATCACCAAGCCAACGTACGTTACTCACCATCAGATCGGCACTATAATTTACCCATTCATCTACATCCGTAATTGTTGTAGATACCAGTGTAACGTTTTTATTCTTCTTAAGATAATTCCACAAATCAGCATTAATTGTATTAGCTCGGGCATTCTCGTCCCACAAAATTTTAACTTCACCCTTGAGCTCCTCTCGTTCAGACATCATAACATACATATGATTCAAATCACGCAAAATCTCTCGAGCCCATGTTGCAACTTGTTCTCCTCGCACTGTTAATGACGAACCGGTACCACTGGAATTAATCAACTTTCCGCCACAATCATTCTCTAAATTTTCAATGTATTTATTGAGCGTATCGATTGACATATCAAGTTCTTTAGCTGCTTTTCTCTTACCATCAAGCTGGTTTATTGCTTGCAAAACCATCATCGCCTTAAAGTCCGCCAGAGCTTTTTTTCCTAACATATTTTCATCCTTCACAATGCAACACGTTCAAATTTTGATACAAAATTATAACAACCAATAATTAACAAGCAAGAAAAAACCGCATTTTCAATAAAATAATATTATTGCCAAAAACAAAACATTATAATATAACGCCTTAGAACAAAGGATAAAAACATGAAAGTAGATATTTTTGATTTTGATCTTCCCAAAGATCTGATAGCTAACCAACCGGTATCTCCCCGAGACAACTCAAAGCTTTTGGACTTGAGCCAAGATGGCTTGATTTGTGATAAACATTTCTATGAGTTACCAGATCTTTTGCAAGAAGGAGATGTTTTGGTATTTAATGACACTAAAGTGATTCCGGCAAGACTATATGGATCTCATGGTGAAGCTTTGGTTGAAGTAACTTTGTACCACCCTATTGACGGAACACGTTGGCTCGCCTTTATTAAAAATTCCAAACGTCTGAAAAACAACGATGTAGTCAAATTTTATACCGATAAAATATCTGCTCAAAATTCCGATTTTTCAGCCCTAATTGAAGAAAAAAGAGGCGAAGACGGGGTGCTTATATCCTTTGATTGCTCCGCTTCAGAACTGGCTGGAAAGCTTCAAACATATGGCTTTATGCCTCTCCCCCCCTACATTAAAAGATCTCGTCCTTCAAGCGACTCAATGTGGTACAAATTCAATGACGATGAAAACTACCAAACCGTATATGCCAAACACGAAGGAGCTGTTGCCGCTCCCACCGCAGGATTACACTTCACCGACGATGTTATGAAAAAAATCGATGCTAAAGGCATAAAACTAGTATTTGTAACCCTCCATGTTGGTGCCGGAACTTTTCTTCCGGTTAAAACTGAAGACACAAAAGACCACAAAATGCATGCCGAATATGGAATAATTACTAATGATGCCGCAAACATTATCAATAAAGCAAAGCAAAATGGCAACAGAATAATTGCAGTTGGTACTACATCATTGCGTCTTTTAGAGAGTGCTGCCGATAACAAAGGAATTCTACATCCGTTTAATGACGAAACCGCAATTTTTATAACTCCTGGATATAAGTTTAAGGTTATCGATATGCTTATCACCAACTTTCACCTTCCTAAATCAACATTGTTTATGCTGGTTAGCGCCGTTGCAGGAGTAGAACGTATGCAAAACGCCTATGCTCATGCAATAGAAAACAAATATCGTTTTTACTCCTATGGTGATAGTTCCATTATAAAATGCGTAAATAAAATTTAACTTTTAAGCATTATCATACCAGTCATAAATAAATTTGCATTGGATTTGGATATGAGTAAATTACCGCAAATCGAAAAAACTCTGCTTCTCATTGGCAATATGCTTTTTCCGGCATTTATATTTGCTGCACTGCTTTTTGGCTTTTACATTAGCCATCCATTTCTGGAATCAACAAACCAAGTGTTCCATATTTCTTTTTACACACTTGCATTTTTAGGCTTTAGTATCCTACTTTATTTTAACAAAGGAACTCCCGTTTTCATATTTCTCGGCATAACAATATGCTATGTTTTAATCAATTTTTTAAAGCACAAATATCAAGCTGAATATATATCATCAACAACATATATCAGTCTTTGCACCTTAGCTCCCTTAAATCTTTTATTTTTTTATTATTATTCCCCCAAACATCTTCTATCTAAAAAAAATGCTTGGGTTCTACTTAGTATTTTCATTCAATTTGCAATAATAGAACAACTTAGTCAACATAATATCAAAATTGGCTTCAACTTCAACCCTGATTCAACAAGCTTAAACTTTGTTGCCTCAATTTTATTTATCATTACCTTAGGAAATATTTTTTACAATGCCATTCGTTCCGGAAGCATCAACGACTACTGCATATTTTTCACATACCTTAGCATCATGATGGCTTTTTGTTATTCTTCCTCTCCTTCAGGATTAAGCATTTTTTTCTGTTCGGCAATTCTATGTCTTATTTCTACTGTTGCACAAAATATATATAACGAAACATATAAAGACGGACTCACCGGATTAGACAGCCGCAACTCCTACATGATTCACGCCAAGAATTTTCCTTTAAAATATTGTATTGGCATCATCAGCATCGATGATTATGATAAAA
Organism: Alphaproteobacteria bacterium; assembly: GCA_015062285.1. Lineage (GTDB taxonomy): Bacteria > Pseudomonadota > Alphaproteobacteria > RF32 > CAG-239 > CAZU01. The sequence goes on along the minus strand of SUUY01000001.1, from coordinate 282,692 downwards.
TCGGAAATAATTTTGGTAAAAGAATAAGAAATATTCTTACAAAACTAATCGCCAACTGCATCATAAATATTGAAAAAGACGAACAAATCTATCGTTACAGCCCCGATGAATTTGTAATTATCTATAAAAGTATGGATAAAAATGAAAGTTTTGAAAGATTAGAAACAATTCGCAGAACCATTGCTTCATCACTGTTTCAATACAGTCCCCGCCGCAATCCCATTAAGCTCACTGTTTCTGCCTGCATTGCCGAAAAAAAACGTAGCGATACGTCCTCTTTTGAAGTCTTAATGAGAGCGGATAAGCTCCTACGCAAAACAAAAGCTTTTAGTCACAATGTAACATCCAAAGCCTAGTTAATTTGCTTTTTCATAGCTGTCCATGCGACCCAAATTCCACCTAAAATTAATGGAACAGATAGCATTTGTCCCATTGTTACTGTGCCAAAAAAATAACCAAGTTGTGCGTCAGGTTCTCTATATTGCTCAATAATAATTCTAAAACATCCGTACAAAAAAACAAACACTGCTGAAACCAAACCTGTTTTCGCTCTAACCGATTTACAGCTCCACATTACATTTAACACCACAAACATAAGCAGCCCTTCAAGTAATCCCTCATATAGTTGAGACGGATGCCGTGGTAAATATCCGCCACTGGGAAATCTAACCGCCCAAGCCACATCTGTTACTCTTCCCCAAAGCTCATCATTAATAAAATTTGCAATTCTCCCGAAGAAAATGCCAATAGGAGCATACAAAACTACCAAATCGGTAATACCCAAAAATTTATAATTTATTTTCTTAGCAAACAACCATATTGCCACAACAACCCCTAAAACACCTCCGTGAAAAGACATACCTCCTTTCCACAGTTCAAGTATGGTCCACGGACGGCTCCACATATCGGCACCACCATAAAAAACTGCATATCCCAGCCTTCCCCCTAAAATAATTCCTAAAGTTATATAGAATACCAAGTCCTCAATTTTATGCCTATCCAGAGCTAAATTATATTTTTTTACAGCACGATTAATTAACCACCACCCCAAAACAATTCCTACTAAATATGCCATAGAATACCAACGAATGGCCAGCGGACCAACAGATACTATTACAGGCGAAATTTCCGGATATGCAATTCCTATCATAATAAAATCCTTTTCTCTTTTCAAATCTGGTTAAAGAATAATTAATTATAAAAATTATATCCACACCTAAAAAAAAATTTAAAATTATTTTTTTTATATTTCTTTGATTTTCAACAAAAAGCAATCAAAAAACTTATCCACAATTATTAATTAAGTGGAAAACTACGACTCGTCTATTGTAATTAACGACTCGGCATTGCAAGCTATGTTCATCGTATTCGAAAAGTTATTTGGAGCATCAAAACATGCAACTGGCCAAAAACATAGCCTCTAATTACAACCCGATTGATATTGTAGAAAATATCTTTGCTTCTCGGTCATTTGAATTTGAACGCCGCAACCCCAATGAAGTTGTTGTTGAAGTACAAGGAAAATGGAACAACATGCTCCTGTTTTTCTCTTGGGAAGCTAATATGAATTGCGTTCATATTTCTTGCCTCATGGATATAGAAAATAAACTTGAAGATCGTAGCAAAATTTTTGAGCTTTTAGCCCTTATTAACGAAGAACTGTGGGTTGGCCACTTCTCTTATTGGAGCGAACAAAATACACCTGTGTTTAAGCACTCATTGTTTTTAAATAATGAAAACGATTTTTTTGAAAATAATATTGCACTAATGATAGACATTGCAATCAAAGAATGTGAACGTATGTATCCGGTATTTAAAGTTGTTCTCACCAAAGGAATGTCTCCAAAACAGGCTCTTTATCCCATGCTTATGGAAACCATCGGACAGGCATAAAAAAAGAGTGTTCATCTTAATTGAGGAACACTCTTTTCTCTTAAACTTTTTCATTGTACAAAATTTTATTTGTGCATCTGTTTTCTGTTCATTGCAGTACGCTGGTAGCCTTTCTGCAATCTGATTTTTTTCCTTGTGTCTACCATCTGCCTTTTGATTCTGGCTGTACGCTGAGCTGGCACACCCAAGTTCTCACAAGCAACAAACCTCATCGCCTGAAAAAAGAGGGCAATTTCATAAAAAAAAGTTTTCATACGCATTTAATTTAATAATGATAAATAAGTATCACCAAAGATAAATGCATCCTTACAATATTGCAAGATTTTTTTTATTTACGTACACGTTTTTGTTTTTTCCAATTAGCCACATTTTTGTTATGCTCATTCAAGCTAGTGGCAAAGCTATGCCCTCCATCACCATTGGCAACAAAATATAAATACTGACTAACATCAGGATTAGATGCTGCTTTTAATGACTCTATTCCCGGATTACAAATCGGTTTTGGAGGTAATCCGTAATATTTATATGTGTTATACGGACTATCAACATTTAAATCTTTTCGCAATAATGGACGACCCAAATCATTCTTGCCGTTTGTCAAAGCATAAATAACCGTCGGGTCAGTCTGCAAACGCATTCTTTTTCGCAATCTGTTTACAAATACAGATGCCACCAAACCACGCTCACTCGCAACAGATGTTTCTTTTTCTATTATTGAGGCCAACACCAGTAAGTCCCCTTTTTTCTTTATTGGAACTGTTTTATCTCTCTCTTTCCAAACATTTTCCAATTCTTTCTCCATAGCCTTTTGTGCTTGAATAATAATGCTATCTTTAGAATCCCCTCTCACAAAACTATAAGTCTCCGGCAACAAATCACCTTCACGTGGAGATAACGAAATATTCCCGCTTAAAAATTCATTATCCTCAATAAGTTGCAAAATTTGCGTAGTCGTTAAACCTTCAGGCAATGTTATTTTTCGATAAAAAACTCCGCCTTTGTTCATTTGCTCCATAACTTCTGCCATAGACATATTAGGCGCAAACAAATATTCACCTGCCTTAAGATTTTTATCCAACCCTCTAATTCTTGCAAACAACTTAAATATTGTCGGATATTTTATCACATTTTCACTCGCAAGCTTGTTTGCAACCATACCGGAGGTTGCTCCTTTATTAACTACCACCAAAGTTTCTGTCTCTAATTTATTTGGTGAATATATGGCTTTTTTAATAATAGCCACACCCAAAAAACAACAAATTAATGCAATTAACAATATATTTTTCATCATTTCCTCATGTTAATAATAAAAAGAGGCTTAAAACGAAGAAATAAAAACCTCGAATTAAACCTCTTTCAAAAATACAATATCACTATTTATATTGTTTCAACACCAACGATGAATTGGTACCGCCAAAACCAAATGAATTAGACATAACTGCCTTAATTTCCCGTTTTTTTGCCTTCAACGGAACCAAATCAAAATCAGCCAATTCATCAGCAGGATCTTCCAAATTTAACGTTGGAGGGCAAACTTGATCACGCAATGCTAAAACTGAATAAACGGCTTCTACTGCACCGGCAGCACCCAATAAGTGACCTATTGCAGATTTGGTTGAAGACATCGAAACATTTTTAATTCCTTCATCACCAAACAAACGTTTAACAGCCATAGCTTCTCCCACATCACCGGCAGGAGTAGATGTTCCATGAGCATTAATATAACCGATATCTGAAAGATCAACACCTTTTTCCGCAGCATGATCAACCGCCATCTTCATTGCTCTATATGCTCCATCACCGGAAGGTGCTGTTATATGATATGCGTCACCACTCATACCATAACCGACAACCTCTGCATATATTTTAGCGCCACGAGCCTTTGCATGTTCCAATTCTTCCAAAACAACAGCTCCTGCACCTTCGCCCATAACAAAGCCACTGCGCCTTTTATCCCATGGACGAGAAGCTTTTTCCGGACAATCATTAAAATCAGATGTAATAGCCTTCATTCTGGCAAAACCGGAAAGTCCTAAAACATTCACAGCAGATTCGGCACCACCGGCCAACATAAGATCTGCATCGCCCCTGGCAATCATAGCAGCAGCATCACCAATAGCATGTGTACCGGTTGAACAAGCAGTAACACAAGCATGATTTGGACCCTTAAGTCCATACTTAATCGACAAATTACCGGAAATCAAATTAATCAAAACCGAAGGAATAAAAAACGGAGATATTCTTTTCATGCCGTTTTCATTAAACGAAAGAGAATTGTCATATATAACTTGCAATCCACCAATTCCTGAACCCATCATAATACCGGCACGATATTTTTCTTCTTCAGAAACATTTTCCGGATTCCAACCGGCATCATCCAGAGCATCTGAACCGGCAGCCATACCATACAAAATAAAACGATCATTCTTTTTTTGATCTTTCGGATGCATAACAGTATCAGGATTAAACTCGCCTTCACCATCACCCCAAGGCACTTGTCCGGCAATAGTCACAGGAATGTCTTTCAGATCAACACCTTCAATATTTTTGATTCCTGATTTACCTTCCAAAATTTGCTTCCAGTTATGTTCAACACCACGTCCCAAAGGAGAAAGGATTCCCAAACCGGTAACAACAACTCTTCTCATTATACTTATTCCTTGTCAATTAAACCCTATATAATAATGAAACTCGCTTTTAAGAACGAGCGAGTTTCACAATTTTCACATAGTCTTACAGACTTAAGCATTCTTAGAAAGATAGTCGATAGCATCTTTCACTGTAAGAATTTTCTCAGCAGCTTCGTCAGGAATTTCGCAACCGAATTCTTCTTCAAAAGCCATAACCAATTCTACTGTATCCAAGCTATCTGCACCCAAATCGTCAATAAAGCTGGCGTTTTCTGTTACTTTAGATTCTTCAACGCCAAGATGTTCGGCAACGATTTTCTTAACGCGGTTTGCTGTATCAGTCATATGATAAAACCTCAATAAAATTAAAACAAATTAATCGGACAACTTTGCCCGTGATTGATTTGTTAGCATATTTTTATATTATTTGACAAGCATTTTTTTAAAAAAACACACAATCCATCTAAATATAACTTGCCAAAACTCGCAAAAAGCCTATACTTTAAGAGCAGTAAAAAGGTGGATAAAAAATGTCTGAAATTATCGAAGTTAATCAACTATCAAAAAAATTTAAGATCAAAAAAAATACATCATCAATAAAAAATATATTCAAACCTGAATATAAAACTATTACCGCTGTCGATAAAATATCTTTCAACATCAAAAAAGGAGAAAGAGTAGCTTTTATTGGCCCCAATGGTGCCGGCAAATCCACCACCATAAAAATGCTATCCTCAATTTTATACCCAACATCCGGATCAGCACTTGTTAAAGGCCTTGTCCCATGGGATAATCGTCAAAAATTAGCCTATCATATCGGCACGGTTTTCGGTCAACGCTCACAACTTTGGTACAATTTGCCAATTCAAGATAGTTTCGCTCTAATGGGCAAAATATACAATATTGATGAAATTCCTTTCAAACGCCGTTTAGCAAAATTAGTCAAATTATTTGAAATCAGAGATCTTTTAACCCACCCCACTCGTTCTCTGTCTTTAGGACAAAGAATGCGTTGTGAAATTGTCGCATCTCTTTTACATAAGCCGCAAATTTTGTTTTTAGATGAACCGACAATCGGCCTTGACGTAACCGCCAAAGAAATCATTCGTAACCTTATCAGAAAACAAGCTTTAGAAGAAGATACCACTCTTCTTCTTACATCACACGACACCGATGACATGGAAAAAGTTTGCGAACGCGTTATTATAATTAATAAAGGCAAAATTATCTTTGACAACTCCATAACCGCACTACGTGATTCTTATTTAAACAAAAAATATATAGAAATAACAACCGATTCCGGAGAAAAGATTCGCAAAGAGATCAACACCGACAAAACATCGGCAAAACAAGCCATTGATGAATTAGTACAAAAATATCATGTTACTGACCTCACCATAGAAAACCCGCCCATGGAAGAAATCATCAAGGAGATTTACGCTCGTGATTAAGTACTGGTCATTATTTTTGGTTTCTTTCAAGCAAGCTTGGAACAAAAAAGCTAACCTTTCCGGTTTGCTGTTTTTTTTGTTTATATTACTGTTTATATACAACCGCTTGTGGGAAGTGATTGCCGCTGATAGTTTTACAAGCGGATTAAATCGTACTTTTATTTGGTACTTGCTGTTTGCAGAAATGATTATTCTATCAAACCCCAAAATAGATCGCATCTTATTTGATGATATAATATCCGGCACCATGGCTTATTATATTAACAAACCGATTTCATTTTTTTTCATGCGTTATGTCGAAGCTGTCGGCACCATGAGTGTATCATTTTTTGTTATGGGTGGCTTTGGAACTCTTATTACTCTATTATTTACCGGAAAACCTCCTTTTGAATGGTGGCAATTCCCGATTATATTTATAATGTGTTATTTATCATCTTGCATCAATATCATAATGTATACAGCTATTGGTATGTGCACACTATGGCTTGCCAGCATCAGAACCTTAGCTATGGCCATAGAACGTCTGGCTTTTACCTTAGGCGGAGCTATTTTTCCCTTAAGCATATATCCCGAATGGTTTATAAATATTGCCCAATGGACCCCTTTTTACTCATTTTATTACCTCACCATAAAATTGGTATATGATTTTTCATTCAGCAATCTGTTTCATGCCATTTTCCTCAATATGTTTTGGATATTGCTGGTTGGTAGTTTTATCGCACTGTCATACCATAAATTGACTAAAAGGATAAACATATATGGCGGCTAATCTTAAAAATCTTATAAAATTGTTTTTTTATATCCAAAAGAGCAACCTCAAAACAGCTTTTCTGAATAAATCAGATGCTTTTGTTAATGTCCTGATGATGACTATTAACAATCTGTCGTTTATATTTATGTGGTGGATTATTTTTCAGGACAGAAATTCAATTAATGGTTGGCAATTTGGCCAAATGGCTCTCCTTTTTGCCATCGGAAATAATGCTTTTGGTTTTTTTGCGCTATGTACCAGAGGCATACAACTTATTCCGGAACTTATCGAAAACGGCAATCTGGATAATTTTTTAACCTCTCCGCAAAACAGTCTGTTTTTAATAGCCACATCAGAAGCAACTTTTGCCAATTGGGGAGACTTTGTCACCGGTTTCCTAATGTTTTTCCTGTCCGGATATGTTAGCTGGCATACATTTGGCATAATGCTGTTTTGCTCATTTATGGGTTTTATTTTAATGTTTGCGATTCGCTTACTGGCATCTTCGTTAGCATTTTTTGTTAGCGATTCGCAGCGACTTGGAGACAACATATTCATATCCTTCCTCACTTTTGCCAGCCAACCGGCATCGATTTTTACCGGTTGGTACAAAGTCATATTTTTAACTATTTTACCTGCCGGATTATTATCCTTTGTCCCTGTTAATCTCATTACAAATTTCAGCTGGAGTGAATGTCTCTTTTTTATACTGGCTGTCTTATTCTTTTTTGGAATTAGTTTGTTCGCATACCATACTGGTCTCAAGCGTTATAGTTCGGGCAATCGTTTTGGTGTTAGATAATTGGTAAATTATATTGACATACAATTTGTTAGACCATAATCTAGAACTATATTAAATGAAAGAGAGGAAATATGAAAAAATTAGTATATATTATTGCAGCCTTAGTTATCATAGCTTTAGTCGGATATTTTATTAACCAAAACAATGCAACTACAGAACCTGAACTCGTAGTTGTTGAAGAAGAAGTTAGCATTACACCGGAAAACATCAACGATGTAGCTAATAGCGTTGCAAACGAGGTTGTAGAATCCGAAGCAGAAGACGTTGTTGAAACAAACCCGGAAGAAACTGCTGATGAAGGCGAAACATTCGTTGATTAAAAATATATCGCAAAACCTTAAGGCTGCAAAATTTTGCAGCCTTTTTTGTTGTATTCATACTTTCCAATTCCTATATAAATAGAGTAGTTTAAATCAACAATAAGGATTAAAAATTTGAAAGTAGGCATCGTCGGATCAGGTCAAGTCGGAAGCGCCACTGCATTTGCACTAATTATGCGGGGTGTAGCCAGAAAAGTTGTTTTAATAGATGCAAATCAGCAAAGAGCCGAAGCCGAAGCAATGGATATTGCTCACGCTACTCCTTTTGCCTATGCCAATAAAATCAAAGCCGGAAATTACGAAGATTTAAAAGGTTGTGAAGTAGTGATTATCACAGCCGGAGCCAATCAAAAACCGGGAGAAACCAGAATAGATTTATTAGGCAGAAACGTAAAAATATTTGAAAGCATAATTCCTCAAATAGTAAAATCAGTACCGAACACTACTTTACTTATTGCCGCAAATCCGGTTGACATTATGACGGCAGTTGCCCTTAAACTTTCGGGTTTCCCTAAAGAAAAAGTTATTGGAAGCGGCACAATTTTGGATACTGCACGTTTTCGTACCCTACTGGGCTATCACTTGGGTATATCGCCAAAATCTGTACACGCCAATGTCTTAGGCGAACATGGTGATAGTGAGGTCTTGGTTTGGTCAAATGGTGATGGCGGAACTGTCCAGATTGAAGAACTCGCCCGTATGACAAACAAAGATCTGACACCGGAAGTCAAAGCCCAAATAGATGATTGTGTTCGCAATGCCGCTTATAAAATCATTGACGGGAAAGGTGCTACTTATTACGGTATTGCCGGTGGTTTATGTCGCATTTGCCAAGCAATATCCACCAATGAATATGCAATCCTGACTGTTTCTACCCAACACGAAGAGGTTGAAGGAATTAAAGATGTGTGTCTGTCTATGCCAACAGTTATTGGCAAACGAGGCGTACACAACGTTATCTACCCTCGTCTGTCTGAAAGCGAACACCGTGATGTAAAATTCAGCGCTGAAAAAATTAAAGAACATTCTAACATAGCATTAGATCAAATATCTGTAAAATAAATGTCTCAAATTAACTATAAAAATTACCCCTCTTGTTGTTTTGCAACAAGGGGGGTAAAGAAATAAAGAGGTAATTAAAACCTTACCGCAAGACGCTCAAACCCACCAGAATCAGCCTTATTCATCCACGAAAATCCACCACCATAATATAGGTTGAATAAATAGGCAACATTGCCCCTGCCCTCGGAACACCAGACTAATCCTACGCGTCCTAGTTGCTCTCTCTCTGCATCAATACCATTCTCTCTCAGGAACTTATCCATTTCCTGAATTTTGTCCTTCAGATCCCAATTCCAGTACTGTTTTAGAGCCTCATTCGATGGCAAATGCCCTTTTTTTCCATTTAACACGCACTTTTTTGCAAATGCGTTGGCATTATACCAACATGCGTCTTTGACATTACCATCTGCTCCCATTTTTTTGGCAAGAATAATATTGGGAATTATCTCATAACCCCAAACCTCATCCTTTCGCTCCAAAATAAGCTCAGGTAAAATTTCAAACTCATTACCTTTCTTATAGGCAATTGGAAAGATTGATTCAATCCCACCAGTAGATGATGTACCGATAACATCTGGAGCAACCGCCGATGTTTTGCGTGCGTCGAACCACTGAATAATCTCTTCCTCTGTCATTTCTGTTTCAGCAACAACTTTGTTTAATGCTGCAAATTTTTCGTTTGTATTCATAATTAGATTAATATTAGATTAATAATAAATAATATGCTGATTTTTTAACTCATTATGATTTTTAATGCAAGGATTTTTTGATATAACCTTTGTCTCCCAAACACGAATTCAAAAATAATACAACAACAAATCACACCCTCTAGACAAATACTTAAACATCAAAGAATTAGCAAAAAAGCCTCTCAAATTGAGAGGCTTTTCTTTCAAGCAAAGCTAAAATTAGAATTCAACTTTAACTCTGACACCTGTGGTGTAATCTTTATCAACTTCATTATCTTGACCGGCCAAATAGTAACTTCCATATACACCAAGAGCCACATTTTCAACCGGATAATAATCAAACTCGGCCTGAGCATAGGTCACGTTATCATTTTCGCCATCAGTTACAAAATCATAACGAACGCCGGCATCTGCAGCCCATTTTCCGTTATATTTATGAACACCGACAAATGCAGATTGTTCAATTCCTCTATCTGCTACATCTACCTGAGATGATAATCTATATGTTGCATATGGAGACCAACCATTGCCCATATCATACCCTAAACGAACTTCACCATTAAGGTACTTTTGCCACCTTTCATCGGTCTTTCTTTTACCTTTAAAATCTTTAGGATTATATGTTTCGTAAGAACCTCTTACCTGCATCAACACATCGCCACTACGCATATTGTAGGCAGCTCCAACCTCATAATCAAAGTTGTGATCATTGTTATATTCGCCTTCGGTATCAAACTCATTACCAATTCTACCAAATACGGCAAAATCATTGGTTACACCATAAGTAACTTCCTCAGACAAATACATACTGTCTTCTTTATAATTAGTATGTTTATATTCGGTACGATTAGCTTCTAATTTTGTATCAGAAGCAAATTTACCTTCACCCGGCAAATAGAAAGCACCGGTCAAGTCAGCAGCAGAAGCAGTGCCGGCAGCAAACATAACTGCGGCAGAAGCAAGTAACATAGTTCTAAGTTTCATAAAGAATCTCCTTATCTAGTTAATGTTTCCGAAGTCGATTATATAACCTCCTTCGAATGTAAATAGCTTAAGAAACAAATCTTAACAAATCAATAACTTAGGAATTTTATTATCAGTGCACAAAACCCTTGCAAACAAAAGCTTTTGCCGCTATATTCTATCAAAAATTACAAAATGGAAACAAAATATGATTAAGGTAATCACCTTCGGCTGTCGAATTAATTCTTATGAATCAGAGGTTTTGAAAGAAAAACTTCAAAATTTTGACAATCTGATTATTGTCAATACCTGCGCTGTTACTGCCGAAGCCGAACGTCAATGCCGTCAAATGATACGCAAGCTCCGAAGAGAAAACCCTCAAGCTCGTATCATCATTACCGGATGTGCAGCCCAAGTTTCCTCTGCCAAATTTGCTCAAATGCCCGAAGTTGACCTTGTCCTCGGCAATAAAGAAAAATCCGAAATTGAAAAATATCTTTCAACTCCGCTAACCGAAAAGACTATTGTCGGCGACATTTTTGACTATGACGGATATGACAACTATCTTATTACCGGATTTGAAGGACGCCAACGAGCATTTGTTCAGATTCAACAAGGTTGCAACCACCGCTGTACATACTGTATTGTACCATATGCCCGTGGTGCAAATCGGTCTGTCCCTGCTGAAGAAATCATCAAACAAATTCATACCCTTGTAGACCAAGGTTTTGCTGAAATTTGCCTTACCGGTGTAGATGCTTGCTCCTATAAACCATCATTCTCAGGCCTGGTAAAACAAATTTTGCAACAAGTTCCAAATCTTCCTGCTTTACAATTTGGCTCATTAGATCCGGCAGCTATAGATAGTGAATTTATTGAATTAGTAAAAAAATATACCAACATCACTCCACACTTTCATTTTTCGATTCAATCCGGCGATAATATGATCCTAAAACGTATGAAACGTCGCCACACCAGAGAAGATGTTATCCGCCTAACTAAAGAATTACGTCGGGCTCGACCGGAAGCTACATTTGGTGCAGATTTTATTTGTGGTTTTCCTACCGAAACCGATGAACAGTTCAACAATACCATAAAACTTGTGCACGAAGCCGGAATAAATAAATTACATGTATTTCCATATTCTGAACGACCCGGAACACCAGCCGCTAAAATGCCGCAAGTTCCGGTAGAAATTCGCAAAGAACGAGCTCGTATTTTGCGTCAGCAAGGAGAAGTTATCGATGACTAATTGGTTTGCCAAACTAGGTCTTGGCCTGAAAAAATCTTCCTCACAATTAACGTCAGGCCTGAGCAGCATTTTCAAAGGCCGTAAACTTGATGGCGCAACTTTAGATGAACTGGAAGAATTACTCATATGTTCTGATTTGGGAACCGTTGCCTCAAGCAAAATCATCAAAGAATTTGCAGGCCACAAATTTGATAAAGAAACAAGCGATGAAGATATTCGCAAACTTCTAGCCCAAACATTAAGCAATATTTTACAACCTTGCCAAAAAACTTTTGAACTTGGCAATTATAAACCTGCCGTTATTATGATGGTTGGGGTCAATGGAGCCGGTAAAACAACAACCATCGGCAAACTTGCCGCCAAATTCAAAGGTAAACAAATTTCTTGCATAGCCGGAGACACTTTCCGAGCTGCAGCAGTAGAACAATTAAGCATTTGGGCAGAACGAAATAAGATTCGTATTTATAAAGGAGAAAACGGCTGTGATGCTGCTGCCTTGTGTTTTGACGGACTGCAAGAAGCAATCAAGCAAAAAGACGATATCGTATTTATAGATACCGCCGGTCGCCTGCAAAATAAAACTAACCTGATTGAAGAACTGCAAAAAATTGTAAGAGTCATCAAAAAAGTTATTCCCGATGCTCCTCACCATACCTTGCTTTGCCTTGATGCCACCACCGGTCAAAACGCACTTGATCAGGTAAAAACTTTCAAGCAAATGGTTGATGTCAATGGGCTTATCATCAATAAATTAGACGGCACCGCCAAAGGAGGAATCTTAGCGGCTATTGCAACAGAAAGTCCTACTCCGGTGTATTTTATCGGTCTCGGCGAAAGCATTGACGACATGAATTCTTTTTCCGCTCAAGACTTTGCTAACGGGATGTTAGAATTAAACTAACCTTAAATTTCTATCTTCAAAAGTTTAAAACATCTTTTTAAACGCCGTTGCATTATTGCTTTTGCTAAAAATGCAAAAATCTTCTCTAATCTTAAAAATGTCCAAGACTTGTTATTATTATAGCTTTTAAGATCAATATATTTTTATTGAAAACATTATGACACAAATTAATTTCAAACAAATTTCATCCTTTCCACACCCTCGATTCTACACTTAACAAACCATATAAAATTCTTTAAGATAATCACAAATTTTAAGGATGGAAAATGGAAGACCTTTTAACCTATACCATGAGTGCAAACGGCACTAAGGAAATACCCGAACTGACAGTTACTCAAATATCGTCAGAAATTAAACGATTCGTAGAAACTGCTTTTGCTAAAGTGCGTATCAAAGGTGAGATTTTTGGTGCCAAACGAGCCGATTCCGGCCACTGGTATTTATCATTAAAAGATGAAAATGCAGTCCTTTCCGCTGTTGTATGGAAGGGTGTAGCCATGCATTTGGCAGTCAAACCCGAAGACGGCCTTGAAGTCATTGCCACTGGAAAGATCACCACTTTTGCCGGCAAATCATCATATCAATTGGTAATCGAGCAAATGGAAGTAGCCGGTACTGGTGCCCTTCTCAAACTATTAGAAGAACGTAAAAAACAATTTGCTGCTGAAGGTTTGTTTGATGCTACACATAAAAAACCTTTGCCTTTTCTACCTCAGACCATTGGCGTAGTAACCTCTTCCAGTGGCGCCGTAATCAGAGATATTATTCATCGCGTACGCGACCGCTTTCCTACTCGCATACTGCTTTGGCCCACACCGGTACAAGGTTCCGGAGCTGAAATAAAAATTGCCGAAGCTATCAACGGATTTAACCAATTAAAAGACAGGCCCGATGTTTTGATTGTTGCACGTGGCGGTGGAAGTTTAGAAGATTTATGGTGCTTCAACGAAGAAGTTGTAATCAGAGCTGTCTATAACTCTCAAATTCCGATAATTTCTGCTGTTGGCCATGAAACCGACACTATGCTTATCGACTATGTAGCAGATAAAAGAGCTCCAACACCAACCGGTGCTGCCGAATTTGCCGTTCCGGTTAAAAGTGAACTTTCTGCTCAAATTCATACTTTGCAGGCACGGCTCATCAACGGTTGTTCTCGTTATTTATCCGAACGCAAAACCGTACTTGATGGCTTATCCCGCGGCATCCCCAATTTACAACAAATCTTACACGAGGCTGTTCAAAAGTTTGATGATCGTATTGAGCGCTTGGATATTTCATTTTCCAACCTCATAAAAAGCAAGCAAAACCTTCTTGAACTCACCGGCTTAAAACCATATTTCATAACTAATATTATTGAAAAAAAACAAGAAACTCTTTCCAATTTATTTTTAAGATTAAGTTCTGTTTCTGTCGGATCCGTACTGAAAAGAGGATTTGCTTGGATCAAAAATGAAAAAGGACAAACTTTATATAATTCATCAGAAGCACAAACAGCTCAAGCGATAGAAATCTTATTCCATGATGGCTCTATTAAACTCGATTCGTCAACCGGACCCAAAATAAGAGCCACCAAAACTTCAAGTAAGGAAAAACCCAATGCATTACAAACTGACCTTTTTAATTTTTAGTTTTTTGATTACTGCCACAAGCATACATGCAGCAGAATTATGTGGCAAGCTTCAACAAGGAGAAATCCTTGTCGGAAAGTCCTCCGCAGCGCAAAATATTACTTTCAATCAGGCTAATATTTCTCCCGATTCTGATGGTTTATTCCTTTTAGCTATGGGAAGAGACGAAAAATCACAAAACAATCTATATATAACAAACAAGCAAACCACAACCGAACACTCATTATCTATTGCAGCAACAGCTTGGGATATCCAAAATATTAAAGGCATTCCTCCTCGCAAAGTAACCCCCTCAGATTCTGATTTACGCGATATTGAATTTGAGCAAAAACTTGTCCGAGCAGCTCAACAAAATGAAACATTCACACCTTATTGGCAACAAGGTTTCATCATGCCTGTAAACGGTCGCACAAGTGGCACTTTTGGTGGGCAGAGAATCATGAATGGAGTCAAAAAAAATCCTCATTCCGGAATGGATATCGCTGCTCCTGAAGGTACTCCGATTCTAGCATCCGGTAACGGGATTGTAACTCTTTCCCAAAAGGATTTATTTTATTCCGGTAATGTTATTATCATTGATCACGGATATGGGCTTCACACCATATACGCTCACTTAAAAGATATTAAAGTAAAACAAGGAGACATCATAAAACAAGGAGATATTATCGGAACTGTTGGCCAAACCGGAAGAGCAACAGGTCCGCACTTACATTGGGGAGCATCAGTTCATGGAATCAAATTTAATCCTCCTTCACTTTTAAATATAAACAATTTTAACAATTTTTGTTTTACAATATAAACAAATATTATAAAATTTGACTATAAAATCATACGAGGTCAACATGACAGAAAATTCACATAAACAAATTGCTTGGGATTCCGTCGTTTGCTTAATTGTAGATGACGATAAATTTTCCCGTACTTTTACTAAGACTGCCCTTTATCAAATCGGCATCAAAAACACAAAAGAAGCTAGCAACACAAAAGAAGCTGTTGAGATATTAAGAAACTTTAAAATTGATGTTATCTTAATGGACCAACAAATGCCCGATCAAACAGGTCTGACATTGGCTAAGGAAATAAAAGAAGGATCTATTAAAAACATAAATCCTACTCCAATAATTATGGTCACCGTTGATACTAAAGAAAAAACTGTAATGGAAGCTAAGGATATCGGCATTCAGGAATATTTAGTTAAACCCATATCTCCTTTGGCTCTAAAAAAGAGAATTTGTACAGCATTTGGCATTAAATCATAAAGAGTTTATACTGTGACAAATATTCAACTTATTCTTATTTCTGCAATTCAAGGGATAACCGAATTTTTACCGGTTAGCTCATCAGGACATTTAGCTTTATTCTCATACTTCACATCTTTCCCTGATCAGGGACTTGCTTTAGATGTTGCTGTACATGTAGGATCTATTTTAGCCGTTATAATATACTTTTCCCCTACCATATACAATATAATAAAATCATTATTCAAAACCAAGTTTATTCCAACTTTTCAAGAAAATGATGCCAAAACATTTTGGCTTTTGGTAATTGGAACAATTCCCGTTGTCATTGTAGGCCTTGTGCTACATAAATTAGGCTTGGAAGAACTAAGAAATCCACGTCTTATAGGATGGACCATTTCAGGATATGGTATACTTCTCTATATCGCTGATAAATACAGCATCACAATTCGCAGCATAAAACACCTTAATGCTTTAGATGCATTTTTGATTGGATTTGCTCAATGCTTTTCTCTCATCCCTGGCACATCTCGCTCCGGAATAACTATTACCATGGGCAGATTCCTCGGCATGGAACGTCGGGAAGCAGCAAAATTTTCAATGCTATTATCAATCCCTGCTATTATTGGTGCCGGATCACTTGTAGCTTACGAATTATACCAAACCCAAAATTTACAAGCTATTTTATATTCATTTGATGCTGTTGCTTATTCATTTGTAGCCTCAATAATTGCCATTTATATTGTAATGTGGTGGCTCAAAAAATCCACCTTTTTTCCTTTTGTAATTTATCGTATATGTTTAGGCACATTTTTACTTTTGGATTCCTACGGATACTTAAATAAGTGGCTTGACTTATAACAAAAAAATTATTATACCAAATGCACACATGCTCTGGTGGCGGAATTGGTAGACGCGCAAGTTTCAGGTACTTGTGGGAGCACTCCCGTGAAGGTTCAAGTCCTTTTCAGAGCACCAATTAAAAATCCCGTATTTATCGTTTTTTTATTAGCATTAATTTTCCTTTTTGACATATTTGGATGGAATGAATCCATCTTTAAGGACAATCAAATAATAGGGTACAACAGAAAAGCGTAGTCCTAATTTTTCATCACAAACAGACCAATCCACCGGAGATGTATCAATATCGTTGATTGAATTTAATTTTACCAATCTCTCATCAACATCTTGTGGAAAATCTTTATTTAAATTAGGCTTAATTGCAGGACTGACATAAACAGCCTCAATTAAACCATCTTTGGCAAGAGCCTCTAAATCTATTGAAAATAAATCAGCATTTTCTATAAAAGGTTTGAACATATTGATACTTTTATCTGTCCATTGGATTGGTTCAGAAAAACCTCGAATAGCTCGACTTCTGCCTTCAAAACAATTTTCCATCCATTTTACAATACCATCGTGAGTTGTTTCTCCGCTACGCTTGTGATAATATCTCAAATCAGCATTAGGATTTTTAGCAAAAGATAAAATTCCTTCTTCTAAAGCTGTATTAGGTTTTGCAATATAGTGATATAGTTTCATTGTTTGTTTTCCTTTTGATGATATACCAATTACAACTTTTAATTGTTATTTTTGTTATGACATTACTTTAATTCGTTCTAAAATCATTGTTCGTTTCACTTTTTAGTTTATTTAGCACATTCTTAAATCCTGTTTGTCCCGGAAAATCAATATTGATTGTTCCACCTTTTTCATATTTCATTTGAGTATAATATTCCCCATTTTGGCTCTCAAAAGGAATTGTATATTCGTGATTTTTTCCAAATTTAATAATATGTCTTCCATCTATTTCTTCTCTAATAGGTTATTCACCTTCTCTTACAGGAATTCGTGAATCATAATAAATAGGATTTCCTTTGCTATCAACAAATTCGGCCTTTCCATTTTGTTCATCAAATAAAGGATAAGTTCTATCCTGACATTTTACCATACAAGTTTTTGTTTGTTCATCAAGTACCAGCTCTATTTTAGCACCATCTTCAACTTGATAAATGGTTTTGTTCTTTTTAGGTTTATTTTTTCTAATAATCCTACCATATTCATCAAAACGTGCTTTAGGCTCTTCTACAAGTTCTAATCCTCGTAATTGTTGTATTTGGCTATCTTTTGACATATTCTTATCCCTTATAAAAACTAAACCACCTTTTTATTAAGGTGGTCGGAGAGTTCGTAAATCACGTTCTATAAGATGATTCCTATGGTCTTTAAGACAAAAGCCTTTGGACATACACCACAGGCTCCCCGACCGTAATATTGTCGAGGATGAATGTGGCATATTAAGAAATACACCATTACGACATCATCCGTGCCGTATAGAACATGAGCTTACGACAGCTCTTTCGCACCTTAAAGGCACTCAGAATATAGTTTCCCATACTCAAGTTCATCGTAATATATATTTTATGAAAAATAAATTAAAAAATTAATCTTCATTATCATACAGTTGCTCATAACTATTATTGATATCATAAGCATTCTCTATAATCGAGTTCAACAATTCGTCAAGTTTGGTGCACCAATAAAAGAATCCTCGAAGATTGTACTGGCAATTCTTGAAATAATTTTTTATACTCCGGTATAATTTATAAGTTATCTGTTTTAACTTCTTTGAGAAACTTTATGCAACATCGTTTGTGGTAATTCTGTCTTACTTACCACTTTATTTTTAGGTACCGGTAACAAACCTCTTTCTTTTAAAATCTTTCTAGCAAGGTATCTGTCTTTTGCGACAGCTGTTTTTTCACTATCTGTACGAAAATCCGTGTCTCTAAATTGTGCATCAAATTGATGAGATGTTTTTTCAATATGATTATCTTTATTAGACTCATTAATATTATTGACTTCCATATTGTAAGCCTCTCTTCTAGCTTGTTCATTACAAAATCTATTTGCCTTTGATGCCAATATTCTTGTCGCTGTTTCCATAGTTTCTTTAAATATTTCATCATAACGAGAAAGATTACCATTCTGCCTCACTTCTGTTACCAAGCTAAAATTAAGCCCTGTTCCATCTTTTGCAATCTCTCTGTAGGCACTTACTTTATTAACAAATTCATCAAATCGTTTTCTTTCGGTTTCTTCCTGTTTTACTTTTTTTGTCTTGATTCCAACTTTTTTTAAAACCCTATCCATAAAAGGTAAATCAGGAAAAGTCATTACCATTTTCTTAGCAGATGACCCAGACATAACTTCGCAGAAAGCTTCTTTATATATAGGATTATCCATACATTCTTGCATAAAGGTTACATCATCTCTCATTTCTCCTAATTTTTGAATATTTGTTACGTTTTCTTTTTGAAAACAAAGACCATAAGCTGCATTTACACAAGAATCACCACGAGCAAGATCAGAATAATATGGGAGATCATATAAATTAGAAATTAGAGGAGAAGGTTTTTCTTTTAATAATTCCAAACTATCAGATGCTTTTATTTTTTCCTCTTCAGAGACAGTTCGTACATCTCTCCGCCCCCAATTTTGGCTCCGTTTTATTTCATCAACAGTTGCAAACTCTAATCTTCTATCATAAATATCTTTCAAGAAATCTCGTGCTTCATCATTAGTCATCATACTCATCATTTTCCCTTTACTGTATACTTTAATATCTATTTTGTACTTATGGTATAATATATCATAAATTAATGTTTAAAACAATAACTTTTTAACTATCGCAAAATTTGCGGAGAATATGATGATTATTCTCCGCAAAAGTCAATATATTTTAATTATTGCCACTCATTTATTTTTCTTGTTTCATCTTTCAATCGAGTTCAACAATTCATCAACTTTGTTGCACCAAGTTTCTTAATCCTAGCAAAAAAGCGAGTTTTTTTGTATCCGATTAATATGGTTTCATTATCTCTGTGGTTTTATTGACTGTATAATATTAGAAAGCATATAATTTTTATTAATCTGTGTTTCCTTGTAAATTTTTCTATATTCTTCAATTTGAGGAATACTTTGCTCTGTAGTTTCTGCTAACATTTTATCTCTTAATGTTTTAGCTCCTAATCTGTGATAAAAATTATGCAATCTTTTACTTTCATCTCGTTGATAAATTCTTTGAGCCTCAACAAAGTGATTAAATATTGTGCTATGAGGATGCTCTAAATTTGCTGACTGTTTTTCAACGGCATCTAAAAATTCAGCTTTATTATCGGGATGTTTAGTCCTGATATCTTTTAACATTTTAGCTGTTTCAAGCGAAGCAATCATATCTTCCTTTGAATAACCCATATTATCAATTTTTTCTTTGGTATATTTATAAAGTTCTTGCCAATTTAACAATCCTTTTTCATTCAATAAATGCGAACATTTACCAGCTTTTACTTCTTCGATGATTCGTTTTGTTGCCGGATATTCAAAATAAGCCAATCCCAATCTTTCATTCATTAAGGCTCCGGACATTGCGGCAGACTCATTAAGCAAGCGTTTTTCTACCATATTTATTATATTTTCATCACCGGTTCTCATTGCTTGTAGCATCATATAACAAGTGGCAGCTGAGTTTGCCTGCATTTCAATAAAGCATCTTTCATAATGAGAATCTTTGGATGAGTTAGGATTTTTAGCCTTTTGAATTGCTTTAGCTTCATCTCTAGACAATCCTTTATACAATAATTCGTAGTGTTCTAATGTTGTCTTATCTGAATCTGATGATGTAAAATATTTTGCCTGTGCTCCGTGCATTAACTCGTGTATTTCGGTATAGACTGTATAAAAAGGGTCTGTTACTAAACCAAATGGTGTAATAGCTTCTTTTTTATTTTTATGCATTAATATAGAAAGCGGAGGTGCTTTTTGTTGTCCATATTTAGGATTTACAAAATAATTGTACCAAAACTCTCGTTTTTGTGGTTCAAATCCAAGTCTATCAAGCAAAGGAGTAATTTCTGCTGGTGTTTTCTTTAGGGCATCTTCACTCATTGAACCTTGATTAAATACATTTAGGTGGAAATTTTCATCATTTATACTTTGTGCACAATTTTGGATTTCTGAGCTTAAAAACGCCCTTACAGCATCTTCATAGGCTGGTTTAAACTCTCCTGTTGTAAGTAAGTGTCTGATATCATTATCAACATCTTGTTCATCATATGGAAAATTAACAATATCAGAAAATGTAATCATTTTATAAATCCTCATAAATACATTGATTTTAGTCTATCATATATTTAGTAAAAAATAAATATCCAAAATTAATCTTTATTGTCATACCGTTGCTCATAACCATTATTGATGTCATAAGCATTCTCTATAATAGATTCTAACAACTCATCAACTTTGGCGCACCAATCTTGACAACCTCCTAAATTTGATAGGAGGTTGAAGTTTTTTCTCATTGAAATAACTGGATTTTTCCCTTCCATAAAAAAGTTCGCAAAAACAATATTTAAAATTCGTCTTTTTTCTTCAATTTGCGAACTTTTGAAAATCTCATAAGAATTTTGACTAAAATTCAATACCTTATCAATAGCTCTCTCCACAGAAGTATCAGGAGCTTGCAATGATTGAATTTTATTTTGTAGGTCAATCTTTTGCATTTCATATCAAGTATTCTTTTTTATGGAATTTTTAAAAAAAATTGCTATACTATAATGGTAATCCACATAGGGAGGATTCTCATGGAACACGTTAATTCTACTCTTGAAAACTTAAAAATCCAGCATGCAGAACTTGATTCCATGATTAAGGAAGAAGAAAGTCACATCTGGAAAAACATGATCCGCATTGAGCAATTAAAAAAAGAAAAGCTACGTAAGAAAGACGAATTGCTAAGAAGAACTTTACAAGCATAACCTAAAAACAAATAAAAGTCTCACAAACGTGAGGCTTTTATTTTCGAGCCAAACTCAAAAGTCTTTGAACGTATCGGCCCTGATACAAATTAATGCCAAATGAATTGCCTAACTCTATTGCATTTTTATCATCAATCCTACACAGAACAATTTTTGCTCGTTCTGCCTTATTTGCATAATCCATAAAATGCTCATCTTCGCTAATAACATCAAAAAAAGACGGATGCCAAATTACTTTATATAAATCGCAATTAAGTTCCGTTCTCTTTATATATTTCAACTTATCAACGGTAATACCGTCTACACAGATTTTATAGCCCCTGGCTTGTGCAAACGTTTTTGCCAAACTAAAAGCTCTAATATCACTAAAAATGTCCATCAACTGTAATTCTAAAATAATACTGGAACGCATAGATACATTTATATTGTCATCAAACACTAAAAAATCATCTGACAATATTGTTGAAACATTAATATTTATACTAAAATTTCCAAGCAATGATCTATCATCATGGCGACTTATCGTTTGCAAAACACGCCGATCAAGAGTTTCGCTCAAAGATAAAAACAACCATGGATTTGATGTTAAATCAACATCTGGTATCAATATTTCTCGCAAATCTGTAATCGAAACATAAACTTCATCAAAAACTCTTTGCGGGCGAGAATCTCCGATAATTGCACAAATCGATTGCCTCCTTATAAAGGCAGAAAAATCTGTCACCGACAATATTTTTTGAATTTTAGCCAACACATCAGGAGTTAAAGATTTTTGATATTTTCTTCCTGTTGAATTAAAAACAATATTTGCATTATTCTCTGCTACATTTGACGGCAAAACAGCAATAGACCCTTCAATTGCCTTTCTTATGTCTGTTTCAAGAGTTTCCTTTTGATTAGACAAATCATATTTTTTTGCAATACCTGCCGCGAATAAATCTCCACTTTCTTTTAGAATTTTATCATTACTTAACAAAAACCTGATTTTCACCAAGCAAGACAATAGAGTATCATGTGTATTTTTTTTATAAACAGCAACCAGATCATTATTTTTTTGCCAAAACAACTTAATTTCCGGTTGCAAAAAATAAAAAACATCAGCAATATTTTTTCTTAAAACAACACCAAAATTAATGTCTCTAAGCTCACTAAACAACAAATAAGTAGCCTCATATTCAGCAATAGTCTCTGCCAATTGCTCAAAATAAGAACTAACATTTGTTGATTGCTGCTCCCCGCTCATATTTTACTCCAATATTTTTTCCAAATAATCTTTATATACACACTTATCACGCTCAGCCCCCACTATAAGCCTTCTGCGTTTAAGACAATCCTCTGTTGTACATATGCCTCCATTCGGACATTGCTTGCGAACTAATTCAACTTCCAAATTATCTATATATGGACCCTGAAAATTTCTTATTCCATATTTTATGCCCCATCGAATAGATTTTACATCTTTGCATTTTGCCAAAATAATATTATCAGACCCAAAATCAGAAATAAACTTCTTAAAATTAGCATTATTTGTATCAAATTCCATTATCGGATCCCAAAATATTTTAACCAAATCTGGTTGCAATCTTGGTATATCCAAAGTCTGTAACATACTCAATGTTAACCCGTCTACTAACATTTTACAATTATGATCATGCAAAAACTTTTTTGCCTCAAAATACAAGTTCAAACTATTAAACATATCTGATAACTGCACTTCTGCAATTATATATTTGCCCGAATTTGTAAAATCGCTTATCAGATTCTTAAACTCATCAGAAAAAACTGATGATAAGTTCAAATTAAGTCCCACTGCTTGAGGATAATTATTAATTGCACTTTGCTTAAACGATGAAATTGTTTTTTTATCTAAAATTTGCGTCAAATACAAAAACAACCATTTATTTGCAACCAAATCTATTGACGGATTATATTGCAAACTCAAATCCTTAACCGCCACAAAAAACTCCTGATACAAAGACTTAAAAACATCAGAACTCTCAAAACGTAATATACTCTGATGCTTAACAATTTCCGCAACGTCAATATCATCAAGATGTTCTTTAACACTTTCAAGCTGTTTTGCTTCTATTGCAAACTTTTGGATTGTCGGCACGTCAACATTTCGATTTATCATCATTTCTTCTATCTGCATTCCCAAGTCGATAAACTCTTCAGGAAACATATATATTTTTGTAAAAGCACATTCTTCTTGAGACATTAATATCGGATCACTGGCTAAACATTTGCGAAGCTTACCTACAGCATTATTAATTGTTACTGATGTTATATTTTTTCCAATAATAACAAAATCACCATTTTCCAATACAAAGAGCTGACCTTCGGCAGCTCCAACCAAGCCGTCAAACAAACGAGCAATAACTTTAACAAATAAGGGGTGTCTGTTTTTAGGTTTTAACTTTGAAACATAAACATATAAAGCCGAATATGCAGATTGATTTCGCTCAATACGCCTCAAAAACTCCAATATTTTTTTTTCTTCAGCAAAACCTTCCGTTTTAGCCATAACCCTTAATCCCAACCATTAAATAATTTCATATCATAAACTTGCTTCTCAATAAGAGCAAGCAAATTAGACATTTTTTCCTTACATAAAATAAATTTATAATCCAAACAATATATTGCATTTTTTATATCTTTTTATATACTGACAAAAGCTTTATTTTTTTGCGGAGAAAACAATGACATCACACATCAAAGTCTGCATGGGTAGCTCTTGCTTTGCTCGAGGCAACTCAAAAAACCTGCAAACGATTCAGGAATACATTGCCAAAAACAATCTTGATGCCCAAATTGAGCTCACCGGCCTTCGCTGTTGCAACAACTGCTCCAAAGGCCCCAACATCACCATCGACGATAAAGAATACAACAACCTCGATAGCAACACCTTGCTTGATATTTTAGAAAAACATTATAAGGCAAACGACTAATGCAAAACAGAGAACACCCCTTACATACCGTTAAAACAGATTGCCAAGATTGCTACAAGTGTGTCCGCCGCTGCCCCGTCAAAGCTATTAAAATTGAAGAAAATTCTGCTATGATTGTTCCTGATTTATGTATTGCATGTGGAACATGTTATCGTGTTTGCCCTTCAAAAGCCAAGCAACCTCGCAGTGATCTTGCTCGAGCCAAATACCTTGTTTCATCCAATAAAGAAATATATGTATCATTAGCCCCATCATGGATAACCGAATTTCCGGAATACAATGCAGAACAAATTGTTGCCGCCATCCGTAAGCTTGGCATTCGAGGAGTTAGCGAAACAGCTCTTGGCGCCCAAGAAGTTACCGCTCAAACTGTCAAAACAATCAAAGACTCTATTTCTAAAGGCGAAAAGAAACTATTTCTATCCAGTGCTTGCCCAGCTGTTGTTGAATACATAGAAAAATACCTTCCGGAGCTTACTCCAAATATAACCAATATTGCATCTCCTCTCTTAGCTCATTGTCGTATGCTTAAAGAAAAATTCGGCAACCATATCGAAACTATCTTTATCGGTCCTTGCATTGCCAAAAAGTTTGAAGCCGATCGTCATCCCGATCTTTTAAGTGTTGCTCTTAGCTTTAACGATCTTCGCCAATGGCTAAAAGACGAGAAAATAGATCCCGCCAAAACCAAACCCGGTGTCTATGATGTATTCACACTTGAACGCGCTCAAGAAGGAACCGCATATCCTATTGAAGGCGGAATGCTTGAAACAATTAAAGCATATAACTTAGATAACAGTGTATATACTGCACAAATAACCGGCATATTCAGCATTCAAAATGAATTATCAAATATAGATCCTGACAACATTGAACAACCTACCTTTATTGAATGCTTGGCTTGCTATGGTGGGTGCGTATCAGGGCCTTGCACAACAAACAAATCATCGGGATTACAAAAAAGATTAAACATCTTAAAGCACACATCTTTTACTGAACAATCCGGTACAAGAACTCCACAACACAATATCATTGTTAATTACAAGGCTCAAGACAACTTTGATAACTCTACCAACTTTGACGATTCTGATATTCGGAAAGTACTGGCCAAAATCGGCAAATTCTCCATAGATGATGAGTTAAACTGCGGCGGATGTGGCTATGACACATGTCGTAATTTTGCCAAAGCTCTACTCTTAGGCAAAGCAGAACCTGAGATGTGTGTTTCTCACATGAAGCAACAAGCTCAACGCAAAGCAAATGCTCTAATTCGTTGTATTCCCTCTCCTATCGTTATTGCCGATTCTAAACTTAACATTATGGAATATAATGATGAATTTAGAGATACCTTCTGGAATGAAGAAGAACACGCAGATATATATGATTATGATAACTTAAACGGGGCCAACCTTCGTGACTTCATCAGTTTCACCAACCTTTTCTCCGCATCATTAGACTTAGAGCAAGATATTCATAAAGAACACGTGCGCCACGAAGATAAACTTTTCGATGTTGTTGTATTCAATATTGATGCCAAACAAAGTGTCGGCGGAATTATTGAAGACGTAACCAACACTGAAATGCACAAAGAACAAATTGCTGCAAGAGCCAAAGAAGTTATCCATAAAAACTTAGCCACAGTTCAACAAATAGCATGTACACTTGGCGAGCACATGGCCGAAACCGAAGTCCTTCTCCGTTCTATCGCCAAAGATTATGCGGCAGATGAAACCTCTGCAGCAGGCTTAAAGGTTCGCACCAATTCGGCAGAAAAGGACTCTTAAGTCATGAACGATTCTTTATATATTGAAATCGGCACGGCTCAACAACAAAAACATGGCGAAGATTGCTTTGGTGATACGGTTTACTCAAAAAAAATCCCCGAAGAACGTCGCATAATATCTATTTTATCTGATGGACTTGGTAGTGGTGTAAAAGCTAATATTTTATCTTCCATGACAACCAGAATGGCCATGAAATTTGTTGAAAGCAATATGGAGCTGGCTCATTCATCAGAAATCATGATGGACGCCCTACCGATCTGCCAAATTCGCAAAATAAGTTACGCAACATTTTCGGTTGTAGATACCGAACTTGACGGCAAAACCAGAGTTTTTGAAATGGACAACCCTCCATTTATGCTGATTAGAGGGGACAAACCAATTAATGTTAGGTATAAAGAAATATCATCTGCCAAGTGGAAAGAAAGAACAATAAACATCGCTCAGATGACCAACCAGGAAGAAGACAGAATAATTTTAATATCCGATGGCGTAAGTCAAGCAGGTCTTGGAAATCGCCTATATCCTCTTGGCTGGCAACGGCAAGGTTGCCTTAACTTCGCATTGGAAAAAATCCGCAAGAATCCCCTCATTTCCGCTCACGACTTAGCCCAAGCCATTGTAAAAGAGGCTATCGACAAAGAGGTTGAAAAACATGCCGGAGATGATATAAGTTGCGTCGTTTTATACTTTCGCAAACCTCGCAAACTTTTGGTCTTAACCGGTCCTCCGTTTGAAGAAAGCAAAGACAAAGAGTTTGCCGACTTAGTTGCTGATTATGATGGAAAAACAGTTATTTGTGGCGGCACAACCGCCAATATCGTTGAAAGAGAACTATGCCTGCAATGTGAAATTGATAAAACATCTTTTGACCCCAAAATTCCTATGTGTTCCATTATGCCCGGTGTGGATTTGGTTACAGAAGGCATTTTAACCTTGACTGATGTTTATCGTATGCTAAAAGAAGGTATAGATAAAGATAAAAACAATGGAGCAACTCGTTTAGCAAAAATGCTCTTAGAAAGTGACAGAATTGATTTTGTTGTCGGAACCAAAATCAATATTGCCCATCAAGATCCAAATTTGCCTATGGAGTTAGAAATTCGCCGCAATATTGTAAAAAAGATATTTAGAATGTTGCAAGATAAATACCTAAAAGAAATAAGCGTCAGATACATATAGAAAGGATTGTCAAAATGGAAAAAATAAAAGTTAGAATTTGCGTTGGAACATCTTGTTTTGTAATGGGATCTGCTCAAATTCAGTCTTTGGAATTTAATGCCCCAACCGACATTGCCGATAAAATCGAAATCATTGAGGAGCGCTGTATGGGATTATGCAAAGACATCACCAAAAAATACAATCGAGGTCCTTTCGTGTTCGTAAATGACGAATTAATTGAAGAAGCCACTTATGAAAAAGTGGTTAGCAAAATTAGAGAACAACTTAAATAAATAATAAAAAAATAAGTTCGAAAATATAGGAGTAAATAATGCTAATACCCAAGAACAATGCCAACCTTATGCGCACAAAAATATTAATTAAGTTGGCAGAAAGTTACCTTGAAAATAAATTCGAAGATGCCGATCGTATCCCTTTAACATTGCGACCCAAAGATGGCGAGGTTAGCCGCTGTTGTGTATATAAGGATCGTGCCGTATTAAAATATCGTTGTATGGCTGGGCTTGGTCACTGTCCTGAAGAAGAAACAGATGAACTGACTTCGCTTAAAGAATATGGACAACAAGCTTTAGAACGCACAAGTGCTCCAAAAAACAAACTTTCTGTAATTGATGTTGCTTGTTCTGCTTGTGTTAAATCTCAATATGTGATTACAGATGTTTGCCGAGGTTGCTTTGCTCAACCTTGCCGTTTAAACTGTCCTAAACAAGCCATAAGCATTGTAAATGGTCGCGCTAAAATTGATCCTGACCTATGTGTAAACTGTGGCAAATGTTATGAAGTTTGTCCATATCATTCTGTTGTCAAAATACCCGTTCCTTGTGAAGAAGCATGTCCGGTTGGAGCCATTACCAAAGATGAAGCCGGTAAAGAACACATTGATACCGAAAAGTGTATTTCATGCGGTAAGTGCTTAGCTTCTTGCCCATTTGGAGCTATTGTCGAACGCTCGCAAATGATTGATGTAATCAGAGAAATCAAAGAAACAGATAAAAAAGTTGTAGCAATGCTTGCTCCTGCTATTGCTGGCCAGTTCCCAGGATCTCTTAACAGTCTTGCCGGCGCTCTTAAAAAGTTTGGTTTTTCCGAAGTAATTGAAGTTGCTGTCGGAGCAGATATTACCACTCAAAAAGAAGCTGCCGAATTTATCGAACGCATGGAAGAAGGCCAAAAATTCATGACCACATCTTGTTGTCCGGCATATTTTAGAGCTGCAGAGATTCATATTCCGGAAATAAGACCATATGTTTCTGATACTAAAACACCAATGTACTACACTGCAGAACTTATGAAAAAAGAGATGCCTGACTGCATCACTGTATTTGTGGGTCCTTGCTTGGCCAAGCGTGCCGAAGCAGAATCAGATCCAAATGTTGACTACGTTCTCACATTTGAAGAATTAGGTGCAATGCTTGTCGCTGCTAAAATAAACGTTGATGAGTGTGAAGAAGTTCCGTTTGGCAAAATATCTCATGCTCAAGGACGTTTATTCCCAATAAGCGGCGGAGTAGCAGGTGCTGTTGCAGACATAGTACAAGGCAAGGTAGATTTTCGCCCTGAAAAAATAGACGGATTAAGCAAAGACAACCTCAAGCTCTTAAAACGTTATGCTACAAAAGGATGCGAAAATAACATGCTTGAAGTTATGTGTTGTGAAGGCGGATGTGTTTCTGGTCCCGGATGCATAGCACTATCTAAAAAAGCTGCTCGCGCTGTTGATGTATACTCCAAAGAAGGAGCAACATTAACTCCTGAAACAAAATTAGGCTAATTTTTAAAAACTCCGACACTAAAATGTCGGAGTTTTTTTAGCTAATATTTGACAATATACTCAAAATATGCTTTTATATCTGCCGTTGTAATTTCAAATAGAGAGATGTTATGATTGAGATTGTCCTTGATAGCAACGATGGAAACGAATTTTTAAACGAAGAACGCCCTGTATATACAATAAACACAACAGAGGCTAATTCGTGGGAAGAATATCGCCAAATAGCCAAAGATTTTTTTATCCGATATTCAAACAACAGAATCGTTATAATCCGCAATATTTGTGCTAAATTTTCCAGCAATTGGTTTGCTGTCGCTTTGTTTGTTGAATCCTGCCTTCAAGAAACAAAGCTCGAAGCTATCGTATTCAAGGTTGCCGATAAGACTCAAGCACTCGCAACTTACAACCCTTTTGTTGCTCTTACTATCGCCCTAAAATTTGTAATCAACCTTTCGAAAGAGGATGGCTCTTCAATATACAAAGAAATAGGAAACATGGGGTATTTAGGCTTAAATATAAAACAAAACTACACCAACAATCAGATAATAATAAATCTTGACCGTGGCGACAATTGTCTGACATTAACCTCATCAAATTTAACCGAAGCTTTAGTTGCTGCCGGCATATTAAAAACATTAGCCCTATGTCATAATAACAATTCCGTATCTGCTATCATAAATATAACAAAAGAAGAAAACAAAACCGATCCGGAAAGCTTAGTAGCTAAAATAGTGGCAGATATTAAACCTTGGCTATAAAAAGAAATTAATTGATTTTCTTTTTTGTGATTTTTCTCTTGCCCATGGATATAATTCTGTTAAGGCATGTCTCTGCAAACACTCTCAACGGACTGGATAAAACCAATGGGTTCAGATCTTTAGGTTCAATTTTCATATTACAAGCCATATTTACAAAATCATCCCAATCAATTGCATACTTAGGACATAGCAATTTTTGTAAATTATGACAATCATATCTGACATTAGGATCAATATATAATCCTTGCGAGCTAATAGCAGTCGGTATTGCAGCCCCTGCAGTTTCACACGATGAATACGAATCAAAAGTATGAACAACTAACGTATTTTCAAAACCAAGAACACCTGGATAAATATTACCCATTTTTTCTAATACCTTGAATTTTTCTTCATTGCGCCCTGAATATATACGCCAACTGCTGATAGTTCGTTCAGAATCGTCTTCTGCTATCTTCTTACAGTTTTGGAACAAAATTTTTGAATTATTTAAAGTTTTTTCATACAAATAATCTGTAACATCATTTGGAGTACGAGGACCATTACAAAAAACAACATTATAGCCGATACGAGTCAATTTTTCTGCATCAGAAAGAAGCTTCCCTGCATAATTCACATCAAAAATTACTTCACTTCCATTCACTCTTCCGCCCAAGCAAAATACCACTCTTTTTTCAGCTTTACAAAAATCTTTTAACTTTTGCACTGCTGGCTTAAGCTCTGCATTTCGAGAATATTTTTTAATCATATTCATCAGGTCTTCTTTTTTTTGCTTAACCTTTTGCAAAGAAAAATTATTAATCGTCCCTACGGTTATTAACGCTCTCTTTTTTATACTTTTATGCTGCAAATACCTAATTCGAGAATTTAAAGTAAGCAAATGTTTTGGTGCATTAACTAAATCAACATATTTGTATTTATGTAATTTACTGGTTAATACCGAAGTAAGTATAAACCCCAACTTGTTTTCATCATAATATTCTTTAACTGCTCTACACACAGCATCAACATTACTTCCTGCATATTCATTTTCTGCTTGAGAATATGCAACGACAAATATTCTCGGAATAATTTTAGATTTTTTCATATAAGTATCTAAACAACCATATATATCCGCTTTAAATTTATTATAAGAACTATATTCTGAAAATAACATTTTTCTACGCAAATCATCAACGGATTTAACATCTGCCGGTAGTAAAAAAGCATCATCAACATCAAAACTATCTCCCGTTAGTTCCTGTATTGCTCCAAATGCACCTTTAATCTGATTTATTTCACCTGCAGCTTGAGTTCCTAACGCAAAAGCAATAATTTTGTCCATTTTAGTTCCTTTCACAAATAGTACACCTTTACAAATTATTAAATAGTATATTTTTTAATATTTAATTAAAAACTATTTTTACTTGCCAACTGTCTCTGTATAGATTAACGTAACAAAAAAGGAGAGCAAACATGAGTGAAAATCAAGAAAATCAAAAACCGAATTTGCTAAAAAAAATTTTATTATGGCCCTTCAAATCACCAATTTCTGCAATATGTCTTGCCGGTATTTTATATTTCGGCTTCAAGGCTTACATATTACAAGCAG
The DNA here is from genome assembly GCA_015062285.1 of Alphaproteobacteria bacterium. Lineage (GTDB taxonomy): Bacteria > Pseudomonadota > Alphaproteobacteria > RF32 > CAG-239 > CAZU01. The sequence continues at coordinate 251,268 of SUUY01000001.1, read as the reverse complement.
ATCCAGACTTAAATAAATTGATTGTATTAGCCTTTATTGCTGCATGGATTATTTTGTTTATCCTTAAACATTTGATTATTCTGCTCTTATTAATAATCCTTGCCGGCGGCATTTTTTATGCATACTACCAATATACCAACAGGCCACGTATTGAATGTGAAGAAAAAGGCGGAATATGGAATGATGAAAGCAAAACTTGCGAAGAAAAAACAGGCTTGATGGCAGAAGTCCAAAAAGTAATTAATAAATACAAAAAATACATACATTTCACTAATCAATAGTTCGAGCCTATCATGATAGAAAACACCAAATCAAGAATCATTGCAAAAATAAAAAAACTAGTAGCTCAAAGCGGACGCAATATCATTTGGCGAGCAAAAACCAAAGATAATGACATATCCGAAAAAATCGCTCAAAAAATCCAAAAAAACTCTTATGATTTCAGCCTACTAAAGAAAAAAGACACTTATACCCCTCCCTACCAAATTCTCGCAAAACAACTACAAGTAGAAGACGACCAAATATTTAGAGCTGCTGCGCATGCCATCGCTAATATTGCTTTAGGCAGACCCAAATATGCCCCGGAAATACGAACCCTGTTGGAAGACTACTTACTCCAAGATAAACTACCCCAGAGCCGCAGAGACTATATACGCCTAAAACTCTTCGAGTTATCATCGCAAGGTAAATAAACTATCCGTTAAAACTATTAATTAAACTACCGGCTAATAAATACCAACCGTCAATCAAAACAAAAAATATCACCTTAAACGGCAAAGCCAACACCGAGGGTGGAAGCATCATCATACCCATTGACATCAAAACAGAAGCAATTACCATATCTATAATCAAAAATGGTACATAAATTAAAAATCCTATTTCAAATGCTCGACGTAACTCACTAATCATAAATGCCGGAACCACAACCTTAAAAGATACGCCTTCTGCTTTTTCTTCTTTCTTTTCACCGCTTAAATCGCTAAACAGCATCAGGTCTTTTTCTCTGGTATTCCTAACCATAAAACTCTTCAAGGGGTTCATAGCCTTTTCTAGTCCTTCTGCAGTCTCAATTTTTTCATCAATCATTGGCTTTAAACCCTCTTCCCACGATTTTTCTATAGTTGGAGCCATTACAAACATTGTCAAAAACAAAGCCAAAGAAACCAACACCATATTAGAAGGAGAAGTATTTGTAGATAACGCTGTACGAGTTATTGAGAACACAACCGCAATACGTGTAAACGAAGTCATCATAATAAGAATGGATGGAGCAAGAGACAACACCGTAATTAAAGCTAAAACGCTAAATATTCGTCCGGTAGCCGTTCCACTGGGAGCATCTGATAAATTCACGCTTAAACTTTGTGCTGCCGCTGAAAAAGAAACCAGCATAACCACTACAAAAACAAATAAACCAAGTAACTTTCTTCTATTCATCATTTTTATTTCCGGACAATAAATTAGTTTTCAACAAAAGTGAAGAATTACCTCCCACAAGCAAAGCATATTCCTCATTATCAATTCGCACCAAGACCAACTGGTTTTTAGCATCAATATTTCTTTTTTCCAAAACAGCAAGACGTTGTCCATTACGTAATTTTTTTACTAACTTACACTTTAATCCTTTTTGCTCACAGTATTTAAAAGTCCACAACACCAGCAGCAATAACCCTATTACAAATACCAAAGACAATACCGCTTGCAGAATCTGATACCATTCCATCATAAATCTCCATATTTTTTTGTAATTATAGTCGTAAAAACATTCAAAGGTCAACAAAAGGCTTGCCCTTGTTAATATTGTTTGCTAGATTTGGCTCATGAAAAAAAACAGCACAAAAACATTTATATCTGAAGAACGCCGCACACATGATCTCCTTGCGGTTGGCAAGATGCTAAAACCTTTAGCAAAAAATTTACTTGGTTCAAATGGTTTTAGTGAAATTGACTTACTGTCAAACTGGAATGATATTGCCGGAGACATGGCTGAATATACCTTACCCATTGGAATCTCATATCCTAAGGGTTCAAAACAAGGTGGCACTATCCAAATAGAAGTTCCGGGAGGAGCATTCGCTTTAGAACTTCAACATAGAGAAAAACTTATTTTAAGCAAAATAAACAGTTTTTTAGGATATAATGCCGTATCCTCAATAAAAATCACACAAAATATAAACTTTCCGATAAAAGACATCGAAGATGTGGGGAATATCCAAAAAAATCTTGTAACCACAGAAGAAGAAAATTATATTATAGACTTAAGTAAAGACATAAACAACCAAGACCTGAAAAATCGCATTGTAAGTTTGGGCAAACGCGTTGTTAGCAACAATAAGGAAAAAAAACAAAATGAAATTTGAACGCATAATAAAAAACATCAGCTTTACTGTAGCTGCAGTAGTTGTTTTTTTCATGACCGGAGGAATGTATCTGAGCGGAAAGGGCTTTGTCATACAAGACGATGGTCAAATTGTGTTAATGAGACAGGCAAGCGCCCAAGATGATATATTGGCTTCAACACCGGTCATCCCTGACAACAGTGTTTTTCCAACTAACCATACTGTAGGATCTCCGGATGCTCCTGTTACTTTATACGAATATTCATCTTTCGGTTGTTCTCACTGCGCTGATTTTCATTTACAGATTCTCCCCAAACTTCAATCAGAATTTATTGACAAGGGTCTTCTAAAAGTTTCCTTTATCCCCTTGCCTGCCGATAAAGCATCTATGGATGCTGCTCTTTTGGCAGAATGTGTTCCTTCAGATAAATATTTTGAATTTATAGAAATGCTCTTCAAAAAACAACGCCGTTGGGGATTAAACAGAGACCCACAAAAAGTCTTAAAGCAATACGCTGTTTTATATGGTGTTCCTGAAAATAAAACAGATTCTTGCTTGCACAACGATGATAATGCACGAGAAATAATTTCAAACCGCCAAAATGCAATATCAACTTTAGGCATAAGAGGCACTCCATCATTTGTGATTAGTTGGAATGGCCATAATGAATTCATTGCCGGACTAAAACCATACAACTCATTCAAAGATATAATTGAATCAAAACTGGCAGAAATAGCTTCTCAAGATAAAAAATAATGTCCTTTTTAACAACTACTTAACATTTTATAATGTAAAGTTTAGGAATGGAAAAGACACCTGAAGACATAAAAAAACTAGAAGAGCGCATTTCTGAACTCAAGCAAAGGGAAGAAATTCTAAGAAAAGACAGACCAGAGTCCGAGTTTTCTAAAGCATCAAAAAAAGGGCTTAGGATTGGAGTAGAAATGCTGTCTGGAGTTTTGGTTGGAGCTGGAATAGGATATATGCTAGACAATATGCTAACCACTAAACCTTGGCTTCTGATTTTATTTATGTTTTTAGGTGGTGGAGCCGGAATATTAAACGTTTACCGGTTTGCCAAGACAGAAGAACAAAAATTCAAGGAGTAAAATTAGTGGCAAATCCTATGGAACAATTTGTTGTAAAACCTCTCATTCCGATTCAAATCGGAGGGGTTGACATATCTTTCACTAATTCCGCCCTTTTTATGGTGCTGGCGGTTGTTTGCTCCACGATTCTATTGGGTTTATGTTTGCGCAAAAGAACCTTAGTTCCACAAATAGCCCAGTCAATTCCTGAGGTTTTGTATGAATTTATTCATTCACTATTGAAAGAAAACGTAGGAACAGAAGGATTAAAATATTTTCCGTTCATTTTCTGTTTGTTCACATTTGTCGCATTTGGAAACCTTTTAGGCTTATTTCCGTACGCATTCACGTTTACATCACACTTAACAGCTGTTGGCAGCCTATCAATAATTGCTCTTGTCTTTAACATAATTATCGGCATTAAGAAAAAGAAAATAGGCTGGTTACGAACTTTTTTACCCAAAGGCATTCCTTTAGCTTTGGCCCCTTTAATTATACCTATTGAAATGATTTCTTTTTTATCAAAACCATTTAGTCTTACGGTTCGTCTTGTTGCCAACATGACCGTAGGACACATTATGCTAAAAATAATAGCAGGATTCGTTGCTGCTTTGGGGATCTTTGGTATTGTCCCGATTTTATTTAATTGCTGCATAGTATGTTTTGAAATATTTATCGCTTTGCTGCAAGCCTTTATTTATACGGTTTTAAGCTGTATTTATCTTGGAGATGCTTTGCACGAACACTAAACATAAACTTTATTTTACTAACTTTACGAAAGGAAAAAACATGGAACCGTTAGCATATATTGGAGCTGGAATGTGCGCTTTGTCAATGATGGCAGCAGCTTGGGGCGTTTCTCAAGTATGGACCACCATCATCTCCACAGTTGGCCGCAACCCACAAGTAAAAAAAGATGTAGATATTTATGGCTGGGCAGGCTTCGCTGCTGTTGAAGCTGTTGCTCTTTATGCTTTAGTTGTGGCTTTAGTAATGCTTACCGGCAACTAATAAGCCTGTTTCAAGTCGGAAACACACGCACAACAGCCAAAAAACTGTTGTGCCATGTTCCGATTACGTTATGTACGATTAAACACAAGGAGTTTGCGATGCCGCAACTTGATTTTAGTATTTTTCCATCTCAGTTTTTTTGGCTTTGCATAAGTTTTTTTTGCATGTTGTTTATCATGAGCCGTTTTATTATACCCAAAACTGCAGAAATGATAAATTTACGCAAAAATAAAATTGATGCCGATCTTGAGGAAGCTGCAAAACTAAAACAAAAAGTTGAAGTATCATTACAAAAATACAATGAAGCTCTACACAAAGCAACCGAAGAAGCCAATCTTTCGATTCTCAAAGCTAAAGAAGAGCTCCATCAAACCATTGAGCGTCGCCAAACAGAGTTAAATAACGAGCTAAATCGCCAAATTGCTGAAAGCGAAAAAATGATAGCAACAACAAAAAAAAGAGCTCACGAGCAAATTGATGATATGGTAACAGAGATTGTCCCTGAAATAATTAAAAAGTTAGGATTTTCTAAAATATCAGCAAAGGATATAAAATCTGTTTTAGAAAGTAATGGAGATTAGCAGACCATGACAAACGAAACAGCAAACAAACTGATTGAAGCCACCCAAAATGCCGTATTAAATGCTGCAGATAGTGTTGTAAACGCAATTGAGATATCAACTCATGATATTGAATCACACCATGAAGTGTTTTATCAGAGTGCTGAATTTTGGGTTGCTGCATCATTTGTTTTGGTTGTATTATTACTTTTCTATCCGATATCTCGCATCACTAAAATAATGCTATATAAAAGAGCTCGTAAAATTGGAAAAAGAATTGAAGACGCAACCATTTTGAAGGAAGATGCTCAAAAACTTTTGGCTGAATATGAGCGCAAATATCGCAGGGCCAAACAAGAAGCCCAAGAAATTATAACTCGCGCTGAAAAAGAAATTAACTTTCTGAAAAAAGAAAGCTTAAATAAAATGGAAACTGCTATGGCGGCAAAAGAAAAAGAAGTTAAAGAACGCATAAAATCATCTCGCGCCAACGCTCTAAAAGAGATTTCTCAAATAACAACAGCAAAAACAATTAAAACAACAAAGCAAATATTAATGCAAAAAATAGATTCTGTGGCCCAAGACAAATTAATTGATGAATCCATAAAAAGTATCGAAAACAGTAACTTATAATCTTCGATACGAATGAGCTTTATACACTCCTAATATAGAAACGCTATCACTATATTTTTCAAGCTGTTTTATAGCTTTTTTGTATTCATCTCTATCCGGATGAGATTCTATTTCAACATAAAATTGAGCCGGAACAAAACGCCCTTCCGGCATATAACTTTCTATCTTAGATAAGTTAATTTCATTTTGTGCAAAAGCTCCCAAGGCATTGTACAAAAAAGCGTGCTGATTTTTTGTCTTAAATATCAAAGAAACCAAAAAATCCGTGCCACCATCTTATAGCATTCTTTAGCTGCAATGTGTGAATACGCCCCATATACTCCCTGATATGCTACACAAAGCTCCATTACTATTTTCTACGTCCTTTATTAAGGCGATTCCAACCTTTAGGTGCATTTTTCTCTTCTTGTTTTGTTTTATTTTCTACCCATTTACGAATAGGAGCATTTTTTTGTTCTAAAATCTCTTTTTGATTATCTGTCTGAGCAATACCAATCGGCAGCAATTGTTTCAATAACGCCGGAGATGCAAAGTCAATTTTATTTTGAGTTAGCGGCTTAACCAATGCATCAATTATCGGTGCTGCCGGTTTAGCATTAAATGCACTAACCTTTCCACCATAAAAAAATGCAAAAGCATGACATGGCGAAGAAAATAGCACATCAGTATAATCCACACCTCGAACAAACCTCAGCATAACTTGAGGTCTTATCACACAGTTTTCCGTCACATCAAACAACACACGTTCCTGATTGCTAAACAACTCTGTTATAACCATATTTTTTAGTTCATCACTTACGACACCGCAGAAACCGACAATAGCCATTCCGTCTAAAGTATATCCGACATAGTTATCCGGTCGCTCGGCCACATGATAGCAAAAAACCTGTTCAGCCTCTTTAACATTCATTAACGCTGCCTGACCTATGGCCGAGCTAATTTCATCAAGAATTTCAGGCTTAACACCTTCGGCAGATGACTGAGCTTTCACATTGTTTATCAACAACACACAAAAGCAAAAAAACAGGATTGTTATTTTTTTCATAATACGGCTCCACAATAAAAACTGTCACCAGTATAAATAGTTAATAATATAATTTCCAGTTTTTTATGCATAAATTCCACCACCTTCTTGATAAGATAAAATTCAGTTGGTAATAAGTAGAAAATTTACATTTATTTATAAAATATATGTTATAAAATAAATTGGATATTCAACCACTATCTATGGAAACAAAATGATTGACAACGATGAAGATATCGAATTAGAAGAGCTTCCTTCAGGTACAAAAAAAATAAACCGCAAAAAACTTGTGATTTTTCTTTTACCTGTTTTAATTGTAATTGGAATATCTGTTGGTATTTTCTATGCTCTAAATCAAGACTATAGCAACACATCTTCATATAGTGTTGTTACAACCCCCGGCTCTTCTGAAAAGGGAGATACCGTTACTATCTTTTATGATCTTCCGGAAATTTCATCTAATCTCCGGAGCAACAAAAAAAATAAAGAAAGCATAACACTGGCTCTAAGTATAGAGCTTTCAAAAATAGAAGATGTCGCAATCTTAGATGCCATGTCTTCTCGCATCAAAGATGCTATACTTTCTCATATTATAGAACTTACACTAGAAGAGGTTGAAGGCGCAAACGGCCTATATTGGTTAAAAGAAGAATTATTATATCGACTTAATCTGGTTACTTCACCGGTTAAAATAAACAACCTGAACATAAAACAAATAGAAATAAAAACATCAGACAACTAAAAGGATTTGTATCGTGGTGGCAGAGGAACAAAAAACAACCGATTCCAATATCATTGATTCTAAATCTCTTAATCAAGATGAAATAGACGCTCTTCTTGGTTATGGGAGCAATGATAGCAACGAATATGGAGCTCAAAAAAACGGGGTTAGAGCAATATTAAATTCCAATATGGTTTCATACGAGCGCTTACCCATGCTGGAAATTGTTTTTGACCGTCTCATCCGACTAATGGCAACCTCGCTTCGCAACTTCACACAAGACAATGTCGAGGTTTCTCTTGATAGTATAGAATCAATGCGTTTTGGAGAATATATCGACTCTCTTACTCTTCCTACATTACTAAACGTGTTCAAAGCTGAAGAATGGGACAACTATGGTCTGATGTCATTGGACAGCTCTTTAGTCTACTCTATGGTAGATGTTTTACTTGGCGGAAGAAGGGGAACCGCAGCCATGCGTATAGACGGACGTCCTTATACAACCATAGAGCTAAACATTGTCAAAGAAATGATAAAACTTATTTTAAGCGATCTATCAACTGCCTTTGACCCTATTACATCTGTTAACTTCGCATTCGATCGCTTAGAAACAAACCCTCGATTTGCTACCATATCTCGAATTTCCAATGCTGTTATCGTCGCACATTTGCGCGTTGATATGGAAGATCGAGGCGGAAAAATAGACCTCATGATTCCTTATGCCACTTTAGAACCTGTCAGAGAGCTCCTTTTGCAAATGTTTATGGGCGAACGTTTCGGCCGTGACACTATTTGGGAAAACCATTTAATGTCACAACTTTGGGATACCGATGTTGAAGTAAAAGCAGTGTTGGCCGAAAAAGACATTCGCCTTTCAGACATATCTTCATGGGAAAGAGGATCTTTCCTTCCTTTGGAAATATCTCCTCAAGAAGACATTAAAGTTCTTTGTGGTGATGTACCATTATTCAAAGGCACTATGGGAAGAAAAGAACAACACATAGTTATAAGAGTTAGTGGAAAGGCCGAAAAAAATGGATAGTATTGAGCTGATCATAAACTTAATAATAATTGTACTTTTAGTTCCGACGATTTTATACACCTATCGCCTGAACAGCAGCCTTAAATTGCTTCGCCAAGATCAAGATAGCTTAGCACAATTGGTAAATGCTCTAAATGATGCAACCTACAAAGCTGAAAACAGCATTCCCAAAATAAAATCCGTTACCGAACATTCGTCTGAGGGACTTAAAGAAGTTGTTGATAGCGCAAAAGAATTAAAGGATGACCTTCTGTTTATCAATGAACGTGCCGATAACTTGGCCGACCGACTGGAGAATGTTATCAGTACCGGACGCAACATTAAAACGACAACAGAAACAACAACATCTAGCGACAGCATCGCCAAAAAAGATTCTCGTTCAGAAGCAGAGTTAGAATTACTCAAAGCACTTCGTTCAATAAAATAATAAGGAACTAAAATGTCTGTTAAACAAAACAAGATTCGCCTTTTACCAATATTCATATTTGTAGCTGTACTCACCCTAACAATCAAAGTAAACAATATCTTTGATATATATACTCGTCAGTCACATCACAAAATTAGTATTACGACAGCTGACGCTCTTGCCGAAGAAGAATTATCTTCTGAAACAGCGGAACTCTCCCGTGTTTTAAGCGGAGCAACTCCGGAAACCAAACAAATTTCCACATCTCCGACCAGTACCTTTACTCAATCAGAAATTATGATTTTACAAGAGTTGGCAGAACGTAGAGAAACTTTAGATTTGAGAGCTCAAGCTATTGATAAAAGAGCAATCCAGTTAAAAGTTACTGAAGAGGAAATAAACAAAAAATTACAACAATTAAAAGAATATGAGCAAAAATTACAAAAATTAATTAATGCTTATTCAGAACAAGAAAAGGCCAATATAGATTCTATGGTAAAGCTGTACTCTACTATGAAGCCTAAAGATGCCGCACGAATATTTAATACTCTTGATATAAATATCACTGTAGCTCTCTTAAAAGGAATGAAACCATCTGCTTCATCAGCTATTTTAGCCCAAATGGAATCACAAAAAGCACAGGCAGTAACAGCTGAATTAATAGGAAACAACTTATAGGGATATGATTTTGTATTACCGTGTCTTAAATACATTTATTGTTTTTGCAGTCTCCTTTATAATTGGAGCAGGTAATACTTTGGCTCAGGATTACTCTTATTCTTCTCGAACCTTAAAAGACCAATATCCACCGGAGACAAATTCCTTTTTAGGTTCTTCCCAGTTTCAAAAAAAAGAACTGGCAAGCTTAAGCTTTGCTTGGAGCAATCCTTGTAATTTGGCCGCATTTGAAAGGAATGGCAAAGTTTGGTTAATTTTTGATCAGCTACAACAAATAGACGTAGATAAGTTAAAAGAAACAGCAGGAGAACTTGCCAAAAGCATCTACCAATTTCCACATCCTTTAGCCACTTTAATCCAAATTACTCCAGCAGATGGTGTAAACATTTCCATCAGAAAAGAAGGATTGTTGTGGATTGCAGATATGCATACATCTGAACTGCCTCCTCATAATTTTAAAGAGATGACCATATTTACTCAATATGACAGCCTCAAGCAACCATACTTATTCATTCCTAGTAATTTCACCGGAAATGTCATATCCATTATAGATCCGGAAATAGGAGATATTATTAGTACAGCCACCACTTCTCAACCAGATCTTGGAACACTAAATACATACCGATATCCGGAGTTTGATATTCTAAAAACGTATCAAGGTATGGCTTTTGTTATTAACTCTCCTGACATTATATTATCGCGAGGAAACTCTGGGCTTACTTTAAGAGCACAAGGTCGAGGCTTAAATATAACAAGTGATTTAGAACGCATTAAAAGCAAACAGAGTGGCTTAAAAGATGATCAGTCATCATATTTTAACCTTCAAATTTCTCAAAAACAACAAAGAACTCCCTTTCCTGAGGTCGTAGAAAAATATAAAAAAGATATTATTGCAGCTCCAATTGATAAGAAAAACAAAATAAGAATAGACCTGGCAAGATATTATACTTATTATGGTTTAGGAAGTAATGCTTTATTCATCTTAAACCAGATGAAACGTGCCCAAATTCCGGAATCTGAAACCAATGGATTTCGAGCACTAAGCGGAGTTGCCAATTTTTTAGCACGCAGATATGCTGAATCTGTTGATGATTTTTCTTACGGAAATTTGCCCAATAGTGATGAAGGAAAATTTTGGTTAGCATTGGCTAAAAGTGCCAAACAGTATAGCGAACAAAATAATGCAATAATATTTGATCACATATCTATTATTAAAGATTACCCACAAGAAATCAAAGACCAAATAGCATTGATTGCGGCAGAAAATGCCATTATGAGCGGAGATGATCTATCTGCTCAAAACTTCATTGATATTTTACGATCAGTAGAAGATCGTATCAGAAATTTAGACCCTCAAATACATTATCTTTTAGCAAAAAAACTCGAACTTCAGGGTTACCCTCGCAATGCAATAAAAGAATATCGTAACATAATAAGCAGCCCATCAATTAAATATTCCGCTTTAGCAAGATATCACAATGCCGTATTAAGCCAAAAAATAAAAGCTATGCCTCTCAAAGAGGCTATTGCCGAACTGGAAAGATTGCGTTTTGCATGGAGTGAACAAGAGTTCAAGATAAAGCTCCTGGATCAATTGGCAGAACTCTATCTTAAAGATTTTGACTTTCATAATGCTCTACGCACCTTAAACGAAGCCGGAGTATATACTCCTGTTGTTGAACAAAAAGAGCGCATCGCAAAAAAAATGCTCCGTGTTTTCGAAGAAATATTTTTAAGTAATCAGGCTGACGCCAAATTATCCCCTATAACAGCCTTGGCTTTATATCAGGATTTTAATTGGCTATCAAATATTAGCAGCAAAAAAAACACCATAACTCAACGTTTGGCAGATAGACTTGTTGCTGTTGACTTAACATCTAGAGCATACAATTTGTTGGCAGATTTATTACTTAATCCCAATGTTACTGCAGAAGATAAGGCACGAATTGGAGCTCGCATGGCAATAATTCACCTATTTGAAGAAAATCCTTTTCAGGCTTTAGAAATACTACGAACAACCGATGCGCCAAACCTTTCTGAAGAAACAACTAATCCACGTAGAGTTATTATGGCTCGTGCATATACTCAAATGGGAGAGACACAAAAAGCCTTAGAATTATTAAAGAACGACTATGGCAAGACAGCTCTCTTGCATAAATTTGAAATTTATTGGAAAGGCGAATTATGGGATAAAGCAGCAGAAAGTATAAAATACCTTATTGAAGAACCAAATCCCAACAAGCCTTTAAGTCAAGAACAAATTAACTTTATTCTTGATTGGGCAACCACCCTAAAAAAAGCGGGTAAAGAAACTGTACTAATTCGAATTCGCAACAAATTTATGCCTTATTTCGCTAATACCAAATATCATAGTATTTTTAATATCTTAACAAAGCATCTGGATAAAGATAAAATAAACCTAAACGAAATTAACAAAATTGTTAATGACGTACAAACTTTTACCAATTACGCAAAAATTTATGGTGAAAGCCTTCAAGGCAATGAGTTCCAAGAATCAAAATAAGCTTTTTGAGCTGATAAGTCCTTTTGCTCCTTCAGGTGATCAACCTCAGGCTATAGCAGAATTGTGCCAAAGCATAAATAATGGAATAAAGAACCAAGTTTTACTTGGAGTTACCGGAAGCGGAAAAACCTATACCATGGCCAAGATAATCGAGCAAAGTAATCGCCCCGCTCTCATTATGGCACCAAACAAGATATTAGCAGCCCAACTATATAGCGAAATGAAGGAGTTTTTCCCTCATAATCATGTTGAATATTTTGTATCTTATTATGATTACTTCCAGCCCGAAGCTTATATTCCCAAAACGGACACTTACATTGAAAAAGATTCCGCTCAAAATGAACAAATCGACCGTATGCGTAATGCAGCAACCAGAAATATTTTAGAAAATAGAGACGTCATAATTGTTGCATCTGTATCATGTATATATGGCTTAGGTGATGTTGAATCATACTCTGCAATGACCATACCTCTACATATTGGACAAGAAGTAAGCATCAAAGAAATATGCCATAAACTTGCAGAACTCCAATATGAACGCAATCAACAAAATTTTGTTCGCTCCACATTTAGAGTACAAGGAGATACATTAGATATATTTCCGGCTCACTATGAAGATCGAGGATGGCGAATATCATTTTTTGGTGATGAAATAGAAGAAATAAGTGAATTTGATTCTCTTACCGGAAAAAAAACAACAAATTTACAAAACATTACTATATATCCTGCAAATCACTATGTAACACCCCGACCTGCAATTTCTCAAGCAATTCAGGGCATTAAAGAAGAACTCAAAGACCAAATATCAACTTTTCAATCTCAAAACAAATTATTAGAAGCACAAAGAATTGAACAAAGAACTCGGTTTGATCTCGAAATGCTTGAAGCTACCGGACATTGCAAAGGTATTGAAAACTATTCTCGTTATTTGACCGGACGCAAAGCCGGAGACCCTCCTCCTACTTTATTTGAATATTTGCCTTCCGATGCTCTTATTTTTATAGATGAAAGCCATGTTTCCGTTCCTCAAATCGGAGGAATGTTTCGAGGCGATTTTAATCGTAAATCAACTTTAGCGCAATATGGGTTTCGACTTCCATCGTGTGTTGATAATCGCCCGTTAAAATTCGAAGAATGGAATATGATGAGAGGTCAAACAATCTTTGTATCTGCAACTCCAGGAGAATGGGAACTTGAACAAAGTAAAGGGATTTTTACTGAGCAAGTTATTCGTCCAACCGGATTGACAGATCCTCTATGTTTAATCAGACCGGTAGAAAACCAAATTGATGATCTTATGGAAGAATGTCGTAAAACAGCCAATAAAGGAGAGCGAGTCTTAGTAACAACACTTACCAAAAAAATGGCAGAAGACCTCACCGAGTACTTAGCCGATAATGGTATAAAAGTTCGTTATTTGCATTCTGATATAGATACTCTAGAAAGAATTGAAATTATAAGAGACCTTAGACTTGGTACTTTTGATGTTCTTGTTGGCATTAACCTGCTAAGAGAAGGATTAGACATTCCGGAATGTTCATTGGTAGCCATTCTTGATGCAGATAAAGAAGGATTCCTGCGTTCAGAACGTTCACTTATTCAAACTATCGGACGAGCCGCTCGAAATGCCAATGGCCGTGTAATTTTATATGCAGACACTATTACTCGATCATTGCAGGGAGCATTAGATGAAACCAATCGCCGACGCAAAAAACAACTGGAATATAATATTGCTAATGGTATCACTCCTCAAACCATTAAGAAAAAAATTTCATCTTCCCTAAGTGAAATGACAGCCAAAGAAAATAACGAACAAAAATCAGCACCCAAAATAGATTTCACAAATATAGAAAAAACAATTAAAGAATACACCAAAATCATGCAAAATGCTGCTGCGGATCTTGATTTCGAAACAGCAATATCATATCGAGACAAGATCAAAGAACTTGAACAGCTTCAATTGTTAAGTGACTAAAAAGGAGGCACTTAAAAAAATGCCTCCTTTTTTCAAAATTGTAAAATTTTGCAAATTTTACATATTAGCAGTATCAATTTGGATACCAACACCCATTGTAGAGCTCAAAGAAACTTTCTTCATATAAGTTCCTTTTGCACCTGTTGGTTTAGCTTTAATGATAGCGTCGATAAATGCCTTAGCATTTTCCAAAATTTGCTCTTCACTAAAACTAGCCTTACCAATACCGGCATGAACAATACCATTTTTTTCAACACGATATTGAACTTCACCAGCCTTGGCTTTTTTAACAGCATTGGCAACATCTGCAGTAACAGTACCGAGTTTTGGGTTTGGCATAAGACCTTTAGGACCCAATACACGAGCAACACGACCGGCCATACCCATCATATCCGGGGTAGCAATACAACGATCAAAGTCTACCTTACCTGCAAGAATAGAATCTACCAAGTTTTCTGCACCAACGATATCTGCTCCGGCAGCTTTTGCTTCATCTGCTTTTTCACCTTGTGCAAAAACAGCAACACGAACAGTTTTACCTGTACCATGAGGCAAAGAGCACACACCACGAACCATTTGGTCTGCATATTTAGGGTCAACACCCAAATTTACAGCAATATCAATAGTTTCATCAAATTTAGCAGTTGCATTAGACTTAACAATTTTTACAGCCTCACTCAAAGCATAAGCTTGAGTTTTATCAACTGACTTATAAGCATTTACAATTCTTTTACCCATGATACTACTCCACAACCTTAATGCCCATAGAAACGGCCTGACCTTTAACCATGTTCATAGCTGCTTCCACAGTAGAGCAGTTAAGATCTGGCAATTTAGTTTCAGCTATTTCTTTAATTTGAGCCATAGTTACCTGACCGGCAACAACTTTACCCGGTTCTTTAGATGCAGACTGCACACCGGCAGCTTTTTTCAAATAATAAGCAACCGGAGGAAGTTTGGTAACAAATGTAAAAGATTTATCTTCAAAAGCAGTAATCACTACCGGAACAGGAATACCCGGTTCCATTTTTTGGGTAGCAGCATTAAATGCCTTACAAAATTCCATAATGTTCAAGCCTTTTTGACCCAATGCAGGACCAACCGGTGGAGAAGGATTAGCCTTTCCAGCGGGGATTTGAAGCTTGATTAATCCTAAAATTTTCTTTTTAGATTTAGCCATTTTCATTCCCTTTTGTTAGGATCGTGGTTTTGACCATGGCTGGCCTCCCACGAAGATTTAAATACGATTCGCATTTCAGAACACTATTACACATTCCAAAATGTGGCCTTGGTATAACATAACCTTCTTATTTTGCAAGCATTTTTTTGCATATTATTATTTGTGATAAAAATTTTGTCTAAAACATGTTGCAATTTTTAATATCATTACTATACTTAATACATAATATTTAATTTTTGTTATATATATATGTGTTACAAAAGCAACGGATTCCTCGTAGGTTCAGACATTTCCTACCAAGGACAAGTAAAATCCGTAAAAGACAATGTGGTAACGTTTATGTTGCAAGGCAACACGCAACAAAACCTTTTGGGCTCTTACTACTTACCTTCAAACTGCCGAATTAACCCCCACACCATTTTTAAGGTTGGAGCATTCTGGTCAGTGAAGATAGATAAGATCACCAAACGCTTCCGCAAAAAAGAGCATCTCGCTTACCAGGAGCTAAACATCGATGTAACTCCATTGCATATGCCAACAGATGAGTTCATTTCTGTTCACCCCGTAGGCAGCAAAGTGGTAGGAACTGTAAAACATGCCTTCCACTCCGGAGATTGCTTGATACACTTTGCCCCAAACGTAGAATGCACAATATCTCATTGTCGCAATTTATCTAAAGGCGATAGAGTAGAATGCACAATCGAAAGTTATAATGCTCAAAAAAAATGTCTATCAATATCAATTTAAGCCAAGCCCGTTACGCACTCGCGTTTCGGGCTTTTTTTACACAATGTATAAATTTTTGGTTGCATTAACTATAAATTAAAACTATTCTTGTATTATAAACTAAAGTTTTATTAAAACCAGCAAACATTGTGAAGGACTACCATGATATGCATAGGCGTAATGACCGGCAACTCGCTTGATGCAGTTGACACTGTATTAACCCGTTTTGAGGGCAAATCAATTTGCGATATTGCATCTCATAGCAAGCCCATACCTCTTGAAATGGCTCAAAAATTTAGAGCTTTAAAACAAAAACTATCTGCCAACACGGGTGATATTCAATCTATTTTTCAAGAAGATAAGACATCTTTTCTTGAGTTGCATAATTCCTATATTGAGCTCGTGACCCAAACTATAAAAGAAATGTTAGCTAAGTCAGATATTTCTTCTCAAGAAATAAAGGCTATTGGTTTTCACGGACAAACATGCCACCATTTTCCACCATCAATTGCAGGAAAAAACAAAGAAGCGTCCACCTTGCAAATCGGTTCAGGACAAATGTTGGCTGACCTTACCCAAATTCCTGTCGTATATGATTTTAGGTCAGATGACATCATGAATGGCGGCGAAGGGGCTCCTTTAGCTCCAATCCACAATATGCATTTGGCTGAAAGCTTACAAAACAAAAATCTTTTTCCTGTAGCTTTTTGCAATGGCGGAAATACTGGTAATATAGCAATTATTTCTTCTGACATAAATACAAAAGAAATTCATGTCACCGGATGGGATACCGGGCCATTTAATCATTTTGCTGATTATTTGGCTCAAACCGAAGCAAATCTCCCTTGCGATATTGATGGTAAAATAGGATTAACCGGTAAAATAAATTACCAACTGCTTGATAAGCTATATCAAACATCTGTAATTACTTCTGACGGCAAGAATTTTCTGGATCAAAAACCTCCTAAATCATCAGATCCGTCATGGTATAAAATCATACCGGAGTTAATAGATAAATCTATTCCTTTAGAAGATAGAATTCACACAGCTGAATGTTTTAGTGCCCAAATTATGGCAAAGAGTCTAAGATTCATTCCTTTTAACGTCGAGCGTCCTAAAAACTTTTTGTTATTTGGTGGTGGCTGGAATAATCCGGTAACCAAAAACTATTTTGAAACCATCTTAACCGGACAAAATAAAGAAATATCATACTTTTCTAAAGAATTTAAATTTTTAACAATTAAAGATGCCAAAATTAATTTTTCGGATAAGTTTGGTTACAGTGGAAAATATATGGAGGCAAGAATATTTGCTGACATGGCTCGTTGCTTTTTTACTCAAGAGCCTTTTTCTTTGCCGACAACAACATCTTGTTCATCGCCTACTGTCGGTGGAATTTTGGCCATGCCGGGAGAAAACAACACGCAACTTTGGTCAAGAGCAGCCAAAGGTTGGAGTTCAAAATAATAAAAAAGGTCGGAAAATCCGACCTTTTTTATCAACAAAATAACAGAACTATTTTACTTCTTCAAAATCTGCATCAACAACTTTCTCTTCCTGAGGATTTTCTGTTGAAACATTTTCTGCACCTTGAGTTGCTCCTGTCTGACTTGCTTCTGCTTGCGCTTTATACATAGCTTCACCCAATTTCATAGATATTTGCATCAAATTTTCTGTTTTTTCTTTAATAACAGCCAAATCCTCTGCCTCCAAAGCCGTTTTTAAAGATTTCACAGCATCTTCAATTTGTGTTTTTTCTGCAGCAGAAACTTTATCTCCATATTCTTTAAGTGTCTTCTCAGTAGAGTGAACTAAAGACTCTCCTTGGTTTTTAGCTTCAACTAATTCTTTTTTCTTTTTATCTGCATCTGCATTAGCTTCAGCATCTTTCACCATTTTTTCAATATCCGCATCAGATAAACCGCCACTGGCCTGTATACGAATAACCTGTTCTTTGTTAGTAGCCTTATCTTTAGCAGATACGTTCACAATGCCATTGGCATCAATGTCAAAAGTGACTTCAATTTGAGGCATACCGCGAGGTGCCGGAGGAATTCCAACCAAATCAAACTGACCCAACAACTTATTATCCGCAGCCATCTCGCGTTCACCCTGGAACACACGAATAGTAACGGCGGTCTGTCCATCTTCGGCAGTAGAAAATACTTGAGATTTACGTGTTGGAATGGTTGTATTACGGTCAATCAAACGAGTAAACACACCACCCAAAGTTTCAATACCCAAAGAAAGCGGTGTAACGTCCAAGAGCAATACGTCTTTTACATCACCCATCAGGACACCACCTTGAATTGCAGCTCCAACAGCAACAACCTCATCGGGATTTACACCTTTGTGCGGTTCTTTACCGAATATTTCTTTAACTTTTTCTTGTACTTTTGGCATACGCGTCATACCACCAACCAAAATTACTTCACTGATATCAGAAGCAGATACACCGGCATCAGCCATTGCTTTTTTGCAAGGTTCAACCGTTTGATCAATCAAATCTTCAACCAATGACTCCAATTTAGCACGCGTTAATTTTATGTTTAGATGTTTAGGACCTGTTGCATCTGCAGTAATAAACGGCAAATTAATTTCGGTTTGAGTTGTAGAAGACAATTCAATCTTCGCTTTTTCTGCTGCTTCTTTTAAGCGCTGCAAAGCCAACCGATCGCTCTTCAAATCAATACCCGATTCTTTCTTAAATTCATCAGTTAAATAAGAAACCAAAACTTGGTCAAAGTCTTCACCGCCAAGAAATGTATTTCCGTTTGTAGACTTCACTTCAAATACACCATCACCGATTTCCAAAATAGAAATATCAAAAGTACCGCCACCAAGGTCATACACAGCTATTGTGCCATTAGCTTTTTTATCCATACCATAAGCAAGAGCAGCAGCAGTAGGTTCATTGATAATACGCAACACTTCCAAACCGGCAATTTTTCCGGCATCTTTAGTTGCCTGACGTTGAGAATCATTAAAATATGCCGGTACGGTAATAACCGCTTTTTCTACTTTTTCTCCCAAATAACTTTCAGCATATTCTTTAATTTTTTGCAAAACAATAGCCGAAATTTGTGAAGGAGCATATTTTTGGCCCTTTACTTCTACCCATGCATCACCATTGTCACCATTTACTATCTTAAAAGGAACAAGAGCCTTATCCTTGGCCACCTCTGGAGAATCAAAACGGCGTCCGATTAAACGCTTAATTGCAAACAATGTATTTTCCGGATTTGTAACAGCTTGACGTTTTGCCGGAAAACCAACCAAACGTTCCGTATCTGTAAAAGCCACCATTGAAGGGGTTGTTCTTGCACCCTCGGAGTTTTCTAAAACCTTAGGTTCTCCACCGTCCATAACGGCAAAACAAGAGTTGGTTGTACCAAGATCAATACCAATAACTTTATTGCTCATATTTTTTCATCCTTTTATTATAAAAACTTGTTACTTTTTTCTTTCTAGTTTTTATATAGGGACGAATTTTTATTGATGCAATAGTTCAACGCGTTTTTTTACTGATTTTTATTTATAATTTCTAATTTATTGCATAAATTAACCACCTGACAAGCTTCTTCTATCTCTACTTGCAACTTCGATTTACATTGTAATATATCAACAAAATTTCTTAACTCATTTTTCAAGGAATCCCCTCCAGAACACAAAACCTGATCATTTTTGATTAGCTTTCGTTCCATAAAATTAATTTGCCAAATATTATTTTTATAGTCAATAATTCTCATTTGCCTTTTAAGTTCTGCATCTTGATGACGCAAAGCTTCAAGTCTCACAATAGTTCCAGCATTATGCTTCATTTCAACAATAGCATGTTCATCCCAGCGATATCTGTCATCTTTATTTACCCGAATCTCATTCCAATCATCATCAATCAAAGATTGCACTATCGCCAAATCATGAATCATCAGTTCAGATATAATATGAGTTTTTTTCACACCTGGATTATTTGATGTTCTAATCGCAGCAACACTCTTTATCTTCCCCTCCAATTTCTGTTTTAGCATTACAACGGCAGGATTATAATTTTCTGTATGTCCTATTAACAAAGGAACATTTTTTTCTTTAGCCAACTGTGCAAGTTCATAACATTGATCTTCTGTCTCTGCAAAAGGTTTCTCTACCAACAATGGAATTTTCTTTTTCAATAACATTTTAGCTATATCATAATGGTGCTCCAAAGGAGTAGCAACAATAACAGCATCAATATTACGCCGAGTAATAAAACTAATACTTTCTAAAGGTGAAACATCAAACTCTAGAGCCACTTTCATCGTAGATTCCGGTGTTGAATTTAAAATACCAACCACTCGAACTTCATCGGAAAAATTATTACGCAAACATCTTAAATGCTTTTGCCCCATATTCTTACAACCGACTATTGCAATTCGTAATTTTTTCATTCTAAATTTTCTTTAACCTCCGGAAACAAATCATAAACCGATTGTCCACATTTTGTATCAAAATATCGCTTTAAATCAAATATCTTTAGCCATTTCTTCAACATTTCAGGCATTATTCCATATCGCATTGCAACATCGACCATTCTGCGCTCTATAATGCAGATACCTTCACCGCTCACCATAGAATCAGCTAATTGAACAAGCTTATCATAATCGTCATATTCTGTATCTCTGATATATTTTTCAATAAATTTCCATTCCTCATCATCACCATCATAAACAGAACTTCCGATACTGGCATCATTCAAAACATACGAATGTGTCAAACTAATTTTGGCAATCTCATCCCAACCTTTATTCTTGCAATATACATATCCGGCATATATATGATATTGTCCGCAAATTCCTACTCTGCGACCAATATCGTGCAACAGACCAAATATATATGCTTTATCCACATCTAAACCACACTTTTGGGCAATTTTTTCACAAACCTCGGCAACTTTCTCTGAATGATATACCCATTTTCCCGGGTTTAATTTTTCTGCTAAATATAACTCTTCTAAAGCTTCATTTTTGGTAGGAAAACTCATACTCAGTAAGAACCTTTAGTGTTTATCTCATAACCGTTGTTGCCATCAACTACCGAATTTGCAAATGCAAAATCTGTCGCACTCACAGAGTGAATCCTATATAATGTTTCTCCTTGTTCTACACTATCACCAACTTTTTTAAGTAAATCCAAACCTGCACCTGCATATTGTCCTGCGCCTGCCAACACACCAATTTTATTAATTCTCGTATTATCTATACTTTCAATAACTCCCGCTTGAGAAGCAACAATATCTCTGGTTAGGTTTCCTAGTTTTGGCTGAGGAGCTTTACCTTGAGCATAGATAATTTTATTCATTGCCTCCAAAGCTCTTCCCGAAAGTAAAATTTCTTTAGCAACAGCATATCCTTGTCCTCCCCTTAGTTGCGGATCAAATTCCAACACTCTTCCGGCTAGAAACAAAGACTTTTCAAGCAAATCTTGCGGAGCATCTTCCTTGTTGCGCAAAATTTTCATAATATCTCTCGCTTCCAAAACAGCCCCAATACCATTACCGATAGGCTCACTTCCGTCAGTAATCACAACATCTATCTCCAATGACAGCATATCGCCAACATATTCTATTAGTTTACGCAACCGCATTGCTTCATTTGTTGATTTTATTCTCGAATTTGGTCCTACCGGAATATCCAAAACCAAATGCGTAACTCCTGATGCAATCTTAATAGCTAATATTGAAGCAGCCAAGTGTTGAGGCTGAAGCAACCCCAAATGCCTTTCCACCGATGATATGATTTTGCTTGATGTTGCTATCGGCAATTTGCTGTAATCGGCTATTGCTCCCCTGTTCTCTTTCACCATTCTTTTGAGATCTGTCTCGTCTAAATTCACATTAGCCAACACAGAAAATGTATCTGCAACACCCGCACACGAAGTAAGAGACTTCGCGGCAGTTTTCGGCATTGGTAAACCATATGCTGCAGCTATTGCCGTAATTATCAAATCTGTCTTGTTTCCGGGAATACCACCCAAACAATGAAAATCAACCACAATATTTTCATTATCCCAACGAATAACCTCTTCACCAATTAAAGCCTCTGTCAACGCCAATACTTCCGGAGCAGTCATAAAAGAACCCGATGCCACCAAAAATGAAGCAATATCCATATTAGAATATCTGTGCGCAGCAATATCATTAATAATAGAAGCATATTCACCGGCACTTAAAATATTTCCGCTTATTTTACGTTTAATAGATGCCAAACTTGTTGCAATCGGAGCAAGTGTTAAAGAAATATTTGCCCCTTCCGGAAGATTTATCAATTTAAATGCTTCTGTATTTAACCCTAATTCATTTGGCTTAACAAGTTTAGGATCATCACAAACTTGCAAAAAAGCATAAATCGGTTTGACTCCGCCATGTATTTCCACTTTGGTCAGATTTTTAATATCATCTATTTTATAGGCTTCACAATCTTTATGCACATACGCAATATTTTCATTAAACGAGCTAACAGCAATATGTTTAAGACTAAGCATTTTATTATCTTCCTAAAAAGTACTAGTACCACATACTAATATTTTAGTTTCAGTATTTTAATATTGAGTAAATTTTTTATATTTTTGCAGAATATTTATAGGCACACGCTTTTAATGCCAAAATAAACTTTTCATTATCATCAAATGAAAAATCATGAGGAAAAACATTATCTACCAAATGCATAATATCATTATCGACAGCCACCATTTCCGGTAAAAAACGCCGACAAAATGCATATACCGACGCTTGCAAAATATTCTCATCTGATGTGTCGTAACCTATCATTGCAAGTAATTCTGCAACATTACTTGTCTTTACCTTATTAGCATCTTTTAAATCATACCACAAACCGATTCCTTCTTTTGCAAGTTTCTTCCATGGAAAAGCAATTCCCGGATCCGGTTTTCGACTTGGAGCAATATCAGAGTGCCCCACCACATTATAAGGATTTATACCATACTTTTTTATGATAGTTTTACAAAGACTGCTTACCGATATTATTTGTTCTTCATTATAAGGTTTTTGTCCTAAGGTTTCAGAACACAGTTCGATTCCTATAGAACGAGAATTTATATTTTCATATCCTCGCCAAAAACTTTTTCCGGCATGCCACGCAGACTTATCTTCTTCCACGCATTGAATTATCTCGCCTCTCTCCCCCACTATGTAATGCGTACTTAACTTAAGATCATCTAACAACTTTACCATTTGTTCAGCAGGCTGTGCAGAACAATGCAAAACCAACATATCAACTTTAATATCGCGACTACTACAATGGCTCAAAAGCATCTTTTTCATTTTCCGGACCTCATTTTTACAATCTCCTGATACGCCAAATTAATCTCAGCCATTTTTGCCGTTGCTATTTCAATTTCTTTGACTGATGCTCCTTTGGCCTGTTGTCGATCCGGATGATATTGAATAATAAGTTTTTTCCATTTTGCTTTAATTTCGGCATCTGTTGCCGTATATAATACTCCAAGTACATCGTAGTAATCTTGAATCATCTTACTTTTGGCTTTAGGCAAATATATATCCTTAATTATTTCAAAATTCCCTTCCGGCAAACCAACTATTAATGAAATTTTTTTCAATAACTCTAATGCATCATTATTTATTTTTCCGTCTGCAACCGCAATTTTAAATAAATTTTCGACAACACTTTCTTGCATTTCTAAATTGCCGGCACAAATATCTTTAATTATTGCAGCATATTTTTCTATTCCTTTAGTGCTTTTCTTAGCATCATTAAAAGTTTTTGCCACATATGAGGTTTCTTCTTCTTTTACTACAAAAATTTTCTTAAATGCTCTAATCTCCTGCTCACTTACCTGCCCATCTGATTTAGCGACTTTTGCCGCAAGACCGGCCATTGCCCTAATAAAAGCAACATGCCTTGCCTCTTTTGAATGCCGCCAAAGCTTTAACGGATTAATTTTTTTCCAAAACCTCCTAATCGGCTCAAAGGGAATTAAGGTAGCATTTTCCATTCGGTAATAGTCAACAAAAAAACCGATAACCACTCCGCAAAAAAGAATAATTTTGCTTTGACATACAAACCCTACTATTGCACCGGCAATTTTGCCCCAATGATTATCCCAAAAATGATCAAACTTCTTACGCCATCGGGTTGCATGATGACTTTTAGGAGTATCAAAAATAAAATGCCCCAGAATAAAAAGCAAAATTAAGCCATTCAAACCATATAACGTACCACCAACAATCATCCCCCATATCTTGCCCCAAAAATTACCGTCAATTCGATTATAATAGCGATAATAACGATAGGGTAACATTAGGCGAATATTATCGTCAATAATACTTAGTCTTCGTTCCAAAGAAACAATCAAATGGGTTCTGTCTACAATAAAATGCCCCAAAAACATACCCACAAAAAAACCCTCCGCACCAAACAGACGCAGACCGATAATGGCAAAAGTAAGTTTTCCGAGAGGGGACATCTAAACCTAATTTTCTGTTACAACAATAAATTTAGTATAATTTATTTTTGATAAAATAAAAGATTTATAACTGAGTTATAAAACGATTGCTGACATTTCTGTTGGAAAACACCTAGGATTTTTTACCAATTTTTGATGAGTAAAACGCCTAAAGCTATAATATTTTTCAGTCTCAGAATATGTATCAATGCCTGAAGCCTCAATATTATTTATACCGCACTTCTTAAGTTTATCAATGCAGTACGCTTCCAAATCGAATTGCCAATGACCGACTTTGCCTGCCTCAAAAAAAGCGGGAACACCTATCGTATCATAAAATTGTTGATCCACTTCATATGATTTTTGTGCAATACAAGGTCCCACAGCCGCAACAATATTTTTTATATCTGCACCTTTGGCAAGCATCAAATCAACAGTATTTTCAATCACTCCGGCAAATGCACCTCGCCAACCGGCATGAGACGCACCTATAATACCATTTTCATAATCCGCCAACAACACCGGAGCACAATCTGCGGTTCTGATGCATAATATTATGTTTTTCTGATCCGTAACAGCACCATCTGCCCAAACCTCATCTTGCGAAGGAGAGCTAATATACTCAACATTAGCACTAACTCCTTGGTTTAAGAGCAATAAATTTTCGTAGTTCAGACCAAAATATCGAGCTACATTATCTAAATTAGTTTTCAGACAAATTTTATCATCATCGCTTTTGGTATTTACATTGAGCCCCTGATAAAATCCTCTGGAAACTCCACCTTCAGAACCAAAAAAACAATGCTTTTGCCTAGGTAAATTTGTTGCAAACCAAGTCATTTGTCTTCCTTACAAAAATGATTTTCCATATTCAAACGGTTCAACCTCAAAGAACTCCGCCAATGTTTGAGCAACATCGGCAAATGTATTTCTTTGTCCGATATTTTCCGGTTTTACTTTTCTTCCAAACATAATAATCGGTACTTGCTCTCTTGTATGATCTGTTCCCACATAGGTAGGATCATTGCCATGATCAGCGGTAATAAAAACAATATCATCATCTTGCAAAACATCTGCAATTTCCGATAATCTTCGATCAAAATATTCCAATGCTCTGGCATAACCTTTCACATCTCGGCGATGTCCATATAACATATCAAAATCCACAAAATTGGTAAATATCAAGCTATTATCAGGAGCAGTTTTAATTTCAGATAATGTTTTATCCCACAATTCTTCTAGTCCGTTAGCCAAAACCTTTTTTGTTACACCTTGCCCTGCATAAATATCGCTGATCTTTCCAATAGCTATAACTTGATTTCCTGCATTCTTAATCTTATCTAAAATTGTTGTTTCAAAAGGTGAAACGGAATAATCGTGTCGATTCCCTGTTCTTACAAAATCTTGAGGATGCTCTCCAACAAAAGGCCTAGCAATAATTCTTGCAATTCTATATGGTTTAACTTCTTCAAATGCAATCTGACACAAATCATAAAGTTTTTGCAAACCAAAATATTTCTCATGTGCGGCTATTTGCAAGCAACTGTCGACCGAAGTATAAAAAATCGGCTTTCCGGTCTTTATATGTTCTTCACCCAATTCTTTAATAATTTCAGTTCCTGATGCTGCTTTGTTTCCCAAGATTCCTTCAATATTTGCTCGCTCACAAATCTTCGCAATCAATTCTGCAGGAAAAGACGGATATTTTTTCGGAAAATATCCCCACTCTTTTAGCACCGGAACACCTGCAATCTCCCAATGTCCTGATGTTGTATCTTTTGCTCGGCTAATCTCTTTAGCGTGGCCGTATTTAGCTGTAAATGATAATTTCGGACGATCTTGCAATCCTAATTTAGGAGCATATCCACAAGCTTCTTCCGCAGCTTTAGCCAAACCCAAACTTACCAAATTCGGAATATTCAACCCTAAATTTTGTTTAGCTATATTACCCAGCGTATTAGCTCCATTGTCATTATATTGAGGTGCATCGGGAGCCCCGCCAATGCCAAATGAATCCATCACTAAAATTATTGCTCTTCCCATTCATTACTCTCCCAAATTATGTAATAAAATGAGTATAACAAATAATTATTAAGATTCTAGTAAAATAAAAAATATCGCATAACAATCAGCATATATATTTAATTTCATTAAACTTATAGCTCTTTAACCATTCGAGCAAAGGTAAGACCCTGTTCTTCAAATATATCGCCTTCTTGATGAAAACCGCATTTTTCATAAAAATTAACTGCAGTTAATCTGGCATGCATAACCATTGTTGAATAGCCTACTTCTTTTGCTTGAGCTTCGGCGTATTGCACCATAGCTCGACCAATACCTTCTCTTTGATATTTGGTTTCAACACAAACTTCCATCAATCTGACCGTTTCATTATCTATAGGAGCCAACATCAAGCCGCCAATGAGCTTATCATCTAAAGATTCTATACAACCGATGTGAAGATAATTCATTTCTTTGGCACGATGTGCATCTAAGAACTTTAACCCCAAGGGTTCCAATAAAATTTTGTACCTTAGCTCGACCAACTCGTCATAACGAGTAGAACCGAAATCAATGTCTATCATCTTTTTCATTGTGCCATACTCCTAATAATATTGATACTTTGATTATAACCTATTTTCTGTTCAATAGTCAATCCATAGAATAGACATTTGGTTTTATGAAAATTTGAGTTGCGAAATAAAAAAATTCA
Source organism: Alphaproteobacteria bacterium (assembly GCA_015062285.1). GTDB lineage: Bacteria > Pseudomonadota > Alphaproteobacteria > RF32 > CAG-239 > CAZU01. The sequence goes on along the minus strand of SUUY01000001.1, from coordinate 224,190 downwards.
GATATTTTCAATATTAACTTAAATAGGTATATTCAGAAGGTTATCAGTAATATGAATGGACATAATTTAGACTTGATCAGAAATTTTGCAATCATAGCCCATATTGATCATGGAAAATCTACTTTAGCAGACAGATTAATCGAAGCCTGTGGCGGACTTGAAAAACGTGAGATGAGTGAACAGGTTTTGGATAATATGGATATAGAAAAAGAAAGAGGTATTACTATTAAGGCACAAACCGTACGCTTAAACTATAAAGCTAAAAACGGCAACACCTATCAACTCAACCTTATGGACACCCCCGGACACGTAGATTTTTCCTACGAAGTATCTCGTTCTTTGGCTTCTTGTGAAGGATCTGTATTGGTGGTTGATGCAACTCAAGGTGTTGAGGCTCAAACTTTAGCCAATGTATATTTGGCAATTGATAACGACCATGAAATCGTACCTGTTCTAAACAAAATTGACCTTCCTTCAGCTGATCCGGATAAAGTAAAAGCACAAATTGAAGATGTGATCGGCATAGATACATCTGATGCTGTTGAAGCATCAGGTAAAACCGGCTTAGGTGTACCTGACTTATTAGAGGCAATTGTTAATAAGCTACCATCTCCTAAAGGTGATGAAGATGCTCCACTAAAAGCTTTGCTTATTGACAGCTGGTACGACAGTTACTTAGGCGTAATTATTTTGGTACGAGTAAAAGACGGTATCTTGCGTAAAAAAACACAAATCCGCATGATGTCCAATAATGCTACTTACTTAGTAGACAAAGTTGGTATTTTCTCTCCTAAAATGACAGACGTTGATGCCTTATACCCCGGTGAAGTAGGATTTATAACTGCAAGTATCAAGAGTGTTGGGGATTGTAGTATCGGAGACACCATTACTGATAATAAAAAACCATGTGATGAACCTCTGCAAGGATTTAAGCCTTCTGTTCCTGTGGTGTTTTGCTCTATTTTCCCCGTTGATTCAAGTCAATACGACTTATTGAAAGACGCTTTGGCAAAATTAAAATTAAATGATGCCAGTATCGATTATCAAAACGAAAACTCTGCGGCCTTAGGGCTAGGTTTCAGATGTGGATTCTTAGGTCTCTTACACATGGAGATTATTCAAGAAAGATTAGGTCGTGAGTTTGATCTAGATCTGATTACCACCGCTCCGTCAGTAGCATATAAAATTCACATGACAAACGGAACGGACATCACTTTGCATAATCCTGCAGATATGCCGGATCCTACTCAAATCAGATCAATAGAAGAGCCAATGGTTAAGGCCACTATCTTGGTACCTGACACCTATTTAGGTGCCGTATTAAAGCTCTGTACCGAGCGTCGAGGAGAACAAGTAGAACTAACGTATGTTGGTTCTCGTGCAATGGTGGTTTACAAAATTCCGCTAAACGAAATCGTATTTGATTTTTATGATCGTCTCAAATCAATTACCAGCGGATATGCCAGCTTTGATTATGAACTTATCGGATATCAGGAATCCGATTTGGTAAAAGTACAAATTTTAATCAATGAAGAACCTGTTGATGCTTTGGCGTTTTTGTGCCACCGTAGCGAAGCTGAATCCAGAGGCCGACAAATTTGCGAACGCTTAAAAGACCTAATCCCGAGACACTTATTTAAGATTCCTCTGCAAGCAACAATCGGAGGACGCGTAGTTGCCCGAGAAACAATTTCGGCTCTACGAAAAGATGTTACCGCCAAATGCTATGGTGGCGACGTTACTCGTAAACGCAAACTGCTGGATAAGCAGAAAAAAGGAAAGCTTCGCATGCGTCAATTTGGCAAGGTAGAAGTTCCTCAGTCTGCATTTATTGAAGCCTTACGCATCGGCGACAACTGAAAAAACTGTTTATCTGTAATTAAGGGGCTTAGAAAACTAAACCCCTTGATTATTAATGACTTACAGCTGATAACTAAAAGCTTGGATAGCTGTTTGAACGGCAAAGTACCGAAGTGTACATAGAGGTACATGAATTTCAAAAATACCCGATGACAACGCACTAATCGGCCGCAGAGCAACCTTTTATCGGGTGAGAGTTTTATGACGTGCCCTATGCGGTCTCGCAGCTTCTTCTCCAAGACGACGAATTTTGTCCTTCTCGTAGTCTTCGAAATTTCCCTCAAACCATTCAACATGACCATCGTCTTCATAAGCTAAAATATGAGTTGCCAACCTATCTAAAAACCAACGATCGTGCGAAGTTACAAGTACACAACCGGGATAGTTCATAATACCTTCTTCCAAAGAGCGTAAGGTGTCAACATCAAGGTCATTGGTAGGTTCGTCAAGCATAATAACATTGGCACCTTTTTTAAGCATTTTTGCCAAATGTACTCGATTACGTTCACCTCCGGAAAGTTGGCCAACTTTCTTTTGTTGATCAGAACCTTTGAAATTAAATTGTCCGACATAAGCTCGAGAAGGAACTTCTTTTTTACCGAGCTGAATCATGTCTAACCCATCAGAAATTTCTTCCCAAACGTTTTTATTCGGATCAAGTTCATCTCTGGTTTGATCAACATATCCCAAATCCACACTATCACCGACACGTATTTCTCCCGAATCAGGATTCTCTTGTCCGGCAATCATTCTAAACAAGGTGGTTTTTCCGGCTCCGTTTGGCCCAATAATACCGACAATTGCCCCTTTAGGAATTTTGAATGAAAGATCTTCTATCAATACTCTATCACCATATGCTTTGCTGATATTATTGGCTTCAATAACCAAATCACCAAGACGCTCTGTCATTGGAATAGAAATATTTGCCGTATTGATTTTATCCTTGGTAGCTTGTGCCAACAATTCATCATAAGCATTAATACGAGCCTTTGATTTTGCCTGACGAGCCTTCGGATTCTTTTGAATCCACTCTAATTCATTAGCCAAAACCTTTTGACGAGCGGTTTCTTCACGAGCTTCTTGCTCCAAACGTTTTTGCTTTTGTTGCAACCAAGAAGAATAGTTACCCTCATAAGGGATTCCTTGTCCTCTGTCTAATTCCAAAATCCAACCGGTTACATTATCCAAAAAATAGCGATCGTGAGTTACCATCACAACCGTACCTTTATAATCTTTAAGGTGGTTTTCCAACCATGCCACCGATTCGGCATCTAAGTGGTTGGTAGGCTCATCAAGCAACAACATATCCGGCTTCGAAAGAAGCAAACGACATAAGGCAACACGACGGCGCTCACCCCCTGAAAGCTTTGTAACATCAGCATCAGCAGGAGGGCAACGCAACGCATCCATGGCAATTTCAATTGTACGTTCCAAATCCCAGCCATTACAAGCATCTATTTTTTCTTGCAATTCAGCCTGTTCGTTAATCAAATCATTCATTTCATCTTCGGTAAGCTCTTCAGCAAAACGCATAGAAACCTCTTCAAAACGCTTGAGCAAATCTCTTGTTTCGCCAAGCCCGTCCATTATGTTTTCCATAACATTTTTAGACGGATCAAGCTGTGGTTCTTGCTCCAAATAACCGACTTTCACACCTTCTGCAGCCCAAGCCTCACCGTTAAATTCCTTATCAACACCAGCCATTATTTTCAGTAAGGTAGACTTACCGGCGCCATTCACACCAAGCACACCGATCTTCGCTCCGGGTAAGAACGAAAGAGTTATTCCCTTAAAAAGCTCTTTTCCGCCCGGAAAAACCTTAGTAAGATTTTGCATCACAAAAACATACTGAACTGCAGCCATTTTTATCTCCTATTAAATACCTATTGGCTCCGAATATACAGATTAAAAAAGAAAAAGCAACTCATTTAATTGCGGCGCCTGCTGATTCGCCCAACACTCGGAGGCGGCAACGAGGCATTGTTTTTAGCTAGGCTGGAATCAACTACATCAACATTTAAAATTTTTGCTTCTTTACCATTATATATTGCCTGAGCAACATCACGATCATTGGTTTTTTTGTAAACAAATCTTGCATCATAAGGTTTTCGTGGTGTCAAAATCTTTCCATCCGGCATTTTGATTGTACCGTCCGCATACAAAACAGCCTTAAAAATATCTTGGTTATCAAATCTTCTGATAATCTCGGCACAACCATAAAATCCGTCTATTTCCTTAGACATATAAGCATTAGCTTTTTCTTCAGAATATGCATATATAGCATCATTTTGCAATTTGTCTGAAGGCGATTTGGTAAGCAAAATTGCTCGAGCTAACATTTCAAATGTATCATATTTTGCAGAACCGCACGCCAAGCCCTGGCCGGATATTGCTCCCAAAGCTCTAACTTCTTCAATATACGGCATTTGTGCATTTGCCACATTTGCCAATATCAAACCAAACAACAAAAAACCGATTTTTCCTAGCATTTCCAATCAATTCCTTTATCAAAATTTTGCTTCATTATATATCGCTTAATCCAAAAATCAAAACAATTCCAAAATTTTACCAAAGAATCTAAAAAATTAAGTTGACAAAGCATAAGATTTATCATAAGTTGCGTTTAACTTTTGATATATAAGGACAAGGACAATGAAAATTTATAGCTCTTTAAAAAGCAAAAAAGTACGCGATAAAGACTGCAAATTAGTACGTCGCAAGGGTCGCGTATATGTAATCAATAAAAAGAACCCTAAATTAAAAGCTCGTCAGGGTTAATTTGTTGAAGGTTTTATGCATTTATTAAAAAGCTCGCAGTTTTTAAGCGAGCTTTTTTTGTGTAAGCCATTAGACTTAGCACCATAAAAGCTTGGGGAATGGTTTAAATAGAGTGGTTTGAACGGCAAAAGTACCGGAGCGTACATAGAGGTACGTGAGGAAACTTTTGACCGGAACAAACTGCTCTAGATAAGCCATTATACAAGCTTTTAAGGAATATAGACCGTATGCAACATATTAGTCCTTCCCTTAACATTCAGAGGGAAGCCGGCGGTTATAATAATGTGATCACCGGATTTTGCATATTTATTATCAACCGCAACTTTAATTGCACAATCTTCGATATTATTAAAGCTTTTGAAGGTACGTTTATTAATAAATGGACGCACACCCCAAATAAGAGCAAGACGTCTGGCAACATTAACATCTGGCGTCATCGCCAAAATAGGCAAATAAGGACGTTCACGAGCAGCCAAAAATGTAGTCAGGCCTGATGTTGTGTAGCTGACAACAGCCTTCACGTTTTTCAAAATACAAGTCAACTCGCTAGCAGCAAATGTTATTGCATCTGCCTCACCGGAATCCTTAGGACGACGACGAGATGTTTGGGTAAGATCAAAAAACAGAGGATCTTTTTCTACTTGAGTTACGATATTGTGCATCATTTTTACAGACGCAACCGGATATTTTCCTGCAGCGGTCTCTGCTGACAACATAACCGCATCTGCACCATCATAAACAGCCGTTGCCACATCTGAAACTTCCGCACGAGTAGGAGTAATGTTTCCAATCATCGATTCCAACATTTGAGTTGCAATAATAACCGGACGTGCATGCTTACGACAAGCCGCTACAATTTTCTTTTGCAATACCGGCACTGTTTGGATCGGACATTCAACGCCCAAATCACCTCGAGCAACCATAATTGCTGCCGATTCTTGAATAATTGCATCTAAATCATCTATTGCACTTGGTTTTTCCAGTTTAGAAATAACCCAAGCTTTTCCATCTATCAGTTTTTTAGCTTCTCGAACATCTTCGGCTCTTTGCACAAAAGACAAACAAACCCAGTCTATGCCCAATTTCAAAGCAAATTTCAAATCATCTTTATCTTTTTGCGTAATTGCCGAAATTTTAAGCTGAGTATTTGGTAAATTAACCCCTTTATGGCTCGAAATATATCCACCTACTTTAACTTTAGTTATAGCTTTATTTTTAGAGCATTCTTTTACACTCAATACAATATACCCATCATTAACAAGCAAGTCATCACCAGGTTTAAGGGCTGCAAAAATCTCCTTATGTGGCAAACAAACACGATTCTCATCACCGGCTTCCGGATCCATATCGAGAACAAAAGTTTGCCCTTCTTTGAGCAAAACTTTATCTTCCTTAAATGTGCCAACTCTAAGTTTCGGACCTTGCAAATCAGCCAAAATCGAAATAAATCTCCCTTTTTCTTTTTCCAACTGACGAATAACTTTTACCCTTGCCTTATGCTCAGCATGAGTCCCATGACTAAAATTGATTCTAAAAGCATCAACCCCTGCATCAATAAGCTTTTCAATTTGTTCTTTGGTTGCAGAAGAAGGGCCTACGGTTGCAATAATCTTTGTATGTGTATCTGTTGGCATATTTATATAATCCTTAATGTTAAATATATCTATTATATATACTCAATAGGTTAATAAGCTGTTATTTTTATTTATATCGATTCAAAAATTATTACTTGTCAAAAACATGTAAGTTTGTTAACTTCCCATAAAACATAATTACAAACAGGAGAATAACATGAGTGAAGAAAACAAATCAGAAGTTGGCGGAATAGCTGCCGATCGTTTGCGCTCCTTAATCGAACGTATTGAACACCTCGAAGAAGAAAAAGCTGCCATTGCTTCTGATGTCAGAGATGTTTTTGCTGAAGCCAAATCTGCCGGTTTTGATGTGAAAATCATGCGTGCAGTATTAAAACTCCGCAAGATGAATGCCGCAGATCGTGATGAGCAAGAATTTTTGCTTGAAACATATCGTAAAGCACTCGATATATAATATTATATAATTTCGCAATCCCACCTTTGCTCAAGGTGGGATTTTTTTGTAACAAATCAAAACATCTCGTGTATGAATAAAACACATTTATACTTGTATTTTCTAGTGTTATGCCTAAACTCAAACCATTGTTTTACAAAATATGAGGTTCAAAATGGCAAATAACAAATGGTTCGGAACAGATGGTGTAAGAGGAAAAGCAAACACTTTTCCGATGACAATAGATTTTGCATCAAAACTAGGCATGGCTGCCGGTCAATTAATATGCACAAGCAAACACCGTGTTGCTATCGCTAAAGACACCAGAATATCCGGCGATATGCTTGAAGCCGCTCTAATATCCGGATTTACCTCTCAAGGCGTTGAGGTAATTAAATTAGGAGTTATTCCGACACCTGCACTCACAACTCTTACTCCCGAACTTAATGTTGATATGTCGGTTATGATCACCGCTTCACATAACCCATATCAAGACAACGGCATTAAACTCATATCTGCTGACGGAAGTAAATTTTCTGACGATATAACCGCTAAAATTGAAGCTTTGATTGAAAAAAACGAATTTAACTTTTCACCTGACAATATCGGCAAAACAACAATCAACGATTCCGCAATAAAAGATTACTGCCAAATAGCTTTAAGTATATCTTCACAAGACAAACCTTTATCCGGATTAAAAATTGTTTTAGATTGTGCCAACGGTTGCTTTTCTGAAATATTACCCCATATTTTTAACCAATACGGAGCTCAAACAATAGTCTTAAGTAATACCCCAAACGGCACAAACATTAACTTAAATTGTGGTTCTCAACACACCGCCAATATGTGTCAAGAGGTTATCAACAACCAAGCCGACCTCGGTATTGCTGTTGACGGAGACGGAGACAGAATCATTGTATGCGATGAAAAAGGACAGAGCCTCGATGGTGACCAAATAATTGCCTTTTTAGGACAATATTTCCACAATACACATCAGCTAAAAGGCAACACAGTTGTTGCAACCATTGTTTCAAATCCGGCTTTAGATCGTTTTCTGAACAACTTAGGTATAAATTGTGTTAGATCAGCTGTTGGAGAAAGATATGTTATTGAAGAAATGGAAAAATACGGATCTAACATCGGCGGAGAAGAATCCGGTCACATGGTTATATCCGATTATTCAAAAACCGGTGACGCATTGATGACTGGACTTGTGCTTGCTATCGGATTAAAAAAGAGCCAAAGCAAAATGAGCCAGATTTTTCCTCTCTTCACCCCTATGACTTGTCGCAGAAACGATGCAAAATTCAAAACAACCGACGATATGAAAGAGGCTTTTGAAAACACAGCTTTTAAAACCGCCATCCAAAAAGGAGAACAGCAAATCAACTCCAAAGGAAAAATCCTAATTCGCAAATCAGGAACCGAACCAAAAATTCAAGTGTGGAGTTGGAGTGATGATGCATCTTTGGCAGAAACCATCAATTTTAACATCATATCGGTTTTAGAAAAATCTAAAGGTTTCGAAAACATAAAAAAAGTACGATAACATCTTGAAATTATAAATTAAGATTTTATTTACCAAAAAGCGTTAATCTGGAATTAAAGTATAACTTCCATAAAGGAATACAAATGCAAAAAATTATCGATAGCTCGTATTTTGATTGGTCAAAAGACCGCAAGCCTGCAATCATAAGCAAAGGATTGGCAGCTCTTGTTATGAATCAAATCAAAAATTCCGGTAGCGGCACTCAGTTGCCAAAATCACATTGCATATGGCCTTCTGGTCTTAACAATGTAGATTCTCGCTATTTGAGTCGCAGAGTATGGAGCCGCTAACCTTATGATTAAAGGGATTATTTCTCTTTTCACATCAGGAACAATCTTCAATCCTATGATACTCTTAGGTATCATATGTGGTATAATATCGATAAATAAATTTGAACCAGAACAAATTAAATCTGTTTTTTATTCACCAAATATATATGTTTTGGTTGGTTTTGCATCTTTCCTATATACCTTTATCTTCAAAAGAGAATATAAAGAAAACAGCATAGACCTTAACTATGCTGCCATGTTGTTTACCATATTCGGAGGAATTATAAAATTCTTTCTTGCCTATGTTCTATCAATGTCGTTCGTTATAATGATCGGCTTCTAAAGTTTAACGTCAACATTGCAACCAACCATATCATTGGGAGCCACACGACTTGTATCATCACCCAACAAAACCTCAATTGTTTTTTGTTGCATCTCAACAGCACTTTTTATCAAACTCATTTGTGTTTGTTTAATTGCTAATGCATATGATGCTATAGAACTTATCTCGGACATATAAAACTCCTTAAATACATGCAAATATTATAACTATTAATTATTAATGGGCACTTAATATTATTGAAAAAAAACAAATGAGTATTATCTAAAATAAAAAAGGAGAAAACAATGTTAGGTGTAGCCAAAGTAATTACTCTTCTTCATGCCGCATTATTTGCTGTAAGTGGTAATGCTCATGCTCAAGCCTATCAAACCCCGACTATCGTAGAATCTTCTGCCGTGCAATCAGACGGGAATAAAGACACTTTTATTATTGAACAGCCGGCAAATTCGCCAAACCCTTTAGGCAATCCGTTAAATATTCCGAATGAAACCTCTAAAATTGAGCAAGAATCAAATAATGCCGATTCTCTTTCAGCTCCTCCGCCAAAGGATGTTCCATTAAACTCATCTGAGCTTGGAAATGATTTTCAAAACACATTATTAGAAGCAAATGGAATGGTATATGATGTTCAAGCTTTTCCCAAAGAAGACATCCCTCTTATAGAAAACTCAGCCAATCCACAAACAATTTATTCACCAAACGTCAATCCTTAATTACATTCTTGTTGTTTGTAATCCAACGGGCGACACTGCAGATTATCGGTAAATAAATTTGAAGGTTCAAAAACAAATTCCTGTTTTGTCTTATCGGATGCTGACCCCAAATGTACAAAATATATATCATCACATTGATTTCCGTCGTTTTCACTTAAAGGATAAACTGTATCTCCGTCTGCGCTATATATTTTAGCATATCTATACATGTGCAATGATGCCAAAGTATTATATAATTCAGGATTCTCGCTTGTTGAAATAAATTTAATACTTGGGGTGTCTAAAGCAACCCACTGCTTTAAGAAAATACTAGAAGTATCAGCTATAATTCCTTTTTCGATGCGAACTTTTGAATTACAACCGAAAACAATACTTGCAGTATCTGCTGTTCTGTTTTCTTCATCTTTATATTCTAAAGCTCCCTTAATTAAAATTTCTGCATTACTTTTAGCTTTCAAATATCCCTTTAGGTCTCCCTTAAGACCTAAAGAAGCATCTTTCGCCATATCAACATTACCTCTAACTCCGCCTGTTGAAATTAGTTTAGAATCAGATGCTACATTGAAATCTGCACATAAAGTAGGAATTCCCATAAAACTAACAACACCTTCAACTTCTATTTTTTCAGCTTTCAGCGGACATTCCGGCATATTTCCTGACGCGGTAATTTTAACATTTTTTAATATTCCATTCGCAGATAATGAAATTGGCTCTTCAAAAATCAAATTAAAATTAATGTTTTCAACCTTTCTCTCAAACAAATTTCTATACATTTCTATATTTTTACTATTAATATGAAGCATTACATTCGGACGAGACTGATTTTGGCATTCTGCTTCATCCATTCCGACCAACGAATTCATTTCTGTCTTTATCAAATCCACCACCGGATCAATCACATCAACCGCTATAACATCGGCATTGGGATTATTTGCTTTTGCTTGTTTTAAGCAATTTACTATGCATAATTTAAAATTAGGATTTTCCGGACAATCTACCGTATCATTAACATCAGAACAAGAATTTACGGTATACCCTTTTTCATTACAAACTTCTGCAGATGTTTTGCAGGCACTATATAAAATTGTTTCACCTTGTAAGCACGATGATGTGTATGGAGACATTGGGCCAAATTTGCATTTTTTGAACCCTTCACAAGCAGCTGGAGTAATATTAGTTTTTGTAATTCCATCACAGGTTGTGCAAGTTTCTCCAACTGCGACATATCCTTGTGGAATCGCCGTTAAAGCATGAGAAAAATCAGGACAATTATCACAACAAACACCATAATCTGCTGAATATGGACATTTTTTATCTGTTAATTGACACTTTTGCTTGGAAACAAACCCTTTTTCTTCACAAGCCTTTGCCAAATCCTCTTTACATATCCTATACATCGGCTCTTCATTGGTACACATTTTAAAAGGATAAAACGGAGTCTCACAATCTGCATCTTTATAAGAATAATTATTATTTTTGCACCATTGCTCTTTAGAGCAATCTTTATAATAATCTCTATGATGAGGACATCTTTCTACCGGAGCCGTCAACTTAGGACAATTAGCATAAGTAACTTTATATCCGTCATCTATACATTTTTGTTCTGCACGAGAAAGCTCATGATTCTGATATGTATTTGTAGCATACTTAGCTATAACCGCTGCTTCTGCCGAAGAAACAAACCCATAAAAAACAAGCCAACATAAAACTATTTTAACATATCCAAACATTTTTTTGCCCCTAAAAATTATGTTTTCATTTTATTCTATACTTCATAGAATTAAGATAGAGTTAAAAGATTTTTGCTTTTTTTGACAAAATTTATCTAGATTTAAATCAAAAAATGTGGTATGTTAGCGTCGTAATCAAGAAAACAACCAAAACAGGATAAGGTTATGAACAAGAAAATTTCAGTACTAAATCCGTTTTGTTCTGGTGAATATGTTGTCTATCCCGCTCATGGTGTAGGCAAAGTTTCGGACATCACCAAACAAAACATTGCCGGTTCAGAATTAGAACTTATAGTGGTTAATTTTGCCAAAGACAAAATGACTCTTAGGATTCCTATGACTAAAGCAGAAACAACCGGGCTTCGCAAAATTTCAGGTGCCGATACCATGAACGAGGCTTTAACCACACTTAAAGGAAAAGCCAAAGTTAAAAAGGTTATGTGGTCACGTCGTGCTCAGGAATATGAAAACAAAATAAATTCCGGCAGTCCCATAGCTATTGCTGAAGTTGTTCGTGATTTGCATCGCAACGAAAATTTAGCCGAACAATCATACAGTGAACGCCAAATATACGAACAAGCACTTGATCGTTTGGCCAACGAATATGCTGTATTTGAAAACATTACTCCGGCTGATGCAACTCAAAAACTTTTAGCATTGCTAACCAAGTAATTAAATCACAAAAAAAACATCTCCAAATTTAATAATTTGGAGATGTTTTTTTTAATCTTTTCCAATATTTATATTTCTATTTATATTTACAGATAGTATTATACCGAAACTTACCATCACCGAAACAATAACCGTTCCTCCATAAGATATCAAAGGCAAAGGAACTCCTACCACCGGAATTAAGCCCAACACCATAGATATATTTATCATCACATACAAAAAGAAGTTTGTAGCCAAACCTATTGCTGCTAATTTTCCAAAATAGCTGGTTGAACGTAAAGCAAAAACAAAACTAGCTACAATTATCAATAAGTTCAAACCAACAACAAAGACAGCACCAATCATACCAAATTCTTCTGAAAGCATTGTAAATATAAAATCAGTATGTTTTTCCGGCAAAAAATTTAAATGGCTTTGCGTTCCTTTCAGGAAACCTTTACCAAACATCCCTCCTGACCCTAAAGCAATTTTAGATTGTATAATATGGTAACCCGCACCTAAAGGATCTCTTTCCGGATTTAAAAATGTTAACACTCTGTTTTGCTGATATTCATGCAACAGGCTCCAAACAACAGGCAACGACAACAAAACACTAACTAATACAATCCCAAATTTCCATAACTGCACTCCCACCGCAAAAAAGATCGCACCGGCTGTAAACACAAGCATCAGAGCTGTTCCTAAATCAGGCTGTGTCATAACCAAAAAAGCAGGAATCATAACCATTAAAGCAGGGATAATAATACCTTTTGTGGTCTCTATAGTTTGTAAGGATGTAGAATGAAAATATCTTGCCAATGCCAATACCAAAGTTATTTTCATAATTTCTGAAGGTTGTAATTTCATAAAACCCAAATTAATCCACCTTTGAGCTCCCATTCCGACATGACCGCCAACCTCAACAGCAACTAATAGAATTAAAGATGCAAAATAAAATAAATAGGCATAACGCATCAAAAACCTAATATCAATCAAAGCCAATATTATCATTATCATAAAAGCCAAACCAAAACGAATAAGCTGATTTAAAGCCCATGGACTCCAGTTTCCGTTTGCTGCCGAATACAACATTACAACACCGATGCTTGCAAGCACCACAATCAGCATAATATAAAAAAAGCTTATATTCTGAAATTTTTCTTTTAATGATAGAGGTTGATTTCTAAATCCAGTCTCATAAAACTTATACATCTTATTGTCTATATCCCTCCGCATCTAATTTTAACGCTTCATAAAGAAGCTTACCGCCTATCGGGGCGGCAGCAGAAGAACCACCACCTCCATGCTCAACCAAAATTGCCACAGCATATTTTGGATTATCATGAGGAGCATATCCTACAAACAAAGCATGGTTTCTGTATTTCCATGGCAAATCCTCTTGTTTTACAATTCCTGACTGCCTTTCTTTCATGGTAATTCTTCTTACTTGTGTCGTTCCTGTTTTTCCGGCCATTTTCAATCCATTAAAATTAAATCTTGAACCGAAAGCAGTTCCTCCTTCAGCATTAACCACATCAAACATTCCTTGTTTCACCAATGAAATGCTATATGGGTCTATATTTAATTTTTCAATTTTTTGTTTTTGATCCTCAGTTAACTTTTTTAATGTCGGATCAACCTTATATCCCCCATTTGCAATTCTTGCAGTCATTGTTGCCAGCTGTATCGGGGTAGTCAGTATATATCCTTGACCTATACCGGAAATCAAGCTTTCTCCTTGTTGCCAAGATTCTCCAAATCTACGCATTTTCCAATCCGTATTAGGAATTAATCCTGATTTTTCATTCTCCAAACCTATATTAATTTTATCTCCCAAACCAAAACGTTTTGCCATTTCTTCTATCTTATTAATTCCTAACTTCTGTGCTGTTTCATAAAAAAATATATCGCAAGAATGCTTTAAGGCTTCAATAACATCGACATATCCATGCCCTTCATTTTTCCAGCAATGAAATGCATGATCACCTAAAAACATTTTTCCGGCACAAAAAGACCGACTCTGAGAATTAATAACGCCACTTTCCAGCGCAGCCAATGCCACTACCATCTTAAATGTAGAGCCTGGAGAATATTGACCGGAAACCCCCTTATTCATTAGAGGCTTTTTTTCATTTTCATTCAGTTCTTGCCAATCTTTTACACTGACACCTTGTGTTAAAATATTAGGATCAAAAGAAGGAACAGAAACAAAAGTTAAGATCTCTCCGCTATTAACATCAAGCAATATTGCAGCCCCACTCTCTTCACCAAAAAGTTCATACGCTTTTTCTTGCAATCTGGCATCAATGCTTAGATCTACTCTTTCACCCGAAATTCCATCTATTCTTTCAATTTCCTTCATAATACGACCAAAAGCATTAACCTCTAATTTAAGGTTTCCTCCTTTACCACGTAAATTTTTTTCGTATAACTTTTCAATACCTGACTTTCCTACTTTAAAACCCGGAACTTCCAAAAGCGGATCATCCTTAACTTCTTTATCAGAAACAGAAGAAACATAACCTATAACATGAGCTGTTTTTTCGCCATACGGATAAAATCGACTAAGTCCCTCATCAATAATTATACCTGGTAAATCAGGAGCATTAAGTTGAATCTTTGCTACTTCTTCCCATGTCAGATTATCTTTGATTTTTACCGGAACAAAACTGCGATTTCTTTTTAAGTCTTTTTTTATTTTTTCTTCTTCTGCTTCAGACAAAGGCATTATTTTCTTAAATGCATCCAAGGTCGCTTGCACATTAGTAGTTTGTTCCGCCACCATCATAACCTGAAAATTTTGACGATTGGTAGCCAACATTTCTCCATTTCTATCATAAACACCACCTCGTGGCGGAATTAACAATCGTGTAGATATTCTATTTTCATCAGCCAATGTTTGATATTTATCAGCTTGATATACCTGCAAATAATACAAACGAACAATGATAACCAACAAGGAAAGAATCTGTATTCCTCCCAAAATTAGGGATCTGTTAATCAAAACTTTTCCTTTATCATTATCCCTATTCATCAAAAATCTTCCTTAATCAATTTATTTTGTACAGCGGCCATTAATAATGATAGTAACGGATATAAAACAATCGTAACCAAATAACTAAAAAACAAAACAGAAAGTGGCAAAAAATGGCTATAATAAATAGAAACAATTAACCAGCGACTAAATAGTGTTATCAAAGAAAGCGCCATAAAACCATACCATAAAACAATAAATGGTTTAGCATTAAACAACCTAGATGTACTATTAACCAACAAATACATCAGCAATACTTCAAAAACATTAGACCCCAAAGGAGAAGCACTTATCAAATCTTCAATAATCCCAATTCCAAATGCCGACCATAAATTAAACAAATCGGGACGATGCTGCAACCAAAAGTACACACAAGAAATTCCTACAGCAACATGAACACCTTTTAAAATAAAGAAATTATATGGTAAGAACGAAATCAAAAGCACCAACACAGAAACCACAAATGGCAAACAATTTTTGATTACTAAAGATGCATTTTCCTTTAAATTTTGGCTCATTCTTCTTTTCGTCCGCTTTCGTTTTTGTCATCGTCGGCAATACTATAATCAACCAATTTAACATATTCTAAACGTTCCAACCCACTAAAAGGCTTAACAATTATCTCGTATTTTCCGACACTTACGATTTTACCTACTGGCAACCCTGCAGGAAACACTCCGGCAACACCAGAAGTAACTATTCTATCTCCAACCTTAACTGTTGCATCTAGAGGAATAAATACTAATCTTGGTGAAAGTGTATTGTTTCCCGATAAAATACCTCTGACTCTTGTATTTTCAATCAAGACCGGAATTTTAGAGTTAATATCAGTAATTAGAATAATTTTCACATAATTACCCAATATTTTATCCACTCTACCTACAACACCTTTATCAGATAGAGCAACTTGCCCTTTTTTTACCTTTTTGTCACCAACATAAGCCAACAATGAATGAGAAAAAGCGTCCCCTTCTTCAGCAATAACTCTGGCTGTAACAAATTCCGAGTTAGGTGGAGTTGCATAATTTAAAAGAGAAGTCAACAGCCTATTTTCTATTTCCAGAGACTTATACTTATTATAAACAACATTTAATTTTTGATTTTCGGCTCTGAGTTGTACATTGTCTCTATATAACGAACGCAAATCTCTAACATAGTTATATCCTTGTGCAATGATTTTTGCAGGGATAACCAACACGTCTATTATAGATAGTGTTACTTCAGACGCCCATCCATACGTTTTATCAATAATAGCATTTTCAGTCTTATTTAAAAGCATAAACACAAAAGCCAGCAAAAACAGTATAACCAAAGCAAATTTTTTTGCCAACAAACGAATATGACTCAAATGTAAAAACAGCCCTCGACGTCGTTTCATACAACATTCTCACAAGACTAAAAAACACTAAACAACTCAAAAAGTGGCCTGTTAGCTGCCACCAGCAAACAAGCCACATATAATCAAAAACTAATACATGGAAGAAAGAATTGTTTTCAACCTGTCTATCTCTTCCAATGCTTTACCCGTACCTTTTACAACGCAAGCCAAAGGTTCTTCAGCTATTGAAACAGGCAAACCGGTAGCATTTCTAAGCACCTGATCTAAGTTCATCAACTTAGCACCACCACCAGTTAGGACAATTCCTTTATCAACAATATCGGCCGCCAGCTCCGGAGCAGTATATTCCAAAGCAACCTTAACAGCTTCCACAATTTGAGCCACAGGCTCTGCCAAAGCTTCAGCAACCTGGCGTTCAGAAATAACTATTTCCTTAGGAACTCCGTTCATCAAATCGCGGCCTTTAATTTCAAATGTACGTCCGTCACCTTTCTCCGGAACACATGCTGACCCTATTTCTTTTTTAATTTTTTCAGCACTTCCCTCACCCACAAGCAAATTGTGATTACGACGAATATACGAAATTATAGCATCGTCCATCTTGTCACCACCAACTCTAACCGAACGAGCATATACAATACCCCCCAACGAAAGAACAGCAACTTCGGTTGTTCCACCTCCAATATCAACCACCATAGACCCTGTTGGCTCAGTCACTGGTAGATCTGCACCTATAGCAGCAGCCATCGGCTCTTCAATCAACCATACTTTTCTTGCGCCGGCAGCTTCTGCTGATTCTTGAATTGCACGACGTTCAACAGCTGTCGAACCGGAGGGCACACAAATAATAACCATTGGCATTGCAAAAGCGCGTCTATGATGCACTTTGCGAATAAAATATTTAATCATTTCCTCAGCAATTTCAAAATCAGCAATAACGCCATCACGCAAAGGGCGAATTGCATGGATATTGCCCGGAGTACGCCCCAACATCTGCTTAGCTTCATTACCAACCGCCAAAACCTGTTTTTTGCCTTTATACTCTTCTATCGCAACCACAGATGGCTCGTTTAAAACAATCCCTTTTCCCTTCACATAAACCAAGGTATTAGCAGTACCTAAGTCTATTGCCATGTCAGCAGAAAGCCAACCAATAAGTTTTGATAACATTAACACAAACTCCACAAAAATTTTATACTGTTATTCTTTTATAACGATATATACATCTGTGCAAGAACAAAGTATTTTGTTCACAAAAAAGATTTAATTTTAGCGAAAAAAGTAAACTACTCGATTATATAACTTGCATTATTTTTTAATCTATTTCTAAACCATGTTAACTGTCGCTTTGCATATTGTCTTGTATGCAACTTCGCCAATTTTACAGCATCTTCTAAACTAATATTTCCTTGCAAATAATTTATTAACTCTGGTATTCCAATTGCTTTCATTGCCGGAAGACTTGATGCCAAATTAAGATCATAAATCTGTTTAGCTTCTTCTAAAGCCCCTTGTTGCATCATTGAATCGAAGCGTTTTGAACATTTTTCTTCAAGCACCGTTAATTTTGGCAGCAACACTATAACTTCAAATTCAGCATCAGGCAAAAGCTTAACAAAATCCAATTTAAACCATTCACTAATTGATACTCCCGTATCCCAAAAAATTTCCAATGCTCGTCTTACTCTGCTGGTATCCTTGGGCTTTACCATTTCTGCACCTAAAGGATCTGTTTCCAATAAAGCTTTATACAACGCATCAACTCCGCCTTGCTCCATAATCTTAGCAACCCTATTCTTGATATCTGATGATGTTTCCGGAATAGGAGAAGTTCCATTAATCAAAGATTCAATATAAAACCCAGTCCCGCCAACCAATATTGGCAGTTTTTCTCTGAGCCAAATATCTTTAATTTTTGCAACTGCCAAATTCAACCATTCCGTAACAGCTCCTTTTTTTGAAGGAGGATATATTTCATACAAATGGTGTGGAACAAGTTTTTTCTCTTCATCTGTTGGTGATGCCGAAATAATCGGTGTCCCGGCATAAACTTGCATAGAATCCGCATTAACGATTTCTCCGTTATAACGCAAAGCTAAGTCTATTGCTAATGCCGATTTCCCCGAAGCTGTCGGTCCGGCCACCACAATCACGGAATTACTTTTAATATTTTTTAACTCAAGCATTATCAACTCTCAAACTTCTACAAGTTGCTGCATCAACAAGCATTTCGCACAAATCCGCATAAGAAATTCCGGCATATTTAGCTTGCTCCGGCACCAAAGACAATGGTGTCATTCCGGGATGAGTATTTATTTCCAAAAAAACCGGACCATCTTTTTCATTATAGCGAACATCTATTCTGGAAACCATATTGCATCCGAGCTTTTTATGCAAACGCTCGGCCCATTGCTTACACTCTTCAGCTACATTATCAGGAATCTCTGCCGGCAAAACATGTTCGGTAATCCCATTTGTATATTTTGCATTATAATCATAAAATTCAACTTTAGGTTTTATTTCCGTTACCACAAATGATTTTCCATTTATACATGATATTGTAAGCTCTTTCCCTGAAATATATTTTTCCACCATAATTTCTATATTTTCATCATCATAATAAACCTGTTTCAGGTCATTTTCGTTCATTATAATAAATACTCCCACACTAGAACCATCACTAACCGGTTTTAGCACATATGGTATATCAATAGATGTCCCTTTACTAAAAAAATCCTTAACCTTCATTTTTTCGCTTGGAGCAATTTTAATACCGCAAGATTTTGCAAAATCTTTTGTAATATTTTTATCCATACCTAATAACGAGGCCTTCATTCCCGAATGCGTATATGGAATTTGTAAAACATCTAAAAATCCCTGAATTTCTCCATCTTCGCCCCAATTTCCATGAAGAGCATTAAAAACAACATCCGGTTTTTCTTTTTTCAAAACATCTAAAAAAGCCCAACCATCTTGTAAATCATGCTCCACAACATTAAACTTTTTTTGACGCAAAGCCTCGGCAACTCCTTTTCCTGATACAAGGCTCACATTTCTTTCATGCGAAAAACCACCCATCAAAACTAAAACTTTT
Organism: Alphaproteobacteria bacterium; assembly: GCA_015062285.1. Lineage (GTDB taxonomy): Bacteria > Pseudomonadota > Alphaproteobacteria > RF32 > CAG-239 > CAZU01. Next base: position 204,802 of record SUUY01000001.1, on the reverse strand, counting down.
TTAGACATTATTAATTCCTTTAAATTATAATTTTTTATGATATTGTAGGGCAAAAGTTTAAAGAAAGAATAAAATTAATGAAAAAAATAGCACAAATATGCACTATTTTATTGATGCTTACAACCAGCGCATACGCTACTGAAGTAATGCACAATTTTAAAGTATTTATCGGTCCTTTTGAAGCAAGCCATACCTCTTTTAGTTATAAACTGACAGATTCATCTTACAAAGTGCAATCAGAGGTTGCAACCTATGGTTTTTTCAATACGTTATATCCTTTTAAGGCCAAATATTACACCGATGGTAACATAAAGAACAACCAATTAGAAACATCACATTATCATTACAGTTCACATACCAGATTCAACCACAGAACTAAAGAGCTTGTATATAATGAACAAGGAATTCCCATCTATCGTATTAGCTCTAAAAATGAAGAATCAAAAAAAGTAAAACTTACAGATAATCCTAAAAACAAAGGCACAACCGACCTACAAACAGTTCTAGCTGAACTTGCCAAACAATATAATGAAGTAAAATTTTGCGATTCTCGTATGCAAGTATATGATGGCAAACGCCGTTTCGATGTAATATTTAAAGATGAAGGCAAAGAAGAGTTAACTGCCAACGAACACTCTCCTTATTCCGGTTTAGCATCTAAATGTTCAATGTATATAGATAAATTAGGAGAAAAAGGCGATGATCTCCTATGGGAATTAACATCTGATCGCCCGATTTATTTTTGGATATTGGAACACAGCAATAAACCTTTCATCGCTAGAGTACTGGTCAAAGAAACACCTCTTGGCCGCCTAGACGTATATACCACCAAAATTAGTATAAAGGACTAAAACATGTTAAGCAAAGCTGAATTACTACTTCCTGCTGGCTCACTAGTAAAATTAAAAACGGCAATTTTATATGGTGCCGATGCTGTTTATGCCGGAACACCGGATATGTGCCTGAGAGCCCAAAGTAAATTTACATTGGAAGAATTGGAAGAAGGAATTAAATTTGTACACAATCATGGCAAAAAAATTTATTTGACGCTCAATTTATTTATGCATAACCGTGATGTTGAAAAACTTCCGACCTTTGTTGAAACATTGCGTCACCTGCAACCTGATGGTGTTTTAATTGCAGACCCTGGGGTATTTATGTATGTAAAAGAGCATGCGCCGGAACTAAACTTATTTGTTTCAACTCAAGCTAATATATGTTCTGCACAAGCAGTTAAGTTTTGGCAATCTCAAGGGGCTAAATTATGCGTTTTAGGACGTGAAGTAACATTTGAAGAAATGCAACAAATTCGTCAACAATGCCCCGATATATTATTAGAATGTTTTATGCATGGGGCAATGTGCATGTCTTATTCCGGACGTTGCCTAATCTCTAATTACTTGGCAGACCGCAGTGCCAATCAAGGCAAATGCGCTCATTGTTGTCGCTGGCACTACAAGCTCCATATTCGTCTAAAAGACGGCACAATCAAAGATATTGAGATTAACGAACAAAATAAAGATGCTTTTGAATTTTTGCTGGAAGAAGACTTTCGCCCCGGAGAATATTTTGAAATAATAGAAGATGAAAACGGCGGTTACATACTCAATTCCAAAGATATGTGTCTTATGCCTCGGTTGCCTGATTTATTAAGTTCAGGCATGGATTCGTTAAAAGTTGAAGGCCGTAACAAAACTGAATATTATGCTGCCATTGTTGCCCGTACTTATCGTCAAGCAATCGACGATTGGTACCAAGACCCTGCATCTTGGAATTTTAATAAATATATGGACGATCTTTATACTTTGCAAAACCGTGGTTACTGCTTAGGTTTTCATGATGGAAAGCTCACTAACATTAGCCAAAATTATGAATACACCAGAACATTAGGCGATTGGCTCTTTGCCGGATCTATTGTTGAGTGGCAAGGAGATGATGCTATTTTTGAGATTCGCAACTATATTAACAGTGGGGAGTTTATTGAATTTTTACTTCCGAACAGTTTGGAAAACTTTCGTTTAACCCTAAGCGAATTTGAAGATGCCGAAAGTGGAGAAATAACCCCAAAAGTATCAGCCGGTCAGGGCAAAAAAATCAGAATTCGCTCTCAATCATGGCCACAACCCGTTGACGAAATAAAAAAGATTTTGCCACAATACGTAATTGCTCGCAAACCGCTTCCTCTTCAAGGAGAAAACCGAGAAATGTTAGACCGTAAAAAAAATGAATTTGATGTTCTTATCAATAAAGAAAGCGGAGATTAAATCTCCGCTTTCTTTAATATTTCCAAGGTCTTTTCAGACAAATTTACAATTCGTTTTAAGTCTTTATTATTTTTATCGTGTCTATATATATCTATAAGTTCATTTGATATTCTAATAATTTTTCGGCATTTATCTACAAGTTTTAAATTTTCTTTATCACAAATATTCAATAAAGCCTCTAAAGCAAGTGTTTTTTGTAATTTTGAAACCGCTACACTTAGAGCTTTTTCATAGTATTTACTTGCCTCATCTGGTTTATTTTTGCTTTTGTATGATTTTGCGATATTACTATATGCCCAATATAATAATACATTCCTTTTAGTTGATGTTTCATTCCGGCATTCTGCAGATGATGAACAAAATTTAATAACCCTATCATAAGCTCCTATCATATCATCTACATTATTACTTTCAGCTACCTCCAAATTAGCCATTTGAAACACTTGCATAATATTTTGCGGAGAAGTTGATTTTTGCTTTTCCGTTCTCATTGATAATTATACCTCCCAAACTAATTTTTTTTATCTCTATCAAATCCTAATGTACAACTCCTGCTCACCAAACCTCCGGTCTTTAGACAATAATCCTCTCGAAGCAAATTGTATTTTGCATGTACCGGACATTCTTCACATAAACACCCTCTATCTTCATCAATACAATGACTTTTTTCAAAGGCGCAAAACATTCCTTCAAAATGCTCCACATTATCTAAATCAGTCATCATTTTTATAAAATTTCCCGGATAATTTTTAACTTTACATCCCGTTGTGTAAGACGGACAATCCCGACAACGACAACCTTGTAAATTTTCTTTGGTTTTAGCTACTAACATATGAATACTCCTATCTCTGTTAATCACACAATAGGTATTATCTAAAAACAAAAAAACAATAGTCGACTGATGAATAATTTAATCCAACTCTTAAAATTAAAAAGAAGATAATCAGAAAAACAGTACAATCATAAGATCGATAGTTAGTAAGCGTAAACATTGTGTAGCGTTAATAGCCATAATCTTATCGAAGGATCTCCTGTCATCCTGAGCTTGTCGAAGGATCTCTTAAGACGTTTCAACTTCGCCACCACCCTGCTCAACATAACAGTTTTGATTCTTAATTACATACCTAGATTATCTGGTCAATTCCGATAATGACTGAGAAAGGAAACATATCACCCCTAATCACTTACGCCTAATGACTAAAAGTTAGATAGAACGGTTTGAACGGCAAAAGCACCGGAGCGTACATAGAGGTACGTGAGGAAACTTTTGACCGGAACAAACTGCTTTAGATAAGCCATTATACTTAGCACCATAAAAGTTTGGAGAATGGTTTAGATAGAGCGGTTTGAAAGGCAAAAGTACCGGAACGTACATAGAGGTACGTGAGGAAACTTTTGACCAGAACAAACTGCTCTAGATGAGCCATTATACAAGCTTTTATTTAGGCTTCCGGAAGAGAAGACATAACCCTTTTCTCTTCTTCGACCGGAGAATCCGCAGTTTTATCAATTTGCTTACCGGCAATAACATCTTTAATTTCCTCACCGGTCAGAGTCTCATATTCAATCAATGCTTGCGAAAGTGTTTCCCATTCTTTTTCATGCTCTTTTAGCAAACGAGTGGCTTCTGTATGTGCATTTGTCACCAAGGCTTTTATCTCAGCATCAACCAGTTTTGCTGTTTCTTCGCTCATATTTCTGCTTTGCGTTACAGATTTACCCAAAAATACTTCACCGGTATTTTCGGCATACAAAACCGGACCTAGTTTTTCGCTCATACCCCACTCAGTCACCATCGAGCGAGCAAGATTTGTCGCCGCAGCAATATCTGATGAAGCCCCACTGGTTACTTTCTTAGAACCAAATTTCAATTCTTCGGCAACACGTCCTCCCATCATAATAATCAAGCGGGAAAGCATCTTAATCTTAGAATATGAATATTGATCTTTTTCCGGAAGTTGCTGCACCATTCCTAAAGCACGCCCTCTTGGAATTATTGTGGCCTTGTGAATTGGATCTGTTTCTTCTACAAACAAAGAACAAATCGCATGCCCAGCTTCATGATAAGCCGTAAGCTTTTTCTCATTCTCATCCATAGCCATAGATTTACGCTCACTGCCCATCAAGACTTTGTCTTTAGCATCATCAAAATCTTTTGACGTAACCTTGAGCTTATTTTTGCGTGCAGCCAACAATGCAGCCTCATTAACCAAATTTGCCAAATCTGCACCTGAAAAACCTGGTGTTCCTCTAGCTACAACCGATAGATTCACATCTTTGGCCAACGGAACTTTTTTAACATGAACTTTTAATATTTCTTCTCGACCTTTTTTATCCGGATTCGTAACGGTCACTTGACGATCAAAACGACCAGGACGCAACAATGCCGGATCAAGCACATCAGGACGGTTAGTTGCGGCAATTATAATAACATTTTCATTATCTTCAAAACCATCCATCTCAACCAAAAGCTGATTTAAAGTTTGTTCACGCTCATCGTTTCCACCGCCCAAACCGGCTCCACGATGACGACCCACAGCGTCAATTTCATCAATAAACAACAAACATGGCGCATTCTTTTTAGCCTGCGCAAACATATCTCTCACACGACTAGCACCAACGCCAACAAACATCTCAACAAAGTCAGAACCAGATATTGAAAAGAACGGAACATCTGCCTCTCCGGCAACGGCTTTTGCCAACAATGTTTTACCTGTACCCGGAGGCCCTACCATCAACACCCCTTTAGGAATTTTTCCGCCCAACCGTTGAAATTTTGCCGGATCTTTTAAGAAATCAATTATTTCTTCCAGTTCTTGCTTGGCTTCATCTGCACCGGCAACATCTGCAAACGTAACTTTTTTGGTATTCTCAATTAATCTTGCTCTTGATTTTCCAAAACTCATTGCTTTATTATTACCAGAATTTGCTTGTCGCATAAAGAATATCCAAACACCAACCAACAGCAACATTGGAAACCACGAAACAACCACTCCCCATAAATTATCAGCGGTATTATCAACAGGTTGCGCCATAACTTTAACATCATTATTGCGCAATTCTTCTACCATATTTGGATCAAACGGCGCATACGTATAAAATTTTTTTCCATCGGTATACACACCGTCAATATTTGCTCCGGAAATCGTAACTTCTGCAATTTTTTTATTTTCTACGTGTTTCATAAACTCAGAAAAAGCTAACTTTTCTGCCCCGGCTTTTCTTCCTTCTCCGACGAACATATTCATAGCACCAGAAAGTAAAACTATAGCCAACAGCCAAACGATTATATTTTTTCCCATTTGCATCCACGATTCCTTTTCTATATTTCATATCTCTTTTTATATATAGTTTTTTTCTTTGCAAAACACAAGCTAGAATAAACATACTCGCAAAAAAAGCGGCTCTATATTTATAGAACCGCTCAATATAGGCTAAATTAAATTATTTAGCTGCATTAATAGCTTCTTGAATAACATTTTCATCTAATGTTTGGAGAAGTTTATTATTCAATACCATCGTTGGAACACCGCCAACTCTTATTTTAGAAGCCAAAGCAGATGTTTCATCTAAAGTTTTAGCAATTTTTTCAGATTCCATATCTGTTTTGAGTTTTTCTAAATCAGCACCTGCCAAAACAGCTGCTTCATCAATTTTTGCTTCTGTCAATGCACCTTTGATTTCCATTAAAGCAGAATAAACTTCAACAAATTTTCCTTGTTCTTTAGCAGCCAAAGCAGCCTTTGCTGCATATTTAGACATTGGAGACAAGAAAGCTAAAGGTTTGGCAACCAATTTCAAATCCGGATTGTTTGCTACAATATTTTTCAAAGCAGGATATAATCTATGACAATATCCACATGAAAAATCAAAGAACTCCACTAAAACAACCTTTCCTTCCGGATTACCCAATAATCCGTCGGCAGGATTGTTGTACAAAGCTTCAGCATTATCTTCAAACAATTTTTCTGCTTCTTTTTGTGCTTTTTCTCTTTGCATAGCATCATACTTTTGCATAGCTCTGATAATCATCTCTGGATCATTATTAAGAGCTTCTTCTACAGCATTACCACCTTTAGAACAAGGCAATAAACAAACAACCAAAGCAGCAACAGCAACAACTAAAGCCACTAAGGAAACATATACAGCATTAATTTTTTTCATTTTAGGATCCTTAAAATTATAATTTTAATTAACGAATATAATCTAACTAAACTTTGCAACATTTACAAGCTCAAAATTCAAGATATATGTTGTTTTTTTTCATAACATAAATTATTTGTTTATAAATATAAGCATATAATAATCTATTCTCTAAACAAGCTATCGAGGTACTAATGTTTCACGTCAATCTGTCTTTATTTTCTCAAACCAAAGCGCTAGAAAACAAAATTGACCTTTTTCATGACAAACTGCTTGATGCCACAATGACATTCAAGAAAGCAATTAAAATTTACTTGCAAGAAAAAAGAAGCGATGATTTCCGCAAACAATCCAAACAAGTAAAATTAATTGAACACGACGCAGATAATCTTCGCCGAGAAATAGAAAATAATCTCTATACTCAAAACCTTATTCCTGACCTTAGAGCCGATGTTTTGCATTTAGTAGAAAATCTGGATAAAGTCATAAATAAATTTGATGAAGTAACATATCGTTTTTACGCTGAACAACCCGATATTCCCGTTGAATATCATGGACGCATAGTTGAGCTTTGCAGCTTGAGTGCAGAATGCGCTGAAAATATGGCTAAAGCAAGTAGAGCATTCTTTAGAGATATGAGCTCAGTTAGAGATTATTCCCAAAAAGTATATTTTATAGAACACGATTCTGATCGTAGTTCGCGTAAACTGACCGAAGCCATTTTCGATTCTGATATGCCTTTAGCTAATAAGATCCAACTCGGCAATTTTGTAACTGATATAGCCGATATTGCCGATACCGCTGAAGACTTTATTGATGAGCTCCTAATCTTTACTATTAAACGAGATGTCTAATGGATTTGACTTTTTTTATATTTTTGAGTTCTGGATTATTTCTTGGTTGGTCACTGGGAGCCAGTGACGCCTCCAACATATTCGGTACTGCCGTTGGCACTAAGATGATAAAATTCAGAACTGCCGCTATCATATCTTCAATTTTTATTATTATTGGCGCTGTATTTGCCGGATCAGGAACCTCTCAAACTTTAGGACAATTAGGAAGTATTAATACTTTATCTGGAGCCTTTATGTCTGCATTGGCCGCCGCACTTACTATTTATTGGATGGTAGAATTATCGATGCCTATATCCACATCTCAAGCTATTGTCGGCGCCATCATTGGCTGGAACTTTTTTGCGCACAAACCAACAGATATCAGTATTTTAAGCAAAATTGTCAGTACTTGGGTTTTCTGCCCTATTTTAGCAGGTATCACTGCTGTAATCTTATATTGGCTAACCAAGAAATTAGTAAACAAAGCCAACCTACATCTATTGCGCCAAGACTGTTATACTCGTATCGGCTTAATCTTAGCCGGTGCATTCGGTGCATATGCTCTCGGAGCAAACAATATTGCCAATGTAATGGGAGTATTCGTTACATCAAGTCCGCTTCAAAGCATAAACATTGCAGATATTATCACCCTTAACCCAACACAAGTTTTATTTTTGATTGGAGGCATGGCTATCAGCAGCGGTGTTATTACATATTCTCGTAAAGTAATAAACACTGTTGGTAATGGCATAATGAAAATGTCTCCACTCATGGCATGGGTTGTTGTTGTATCGCAATCAGTTGTTCTGTTCCTTTTTGCTTCACAAGAACTGCAACAGTTCTTATCAAGTCATAATCTACCGACAATTCCCTTAGTTCCCGTGTCAAGCTCACAAGCCGTTATCGGAGCTGTTGTCGGCATTGGACTATTAAAAGGAGGAAGAGGAATAAATTGGTGCCTACTGGGAAAAATCGCTATCAGCTGGGTTATTACTCCGCTTATAGCCGCCATTGTTTGTTATTTTTCTTTATTCTTTTTGCAAAATGTATTTGCTATGGAGGTATATAAATAATGAAAACAACCATTATTGCTATCGGCAAATGCAAAAAAAATTCACCGGAAGCTCAAATTATCACCGAATACTGTAAAAGATCAAAATGGGAAATAATCATTAAAGAAAAAGATAATGCAAGCCAAAGCGAAGAAGCAATATTTTTACAAAATTCGATTCCGCAAGGAGCCAAGGTCATTGTTCTTGACGAACGTGGCGAAAACCTAAAATCATTGGAACTGGCAAATAAAATTGAAAACTGGCTAAATAACGGAACATCAGAAATTTGTTTTTTGATTGGTGGAGCAGACGGACATCTTCAGTCTACAAGAAATAAGGCTGACCTAATTCTTTCTTTTGGAAAACTTACTCTTCCTCATATGCTCATGCGAGCTGTCTTATCAGAGCAAATATATCGTATTCAAACCATTATCAATGGACACCCTTACCACCGCGAATAAAATAGCAATTGACTTCAAGCATTTTTTTGTCTATCGTATCTTCCAGAAAATTATAAAATACAAATTAATATGAAACTATTAACCAGAATTGCGGAGCTGTTTTCTAGGATAACCTCTGCTCAAATCAATGAAAAAGAAGATGAAGAAGAAAAGATAAACTATCCCGTACAGCCGATACATCATATGCGCCCATTAATTTGTGCGATATCCGTAGGAGTATGTGACAAGGCCTATTCTTCAGAAATTTTTGCTTCATGGCTTAGCTCGTTCCTTGATAAAAAAGTGCAGACGTCAGCCATCGAAACAACAGATATCTTCTCTAACGATGAAGCCCAAATATATATATTAACCGCATTTACATACCAAATCGGAAAGTATATCTATTGGGTGCAAATTGGTACATGGAACATATACAAAACACCTGTCGACAGCATATCTACCAAGCCTTGTAAATGCTTTAGGCTAATGCTCAAAGATAAGGGAAGTTTTCAGTATGTTGCCTTATGCACCCATGAAAAGGAAAGCATAATCATCAACAAAATCGTACTTGGGCACACATACCCACCGACCGATGATGATGAGGAAACCGCTTTCAAATGTTCAATCCTACCATGTAGCATTGACGAGGCTTTGGAATTCGTAAAATTTCTGTAACATAAAAACCTCTCGTTACAAAACGAGAGGTTTTTATGTTATTGCTTGCAAAATCTATATTAGTTACCAGCTATGCGAACTTTACCCACGGCAGACCACATCTTTTCAATAGAATAAAACTCTCTAACTTCAGGCTTAAAAATGTGTACAATAACATCAAAGGCATCTATCAAAACCCAATCGGCTTTTTCCTCGCCTTCTGATACAGATCTGTAACCAGCAGCTTTGAGCTTTGCTTGAATTTGCTCTGCTAATGCAGCAACGTGACGCTGCGAAGTTCCGCTTGCTACTACCATAAAATTAGCTATTGATGTCTTACCTTGCAAATCCATTACAACAACATCATTAGCTTTTCCGTCATCAAGAGATGCGGTTATAATATCTAAAATTTGTTCTACATCATCTTTTTGTATATTTTTAACAGTACTTTTTGCCAATTTATATTCTCCTTAATCCAACGGCGACCATGGTTTATTTTCAACTACTATAATTTTCTCTTCCGATTCGTCTTTCTTTTTTCGGTCTCGAGTAATAAACTTATTCACTTCTATCAGACTTTCAAAAATCCCTTTTTTAGCAACTGCCGACATTACAAAAACTTTTTTACCTATAGCTTTTTCTAATGCTTGTTGCTTTTTATTTGCTTCTTTCTCTGACAATGAATCTGCCTTATTTAACACCACAATTTCCGGCTTTTGAGCTAATTTTTCATTATACAACTCAAGTTCACGACGAATATCTTTATATGCCTTAACTACATCATCAGAAGTAATATCAATCAAGTGCAAAAATGCCGAACATCGTTCCACATGCTTAAGAAATCTATCCCCCAAACCAACACCCTCATGAGCACCTTCAATCAATCCCGGAATATCAGCAATTACCATTTCATATCCATCAACCCATGCCACTCCCAAATTAGGATGCAGAGTTGTAAACGGATAATCTGCTATTTTGGGACGAGCCGAAGTAACGACAGAGAGAAACGTAGATTTACCGGCATTTGGCATACCAATCAAACCGACATCAGCAATCACCTTTAAACGAAGCCACACCCACAACTCTTGTCCCGGCCAACCAGGCTCGGCATAACGAGGAGCCTGATTGGTTGAAGATTTAAATTGAGCATTACCTCTTCCTCCATCTCCTCCTTTTGCTAACAAATACTTTTGTCCCGGTGTAACCATATCTACAATTACAGTTTCCTGATCGTCAGCCAAAATTTCGGTTCCTACCGGAACCTTAATAACGATATCTTCACCCTTGGGACCGGTCTTATCCGATCCCATACCGTTATAACCTTTATGAGCTTTAAAATGTTGCTGATATCTAAAATCAATCAAAGTATTAAGATTCGCAACAGCCTCTACCCAAACACTGCCGCCTTTTCCACCATCACCGCCATTAGGACCGCCAAACTCAATATATTTCTCACGACGAAAAGAAACGCAACCTGCGCCTCCATCACCTGATTTTACAAATATTTTTGCCTGATCTAAAAACTTCATTTCATTTTCCAAAAGTTCTTATTTTTCTTAAGGATATATCCTTTATCGGAAAAGTAAAGGGGTAGCAACAGTCTACCCCTAAAATCTTACTAATTTCTAAAAAAACAAACTAATCACAAGCAACAGAAACAACTGTCTTGTTGCCGGCTTTTTTAGAAAATACAACTTTACCTTCAGCAACAGCAAAGATAGTATGGTCTTTACCCATACCAACATTAGCACCCGGATGATATTGAGTTCCACGTTGGCGAACAATGATATTGCCCGGGATAACGCTCTGACCGCCAGATTTTTTCAAACCTAAACGACGTCCGATAGAATCGCGTCCGTTACTGGAGCTACCACCTGATTTTTTATGAGCCATTTTCTATCTCCTTAAAATTTATTTACCGCAAACATCGGTAATTTTTACCAATGTAATATACTGTCTATGACCGTTTTTGCGGCGATAATTCTGTCTACGTTTCTTTTTGAAAACAATTACTTTAGCATCACGAGCTTGTTTCAAAACTGTAGCCTTAACACTTGCACCGGCAACCAAAGGAGTACCTATGGTATCGCCTAATGCCAAAACTTCGTTGAATACAACTTCTTTACCTTCTTCACCGGCAAGTTTTTCAACTTTCAACACATCACCTGTAGTAACGCGATATTGTTTTCCGCCGGTTTTAATAACTGCGTACATTTTTTTCACCTTTATATTATTTAAACATAAAACGTTGCTTGCAATATACATAAGTTTTTGTCGGTGTCAATAGGAATCTCCACAAAAACATCAAATTTATCTCAATATGTTTTATTCTTTTTCCAATGCTCGATAAAATTCTGGCCTCATAAATTTACCTTGCCAAATTCCCTTCTTATTTTTTTTGGCATACTTTTCCTCTTCAACATATATATCCGCATATTGATCATAGGCCACTGCCCAACCTTGCCGCACCATTTCTCTATTTATATCTTTTTCGGCAGAATAACATATAGCAACCGTACGTTTATAATAATCTTCTGATACTTTCTTACAATATACGTCTTCATTTACCAAAGACAACAAAGCTTTATAGGCACGATCACCACAACGATATTCCCGTTTGTTTGCGTCATAACAATTCTGATAATATTCCGGCGCATCAATTCCTTGCAGACGAATTTCAGTTTCTCCGATAAAAATGGAATCACCGTCAACCACTTTGATTTTAGCTTCTGCAGAAAAAGAGCCCCAAGCTAATAGTAGTAAAATAAAACTTATTTTTTTCATCATTATATTAATTTCCTGCAAAATCTATTGCATAAGTAACAAAAAAACTTTGTTGTTTCATATTCTTTGTCATAATATAAAGCATAATTTTTTGCAAAAGGTTAAATTATGAACAACAAAATATTTTCTGGTATTTTCTTAAGCGCAACCATTTTAACACTTTGCGGTTGCCAATACATTCAAAAAAACAGTATTTTTAGCGCTTTTTCTTCACCCGCACCTGAAGAGCAGGCCGCGCAAAATATCGATCCACAGCCGATTCGGTCGCCTTCATCCATTGTTGTTTGTCGTTCGCATCAATGTGCCCCGGCCAAACTTTCTATGTCCACAGAATATATATACAATAGCCTTTTACAGCTCTTTGACAACAACAACTATAATCGTGCTTTACTTTGCCAAGCAGATCCATCTGCTCACACCTGTCTGGAAAATTACATAACAATCCCTCTAATGGCGGGTATAACACCAACCAATGCATATATTGATTATGTCAAAATCACTGATGTTATTGTCGGAAAAAAAGCAAACTCAATTAATTTAATATTAAATTATAACATAACTTACGGTGGACAAGCTGCAGATTGTACACCGTCTCAATCACTGTTGTTTGCTCGTAATATCAACCACGTTATTATGGAGGATGCCGGATATAGCTGCAAAATGACCACCATCGGACAAAGCTCTGTTAAAACCCTGTTTGCCATTGACTATATCGATTTGGACTATGGATATATTGGTGGACGCTATTCCATTGGAATTTCCGGACCGGCATATGGCGGAAGCAACGGCTACATGATGCTTCGCATGCCGAAAAATGCATATCCGCTATCACCTCAACTCAAAGCTCCGACAAAAACATCTCGCAAAGGAGCTAATCCGTATGGAGCAAATATAAAAACAACTTTATCTACCGATAGCACAACCGGAAACAATATATCAGATACCGTTCAAGTTTTTCCTATAAAAAAATAACTGAAAATCATCTATATGTAAAATAGCGTACCGATCGATATATGGTTATTTTATTTATATTTGTAAATTTTATTTGATTATCACCATGAATTATGTTTCCGTTAGTTGAAGGTAAGCATCCATTTCTCAGCTGATATTCGCGCACATCATCTATGCTCATGACAATATCATTGTCAAACTGAATTCTCCATCCATAAGAAGAAAGACCTATATTTACGTGTATTGTACTGCATTCATCTGTACCGACAATTTCTTGGGATAAACTACTCTTATCAATTTCAAAAACTAAATCAGAACTATTTCCGCTATACCATTTCACATATCCGATATCCTCAAAATTATCTACCTCTACATCAGCAGATCTTTTGTGACCATCAGATTCTTCAATCACATCCTCATGCGTTTTATCTTGTATTTCTTCTTGTATTTCTTCTTGTATTTCTTCTTGTATCTCGTTTTCTATATCCGCTGCATCGCTTACATCTTTATCAACCACCGCCTCATTTTCAGAATCATTATTCACTACAAACTCTTCGTCTTGAGGAACTGTTTCATTACCGGATATTTGTTGTGAAGCATCTCCCAAAACATCATCAGTAACATCTACCAAATTTTCTTCATTATTTATATTTGCATCACCTTCAGCATTGCCAAAGCTTTCTATTTTTTCATCAAAAGCATCTGCATTTGCACTATCAGGTATTTCTTCTCGTATAAAACCATCTTCCGTAAACTCATCAAGATCATCGAATTTAAAAAAATCATTATTATCCGCATTAGCTGTAGAGACATCATCACCCAAAACTATATCTGATACTTCATTATTGCTTAATATCTCATCACTCAAACTAATCTCTTGAGCATCCTCGCCATCAAGAAATTTATTTATATCAAATTCTTCATCATTCATAGGCAACATGCCTGTATCAAAATTATTATCAGAAATCATATTTTCCACCTCTTTCTACAACGGAAGCTTCACAATAACTTTTAGACCACCCATATCACTATCAAACAACTCTATTGTACCACCATGAGATGTAACCACATCTTTCGCTATTGGCAAACCCAAACCAACCCCTCCGGTTTCCTTATTTCTTGACTCCTCCATACGATAAAAAGCCTTAAACACATCATCTCTTTTGTCTTTTGGAATTCCGGGGCCATCATCTTCAATCGTAATATATACTTTTCTGTCTGCAACCACTGCTTCAACTTTTACATTATCTCCATATCTGGCAGCATTAGAAACAAGATTCGTTACCGCTCGTCTCAACGATTGCTCTCTGGCCTTAACAATAAGCTCGCAATCCAAAGAATTATATATAATATTATTTTTAATAAAACGTTGACGCTCAACAATATTATCCAACAAAAATTTCAAATCAACGGTTGTTGTCTCTTCTTCGCCCTCACCTCGAACAAAAGCCAAATAGCCATTAAGCATCTTTTCCATCTCATTAATATCAGCCTCAAAATCAGCCCTGTCTTGTGAATTGAGCAACATTGCCGCTTGTAACTTCATTCTGGTTAGGGGAGTTCTAAGGTCATGAGAAACACCGGCCAACATCTGCGTTCTTTCGCTGATTTGACGCAATATACGTTCTTTCATTTTAATAAAAGCAAGTGCTGCTTTTCTAACCTCAGAAGAGCCATATGGCTTAAAAGTCTTATCGTCAATACCTTTACCAAAATCTTCTGCAACTCTGGCCAAATCTGATATCGCTCTAACCTGAATGCGCAAGAACAAAACAGCCACAAAAAATAATAGCAGAGATGTCACAACCATCCACACCACAAACATAAATATCGAAGAACTGAATATCCTTTTCTTGGGAGTTACAAATTTATATCCGACACTCCCCTTATCAATAACAACAACAATATTGTTATCATCAGAAGTCAAAAACATCTTATATCCATCTGATGAGAATTTTTCTCTCAGAGCGTCGTCTAAAAACCCTAAAATAATCGGAGTACTTTTATTTACTTCTGCAAACTCGGAATGTTTGTCAAGGTCGATATATTCAACATCTAAACCTAAAAAATCTTTGGCATATTGCTGTGCTCTTTCTAAAGATAATAAATTATCCTGAACCAAGTTAACGATCATGCTCATATCAGAGGCCAAAGCAACAGATAAACGCCTCCCCATTCTACTCCAGCTGCCATCAAAAAACACCACAACTGATACAATCTGCACAGCAACTAATGGAACAAATATTAGTAGCATTGTCCTAAAAAACAAAGTTCTTGGCAAATATTTTAATCGCCAAGCAGATAACTTTTCTTCTATTTTCGGAGACAATCGTAAATGCATATTTTATTCCCTCGTTATACAAATATACCAATCAACCATACATCATCATTTAAAAGTTTGTATAACAAAATTTATAAAACATTCATCAAAGCAAACAAACTTTTATTAATTTCATTCGGGTAGCAACATATACCCTTTACCTCTAACAGTTTGCAAATAACGAGGATTTTTAGAATCTGCTTCTATTTTCTTACGCAATCGTGTTATTTGCACATCAATGGATCTGGGGCTTTGCCCTGCGCCTAAAATTTCTGCTAATTTTTCACGCGCAAAAACCTGACCGCTTTTCGCTCCCAAAACATTAAGCAGTGACTGCTCCACTGGAGTAATATGAATAAGATCACCTTGCTTGGTTTGTAGTTCTTTTTTTTGAATATCATAAACGCACAAACCAAGATTCAATCGATCTTCATTGTTTTGTTTTTCCAGAGGAGTCCGTTTTAATATGTTTTTTATACGCAAAACTAATTCTTGCGGATCAAACGGTTTTGCTAAATAATCATCTGCGCCCTTTTCCAAACCTACAATACGATCTGATGTCTCCCCCATAGCTGTCAACATAACGACTGGCACCAAACTGTCTTGACGTAATTTTTGCAAAAATTCCAATCCGTTTTCTTGAGGCATCATAATATCGACAATAAGCAGATCAAAAACATATTGCTTTATAAACTCTCTTGCCTCAAAAGCATTTTTGGCAACTGAAACCAAAAATCCGTTCTCCCGCAAGAATCTTTGCAACAAAGAACGGAGTCTTGTATCATCATCAACCACCAAAATATGTTGAGATTCTGCAACCATCAATTACCTCAAAAACTATTTTTTCTTTATTGTTTTTGTGGAAGCAGCAACTTTTTTTGCCCCTGTTTTTTTCTTGGCTGATTTAGTTGATGAAGATATTTTTTTTACAACTACTATTTTTTCTTTTGGAGCTTTATGTTTTTCGCTATCCTTAACGTAATCCAAACTTTTTTGAAAATATTGATATCCTGTCACAAAAGTAAGAACCCCTGCAATCCACAACAAAAACTCACCTATTCCGCCCCAATACCAAAAACCCTTCAAAAGCATCATCGAAAGAGCCGTCATTTGAAAACCTGTTTTCCACTTTGCCAGGCGAGTAACGGGCATGCCAACATTAACCTCACGTAAAAACTCTCGCAATCCGGAAACCAACAACTCTCTACACAAAATAACAATTATCGGAATAAGGCTCAAACGAGTAACCAGCATATCAGGTTTTGCCAACAAAACAACCAAAGCAGAAGTAACCAACAACTTATCGGCTATCGGATCTAACAATCTGCCAAAAGCAGAAACTTGCCCTCTTGCTCTAGCCAAATAGCCGTCAAAATAATCTGTTATTGATGCAAAAATAAATAAAGCAGCAGTCAAAAACCCCCACCATACAGCATTAATATAAACAGACAAAAATATTACCGGAATCACAACAATTCGAGATAACGTCAACAAATTAGGTAAATTATACACTTTTTGATCCTTTTAAATATTAAAACTCAACAACATAGTACGTTAGATTTTTCAATTGTGAAAGTATTTATATAGTTTTTCCGCCGTTTTTTTGCTAATTCCATTCACTTTTTGTAAATCTTTGATTGAAGCTTGTTTAATTTCTTGTACAGATCCAAAATATTGCAACAAATCTTTTTTCTTTTTATCTCCGATTCCTTCTATCTCATCAAGTCTTGAAACATAAATTGATTTAGCTCTTTTTTTACGGTGTGTTCCAATCGCAAATCTATGTGCCTCATCTCGTAAATTCTGCAAATAAAAAGCCAATGATGACCTATACTCTAATTCAAAACTATCTTTATCTTTAAGATGATAAAATTCTCTTCCTGCATTACGCTCGGGACCTTTAGATATTGCAATTATAGCAATATCTCTTAAATCAAATTTCTCTAATGTTTTATATACTGCATTAAGTTGCCCTCGTCCCCCATCAAGCAAAATAACATCCGGTTTATTTTCCGGTGTCATTTTTTCAAAACGTCTTTTCAACACCTCTTGCATCATTGCGAAATCATCTCTGGTTTCTTGCGTATATTTAATATTAAATGTTCGATAACTTTTCTTATCAAAACCGTCTGGTGTTGCTACCACCATTGCTCCTATTGCATAACTTCCTTGGTTATGTGAATTATCGTATATTTCTATTCGTTGTGGAATATCTCGCAGCCCAAATTTTTGCTTAAACTCCTCCAGATTCTTTTCAACACTGGCTTCCAAAGCTATTTTCCTATCTATTGCCGCTTTTGCATTTTCTTTCGCCTGCATCAACAAAGCAAATTTATTTCCTCTGAGATACGTTTTTATTTTACACTTAAGAGCCTTTTCCCAAAACAGCTTATTTTCAATATCTCGATCTAAAACAATTTCTTTAGGAGGAATATGTGATGTATAAAAGCTTCCAAGAAAAGCCTCAACAATTTCTTCATCAGATGCACCATCAATCTGCAACGGAAAATATGGAATATTTCCACAATTTTGCCCGGATCTGATAAAAAATATTTGCACGCAAACAATATTTCTATCTCGTACCAAAGCAACAACATCAGCCGATTTAATATCTGCATATTCGACATTTTGCTTAGATTGAATATTTGTCAATGCTTTTATCCTATCCCTCAAGACCAGCGCAGTTTCATAATCCAGAATTTGACTTGCCTCATTCATTTTTTGAGATAAATCTTCTTGAATTTTACTGTTTTTACCCTCCAAAAATTCCACTGCTTCATTTACTAGTTTTTTATATTCACTCACAGAAATCTTGCCTACACATGGCGCTGAACACCTTTTGATTTGGTACATCAGACATGGACGTTTACGATTTTTAAATACACTATCTCGACAAGAACGCAACAAGAACGCCTTCTGTAAGACATCAATAACATCATTCACAGCTATAGCACTGGCAAAAGGCCCAAAATATTTATTTTTATCATTTCTGGATCCCCGATATTTTGTTAATCTAGGATATTCGGAACTTACATCAATCATTAAATGAGGAAATGTCTTATCATCTTTCAGCAACACATTATAACGAGGCTTATATTTTTTGATTAATTCATTTTCCACTAACAAAGCTCTGGCTTCATTTTCAACAATAATAAATTCCATCCGAAAGATCTGTGCCACCATTTGCTGCAAACGCAGCGGAAGTTTTTCGATGTGAGAATACGCAACAATTCTTTTCTTAATATTTTTTGCTTTTCCTACATACAAAACCTCATCGTATTCATTAACCATACGATAAACACCCGGGGTTTCCGGAGCAACCCTAATAAATTTTTGCAAATTAGCTAAACCTTGTTGCAAATCAAACATCTTCATTTCCTCAAACTAGAAATAATATTAATTTATTTAGTATAAATTTCAAGCAACAAAAAATCCCCCAAGCTTAATCTGCTTGAGGGATTATCAATTAGTGCAATCCCTGAAAACCTTCTATTGACTTCATTTCACTAACATTTCTTTTAAAATTAGTGAAATCAGTCTCCGTTTTCAGCAACCTGCCCTCCAGATCTTTAATCTCGGCACTTTTTTCTTTTTCGCGCTTTCTGAGACTTTCAATCTGTTCCACCTTGCCGGCAATTTTTTTCTCTAGGATCTGAATAGCTCGAAGAGTCCTACAATATCCTGTTGCCAAACAAATTATCAAGGCAACCAAAACTGTGTAGATAATAATATGTACCATAATCTTAGAATTAAAAATTTAGTATTGACCTTTAATCTAATCCTTATTTTTCAAATTGCAACAAAAAAACTTTCCTAAAATTTTTTTTATTTTGTCCAAAACAAAACTCCAGAGATAAAACTCTGGAGTTTTTCAATCACTTACGTTTAGAACGTATTTTTCGCACAAGGAACGTAGCTATCGTCAACAACAACAAAGTCAAAAGCATAGATTTAAATTTTAATATTTCTACGTTTCAACTCCATCTCATAAACCTTACGTTCTCTTCTAGGAATGCCTTTCCAGTTGATTTTTTGGTGATTTTGATAAAACACCTTGAACCAATCATCAGTCATTCGAGCTAAAGCTTTTTTTCGCTCTACAAAATTTTTGTGGGAAGTCCGTATTCTGCGGACCATCAGTACCATTATTGCTGCAACAATCATTATTGCAAACAATCCTACTGCTATTATTGCCACAGTTTCCATAATTTGATAATATTAATGTATACCACGTCGTCGAGCCTCTTTTTCTACAACCTTTCTGAATGTAGTGGAAGATAAATTTCCTCTCAATACAGCTCCGTACAAGGCCTTTAAAGCCATATCATCCAATGATTCGACGAACCCCCAATCACGTTGAGCCTCTTCTATTTCTTTTTGTTCCTTTCTTTTTTTTATTTTGGCATAAAGATACCACACAAAACAAAAAAACAAAAGTAGCAACAATAGTGAGCACACCATGAAACCTGAAAAGTACATCAAGTCAGCAGACGAAATTGTTATATACCCTTCCATAATTTATAAATTTAATTTAAGTTAATAATACATAAGCTAAAAATCTTTTATCATATATTCACTAAAAATCAACAAAAAACTCCAGTATCAATTTTTGATCCTGGAGTTTAAAAGTGTCATTTTTTTCTAACTACTAGTTTCCGTTTATAAGCTTCATTTCTCACCGCCCTAATGTAACTTTCCTTATATGGAATACATTGATCAGGCTGATCCAATTGCTTATATAATAAAAGCAGTTGTGAACTTGGCATCTTTGCCACTATTCTTTTGATTCTACGCCCATGCTTTGCTCGAGCAAAACGAAACAAAGTCAAAGACGCCCACAAAATGCCTGCAAGCAATATAATTATTGCCAAACATAAAACAACTAAAGAAGTCTGATTCATACTACTTTACATTTAATGATTAATAAATAAGAACATCACCATGAATTATGGCTTATTGTTTTTTTTAATATGATGCTTAGCATAGCTGTACAACTCCCGATATACTTTAGCCAAAGCCGCATTTTCTTCTTCGTCATAAGGCTTATCCTGATACGAATTCAAAGTTGCCTGTAAATGATTGAGTTTTTGCTCCGGATCAACAAGTTCTTCAAAGAAAAACAAATCCTTAATCTCCTTGATTAAAGCCTCTTTGCTTTCCTTTTCATAACGCAGTTTTCCGACAACATCTACCTTCTTCATAACATATAGCAGATGATCACAGGCCTTTTCAAGATCAAAGTTACAAGCACATTCCTCGCAATTCTGTGCATCCTTGCATTTTTTTAGTTGAACAGACTGACTAATACAAATACCTAGCAAGACAATGCTCACTAAGATTAAAATACTAATTGTTGTTTCCATGATATAAAAATTAAGATTAATAATTAAATAAACTATCCTCACTATAACAACATAAAATTTTAAAGCAACAAAAAACAGAGGAAGCAAAACTTCCTCTGTTTTCTTAATTTGAGTTTTCAAGACTTCAAACTATTCTTCTGTTTGAGCCTCAATAGCCTCAGCCTTAAGGGCTTGTATTTCTTTATCATTCTGAGCGGCAACTTTCTTCAAAGCTCTCAAAACAGTACCCGTACCGGCCGGAATCAAGCGACCAACAATTACGTTTTCTTTCAAGCCTTTCAAAGTATCAACCTTGCCCTCAACTGCAGCCTCAGTCAAGACACGAGTTGTCTCTTGGAATGATGCCGCAGAAATAAATGACTTGGTCTGCAAGCTTGCCTTAGTGATACCCAACAAGATAGAATCTGCAACAGCAGGTTCTTCACCATTAGCTATCATCTTAGCATTTTCAGCTTCAAACACATCACGATCAACTTGTTCGCCAACCAAGAATGTTGTGTCACCAGGTTGAGTAATTTCAACCTTACGCAACATTTGTGAAACAATAACCTCAATGTGTTTATCGTTGATTTTCACACCTTGCAAACGATATACGTCTTGAACTTCTTTTACCAAATATTCGGCAAGTTTTTCTACGCCCAATACACGCAAGATATCGTGTGGAGCCGGAATACCGTCAACCAAGGCATCACCCTTCTTAACAATATCACCATCTTGAACTGCCAAATGACGTCCTTTTGGTATCAAGTATTCAATTGGCTGACCTTTAGCCGGAACAACACTAATACGTTGTTTAGCCTTGTAGTCCTTACCAAACTCAACCACACCGTCAATATCAGAAATAATTGCCGGATCCTTCGGACGACGAGCTTCAAACAATTCAGCCACACGAGGCAAACCACCGGTAATATCTTTGGTCTTAGAGCTTTCTCTCGGAATACGAGCGATAACATCACCGACTTTAACTTCATCACCATTATCAACTGACAAAATTGCATCAGCAGACATATAGTAACGAACTTCTTTACCATTGTCACCCATAACGTGCTTACCTTTAGCATCTTTCAACATAATGCTTGGTTTCAAACCTGCACTTGAAGAAGAAGAGCGCCAATCAATGACAACCTTAGATACAATACCGGTTGTTTCGTCAGTGTTTTCACGAACAGATACGTTGTTAATGAGATCAACCAATTCAACCTTACCTGCTTTTTCAGTAATAACAGGAACAGTAAACGGATCCCACTCAGCAACTTTTTGACCCTTTTTCACTTTAGCACCTTCGGCAACCAAAACTTTGGCACCATAAGGAACATGGTGACGAGACTTTTCACGTCCTTGAGCATCTGCAATCACAATTTCACAGTTACGAGAAAGAACAATAATGTGTCCTTCTGTATTTGTAACAGTGTGATTGTTTTCTAACTTCAATACACCGGCAAAAGGAATTTCAACAGAAGCTTGTTCTGCGCCTTTTTGTGCTGCACCACCGATGTGGAAGGTTCTCATAGTCAACTGCGTACCAGGTTCACCGATTGATTGAGCGGCAATAACACCAACTGCTTCACCGACATTAACCGGAGTACCGCGAGCCAAGTCACGACCATAACAAGCAGCACAAACACCATCTTTGCATTCACAAGTCAAAACTGAACGAATTTTAACTTGTTCAACACCGGCAGCCTCAACTAATTCAACATCGGTTTCATCAACCAACTTACCTTTGGCAATCAAAAGTTCACCGGTTTCAGGATGAACAACATCTTCTTGAATTGTACGACCGAGGATACGTTCACCGATAGAAACTACAACATTACCGCCATCAACAACCGGACGAACAATAATACCGCGTTCTGTGCAACAATCTGCTTCGGTAATAACCACATCTTGAGCCACATCAACCAAACGACGTGTTAAATAACCTGAGTTTGCAGTCTTCAAAGCAGTATCGGCCAAACCTTTACGAGCACCGTGGGTAGAATTAAAGTATTCCAACACTGTCAAACCTTCTTTAAAGTTTGAAATAATCGGTTGTTCAATAATTTCACCTGACGGCTTAGCCATCAAACCACGCATACCGGCCAACTGACGCATTTGTGCAGCAGAACCACGAGCTCCGGAGTGAGCCATCATGTATACCGAGTTGATATAACCGTTTTCGGTTTTAGAAATGTTTTTCATCATTTCATCTGCAATCTTATCGGTACAAGCAGCCCAAATATCAACAACCTTGTTGTATTTTTCACCCTTGGTGATAAGACCGTTTTGATACTGTTCTTCAAACTCTTTAACTTGTTTTTCGGTATCTTCAATCATGTTCTTCTTAGCATCAGGAACAATCAAATCATCTTTACCGAAAGAGATACCTGCCTTACAAGCGTTTTGGAAACCAAGAGCCATAATACGGTCAACAAACATAACCGTTTCTTTTTGTCCGCAATGACGATAAATCGTATCAATGAGTTCACCAATCTCTTTCTTACGCAACAGGCGGTTAACCAAAGAGAACGGAACATCTTTGTGCTTAGGCAATACTTCAGATACGATAATACGTCCCGGAGTTGTTTCAACTAAGCCAACCTTAGTCTCGCCATTATCATCAACATATTCCATACGGCACTTAATTTTTGCATGCAAGTCAACAACTTTTTCATTCAATGCGAGTTGAACTTCATTGAAGTCAGCAAATACCATACCTTCACCGCTCATACCTTCAGCATCGTATGTCAGGTAATAAATACCCAATACCATGTCTTGAGTAGGAACGATAATTGGTTTTCCTGAAGCCGGAGACAAGATGTTATTAGTAGACATCATCAAAACACGAGCTTCTAATTGAGCTTCAATAGACAAAGGAACGTGAACAGCCATTTGGTCACCATCGAAGTCGGCGTTAAATGCTGTACAAACCAATGGGTGCAAGTGGATAGCTTTACCTTCTACCAACACCGGTTCAAATGCCTGAATACCAAGTCTGTGCAATGTTGGAGCACGGTTCAACAGAACCGGATGCTCACGAATAACTTCTTCCAAGATATCCCAAACTTCCGGACGTTCTTTTTCAACCATACGCTTAGCAGCTTTAATAGTTGTTGCGTGTCCATACAATTCCAACTTAGCATATACAAAAGGCTTAAACAATTCCAAAGCCATCTTCTTCGGCAAACCGCACTGATGCAACAGCAATTCCGGACCAACGGTAATAACTGAACGTCCTGAATAGTCAACACGTTTACCCAACAAGTTCTGACGGAAACGACCTTGCTTACCCTTCAACATATCAGACAATGATTTCAGCGGACGTTTGTTTGTACCGGTGATCGCACGAGCACGACGACCATTATCAAACAAAGCATCGACAGATTCTTGCAACATACGTTTTTCGTTACGGATAATAATATCCGGAGCATGCAATTCGATCAAACGTTTCAAACGGTTGTTACGGTTAATAACACGACGATACAAATCGTTCAAATCAGAAGTAGCAAAACGGCCACCGTCTAATGGAACCAACGGACGCAACTCTGGTGGAATAACCGGCAAAACAGTTAAAATCATCCACTCAGGTTTTGTGTTAGATTCAATGAACGATTCAATAATCTTCAAGCGTTTAACCAACTTTTTGCGTTTTGCTTCAGAAGCATTATCTTTAAGTTCTTCACGAATAATTTTTCTTTCGCCTTCCAAATCAATAGCGGCCAAAATTTCGCGAATAGCCTCAGCACCAATACCGGCACGGAAAGCATCTTCACCATATTCGTCAATAGCTTCCTGATATTGTTCTTCAGTCAAAAGCTCGTTCACTCCAAGAGGTGTCAATCCCGGCTCAATAACAATGTAGTTCTCAAAATACAGCACTCTTTCCAATGCTTTCATCGGAATATCTGTAATCATCGAAATACGGCTCGGCAAAGATTTTAAGAACCAAATATGAGCAACCGGAGCTGCCAATTCAATGTGGCCCATTCTCTCACGACGAACTTTTGCCAAAGTAACTTCAACACCGCACTTTTCACAAACGATACCGCGGTATTTCATACGTTTATATTTTCCGCACAAGCATTCATAGTCTTTTACCGGACCAAAAATGCGAGCACAGAACAAACCATCTCTTTCTGGCTTAAAAGTACGATAGTTTATAGTTTCTGGTTTCTTAACCTCACCATAAGACCAAGAACGGATCTGTTCAGGAGAGGCGATGGAAATTTTAATTTGGTCAAAAGATTCGCCAGATACTTGCTGACCAAAATATTTCATAATATCATTCATATTCTATTAGCTCCTCTACCTAAACTTCTTCGTTTAACAACTCAACATTCAAACACAAAGACTTAATTTCTTTGGTCAAAACGTTAAATGACTCAGGAATACCGGCCTCAAATGTGTCTTCGCCACGAACAATAGCCTCATAAACTTTGGTACGTCCGTTAACGTCGTCAGATTTTACGGTCAGCATTTCTTGCAAGGTATAAGCAGCACCATATGCTTGCAATGCCCACACTTCCATTTCACCGAAGCGTTGACCACCGAATTGAGCCTTACCACCCAAAGGTTGTTGAGTAACCAAACTGTAAGGACCAACCGAACGAGCGTGCATTTTTTCATCAACGATGTGGTGCAACTTGATCATATAGATAATACCAACGGTAACCTTACGATCAAATTTCTCACCGGTACGACCGTCATACAAGTCAATTTGTCCAGAAGTCGGCAAACCGGCCTTTGTGAGCATTTCGTTGATGTCATCGCCGGTAGCACCGTCAAATACCGGAGTAGCCATCGGCACACCATTTTTCAGGTTTGGAATCATAACTTCCAAATCTTCCATGCTCATATCGGCAATCTCGCGTTTATACTGTTTTTCGCCATATACGTCTTTGAGCTTAGCACGCAAATCTTTTTCACTTGCCTGACCGGCCTTATATTGTTCCAACATCTCGTTGATCTGTTGTCCCAATTTTTTGGCTGCCCAGCCCAAGTGAGTTTCAAGAATTTGTCCTACGTTCATACGAGAAGGCACACCCAACGGGTTCAACACGATATCAACCGGAGTACCATCTTCCATATAAGGCATATCTTGCAATGGCAATACGCGAGAAATTGTACCTTTGTTACCATGACGTCCGGCAATCTTATCTCCTGATTGAATCTTACGTTTGGTAGCAATAAATACTTTAACCATCTTCAATACACCAGGCAACAAATCGTCACCACGTTGTACTTTTTCCACTTTGTCATCAAAGTGTTTTTGAATCTTGGCAACACGATTGTCATAAGCTGCAAGCAAATCTTCAATACTTGCCATAACAGCTTCATCTTTAACTACAATCTTACGCCATTGCGAAGACGGAATCTCAGCCAATTTATCTTCAGTGATTTCAGCATTTTTAGCTAAAGAACCCTTTGGAGCATCAACCACTTTTTGTCCCAAAAGCATAGATTTCAAACGAGCATCTACGTTGCGACGAATAATGGCAATTTCATCATCACGATCTTTAGCCAATTGAGAAATTTCTTCTTGCTCGATAGAAAGGGCACGCTCATCTTTCTCAACACCACGGCGAGAGAACACATGAACATCAACCACAATACCTTCAATACCCGGTTGAACACGCAAAGAAGTATCACGAACATCAGAAGCTTTTTCACCAAAGATTGCACGCAACAACTTCTCTTCCGGAGTAACAGGAGATTCTCCCTTCGGAGTAACCTTACCAACCAAGATATCACCGGCTTTAACTTCGGCACCGATATAAACGATACCGGCCTCATCAAGGTTACGCAAACCTTCTTCACCCACGTTTGGAATATCACGAGTAATTTCTTCCTGACCCAACTTGGTATCACGAGCCATTACTTCAAATTCTTCAATGTGCAAAGATGTAAATACGTCATCACGAGAAATTCTTTCAGAGAGCAAAATAGCATCTTCGTAGTTCAAACCGTTCCAAGGCATAAATGCAACAAGAACGTTCTTACCCAAAGCCAATTCACCCATATCGGTACATTGTCCGTCAGCCATAATATCTCCGGCCTTAACCTCATCACCAACTTTCACCAATGGAACTTGGTTAATGCAAGTGTTTTGGTTAGAACGGCGGAACTTAGCCAAACGGTAGATTTCTACACCGGCATCTGCAGCATGCTCGTCTTTAGAACGAACCACAATACGGTTAGCATCAACAGCATCTACAATACCATCTGCTCTACAAACTACAGTTGCACCGGAATCTTTAGCTACAACGCCTTCAACACCGGTACCAACCAATGGAGCTTCAGAACGCAACAAAGGCACACCTTGACGTTGCATGTTTGAACCCATCAATGCACGGTTAGCGTCATCATTTTCCAAGAACGGAATAAGAGCTGTAGCAACAGAAACCAATTGTTTTGGTGAAACGTCAATAAAGTCAATTTCTTCCGGATGAGCAAATTCAAATTCGCCGGCCTTGCGACAAGCAATCAAGTCGTCTTCAAAATGACCGTTGTCTTTTACTTTAGCATTTGCTTCAGCGATTTTGAACTTACCTTCTTCATTGGCAGAAAGATATACAACCTCTTTAGTAACCACACCCTTAACAACTTTACGATATGGACATTCAATGAAGCCATATTTGTTAATACGGGCATATGTAGATAAAGAGTTAATCAAACCAATGTTTGGACCTTCAGGAGTTTCAATCGGACAAATACGACCATAGTGAGTCGGATGCACGTCACGAACTTCAAATCCGGCACGATCACGGCTCAAACCACCGGGACCCAATGCAGACAAACGACGCTTGTGAGTAATTTCAGACAACGGGTTGTTCTGATCCATAAATTGAGACAACTGAGAAGAACCGAAGAACTCTCTAATAACCGAAGCAATCGGCTTAGCATTAACCAAATCTTGCGGTTTAACATTGTTTAAGTTCTCAGAGCTCATACGTTCACGAATTGCTCTTTCCATACGGAGCAAGCCCATGCGATATTGATTTTCCATCAACTCACCAACTGAGCGAACACGACGGTTACCCAAATGGTCAATATCATCAACTTCGCCTTTTCCGTCACGAAGTTCGCATAGTCTTTTTACAATACGCAAAATATCATCTTTACGCAAAATACCATATGTATCCGGAGCATCTTCAAACGGAATATCCATAGCGATATTCAATTTAACACGACCAACCGAAGATAAATCATAGCGATCTTTGTCGAAGAACAAAGCCTTAAACAACTGATCAGCTGTTTCATATGTCGGAGGATCACCCGGACGCATAACACGATAAATATCCAACAAAGCTTCTTCACGGCAACTATTCTTATCAACAGCCAAAGTATTGCGGATATATGGGCCAACATTTACATTATCAATGAACAATGTTTTAATCTCGTTGATTTTGTTAGCGGCTAATTTTTCCAACAATTCTTCAGTGATTTCATCACCGGCTTCGGCCAAAACTTCGCCTGTTTTAGCAACAACGATGTTGTTTGCCAAAAACTTACCAATCATTTGCTCATTGGTAACCTTATAAAATTCTAAACCTTCGTCAGCTAATTTTTGAGCTGCACGAGGAGAAAGTTTTTTACCTTGTTCCAAAGCAACTTTGCCGGTAGCAGCATTAATCAGGTCAAAGTCAAACTTTACACCTTTCATGCGCTCCGCAACAAATTTAACTTTCCAAGCTTTCTTTTCTGCAACATATGTATCTGCATCATAGAAGTAGTTAAGGATTTCTTCTTTATCCATACCTTTAATTTCGGCAGGATCAATAGTTTTACCTTTTTTAGCCAAAGCAGCAATTTTATCTTCTGTTTCTTTAGAATACAAAGAATACAAAACAGAAGTAACCGGCAACTTACGGCGACGGTCAATACGAGCATAAACCAAATCTTTGGCATCAAACTCAAAATCCAACCAAGATCCGCGATAAGGAATAATGCGAGCAGCAAACAAATATTTACCGCTAGCCATTGTCTTACCTTTGTCATGATCAAAGAACACACCCGGAGATCTGTGCATTTGTGAAACAACAACACGCTCTGTACCATTAAAGATAAAAGTACCTTTTTCGGTCATCAATGGAATATCACCCATATACACGTCTTGCTCTTTAATGTCATGAATAGACTTAGCACCGGTAGCCTCGTCAGTATCCCATACCACCAAACGCAATGTAGCCTTAACCGGAGCAGCAAATGTCATATCTCTTTTGATACATTCGTCTACATCATATTTCGGCTCTTCGAGTTCATATCCCACAAACTCCAATTCGCCATTTCCGGAAAAGTCTTTGATCGGGAAAATAGATTTGAAAACTTCTTCCAAGCCAAATTCGCACTTCTCTGCTCCTTGAGCTTGAATAAAGCTATTATAAGAACCTGTCTGAACTTCAATCAGATTAGGCATATCGGCAACAGCGTCGATTCTGCCAAAGTTCTTTCTTACACGTCTTTTGCTCGTATAAGATTCTGTCATTGTATTAATATCCTTATATTGTTGAAATCTGCGGCCATACTATCAAAAAACTTGAATCCCGCGCGCAGAGGGTTTTTGTACAAATAAATAGAAGAACCCGCCAAACCATAGGAAATTGCTTCCTCTTGGCGAGAAACAGATAAAATAATTGCATGCAATTGTCACTCATAGTGACCAAATTCGCGCAGATAATAGACTCACTTTTTCGATTCTTGCAAGCAAAAAATTACATCGCACGAATCTTTTTTATCCCTTGCTCCGACTCACTTTGAGTCAAACTGAATCGCATCAACGGATTGCCTAAAATCAGCTTATATTTAACTTGACGATTCTTTTTATTTATTATACAAACAAAACACTTTAATATTATTAACCAAAACCATAAAATTTATGATTACACTTATTATTATTTTCTATCTCGCCGCAATAATTGCCGGCTTGAGTATCGGCTATATTGTATATACAAAAAATACAATGCACGATCGTGTCCAAAAGGAATATAGCACACGATTGAAAAGCTACGAAAGAGCCCTCCAACTTAAAATTGATTGGGAAAAACCTGATTACAAGGAAATTTCTCGTACCCATGAGCTTAAGTTTGCCCCAAAGCGTATATTTGCCAAAATACTCTTTAGCATTATGTTGGTTATCGGGTTTGTACTTGGAATTTACATAAATACGCAAACGGGAATTTCAGCTGGCTTCCTTTTAGGTATCATAGAATTAGCCGCCGTAATTTTGCTTGCTTACTATTTGATAAACTTCAAAGCCCTTTTTCATGGAATTGCAACAAAATTTCAAAATGCTATTTCATATGGGACAGACATATCTAAAGGTGCTAAATTATTAACGTGGGCAACACTGGCTTTATTCATATGTTTGTCTATTGCAATTTTTGTTTCGGCAGGTATGTCGTCAACTTTTAGCTTCGACTTTGTAGGGGTTGTTACGATATGCATTTTTGCAACATTGATTACCCTTACTGCCTTCTGTCTTGCATATATCGTTTTATACTGCACATATAAGTTACTGAATGCATGGCTTGAATGGTTAAAATCATAAAAAAAGGAGACCTAATCGGTTTCCTTTTTTTATTTGCACAAAATTCTTGCTTTTTTGTCAATAAGTTATATATTAACCACAACTAAATATTATTAACTAACACCTACAATTATGGAAAAAATCAAAAAACTTGCAGAGAACATCCTTGTAAACTCGGTAAATCTGCAGGCCGGAGAAAAAATCTATCTCGAAGGCATTGGACCAAACACACAACCTCTATTGCGAGCCTTGATCGAAAAAGCGGTTGAATTGGGCGGTATTCCGTTCTATTTCTACAACGACAGCTCTCTCACCAACGCAATGCTCAAGCACACAAACGAAGATCAAGTTAAAGGATTTTCTGATTTTCACGCTCAAATCATGCAACAAATGGATGTTTTTGTCGGCATCAGAAGTCATAACAACCCTTGTAATGATTCTGATTCATCAGAAATCGCTCGCAAATGGTACAACCAACACTTTGTCGGCAATGTCCAGCTAGGTATTAGGGTTCATAACACTCGTTGGTGCGTTATGCGTTATCCTAATGACGTTATGGCTTACAGTGCGGGGCTTTCAAACAAACAGTTTGAAGATTTCTATTACAAATCCTGTCTGATTGACTACGGCCACATGGAAAAATGTATGTATCCGCTTGTGGAGCTTATGAAAAAAACCGACAAGGTTCACATTATCGCTCCTTACACTGACCTTACATTCTCCATTGCCGGCATAGGAGCTAAGGCATGTTGTGGGCATCGCAACATTCCCGACGGCGAAGTGTTCACTGCACCAGTCAAAGATTCAATCAACGGATACATCCGCTTTAACACGCCGGACTATCAGAATGGCAAACGCTTTTCCAACGTTGAACTAACGTTCAAAGACGGACAAATTGTATCCGCCAAACATGATGGTTCTACGCAAGACCTGCTCGATGTCATCAACACCGACGACGGATCTCGTTATATGGGAGAATTTGCTCTTGGCATAAACCCATACATCACACGTCCGATGGGCGATGCTCTGTTTGACGAAAAGATCACCGGATCGCTTCACATGGCAATCGGCAATTCTTTGCCTGATGCCCCAAACGGTAATCGCTCCGGTATCCATTGGGACTTAGTCCAGATCCAAACGCCTGAGTATGGTGGCGGAGAAATATGGTTTGATGATGTCCTCATCCGCAAAGACGGTTTATTTGTTTTGCCGGAACTTAAACTTCTCAACCCTGAAAATCTTGCTCTATGGGGCATGTAGCCACGCAAAAAACCGTTTCTTATGAAACGGTTTTTTATTTTCCCAATTTTAGACAAAAAATATCTTGCTTTTTTCATAAAAGCAATTTATAGTCTGCATTAAACTGATTACTTTTATGTATAACTTATAAAATTATAAATTATGGAAAAAACTTACAAAAAACCAATCCCTGCAGAAAGAATTAACGCCTTCTGCAAAAAGGAATTCGGAACACTTCCTACATCAGGCCCAACCCCCGGAGAGATCTACCACGCAGATGACAGTCTCAGACTCGAGCAACGTTTGATCAACATCTCTGATAAATGCTATGGTCAGCGTTGTTCTGAGGAAGATGCCGGCTATATGGCCTGCCGTCTTGAAATGTTCCTCTAATTTCAAAGCACCCTAACCGGTGCTTTTTTTATTTTTGTTTTATAAAACTTTTATCTATATCCTCATTAATAATATAATCACACACTAATATTTATTCCTTCTAACCAACCAACTCCACATACCTAACTATCTTATTATAATTCCCTTTCGTTATTATTATCGGTTATCGATAATCGATAATAAATAATAAAACAAAGAGATAGCCCACACAAAACATTGTTTTTCGTCATTAAAAAATCGGATCATACGCCCATTGCAACAATGCCTGCCTTTGTTTTTTGCGACATTCCATATCTAACAAAACACAGTGTTTTTCTATTTGTGCCTTATGACGCCGAAAAGATTTCCACCGCTTAATCTGTACATCATCAACTCCTTTAATTCGCCGTCCCATATAATAACGACAATACCATTGAAACCAACCCCGCGGATCTGGTTCTATAATCCAGCCTTTTTTCCGCCACACACTCAATGGCTGACGAGATTTCACTCCAAACAAATTACATTCAACATCTGGATAGTTTATAGATATTTTGGCACTCTTAAACCACTCCGAAGGAAATTCATTTTGACAATCGTTAAGATAATGCCCTTCAAACACGCCCATTTCCAGCATTTGCTTAGGCGTCAACTCTGGCTTAAAATCAACAGCAAAATTTTCCCCCTCCGGTTCCGATAATTCATAACGATAATTTTTTTGCATCTTGTCATTAACAGTCACCATAATCATTTCATTCCTCTCGCAAACAAATCATTTTCTTAAGATAGGCTCTAAGTCCACAAAAAAAAGAGAGCAAATGCTCTCCTTTAGTTTAATTTAGGCTCATTATTCCTTTTACACCACCAAAATTACGCCCAATATAATCAAAACAAAGCAAAACATCTTTTTCATAATTATTCTGCGAGTAAGCTTTTCTTTAACAACGCAATTATAAAAAGATGTCAAAAAGCAACAAGATGTTAGCAAGAAGATTGGTTGCAACGACCCTATAGCCGAACTTACAACCGGAGAAAGAGCAGACAACCCATAAACCGAACAAAGCATCACAAAAAAGCATATAAGCTCATTCAGTGCAAAAACTCTAAACTTCTCCAGATATGGCGGAAAATTTCGTCTTATATCTTTACGGAACTTTTTAAACAACAAAAACGAAAATGGCAAAACACCGGAAACCAAGCTCGGATATACAATAGTATTAACCCAGTTTCCATCAATCGTCATAACACACTTAACTAAAACTATTCGACAAGATATTGCCAATGAAGCCATCACCATATACCAAAAAGCACGGCTAAGTTTTGGCATTCTTGTTCCTTTAATACTCAAAGCCACTGATGCCATGATTATTATGGCAAAACCAATATATTGGTGCAAACTCAAAACTTCACCCAACAAAAAGAATGACATTATCGGCACAATAACCTGTCCCAAAGAAGAAAGAGCTGCCACAATAGAAGTATCAATAACTTTCATTGCCGTAAAATATGGATATAGATATACAATATCAAACACTCCCAAGATACAATACATCCATAAACATTCAGTTGTAGGAATTGTCGGCATTCCAAAAATAAAAACCAATGGAACAAACATTGCATCCATTAATGATATGTAAAATATCATTGTTGTTTGTCTTTTAAACGTATTGTTTGACAATACACTTTCGATCATAGTTGCTAAAGCATCAAAAAACGGACTAAGTATTGCAACTAAAATATACTGCATAAATCCTCTCTTAAATCAAAATTCTTAAAAACTATTATTTTTATAAAAACACATAATCGTTAATAAAAAACAAATTAATTACGGCTTTTTCTTGGCAAAAAATGATATTTCAAAATTGTACCCGACGACACTATTGATATCAAAAAGTTATAAAACAAAGGAGACCGCACGTCAGGAATAATATAAATAAAACTACACAAAGCCCCTCCAAACAGCAACAAAGCCATTCCGCTACTAAGATTTGTTGTTTTTCCTTGCTTATATGTATCAATCGCCTGTGGAATCGTATATACGGAAAAACATAATGTTCCCAACCAACCGCAAATATTCACAAAATCAATCATTATTTTGCTCCGCTCCCAAGTACTCTTCTTTAATTTTAACCAGCAACACTATTAAGGCGCCGCCCCCACCAATAATATAATTTGGCAACAACACGTATTTACCCATATACACGGCATAAATCGTACAAAAAAATGACCCTAAAACCCACAACCACAAAAAAGACCATTGTATCCCTTTTGCCGTTTTTGTCCGCAGCGATAAACAAGCTTGTGGCCAAGAACTCAGAGCAAAACAAACAGAACCTATCAATCCTATAAATTCCTGCATAAAATAATCCTCGTATATTATTTTATAACAATAAAACACTTCTTTTTAGATAAACATAATTAGTAACAATTAAAATGCTCTTAATATCGGCAAACAAACCTTTCTTTTTTCAATAGTCCAAACCGCCGTTTTACTTAATGACAGCTACATGCATTATAATATATATTCAAGATTTTATTATCGTGTCATTTTTGATCTTGTCACACCTAAACAACGCCCCATTTCATTAATGACAATAGGCTTATCATCAGGAGCTTTTGTTGCTAGTTTTTCAATTAACGCATAATTTTTGCAATTTTTAAATTCATCAAGTTGAGGAGGATTGGTTATATCAACTCCTTTTTCCAGGCAAGCCTGATACAATAGTGCTTTTTGCTCCACGGTCTTAAAATTACCAAAATTTATTTTCTTTCCAAGTTTTTTTGCCGTCATACAAACAGCATAATATGCCTGAATATCACCACATACGCTTGCATTATTCATTGATGCAAATTGAATCTTGTTGTCTTTATTGTGGTTGTCTATAAAGGTTAATGATTCATCCCCTTCCTTTGCAGGTTCTTCTTTAAAATAAAACCTTCCGTTTGCTTCTGCATTAACATCTGCAACCGCTTTTTAATCTTCACTTTCCAGGTTTTATCTTTTTGCTTATCTTTTTTCACCGGAGGAACATCTCTTCCGACTGTCATAGTTTCTTTTTCTAGTACTTCCGTGATTTTTTCCTCATCACCATTAGCTTTTTCAATTTCTTTTTTCAGACCATGCTTTAATCCGCCGATCGTTGTTGATAATGAAGCTTTTTTTGCTACTTTAGATGATTGTTGCATAATATATTGCAATATTTTACAATGATTTATAAACCCTTCGGGATCACCTTTACCCAAATAAAATTTCTTTCTGATTTCCTCCAAATCCATAGGTATTATATCATCTAATTTTTTTCCAAAGTCACCTACCGACATACTCAACTGATTTCTGGCAACAGATGAAGGTATATATTTTTCCAAATTGTGCTGACGTGCCAATATCCTTGCAGCAGCTGAAGAATTAACAACAACCGCAACATTATCACCCTTACCAATTTTGGCCATCAACTTATTAAAATAAATGTTATATTTAGCCAATTCCTCGTCTTTGATATCATCTTTTGACCCAAACGGTATCGAAAAAGTTTCTTTCATTGCCAAAAAAGACCTTTTACTCGTATCAAACAACGAAACCTCAGTACTTCCCCCACCAGCCTCAATATACAAAATCTTATTCGGCTTAGCCTTAAAATTCTTTCTAATATATGATAAACCGCCCAAAGCTGATAAATAAGCCTCCCTCTTAGGAGAAATTATATGAATTTTACGTCCGGTTTCTTTTTTTATTAGTTCAATAATTTCGTCTTTATTTGAGCTTTTTCTAAAAGCCTCCGTTGCTACAATATAAACTCTATCTGTTTCAATTCCGTTATTTTTAGCAACGTCAATATATTCTTTAATATATTTCAACAGTTCTTGTGGATCTAAATTTTCATTACCCTTTTGTGTCAATTTTTTATTTTTTAATTCTTTATTTTTATCCATATCAATGGTTGCTCCATTTGCAAAGCAAACACATTTCATATCGTTTGTTCCAATATCAATAACTGCGAAATTATTACTTTTTGACATTGCAATTCCCCAAAATATATTCCTTTAGCATATAGTAGCATTATTTTTGTCTATATTCAAGATTTATTTCTGAAAAAATACTTGACAAAAAAAACAAATATGATACACAGGGGTCAACAAATTAAGAATATGTATGAATTATATAACATCTGCAACGAGTGCATTCAGGCACATTGCGGGTATAAATCTCTTTTTTGTAAATGGTACTTGAAATTTTAGTAGCTACAACAAGTATTGTTTATATTTTAGAGTTGAGGTGTTGACCTGACTGATCATCAGCTTAATACCAAAAGGAGTTTTTGTGTAACTTGCTTAATATCCTTGTTATATGTCACCCGTTTTTTCAGTTCACGCAAGGGGCATTCGCAAGTAAAATTCTGAAGAGACCAAGAAGCTTAAATTTTTGCTTCGCCAATAAGGTGCAGACAACTACGACATCTGTTCAGTCAAAGCGTGTAATAGCTACGACAACGGCATGTTGCAATAATCGTTTGCATCCTCTTTCAGCCAAGCAATTTGCACTCAAAAAACTAACCGCCTTCCGTTGTATGGAAAGGCGGTTTTTCCGTTTTAAATACCACAAATTTAATACAGCAAACTTTAATCTCTTTTCTTTTTACAATACCAAAATATTCCCCCCCACCAAATTATCTTAACAACAATACTTTTTTTATTACATATTATAATATCATTGTAAAACATCTTCCAATTCCCCAAAGCATATTCATATTCAATCTTTCGTATCAATATATCCACAAAACAACACTAATCATAATTATTTTATTACATTTTAGATAAAATGATGTAACTATTGAACGAATATTCATTAAGAGGTGACCATATGGAAAACAAATATTATGCTAAGGATACAAAAACAGTATTAAAAGAACTGGATTCAAATTTCAAAAAAGGACTCAGTAAAGAAGACGTTCAAAAAAGACAACAAAAATATGGGGTAAATACCTTAACCCCTCCCAAAGGTAAAAGTGCCTGGTTGCGATTTTTTTTACAAATACACCAACCTCTTATTTATGTTCTAATTCTTTCAGCAACCATTGCTCTGTTCTTAGGAGAATACGTTGAAGCTGGAGTTATATATGGCGTTGTCATTGGCAATGCGATAATGGGTTTTATTCAAGAAGATAAAGCCCTTAAAGCATTGTCATCATTATCAAAAAACATTCCTATGATGACAACCGTTTTACGAGATGGAGAAAGCATCGTAGTTGCCTCACAAGATATTGTTCCCGGCGACATTGTTTTGCTTCACTCAGGCGATAAAGTGCCGGCCGATATGCGTTTAATAGAGGTCCATGACTTAAAGATTAATGAATCTGTTCTTACCGGAGAGTCCTTGCCGGTAGAAAAACAAATTAAAAAATTACCGGAAAATACATTACTTGGCGATAAAATTAATATGGCTTTTGCATCAACATTGGCTGTTTTTGGAAGTGCATGCGGTGTTGTAACATCAATCGGAGATAAAACCGAAATAGGTAAAATATCACAAATGATAGCATCCGCTGAAGACATAAAAACTCCTTTAACCGAAAAAGTAGAAAAATTTAGCTCTAAATTATTGTGGCTAATAGCATTTCTTTCTGTATTAGCATTTATTGTCGGCATATACAAAGGAATGCCTATTGTTGACACTTTCATGGCTGGCGTAGCTATGGCTGTTGCTGCTATTCCGGAAGGTTTGCCTGCTGCAATGACAATTATTTTAGCTATTGGTGTTAATCGAATGCTGAAACACAACGCAATTATTAGAAAGCTTCCTGCCGTAGAAACGCTGGGAAGTTCAACTGTAATTTGTTCAGATAAAACAGGCACTCTCACCGAAAACAAAATGACCGTTCAAAATATATATTGCAGCGGCAGAGCTTATGAAGTTTCAGGTTTGGGCTATCAATTAAAAGGCGACATCACCCCCAAAGAAACAACAAACAAAGCTCTAGAAACATGCTTGAAAACCGGTGTTTTGTGTAATGACGCCAATCTAAGAGACAACCTCGGCAACACTAAACCATCTGGTGACCCGACTGAAATTGCATTATTGGTTTCTGCATCAAAATATGATATTGCCCCTCATAAAATAAGAGAAAAAATCACTTGTACAGATCAAATACCTTTTGAAGCGGTATATCAATATATGGCATGCCTGTGTAGCGACAATGTGATATACATGAAAGGTTCCATTGAGGCAATTTTACCGCTTTGCAACAAGCAAATGGCTCCCGATGGTTCTTATGAGAGCTTAAACAAAAAAGAAATACAAAACCAAGCCGATATTTATGCAAAACAAGGGTTAAGGGTACTTTGCTTTTGTATCAAACAAAACTTTGAAGAGAAAAAACTGACACACAAAGATGTCCAATCTGATATGGTTTTTGTAGGACTACAAGCGATGATTGACCCTGCGAGACCCGATGCGATAAAGGCTATTGCCGCATGCCACACTGCCGGAATTAAAGTTAAAATGATTACCGGTGATCATATGCTGACAGCTGTTGCTATAGCAAAGAAAATGGGGCTTACAACTGATGGTTCAGAACCCCAAGCTGTCAATGGCAAAGACCTGAGTAATATGAGCGATGAAGAAATATTCAATATAGCTCCGACAACAGACGTTTTTGCTCGTGTATCTCCTGAAGACAAACTACGTTTGGTGAAAGCATTACAAGCTCATGGAAATATTGTTGCCATGACCGGCGATGGCGTCAATGATGCTCCCGCTTTAAAACAAGCCAACATAGGAATAGCCATGGGCGAAAATGGTACAGACGTTGCAAAAGAAGCATCTGATGTTGTTTTACTTGATGACAATTTTGCATCTATCGAAAAAGCAATTCGAGAAGGAAGAGGCGTTTTAGATAATTTAATCAAATTTATTTTATGGACTTTACCAATAAGTTTTGCCGAAGCCTTTGTTGTAATGTTAGCTATTTTCTTTGGCTGGAAACTTCCCATCACCCCGGTACAAATATTATGGATAAACATGGTTACAACAATTCTACTTGGTTCTATGTTTTCTTTTGAGCCTATTGAAAAAGGAGTCATGAAAAGAGCTCCTCGTCAACCGCAAGCACCTTTATTACCCAAATCGGTTATTGTCAGAATGATCACCGTATGCTCTCTTATGACATTATTTGTATTTGTTGTTTTTAATGCAATGATGAAACAAGGATACTCATTGTCTCAAGCGCAAACAACTGTTGTTAATCTATTGGTTATGATGGGAATTGTTAATATGTTTGCATGCAAGAGTGTTTCCAATACATTAATATTCGGTTTCCTAAATAATAGATGGATGCTTGGAGGTGCTCTTGGCATGATACTGTTGCAAGTGTTATTCACCTATACATCTGTTTTTAACTTCTGCTTTAAAACATCATTTATAGGACTAAAAGCTTGGACAGTCATTGGAATAGCATGTCTACTGATGTTTACATGGATAGAAATTGAAAAAGCAATTCTACGCTGGATAAAAAAATAGTTTTTATAAAAAATTCCCCTTCAGTTTGTTGAAGGGGAATTTTTATTATACAATGTTACCTCTTTAAACCCAAACCTTTTTGTAAATTAGCCCAAAATGATTTTCTCCGAGCTTTTCTCTTATCTCTTTTATCCTCTAAAAATTTTTTCTTACTATATGTTAATGTGTCCTCTTTGCCATTTTTATCATTCAGATCATCTTGTTAAATGGCTTGACAAATAAAGCTTTCTCATATAGCTCTTCTATTAGGTTTTCTTTAATAATTTGTTACTATAGTCTGGATATTTACACAAACTAACGGATTCTTATATGGTACTAAATAAAAAATCTTGGCTGTTAATTGCTATTAATACAATACATACAATTATTAATTTATTCTACTCTACATTTTTGGTCGCATATTTCTTAAACATTACCAATAATAATATCATTCCATCTTCACTATTTTATATATATACGTTTATATTGATGATGATAGGGTTTCCGGCTATTGGTACATTAATAAAAAATGGCAATAAGCTATTCTTATATAGAACAAGTTTTTTAGTGGGCTTTGTTTTACTATTACTAATAATTTGCTTAAGAGAAAATATTGTACACCATATTTGGATGTTAGGATTTATTTTTGGCATAGAAAAAATCCTTTATTGGTATCCGCAAAATGTCCTTATTTCTGAAACTGCAAACAAAAACCAATTAGTTAAATACACTGGATATTCAATGTTTTGTATGGGAATTGCAAAAATTATAACTCCTGTAATTTTAGGATATTTTATTTCATTAAATTCATTTATCAATACTGCTATTTTCATTTTAGGTTTAACAATCATTTTGTTTATTTTATCACTCTTTTTGAAAGACAATAAACCTCAAGCTAAAAAATTCAACCTTAAAGCTTTATGGATACTGGCAACCAGACGTAGCAAAATAAAAACAGTACTGAAAATAGAGTTCTTAAAAGGCATTGCCCTTGACATTATAGATTCCATAATTATTCTTTATATTGTTTATATGTTCAAAACCAATTTAAATCTGGGTATTTTCACCTCCATATTTGCTATTTGTTCCGTTGCTACGAACTTTATGTTAGGTAATCGATGCAACTTTAAATCATTTAAGGTAATTTTATTAATTGCAAATATCTTGCTTTTCACTGCTACGGCTTATTTTGTTTTTGATAGCTCAAAGTTCACATTTATTCTCTACAACTTGATTTTTGCCAGTGCCGGTGAAGCAATAAGAACAATTACTGAAACCAATATGTATAAAATGTCACAAGACAAATCTGTTGCTGTTCATTATCGAGCTGAGTATATAGCATTAAGAGAAACGATCTTAAACTTTGGACGCATTATCGGTTTTACAATGGTCATTTTAGCAGCCTTAAGTAACAATGAAATGCTATTAAAATATCTGATATTACTATTAAGTTTAATTCTTGCCTATGTCGGATATTTAAGTATAAATTTAATCAAAAAAATTATCGCAAACAAAATAACTTGCTAGCAAAACTCAATAAAATAAACAGAAGGAATATATGCTTTGTTTGAGAGTACTCAAAAACAACAATCTTTGAGCTAACAAAAAACGTTGACAAAAAAAATAATGTAATATAAAAATATCTTCACTTTTGTAAGACTATTAAATTATTTATATAACTGTTTTTCTGTGCTAGCTTAATATTGCCGGCAAGAACATTTCCAACCCAAAGATGGAGTCAGGTAAGGACTGGGTAGACAAACACCTTTGGAAATTAGTATTAAACGCAATGTTTGAAAAGGAGACCGGAAAGCTAGGAATGCCGATGCTGGATAAAAACCTTTCAGTAAAGCAATTTGCACACAAAAACCAACCGCCTTCCGTTTGTATGGAAAGGCGGTTTCGCTTTTTAAATTTTGTTTTTTCGCCTTACTTCTTCCTCGAATTTCTCACAATCACGATCCCAATCCTCTTGAGTGTATTCATAAACACGCTCTCTGCAGAGACTGATGTGGTAGTGGCGACTTTTTCATCTATATACTCGTGCCAACCACCGGGAGTAATGAAATAGCGACGACCATATTTATAGACTTAGTTCGAAACCACTTTTCAAAATAACAGCTTTATAATACCAAATTTTGAACACACACAAACAACTTAAAACCAAAAAAACGCTTGTTTATTCAACAAGCGTTTTTTGTCAGAAGATAAACGATATTACCTTGTCGGTACTACTTTTTAGGTGCGTTGCTTTCTTTGACAACTACAATGTCTGTATTAGGATCACCCTCAAGAGTCAGATGAGCGTGAGGATAATCAGCACCGCCATGAGGGTTGTCTTCGCGAACATTACCTTTGTATTCAGGAGTTTCGCTTTCCTTCCACTTTTCAAGCTCCTTATCGTAATCCTTATCAGGAATAACGACTGGATTTTTACCATTTACATGATTGTTTCCCATAATTGTAATGTTTTAAGGGTTAATAATATATTTTATTATAAGGTAATAATGTTCTACTAATACCTTTTTTTCAAAATGTAAACATAATTCTTTATTTTGATCTTAAATGACTGAACCTCATTGCACTTCGTTTGAGTTGCCTCTGCACTCATCGGCTTTGCCGACCGGCATACTTTCGTCTGCCTTTCGCTTGTAGTCAAACCAGCGTCTCGCTGCTTCGAGAAATTCACTATCTCAAACCATAATTAAAAGGTAGCGC
Source organism: Alphaproteobacteria bacterium (assembly GCA_015062285.1). Classification (GTDB taxonomy): domain Bacteria; phylum Pseudomonadota; class Alphaproteobacteria; order RF32; family CAG-239; genus CAZU01. Next base: position 162,672 of record SUUY01000001.1, on the reverse strand, counting down.
GCGTTTATATCATTATCTAACCGAGTGCCTTCAACGTCAATATGTACTCTATAATATAAATTTTTTATCTGAGGGATATATGTGTCGTTTTATTTCTTTAGAATTTTTAAAACGAATTTCTTGAAATAAAGAACCGTTTGGGCGATAACCTCTTGCAATACCATTTGCTTTACCATTAATATAAGGCATTTCAAGCAACAGTTCTCCTGTCTTGTAGTAAACATTAACAATGCCATTCAATGGTCTGTTTTGCATATCGTAACGAATTCCCCTAATTAGTTTGGTGTTTTCCATGGTATAAGTCTCTTGAGCGCAGACACTTGCGCTCAAGAGACAAGAAAGGAAAAAACAACTAATTAATTTCAATAAAGTCATCAATCATCTCAGGAGGCTAGGCTTTGGATGCGTTATAAGTTATATATTCATCATTTGACATTTTAAGTGTCCCAGTAGGCATCCAAGTTTTACCATCATTTGTTGAAAATTCGGTTTCTTCTGTTTCATTAAGAGATTTTGATCTTGTATATAAAATAGCCTCATAAGCACTATGCAAAGATTGATATATTTTACCAATATTGTTTTGTCCAAAGGCATCTTGATAATCAATCCATTCTCTACCATATTTTTTGACTTTTTCTGTTAAATATTTTCCTTTGGAAATTTTTTTTACATACAATTCTATTCCTCTATATTTAATATCTCTTGTTTTCATTGGTATATAACGAAATAAAGTTCCATCAGGGATAACATCATCATATAATCTATCATATCCCTGCATATCTCTGGCAGCCTGTTTGGCAATAGTTATTATGTCTTTATTTTCATTGACTTTAGTGTTATCAGCTGAAAAAGTTACAGGAGGTAAACTATTATCAGAAAGCAATTGGGATAATTCATTAGATGCATCTTTTATCATTTTATCTCTGAGCTCCGAGATGGTTTGACCGCTAGATATATATTTCATTAAATCTCTAAGATTTGTTAAATCCGCACTATATGGACGTACTAGTTCATCATATCCTTCTCTGGTTTTTAATTCTACAGAAATGAAATCTTCACAAAATTCCAATATTTTATAAAGTTTATTTATTTCTTTGATCGTTCTAGCTATTTTGATATCTCCAGTTATAGCTAATAATTTATATTCTCCATTATTGCAACTGCCATATACTTCATAATTTCCATCTTTTGTTTCAATCATTATATTTGATTTAGGAGTATTTTTATAAGCTCTCAATAAATCGATCATTATTTGGTATGAAATAGCTTGTTCTCCAAGCTTTGATATGTCAGTTCTTCCGTTGAGCCAATTGTTGGCAGTTGAATCTGAAACATCTAATAATTCGGCCAGTTCTTTTGCATCATAAAATTCCTCCAAATTAAATTGGTTAATATCAATACCTTTTTTTGAAACATCTTCTAAAAATTTTTTAGCTTCGTAATATGAAAAATTTCTCATTTTAAACCATCCTTTTTTAAAAACTAACATTGTAAGTATGTGTTTATATTGCTTTTTGTAAATTGTCAATGTTAAATAAATATTTTTTAATAAATTCGTTTGATTTTTTATTATTTTATGCTACATGGGCGTTCATTTTGTGTAAAATTTATGATATTTAATGGCTTATTTGTTATTTTATAAAACAAGATAAACTTTATAGGTTATATTTAACAATGGTTCGAAACCTCTTGTTGAAAATCAGTTTTTAAGGCTTTTAGTTTCGAACTGTATTTTAGATAACAAAAAAGCTAGGATTTCCTTGATCAAGCCATTTAACTTGCTCTTAAAAAATCCTAGCTGTCTGATGTGGTCGGAATGACTGGACTACTCTGCACTTCGTTTGAGTTGCCTCTGCACTCATCGGCTTTGCCGACCGGCATACTCCCGTCTGCCTTTCGCTGGTAGTCAAACCAGCGTCTCGCTGCTTCGAGAAATTCATTATCCCAAACCATAACAAAAACCACCCATAAAGGGTGGTTTTTGTTATGGTCGGAATGACTGGACTCGAACCAGCGACCTCTTCGTCCCGAACGAAGCGTTCTACCAGGCTGAACTACATTCCGAATATCGGATTTGTTTTTAGCATATTTTTTTTATTTCTCAAGCATTATTTTATAAAAAATTACAAATTTAAATTGTACAATAAGAGAAATTATTGTATTATTACGCCTATACGAGGCAAATAAAATGAAAATAACAGACCTGATACCAAACATACACGAGCTCATACCATATGAATATAGCACCATCAAATCTCCACTATACGAAGATATAATCAACCATTTTCTATCCCAAGCTGATAATACTTCAACCCCCGTTTTAATCCACCCTCTTGGTGCTCCAGGCTCAGGAAAAACCACATTTTACACATCAAATTCTTGGTCATCTCATGTTTTGGTTGCTTTTGACAACATTATGGAAGCAATTCCTCAATATCAATCAGATTGCCAAAATCTTGGCAATGTTAAAGCTTTTGAAAAATGGCAAATTCCGGCACGCATCATAGGATACGAACTATTGCGACGTGCAATAGAGCAAAAGAAAAACATCTTTTTTGATCATGGTGGATCAAACCAAGGACATATCCAGCTCATTAAAAGTATCAAAAAATATAGATACACCAGCGAGATGCATTTTATTGACTGTCCTTTAGAAATATGCTTACAGCGATGTACTCAAAGAGAAAAACAAATCCACCGCCATACCCCTAAGGATATGGTTATATCTCGCCACAATCAAACCAAATTACTAATAGATCAATATAAGAAAATTTGTGATAAATTTGTTCATCACAAATTTACAAACCAATACACTGATAATTAAATCCGGCATTTCTTGCATCATCAGACTTGAGCATATTTCGTAAATCTATAATATTATAATGTCTCATAGCACCTCTTATACGAAGCAAATCAAGATCAGCAAATTGTCCCCATTCTGTTAATATTACCAAAACATCGGCACCTTTTGCTGCATCATATTCATCATTGGCATATTCCAATTTGTCTCCAACTAATTTGCACGCATTTTCCATAGCTTTCGGGTCATATACTCTTAAACTAACATCATGTTTTAACAGCTCGCAAACAATCTGCATTGCCGGAGATTCTCGACAATCATCTGTACCATTCTTAAAAGCTAATCCCAAAACAGCAACCTTTGCTTGAGAATATTTTTTTGCAACCTCCAATACTCTATCCGCCATCTCTATTTTACGCTCATCATTACCTTTGATAGCTGTTTCAATCAAATTAAGATTGACCCCAAACTTTCGGGCCATAAAAGCCATAGCATTAGTATCTTTAGGAAAGCACGATCCACCATATCCCGGCCCCGGATTTAAAAATCTTTTTCCGATACGGCTATCAGTACCCATACCTTTAGCTACCTCATAAATATCAGCCCCGGCTTTTTCGCAAAAATTGGCCATTTCATTAATATAATGTATTTTCATTGCCAAAAATGCATTAGATGCGTATTTAATTGTCTCTGAAGATCTACGCTTCACATTCAAAATTTGTGTTTTTCCGTTAAACGGAGCATACAAGTTTTGTAAAAGAGCTTTTGCTCTTTCAGAATTTGCTCCGATAACTATTCTATCCGGATTAAAGAAGTCATATATTGCAAAACCTTCACGCAAAAATTCCGGCAACGATACCACATCAAAATCAGCATTAGGATTTTGCTCTCTGATAATTTTTTCCACTTCATCTCCCGTGCCGACCGGAACAGTAGATTTGTTAGCAATTACAGTATACCCTCGCAAATACTGTGCCATTTCTTTGGCAGCCGCATAAATATATTGCATATCAGCTTCTTTTGTTTCAGGATGCGGCGGAGTTCCTACTGCAATAATAACAATATCTGCATTTTCCACGCCTTCCTTCATAGAAGTTGTAAATTTCAATCGACCGGATTTCACATTTTTTACAAACATCTCATGCAAACCGTCTTCGAATATTGTCAATTTTCCTTCTTGCAAAGCTGCTATTTTTTCCGGATTATTATCCACGCATATTACATCATTACCCAACTCAGCAAATCCTACACCCGAAGGCAATCCTACATATCCTGTACCAACAATACCGATTTTCATAATCAACTCCAAATGAATTAAATTTGCCTATATTTAATATCAAAAGCGACAATATCGCAATCTATAATTTCAAGATAAGCACATAAGTTGTTTTGAGCTTGCAAAATTTGTTATGCTATATTAACCTATCTCTATTATTGAGAACAGACACAGAGGTTACCATGCCAAACAAAATATACCGAATTATTGCAACCTTTTTCGGAAGTGGCCTTGCTCCTGTAGCTCCGGGAACATTCGGATCTTTAGCTACAATTCCTTTAGCCTTTTTCTTAGCATATTACTGCGGAATATACGGCATCATCGGAGGGATAATTGTAAGCTTTATTCTTGGAATATGTAGCATCCCTCATATCCTCAAAGCAGGTAAGCACGATCCGTCATATGTTGTAATAGATGAAGTTGTCGGACAACTTATTACTTTTGTTTTTGTTGCCGAGCAACTACAATACGACTCCCACTCGGGTGTAGTATACCTATTAGGTTTTATGCTGTTTAGGCTATTCGACATAACCAAGCCCCAACCTGTAAAATGGGCAGATAAAAAGTTACTTAATGCCTGGGGTGTTATGCTCGATGATATCCTTGCCGGACTATATGCCGGTGGTATCTTATATGTTATCAACTTATGGATAAATCAATAAATGCTAAACTCGATACGTCAGAAAATCAAAAATCATTATATCGTCAAAAATTACGGTAAAATATATCCTTACGTAAAACCATATACTTTTAGGGCCCTAATAGCTGTTTTAATAACCATTCCTATCGGATCTATGGATGCGGTCATTGCTTGGTCATTAAAACCATACATGGATATTGTTATGGTAGAAAAGAACACATCTTCAACAGCCTATATTCCTCTACTTATTATTATTTTCAGTGTGCTTCAAAGCTTGCTTAACTATACTGCCACTTACCTAAACACTTGGGTTGGACGTAAAATTGCCAATGATGTAAAAATTGACTTATTCACAAAATTAATGCACTTTGATCCTATATTTTTTGACAAAAGCAATTCCGGCGACATTTTATTTCGTTTTAACAACAATGTAGACATCGCATGTAATGGTCTCTTATCCAACCTGAAACTTTTCACCACCAGAGTATTCTCATCTCTATCTTTAATCGGTGTACTGTTTTACAACTCATGGCAATTAGCCATCGTTGCTGTATTGGTTTTAATTGGAGCTTTATACCCTCTTACAACATTACGCCGAAAACTAAAATCATTATTTGATAAAAATATTTTCTCCAATGCTGCTGTTATGATGCATTTTAATGAAACATACAACGGCCACCGTATAATTTCATCTTACAACCTCTACAATTATCAATTAAGCAGATTTAAAGCCACCTTGCGCTCTTTGTTTAAGCTTGGAATAAAAATGATACAAAGAACAGGCATGCTCTCTCCTATTATGCACTTTGTTGTTTCATTAGGAATTGCTGCTGTTATTTGGCTGGGAAGTTACCTGATTGTTACCCATCAAATTACTGCTGGCAATTTTGTTTCCTTTATTACAGCTCTAATAATGCTTTATAACCCCATAAAAAGCATCGGCAACAATTACAACTCCGTCCAATTATCACTCTTGGCAATGGAAAATGTCTTTAATTTAATGGATAGTTCACCAAAAATTTGCAGCAAAGAGACTGCTATCAAAATCAATGGAATTAAAAAGAATATAGAATACAAAAATGTATGTTTTGAATACAACCCAAACAAACCCGTATTAAAAAATATAAGTGTTGATATACCCGTAGGTAAAACCATCGCACTGGTAGGAAATTCCGGAGGAGGAAAAACTACTTTCGCCAACCTTCTTCCTCGTTTTTACGATGTAAAAAGTGGTTCTGTTTGTATTGATGGTATAGATATTAGGGACATTGATCTTAACTCTCTAAGAAACCAAATATCTATCGTTTTTCAAGACAACTTTTTGTTTGCCGGTACCATACGTGAAAATATTATGCTTGGAAAAGCAGATGCCTCACCTCAAGAACTGGATAAAGCAATTAAAGGTGCATGCCTGGACGAATTTATAAACTCTTTAGAAAAAGGCTTAGATACAAACATCGGAGAAAGAGGAGCATTGCTCTCTGGCGGACAAAAGCAACGTATTGCCATTGCTCGTGCTTTTTTGAAAAATGCCCCTATTGTAATTCTCGATGAAGCAACATCAGCTCTTGACAACAAATCAGAAGCCGTCGTGCAAGAAGCTGTAAACAATCTTATGCAAAACCGAACTGTCTTTATCATTGCTCACCGTCTTTCAACCGTTCGCAACGCCGATAAAATATTGGTACTAAACCATGGTGAAATTGTAGAAAGCGGCAATCATCAAGAATTGATCAATAAAGAAAACGGTATTTATGCTTCACTATATAAAACTCAATTAAAGTAAAGGAAACTGTCATGCAATTAGGTAAGCTTTGGCTAAAAGCACAAAAACTCCTTCACCTGATTTCCGAAACTCAATACCGCCAAGGTAAAATTCGCTATCTTCCTCATGTTGATAAGACTTCTTTGCAAAAAGAAATAGATTCATTTTGTGGCAACGGCACGGCAGAAACATGCAGAGAACAAAGAATTATTGTTTCTCTCACATCTTTTCCGCAGCGCATGCACGATATACACTATACAATATATTCTCTTCTCAACCAAAGTTTAAAACCCGATGTCATTGTTTTATGGCTTGCCGAAGAGCAATTTCCCAACAAAGAACAAGATGTTCCTAAATCTGTTCTAAATTTGCGAGGCAACGGATTAACCATCAAATGGTGTCAAGACTTACGTTCTTACAAAAAGCTTATTCCTAGCCTGAAAGATTATCCTAATGATATTATTGTCACAACTGACGACGACATATACTATCCGCCAACATGGCTTGAATTATTATACACTTCATATTTAAGAAATCCTCATGCTATTCATTGCCATCGCGGTCACAAAATAAAATTTGATAAACAAGGAAATGTACTTCCGTATAAAAAGTGGAAACACCGCATCAATCACGATTTTGCTTCGTTTCGCAATTTTTTTACTGGTGCCGGAGGTGTTTTATATCCACCTCATTGCTTACATTCGGATGTATCAAACATCAACCTATTTCAGTCTCTGGCCCCTAATGCTGATGATATTTGGTTTTGGGCAATGGCTGTAATCAATGAAACGCCCATCAACATAGTTGAAAACAATCTCAAAAATCTGATTTATATAAATCCGGAACGAGAATTAAAACTTACATCTGAGTTCACGCTTGCCATGGTAAATACAGCTAACGGGCAAAATGACCAACAATTAAAACGAGTTATTGAATATTATCCCAAACTAAAAACCAATTTAGATAAATAATTATTGCTCTGGTAAGCAAAAAAGGCTATAATAAAATCTATTCCAATACTTGTGTATGGAGGTGTAAATGCTACCAACATTCAAAACATTTTACTATAGCCGTAAAAAGCTTGGTGCTTATTTGGTCTTTAATTTTATATTACTTGCTCTTGCTGTTTTATTTACACTCACAATCTTTCCTGATTATCCTTTAGCCTATTACTTTGCCATTATAAGTTGCGTCGTTTCATTAGCGTCATCACTGTTTGTGTATGTAGTAAAGCTTCCTTTGGCAGTTATAACCCCTGAATGTCTAAAAATAGATCGCAACAAACCACTTTTATGGGGACAAATAGTCAGTGTAAAAAAAATCAAAATATCTAAATTTCCGCTTAGCAAGTCAATATTGCGTATTGAGACCATTCCTCTAAACGAATATAATTATTCCTTCATGCAAAAGATATCAGCAAAAAGCGAATTTGGAGCTTTTTCAATTCCTCTCTATGCTATGAACAAAAAAGATGCCAAGCAAATTGAAAGAACTATCAGACTACACACAATCAACCCCAACAGCAGAATAAAACATCACTAACACTATTTTGCTAAAAATGCTTTTACCTTATCAATAGCATTATAGGCATCTTTGCGCCCAAGTTCGTACATTTCATTTACAACATTAAGATCTGATTCCATTTTGGATATCTTAATAAACCTACTTGGCCGAATTAGAACCAACTCGCCTGATTTTTCCAGTGTTTCGATTTCTTCTAACTCTCGGTTATACATTTCATGGCGTCTTAATATTGCTTCTACAAACCTTGGATACTTTCCATAAACTAATTTCGCTAACCATTTTAATAAATATGGTTTCTTTCGATATCCCTTTGGTCTGGTTGTTATCACCACATTTTTTGTATATCCCAAAGACCTTGTAGCTTGCAATGGAATACTATCGGTAATTCCTCCGTCCAGATATTTATTGCCGCCCAACAAAACTATTTTTGCGGCAAAAGGCATAGAAGCCGAAGCTCGCAAATAATCAATATCTGCAAACATATCTTTACAATGAATATATTCGGCTTTACCTGTTTCGACATTAGAACAAACTACATAAAATTTAGTATCAGAATTCATAAAGGTTTCGTTATCAAAAACATCTAATTTTTCCGGCAAATCATGATAACAAAATTGAGTATCCACCACATTTCCGGTCAATAGCCAAGAACGCAAACTCATAAACCTGTAATCATTGCCATATTTCATATTATAACGAATACTACGTCCCATTTGCTCTGAAACATAAGAGCACCCATGGATTGCTCCGGCAGAAACGCCAATTACCCCATCAAACGTAATACCATTTTCTAAAAATACATCTAATACACCGGCGGTATAAATACCTCTTTTTGCTCCACCTTCTAATACCAAACCTGTTTTTTCCATTTTACCCTCTTATCTATTTATAAACTTTGCAAAGTTTAATTCACCAAAACAAACCGGTCAACAATTTAAAATACAAAAGAGCACCTAACAAGGTGCTCTTTCATAAGTCTTATTACTCCATTTTCTCCATAAGGTCATTCCAAACCTCTTCGTTGTAAGAGGTATAGACCTTAACTTCCTCAGGGAAAACCCTCTTCTCGCGATTTTCCATATCGAAGGCGAGGAATATAGTTCCGGGGTACGCCATCGTGGCTCTGTACTCCGACATTGCGTCTCCCGATGCAATGATCTTTGCTCCTGGATGTTTCTCCAGTATTGTAACTATATTTTCTTCCTTCGTTGCCGGAGCTCCATAGATTCCATCAAAAAGATCGGTTATCTTATGATGTTCCAAGGCCTTCTCGATCATATATGGTTCCATTCCGGTCAATATATAGACAGGATATCCCATATCCTTAAGGCGCTTATAGAATTCATAAGCTCCAGGAAATATTGGTCTTGCTACATAGAAAGGCAGAATGAACTCATTCAGCCTATCTGTCATAACAATACCGTCCTGGTATGATATCTCCTTCTCATATATATCAAAGGAGATTCTTTGAAAGATTTCTCCCATCGGACGTCCGTGGAGCTCCCTGTGGAGAATTTTGGGTGATTTTTTTTCTACAGGAATTTCACCAAACTCCTGCTTGCAGAAGGTATTTAACCTTGCATCCTTGACTCCATTAGAGTCAGCAAAATTCCCGTCCCAATCTACGAGAATTACATAATTCTTATTCATAATTATTTTTATTTTATTTGGTTATGTTTTGATTTTATCTTATTTAGACAAAATTTGCAACATGTTTTTTATAAAAAGTTCAAATTTTCTGCATTCAGTTATTTATTCACTCAAAATTATCGATTATCGATAATCGATAATTTTTTTGCAATATTTTATTTTCTCTTCTTTATTTCATAACAAAAAAGAACTGAAAACCTCAGTGAAATTCACCTTAATTTTCAGTTCTTTTTATTTTCTACGAAATCAGCTTAAAAAAGCTAACGGCTCAAACTACTTGAGTTCAACTTTAGCACCAGCTTCTTCTAACTTCTTCTTCATTTCTTCAGCTTCAGCCTTAGCTACGCCTTCTTTAATGGTTTTTGGAGCACCATCAACAAGATCTTTAGCTTCTTTAAGGCCTAAACCTGTAATTGTACGAACTTCTTTAATTACGTTGATTTTGTTTGCACCGGCATCAGCAAGAACAACATCAAATTCGTCTTTTTCTTCAGCGGCAGTAGCACCTGCAGCAGCACCACCTGCAGCAACAGCAACAGCAGCAGCGGCAGAAACGCCCCATTTTTCTTCTAACATTTTAGACAAGTCAGCAGCTTCCATAACAGTCAAAGCTGACAATTCATCAACTAATTTGGCTAAATCGGCCATATTTTTTCTCCAATAAATAAATTAAAACAAAACTATTCAGATTTCTCGGAATATGCTTTAGTAACACGAGCAAGTTGAGCACCGGGAGCTTGCAACAAACCAATAATTTTGGCACGCAATTCGTCCAAAGAAGGAATCGTAGCCAACTTGTTGATTTCATCGATAGTGAGAACACCTGTTCCCATAGCACCACCCAACACAACCAACTTTTCGTTAGTTTTAGCAAATTCTACACAAGCTTTACAAGCAGAGATCGGATCATTGGCAAAAGCAATAGCTGTAGGACCAACAAACAAATCTGCCAAGCCTTCAAACTTGGTACCTTTAAGAGCAAGACGAGTAATCCGGTTTTTAGTAACTCTAAATCCAGCACCTGCTTTACGAATATTGTCTCTTAATTCAGAAACTTCCTCAACAGTGAGGCCTTTGTAGTGAGAAACTACAACAATTTCAGAATTATTGAACAATTCGTTCAGTTCGCTGAGGAGTTGTGATTTTTCTTCGCGGTTCACTTGTTATCTCCAAATTTCACACACACCAAAATTTCGGCATATGCATTTTTTAACAAATCCGCCAAGACTCGACATATGAAGGAAGCTTATTTCCTCCCGTGCGACCCTTAGCGGGACTAATTCTGCCCAGGAGAAAAAATATAGATTTAAAAATAAAATCTCACTTACTCCGTCTATGCAGGATATTTAAGATGGCTGATAATATCGGGAAAACCCTCATTTCTCATACTACCACCTGCAGTCTTGGACAGGTCAGACAGCACCATTGCTGTCCGGTTGACTCGGTTAATATAATTTTTCTTACCAAATGTCAAGCACTTATTTTTCCTATGATCACTTACGCCTAACAACTAATCACTAAAAGTTTGGAGAATGGTTTAGATAGAGTAGTTTCTAGGAGTGATAAAAATTTTAGTGTAGATAAGACTACATGAATTTTTATCAACTCCGTAAAACTGCTCTAGATAAGCCGTTATACAAACTTTCAGCTATACACGCTTGAAAACACCATCTTCAATAGGCGGCAAAAAAGAACTTATCCGTCCTACAATAAAATCAACTTTATCAACTCTGGCCAATACCGGACCGCTATGACACGCCAACAACATCGCATCTATTTTATCTTCTTTTCCTCGCATCAATATTTCAACACTACCGTCTGCAGCATTATGCACCCAGCCGTAAACACCACCAATTTCTTGGGCTTTCTTTACAGCCCAATACCTAAACCCAATTCCTTGAACTCTTCCTTTGATGCGAATATAGACTTCTTTCATTTTTGCAAAAATTTTTCAATATCAACAAGTTCTTGTTTTCTTTCTTGTCTTTTGCTTTCAGCTTCTGCATCACTGCCCCAAGCATCAGCTTGAAAAAGCTCTTCTAAATACGCAGCTTTATAAGCTTGTTCAGAATTTATCTTTCCTTTAATCAATGCCGATGCTAATAAAACCGACCTCATATTTAAGGCCGCCAAATAAAAAGCCGCCAATTGCTTATTCGAAAGCTTATTCAAAAAACCAACAAACTTATCCCCCATTTTTTCATTTTCTTTGGCAACAACCAATCCTGTTGTTGTCTTATACTTTTCGCCAAATTCTTTTCTGGCCCATTCTAATATTGGACCCCACTCTTTTTCTTGTTTTTTCTGTAAATTTTCATCAGCACCCCAAAACAACAACATATCAGTTGGCGCATATTTCATCAAACTGTTTATTATTTCGTCTCTGTATGTTGCGATTTCTTTAGTTGCCTGATTCAATTTTTTTATTGTCATTAAGTCCTCTTCTCGTTATTTAAACATTTTTAAAAAATCTTTTGCTGTGTTTTCAAGCGATTTAAGCTCTTTTTTTATTTGTTTTGTTGCATCATTATACATTTCTTGTGAGGCCGCCTTCACTCCTGTAGGTTTAGGAAACAAATTTGCATATTTTGTTCCTTCCAAAGCCACATAACAAGGCTCTCCGCTTCCGTTTAATAAAACCTGCGATCCCAAATAAGACACACCTCCGGTCATAGCAACTCCGGCAAGTGTCTTTAACGCCTCTGATTTATCAAGCCTTATTTTAGGATTTTGCAATGTCCCAACAATTTTAATAAACGAAGCCATTGCTTGTGCTACATTCCCCTGAGCAAGCTTATTCATAGAAGGTTCTACTGTAAACGAAATTTGATCATTTACCAAGTTTATGTCTCCATTGCTAACCAATGTAAATTGATTTGAATCAATTGCAATACCATTGGGAAATTCTGCTTTGCCAGCCTTCAGGTCAGCCCTTATCACTGCACACGTCAATTCCATATTCTTAGTTTGAGGAGCCACAATTCCCAAACTTGATAATAGTTGATTAATGAAGCCGCCTTTCAAAAATTCAAGGCTCCCTGTTTGCACTTCTGATTTTCCGACAATTGCAATAACTTGTCCATCTAGATTTTGAGATAAATCTCTGCATGTTTTTCCCTTTGTATACAAATTTATATCCAAATCTAGCTTTCCTCCTGTTTTTATTCCAAAATCGCTAGAATTAACGAGTGCAAATTCTTTATACAGATTTTGCAACAACATATTTTTGCTTAACACAGACATTTCTATACTTTGCTTCTGAGCATTAACTACAACTGAGGCATCTATCTCTCCACCTCCAAAATCAAGGGTCAGCGGAGAAATATTCAATTTTCCGTCATTTAATTTCATAGTTGCCTTAATATTTTCTGCCTCAATCCCTGGAGCAATTGTAAGTTTCTTGACATCTAGTTTCATATCTCCATTAGCATAATCTAACAGATCATATGGTATATTTGCCGGACTTATAAAAGTTAATGCCTGAGCCGAATTGATAACACTTGGCAATCTCAACGCAAAATTACTATTTGAACTAAAGTTCCGTATATTTATCTGGGGGCTCTGTAAATCTGCTGAAATCTTAATTGGTTTTTCATCCCAACGAACATCAACAATACCCCTTATCTCATTATTAACTATGTTCAAAACATTCAATTGGGCCGTTGCTCCGTTTATATCACCATTTACCCGTGTTTTTAAAGTTGTCTCCGGAGCATCAAAATTTCCGGCCGGATTATATATATTAGCTTCAAAAGCATATTGTAGATCGTCCATTGCATTGACAACTCCGCCTCTCACATCTATATCGATTCCCAATGCCTCGGCTTTTATATCAAACGGAAAACTTTTCTCTTTATTTAAAAATTGCTGAATTGAACCAAATATTGCCTCGCCCTTTATATCCTTTGAATTATAAACAATATCCCAACTTGCATTCATATCCGCATCAACAGCAGGAATCTTCAAAGTTATATTTTTTATATCCACTATTTCTGATTTTGCTGATTTAGCATCATAATATGATATAATTCCATCTTGAATCTGCACATTTTTTGCTACAAAACCGGCAAAAGCCACAGCACCAGCCGATGCAATTGCTGGATTCTGATTAATTTCTTTGGGTAGTTGTTTAACAACTTTATTTGCTTCTAAACGTTCATTTCCGACAAAATTCCAATTACCTTCACCTTCAACAGACTTTTCTAAAAATACCTCAGGTGACTGTAAAATAATTTTATCAACAACAATTTTTTTCTTTAACAATGGCAAAAGAGAAATTTTTACCTCTGCTTGTTTCAGTTTAATCATTTGCGGATTTTGTGCCCAATCCGAATTAGATAATTCCACGTCATTAACAACCACCGTCGGAATCAAAGAAAGTGCTACTTTAGCATCGCCATTAATTTTAAGAACTCTTCCTGTATATTGCTTAACTATATCTTCAGCATAATATTTATATTTGTTCAAATCAAAGTTTTTGGCTACAAAATATCCGCCCAATGCCAGTATAATAATCGCACTAAACACTAAGGATGATACAACTTTAAATACACGCTTTGACATCTTATATTCCCTTAAAATTCAACCCCAAATACTTTATTGCCTCCACAAAATGCACCGGCATCGACGCAGAAATGACCAGCTTTTTACTATATATGTCTGATAAATCAATTTTGTATGCATGTAAAAAAAGTTTATTTGCAAATTCATCATATTTTTTTCGTGTTTCTCCAAAATATTTATCATCGCCGACAATCGGACACCCTATATGCTCTAAATGAACTCTTATCTGATGTGTTCTTCCTGTTAAAGGGCTAGCCTCCACCAAAGCAAATTCTTTTCCTACTGAATCTATAACATTATATGTTGTGGTTGCTCGTTTTCCGGTAGCAACAACTTGCATTTTTTCCCTAACCTTATCTAATGGAGCATTTATATCTCCTGTTAAAACCTTAGGAACACCTCTGGTAAGAGCCAGATATGTTTTTTGCAAGTTCTTTTCTTTAAATGCTTTAGTCAGCATTTCGGCATTTTTTCGGTCTCTTGCTAATACTAATACCCCGCTTGTTTCTTTGTCTATTCTGTGCACAAGTTTTGGAGCTTCTTCATATTCAAATTTTAACCCCTCAAGCATTCCGTCCACATGACGTGTGGTATTGGTTCCTCCTTGAACAGCCAATCCTGACGGCTTGTTTATGGCAATTATGTTCTTATCTTTATAAATAACCAAAGATCTGATAAAATCCAAATCTTTAGTTCCTAATTCCTTTTTTCCTTCAACACTTTTTTCGGCATCTAACGGAGGAACTCTCACCTCTTGTCCTGCAGATAATTTCAATGCCGCATCCGCCTTTTTGCCATCAACTTTAATCTGCTTTGTTCGCAAAAGCTTATTAAACCTTCCCAAAGACAATCCCGGATAATATTTCAAAAACCAACGATTTAACCGCATACCCTCATCAATAGCCTTAACCTTAACTATCTCAACGCCCATATCTTTTTCCTTTTATGTAATTAACTTTAGCTTTGCTGGGTTTGCCTATTGTTCTGGGAGCATATTTTGCTACAAAACGTGAGTTCTCATCTTGTTTTTTCTTATCTTCTTCCAAAAAATCACTAACCTTATGTGTTTCCACCATCATTTC
Source organism: Alphaproteobacteria bacterium (assembly GCA_015062285.1). Lineage (GTDB taxonomy): Bacteria > Pseudomonadota > Alphaproteobacteria > RF32 > CAG-239 > CAZU01. The sequence goes on along the minus strand of SUUY01000001.1, from coordinate 147,372 downwards.
AAGGGTTATATCTTCCGCAATTTCCACGATTGTCGGAGCACTTTCCCTAATCATAATCTCTATACCTGATGCTGCTAAAGCTGCCTTCATATGAACAGGAATCTTCTCACTTACTTTTGCACCAACCACTATTATCTTTTTATTATCTTCAGTCATTTTTAGCCTTTGCTGCCTGTTTTTCTTTTCTCAATTTATCAAAATATTCCACTCGCTTTTTAATTTCTCTTTCAAAACCCCGATCAACTGGATGATAGATCTTAACTCTCTGCATACCTTCCGGAAAATAATTTGCACCGGAAAATCCGTCTTCACAATCGGGATCATATTCATAACCCTCGTGGTAGCCCAATTGTTTCATCAATTTTGTCGGTGCATTTAAAATATGCTTCGGAGGCATTAAAGACCCTGTCTTACGTGCCAAATCTCTAGCAGCATACATAGCCTTATATACCCCAACCGACTTAGGAGCAGTTGCTAAATAAGCCACCAATTGCATAATCGCCAAATCACCTTCAGGAGACCCCAACCGATCATATGTTTCCCAACAAGCAATAGCTTGTGTCACGGCATTAGGATCAGCCAAAGAAACATCTTCCACCGCAAATCTGGTTAAACGCCTTAGCAAATACTTAGGATCTTCGCCGGATTCCAGCATTCTTGCTACCCAATATAATGCAGCATCAACATCTGACCCCCGCAAAGATTTATGGACTGCCGAAATTAAATTATAGTGCCCGTCTCGGCCCTTGTCATATACCGGAGCCCTTGAACGAATAATTTTTACAATATTATCTCTATCAAATACTTCACCAGCTTGAGCATAGTTCCATACACTTTCTGCCAAATTAAGGATATATCGTCCATCGCCATCTGCCACTTCTTTCATAAATGTTCTGGCATCATCATCAACCGGCAATTTGCGACCTTCTTCTTTCTCTGCACGTTGTAAAAGCTCTTCAAAATTTTCTATACTCAATCGATTTAACACAAAAACCTGACACCGAGACAGCAACGCCGCATTCAGTTCAAATGACGGATTCTCGGTAGTAGCTCCTACCAAAATTATGGTTCCGTTTTCAACATAGGGTAAAAAACCATCTTGCTGCGACTTATTAAAGCGATGAATTTCATCAACAAAAAGCAACGTTCCCTTACCTTGGCTTGCTCTTCTTTCTTCTGCATACTGAAATACTCGTTTCAAATCAGCTACACCGGAAAATACAGCCGATATTTGTTCAAAATATAGATTTGTATTTTCTGCAATCAGTCTTGCAATAGTTGTTTTTCCACACCCGGGAGGCCCCCACAGAATAAATGAGGATATTTTCTTCGCCCTAATCATTCTGCCCAATGGAGCATCATCTCCTACTATATGCTTTTGTCCCACAACCTCATCTAGAGATTGTGGACGCAATCTATCAGCCAAAGGGCGTTTAATTTGTGCCGAAAAAAGTGTTTCTTCCATATTTCACCGATTCTCTATTTTTTTACAAAGTAACAAATTTCAAGCTAAAATACATCTATTTTTTTGCAATAAACGGGTTTATTTGTTTTTTTTCATTTTTTTGCTCAAATGATGTTTCATTCAGCCACCAATTTTCCGATTTTTTTTCTATATCTGCCCCTCCGTATATTTCTCTTTTTTTCCATTTTGTTGAAATATCATCAATCATAACCGAAGACATCTTCGGATCTTCCGGCATTTGATTTCGCACATCATTATAGACAACCTCCATATATTGTCCCAACTCAACTTCATCATCAAATCCCAAATCAGCATCACGCAATACATCATCAACATTCGGAACAATAAAATCTTGCACATCACGAAGAGCTACTATTTTAGAATCCAAAAAGTAATTTACCGGTAAAACGGCTTTTTCCTTAAACTCATTATCTTTCATAAAGGTCATATTTTTGGTCAAAATCGGAAGATGATAATATCCTTCAGCCAAAAGCAATTGATATCCTCTGGTCTCTACTTGCAAATTCTTTTTCACCTTTAGTTTAGTTGCCCAATAATGATAATAGTTTGCGTCGGCAAAATGCTTTTTCATCTTAAATAGTTTTGTTCCGCCTAAAGGAATCTGTACAGATTTTGTTGCAAACAACGCCAGTTTATTAAGTTGCTTGCTCATTTTTGCATTAGTGTCAGCCATTACAATTTTATAACTTGTATTTGCAACAATATTCTCTAACACCTCTTTTCCATAAGTGTTTTCCAAATTGTTCAAACTATTACACAATAGTAAAAATGAAATATCAAACATCGGCCCCTTTGCCACACTTTCTGCCAAATTTCTCACTTTTAGCATTTGTCCGACATCATCTAACACTACCAAAACAGGAATTTTGTTTCTATTATTAGGCTTCAATACACCATAATTCAATAAAACATCAACAAATAATCTGTTGATAAATTTTGTTGTCTTTGTATTAGCTGCGGCATATATTGTTATCGGCTTTCCTTTTTTGGCATTCTCATCGTATTGCCCTGCCCAGTCAGACATTTTAAAATCGTTGCCGCTTGTTTTCTCACGCACATTTTGATTTAAAAAAACTCTTAAAGGCTTAAGTATTTGCGCAAAAACCAATTGTCTTTGAAGTTTTGATAAATACAAAAATTGTTTAATCCCATTTATGGCAACTCCGCCATAATTAAAAATCTCTGCTTCCAAAAGCAGTGATTCCAACCATTGCCTCCAATCTCCACTACTATTTCCATCTTTATTAGAGAGATAATTTTGCAAAAGCCAATCAGCCACCATTCCAAAGCACAAATCATGACCTTGCCACGAAATTGGCACGCCTTCCCAGCTTCCGATCGGCATATAATCACCTAGGGAAACATTTTCTTTTTGTATTATTTCCAATCCTTTTTTAGAGTAATCTTCAGGCATCAAAGCATAATAGCTCATCAAAATATCTTTATCATCATTAGTTAATCTGATGCCCTCAACAATCTTTCCTAAAAAATAATCATTTGCCATTGCTTGTTTGCATTTAATCATTAAAAAATAAATCAATGACAGTAATGTTCCTGACGACAACCACTGCCAATAATTATCCGTAGCATCACCTTTTTCATCAGAAACTAAATATGTAGACAAAAAGTGCAAATATTCTATTTTATCATCAGCATTAGTTGGAATATTATCCTCAGCCAAAGGATTCCACCTCGGATAAACAATTCCTTTATCTTTATTGTCAGAAACATCCCAATTAAAATAAAATACATCACTTACTTTTGAGCGATATCCGCTGGTATGTCTCGATAACGTACCTGTATTATCAATGGCAATCACACTTACATTATCCGAGCGCAAAATTGAAGGAACAGCCAATGTCGATGTTTTTCCGCAACCTGTCTCTCCCACGCAAAGAACTGAAGCTGCTCGGCTTATACCGAGTAAATTTCCACCCAAACGCCCCAGAGCCATTATTTTGCCACCTTTAAGCCCCATTTTTTCGACATCTTGTATATCTGCAAAATGATTGCGCAATACAAACCATAGACTAAAAGAATAAGAACTCTTAAACAGCAAAAAACCCAATAACAACAAAGAAAATATTTGCACTAAAATAGGCAACATCAAAAACAAATTAAATTTACCATCAATAAAACTTTGTTTAAAAACTAAAAACCAATTTTCATATGCTTGAAAAAAAGAATAAATAAAACCACTATCGGATATTTCATTATGCTCAAAAACACAACAATTAGACCCGGTTGCTCCGCAAACAAAAAAATGAACAAAAGCTAAAGAAGCAACAGAAAGAATAAAAAAGCACAACAACGCAAAACACAACGCCATTCCAAATATAAGTAATGGTTTTATCGTGCTTTTCTCTTCTTCAATATTACGACTTGCTACCATAAGCTACCGGCTGTCACGTCCTCTATTTACAAACTGTTCCTTAAATTCTTTGCGTTTTGGCGTTTCATTGGTTTGATTTTCTTTTAAAACCTCTTGCATAAATTCTTTTTTCTTAGCCGCCCTGCTTTCCAGCTCTTTTCTTTTTCGATCTTCTATTGTTTTACGTAATTCACTATTGTGATTTTTTGCTTCAATTTCTTGCTCTGACTTAATATTACTTAAAACCTCTTCATCTTTCACATCAGGTTTTTTAGCCCCATGCCTGAATACTTTTTTTCCGATTTTCAGCAACGTTTCTACACTAACACCTTTATCATTTGTAAAGTCAAGCACACCAAATTCCTTGCCGTCTCCTAAGAATAAAGATGTTGTATCTATCCCCTTAAATGAATCTTGCTTCTTTTTCTTTGGTGCCAAAATTCTTGCTAACTCTTCTTTTCCTGGAACTCTTCCCAAAGCTTGTGCAATTTGTTCCGGAGATATAATACACTCGCTCAAGTCAAGCTCCATAATATTAACACCGGTAAAGTCACAACCTGTGAAATCAACTCCCTTAAGATTTACATTCTTCAAATCTATCTTTTGCAAATTAAGCAAAGTCAGATTCATTTTAGTTAAGTTCAACTTATGAGGATAGTATTTTGCCAAATATTCTATTAATTCCTGCAGCTCCTCTATCCCCAGCTGGTCAATTTCTATATCCAATAAAATTGCATTTTCCAAATCTGCTTCTTGTAATTTTACGCCATTTAACTTTGCACCGGTAAAATTAGCCCCTTTAAGTACAGCCCCGGATAACACGGCTCCGGTTAAATCAGCTCCGGAAAGATTTGCTTCAGTCAGATTGGCTCCTGAAAAATTAACACCACTTAAATTGGCACCTGAAAAATCAACTCTTGTCAAATTAGCAACCGTAAACAATGCATTTTGTAAATTTTCATTAGCAAATTTTCCGTTCTCTAAATTTTTTCCTGCAAAGTCCACCCCATTGGAAAAATTGCTTAAATTTGCATTTCCATCACCAAATAATGAAACAGCACTCCACAAAACATCTACATCGTCATCCGCAGCATGGCTTTGCTCAGAATAATAGCTTTCAATTCTTGATCTTATATTTTTAAGCTTTAAATTATTATCGTCATCAACCATCGATCACACCATATATCTGCCAGCACTCCGTCTATAATACACCAATTTTCAAAGATTGACAATCTATATCTATCTTAATAAGCAATCATCGCCATGATTTTTAATCATTGCACACAGATTGTACAAATCCACGGCCTCTGCTTTTATAATCAAACGATGCCACTCTTTACCATTTACGGTTGTCACTTCATACACCGGCTTATAAATATTTAACTCTGCATATTTTGCAGACAGATACCTCCAATCTTCTTCTGCGCTTTTTTGACTTAAATAAGCACCAAGTTGCATTGTCTTTTTTAAAGAATCAAATTTTGGCGATAAATATGTTGCCTCCTTATCATACGAAACCACATCTTCAAGCCAGTTTGGTTTTTGTGCCCATCCCTTTTCCATTTCTATCAAAGGAGGTTCTTTTACCGGTTCATTTAACCCTGCCAACATTACTGAAAGATCAGAATTAAACGACTTATGCAATTCTTCGGACACTTTTTTGTCACTCTGTCTCAACATATTTGTTTTAAAAGGAGAAAGGCCTCCGCTAAAATACAATGCTCTTAAAGCTCTTGCTCTTTCTGCGCTAATTTTTGCTTTTTGCTTTTCAAGCTTAAGAGCCGTTATTTTTGCATTAAACAGCGCCAATTTTTCGTCATTTGTCATTCGTCTGATTTTTTCTAACCGTCTGATTTCTTTTTTAATATTATCATATGCTTTTGCTGTCTTCGCATAAGTTACATCAGCCTGCATAACCAACTGGTAATAAACCTCTACCTGTGTCAATACAGCCACACCCAAATCTTCAAAAGCGCTAACTCTCAAATAGTCTGCAGCTGGAACTCTAGATTTTTTGTATGCATTGGTAGATTCTACCAAATCATTCGCAATTGCCATTGCTTTTCGGTACAACTCATCTTCATAAATATCATGTTCAATAGTCTTTCCGTTTACATCAAGCCTAGACACCGGAGAATACCTACCACTCACGTTTCTGCGCAATTGAGAAAAAGACAAAGAATCTTCAATCTCTTTTGCCAAAGCAAACTCTTTCCTATTACGATATGCAGTTTCTTGAAAAAGCACAACACTGTAATCATCATCAAAGTTTTCTAAAGCATAAAATTTTCTGCCCTCTAAATCAGGATTCACCGGATCAGATCTGATTAAATCCGCATACGCAATAGCTTCTGCGTTCAAGCTATCCCTTAACTCTTTTAAACGCATCAAAGCTACGATCTGATTTTTTCTATAATCATATTCTTCATTCGTCAAAGAACCGTTTTTCTTTTCCTTACCATCAATATTGTCTATGATTTTTTGCTCTTGAGATACCCATTTTTCAACAGACCGTTCATTTTTCTTCGCAAACCACGCTTTTTGATGAGCTTCAATAGCTTCCAGCGCCAAATTTCTCGCTGCGGTTTCATAAACATAATTATCGGCAAAAACATTATTGGAGCTCAAAACAACTGTAGCATAAACGATTGAAAAATCTAACGCATCTGCAGCTTTCTGCAGCCTGTTATCACTTTTATTCAGAGTATTTACATAGTTTTCTATCCCTTTTTCCAACAGAGGTGCATCACCATTTATTTTACGATAAAGATTTCTACCTTCGGCATCTATGTTGTATTTAGTCGCTCTCGCCATAGAATCATAAACATTTAACTTATTTTTTATAGGTTCGGGATTTGTATCCACAACCAACATCCCCGTTCCTCCGCTAGATTCGTTTTTTCCTCCCAAAATGCTGCAAGCAGCCAAAACAAACACTGCTAACAAAGCAGAAAACCTATATAATCTAATGCTTACCATTCTAATTTTCCTCATGTAACAAAGTGTAACAAGAATTTAAAAGCTTTTTACCAAATTTATTGATATATGTAAATCAAAATTAATTTTAATGAACCAATTAGGGGTAAAAAACATGTCTAATAATATAAAGGTCGCAGTTATTGGTGCCGGTATGATGGGTAAAAACCACCTCAAAACTTACAAAAATTTGCAAGGAGTAGATTTGGTCGGTGTATATGACATATATCCGGAAGCCGCAAAAGCTGCTGCTGATTTGTTTGGAATCAAAGCTTTCTCTTCGCTGGAAGAAGTTGCCACTACGGTAGATGCCGTTAGCGTTGTTACAACTTCTGTAACCCACGCCGAGGTTGGCGAATTTTTCTTAAATAAAGGCATCCATTGCTTAATGGAAAAACCCCTAGCCACCACAGAAGAACAATGCTTGAAGCTTATCAATGCCGCAAAGAAAAACAATGTGACCCTTTTGGTTGGTCATGTCGAGCAATTCAACCCTGCTGTTGAACAAATGCACAAGCTCTTAGCTGATAACTCTAAAATTTGTTCTCTTTCGGCTAATCGCATGTCTGCTGCCAGCGGACGTATTACAGACGTTGACGTTGCAATGGATTTGATGATACATGATGTAGAAGTAATACTTTCTCTTGTAAAATCACCGGTTGTTGATGTACAAGCTTCCGCAGTAAAAACTAAACACAGCCCTAGCGGAAAAGACTATATTAGTGCTTTATTGAGTTTTGAAAACGGAGTTACAGCCAACATAACATCTAGTCGCATCACTCAATCTAGAGTACGCACTCTCAGTGTCACAACAGACACTAATTATATTGACATGGATTTCATCAATCAAAGTATTAATGTTTGTTCTCAAGGTCGTATGCCCTTTGTGCAACAAGACAATATTCCCGACTGGATGCGTTATGGTCTCAAAGGTTGTTCCGAACAGCTGTTTATTCCAACCAGCCAGCCCTTACAATCAGAATTAACCCATTTCTTAAATTGTGTTAAAGGCAAAGAAACGCCCAGAATCAGCGGAGAAGACGCCTTAAATGCTCTTAAGATTATTTGGAAAATTGAAGCAAAACTAGGATTCTTGTCTCAAGACAACGATCAATATGCCAAAATTGCGGCAGAATAAAAGTTTTCTTGCCAAAATAAATATAAGGGGGCATAAGTTACTTATGTCCCCTATTTTTTTGAAAGAACAAACGTGAGATACAAAATTACTATCGAATACGACGGAACCAATACTCTTGGTTGGCAACGCCAACTAGATGGCCCAAGTATTCAAGAATATTTAGAAAACGCTGTTAATAAATTGCTGCCTAATAATATAAACAGCAAAATAAAACCTCAAACAGAACCAACGCCGCATGCTTCTGCCAAAACCATACAAGATCACAAATCGAGTTTTGAAGTGAAGAATGAAGATGTTGACACGCAGCACAGGACCGGAGCGTACATAGACGTACGTGAGGATCCGAGCAGCGGATCAACGCTGCAGGCTTCCGCCAAAACTCGATTTATAGAAATACAAGGATCCGGACGAACCGACGCAGGAGTCCATGCCTTGGGACAGGTAGCTCACTTTGATTTAGAAAGGGATATAGAAGATTGGAAGCTAAGAGATGCTATAAACTTTCATTTAAGAGAACAAAATGCTCCTGTTGTTGTTTTGAATGTTGAAAAAGTTAGTTCTGAATTTAATGCTCGATTCTCTGCCCAAAAAAGAGGGTATATATATCGAATCTTAAATCGCCGTTCTCCGGCAATTATTGAGCAAAACAGAGTATGGTGGGTCCCTATAGAACTAGATATTAACGCTATGCAAGAGGGTGCAAAACACCTATTAGGTAATCACGATTTTAGCTCTTTTAGAGCCGCAGCTTGTCAAGCCAAGTCACCTATCAAAACTTTGGATAAAATAGATATTTATAAAAAAGGCGATGAAATCGTGTTTGAGGTTGAAGCAAGATCTTTCTTACACCACCAAGTAAGAAACATTGTAGGAACATTGAAAATGGTAGGAGATAAGAGCATTTCACCTTCCGACATCAAAACCATTCTTGAAGCAAAAGACCGTCGCAAAGCCGGCCCTACCGCTCCGGCATGTGGGCTATACTTAAACAAAATTTGGTACTAATAATCCGTAGAATCCAAAACTCTTACAGCCACATCATAATCAAAACCGGCTCGAACCAAGATTGCCAATTCTTTATTACGGCGCTCTTTTCTAAGACATTCATTGGGATTAAATGGTCCTATTTTTCTTTTACGGGCAAGTTTTATAGCTGCATCAAACGGATCAAAATTTTGCTGAGTAATCAGTTGATCAGTAAGATTTTCATCAATTCCTTTTTCTTTAAGTTTTCTTTGAATATAACGCACTGATTTCCCTGCTAAAATATATGATTTAATTTTCATCTCAGCATACCGCGAATCATTCAAATACCCTACATTCATAAAATCTGACAGAATTGTTTCGATCCAGTCATAAGCATCACTTTTCGCAAAATCAGGAACATGATATGCATAATCATTTACTCTTCTCTGCAGCACCAAACGCAAATTTGCTACCGAAGAATCAAACCGTTTAAGATAATAAAGAGCAATGTTTTTAAGACGTTGCTGTGTCATTTTTCTCAGGTGTTTTGTTTTTTTTATATGTTGCTCTTGTTCTATCACTTGAAAATTCCTTTTAATCGGATTATACATCATTCAATAATGTAAATTATATAAGGAAAAAACAAACATGCCTACCCCAAAGAAAATAAATTTTGATAATTGTGTATCTTTTTTCATTGAAAACGGAGTATATCAAGGTCGCTTTATTCGCTTAAATGAAGTGATAAATACTATATTAAACAAACATTGTTATCCTTTACCCGTTGCATCTGTCGTTGCCGAATGCACTGTATTGGGAGCTATGCTTGCAAGTCAATTAAAATATGATGGTCTTTTTACGCTTCAAATTCAAAGCAACGGTGTTGTAAACTTGGTTGTGGTAGACATTACTTCTGACGGCAAAATAAGAGCTTGTGCTCGCTTTGATGAAGAGCGCCTAAAACATGCTCAAGAACTAAGAAAAACAAGTGGAGAAATTGAAGCAACTCCTCACTTGCTTGGAGGGGGACACCTTGCTTTCACCGTTGACCAAGGCAAAAACACAGAGCTATATCAGGGAATCGTTGATCTCCAAGGCAAAAATTTGGCTGAATGCGCTTTGCGTTATTTTAAGCAATCCGAACAAATTGATACCGACCTGAAACTGTTTGTACACGTACCTCAAGGAGAAAGTTGTTCTTGGAGTGTAGGCGGTATCATGCTGCAAAAAATGCCGGCAATCAGCACTTCTTGCACAGAAGAAGAACTTGCTGAAATATGGAATGAAGCTAAAATATTCATGCAAAGTCTAAACGAAAATGAAGTATTCAATGCCGATCTCAGCTCTGAAGAAATACTACACCGCCTGTTTCATGGTAACAACTTGCAAATATCACACAGCCGCGATTACAAATTTGGCTGTCGATGCTCAAAAGAAAAACTATCAAACACTATTCAAACATTTTCTGAAGATGAGATTAATTCCATAATCGAGAACAACAAAATCAGAGCCACCTGCAATTTTTGTAACGAAACTTACGTTTTCGATCCTGCAGAATTTCGCAAACAATAGTTTAACCAGTTTTTAATCAATATTTTGTATTATCAAGAAGCTCACATCTTTGAGCTTCTTTTTTCGTATCAACAAACGGACAAAAAACATGATAACATTTAAGAATATTCTACCTCTAGCGATTTTAGGATTTTTTATTTCTGCCTGCTCTACTATATTTCCTCAAACAGAAGATGAATTGCCAGAATATACCGAACCTCGCTACAATACTGAAGAACCTATTCAGCTCAGTGTAAACAAGATAAATATTGTTTCTGAGTTTACTCCAACATTCACTCGTCCGCATGTTGAACACCTGTTTCCTGTATCAATCGAAAAATCAGCTAAATTATGGGCTCAAGACCGTCTGAAAGCTGCCGATTACTCTAGTCGCAAAGTTGCAGAAGTTGTAATTAAAGATGCCGGCGTTACCGAAGAAATAGAAAAAGGCGACAATCAAATTTTCAACAATGATCGCATTCGTTATCGTGCTAACTTAATCATCACCATCCGCATTACAGACTTGGATAACATGTCTCAAGCATCAACCAATGTTGAAGCATGGAGAGAATTGGCAATACCGGCAGATACTGACATCGCTGAAAAAGAACAATATTGGCATGGTATGGTAAATAAATTGTTTGATGAGTTTAACATCAAAATGAGCGATAACATATATAAGAGCTTAAACATGTATGTTATCAACAAACCGATAACTCCGACATACTATTAATGTAGAGTTGGAACATTCTTTTTACCGGGTACCGATAAACTAAATGTCGGTATCCGGATTTCTTTTACCTTTTCTTGCCCTTCGCTCAAAAACTTGCAAGAGCCATAAAACACAGCATTTGGAACATTTAAGGTAGTTTCTGATGTAAATTCAAAATATTCCCCTGGTTCCAACTCCGGAAGTTCGCCTTTAAACCCTACAGAACTGTCATTATAGGAGTTTCCGTTTTCATCTGTAATATTCCAATCTTTACCTACAAGCTGAATTTTTTGATCGGTATTGTTTTCAATACAAAGATAATAGCCCCACATAAAACCGCTTGGAGCAAAACCATCTACCAACACAGGACATGCCGAAACAGTAATTCCATCGGTTTGACTAACAACAAATTCAGATTCTTCCATCTCTCATGCCCTTAAAATTAACCTATAGTTAACATTTAAATAAGCATTAGTTGATTCGCAAGCCTGTGTATGTTTTATCCCCAAAGTTTTCCCCAACAAAAAAGCAGCTCCTATTTTCATAAGAGCTGCTCATTTATCAAAGACAAACTATTTCTTATCTTCTGATTTCATTGGTTTAGGTGTTTTGTCTTCAGATGCATCTATCGCATCAGCTAACGGAGTTTCTTTAACCTTAAATCCTACCGGCTTTCTGGTTTCAAACTCTCTTCCGCAAATTTCCAATCCTAAACTTTTCAATGCTGTTTCTATCGGAATAAACAAATCTGGAGTCTCATCTGTTTTTTTAGTCTTATGAGCTATACCGACAATGTTTCCGTGGCTGTCAATCAAAGCTCCGCCAAGACTAACTGTTTGAACAAAGGTGTCCACAATAATTTCTGCTTCACCATCTTCGCTCCAACGATATCCTATTACTTTTCCTTCGTTGTCCAAATAACCCTCTCCCTCTTTATCCAAATCAAGTAATCCGAGGGTCATCAAAATATCTTTATTGACTTCGGGCAATTCTAAAGAAAGTGGCAAAGGAGAATATTTCGTAGGTTCACTTAACATTAACACTGCAACATTTTTGTTTGGATTAACCCTCAATGCTGCAGCAGTCATTTCCTTACCATTAATTGTCTTTACCTTAAAATTATTATTGTCTTTCACTATCAGATCCGCAGATGTCAAAATCAAATTATCTGCAATAATCAAACCTGACCCTTTAACCCCATCTGCATTTTCAACAGACACAACAGATGCTCTTACTTTATAAAGGTTCTGAGGTTTCATATTTTCGTAAGGAGGATTATTTTTTATACAAAACTTATTGTCAATACTTGCAAAAGAGCTTTCTATCATCTCTTTATTTTCAACCATAAGTTCTTCTTCCGTATCCAAAGGAATATCAACCCAAAAATCTTCCACAACATTTACATTATCAGGTAATTTCTCTGTAATGTTGGTGATAACCGTCTGACTCTTTTCATCAATAGCCATCATCTTCTGACAACCTTCATCTATAGTTATCAAAGAATCAGATTCTAAAAATCCTGAATTTTCATAAACCCTCATAGCTTTTGCAATTGGCTCCGCAGAAGTTTCTGTTACTTCTGCCGTAATCACATCTGCAACAGGCTCAATAGCTGTTTCAACCACATCTGTCATAACCACATCAGCAACCGGTTCTAAAACAGTCTCAACAACATTTTCCATAACAACTTCACCACGAGCCGGAATCTTCACCTTATCGGTCACGCACTTTTGCAACACATCTACACCCATCAGCACTTTTTCATATTGACCGGCAAAAGTCTTATTTTTGCGTTCAACCCCTTGCAAATAAGCTTTTTGTCTTGTCAACTCTTCTGGTCTGACTCTTTGTGCTAAGGCCGAATTAAAACATTGAATTTCCGTAACTTTAGACAATGCATCTTCAAAAGCTCTTTCCACCAACAATGTCTCACCCTTAGGTTCAGCTTCAGATACTTGTCCATAACCGGTTGTCATACCTTTGCAATACACTTCCGATTTATCAAGGCTCATAACGCGCCATACAACAGTCATTTCCGAAGAACCGCTACGCAATTTCTTTTGCTTTATGTTTTCCCAATCAAATTCATCGCAAATATTCATAAAATAATCTGTAATTTCGGCTGTAATAAGATATTCAGGAGTTTCAATTCTGTCCGAATTTAAATAATACGGACTTGTCTTATCAACCACCACCGGATAAAAATCATTCATTGTCTCATAGAACACATCAAAAAACTTCATATCTTTTTGCATTGCGCGGCCTTCATTCAAAAAGACATTTTTGCTTTCTCTTCGACAACCGAAAATTCTGAACTTATAATTTCCGAGTTTGGTATTATAATTGTCATAATCACCATTTTTCTTAATTCTGAAATCAACATATTCTAACTTAATAGGAGCAAATGAATTTCTGTTTTGATGTAAATACAAATAAGCATCTTGTTGCTCATCATCAAGAATTATAGTCTGATAACGTGGTTTCTGCGTATCTTGCAAATAAGAAAATTTCTTAACCGGTTTCTTTTTAACCGGTTCACACATACAATCAAACAATCCCAATGTAGATTCGCTTCCGTCACACATACAAGGAATCAACTCAGGACTTTCTTTACTGCAAGCAGTTAAAAACAAAGCAAAACCAAGCAATTTAAGGCCAAAATTATTTCTCATTTTATACTCCTGTTTACATTTTGCCGGACAAACTACGTCTATAAGATAAAGCCTCGGCAATATGCAGTTTAAGTATTTTTGATTCACTTTGCAAGTCCGCAATCGTTCTTGCTAACCGCAAAGTTCGATGATATGCCCTTGCAGATAATTTATTTTTGTCGGCAAAAGCTACCAGTAATGCCTCCGCATCATTATCCAAAACAGCAACTTTTTCCAATAAGGCACCTTTTAGTCTGGAGTTTATACAGTTACAATCTTCACTAAGCTCTTGCAATCGCTTTTGTTGAAACTCTCTTGCCCGAATAACTCTTTCTCTAATAGATGCTGAACTTTCACCTTTTTTCACACCTGACAGATCCCAAGGGCTCACCGCAGGCACTTCTATCTGTATGTCGATTCGATCTAAAAGCGGACCGGAAATCTTTGCTTGATACTCCTGTGCACAAACCGGAGCCCTGGCACACTCTAAAGCATGATCCCCTAAATGACCGCAGCGACAAGGGTTCATTGCTGCCACCAACTGAAATTTAGCCGGATAAACCGTATGGGCATTTACTCTGGAGATACTGACATATCCGTTTTCCAATGGTTGTCGTAAAGCTTCCAACGTTGCCCTATTAAATTCCGGCAATTCATCTAAAAACAGAACTCCGTTGTGTGACAAAGATATTTCTCCCGGACTGGCTTTGCGCCCACCGCCAACCAATGCCGGTGTAGAAGCATTGTGATGCGGATCTCTAAACGGACGTTCAAACGAAATTTTACCGTCTTTCAATTCACCGGCAATCGAGTGTATCATACTTGTTTCTATTGCCTCTTCCACACTCATAGGCGGCAATATTCCCGGTAATCTTGCTGCCAACATTGACTTTCCCGACCCCGGAGGACCTACCATCAAAATATTGTGCCCACCGGCAGCAGCTATTTCCAAAGCTTTCTTTGCCGTTTCTTGTCCCTTCACATCTGCCATATCCAGCAAACTCGTTACTTTATCTGCTTTTTTTGCTTCCGGAAGAGGCAACAAATTTATTTCTTTAAGATGATTAAGCAACTCTGTCAAACTATTTGCAGCAACCACATCTTCCAGTCCGGCCCATATTGCTTCTGACCCCTGTTTTTTTGGGCAAATTAACCCCAGGCCATAACGTTTTGCTGCTAATGCCGCCGGCAAAACACCATTTACTTGCAAAATGGAACCATCCAAACCAAGTTCGCCCATAACCATATATTTAGTCAATTTATCAGCCGATATCACACCCATAACTGCCAATACAGCTAACGCTATAGGCAAATCGAAATGCGAACCTTCTTTTAATAAATCTGCCGGAGCCAAATTAATTACTATTCTTTTGGCCGGAATTTGCAAACCGATAGATTGCAGAGCAGATCTCACTCTTTCTTTACTTTCTGCAATAGCCTTATCCGGCAATCCCACAATTACAAAATTAGGCAATCCTGAAGCCAACTGCACCTGCAGATCAACACTTTGAACTTCTAAACCATTAAATGTAAGGGTATTAACTCTTGCCAACATTTTATAATCTACCATCGAGGAGTAACTTCGGTATTGCGCCATCTTCGTGTAGGATAAGTATCTACATTGAGCATATCATATGTTGCTGTTTTATAAGGAATATCTCTAAAACGGACATATCCTTTATCTTCATAATTTTTGGCACAAGATTCGGCTGCATCAGCATCTTCACCTTGACACATCACAACTGTCCGGTCATAAGGATTTTGCAATCCTATTTCTACACTTTCCTGCGCCTGACAAACATCAAGCTTTCCCAAAACAAAGCTTGCAATCACAAGCAAAAATTTCAATAAACGCATAACAACACCTTTCAATAATACTTACAATTTAAGCTCAAAACCTTAAATCTTCATTAAAAGACATACAGAAAAAGCTTGCAAAATAAAGTTTTTATGCTATTAATCAGCCTGTCCCTTGCCATACTTATTTGAGTTTGGCTATACAAGAACCGGCTCTTAGGAGCCATTTGTTGAGAATCCATAAGGAGATTTTATATGACCAAATATGAAAGCGTGCTTATTGCACGTCAAGATTTGGGCGCTTCACAAGTAAGCAACATTGTTACCGAAATGAGCAATGTTATTGCCAAACAAGGCGGTGAAGTTGTCCGTGTTGATAACTGGGGTTTGAAAAACCTTGCTTATCGCATTAAGAAAAACCGCAAAGGCCACTATGTTCTCTTGAACATCTCTGCCCCTGCTCAGGCTATTGCCGAATATGAGCGTTTGCTTAGAGTTAACGAAGACATCATTCGCTACATGACTGTTAAGGTAGAAGAATTTTCTGATGCCTTAAATTCTGACAGTTCTGAAGCTTCTGCTGTTGAAGAATAGGAGAACAATAATGGCTAAACAAGTATTCTTTAGAAGAAAAAAGAACTGCCCGTTTTCTGGTGAAGACGGCATCAAGATCGACTACAAAGATGTAAAATTGCTTTCTCGTTATATTTCCGAAAAAGGCAAAATCATCCCTAGCCGTATCACTTCAGTTTCTGCCAAAAAGCAAAGAGAATTAGCTCGTGCTATCAAACGTGCTCGCTATCTTGGCTTATTACCTTATGTAGCTATGTAAGAGGAGAAAAGAAATGGAAGTTATTCTGCTCGAACACGTAGAAAAATTAGGTAAAATGGGCGACAAAGTAAACGTTAAAAACGGTTATGCCCGTAACTACCTGTTGCCACAAAAGAAAGCTTTGCGCGCTAATGAAGCTAACCTTGCTGCTTATGAAAAGCAAAAATCTGAATTAGAAGCTCGCAACAAAATGCTTCGCGACGAAGCAAACAAAACAGCCGAAGCTCTCAAAGGATTTGCTGCTGTTTTAATTCGTCAAGCGGCAGAAACAGGTCAGCTTTATGGTTCTGTTACTATTCGTGACATTGCCGAAGCAATCAAAGAAGCCGGTTTCAGCATCGAACGTCGTCAGGTTTATCTTGAAAAAACCATCAAAGACTTGGGCGTATATCAAGTTAAATTGAATCTTCACCCTGAAGTTTCTCAAACAATTTTGATCAACGTTGCTCGTACTGACGATGAAGCTAAAAAACAAGCTAAAGCTTTTTCTGCTGAATAAGCGACTATAAATTTTAAAAGCTCTCTGCTTATTGGTAGAGAGCTTTTTTTATATTATGCAATAAAGTATTGAAATTTAAAATCAAACGTGTATTGTAAGGCGAATTTTGATATATCACAATTAATTAGGACAACAAAACTATGCAAATGAGAAACATTGCCATAATTGCTCATGTTGACCACGGCAAAACAACTTTGGTTGACGGACTTCTCAAGCAAAGCGGCACTTTTAGAGACAATCAAAAAGTTGATACCTGTGTTATGGATAGCAACGACCTCGAAAGAGAAAGAGGAATCACCATTCTTTCCAAATGCACTTCCGTAAATTGGCAAGGAACTCACATTAATATTGTGGATACCCCCGGGCACGCAGATTTCGGTGGTGAGGTAGAACGCATTTTATCTATGGTAGATGGTGTTGTTTTACTTGTAGATTCTTCCGAAGGACCCATGCCGCAAACCAAATTTGTACTGGGCAAAGCCTTAAAACTCGGGCTATGTCCTATTGTTGTCATCAACAAGGCAGATAAGGCCGATGCTCGTTGTGACGAAGTTTTAAATGAAATATTCGATTTATTTGTAAGCCTGAATGCCAACGACAAACAACTTGACTTTCCTGTTCTTTATGCCTCCGGTCGCAATGGATGGGCAGTAAAAGAACTTGAAGATGAGAAAAAAGATCTTTCTCCTTTGTTTGAGCTTATTTTATCTTATGTTCCGGCTCCGGCTTGCGAACCTGACAAACCGTTTTCTATGTTGGCAACCACATTAGAAGCAGATAAATTCATCGGTCGTCTTCTCACCGGAAAAATCCAGTCCGGAACTTTGCGTCTTAATGATACCGTAAAAGTATTAAATGCCGAAAACAACGAGATTGAACGCATCCGCATAAGCAAAATCTTGGCTTATCGTGGCTTAAACCGCGAAGCTCTTACCGAAGCTCACGCCGGAGATATTATTGCTGTTGCCGGCGTTGTTAAAGGAACTGTAGCAGACACACTATGTGCTTTTGAAGTAAACGAAGCTATCAAAGCCCAACCTATTGATCCTCCAACTTTGGCAATGACGTTTTCTATCAACGATTCGCCATTGGCCGGTAGAGAAGGAGACAAAGTAACTTCTCGCATGATTTGGGACAGACTTTGCAAAGAAGCTGAAGGCAACATTGCTCTTAAGATTTCTCGTACCGAAACCAGCGATTCTTTTGAAGTTGCCGGCAGAGGAGAATTGCAACTTGGTGTACTGATTGAAACTATGCGTCGCGAAGGATTTGAGCTTTCTATTTCTCGCCCTCGTGTTTTAATGAAAAGAGATGAAAACAACCAGTTGCTTGAACCAATAGAAGAAGTTGTGGTTGATGTTGATGAAGAATTTTCCGGCACCGTGGTTGAAAAAATGGGTCAACGTAGAGCTGAGATGATAGATATGATTCCATCACAAATCGGCAACAAGGTCCGCTTGATATTTAATGCTCCTTCTCGTGGGCTCATCGGCTACCATTCTGAATTTTTAACCGATACTCGTGGCACCGGTGTTATGAATCGAATTTTCAAGGCTTATGAACCATACAAGGGAGAAATTGACGGCCGCCGTAATGGTGTCTTAATTTCTTCTGAAACCGGCACAGCTATCGCATATTCACTATGGAAGCTTCAAGATCGAGGCCCTATGTTTATTGATCCCAGTGTTCCGGTATATACCGGTATGATCATCGGTGAACATACAAAACCCAATGATCTCGAAGTTAACCCTTGCAAATCAAAGCAACTAACCAATATTCGAGCTGCCGGCAAAGACGACGCGATTGATCTTGTTCCGCCTCGCAAAATGAGCTTAGAACAAGGTTTATCATATATCCAAGAAGATGAGCTACTTGAGGTTACCCCTAAAACATTGCGTTTGCGCAAACGTATTTTAGACCCCATAGCTCGCCGTCGCCAAAAACCCGATGAAATGTAAATTTTTCAAAATAAAAAACCTCGCGATTGCGAGGTTTTTTATCATTCTTTGTCCTACCTTGTATTTCTGCTCTCAAGGTGAGCCTTCAACGCGGTTCTTTCAACCTGTCTATCTGCTTTATTTGTTTCTTCAATCCCTTTTACAAAACGTTTAGCATTTTCTTTTCTAACCTCTTTAGATGTTCTATCAAATGGCTTCAATCCATGATCCAAATAAAGATCAAGCATTTTTTTAGAAGATTCGATATGAGCACTACGAGCCTCATCATAGGCACTATAACGTGGATTATTTTGCCTATCTTCCTTAGCCAGCTCTAACTCTTTTTTATTTTCTTCAGTTGAATCTGTATCAAATTTTGCTTGGGCTTCTTTAACTGCATTTTCTAAAGACTCATAATTAGGGTCTGCCTTCCACGCATCCAAAGTTTCATCTCTTTTCTTTTTGCTTTCATTATATTTTTTTATAGTATCTATACGTTCTTCTTCCAGTTTAATTGCATCATACTCCGGAGACGCCTCCAATTCTTCTTTTGTTGGAACATTGTCTCCAACCGGTTTCAACCCGCACTTCAAGCAGGCCAAATACAATCTGGCTTTATATTCCGGGTGTTTCTCAAACTTACCAAATCTGATAGATTCTTTGCCTAATTTTTGTGCAGCAGCTACCAATTCATCAAATGCTGCTTGGCCTCCGGCAACATAAGCATCTGATTTTCCGGCAAATGCAATAATATTGTTTTCATTCTTGCTATCCTTAAAGCATACATAATTCGGATGATCAGGATCTTCAAATCTTTCAAATTTATTATGAGTTTTAGCATTTGCTCTCTTGACGGCTTCCTCAACCTCTTTTGCCCATTCCGGATCTGCATGAGGACGATCATCATCATGCATATTTTCATTAATGTTCATAGTATCTACGGCCGCAAAGCTATTAATAATATCTAAAACTTCTTTATCTGATTTAACGGTAATATCAATCTGTTTAGCCTCTAAATATGCCTTAAACAATGGATTCTCTTTATAATCTGCTACATAGTGCTTCAAGACTTCTTTTTTATACTCGGCATTTTTTTCATCAACTTTGTTTCTTTTTTCATCATCTGATTTACTTCTAAATTGATCTAGCCAAGACGTTATCTCATCAAGAGAACTTTTACTTATAGCTACTTCATTGACCATTGCGGCAAAAATAGCACAGTCCATATTGTTTTCCATAACTCTATCCGGCTCTGTAATACTATAACCGCATTGTCTTAGTAATCCCCTCAATTTTTCTTTTGCATTATCATATCCTGTATCCTTTCCCCCTTGGTCTATCAATAATGCTTCATTGGTTTCCGGATTCAATATTAAGCTGACTGTATGATGATTTTCTCCTTCTGCCAACCCCAAAGGCATAACAACCATCTTTTTATCTTTTAACTTATCAGCCTGCAGAATATCTTTAAGCAATTCACCGGAGAAAGAATTGTTTGTATCATACATTGCCATATGGCCAAACATCAACTTCGGGTTATTACAATTTTCTATTACCTCATTAATCGGCTTATAAGACGCCTTCGTTGATCCGTCACTATTTGTTCTTTTTATTGAATATTGCGGATCATAAAAATCAGCTTTTCCCTCAGCTGTATTATACGCTATAATTGTAGAAACAGAAGAGGGGGTACCACCTCCATAATCCTTATCATCTCTGCTATAATATTCATTAAATTTACATTCAAAATCTTTATAATTTGAATATACAGGCGGATTATAGTTATTATAATCTTCAATCAAACCACTTTTTTCATCATCCGTATTCACATATCTTTGAAGAGCCCTTTTTGCTTCTTCGGAAAGGTCTTGGATAAGCTCTTCAAAATTTTCTGTTATAGTCGCCATTTTGCATCTCCGCTGATTTTTTATATATTGCTATATTACCATATATTTTTAGTTTTGTCTAATATTTTGTCGTTAAAATAAATTAAAAAGTTCCTCTTTGCTATTCGCCATCAAATACGGATTACATTTCTTCTCTTCTCCCAAACTAAATGGACCTGCCGGCAACCCTTTTTGCAAACGCTCTTTGGCAATTTGCAAATATTTTATAATATCACCATTTCCGCCCCAATAGTTATATGCCACACTGGCTCCGCCAAATGTATATTCATGTCCCGGATAAAAAAGCACATCATCAGGCAATTTCTTTATTTTTTGCAAAGCCTCAAACATCTGCTCGGGGTCACCCTCAAATAATCCGCCAACGCACAAATTAAACAACGTATCACCGGTAAAAAGAGCCTTTGTTTTAGGAAAATAATATACCACATGACCTTGCGTATGTGCCGACACATCGATAACTTCAAAATCAAAATCTTCTTCCGCTTTTTTTATTTCTATAATACCATTTGCAATCCGATATTTTTTTCCCACACCCAAACCAATATCAAATCCGGGAATCCGATATGCATCAGCATTATTTGCAACTACTTTTGCTCCATACAAATTCTTCAATTCAACATTTGAATCCGTATGATCAAAATGATGGTGCGTATTCAAAATATAATTCGGAACAAGGCCTAAACTTTGCAAACGATCAACTATCGGTACTGTTTCTGAAGGATCTATCACTATACAATTTTTTTTGTCCTCTGAATACAAAATATAACTATAATTATCCATTTTGCCGGCACGACATAAAACTGTTTCTATTTGCAACATTTATAACATCTCCATCGGATTAAAGTTATCTATTTGCTCTTTCTCCATATATTGCTTAGCGTAATCCATATAAACCCCTTTTTCAATAAATACTCGATACAAGTCAGGATCCAAATGACCGATATTTTTCATCTCTTGCATAATTTGCAATACTTCAGATAGTTTCTTTGGTTTTTTATACGGACGATCCCTTGCCGTCAGTGCTTCAAACACATCTGCAATTGCCACAATTTTTGCTTGTATCGACATCTGATCACCTGTCAGTCCATGCGGATATCCCTGTCCGTTCACCCATTCATGATGACAACCGGCAATCTCGATAACACTTGATAACTCCTTAGGTAAAGGGATCGCCTTCAGCATATCTATTGTAACCTCAATATGCTCATTAATTTTTTTACGTTCCTCAAAGTTAATTGTACCTTGCTTTACCTTCAAATTATAAAGCTCACCTTTATTATTCAACCCATCTATATGATCGGGTCTGTCTTGCAACAATGTTTCTTCTGCCGGATGAGTATATGGTTCTGAATTTTCAATCGCATTTTTTTCTGCCCACGACAGCCCCAACATACGATTAAAATACCTTACAAAGCTTTTCTTACCAATTTGCTCCAAACGTTTTATTTCTTCTTCGCCAATCGGATCATCTCCAATATTACAAGATGCAACAAAGGCAAAGTCATCTTCAAGCTTCTTTACTTCCGTCACAAATTCAGCCTGCAGATTTTCTTTACTATCAATATTTGCCAATCTTTTTTGCAAATATGCAATATGCGCATCTCTACGCAAAATCTCAAATCTGGTTCTAATTTCATGAATCCGATTAGTAACTGTTTCCAATTTTGTTGCCTTGTCCACAATATATTCTGGTGTGGTTATTTTCCCGCAATCGTGCAACCACGAAGCAATATGCAAACTATACCAATCATCATCACTCATACTAAAATTTTTTAACGAGCTTTTCTGATCTTCCACTGCTGCACTAGCCAACATTTTAACAATAATCGGAACACGTTGGCAATGTTCACCCGTATAATGAGACTTTGTATCAATAGCCTTTGCCCATATCTCAATAAAAGACTCTAATAACTGAGAGTATGAACGTCTCAAATTTTTATTTTCTAAAGGACAAGACAACATTTTACACACAGAAATTATATTATTTCTTACTTCCGGAATAAAATTTATGGTTTTTCCATTATCATCTTGAGAATTAATAAATTCGGCTACACCAATCACACTTCCATTACTGCCAGATATCGGCACAGTCAGAACAGAAACTGTTGCAAAATTATTTTCTTCATCAAATTTAGCAATATGAGATGTATCTACGTTTTTTTCAGCATATACATTATCAGTATTGATAATTTGATTATTCAAAGCACATAATTCGAACGAACTTTTTAATACTTTATTATTAGCATCACTCAACAACACTGTTTCAAATAAACTTGCGACTCTCCTTATTTGAACATCTGTTAAACCCTTAAAATCCATATATTTGAGTTGCATAACCTTATTTGCATCAACTTCAAAAAAAACACAACCTTGTGCATTTGCAAGAGAGCGTGCCTGCAAAATAATTTCTTTGGTTAAGACATCAATATCGTTGATATTATTTACCTTATCAATCAACTCTATACATTCTTTAGAAAATTCTTCTTTTTTTGCCACACTTAAACCTCCGATAAATATATATCAGTATGGCAACAAATTATTAAAAAAAACGTAAAATTAGCTTATTTTTGAAACCAAATAACGAATATCTTCTTCACTTAACTCATCACCATCCGGAGTGTATGTCAAAATTCGTTCTATAACCTTATGAACAAACGATTTCCTATTGCTGTTGCAACAATCAAAATGAATTTCTTTAATAACCTTTAATGCTGAAAAAACAGCCGGAAACATTGTTTTGGGAATATATGCTTTACGCAACAAATTGCGCACCATAAAATCGGCCGCAGAATTAAACAATATTTTTCTTACTTCTGTTATCGGAGTATTAGAGAGGTATACAATGGCATATTCAAAAAATTTCAAATCACCCATACAAATTGACCTCACAACTAAATTAGAAGTCAATCTGTTGGAAGTATAGAGTTGGTGCACAAGCTCCTCAATTTGCCTATCAGAACTATAATCTTCCGATACTTTTAATGTCGCTTTCTCTTTAACTTCTTCAACAATATCACAAGCCATATCCGAAGATAGATTATGAGATAGCATCAATCGTTTTTTTAATTCTTCAGATAAAGAATTTACTATTTTTTCAATAATCGATGTTGGCAATTCATTTCTATATACTAACCGTGATTTGATATCTTCATGATTTTCAAATCTTTTCAAAATCACATTATATGTGGGTAATGTTATATTGGCACTATCATTAGAAATCAAAACACCAACAACTTCTTCCGGACAACTGTCAACAATATATTGAGAAATTTCTGAGGGAAGATTCATTCTTGAAGCAACAGCTTTTTGTTTGCTCAAACTTGGAATATTCAAAATACGAATCATATCCTCATTACTCAAATCCGCATAATACTGAACAAAAGAAACAGCAACGCTATCTGCATCATTGATAATTGATGCCACTATATCTTGCGGAAGGCTTCTGCTTGCTTTCAGACTATCGGCCAAAACTTCTCTTACTTTGATCTCTACGTCTCTAACCATTATTCTGAAAATATCTTCTGCCAACTTCTTACCAACCGGAGTAACCCCTCCGGCAATGTAATATTCACTCACTTTTTCGGCTATAGATACCTTGCTAACTGTACGAGGACGAGCAGCTAAGCCATCAACATCTTGCTTTGTCAAATATTTTTTATTCATAGCCACTCACTCAAAAAAGTTCTTCCATTATTTCAGTTTACAGCCAAAACCCATAAACATCCAGTGACACATTTGTTACATTTGCAGTTTTTTTAATTCTTTTGGCAACGGTCTTGATATCATTTTACTATTCAAAACAGATTTGTCAATTATATTGAGCTCATAATACGCAAGTGTATAATCAAATAGTCCGGCGTAATTTTTTAATGGAGAATTCCAAACCATATATGGAGCCAAAACCGAACCTAAAAGTGGCGTTCCTCGCCACAAAATCTCATCTCTATACCCTCTAAAACTATGATATTGTATACCCGAGTTCAGTTTTAAGGCAAATTCCTGAAGCGAAGCATATATATCCGGATATATTTTTATGCGATAAGTATCATCTTCCATCTCACCAATAGGTTTCAAACCTTTGTTTGTATGCCACTCCAATTGTTTATACAAAGAATTTCCCTCTTTTACAATTCGAGAGCTCCCAAAGTTTGTTTCCAATGCCGCCGCTGTTATCAATATAGAAGGAGGAACAACATGAACCTTTTTTAATAGCTCACTTAAAATATATTTTGTTCGCTGATGCCCTTTCAAACGTGTAAACACATCATATTTTTTTGCTTCATCTTCCAAAAATTTTTCTTGTTTAAAAGATATTTTTTTATTTTGCTTAAACCAATTACTAATCTCTAAGATTTCTTTTCGTTCTTCCATAATCTCATTATTAAGTTTTATTGCAAGCGGGGCTAAAATCTTAACAAACAGTGCATTCCTGCGTTTTTCGTCTGTAATCTTGTCAAAATCAATCGGAAAATATTTACAAAAAATTGGCGGATAATTATATGACCGCGCCTGTAAATATCCTTTTTCTTCACCATAGTTATAAAAATCAAAAATCTTTTCCAGTTGCGCTGTTTTTATTTTTCCCAAAATAATCTCTGTTGCCCCCAAAGGTTTAGCCCAAACAAAAGCAAATAACAACATCCAAAACAAGCGAAACATTCTTCTATTCCTCTAATGATCCGATATTTCGCACCTCTCGCACCTCAGAAATATAGGTTTTAAGAATTTTTTCAACTCCTTCTTTAAGAGTTACCATTGCATATGGACATCCTTTACAAGACCCTTGCATTTCAACCCAAACAACTCCGTCCTTAAAATCACAAAAAACTATATCGCCACCATCTTGCTTAACCGCAGGCCTTATTCTTGCATTAATCAATCCTTTAATTTGAGCCACAACATCGCTATTCTCATTATCGTCCGGCAAAACCTCCTCTCCGGTCGACAAATAATCCATAATTTCTGCCATAACTTGAGGCTTTATTACATCCCATGTTGCATCGCTACTTTTTGTAACAGATAACATTTCAGATGTAATAAACACCGAAACAATTCCGCCAATGTCAAAAATATGCTCAGCCAAAGGAGACTTACGCAATGATTTTGTATCAACAAACTCCGCCTTGCCCGACTTAATTAAAGCTTTAGGAGGAAAAAAATTCATAACATTTTCATCAGGAGTAATTTGTGTATCTATAATCATTTTGTTTCTCCGTTATTTTTCTGTTCAGATAATATCTCCAGCATTCTCTGCATAATCATTGCTGACTTTACAGTATAATAATTCATGACTATCAAATGATTTGCAGACATTATACCATCTGATTTTGCATTTCTGACAATACTTGGTGCAAGCAAAACTGCATCTTCAACCGTTCTCTGCAAAGCTGTCCACAAAGCATACAATTCATTTTGCAACAATGTTTCCTTAAAATCATGCCCCATAGCTTTCAGCAATAAACAATATGCATACATTTTTCCTTTTTGAAAATAAAATACATCATCAGCTTCATTATCAATCCAAGCTGAGCTATATTCTCGTACGTGGTTTTCTATTTGCTTAGAGCTCTTAAAAACATCTGCTACCAATATTCTCAAAACATTACCCAAATCATTTTTGGAATATGCCAAAAATGCTCTACCATCCTGCAACATATTATTGTATTTATCCAACTGCTTTTTAGATTTACGATACTGGCTATTCGAAGATGGAACCGGCAACAATTTATTCGTCGGCGAGAACATCCATATTGTTCCCGGATATTGCAACAATTTTTGTGCCTCGTTCAAAGGAGTATTTTCATCAATTGAAATATCTTTATTTTGCATGCCGACAAATGCTTTTACCACTTCACGCATTGCAGAAATTTCACCAAGCTGAAAAGCCGGCATATTATCTAACAACGAAGCCGGAAAAACAAAAGGCAATGCAGGGGTCCAGCTTTTTTGATATACTTCTCGCTTAATCAGAAAAGATATTGTATCAATAGTTGCTGATTTTTGCCCGTATTTCACAATATCATAACTTGTTGTAGTATCAATATTTTCACTGATTAAAGCACCCAAAGGATAATACAACAAAAACAATCCCAATAACACAACAGCTGCCATTTTAGGCCATGTATCAATATTGCCGATAAGACCCTCTGGTTTCTTTAACTTTTGCTCTATGTTCAATTTACTTTTATAAGTATTGAACTTATTTTTCCAATTCAAAAATACATCTTTAATTTTATTTTGCATGTCTTCTTCTCCGATGCAACAACATATCTGCCAAATCTTTAATGTTCAGCACTCCCAGTATTTTAGCTCCAAACACAAAACTTACAAGCCCAATTCCGCATAGACATAAATACCAAGCCAATTTCATATATACATTCAAATCAAGCCAGTCTCCATACATTTGGTTTAACAAAAATTCACCACAACAAATTACCAAAGCCATAAATATTGAACTCAGTACAATTTTTGCAATTTTCTTAGTCAAAAGCACAGGGCAATTCCAAAAACATCTTTTTTTCAACCCTAGTAAATATTGCCCCAAAGATACAAAAGCCGCAATCGTTGTTGCTGTTGCAATTCCTACATGTCCGAAAGGCTTCATTAGAATCACCGCAAAAGTCAAATTAGTCAACAAAACAACCATACTATATTTAACCGGAGTTTTGGTATCTCCTCTGGCAAAAAAGTTTGGTGCCAATGCCTTTACCAGCACATATGCAGGCAAACCGATGGCATATGCAATTACCGCTTTTGCAGTCATTTCTGTTTGCAAAGCTCCAAATTTTCCATGTTGAAACAAGATATTTATAGTCGGTTCTGCCAAAACAATCAATGCCGCCGCTGCCGGTATCGCAAGCAAAGCCCCATATTCCATTGCTTTGGTTTGAATTTCACAAGCCTTTTCCGCATCATTTTCTTTTAAGCTTTTTGACAGCACCGGCAAAACAGCCACTCCTATTGCAGCTCCAACCACCCCCAACGGAAGTTGCTGCAACCTGTTAGCATAATACAACCATGATATTGCTCCGGTACCAACTAAAGAAACCAAAATTGTATCAACCACCATATTTATCTGATAGACACCGGCCCCTAAAACCCCCGGTGCAATTCGCTTAAATAAAGTAACTATACTGCTATCACGAAATAGAGCAAACACCTTAAAATCAGGCTTAAGCCACACATTTTGCCGATGCAAAAAGAACATCAACCACAAAATCTCTACAAATCCGGCAACTGTTACACCGATTGCAACTCCATGAGCCGGTGTTTCGCCAAACGGCACAAACAAAAATACCGATGCAATCATCATCAAATTTAAAATCACCGGTGCAGCAGCCGGAGCAGCAAACTTACCTAAAGAATTTAGGATTCCCGATTGAAAAGACACAATCGAAATAAACAACAAAAACGGAAACGTAATGCGAGAAAGCTCCGTAGCTAACTCCATTTTTCCGGCATCATCAACAAACCCCGGAGCCAAAACCTCTACCACCCAAGGCATAATCAACTCCATAAGCAGCACAAAGACACCCAATACAAATGCCAAAACAGATATCGCCTTGGCGGCAAAACCGATAGCATCTTCTTTTGTTTCGCTCACTAATTTTTGTGACATCATTGGCACAAAAGCAGAAGTAAAAGCTCCTTCCGCAAACAAAGATCTAAACAAGTTTGGAAGCTTAAAAGCCACAAAAAATGCATCAGAAACCATGCCTGCACCCAAAAAATTAGCCAACACCATATCTCTAAAGAAACCGGTAATTCTTGAAACCAGTGTAAAACCGCCAAATGTCGCAACAGATCTAAATAAACTCATAACTGATTAACTGCTCAAATGTTTATTAAGTTGATTTTAAGAGATTATAGGTTATTATTTGCAATAATAAAACACTAAAAACACTTTTTTGCCTAATATTTTTGCAGTTTTTAGCACTTTAAAGGTTGACAAAAGCAAACTATATTGCGATAATAGACAAAAGAGATAAATTTATTTATGGAGAAGAACAATGATTAACAGAGAAGATTATAAATCTATTGTAGAGGGCGGCGGAACAAAAGAAACGCTTGCAAAACTCAACCTAAAACTTGATCCGGACTTTATCAGCTTGGGCTTAAACGGCGTTGCTGAAAACCGCTATTGTGCTTTGAATTTTAATTTATCTTATGCTCGCCTAAAAGCAGAGTATAACAAAGAACTGGTTAAAGATAGCAAGGTTAAAGCTGACGTAAAAGGTGCAAACCTCAACTTGCCCCCAGAGCCTAAAGAGCTCCCCAAAACAATAAAAGTTACAAAATCAAGATAACCAGAACAAATCTTCTCCATTACAAATTAAAAACTCCGGATTAAATTTCCGGAGTTTTCTTTTTATTTGTTGTTCTTATAAAACTCTTTTCGATTCTTTCTTCCCATGCTCCACAAATTACCGATTCCGTTAATTGGTTGAATTGGAGCAACAGTCTTAAAATCAAAATCCCTGCTAAAAAATAATGATGTATTTTTTGTATAATTATTCATCGGGCAAAAACCATAAAAATCAACTTGTAGTAAGCCGGCAGATTTTAATATCGCCACAGATTTCCGATATTCTTCACTGGTATTAATTCTATCACTATCATCTAAAATTATAATTCCGCCTTTTGCCAGTCTTTTACACGCCGTTTCACAACATTTTTCACGTCTTTTTCCGTCAACAATGATCACATCAAAGTTTTCATCTGTTTCTAAAATAGCATTCTCATATATTTCACCTTCATCTCGCCACAGCACTTGCAAATTCGGCGCAACTAACTCAGTTTGCCATTTTTCAAACCACTTTAAATTATCTTCTATACTCACCACTTTTTTGGCTCTTGCCGCCCAAAACTTAGAAGAATTGCCACAACCAAACTCGAATACCGATTTATCACTATAATCAAACTGATCCAAATATTCTATTGCCGGATACGTATACCACGGAATTGGATTTCCATCCTTGTCTTCACAAACTTTTTCATCAATACTTCGGGCTATAGCAAACTCTTCTTCCCACATTTTTATAAAAGTCAAAAATTTATCACTATACATTTCTTTTTTTCTTTCAACTTGAAAGCCTTCACTCAAGGCTTATATCATAATCGGATTAGATATTTTTACAAGGAGATAAAAAATGTTTTGGAGAAATTTAGCATTGGTGCTAACTATAATTGGCGGCATCAACTGGGGTCTGGTCGGAGCTTTTGACTTTGATCTTGTAGCCTTTTTGTTCGGACCATTCAGCGTCTTAAGTCGCATAACCTATATTTTGGTTGGTTTATCAGCTTTGGCTATGATTTTTGTTCCGGCATGTTCTCTCAAAGAAGCCGTAAACAACAAATAAACAATCAAATTAAAGGCCCGAGCTCTAATAACTTGGGCCTTTATCTTGACATTTTTGCTGCTGCCGATGCAATTTGTAAAACTGTATACCCCAACACATCAACCGGAGGCATATTGGTTGTTTTGCAGTCTTTTTCGCATTTATAAAGCAATTCCAAAACACCAAATAATCTATCCTTGGACCATATACTCAGCTGTCGCTTAAAAGAAGTCTCGCGATAAAACAATACTCTTGGCATTAGTTTCTTCATTGCAACTTCAGCATTTTGACCATTTTCCATTTCTGCCATACATATCAATAGACGATTAAAATGATATGTCAAAGCTCTGGTAATTGAAACCGGCTCCTCTCCTTCATTAAGCATTTTCTGCAATGATGCAACCGCTTTTTCCGCATAACCTCCGGCAGCAAAATAACACAAATCCTCTCCTGAAGAAGATGACTGATCCGCAATTGCAGCTTTAATATCTTCAGGAGTAACATTTTTTTTATCTCCTAAATAGGTTATCAGCTTTTCTATCTCACCCAAATTCGTCTTGCGATCGTTTGAAAGTCTTGCACACAAAAGTTGCAATGCTTCATTGTTAATGGTTATTCCTGACTCAATAAATTTTGCCCGTGCCGTAGCAAAAATATCTTCATCCCGATCTTCATAGCAGGCCACCGCCGCAACATTATCTTCTTTTTCAGCCCATAAAACCAATGACGATTTCTTATTTAAACTTGAAGATTGTGCAACCAACAATGTATCTGAGTTGTTATTTTCAAGTAGTATTTTAAAATGCTTAGTCAAATTATTATCAGCATCTTTCACCACCACAACCCTACGTCCGCCCATTAGAGATTGGCTATTATATTCCGCCGCTAAAATACCACTATCGGAATTAATGTCTGCACCATTAAGATAAGCCACACAAAACGGATCATACAAGTCTTTTGACACAGTTAATATCAGTTTTCTGACATATTCTGCTACCAACCCCTCATTAGAACCATATACCAAAAAAGCTTTTATATTTGCTTCTGGTTTTTTTAAATATTTTTCAATTTGAGCGGCCTTATAAATCACAGATTATCAGCCCCATTATGCTGTTGAGAATGAAAATAAGCTCCTATTCTTAATGCGATATCATTAGCTAATATTTTAGCCGCATCTGCTTCCGTCTTTTTCTGAGCTGTAGTCGTAGAATATGGATTAGCCATAATATCATAACTTACATAAGCAACACTATCACCACTTAACAACATTCTATTACCTTCAAACAATTGATATCCCATTTTATAGGTTATACGTTCATTGGTTGCGGTAATATCCCGTCGCATTGCTTGCTGTACAACACTTCGACTAATCAATTTAACTTCCAATCGATATTTTGGATTCTTTGGTGTACCTCGAGGAGTCAGTAAATCCAATAGAGAATTTCTTATCATCTGCCCAAAACGATTAGCTATCGGGTCAACTTTAATCTGCGCCATTTCTGTTGTAATAGAGGTATCTGTTTTACCGCCAAAATACCAATCTCCGGATTTGTCTCTTTGCACATACAAAGGCTCAAAACCACAACCAACCAATAACACTACGACCAAAATTGCCCAACAGCTTTTCATTTGCACAAACTCTTTTCAAAAATTACACCACAAGATTTACGATTTTATTTGGAACCACAATAATCTTTTTAATTTCTTTTCCTTCAATTTGTTTTTTCACATTTTCAAGTTCCAAAGCTGCCTTTTCAACATCTTCTCTTGATGCATCTTTAGGCATTTCTATTGTTCCTCTAACCTTGCCACAAATCTGCACAGCATACGTAACCCTTGTATCTTCTGCCAATTTAGCATCGCCAACCGGCCAACTTTCAGCCACAACCAAAGAAGAATAGCCTAATCTTGCCCACATCTCTTCTGCCCAATGCGGTGTAAACGGACACATCAACTTAACTAACGTACAGAATAATTCCGGAGCAACTTTATCTCTGCCGGAAAGATAATTTACATAAGTCATTAAAGAGGAAACGGCAGTATTAAACTTCATCTGATCAATACGTTCGGTAACCTCCAAAATACACTTATGCATTGCACGCAAATCATTTTCAGTAGGTTTAGCATCTGTATATACCTTCTTAAACAAATTATATACTTTGCCTACAAAACGATACACACCCATCAAACTTTCTTCTGACCACATTGCCACCTGATCAAAAGGCCCGATAAACATTTCATACAAGCGGAATGTATCTGCACCATATGCCGCAACAATATCATCAGGATTAATAACATTACCCCTTGATTTAGACATTTTCTCGCCATTTTCAGCCAAAATCATACCATGAGATGTTCTGCGATTATATGGCTCTGAAGTTGAAACCAAACCACAATCGCACAAGAATTTATGCCAAAAACGAGAATACAACAAGTGTAAAGTGGTATGTTCCATGCCTCCGTTATACCAATCCACATTCATCCAATAATCCAATGCTTCTTTTGATGCAAATTCCTTATCATTGTGCGGATCACAATAACGCAAGAAATACCACGAAGAACCCGCCCAGTTTGGCATTGTATCGGTTTCCCTGCGAGCATGTCCGCCACATTTCGGACAAGTAGCATTCAACCAGTCTCCTGCTTTTGACAAAGGAGATTCGCCCTCATCATTAGGGTGATAATCGGGTACTTCCGGCAATGTTAACGGCAACTCAGATTCCGGAATTGGTTGCCAACCGCATTTCTCACAATAAACCATTGGAATTGGCTCACCCCAGTATCTCTGGCGAGAGAACACCCAATCACGTAATTTGAAATTAACTTTTGCCCGACCAAATCCGTTATCTTCAGCAAATTTTATTGCGGCTTTCATACCATCTTCTTTATTCATACCGTTTAAGAAACCGGAATTTATATGGTTTCCGTCTTCTTCCCAAGCTTTTTCGGAAATATCGCCACCTTCCAAAACCTGAATTATCGGCAAACCGAACACTTTAGCAAAATCATAATCTCGCTGATCGTGGGCCGGCACAGCCATAATAGCCCCCGTACCATATCCGGTTAATACATAGTCAGATATAAATACCGGTATTTCTGCTCCGGTAAACGGATTCTTTGCTTTAATTCCCTTAAGTTCAACACCGGTTTTTGAATCATCCATCGTACGTTGCAAATCAGATTTTTTTGCTGTTTCTTCAACATAAGCTTTTATTTGGTCTTGGTTCTCAAATTTATCCATATATTTCTGCACAAATTCATGTTCCGGAGCCATAACCATATATGTAACACCAAAAGCTGTATCCGGTCTGGTTGTAAACACAGTCAACTTATCATCACCAAAACCAAAGTCCAACTCTGCACCTTCAGAACGACCAATCCAATTAATCTGTTGAGCTTTAACTCTATCAATAAAATCAAGTCCGTCCAAGTCATTAATTAATCTGTCGGCATATTTTGTAATAGCAATCATCCATTGCTCTTTATCTTTGCGAATAACCTCTGCACCGCAACGTTCGCAATGGCCGTTAATCACCTCTTCATTAGCCAAACCAACTTTACATGCCGGACACCAGTTAATTGCAATCTTATCTTTATAGGCCAGTCCTTTTTCAAAGAACTTTATAAACATCCATTGGGTCCACTTATAATATTCCGGAGAAGATGTATCAATACATCTGTCCCAATCAAAGCTAAAGCCTAAAGACTTTAACTGCTTGGTAAAATTCTCAATATTTGCTTTGGTAGAAACAGCAGGATGCACTCCGGTTTTAATAGCATAATTTTCAGCAGGCAAACCAAAAGCATCAAAGCCCATCGGATATAAAACATTAAAACCCTGCATTCTCTTTTTACGAGCAATAACGTCCAATGCAGTATACGAACGAGGATGTCCCACGTGTAACCCGGCCCCTGAAGGATAAGGAAACTCAACCAATGCATAAAATTTTTCTTTATTCTTATCTATTTCTACCTTATAGGCCTTTTCCTCATCCCAAATAGCTTGCCACTTCTTTTCAATCTTTTTAAAGTTATAGCGATCTTCTAAAGCCCATTCTTTTTGCCATTCTGCAAAATTATCTTTTCCATCAAATCTTTTATTGCTCATTTTCTTATCCTAAAAACTCTTTATATTTTTACAATTTTTATAAAAAGTACTTTAGTTTAAGACATTTGACAAGAGTCAATTTTAGTTCAGCCCCAAAAATAATATAAGGAGGATTTCTCCTCCTTATGTATCTCAAAATTTAGCTAATGGCGTTTAATATATATTCGCTCATTTTCTCACTAAAAAATGACGGATCGCTAACCGGCTCACCTTCGGCTATTTTTGCCTGATCCAACAACACTTTTGCCACCTCTTCAACCTTACTTTTTTTAGCTTCGTCAAACATCATATCCGACAATTTTATTATTAGAGGGTGATAGGGATTTAACTCCAATATTCTGGTGCTGGCAAACGCTGTCTGTTGCTGATGATTACGCATTAAACGTTCCAAATGCAAACTCATCTGCCCGTTTTCTACCGTCAAACTTACCGGAGATTTAGTCAGTTTTTCGGTTGTTGTTACTTTTCCTACTTCATCTTTAAACATTTCCGTAAGCATATCGGTAAGTTTCTTTAAGCTTCCTTCGTCTGCTTTTTTCTCTTTTCTCTCCCAAACCATATCAGCCTCAGCCTGAGTAATGTGTTTGATTGCAAAATCCTTATATTTTGTAAGCACTTGTGGCCAAAATTCATCTATCGGATCAGTCAAAAGCAACACCTCAATCCCTTTCTCGTTAAAAGCTTCCAATTGCGGGTTGTTACTCAAAACCTTAACATCATCACCGGTAATATAATATATGGCCTTTTGCTGCTCTGAACATCTGGAAATATATTCATCAAATGTTGTAAGTTTATCACCGGATTTGGTAGAAACAAAATATGCCAATGAAGCAATTTCTTCTCTGTTACCAAAATCTTCATAAATACCTTCCTTAAAGGCAACACCGAAGCTTTTCCAAAAAGTCATATAATCATCATAATTTTTTGCACGTTTTTTCAGCTCTTTTAAGATTCTCGATACTGTACCGGTCTTAATTTTTTCAATCAGCGGACTATGTTGCAACATTTCTCGAGAAATATTTAACTGCAAATCAGCAGAGTCAATAACTCCACGCACAAATCGCAAATAATGAGGGATCAGCTCTTCAACTTTATCAGAGATAAACACCTTATTAACGTACAGTTTCAAGCCGTTTTTCTTGTCAGGCTGAAATAAATCATATTGCGGCTGAGTAGGAATATAAAGCAATCCTGTATATTCAATATTGCCTTCTGCCTTAAAATGAAGCGTCATCCACGGATCATCAAAATTATGAGAAATATGATGATAAAACTCCTTATATTGATCTTCTGTTATTTCAGACTTGTGACGTGTCCATAAGGCCGAAGCCGAGTTAACTGTTTCTTCGCCGGCTTTTCCCAAATCCAAAACTATCGGATATCCTATGTGATCAGAATATGTACGTATAATCTGGCGCAAATATATCGTATCAATATAGTCTTTGGCGTCATCACGCAAAAAGAGTTTTATGTCCGTACCATTACAATCTCTTTTTGCTTTGCTTATCTCAAAACCGTCAACACCGTTAGAGACCCATTTCCAAGCTTGTTCTTCTCCAGCCTTGCGAGTAATTATTTCTACCTTATCCGCCACCATAAATGCGGCATAAAAACCTACACCGAACTGTCCTATAAGTTCAACAGCCGACCCGTTATCTGAAGCATTTTTCACAAAATCTGCCGTACCTGATTTTGCTATTGTTCCCAAATGATTAATCAAATCTTCTTTGTTCATGCCGATTCCATTATCCGAAACCACCAACGTATTTTCCACTGCATTAGGAAGCAACTTAATCTTCATCTGTCCGGATTGAGTAGCAATTCCGGGATTGGTTAAGGCCAAATATTTAAGCTTATCACAAGCGTCTGAAGCATTAGATATAAGCTCACGTAAAAATATTTGTTTTTCAGAATATAAAGAATTAACCACAATATTGAGCATTTTGCTCACATCGGCCTGAAAATTGATTTTATCCGCCATAATACACTCTCCTAACTAATACATTTACTGCTTATTTAGGGACTATTTTAAACATTTGCAAGATTGTACTTGATTTATTTCATAAATTGTCTATTGTTAGTGCTGATTTTATTACAACCAAATTTGGAGTAAATTAATATGGTATCTGTTGTTAC
The DNA here is from genome assembly GCA_015062285.1 of Alphaproteobacteria bacterium. Classification (GTDB taxonomy): domain Bacteria; phylum Pseudomonadota; class Alphaproteobacteria; order RF32; family CAG-239; genus CAZU01. The sequence continues at coordinate 110,967 of SUUY01000001.1, read as the reverse complement.
TGATGCTTGCATCAAATGTAAATCTTGCGTTGACGTATGCCCTGTAGACGCTTTCCGTGAAGGCGATTCTCAATTGGTAGTTGATCCTGACACATGTATTTCTTGTGGCGTATGCATTTCTGAATGCCCACAAGAAGCTATTGTTAGCGACGACGAAGCTGATGAAGCTACAATTAAATTCAACGCTGACAACGCTAAAAATTGGCCAAATGCCAACGAATAATCTTTTATTTTGAAAGATCTTTAAAGCCCTCTAAGCATAGAGGGCTTTTTTAGTTGCAAATATATACTAGATATTAAGCATTATATGATATATATGTTGCATTATATTAATTTTGAAAGATCAAAAAATGAGTGACACATATTATGACATTGTTGGTATCGGAAACGCTATTGTCGATGTTATGGCAAAAGTCGGAGACGGATTCTTAAAAGAGCGTAACCTTCCTAAAGGTTGCATGACCCTATTAGACGCCAAAACCGCCGGAGAAATTTATTCAGATATTATTCCGGAACGAGAAGTTTCCGGTGGATCTGCAGCCAATACTGTTGCCGGCATAGCCTCACTTGGTGGTACTCCTGCTTTTATCGGTAAAGTTCATGATGACGAACTCGGCCAAGAATTTACCAGAGACATGGGAACCGCCGGTGTAGATTGTTTCACGATTCCCTTAAACGAAGGGCCGGTCACCGGACGCAGTATCGTTTTGGTTACCCCTGATGCAGAAAGATCAATGTTCACTTATTTAGGCGCCGCAACATTTTTAACCGAGGAAGATATTGACGAAGAAGTTATAAAAGCCGGAAAAATCACATATATCGAGGGATATTTGTGGGATACGGAATGTTGCCAAGGAGCCTTAATCAAAGCCTGCCAATTAGCCCATAAATATAATCGTAAAATTGCTTTTACACTTTCAGACACCACTTGCATATGTCGCAATCGAGAAGCTATCTTAAACTTCATAAAAGAATATGTAGACGTGTTATTTGCTAACGAAGAAGAAATAAAGGCCTTATTTGATGAAAAAGATTTTTATAAAAGCTTAGACCTCATCAAACCCCATGTCGAAATTGCAGCAATAACCCGAGGAATTGACGGATCTGTTGTTGTAAACGGTCGCATAAAAACCTTTGTTGAAGCCGAAGTATTGGATAATGTTGTCGATACCACAGGTGCCGGAGACCTTTATGCCGCCGGATTCCTATTTGGTATGACGCAGGAACGTAGTCTTGGTACATGCGCCATGATTGGCTCCATCGCCGCTGCCGAAATCATTAGCCATTATGGAGCAAGGCCTGAGGTTTCATTACGAGGATTTGTTCGCAACAAACTCCTTTCTTATGGTAAAAAAGCTTAAACCTTAAAAGCCAAAAGGCGGTCTTATGACCGCCTTTCAATTTTATCCAATTCTTCCACACTATACAAACTTACCGTCACCATTATACCGACAGCAGCTCCTATAAACACCGAAAGAATTAATATCTTCATATCTCCAGGAATGGTTAGCAACGAAATAATAGACCAACACAGAGCTCCCCAAAACATATTAAAGATAAGAGTTTTCCGATAAAGGTGTTTAACACCCTTTCCAAGCTTCTTCCTCAAAAGCCACATACCCAAGGTAACTATACCCCAGACAATAACAATAATATATTCTATCATATCTTAAAAGTTTAAATTTCAAGCTAACTTTAGTCTATTTCTTCCAGATGTAAAGAGTTTTTTATCTGCTTTACATACAAACTAATTGCTCTATTATTTGATTTAACAATAAAATCCCTTCATCTGTTGCTCTTATACTTTGATCTGTAACATACAAAAGATTTTGATTTTCCAGTTCTCTTAAAATTTTTTTATCTATAAACTCATCAAATTTTATACCGCAGCATTTTTCAAAATATTTTTTGTTTATTCCCTCTCTTAAACGAAGCCCCATAAAAACAAGTTCTTCAGCTCTTTCATGTCCGGTTATTTCTTCAAAAACCCGATGATGTGTTGTTGCATAAAATTTATTTCCGATTCTCAATCTGCCGTGTGCACCTTTTCCTATGCCCACATAATCATCACCTTGCCAATAAATCTTATTGTGACGACATTCAAAGCCGCTTTTTGCATAATTAGATACTTCATACCCTTTATACCCGTAGCTTTCTACAACACCTTCGCTAATTTTATAAAGTTCAATAGCATCATCTTCGCCAACTGCCTCAATTCCCTTCTTAGCAAAAACCGTACCTTCTTCTATTGTTAACTGATATAAAGACAAGTGCTTAAACCCAAATTTACAAAGCTGCGTTAACTCATCTTCCCATTCTGACTTACTTTGATTTGGACGAGCATAAATCAAATCAGCAGAGTGATTATCAAAAATGTTCAATACCTCTTCTACCGACTGCAAAGCCTCTTTTACACTGTGAGTTCTACCCAAAAATTTCAAATCCGAATCTCTTAAAGATTGAATACCTAAAGACAATCGATTAATTCCGGCATTATGCAAATCTCTAAATAAATTATCCTTATTTGTATTCGGATTTGCCTCTAAAGAAATCTCAACATCATTGGCAACCAGCCAATTTTTTGCAACTTCATTTATGAGTTTTTCAATATTTGAAGGCGTCAATAAAGACGGGGTTCCACCTCCAAAAAATATTGATGTTACCTCTCTTTTACCAATCTTATCTGCATAATATTTTATGTCTTCAAGATATTCTTTAACCAACGCATCTTGAGGCACATTCTTCTGCACCTTACTATAAAAATCACAATAAGGACACTTGCTCCGGCAAAAAGGCCAATGAATGTAAATCCCAAAAGCCATTATAGAATAAACTTCGAAAGATCACTTGCTTTGGTATATTTGCCGAGTTTTTCTTCTACCATTTGAGCAGTTATAACTTCTTCTTGCCCACTGCAATCCGTAGCCTTAAAGCTTATATCCTCCAGCAAAATTTCCAATACCGTATGCAAACGCCTTGCTCCGATATTTTCAACATTTTCATTAATTTCCACAGCAACATCTGCTATTTTTTCTATAGCTTCCGGCTCAAAACGCAGATTAAAACCTTCGGTTCCAAGCAATGCCACATACTGTTCTATAAGGTTTGCTTCCGGCTCTGTCAAAATTCTTACAAAATCGCCTCGATTTAGAGCCTGCAACTCCACTCTGATAGGCAAACGGCCTTGCAACTCCGGCAACAAATCAGATGGTTTCGCCAAATGAAAAGCACCTGAACATATAAACAAAATATGATCTGTTTTCACCATTCCATATTTAGTTGAAACTGTTGTTCCTTCAATCAGCGGCAACAAATCTCTTTGCACTCCTTCACGAGAAACATCTGCTCTACCGCCCTCTGATTTTCCGGTAATTTTATCTATCTCATCAATAAATACTATTCCATCGTTTTCTACTGCCTTTATGGCTTCTGCTGTAATAGTTTCATTGTCCAAAAGCTTATCCGATTCCTCGTCAATCAATATCTTTTTAGCATCTGCAACTTTTAATTTTCTTGTTTTATATTTTTGCGAACCGCCGCCGAGCAAATCACCCAAACTGATCATGCCCATAGAAGCACCGGGCATACCCGGAATATCTATTGTCGGCATCGAAGAATTACTATTATCTAACAAGGAAATATCTATTTCTCTGTCGTCAAGTTTATTCTCCCTTAACATTTGCCTGAATTTTTGTTTTGTTTCGTCTCCGGCATTATTTCCGACCAAAGCTCCAAGCAATCTTTCTTCTGCTCCTTCTTCCGCTTTGGCACAAACCTTTTTTCTCATATTTTTTCTGGTATTATGCAAAGATATTTCCACCAAATCTCTGATAATACTTTCAACATCTCTTCCCACATAACCTATTTCAGTAAATTTGGTTGCTTCTACCTTTACAAAAGGAGCTTTTGCCAATTTTGCCAGTCGGCGAGAAATTTCTGTTTTACCCACACCGGTAGGACCAATCATCAAAATATTTTTAGGCACAATTTCTTCTCGTAATTTTTCTGGCAACTGCATTCTTCTCCATCTGTTACGTAATGCAACAGCTACTGCTTTTTTGGCATCAGCCTGTCCGATAATATATTTATCCAGTTCTGAAACGATTTCTCTAGGACTAAAACTACTCATCACCAATTCTTTCTATAATTACATTGTGGTTTGTATAAACATCTATATCTCCGGCTATTTTCATTGCTCTTTCAGCAATCTCTTGCAATGTCATATCCGGCATTTCATAAAGTGCTTTTGCTGCAGCCATAGCATAGTTTCCGCCAGATCCGATTCCGATAATTCCGTCATCTGGTTCCATAACTTCACCTGTCCCGGATATCACCAAAGATGTTTCCTTATCAGATACTATCATAAAAGCTTGTAGCTGACGTAAATATTTATCCATACGCCAATCCTTGGCCAATTCAACTGCTGCACGCTTTAATTGATTTGCATGTTTTTCCAATTTTGCCTCTAATCTTTCTATCAAAGTTATCCCGTCAGCTGCAGCTCCGGCAAATCCGGCAATAATCTTACCATTACCTATTCTTCTTACTTTTATAGACTTAGATTTAAAAACAATCGCTTCGCCTAAAGTAGCTTGTCCATCTCCGGCCATAACCACTTCATTTCCTCGACGTACACATAAAATCGTTGTCATAACACTTTCCCAAATATTAAACACTAATTTCTATTTAGGTACATTTTTATTGCTTTGCAACTTATTTTATTATAGTTGCAAAACAATTCCCAATATTGCAGAAACAAAAAGATAAAAAATCGGGCTCTTCCGCCAAATCCTGATTGCCGCCACCAAACTCAAAAACAAAACAATTGCCAAAACATCAACAACGGCAATTCTGGCCAGCTCCAATCCGGCAAAGAGAATCAAAGCCAAAACGGACGGACGAATACCCCGCAACATCACCTGAACTCTGGTATTACATTGATATTTATCCATTAAACGAGCCACCATTATAATTATCACAACCGAAGGCAAAACCAATCCCAAAACGGCAATAATAGCTCCCAATATTCCACCTGCTCCAAAACCGGCATATATAGCCATATTAACCCCCAACGGACCTGGTGTCGATTCGGCCACAGCAATCATATCTGTCAATTCTTTAGCACTAAACCAAGTATATTTTTCTGAAAGATCGAATAAAAACGGAACGGTAACCAGCCCACCGCCTATTGCGAACAGGCCTATCTTAAAAAATTCAACAAACAGCAACAAATATGTCATTTTGCTCTTTTCCTTTTTATCTCTTCGGCAAACAAAGCGGTTAATGCAGCAAAAATCACAACCCAAACAGCACTAATATCAGCAAACAACAAAACTAAAACCGCCAAAACAAATATTGTAACATCAATAAACGTCTTTATATTCTTACGCCAAAGCTCATAAACAATATCGGCAATCAAAGCAATAACGCAAACCCTTATCCCTGCAAAAGCATAAGCTATATAGCGATTATGCATATACATTTTCAAAACTGAAGCTATTAAAATGATAATAAACATTGAAGGCAAAATCATCCCGATCGTAGAAAATATTGCACCCCATACCCCTTTTTGCTTATATCCTATAAATGTTGCTACATTTATTGCTATAATCCCGGGTGTACACTGACCGATTGAATATAAATTCAACAACTCTTCTTCCGACAAAAAGCCTCGTTTATCCACGGTTTCTGCTTTCAGTAGTGGCAACATTGCATACCCGCCTCCAAAAGTAAACAAACCTATTTTCGCAAAAATCATCAATAAATTAAATAATTCTCGCATAAATCATCACTTTCTAATTGTTAAATTAATTAATAACGATTATATTCAATCTTAGTTTTATATATAGTTAAGATCGGATTTTCAAATGCAAATTGCCGTAATAAAAGAAACCCTAAAAAATGAAAACAGAGTTGCGATCACTCCGGAAATTACCAAAAAATATTTAGCTCTCGGATTTAACATTAATATCGAAACCGGAGCCGGAGTTAAAGCCGGATTTAGCGATGAAGAATATGCCAAATCCGGCGCAAAAATATGCCCATCGGCTAAACACGCCATTAAAGATGCAAACATTGTTATCAAAATCAATGCTCCTACCGATGATGAAATAGGTTTATTGTCTCCCTCGCAAATCATCATTGCTAATTTTCAAGCACTTGCTCAAAAAACATACATTTCAAAATTTGCAAAAAAACAATTAACCTGTTTTGCTCTAGACCTACTACCCCGCATTTCTCGAGCTCAAAGCATGGATATTTTATCGTCACAAAACAATATAGCCGGATACAAAGCTGTTATAGAGGCACTAAATTTTTTACCTAAAGCTGCCCCTTTAATGATGACCTCTGCCGGAACAATATCTCCTGCCAAAGTTCTAATTTTAGGAACCGGTGTTGCCGGATTGCAAGCTATCGCTACTGCCAAAAGAATGGGAGCGCAAGTTTTTGCTTCAGATATTAGGCCAAACACCAAAGAACAAGTTGAATCTCTGGGAGGAAAGTTTATAGAAATTAAAACCGATGAGGTCACTGAAACTTCAGACGGATACGCCAAAGAGACTTCAAAAGAATTTCAAAAACTTCAAAAACAAGCCGTTTCCGAAGCCTTAAAACAAACAGATGTAGTTATTACTACAGCTCTAATTCCCGGAAAAAAGGCACCCATTTTAATAGATTATCAAATGCTCAAAAACATGCCTCAAAATTCTGTAATTATTGATATGGCTAGTGCATATGGAGGAAATGTAGAGGGATCTCAAGACAATGCCATTATTGAAAAAAACGGCATCAAAATTATCGGCAATAGCAATTTAGCATCTGCAATTCCTTTCTCTGCAAGTCGCCTATTTGCTCAAAATATATATAATTTTGTGTATAATATAGTTGATAAAACCACACTAAAATTAAATCTGAATTTTGATGATGAAATTATTTCCGCTACTTGTATTTGCAACAACGGACACAATCTTTTGGAGAATAAATAAATGCATCTTTTTTTTCTTATCACTGTTTTTATTTTAGCATGTTTTATCGGCTACTTTGTAGTATGGGGCGTAACACCGGCTCTTCACTCCCCTTTAATGAGCGTATCAAATGCAATATCTGGCATTGTCATCGTCGGAGCCCTCATATCTATACAATCATCAAACGATAATTTATCACAAATATTTGGTTTCTTAGCCATATTCTTAGCATCTGTAAACATATTTGGCGGATTCGCCATTTCACATCGTATGCTTTTGATGTTTAAGAAAAAGGAGAAAAAATAATGCCTGTATTTCTATCTTATTCATATTTAATTTCCGCCATACTACTTATTTTCAGCATCAGAGGATTATCTTCTCCACAAACGGCTCGCAAAGGCAACTCATTAGGCATTTTAGGAATTATTATCGCCATTGGAGCCACAATTATATCAAACCCCAACTATAATTGGTCCAATGCATTAATAGCCATTTTCCTAGGTGCCATTGTCGGAATTTACTTTGCCCTTAAAGTAAAAATGACTTCTCTTCCGCAAATGGTTGCTATTTTTAACGGATTAGGAGGTTTGTCTGCCGTTTTAATTTCATTAGTCGAAGTAATTTCTGGCTCATCTTCATTTTTTAACAATCTGATTGGCTTGGTAATTGGAGGACTTGCTTTTTCCGGCTCTATAATTGCATATGCCAAACTGCAAGGTCTTATTCAAGCCAAAGCAATTGTTTTCAAGGGACAACAAGCTATAAACCTGATATTTGCTTTAGCAACCATAACACTATGTGGTTATTATATAATCAACCACAATCCTCTGATTTTTTATTATATTGCTGCTATTACCACACTTTTAGGAATTTTGCTTGTTTTACCAATCGGCGGTGCAGATATGCCTGTAGTCATATCGATTCTAAATGCTTATTCCGGTTGGGCAGCTGTCGGAATTGGTTTCTCTCTTAACAATGTAGTTCTAATCATTGTCGGTGCGATTGTTGGTGCAAGCGGAGCAATTTTATCATATATTATGGTCAAGTCTATGAATCGCTCACTTATTAGCGTGATGCTTGGAGGTTTTGGAACACAAACAAACACTTCACAAGTTAACTCTTCAGACAAAACCGCCAAATCCGGAAGCCCCGAAGATGCCGCTTTTATTATGGAAAATGCCAACAAAGTTATCATTGTTCCCGGATATGGTATGGCTGTGGCTCAAGCTCAACATGTATTAAAAGAAATGGCCGATGATTTGCACAATCGTTATGGAGTAGAAGTTAAATATGCGATTCATCCTGTTGCCGGAAGAATGCCCGGACATATGAATGTTTTGTTGGCCGAAGCAAATGTGCCCTATGATGAAGTTTTTGAATTAGAAGACATTAACCGAGAATTTGCTACAGCTGACGTAGCTTATGTTATCGGTGCTAACGATATCACCAACCCGCTAGCACGAACCGATCCTTCCTCACCCATCTACGGAATGCCAATTCTGGATGTAGAAAAAGCTAAGACCGTATTTTTTGTAAAAAGAAGTCTTGCAAGTGGTTATTCCGGCGTAGAAAATCCTCTGTTTTTTGCTGATAATACCATAATGTTGTATGGCGATGCCAAAAAAGTAACAGAAGAAATAGTCAAAACGCTTGAACAATCTTAAACTACTTTATTTTCTTATATACAAAAACATTCGTGGGAAGCTTACAGGTTTTAATATCAAATTTTTCTACTTCGTATAAATTTGGCATTGCAAAAACCTCCGAAACAAGCACTGCTTTTTCTTTTGCTTCTATGAGAAACTTTTTTGCAACAAACGGAGCTATTTCATTTCCCAAATAACAAACAAACACATCAAATTGTGTCCAATCTTTATTCAAAAAATCACCCCATATTATTTTTATATTTTTATATTTTAATGAACGCAGTTTTACCAAAAAATATACTATTATATCTCGTTCTATACCAACAAACCTGTGTTGAGGAAATTCTTTTGCCAAAGGCAACAACAAATCTCCGCATCCACACCCCAGATCAACAATTGTCTGCATACCACTGTTTACTCTTATATATTTTTTAGCTTGCTCCAACACCTTTTTTTTTGCAAATCCAAAGGAAATTATGCATGGTGGGTATTTTCCAAAACCACTCTTAACAAAGCTCACAATCCAATATATATTAAAAATTATAGCTAACCAACCTATACTATATACAACATAAGCCATTTATATATTTTCCTTTATCTTTAATGGCTCCACAACTCTTTCCAACACTCCTTGAGTTTTAGAAATCACTACCCCATAGTTAGTTATTTTCACTCCTCGGCGCACACATTCATTAAGTCTTCTCACCATTTCTGTTCTGTTTATCATGCACGCTCCACAATGTATTACTAAAGAATATTGTTCTAAATTATCTGGAAAATCACCACCATGACAAAAATCAAACATCAAATTTTTTCCGGTATATTTTTTTAACCAATTTGGTATTTTCACCTTTCCGATATCATCTTCCATAGCATGATGTGAGCAAGCTTCGGCTATTAAAACCTTGTCCCCGTCTTTCAGGTCATCTATAGCTGAAGCCCCACTATACATTACCCTAATATCCCCTTTATTTCTTGCAAACAATATCGAAAAAGTCGTTAAAGGTACATCTTGTGGTACAATAGTTGCCACTTTCATAATAACCTGTGAATCTGATATTATTAAAGCAGGCTTTTGCTTTAATAACATCAATATACTTTCCAATTCGGTTTCTTTTACTATTATCCCTTTTGCGCCTTTATCTAATATTTCTCTGAGAACCTGCACTTGAGGCAATATCAAACGCCCTTTGGGAGCGGAATAATCTATTGGTGTTACTAACACAACAACATCACCCGCAGCAAACAAGTCGCCGGCCAAAAGAGGATCTTGCCTCAAATCTTCAGGAACAATATCGGAAATTTTTTGTTTTAGCACGTTTATGTTTTCTGATTTTTCTGCAGAAACTTCAACATATTGTACATTATTTTGCTCCACCCATTTCTTATCTTCCACCTTGGGACTTGAAATATCTGTTTTGTTAAAAACAACCAATAACGGAATCTTCATTTCTCTAACATCTTTAACGATTTCCGCATCGCTTTCCTGTATGCCGTCTGTACCAATTACCAGCACCGCAATATCTGTTTTATATAAAACTTTTTTTGTTGCACTGATTCTTTGTTGTCCCAAATCTCCTTCATCGTCCAATCCGGCAGTATCATAAAAAGTAACGGCCCCAAGGCCTGATAATTCATATGATTTTGCAACGGCATCTGTTGTTGTTCCGGCAACATCAGATACGATAGACACATTTTGTCCGCAAATTGAATTTATTAAAGATGATTTTCCAACATTTCTCCTTCCAATAAGAGTAATCACAATTCTCAAAGACCGAGGAGTAGAGTTTGCATTTTCATTCATTTTGTGCCTCATAAAATCACATAGATAAACCAGATTAAAGCTTATTATATACTACAAATTTTAAGAAAAATTAATATTTTTTTGTTATCCTCACCTACCACATAAATTAAATAAACGGAAACAAAAACATGCATTCTATACATGCCTTAATCATAGATTTAACACTGATTACTATTTATGCCACCATTTTTACGCTTATCTTTAAAAAGCTTAAACAACCAACCGTTTTGGCATACCTTTTGGCCGGCATTTTAGTTGGCCCTCACTTCAATTTTTTACCTACTATCACCGATAAAGAAGATATTTCTCTTTGGGCAGACATTGGTGTTATCTTTTTGCTTTTTAGCCTCGGCCTCGAATTTAGCTTCAGTAAAATGATAAACGTTGGCAAATCTGCAATGATTACAGCCATGGCCAATATCTTATTTATGCTTTTTTTAGGCTACAACGTCGGACTTTTGTTAGATTGGCCGGTAATAGACAGCTTCTTTTTGGGCAGCATGATTTCTATGTCTTCTACAACCATTATAATTAAAGCTTTTGACGATCTAAACGTAAAAAAGCAAAAATTCACCGACCTGGTTTTTGGGGTGCTTGTAGTTGAAGACATTGTTGGCATTTTACTTTTGGTATTACTTCCGACTATTGCTTTAGGCAACAATATCAATAGCGAAGAATTAATTGTCAGCACTCTAAAATTAGTATTTTTCCTCGTGCTATGTTTTATCTCTGGAATATATTTGGTTCCGACTTTGCTAAAAAAAGTAACCCCGCTATTAAATGATGAACTTTTACTCTTAACTATTATTGGTTTGTGTTTCAGCATGGTATTGCTTGCCACTTATACAGGGTTTTCATCAGCCCTCGGAGCATTTATTATGGGCTCAATATTAGCCGACACTGACATTATCAATCGTATAGAAAGCGTCTTAAAACCAATCAAAGATTTCTTCGGCGCAGTATTTTTTGTATCCGTTGGCATGATGGTTAATCCGGCGATGTTTATTACTTATGCCGGACCGATATTTGTTATAACACTCATTGTTATTATAGGTAAGGTTAGTTTTTCTTGCTTTGGCTTTTTATATTCCGGACAGAATCTAAAAACATCAATTCAAGGAGGTTTTTCTCTTGCTCAAGTTGGCGAATTTGCATTTATTATTGCTAGTTTAGGTTTAAGTTTAGGAGTTTTAAGCGAAAAAATTTATCCAATAATTGTTGCTGTTTCGGTAATAACAACATTTTTAACACCTATGATGATCAAAGCCTCAGATCCGTTCTACAAACGCATTGTTAAAATAATTCCCTCAAATCTGAACAAATATATTGAACGTAATACATCTCTTGCTGATGAAACTAAAATGGAAGAAAAAAGATGGAAACTTCTGTTTAGAAATTATACCATTCGCATGGTCTTATTTTCCATGATATTGTCTGCTATTTTGGGAGCATCTAATTATTTCTTAAAACCATTCATTCACGAATATTTACCCAATATTCCCGCCAGAATAGTAGTCACCTCTATAACCCTCATTGTTATGGCACCTTTCCTAAAAGCCCTAATAGGTTGGGAATCTGTTCTACCCGTATATTTCAAAGAAAAGTTAGCAGCTATCGCTTGTAAATTAAGCCGCAAAAAGCCAACCGATGAAAACCACCCTTCTGCCATCAAAAAATTAGAAGAAAAATTTGATTTTTGCCATATGACCGGTGAAATTGAACATGCTCGCAACTTTTTTGTATCTAATCAAAAAATTGCGGCTCTTTATTTCAAATTATGGACTGCAAAAAAACTAAATCGCTTTCCTCTAATATTGCTAACCAGTTTTAGACTATTGGTTGTGATGTTTTTCATCGTAATTGCTATCCACCAATTTTTAACAGAAAACAACAACGTTACTATTTTTATGGTTGCTATATCCGTTTTTGTTCTATTTCAGTCACGTTGGCTGTTTAATCAATATATGAAAATAGAAAAACAGTTTTTAACTAATTTAGCCGGACGCAACAAAGAAGAAAACAAAGAACAAACTACATCAACAGATGGTAAAGAAACTGAAGCAACCGCATCCTCAGATTAAAGAAAAAGCCTGCCACAAGGACAGGCTTTTTCTTTAATGGCGGATGAGGAGGGATTTACTTTTCGCTTCTCTTAAGTTGCCTCTGCGACACTAGCCTTAAAGGCTACCGGCATACTCCCGTATGCCTGTGTCTTGTAGTGAACCCCCTTCTTATCGGGGATTCAAATCATCTCACCTCAAATTAAAGAAAAAGCCTGCCACAAGGACAGGCTTTTTCTTTAATGGCGGATGAGGAGGGATTTGAACCCCCGATACGAGTTACCCCGTATTCACGATTTCGAGTCGCGCGCATTCAGCCTCTCTGCCACTCATCCAACATATTTTGTTTTTCTGTTACTAATCTTTTTTTTATATTTTTGCAAGCGTATTTTACTACTAATAAAGACTTTTCAATCTTTATAAATATCTTGCTAAATAAATGCTACTAATTTATACTCCAAAGTCTGTTAATCCTATTTATGAATTATTTTAAACTGCTTTTTATGAACGAAAAAGAAACTTTCTATGCACGGTATGATGCATACCCTGAAGATTGCGGATATAATTATTACGCCAAATGGCGCGGTATGTATATCTATGCCAAAAGCAAACATGCTCTAGATGCGAGCATAAAAGAACAAAAACTAATTATTTACGGTGGATTGGTAGGTGGAGGTGTGATTATGAGTATATTCGCCATTCTCGTGATCCCTACTTTTATTCTTATGATTAAAGGAAACTTCGCCCTCTTTTATGTATGTATAGTATTATCAATTATTGCTATGTTGCTGTACCGAATAGCATCTTATCATTGCAAAAAATTGTATCAAGAATTTAAAGACCAGGTTATACATCTGCCAATAGACGTATAATTTTCTAAAAAACTAGATCTTCAACCTAAAAGCCTCTGTCGTTTCAACAGAGGCTTTTAATTTTATATAACTTCCCTTCGTCCTGAATGATCCGCCGGAGTTACAATTCCTTCTTGTTCCATTCGTTCAATAATTAACGCAGCTCGGTTATATCCTATACGTAGTCGTCTTTGCACATAGCTGGTTGATGCTTTTTTATCATTTTGGACAATTTGCACAGCCTGACGATACAAGTCATCATCACTACTCCCTGCTCCAAAATCACCACTGTCAAACACCGCAGAACCGCCACTTTTATCAGATAACTCACCCTCTGTCACAGATTCCACATATTCAGGTTCTCTTTGGGTTTTCAAAAACTCAACCACTTTTTCAACTTCACTATCTTTTACAAACGGAGCATGTACTCGGTTTGGCCTTTGTCCTGCCGGCATATACAACATGTCGCCCATACCTAAAAGTTGTTCCGCCCCTTGCTCACCCAATATCGTACGACTATCAATTTTTGAAGTAACCTGAAAACTGATTCTTGTTGGAAAGTTAGCTTTAATTGTACCGGTAATTACATCAACCGATGGTCTTTGTGTTGACATAATTAAGTGAATACCTGCCGCACGCGCCATTTGTGCCAAACGTTGAATAGCCGCTTCCACATCTTTGCCTGCCACCAACATCAAATCAGCCATTTCATCAACCACAATCACAATATAGGGCAATGGCGTCAAATCTAGCTCTTGCTCTTCATATATCGGCTTTCCTGTTTCCATATCAAATCCGGTTTGTACTGTTCTACTCACCTTACCACCGCTGGCTCGTAATTCTTCCAATCTCTTGTTATACCCGGTAATATTACGCACATTTAATTGTGCCATAGCCCGATATCTGTCTTCCATTTCTTTAACTGCCCATTTGAGACCTATCACAGCTTTGGCCGGATCTGTAATCACCGGTGTCAACAAATGAGGAATACCGTTATACATGGTAAACTCCAACATTTTCGGATCAATCATAATAAGCTTACATTCATCAGGACGCATTTTATACAACAATGAAATAATCATTGAATTTACACCCACAGACTTACCTGAACCGGTTGTACCCGCTACCAACAAGTGAGGCATCTTAGCTAAATCGGCATAAACATTTTTACCCCCGATATCTTTACCCAAAGTAATAGTAAGGGCCGACTTTGAATCTGCAAAATCATTGCTTTCTAATAATTCACGCAAATACACAATCTCTCTTTTCGGGTTTGGAAGTTCAATACCGATAGTGTTAGACCCTGGAACAACGGCTATACGCACCGAAACAGCACTCATAGAACGAGCAATATCATCTGCCAAGCCAATCACTCTTGCCGTTTTTGTTCCCGGTGCCGGTTCCAATTCATATAGTGTTACCACCGGTCCCGGACGAACTTTCACAATTTTTCCGTTCACCCCAAATTCTTGCAAAACACCTTCCAACTCGACAGCAATCTTTTCCAATTCTTTCTGATTCACATTAGCTGTTTTTTCTTTGTTCATAGATAACAAATTAATATCCGGCAACTCATATCCGTCATCTAACGGCTTGGGTTTTGCTATTTTAATAGTCTCTTTAGGTTTGGCCAAAGTCTCTTCTTTCATTTTTGGCTCTTTTCTGACTTTTGGAGATTTAGTCTTTTTAACTTTTGGCTTTGTTTTTCTATTGGAAAATACATTTTTTAAATTTCCTAATACAGCTACTGTCCCACCACCAACAACAACAATCATCTTCCACACGTTTTTTATCAATCTGAACCAACCGCTAAACGTAACTCCGCAAGCCAAATTAAAAGAAACCAACGCAACCAAACCGAATATCGTAGCCAAAACATATCTTATGTAAGCAAATGAGCATAACCTATTAGCTAAATTCAAAAATTGAACAGCTAAAAATTTTCCGACATTTCCACCCACTCTAAAACCATTCACATAAGATAAAGTAAGCTCCATAAATATTGATAAGCAAACCACACCTAAGCCAAATGCCAAAAACCTCCAATACTTATGTAGCAGTTCTTTCCTGCGTATCAGCTCAACACTCCAAACCAAAGGTGCAGCTAAAAATATCACCAACGAAATGCCCCACCAAGTAAGAATTGCATCTGCACTTTTGGCTCCATACAATCCTAACAAGTTTGTAATCGGGCGTGAATTAACATTATTAAATCCGGCATCAAAAACATCATAAAACAAGCAACTTGTCACTAAACTGCCAGTCCACAAAAGCAATATTGTCCCAAATAAAATTGCAACTATATTTTTCCACCACGTTTTTTTCTTTTGCTTTGCCATAAGTCCTAACCTATAAATAAAAAAACAATTACCGAAATAATAGCAGCTAATTATCAATATTCTCTTAACAAAACCGCGGATAAAAGGCTTTTAAAACTTGACTTTTTGCACTTGAAGTATAAACCTAAAATCGTTGTTTTAATAACAAGGATAATTATATGACTAACGCTTTTGTTTTTCCCGGCCAAGGATCGCAATTTGTAGGCATGGGAAAAGGACTTGCCGATAATTTTACCTCGGCTAAAGATGTATTTAACGAAGTTAACGATGCTCTCAATCAAAATTTGTTCAAACTCATGACCGAAGGTCCTGAAGCAGAACTAACTTTAACCTCTAATGCCCAACCGGCATTAATGGCTCATTCGTTGGCTGTTGTTAATGTTTTGAAAAAAGAATTTAATATAGATATCACCAATCATGCAAGTTTTGTTGCCGGTCACTCTTTGGGTGAATATTCCGCTGCTTGTGCAGCCGGAGTGTTTTCATTGGCTGATACGGCAAGACTGCTCCGCACCCGCGGCGATGCTATGCAAAAAGCTGTTCCCGTTGGTGTTGGAGGTATGGCGGCAGTTATCGGTGCCTCATATCAAAATGTTGTTGCTTTGGCAGAAACCTGCACAGAAAATGGTAAATATGTGTGCGTAGCCGCCAATGACAATGCTGATGGTCAGGTTGTATTATCAGGCCATATGCCTGCCATAGATAAAGCTGTTGAAATTGCCTCTGAGTTTGGAGCAAAACGCTGCATCAAACTACCGGTTAGCGCACCTTTTCACAGTCCTTTAATGCAACCAGCTGCTGAAGTTATGGCCCAAGCTCTTCAACAAGTATCTGCTTATGAGCCCATAGTTCCGCTCATTTCTAATGTAACCGCTTGTGCTGTTAACAGCAAAGACCAAATAATTCAAAACCTCATTTCTCAAGTAACCGGCTCTGTCCGTTGGCGAGAAACAGCAAATTGGCTCAAAGATCAAGGAGTTAATCAGATTATCGAATTGGGAGCAGGCAAGGTTTTGTCTGGTATTATTAAACGTTCACATAAAGAAATTAACACAATCTCCGCCGGCAATGTAGCTGAGATTGAAGAACTCGCTAAAATTCTTAGCGAATAACATTAAATAAAGGAAATTTAATATGTTTAGATTAGATGGAAAAGTAGCCCTTATTACCGGTGCTGCCGGTGGAATTGGCGATAAAATTGCCCGCACACTTCACGCTCAAGGTGCCATTTTGGCTCTCACCGATATGCGCGAAGAACCAATGCTTAAACTAAAAGAAGAATTAGGTTCAAACGTAGAAGTATTTACGGCTAACCTCACCAATGCCGATGATGTAAAAGGTTTGGTTGAAAAAGTTGAAGAAAAGCTTGGTCGCATTGATATTTTAGTAAACAATGCAGGTCTTACCAGAGACAACTTGTTTATCCGCATGAGCGACGAAGATTGGCAACTGGTATTAGATGTAAACCTTTCTGCCGGTTTCAAACTGGCAAAAGCAGCTGTCCGTGGTATGATGAAACGTCGTTATGGTCGCATCATCGGTATTGCATCTGTGGTTGGTGTCACCGGAAACGCCGGACAAGCAAACTACTCTGCATCTAAGGCCGGAATGATAGCCATGAACAAATGTTTGGCTCAAGAAGTTGGTTCTCGTGGAGTTACCGTAAACTCTATTGCTCCGGGATTTATCCGTACACCGATGACCGATGTTTTGCCTGAAGATGTAAAAACAGCTCTTTTAGCAAAAATTCCGGAAGGTAAGCTTGGCGAAGCTCAAGACATTGCCAATGTTGTAGCTTTCTTGGCATCTGATGAAGCTCAATACATCACAGGCCAAACCATCAACATCAACGGTGGAATGGCAATGATCTAGCCTTGATCATTCATCAAAAAAAGCAGTCCCTTAAAGGACTGCTTTTTTCGTTACTCATTCTTGATAAGTCTCTTAATTCTTTTCCTTAAAGTAGGACGAGGGTTATCAAAATCTATTGTACATGTACAGGAATCAAAATAGTAAATCACTCCTTCTATACATATAGATTCATCTATACCATGCCAGTTCCACTTTCCGCTAGCCACCAACTTAATTTCCTCGTCAAAGAAACCATATAGCTCTATCCATTCGCCATATTTTCCTCGCTTCAAAACCGCCGCGTTGCTGCCAAACCCTTTCAATCCCTCGTGCAGAATCCAACCCTTTCCTTTTGAATTCCAACGCAGGTATCCTTGAGGACAATCAAAGTGATTAAATCCGCAAACATCTTGCTTAGGCAGGAAATTTCCGAAAGTGTAGACATCATAATATCCGTCCTCTCGTTGAGCCATTAAATGCATCGAATGGTCATCAAACACTTTCTGATATTTGCCTACACAACGAAGCTCCTCCTTCACAAAGTATCGAAGCTCAACTTTGTCTCCGCTTTGGAGTAGAAAATAATGAAATGGCGGCCCGCCAATCGGTGTAAGAACTGATTTCCAAACTCCGATGCACTCTTCCTCGTCATCTTCATTCAGAATATAGGCTAAACCATCTCTCACCCAAACGCCTATAGAACCCACAAAAAACAATTGACTACCTCTAGGCAAAAACACCTGCATAACTTTGTTTTCTCGGGCAATAAAAAGAGTTTCATTTTCTCCATCGGAAAGAACCACATGATTTTTCTGAGAACAAAACCACCCCTTAAGGGCACAAGCAATTTTCACAAACTCATCAGAATTTGAATCGCTTTCATACAAACAACAGCTTCCATTGCCTGTATCTTTCAAAAACAACTGCTTCATAATTATAACAATTTAATATAACAACATAATTTCAATCTGAAGCACAGTATATTGATAATTCCAATTAAAATCAAGACCCCTAAATATAGAAAAAGCAGTCTTATCAGACTGCTTTTTCTACTACTCTTTTACCAACCTTCGCTGTACCGGCCAAGTCTTCATTGCTTTAATAACTTTCGGATTATTATCCAACGTCACTAAAGCATAAGACCTCTGATCTAAAAGTCCGCCGGCTTCAAAATACTCAATCAAATACTTGTTTTCGTTATTGGCAACAAGCAATTCCACAATCACGTGAGGGATTGTAAACTTTTCCGTGGCATACTTTTTACAGAAAATGCACATGAAAGACCGGCGATCCGAGTCAGAACCCTCAGTAAACGCGTATTTACCAATTTCCTCGGCCCATTCGTTCAAAGGCTCTTTTTCCAGACGCTCAAATGTCTTTTGCTTCCATTTCGGAATTTTCAACAAGAGAGACCACGCTTTTGGCGAAACTCCTTTTTCAATCATAGCGGCAATTTCTTCTTCATTTTCTCGAGCTAGAATACCGCTCACAAAATTACTGTTCAGTTTTTCCGCTTTTTTATTTCTCAACGCCAATAACAACTCTAAATGATTGTTTTTTTGGCGTAAAATGCGGTCCCAAGCAGCTAAGTCTAAACAACACTCCGTAAGGACTTTAAGACGAAGTCTATCATTCACCTCAGAGATTTCCAAAATCTTAGATACACAAAAAGAATCCATTTCTTCCAGATTGGCTGCATACAATGCATGATACTTTCCCCGTTCAACCAATACCCGAAGAATTTCACTAGATGGACACCCCAACATGGTTGTACATTTTAAGATAGCTTCTTCATAGCACTTGCTGGCTACAATATACTCTTGTGCCTCGCCAAATGAATCTGCACATTCAGCAACAATTCTGGACAAAGTAGAAGCACTTACTTTTTCCAAAATCTTTCTGCCCAGCTTAGATAGTTCTTTTGCTGTCAAAATTTTTTTAATAATAAACTTTTTCATATAAACGTATTTTAATTAATAATAATGATATTAAAGAATCAAATACAACACTGCTCACTATTTTGCAACAAAAAAATCCCTCTGCAAAAGCAGAAGGATTTTCTTCTATTTTCCGGTAAAAATCTTTTTTAGTTTTCGTGATAATGTCGGTTTCGGACTAGAAAAATCTATTTTTCTGTCACTCTCTCGATAAGGATATAAGAAACCATCAACGCATGTCACTATAAAATGGTGATCATCATATTTATCTCCATTTCTTGTAGCATCAAATCTACCCTCAGTAACAAGCTTCTTCTCTTTACCAACAACCTCGTACAACCTGGCATATGGTTTATCATCTTTCAGATAATGTTCCTGAAATGCATTTGCTGCCAATGCTACTCCTTTTCCCATACACAGCCACGCTCTTTCTTTATCTTGCCAATAAAATGCTTTATCCGGCATAAAAAAAGAGCTAAACGATTTGTCGTCTTTTTTAGGACATTCAAGATACGGTGAATAAGGAATATATATATCACAATATATATCATCCTTATAGGCAATTAGTTTATCCGCACAGCCGTGTTCTAGCTTTTTATATGGTCCGCACCGATAAAAACCATTTTTTCTGATAAAAGTAAGATACATTCTTCCATCATCTTGCTCATCAATAAAATAAAGCCATTTATTAGTGTTACACATCACACAAGCTGTAATACTCATTCGAGCGGCAAAACGTTCTCCTAAGCGTACTATATCATTTTGTGTATGACCGCCAAACCAAACACCTTCATCTTGCCATATAAAACATTTATTATATATCTCGATATTTGCATTTGGCACCACAAATTTTTCGATACAACCTTCAGATAAAGTAAAAACATTATAAGATTCTTTTTCGTTTTTAATAATAAACGAAGAAAAATCTATCTGTTTTGCAAAATCACTCACAGCCAGTAAAGACATCTGCCCCGTTGCAGAATCCCATACAAACAGATGATGTTTTTTATCATCACTCTGTTCTAAAAAAAACTTCTTCATAATAAATAGAAATTAAATGATAAAACATAAAAATTAATATTAAAATCTTTGCAATTAACTACCCAACTTTATAAGTAAATAGAATAGTAGGCGTCAAGGGATTTTGAAATTTTATTGTACATAGAGGTACGTGAGGAAACCTTTGGCCGGAACAAACTGCTCTAAATGAGCCATTATACTTAACACCATAAAAGCTTGGAGAATGGTTTAAATAGAGTGGCTTGAACGGCAAAAGTACCGGAGCGTACATAGAAGTACGTGAGGAAACTTTTGACCGGAACAAACCGCTCTAGATAAGCCATTATACAATCTTTTACAGTTTGGCGGCGATTTCCTCTATCTCATAACACTCAATGAAATCACCTTTTTGAATGTCATTATAATTTTCAAAGGATATACCGCACTCATAACCTTCTTTAACTTCTTTTACGTCTTCTTTAAAGCGTTTTAGTTGTCCGATAGAACCATCATGAATAACTACGTTATCACGTAATAAGCGGATCTTAGCACCACGCTTAACCATGCCTTCAGTAACCATACAACCTCCGACTTTTCCAACGCCGGTAATATTGTATACTTCTCTAATTTCGGCATAACCCAATAGTTTCTCTTTGAGTTCTGGCGAAAGCATTCCTTCAAGTCCTTTTTTCACATCATCTAATACATCGTAAATAATTGAGTAGTATTTAATTTCTACGCCATCACGACGAGCAACATCTCTGGCTGTTGGAGTTGCACGAACGTTAAATCCGATTACCAAAGCATGTGACGCTTTTGCCAAGGAAATATCCGATTCTGAAATAGCACCGACAGCAGAGTGCAATATTTGCACGCTAACTTCTTCGTTAGAAAGCTTGTTAACCGTACCTTCAATAGCCTCAATAGAACCTTGTACGTCAGCTTTTATAATCAATGGCAAATGTTTAACTTCACCGGATTTAATCTTATCAAGCATCATCTCCATTGCAGACTTAGCTGATTTTACAAGCTTAGCTTCACGCTCTTTTCTGATACGATATCCGGTAATTTCCTTAGCTTGGTTTTCATCAGCAACCACAACAAAATCATCACCGGCAGAAGGAGTACCTTGCAATCCCAAAACTTCTACCGGAGTTGCCGGATTAGCTTCTTGCACTTTTTGACCGAGTTCATTAAACATTGCACGAACACGTCCCCACTCTTTACCGGCAATACAAATATCACCAACTCGGAGAGTTCCTCTTTGTACCAAAGCGGTTACCACCGTACCACGGCCTTTTTCCATTTTTGCCTCAACCACAGCACCTTCGGCCTTACGATTCGGATTAGCTTTCAAATCAAGCATTTCTGCTTGCAACAAAATTGCCTCAACCAATTTATCAATATTGATTCTCTTCTTAGCTGAAACTTCTGCACACAAGCATTCGCCACCCATTTCTTCAATACCGATTCCATGTTGAAGCAATGCTGTTTTAACCTTCATCGGATCAGCACCCGGAAGATCTATTTTATTAATAGCCACAACAATAGGAACATCGGCAGCCTGAGCATGACGAATA
Organism: Alphaproteobacteria bacterium; assembly: GCA_015062285.1. Classification (GTDB taxonomy): domain Bacteria; phylum Pseudomonadota; class Alphaproteobacteria; order RF32; family CAG-239; genus CAZU01. The sequence continues at coordinate 88,935 of SUUY01000001.1, read as the reverse complement.
GCCTCAACCGTTTGTGGCATAATACCGTCATTTGCAGCCACCACCAAAACTACAATATCCGTAACCTTTGCACCTCTGGCACGCATTTCAGAAAATGCCTCGTGCCCCGGAGTATCAATAAATGTAATTTTATCACCGGTCGGCACTGTAATTTGATATGCGCCGATATGTTGAGTAATTCCACCAGCCTCTCTGGCTACTACGTTAGTTTCACGCAACGCATCAAGCAAAGAGGTTTTACCATGGTCAACGTGTCCCATAACTGTCACAACCGGAGCACGTGGCAACAATTGTTCTGCAGTATCCTCTTCATTTTGCAAAACTTGTTCCACATCACTTTCGGCTACACGTTTATATTTATGACCAAAATCCTCCACAATCAACTGAGCTGTATCAGCATCAATCGGCTGGTTGATTGTAGCCATAACACCCAAACCCATCAACTTTTTAATTACATCAGAGCTTTTTTCAGCCATACGATTGGCAAGCTCTTGTACGGTAATTACTTCAGGAATAATAACTTCCTTAATTACTTTTTCTTGTGGTTGTTGCACAACTTGTTGGGGTTTAGGTTGTTTTTTCTTAAATCTGCGACGCGGACCTCCAAAACCATAATCATCATCGTCATCATCACCGGAACCGATATTATAAAGATTTACTTTTCCGCCTCTACGTTGTGGCTCAAAGCTTCTCTTCATAATTTTCTTACGTTCTTGTTCAAAAACTTCTTCTTTGCTTGCAGGACGAGAATATTTCTTTGAAGAAGATCGACTGTTTTCCTCCTCATCATCGTCATCATCATAATCACGAGAAAACTTCTTATCCTTCTGTTTGCTCCAATTATCTGATTCACTTTCCGTGTTTACCGGCTTGCTTCTTGCCTGTTCTTCTTTTATAGCTTTTTCTTCAGCCTCTTTTTTTGCTTTTTCTGCCATTTTTGCAGCTTCTTTAGCTTCATTTTCTCTACGTTTTACTTCTTCTTCCTCACGCTGTTTTTGGCGTAATGCATTTTTTTCTTCTTCTTCCTGTCTACGTTTATTATCAAATTCTTTCGCTTCTGCAATAAGTTTTAATTTGGCTGCTGTAGCCTCATCAATTTGCATTTTAGGCTCTGTTTTTGTTGATCCGGCAACAATAACTCTCTTTTTGCGCACCTCAACTTGTACCATTTTTTTACCATCATGGCCGCCACTCTTAGAAGCTCCCAATTTCAAGGTAAGTGTCGATTTTCCTGATAATGTCAACTTGCCTTTGGTATTTTCTTCTGTCATATATATAAGTCTCCGTATTTTAACATGTGTTTTATGAATTTAGAAAATCAGCCAATTTTCTAAATTCATGGCTGACTAGTTTAGAAATTTCGCTTTTAGTAAAAGCGCAATGAACCGTGTTTATCCTATCAAGTGCCTTGTCCAACTCCTCACTAGTAAAAAAACTAAAAATTTCAATATGCTTTGCTGCACGCAATATCTTTTCTTTGCCGTCTGCGCCGGCATCAGAAGCCTCAAGCAAAAAATCAACATTACCTTTTTTTAGGGCTTCTAGAACTTTTTCCATTCCGGTAATAAAAGCTCCCCCTTTTCGAGATAATGAAATTGCCTGCAAAGCAGAATTATACAAAATCCGCTCTACCATAACTTCCATATTCTCAACAACTTTTACATTCTTTTTCAAAGCTTTTGCAAATAAATTTTTTTCTATAGCCTTATGCAAATCAACTTTCGAATTAGAAACATAAATACCTTTGCCTGGGAGCTTTTTCTTAAAATCAGGAATAATTTCATTATTTGGCCCAAGAACAAAACGAAGCAACTGATCTTTGGTTAAGATCTTTCCGCTGACAATACATTTTCTTGTTACTTCATTTTGTTTCATTTATTAATTACTTTCTTTAATGAGAGAGAGCCAAGCAAAATTGGCTCTCTCATTTCATTCTATTCAAACCAGTGTTCACGAGCACCCATAATTATTCTGTTTGCTTCTTGAATAGAAACAGTATCTTCACCTAAAATTTCAATCAACTCATCAGCAGCCAAATCTGCTAAGTCATCAATTGTCTTAATGCCATTATTAGCTAAGGTCAAAAGCATATCTCTATCCAACCCGTCAACCGTTTGCAATTTTTCATCAAGCCCTAAAGATTTACTTTGTTTCTCAAATTCTTGATCACGTTTAGTAACATATTCTTTAGCTCTTGACTGAAGCTCACTAGCAACTTCTTCGTCAAAACCTTCAATCTCTGCCAATTCGCTCAAGTCGACCATAGCAATTTCATCTACCTTAGAGAAGCCTTCAGCAATCAATAAGTGTGCGATCATTTCATCAACATCCAATGCTTCCATAAAGCGTTGAGAACGAACTTTGTTTTCATTAGAACGGCGCTCTTGCTCTTGTTCTTCTGTCAAAACGTCAATATCACAGCCAAGCAACTGAGAAGCAAGTTTAACATTTTGACCTCTACGGCCAATAGCTATTGAAAATTGTTCTTGCGGAACAACAACCTCAATACGATTATTCTCTTCATCAATCACAACCTTGCTAACTTCTGACGGAGCCAAAGCGCTGACAATATATTGAGCTCTATCTTCAGAATAAGGCACTATATCAATTTTTTCGCCCTGCAACTCAGTTACAACAGCCTGCACGCGAATACCTCTTAAACCGACACAAGCTCCAACCGGATCAATTGTCACATCATCGGTCCTAACAGATATTTTTGCTTTTGAACCAGGGTCGCGGGCAACGCTGACAATCTTCACGATTCCATCATAAATTTCCGGAACCTCAGAAGTAAATAACTTACTCAAAAATTCAGGACAAGTACGAGATAAAAAGATTTGCGGACCTTTGTTCTCACGACGCACATCAAGAACATAAGCACGAACTCTGTCGCCATTCTTAAATTTTTCACGAGGAATAATTTCATCACGACGCAAAATAGCTTCCGTTTTACCTATATCCAATACCACATTACCAAATTCAACACGTTTAACTGTGCCGTTAATAATCGTACCAATCTTTTCTTTATATTCTTCAAATTGCTTGTTTCTTTCAGCTTCGCGCACTTTTTGAACAATCACTTGTTTAGCTGTTTGTGCTGCAATACGCCCAAAATCAATTGGAGGAAGCTGATCAATTAAAAACTCACCAACTTTAATATTTGGATCATAAGCCAAAGCATCATCTAACCAAAGTTGAGCTGACTCATTTTCCAACTCTACGCCGTTTTCAACAACCTCACGATAGCGAGCCATGCTGATTGCACCGGTTTTACGATCAATGTGAGCCCTAATATCATGTTCAAAACCATATTTAGAACGAGCTGCTTTTTGAATAGCAATTTCCATTGCAACCAATACATCATCACGGTCAATGTTTTTCTCTCTGGCTACAGTGTCTGCAACCAAAACAATTTCCGGTCTAGGCATATTTTCGATAGTTTCCATTTTTACCCTCAATATTATAGAATTTAAGTTAATTATTCACCTTCCTGATCAGCCACAGCTTCCGCTAAAAGCTCATCATTCAGCACTAATTTTGCTTTTGAAACCGCATCATAAGGAATTATATATTCCCTACCTTCCATTTCAAAAATAATTTGCTGTTGGTCGTCAACCTTCACGATTCGACCTTTAAAACGTTTGCGTCCTTCCACTTCTGCTTTTGTCTCAACTTTCGCTTCATAACCTACAAAACGTTCAAAATTTTCCAACTTAGTTAGTGGCCTGTCCAACCCCGGAGAGCTAACCTCTAAAGAATATTCGCCTTCTATCGGATCAACCTCATCCAACAATTCAGAGATAGCTCTGCTAACCAAAGCGCAATCATCTACCACCAAATTCTCACGGTCTTTTCTCTCTATCATTATCTGCAACGTTGGGCTCTTAACGCCAATAGTCATGATTCTGACCAGTTCAAAACCCAAATTATCTATCACAGGCGTTAATATTTCTTCCAGTTCAGACATTCCAGCCATTATCGATTCTCCTAATAAAAGAGCGAGGCTTTTGCCCCGCTCATTTAATATATTTATAATTATGTTTTCGTGTATATCAGAAAAAATTTTAAAAATCCAGCATTTTTTTCAATCAATAACATTTGCTCCCATGTTCACAATCAACATTAACAACACTAAAAAAAACACCATACAAAAACCTACTTTTATAGAAACATTGTCAGGAATTTTATTGTATTTGTTTAAGAAAAAAACAAATATCGGAGCTGTCAACATCAAAGCAACAACATATCCGGGGTTTGGAGATAATCGCATTGCCATAGTTTTTGAAGCAATCAAAATTGCCGAAAATCCGACAATATAAATACCAACTTTAACCACTTCCGGCGCAAAGACATTGGCAAATAACTCTTTTCTGCTTACCGATGACGTCTTCACATATAATATGGTATTATATATTCCACTCACAAATGTTGCCACCACCAGATAATATAAAATATTATGCCAAACATCTTGCCCCATCATAGCAATCTCTTTGGTTGCAGCGCTCATTCCTGCCAAAGAAAAAATTGCCGGAGCCATGTACTCGACACAACTCTTAGTTATTGGCTCTTTTATCATATACCAATAGCTTATACTAAAACCGCTAAGCGCTAACAACAATGTAATAAATACATTTTCATTTTGCACCAGAACAAAAAACAACTGAGGCGTTAATATCCACCATATAATTGTTGTAATCAACACAGCAACACTCAGCACTCTTGAAGTTGCGCCTGCCCCATATTTTGCTGAAGAAAAAAACAAATGAGAATCATAAATTCCAATCATTATTCCCTGAAAAATCAACAAAGCCCAATTATCAATAGACTTTTGAAGCGGAATAAAAAATAAAAACGGTAAAAATAACAATGAAATGCCAAAACCGCGCCAAATACCCAAAACATAACCATTAAACTTATGTTTCTGATTCACTAATGTATATAAAGCGGTAAAAAAACCGTAAACTAAACTATCTATTATCCAAAGCATGCTTTAAAATCTCAAATATTATAGTTTTTTAAATATGCTTTACAAATAAAACTTAAAGAGCCTGTTACTTTAACATTGATAAATAATTATTAATTGCATCCGGAAAAATAACCACAATTTGCTTTCCGACAAATTTCTGATTTTTAGCTATTTGAGTTGCCGCCCAAAGTGCTGCTCCAGAAGAAATTCCAATAGGCAAGCCCTCCGTTTGAGAGAGTTTTTTAGCGGTTTCCCAAGCATCATCGTCAGCGACATCAACGATTTCATCAACTAATGATTTGTCGTATAATGGCGGAACAATTCCGGCTCCTATTCCCGGAATATTATGAACTCCTGCCTTTTTTCCGTTCAAAACAGCTGAAGCTTTCGGCTCTACCCCCACAACATACAAATCGGGATTATTGCTTTTAAGGGTTGATGCAACTCCACACAATGTTCCGGCAGTGCCTATACCGGCTATCAAGACATCAACATTTCCTTTAGTTGCCTCCAAAATCTCGATGCTGGTGCCAAACCTATGAGCATCTGTATTAGCCTCATTACTAAATTGATCCAGTACAATCACATTAGGATTCTTATCTTTTAGCAGATTTACTTTAGTAATCGCTCCTTGCATTCCATCTTCTTTCGGAGTTAGAATTACTTCTGCTCCAAAATATTTTATTAAAGATACTCTCTCTTTGCTCATATTTTCAGGCATCACAATAACCAACTTATATCCTTTTGATGCCATAAATGCGGCAAGAGCAATTCCTGTATTTCCACTGGTTGCCTCTACAAAAATTGTATCCTCAGATATTCTTCCCTCTTGTTCTAACTTTTCAAGCATACTAAGAGATACCCTATCCTTTATTGAAAACAAAGGATTATAAAACTCACATTTTGCCACAATATTTGCTTTAAGATTATTTTTCTTTTCCCACTTTTGCAAATGAACCAATGGCGTTTGCCCTACCAATTCTTCTATACCTGAATAAATTTTTTTCATTTTTACAATCCTATCTGTTCATAAGAAACAAATTATACTGGCACAAAACCTCTTAGTTGATATTATTACTATGTTTTATTAACTTACAATAAAGAAATGAAATATTTTGCTTTAATCATAGCGTCTTTTATATTGACGAACATTCTTCCACAGACAGCCAAAGCGGCAAGCCTTGATGATTTGTATCGTGACATCATTCGTTCTGACAATCAAGGATACCTTCCTTTATTTGTAAAAAACCGCCAAGAGCCTGAAATCATCCAAGATGCTCCTCTGGATAAGATCAAACACCCCCCCGTATCAGAAAAACAACAATCCGGCAAAACAATAAACCTGACTAACGACACACAATTAAAACTGGCCCAAGAAAAAGCCCGTCAAGAAAAATGGGAAAAAACAATCAAAGCCGTACAAGAAAACAACGTTTCACCGCTAGATTTGGAAGAACTAAATACAAGAGCCGGAAACAACGATGGAAAAGCCACCGAAATATTAGCTTGGATGTACACCAATGGTATCGGGGTATCTCAAGACCTACCAACAGCTTTCATTTTATACCGAAAAGCCGAAAACCTAAAAGTTCCTCAAGCAAAAGAAAATGCCATAAAAGTATACAAGGCTATGTCTGCAGAACAACGATCTATGGTAAAAAACTAAGCTTCTTGCTTTACTTCATTTACTAATTCTTTTACAAACTTTTTAAGCCCGACTTGACGAACCCTCTTCATTCTTTCGCCCGATATAATTTTTTGAATTTTGGTCACTGTTTCTTGCAGATCCACATTTACAATCACATAATCAAACTCGTCCCAATGACTCATCTTGTCTAAAATAATTCCCATGCGCTGTTCTATCACTTCTTTGGAATCCGTGCCTCTGTTTTCAAGACGTTGACGCAATTCTTTTATTGAAGGAGGAAGCAGATAAATTGTTACTACATCAGATCCTGCTTTTTCTTTCATTTGTCTGGCACCGGCCCAATCCATATCAAACATCACATCTTGTCCGACATTAATAAAGCTATCTACTTCCGATCGAAGTGTTCCATACCTTGAACCATATTGAGAATCAACATATTCATAAAAAGCATCTTTAGCTAAAAATTCATCATATTGTTCATTAGTCACAAAATAGTAATCAACACCATCAACTTCACCTTCTCGTGGGGGACGGGTCGTCACTGAAACAGAAAATTTTATATTAGAATCATTCTTAAGCAACTCTTTAATTACCGTACCCTTACCGGTTCCGGAAGGAGCCTCGATAATAAACATTGCACCTTTACGCACTTTTCTTAGTCTGTTAATGATCTTATTCATAGCACTCTTCCTTACTCAATATTTTGGACCTGTTCTCTAAATTGTTCAATAAGAGCTTTCAGCTCCATTCCACATGCTGTTAATACAATATCTGAAGACTTTGAACATGTGGTATTGGCTTCTCTGTTTAATTCCTGACACAAAAAATCCAGTCTTCTTCCCACAGCATCGGAACCATCCAAAAACTCTCGCGCACTTTTTAAATGTGCTTTAAGCCTATCTATTTCTTCTTTAATATCTGCTTTTGTAACATAAAACACAACTTCCTGCGCTAGACGATCTTCACTAATAGAGGCATCTCCCAACCATAGCTTTAACTGTTCTTCAAGTTTGGCTTTAATTTTTTCCGGCAGTGTCTCTGCAATTTTTTCAACCTTAGACACAATAGTATTTATCTGTTGTAAAATATCAATCAATGCCTGCTTTATTTTCTCGCCTTCTTTCTGCCTGTCTTCACAAAGTTTTTCACATAAGTTCTCAAAATCTTCCAACAATGCTGTTCTTAATTTACATTCTTCTTCATCAGAGAGTGGCGTTTCAATAATCTCTACAACACCCCGCATTGCCAATAATTCACTGCTGCGAGGTTTCTCTACTTCACCGGAATAACTACGATACAAATCCAGAGCTTTATTTGTCAGCTCATACAGAAATTCCTGATTGATTTGTGGGGTTGCTTCGCTCTTTGTATTTTTTAGCTCTAAAAAAACACTAACATTTCCCCTTTGTAAATATTTTGCAGCAATTCTTTTCAATTCAAAAGATAAATCATCATATTGGAGCGGAAGTTTTGTTTTAATATCCAAAACTTTTCCATTAACGCTTTTAATTTCAAACTGCCAACAAATATTGTGCAAATCTGTATTAAATTCACCGGCAGATCTTGCAAAACCGGTCATACTTGCTATACTCACCTCAAAACTCCTTCATTGGTTTACATCTGTTTTATAACAAAATATTTAAAAAGTTTTTACTTTGGAGAAAAAAATGTCTGGATTTAAAAACATACTGATAACCGGTGCCTCAAGCGGAATTGGAGAGGCCTTAGCTTTGTACTACGCATCTCACGGAGCAGAAAATTTATTTCTATGCGGCAGAAACACTAAGAGGCTCACCGAAACCGCCAAAGCCTGCCAAGAATACAAAAACACCAAAGTATACACAAAAAAAATAGATGTTACAAATAAAGATACTGTCTCCGAATGGATAAAAGAGTGCAACAACAAAGCTCCTTTAAATTTAGTTTTTGCCAACGCTGGTATCTCAACCGGAGAAGAAAACTCCGAAAATGCATACAACACTTTTAACACTAATGTAATGGGTGTTGTAAATACCGTATTGCCTGCAATTGATATATACAAAGAACGTTCAGATAACTCCACAAAAGCTATTGCCATCACCAGCTCCATTGCCGGATATCATGGACTTATGACTTGCCCGTCTTACAGTGCCAGTAAATCTTGCGTCAAGGCATGGGGTGAAGCCTTAAGGCTGTCTTTACTGCCTAACGATATTCAAGTAAATGTCATCTGCCCCGGATTTGTTCGATCTCGTATTACCGATAAAAACAACTGTCCCATGCCCTTCTTTATGGAAGCTGAAGAAGCTGCCGAAATCATCGGCGACCGCATCAGACGCAATATAGGGCTCATCACATTTCCTTGGCCGATGCGTTTTGCTGCATGGCTCGGATCAATTTTGCCCAACTGGCTTAGCGAATTTATTTACTCAAAACTTCCTTATAAGGTTTAGCTTTACAATTCAAATAGAGCAAAATAAGCAGTGCAGGCATAGACATTAAGCTTGTTGCAAAAAAGAACATTGCCCAAGATATTTTTGCCGCCACAAAACCGGAAGTAGCGGCAAAAATATCTCTTGCCAAACTCATAAACGATGACAACAATGCATATTGTGTTGCCGTATATGATTTATTACAAAGCGATGATAAATATGCCACAAATGCCGCCGTTCCCATTCCTCCGGAAATATTCTCTATAGATATGGTTGCCATCAAAACATAAAGATCATGTCCGCAATATGCCAACCAAACAAAAACCAAATTAGAAAAGCCCTGCAATATTCCGCAAATGAACAAGGACCTTATCACTCCAAACTTACTTACTATCAATCCACCAAGCAACGTACCAGCTATTGTGGCAATTACACCATACACCTTAATAATTGATGCTATCTCAATCTTGCTAAATCCCATATCATCATAAAAAGGATACGCCATTGGAGCAATATAAGCATCACTCATTCGATATAAAAATACAAATAACAAAATCCAAAACCAATTTGCTCTGTAAGCAAAATCAGCCAATGGATTGTACACCGCATTTTTAACAAATCTGATTACTCTGTTCTTAAAAGAAATATTCTCATGTTTTTTTATACACTTACCATATTCTTTATTTTCCTTTGAACCTAAAATTGTAAATATACCGACAAATGCTCCCAACGACATAATTTTATACACATCTTGCCAATCCATAATTGCGGCCATAAACAAAGCTCCTGCTCCGGAAAAAACTGTTCCTAATCTATACCCCAAAACAAATATCGCAACACCTGCTCCTTGTTCTCTACTATTAAAACTCTCAATTCGATATGCATCTAAAACTATATCTTGAGTTGCCGCTGCAACCGTAGTCAAAAAAGCAAAAGCCGCCATATGCCAAGGATTTATAGCCGGATTAGTCACTGACATTCCTAAAACAGCAAACAACAAACATATTTGCGAAAACAAAGCCCAACCGCGTCTTCGCCCCAAGCGACAAAACAAGGGCAACGAAACTTTATCAACAATCGGCGACCACATCCATTTAAAGCTAAAAGGTGTTTTTGCTAGAGAAAACAAACCTATTGCCGCCAGAGACACCCCCGCTTCCTTAAGCCATAAGCTAAATGTCCCAAAAACCAACAGATACGGGAAACCGCTTGAAAATCCTAACAACAACATTTTGATCATCCGACGATCAAAGTATATTTTTGATGCATTTAGCCAACTTTTAAACATAAAAAACCTCTTTCATCAGACTTATTCATATACTAATAACATTAAAAAAAGCCTAAATTTGATAAAACAGTTGCCAAGTAAAAAAAATACGGATAACTTAAGGTTTATCGTAAAACCATATAAAGAACAATTACCATGAAACCCACATCAATTTTAGGACGCTATCTTACTAAACAAATTTTACTCAATTTTTTTGCCGTTCTTTTCATGGTTTTAAGTGTTGTTATGTTGTTCGAAATTGTAGAATTACTCCGTAGGGCATCAAGCAAATATGACGCAAGCTTTTGGTTTATCCTTCAAATGGCCATAACCAAAATGCCTAAAACCATCGAAATGGTTTTTCCGTTTGTTATGATGATTGCCGCTATGGCAACTTTTTGGAAACTGAGCAAAACAAACGAATTTGTTATTATGCGAGCAGCCGGAGTTTCCATTTGGGGTTTTCTCCTCCCCGTCTTAACCGCAACCTTTGTGGTAGGAATTATCAATGTAACACTGATAAATCCGGTCGCAGCCGACATGTACGACATGTATGAAACCCTAGAATATCGCTTAAAAACAAAAAACCCTAAAGCAGTTCTTTTTTCTGATCAAGGTCTTTGGATCAGAGAGGCCCTTGATGAAGATAATATCATGGTTTTGCAGGCAAAATCCCTTCGTCAAGAAAAAGAAGACTTACTCCTACGCAACGTTACAATTCTTGAAATGGATAGAAAATCTCAGCCAAGTCGTCGATTAGAAGCCTTTGTTGGCACTCTCAAAGACGGACACTTTGAGCTTAAAGACGTAAAGATATATATCTCAGGTCAAGCAATTGAAACAAAAAACTCTCTTAGCTATAAGACATCTTTGGATGCAGACAGAATCAAAGAAAACTTTGTTGCTCCGGAATCTATTTCTTTTTGGGATCTGCCTGACACCATCAAATTTTACGAAACATCAGGATTCTCAGCCATAAGACACAGATTGAGATATTTGTCCTTATTAGTTTCACCATTTTTACTATGTTCAATGGTATTAGTTGCCGCCGTTTTTGCTCTTCGCCCCAACAATCGCCGTGGTGGTGTTATGTTTTTAATTGTAGGTGGAATTACTACCGGATTCATTGTTTATTTTCTCACCCAATTAGTGTATGCTTTTGGCATAAACGGCTATATTCCGGTAGGACTTGCCGTATCAACCCCCACCCTAATTGCAACACTTATTTCCGTATCTTTACTTTTGCATCTTGAAGATGGCTAATTACCCAAAGCATTGGCTAATTCTATTTCAGAATCCGAATTACTCACAATTTGTTGTAATTTTTTATTCTCAATTGCACTAAGTTCACTGAGAGCGTTGGTATATTCTCCAAACATCCCTTTGGCTGCTTCCAAACGCAAATTATCAAAGTTAAACAATGCAAAATGTTTCGCTTCACTCAATTTATCAAAAATTTGCTGCTCAGATGCATTCATACCCTTAGGCTCCATTTGCAAATATACATGATTGTTTTTGTATTCCCAAACCCCTCCTGTTATGGCATCAGTTGACCAACTATATATGCCTATAAGGTTCCAATAAGATGTTCTATTGATTGTTGAACGCAAAGTTATTACCTTGTTTTCATATCCTTTTTTCTTACCTACCACTTGAATTGCATCAGAAGATCTATCAACAAAAGCCTTACACGGAGTTGTGCAAACCTCTATTCCATCTATATATATTTTTGTATTGCTTACACTTGAGTCAAAAACAATCTCCTGCGTTGTTCCCTTAAATATTGTTCCACATGCATTCAAAGCAAAAACACTCGCCAACAAAAACTTTTTCATAACCAAACATCCTTCACTATAATTTGCCAAGAAAAAACCCGCTCTAAAAAGGCGGGCGGATGTTCGAAAACCGTATTACACTAAACGGCTCGGCTTATTTGGATCGAGCCTTATTCACCGACATCCGTCCAAGACAGAAATCGGCATAAATATTTAAGTCGTTATGCTTACGACTAGTGTAATAAAGGGTTTTCGACGCCCTCAATATGCTTTCATACATATCTGAAATCAGCTTATGATAAATAATTTTTTTTGCAACAAAATTCTTTTGCATTATATGCTTTCGCCTATAATTTTATTATTTTCAGCCTTTCATTTTTTCTAAATATCATCAAACACCTTCTTTTAAGGCTTCAATTAACATACAAAGAAGCAAGAGCATTTTTTGCTCTTGCTTTTTATCTTAAGCTAATAAAAACTTATTTTTTGTACTTAGGACGAGCCACATATGTTGTATGCAACAACTCATGTGCCCTATGTCCGCCTGCTTCACCCAAATATTCTTTATAAAGAGTCTTTACAGACTCATTGTGGTGAGACAAACGATTTGCAGCTTTCAAGTCTTCATTCATTAAGCCCTTCGCACGTTTCTTACGAATATCATCAGTAATGCCACGAGGTTTAGGTTGCCCCGGAAGCATAACTCTAGGCTGACCGCCGCCAGATATACAACCGCCACGACAAGCCATAACTTCTACAAAGTGATATGGCATTGGCTCACCAGCTTCACGTGCAGCTCTAATCTTGTTAAGAATTATCTCAATATTACCGCAACCATGAGCTACTGCAATTTTCACCTTGTTACCCTTAATATCAACTTCGGCTTCCTTAACACCTTCCAGACCTTCGATCTCCTTAAATTCCAAATCACCCAGCTCTTTTCCGGTAATATAGAAATATGCCGTACGTAAAGCCGCTGTCATCACACCGCCGGTAACACCAAAAATTGTTCCGGCACCTGAATATTCGCCAAGCGGATTATCTGCTTCTTCTTCCGGAAGATTACGGAAATCAATTCCAGATTGTTTAATCATTCGACAAAGCTCACGAGTAGTCAAAGAAACATCAACATCTTGATATCCTGAACTGCTCATATCCTTGCTTCTGGTAATTTCCCATTTTTTAGCCGTACAAGGCATAATGGAAACAACTTTAATTTTTGCCGGATTAATAGCCATTTTTTCCGCATAATATGTTTTTGCCAAAGCTCCCACCATAGATTGCGGAGACTTACAGGTTGAGAAATTATCTATCATATCATGATGATATTTTTCCAACATATCAACCCAAGCCGGACAACAAGATGTAAACATCGGCAAGCTTTCCGGATTCTCAGTAAAGCGTTTTACAAATTCTGTTGCCTCTTCAATAATTGTCAAATCGGCACCAAAGTTTGTATCAAATACTTTGTTAAAACCTAATCTACGCAAAGCAGCATATGTTTTACCGGTCAAATTTTTACCAAAATCATAGCCAAATTCTTCACCTATAGCCACTCTCACAGCAGGAGCAATCTGAACCACGGTAACAATTTCCGGATCACAAAGCATATCCCAAACTTTTTGCGTTTCATCATACTCGACAATAGCTCCTGTCGGACAATGAGCAGAACACTGACCGCACTTAATACACGGACTATCTGCCAAATCGATTCCGCCGGCAGCAGTAATTCTTGTTGCCAAGCCACGATTAAGATAGCTTAAGGCCCAAACATTTTGTTGGTTTTGACATACTTCCACACAACGTCCGCAAACCACGCACTTAGAAGGATCGAGTACAATAGATTTAGTCGATTCGTCCTTATCCAATTTTTTATTCAAACTGGGCAAACGAGACGATTCGATTGCAAATGTATTGGCCAAATCTTGCAACTCACAATGACCGGAACGAATACAAGTTAAACACTCGTTAGGGTGATTACTCAAAATTAATTCCAATACTGTACGACGAACAGCTACTATTTCTGCGTCACCGGTTATAACTTCCATACCTTCGGCAACCGGAGTACAACAAGAACGCAAGATTCTTCCGTTAACCTTCACAATACACATTCCGCAACCGGCACTCGGATCCACATCTGGATGCTTACACAAAGTCGGAATATCAATATGAGCTTTACGAGCTGCCTCCAAAATAGTTGTACCGGCAGGAACATTTACTTCAAAATTATCAATTTTTAACTTAACCATGATTACTTCTCCTCACCGGCAGGTTTATTATCTACAAGTTTCTCCAAATATTCATTTTCAAAAAACTTCAAGGTAGAGAGCACCGGATTCGGAGCTGTTTGTCCTAATCCGCAAAGCGATGCTTTTTGCATAGCTGTTGCAATTCTCTTTAAGTCTTGCAAATCCTGTTTTGTCGCCTTTCCTTTATTAATCTTTTCAAGCAACAAAAGCATTTGTTTTCCGCCGATTCTACATGGAGCACACTTACCACAAGATTCATCTACCGTAAAATCAAGATAGAAGTTGGCAATATTTACCATGTCCGAGGTATCATCCATAACAATCATACCTCCCGAACCCATAATAGAACCAAGCTTTTTGAGTTCTTCATAGCACACCGGCATATCCAAATATTCTGTCGGGATCACACCTCCTGAAGGTCCGCCGGTTTGAACAGCTTTAAGCTTTTTACCATTAGGAACACCACCGCCGATTTCATTCACAATTTCATTAATTGTTGTACCCATCGGTACTTCAATCAAACCTGAATGCTCTACTTGGCCGGTTAAAGCAAACACTTTTGTACCCTTAGAGGTCTCAGTTCCATAAGAAGCAAACCAATCAGCACCTTTTAAGATAATCTTTGTGATGTTACCGAGTGTTTCCACGTTATTCACGCAAGAAGGTTTACCCCATAAACCTTTATTTGTCGGATATGGCGGACGAGGACGCGGAGTACCTCTTTTGCCTTCAATAGAATGAATCAACGCGGTTTCCTCACCACAAACAAATGCGCCGGCACCAAGCCTAATTTCAATATTAAAGCTAAAATCTGTACCCATAATATTATTACCCAACAGGCGATTCTTTTTACAAGCCTTAATAGCCTTATCCAAACGTTCTACTGCCAAAGGATATTCAGCACGAACATAGAACCAACCTTGAGTAGCACCGATTGCATATGCCGCAATCATCATACCTTCAATAACCGAATGCGGATCACCTTCCAAAATAGAACGATCCATATATGCACCGGGGTCTCCTTCATCACCGTTACAGATAATAAATTTCTCATCAATAGTAGGAACTTTAGCGGCCAATTCCCACTTCATACCGGTAGAAAAACCACCGCCACCACGGCCACGCAAACCAGACTTTTTAATTTCTTCCACAACATCAGAAGGCTTCATGGTTTTTAAAACTTTTTCCAAAGCCAAATATCCGCCGCGTGCAATATATTCTTGAATATCTTCCGGATCCATATGACCTGCATCTCTTAACACAACTTTTTCTTGTTTTGTAAAGAACGGCAAATCCAAAGACAAAACATGTTCTTGTAAGAATGCCGGCAACTCATACGATTCGCCTTCAGCTATCTTTAATGCCGGAACAACGTGTTCTGTAACCACAAGTCTTGCTACCAATGGCTCGATCCGTTTATACAAAACATCTTTTTGCCCTTTTACTTCCACTCTAATCAACGGACCTTGTGCACAAAGTCCCATACATCCGGTGGCAACGATTCTAACCTGATCTTCGATTCCGTGTTCAACAATAGCATTTTTCAAAATTTCAATAATACTATCACTTCCTGAAGACTTACATCCGGTTGAATGGCAACAATAAATACTGCAGCGATATTTTTCTAGTTCTGCGTTTTTATTTTTAGCGATTTCGTGAATATCAAACCTTTTATCCAAATTTACATCAGCCATATTTATTCCTCCTCACTAAGTTTTTTACGCCATTCATCTAAGATATTACGCACATCTCCCGGAGTAACACGACCATATGTCTTGCCGTTAACAACACAAACGGGAGCCAAACCGCAACACCCCACACAACGCACACTTTGTAAATGGAACATTCTATCAGACGTACTTTCGCCTTCGCCGATTCCCAATTCCTTTTTAAACTCTTCTAAAACTTTGTCATTTCCCTTCAAATAGCACGCTGTTCCGGTACAAACCGAAATAACAGCCTTACCCGGAGCATCGAGCTTAAAGAAATTATAAAATGTTAAAACCTCATAAATTCTTGCCAAAGGAATATTCATTCCTTCAGCAACAGCAACAGCATCTTCCCAAGGAATATAACCTTTAACGCCTTGAATTTCATGCAAAGCCATAATCAGCGAACCACGCTTTTTATGCCACTTGGTGGCTGTTTGAGCCGCCAAAGAATTATTATCCATACACATCTCCTGTATAATTATGTTTGTTCTGGCAACATCTTAGAGTCAAAAAATTTGCCATTCAAGAAGATTCTGTCACTTCCTCAATTTTTGATAAAAAAAACATATTGGTAAGCAAAAATTTACATATTTCTTGTACTATCTGCAAAATTTTTGTTTCTAAATCAGATAATTTAGTTATAATCCCTTTTATGAAAAAATTAAACCTATACATAATAAAGCAAATTTTAGTAGGATTTTTGCTGGTTTCCTTTTCGCTGATGTCAATCATTTGGCTGACACAGTCTTTGCGATTCGTAGACCTTATTACCAACAAAGGCATTTCTGTCGGCCTTTTTGCCGAGCTGACATCGCTTCTAATGCCTCGTATTTTTACGATCTTATCCCCAATATCTCTGTTTGCTGCTATTTTATTTGTATATAATCGTATGCTTTCCGACCGTGAACTTGTTGTGATGAAAGCAGCAGGCATCAGCCCTTGGCAGAACGCCAAACCGGCCATGATGTTTGGCCTGATCATGACAGTGTTCAATATCTACGTCATGAATATTGTTATCCCTGCAGCCGAAGATGCTTTTCACGACCTTCAATGGCAAATCAAAAATGATGTATCTCACTTAATGTTCCGCGAAGGGGAATTTACCACTCTTCAGCCCAAACTAACAGTATTCATCGGATCTCATGAACCTGACGGCTCAGTTGGAGGAGTTCTTATAAATGATGAACGCAATCCCCAAACAAAATCAACCATTTCTGCCGAACTTGGCCGTATAATTCATACCGATAAGGGTCCACGCATCATTCTTGTTAATGGCAACCGCCAAGAAATCAACAACAAAAGCGGACAATTCAGCTCTATTTTGTTTGACAGATACTCTGTTGATTTTGGAGCAAAAGGAACAAAAGCTCGCAAAGCTGCCGGAGCAAGAGAACAAAGTCTCCACGACTTGCTTAGTGCAATGTCAAATCCTAATTTGGAGGCCAAAGAAGCCAGACGGTGGTTTGTGGAAGGTAACAAGAGGTTTATAACCCCTCTTCTAAATTTAATTTATGCTTTAATAGCCTGTACCGGACTATTGATCGGAAATTTCAATCGTAGAGGCCAAGCCAAGATTGTTTCTATTTCCGTAGGAACAATGGTTATTATTCAGGCTCTGGACTTAGCTTTATGCAATTTAGCCGTAAAGAACTTATGTTGGCTTTGCGCCGTATATCTAAACGTTACAACACCTTTTGTTATTTGCGTATACCTTTTACATTTTTACAGACCTTCGTTGTTCAGAAGAAAAACAGCATTTGAGGGAGCTCACGATGCATAAATCAAAACTATTAAAAATCGTAGTTCTGCTTGCTTCAACATGCTATGCTTTTCCTCTTTTTGCCGATAGCATTGTTAGACCCGACACTCAAAAAACCATTCACCAAATTACTCGCCTTAAAGCTCCACGCATTTCTCCAGAAGTAAACATCACAAATGTTGTGACACCTAAAGCACCTGAAAACGGCGATAATCCGGAAATATATTTCAGCGCCGACGAGTTGGAAAACAACCAAGAGCTTAGTGTCATAACGGCTATTGGAAATGTTGAAATTATTCGAGATAATATAACAGTCAAAGCAGATAAAGTCATATACAACCAAAAAGAAGATACCATTACAGCTCTGGGCAATGTTGTAATCCTTGAAGAAACCGGCAATGTTGTTTTTTCGGATCGAGTTGAACTCACCGATAAAATGAGCAAAGGTGAAATGGAAAACATCAAGATCATAATGGCAGATAAAACACGAATTGCCGCCAAAAAATTTCGTCGTTTAGAAAAAGACAAAAAAATAATGACCAATGTTGTTTATACTCCTTGCGATACCTGTCGTAATTCTAATCCGTTGTGGCAAATAAAAGCTCGAAAAGTAGAACACGATGCCGAAGATCAAGACATGCACTATCAAAATGCTACCGTTGAGATAAAAGGCGTTCCTGTATTTTACACCCCTTTCCTTTCACACCCCGATCCTACTGTAAAAAGAAGATCCGGATTTCTATTTCCCAAAATTTCCAGCAACTCATACTTAGGAGGGGCTATTCAAGGGCAATATTTTTGGGATATATCTGACCACGAAGACATTTTATTCAACCCCATAATAAGTAGCGATAAAGGTATTGTATATGGAGGAACATACAATCGTTACTTCACCAGAGGCAACATTTCTGCAAGCGGAACTTTTTTAAGAGATCCGGATACAAAAGAAAATAGAGGAAACCTTTTTGCTTATGGAAGATATGAGGTAAATGATTTTTGGGTAGCTGATGCCGATATCAACTATGCATCAGATAATGCCTACTTAAAAGATTTATCTTTACCCAAAAAAGATGATACCTGGTTAACATCAAGAGCAAGTTTGCAAGGCTTTGATAATCGCAACTATGCGGCTTTAGAAGCATATTACTATAAAATACTAAGTTATGATCTGCGTTATGCAAATCGTCCTTATGTTATGCCTCTTTTTGTTTATGAGAACATTAGCGATCCAACCAAGTTTGGTGCATATAATAAAAACACCTTTAGTTTGGCTTCTGTTACACATGAAGAAGATAATTCCAGCCAACGCCTTTCTATGATAAACTCATGGAATTTACCATACACAAGTCCTTATGGTGAAAAATATAAATTGGTAGCATCATTAAAATCTGATTTATATTATGTGAACGACTACCGTTATAATAAAACCGATGTATACGATGGCGTTGTCGGACGTATATTCCCGCAAGTCGGTTTAGAATGGCGTTTGCCGTTTATTCGCAACACAGAAGAATCAAGCCAAATTATAGAACCGATAATTGTTGCTGCTTTGGCTCCCAATCAAAGTAATAAGGCTGACGAAATACCAAACGAAGATAGTCAAGACGTAGAACTAAACGACACTAACATCTTAAATTTAGATCGCTATTCAGGTTATGATCGTAATGATACCGGAAGCCGCATAAGCTATGGATTGAACTGGAGTTCCTACGGAAAAAAATGGGGAAGAACATCAGCTATGTTAGCTCAAAGCTATGAGTTCAGTAAGAACGAAAGCTTTGCTGCAGCAGATGGAGAACACGGAGACTTTACTGATTACGCAGGAAGAATATATGCTTCTCCAACAGAATATTTTGATCTTAACTATCGCTTTAAATTAGACAAGGACGACTATAAATTAACATACAGCGAATTATCTTCTAATATCGGACCTAAAATACTCAAACTTTATGTATCATATATTTTCTTTCAGGCAAACAAAACATCATCTATTGCAAACTCCGAACGAGAAGAATTATATACAATGCTGCGAGCTAATGTAACAAAGAATTGGGCTTTAAGTTTATATAACAGGCAAGACATGGCCAAAAACGGTGGATCCCTTGAAAAAGGAGCATTTCTTACTTATGAAGATGAATGTACCAAAGTTATATTCAATATAGAAAAAGAAAACTCCAACGATCCCAACTATGAAGGAGACTTTAAATTTGGAGCAACATTCTTCCTCAAAACTCTTGGCGGCGTAGGAACAAAATAAGGAGAACAAAGATGAAAAAGATTTTTTTAATAATTTCATTTATCCTCATAAACACAAACCTCTCTTTTGGAACAGAATTAAAAATTCATGCTCTGGTTAACGGTGAAATTATATCTTCAGAAGACATAAACAATAAAACAAATCTTTTTTTATTAAGTTCTAAGATTCCTATGAATTCACAAACTCAAAGCTTGATTAAACAAAAAGTTTTAAACAACACCATCGATGAAAAAATAAAACTTCAAGCAGCACAAAACGAAGGAATTACAATCTCAGAAGCAGAAGTTGATGAACAAATGAAAAGATTCGAAAAAAACAACAACATCCCTAAGGGACAGCTATCCACTATATTAAAACAAGCAAAAATAAGTGAAGATAGTTTTAAGGAACAGCTTCAAGCTGATTTGGCATGGTTACGTTTAATTCGAAAAAGACATTATGGAAACGGCACAATTACACAAAAAGAAATTAACACCATGCTCGAAGAAGCAAAAAAAGATTTAAATACACCAAAATATTTAATATCTGAAATATTTATTAAAAAAGAAAACGCAAAAGACATTCATCTTCTGGTGTCAAATCTTCGCAAAGATGAGCGTTTTGAATTATACGCTATGCAATTTTCTGAAGCACCAAGTGCTGCCAACGGAGGAAATTTAGGCTGGGTCAACACAGGAAAACTTCCGTCCTCCATCGAAATGCGATTACAAAAAATGTCTGAAGGCGATGTCAGTGATCCTATTTTCTTAAATGACGGATATTACATAATAAAACTACTGCAAACTTTTGACCCTAAACAAGACAAACCGCAAATTCCCACAGAAGATGATATCCGCATTTTGCTTGAAAATCAAAAAATGGAAAGTTTATCTCGACAACTGCTTCAAGATTTACATCAAAAAGCTGTAATCGAAATCAGGAATTAGCAGATGTCGGATTTAAAAGAAATAATTGCGTCCTTCCCTTCTTTACGCACCACGGTGGAAGCCCATAATCTTTTTGCAAATAAAAATCTTGGGCAAAATTTTTTGCTGGATCAAAATATAACAGATAAAATCATACGATCATCTCTAATAAAACAAAATCTGGAAAATTTTAACAAAAGCCATGTGTTTGAAATAGGCCCCGGCCCCGGAGGCTTAACCCGAGCTATCCTTAAAACAAACCCCAAAAAATTAACTGTAATAGAGATGGATAAGAGATGTATTTCTATCATGGAGGAGCTCCGATCAAAAACAGGAAATGTTATGGAGATTATTGATGGCGATGCTCTAAAATATGACTTCCCAAAACAAACAGAACCAACGCATATTGTATCTAATCTACCTTACAACATATCTGTACCTTTGCTTATAAAATGGCTATATCAAATAAACAACTACCAAAGCCTCACTTTAATGTTTCAAAAAGAAGTAGCTGACCGTATTTTAGCCCCAACATCATGCAAAAGCTACGGAAGAATATCTGTTCTATCCCAGCTTCAATGCAAAATCACAAAACTTTTTGACCTTAATCCAGAATGTTTTGTTCCTGCGCCCAAAATATGGTCAACCGTACTATTGTTTCAACCCAGGGAAAAAACTTTGAGCTTTGAAGAAATAAATAAAATTGAAAAATTAACAGCGTTAACCTTTAACTCTCGTCGCAAAATGATACGCCAAAGTTTAAAAAACATGCTAAATTTAGATTCTGCATGCAAGGCCGCCGGCATAGAATGTTCGCACCGACCAGAAGAAATATCACCTGTACAATTTTTAGCACTTACTAAAGCATTAGATCAAAAAAACTGACGAATAAAATCCAAAACAAAATCAAAATTTTTGGCATTTAAATATGCAATTAATTTTTGATATGTCCATATCCCTGCCCATCCTTTAGAGTTAAAAGCTAACATTGATCCCACCGCCCACAAATTGGCCGAAGGTAAAAACATAGCACAAAATTTATAAGAAACTTTGGGCAAATCAGTTTGTTTTTCATGAATCTGAGAACCAACCGTATCAAGATGATACCCTATAAAATAGCCTAAAATTCCATTCAAAAACAAACTGGTAGAAACAAAAGAAGTATAAAGCGAGAAAATAATTAAATAAACAAGTCCAAACAACGGAAAAAAGTATGGAGCAATAATTATAAGCCAATTTCCTTCGCCTTCAAAAGCCATTTCTCCACCGGAATTGTCACCCTCAATCCTAATTCCTTTTACTCTATGAAACGTAATAAATGCAAAAAAAGCATGCGTCATCTCATGAGCCAGTATTTCCATGTTTACTTTCACACTTGAGTCCATCATACTTCTGGCAATAAAGAATAAGAAAAAGCCACCACCCAAAACCAAATACTGCAAAGAAGCAAACTTAAAATACGCCAAAGACTGAATATATGCCGGCAAAGAAACAAGCATATAAACAGCCACTGGCCATTTAAGCAATTCAATAAACCTATCCATCAATCTATGCATTTCAACACCTCTTTTATCAATATACAAACAAATAAAAAAAAGTCACAATCTATCTATATGATATTAACATTTCTTCAACTAATATTATTTACAATCCGAATATAAACTGCGAAGTTTATAGGATTGCAAAGGCGGTTCCCCCAAAAAAACACGACTTTGCAATCCTCACTGAAAAATTTAATATAAAGGGTAGAATCATGAATAATGAAGAATTTTCTTCCTATGATTTTTTAATTAACGATGAAGAAGAGGTTATGCTTCTCTTATACGAAAGAGAAAACGAACCTAAGGATTCAAGTATTGAACTTAACGAAGAACATAAAACCGCAATTCTTCATCGCCGTCCGGATGACACCATAACTCTCAACGACATTCCCAACGAAGCGATTGACAGCTTAAAAGAAACAGACAAACTTTTGATATGCGAACTAAGCATCGAAGAAAATGAAGAAGACACCCAAATTGTATACGCATATGAAGCTGAAATAACAGATTAATACCACTTTAATTCTATACCTTACAAAAAAAACACCGCATATTTGCGGTGTTTTTTTACTTATAATACAAACTTATTTGCTTTCAGAAGCTTCTGCTTTGGCAGCTTCATTTGCAGCAGCTTTTTCAGCAGCAACTCGAGCTAAATCCTTAGCTCCTTTAGCTTTTACATCGCGATCAACCAATTCAATGATTGCCATATCAGCGGCATCACCGTAACGAAAACCTGCTTTCAAAACGCGAGTATAACCACCATTGCGTTCTTTATAGCGATCTGCCAGTGTAGAAAACAATTTTGCAACAACTTCTTTATCACGCAAAAAAGACAATGCCTGACGACGATTTGCCAAACCACCTTTTTTACCCAATGTGATCATATTATCAACAAAAGTTCTCAAAGCCTTTGCTCTTTGAACAGTAACTTTAATTTGCTCATGCATTAAAACAGCTGCTGTCAAGTTAGAAAACAAAGCCTTGCGTGCATTTGTATCCATGTTAAGTTTTACGTGTTTCACACCATGTCTCATGACATTTTCCTTTCTTTTTTCTACAAGCCTGCAAGGGCAGACTAAATCAAAACAATAGCTCTTGCTACGAATCTCATACACAAAAGCTTATCAATCGAAAAACTCTCTAACATACAAACATTTCAAAATCAAGTCTTTTTTACGCACCAAAAGCAAAAATAGCATCTTGTTTTTATAACCGTAATTAAATACAATATCCATGTCATAAAACATATTATAAGGCGCTTTAAATGATCGACCCTCGTTTGCAAACAGCATTAATATTACAAGATATTTTAGAAAATAAAATTATTGCCAGCGAAGCTAAACAACACTTCGACCCTGTTGCAAACAATGATCTTTCGTTTTCTAATATGCTTTTGCAAACATCTCTAAGAAACTTAGTTCCCATAAAAAAGCTTCTAAAAACTTATATAAAAAAGAAACTCCCTACAAACGCAAAACTAGCTTTGTATCTGCTTATTTTGGGAACAACGGAAATCTTATATCTTAGCACACCGGACTACGCTGTTATCAACTCCTATGTTGATATTGCAAAAAAACGTCTGGACAAATATGTTGCCGGCTTTGTAAATGCCGTTTTACGAAAAATTTGCAACAATAAAGATGCTTTTAACAAACAACCGACAACGGAATTTTTTCCTCCTGAATTTCGTCGTATTATCAACGCTTCCTACAATAAAAAACAAAGCGCACTAATAGAAGCTTCATTCTCCAATGAACCACTTTTGGATATCACTGCAAAATCAGGCAAATCCATAGAGGATGCAATAATTCTTCCCTTGGGATCATATCGCCTAAAAAACAACGGGAACATCACCAAAATATCAGGATTCTCCGAAGGACATTGGTGGGTACAAGACTTTTCATCATCATTAGCAGTCAATCTGCTTGACAACGTCAAAAACAAAAAAATCTTAGATGTATGCGCTGCCCCGGGAGGAAAAACAGCCCAGCTCATTGAAAGAGGCGCATTAGTAACCTCCTTAGATATATCGTCACAAAGATTAGACAGGCTAAAAGAAAACCTCAAAAGATTAAAACTGGAAGCTCAAGAAATTATTTGTGCTGACGCTATCGATTGGCTAAAAAACTTCCACCAAGAACCCTATGACATGGTTTTGCTTGATGCTCCGTGTTCTGCAACAGGAACACTCCGTCGTCATCCGGAACTTGTGCATATAAAGACCTTATCCGATGTAAACAAAATGGCCGATGTACAGCATCAATTACTGAACCTTGTGCCGAGAGCCCTAAAGAGCAAAGGAACCCTAATTTATTGCACTTGCTCGTTGTCTAGAACAGAAGGAGAAGAACAAATACGCCAATTTCTCAAGCTTCATCCGGAATTCAAAACAAAACAAACACCCCTTCCTGATGAACTCAAATCGATGCAAACTTCTGAAGGTTGGATCAGAGTTTTACCATCACATCTCAGCAAACAAGGGGGAGCCGATGGATTCTTTATTGCTTTTTTGACTAAGGAATAACAATGTTTTTTTCAAAAGTTTTAACTCCTCAAAAAAATCCTAATCCTAAAAAAATCAGCATTTTAGGTGATAGCGCCTTAAGTCTGACCATAGCAAACGATCTTCAAAATATTGGACATACAGTAAAAATCATATGCTCACCTCAACTGTCTGATGAATATAATGCTACTGACTTTATTTTTAAGGATTCTCATTTTTTGCAACATCACCAAGCTAAATTTTTCTTTTCATTTGAACAAAATGACGTCTCAGATTTACTGATAATAGCTTCTGATATCACTTCACTACGCAATGATCTGCTGCTTATTTCTACAGCAAAACTACAAAATTCTCTAATCTTAAATTTAACCCCCTACTCTCCTCAAACCATGCTCAAGGAAATTTTAGAATCAGCTCCTATTGAAGCTCGTAATCTTTCCTTATTATGGAAGCACAAAAACACCATTTCAAATTCCGATCTTGGCGTTACTTTATATTTACCATCCGATACCAAAGATATCCATGTTAACATCCTTCAAGAAATATTCAAAAATAGCAAAATAAACATAGAATTATCAGATTCTTTTGATTCTTGCCATTGGGAATGGATTGCCATAAGAGTTTTATTTTTGCTTTGCTTGTGCTTAAAGCAGCACCCACAGTTACTGTATAAAAACGATAGCATTCGCCTCCAAACAGATAATTGCCTAAAGGAAATTTCACATATAGCAAACCTAAAATCTCAAACCATAGACACCAACAAAGTTATAAACATTTTACAAAACACACCAAATAACCTCAACACACCCATTCCGCAAGATTCAAAATCTTTCAACATTTATACGGAAAGACTATTTAACATAATTTTTCAAGGTGTTGCTTTAGATGAAAAGAGATTTCCCACATTAAAAATGATATTTAATAATATATAGAATAACATTGCATTCATTCTTGAAGATAAACACAACAAAGCTTATACTTTCAGCATAAGCCAAACCTTAAGGGTAAAAAACATGACACTTCAACACATAATTATCGCATCCGTTTTCTTGATATGTTTTGCCGGATCTCTGATTATTAAGCATTTTTGTTCTACAAAAACATATCCGTCGCTCGGTATTTTTGCCTTACTCTACGGATCAATATTTTTTTACGCATTATATGCTAACAACACAACAGATATAATATCTTCTTCTGATATATGGTCATTTTATACACCATTTGGTTTTGCCTTGTTGTATTTGGTATTTTTCTTCATAAAGACACCTGCATTTATCCGTTTTATAACCACTTTTGCAACAATATCATTTCTTATATTTTACTTCGATTATTCAAGCCATTCACATATAAATATACCTAAAACAATCGAACAATTATCTTTAATTGGTCTATGGTTATTTTTAATTTATGGCCTAAAAATAATTAATGTTTTTCCAACTCAAATATACCGCATAATCAATGTTTTTGGGCTTGGCATTTTCATTTTATCCATAATTGGAGCGACACCTTTTGCTTTAGGTATTGCAGGCGGCGTTTTATGCGCAACAACACTACCTTTTGTTTCTAACAGACGATATCAAACAAAACCTTTATCAGATATTGAGACAGAAGCTACCGGAGTTCTGATCGGCGCCTTCACTGTATGTGGCACCGCAGAAGCATCTTTATCTTCGTTACTCATTTTTCTATTACCATTTTTTTGCGAAAGCGTTTATGCTCTAATAAAAATGATATTTAAAAAAACGCCCAAAAAGCAAATAAAACATTATACCGCTTTTGGATTAGCCAAATCAACAAATTGTCCGGTCATTATTCTTGAACATTTTTGGACAAGAAACGGCTTAATGGCGTTGCTTTTAGGCTGTTTCCAAGCGTTTGCGCCCAATAATTATTCTTTATTTATCTTTTGTTCTTTCGTAATTTTATGGCAACAGCATCGCATAACAAATTGGCAAGAAGAGCCTTATAACCTGGTAAACACCACAGCAGCAACAATTTCATCTTTAAAAGAAAACACGCAGAAAATATCTAACCTCTTCAAACATAAGGACCAATAAAAAAATCGATGGCACAAATTTTAGAATTTTTAAAAAAGACTTTTTTACGCCCTCGTCCGCAAAGTGACGACGATTTAATGATGGAAAATCATTTAAATATAAATTTCAACATAGTTGTTGCCGAATTTTTAGATATTGTTGAAAGTACAGGCGGAGAAACAGCATCATCATTACTAAAAAAATGCGAAGGACTTTCTGTAATTTATTATGATAAACCCTTTGATAAAAGCTTTTTAAATTTAGAAAGCCGAACCTTGTTTGATCTCGTTGATAAAGGTCAGAGCATTTTAGATGATTCCTCTGCCGATGTCCTTATCTGGGGATGCCGCGAGGGAGATAAAATTCGTCTAAACTTCCAAACCTCATCTCAATATGAAGTCACTAACGATAGCTTTGTAACGCTAATGGATAGCTTATACTTTCCTGCGTCTTTCTTTACAAACGCATCTTCTTTTCCGACACCTTTAATAAATCTTCTTTATGGCGCAGTTATTGCTTCAATCAATACCGAAGACAAAACTAAACAAATTCAAAAAAAATATCTCTTAAAGAAAATCATAGCAAAGTTGTCTTCCGACACCTCAACAAAGTCAATATCATTTGAGTACATGCCATACATCATGAATTTTTTGGGATTAATCTATTTAAGTTACTGTGCAAAATCCGAAACAGAGCAAGATTTTAAAATTGTTAAAAGTCTGTTTGATACAGCTCTTAGCCACAAAGATGCCGTTAAAAATCCTTTGCACTTAGGGTGTTTGCATGCTCATTTGGGACAATTATATTCTTGCATATCACAAAGCAACTCAAAACGTCCCATTAATTCATATCGCAATGCAATATACAATTATCAGTTGGCACAAAAATATTTCGGCAAATACACTTACCCTTATGAATATGGATTGATTTCATACCGGTTATCATCACTATTTTACAATTATTGGAAACAAAAAGAAGATTTACAAGCTTTGCGAGATTCTGTTTTTCACCTTAGAGAAGCCGAAAAGATATTTACATACGCTCTATTCCCCGGCTTATGGGCTCAAATAGAAGGCAACTTGGGATACTATTTGTCCTTATTAAGCCAAACAACTTCAAGTTATGAAATTGCAGAACTGGCAATTGCTGCATATAAAAATCAGCAAAAAATCATCACCGAAAAAAGAGAGCCCTTGCTATGGGCAAAAATCCAAGAAAGCATTGGAGATATATATTATCGACTTGGCAAAAAAAGTGCAGATAGAGTTTATTTTGAAGAAGCTTTAGAGTATTTTCATGATTCCCTTTATATTTTTGAAAACATGAACTTTTCTAAAGATTCCCAGCGCTTAACAAATAGCATTGCAAAAACCAACCAAGCTCTATCATATCATTAAATAATAAAAGGAAAACTCAAATGCGCAACTCAAAACGTGACAACAACTGTCTTCGAGACATCGAACTGATACCTAACTTTAATCCATATGCCGAAGGATCATGCCTTGTAAAATATGGTAATACCCATGTTATTTGCACCGCTAGTGTTGAAGAAAAACTGCCGACATGGCTCAAAGGGCAGAATCAAGGTTGGATCACCGCAGAATACGCCATGCTTCCACGCTCCGCTCAAACCCGTATTCCTCGTGAAAGCAAAAAACCATCTGGACGCACTCAAGAAATTCAACGTTTAATAGGAAGATCTCTTCGTTCTGTTGTAGATTTAAACTTGCTCAAAGATATTTCCATTTGTGTTGACTGTGATGTTATTCAGGCTGATGGAGGAACACGAGTTGCTTCCATCACAGGAGGCTTTGTTGCGTTATATTTGGCAATACAAAAGCTTATTAGCGAAAAAAGAATAAAAAACAATCCTATAAAAGAATTTGTTGCTGCCGTTTCTTGTGATATTTATAATGGTGAAGCAATTTTAGATGTTGATTATGAAGAAGACTCCAATTCTCAAGTAGATATGAACTTTGTTATGACAGAAAGCGGAAAGTTTGTTGAAATACAAGGAACTGCTGAAGGGGAACCTTTTGACGAATCTCAACTTCAAGAAATGTTGTCTTTAAGTAAAGAAGGCATAAAGCAAATTATACTTAAACAAAAACAAGCTCTAGGAATAAAATAATGTTCAATAAACTTCTTTTGGCCACACACAATCAAGGAAAAATTACAGAACTAAAATCTATGCTATCACCATACAACATAGAGGTTTTGTCTGCGCTAGATTTAGAATTACCTGACATTGAAGAAACCGGAACAACCTTTGCAGAAAATGCTATTTTAAAAGCAACTGAATTATCAGCTATTTCCGGACTCCCTTGCTTAGCTGACGATTCCGGACTATGTGTTGATGCTTTAGATGGTCGCCCAGGAGTATATTCGGCTCGTTATGCTCCCAACCGAGACTTTGATGCAGCCATGGATATGCTTATTAAAGAGCTTAAAGATAGCGGCAACAACGATTGGTCTGCTCATTTCTCTTGCGTTTTGGCTCTAAAGATTCCGGAACAAAGCATTCGCCTGTTTGAAGGACGTATTGACGGAACAATTATCTCTACCAAAAAAGGAGCAAAAGGTTTTGGTTTTGACCCTATTTTTATACCAAACGGATATCAACAAACCTTTGCAGAAATGAGCAAGGAACAAAAATCAACATTATCTCATAGAGGCAAAGCTCTTCAACAATTTATTAAAGAGGTATTTCAAACTGAATAAGATTTTCAACATACCCTTAACAAATAGCTTTGCAGATGTTTTAGCAAACAAACTGCTCTCTGACTGTGAGCAAAATCCACTGGATCTTTCCAATATTCTTTTGCTTTTACCAAACCGTAGAACTTGCAAAACCATGGCGGAGGCATTTATAAGACAACAGGGCATGAAGCCAACTCTCCTTCCAACAATGATTCCCGTTGGCGATATAGATGAAGACGAATTAATTCTCAATGGAGAAAACGCTCAAAACAGTATAGATAACATATCTCAAAGCATAAGCCCTTTAGAGCGTACATTTTTATTTATGAAGATAATAACTTCTCTTCCCCAAGAATTCGGCTCAAAACATTTATCTTTATATCAAGCTTATGCTCTTGCATCTGAACTAGGCTGCCTGATAGATATGGCTCATAACGAAAGCCTCAACTTTTCAAATTTGGCTGATTTGGTTCCGGAAGAATATTCCGAACACTGGCAAAAAACCTTGCATTTTTTGGAAATTATTACTTCTAACTGGCCTCTTATTTTATCAGAAAAAAATGCCATTGATTCAAGTTTGCGCAAAAAATTACTATTAGAACAACAAATCCAAATATGGAAAAACAATCCGCCAAACAGAAGAATAATCATTGCCGCAACCACCGCAGCTTTTCCCACAACCAAACAGCTGGTCAAAACCATAACAGAACTTCCGCAAGGAGAAGTTGTTCTTTGCGGATTAGATAAATATTTAGACGATGAATCTTGGCAAAACATAGACGAAACACACCCTCAATATGAATTAAAACGCCTTCTTGATTTTCTCAAATACGATCGCTACAGCGTTACAGATATTATCCCTCCCAAAAATCTGGCTCGAGAACTTCTCATATCAGAGGTTATGCGTCCAGCCACACAAACTGACTTATGGCGAGAAATAAAAAATAAACCCATTGATAAATCAGCCACTGAAGGAATAAAAATTCTAAACTGTGCAGATAACAGAGATGAAGCTTTATGTATTGCTATCATAATGCGCCATGCTTTAGAAACCCCTAACCAAGCCGCCTCTCTGATTACTCCTGATAGAAACTTAGCTCGTCGTGTATCATCTGAGCTAGCACGATGGAATATAAATATTGACGATACCGCAGGAATTCCTCTTCATCAAACACCTTGGGGAGTGTTTATGCGATTAGTTATTGCGGCAGCTTCACCTGAATCATCTCGCACAACTCTTTTAAGTCTGCTCAAAAACCCCTTATGTTGCCTCGGAATGGATCGAAACCAAATTAGAGAGCAAACTAAATTTTTAGAAAAAGAAATTTGGCGAAAAAAACAAAATCAAAATACTTCTGAAATATTAGTTCGTTTGCAAGAAGCTTTACAACCTTTAACGCAAGCACTCTTAAAACCTTTTATAACTCTGCCGGAAATTATAAAAAATCATATTCTTGTCGCTCAAAATATAGCATCAAATAGCTCTCAAAACGGAGCGCAAGTTCTTTGGAAGGGAGAAAGCGGAAATGTCGGATCCTCCCTGTTAGAGCAATGTCTCTCTTATGGTAATACACTCGACAATTTTAACCCGAAAGAATATTTAAATCTTTTTGAAGCTCTTGCAGCCAATGTTCCTGTTCGTCCCAAATATGGAACACACCCTCGCTTAAAAATAATGGGGCCGATTGAGGCTCGACATATTCATTCCGATATTATGATACTTGGTGGCTTCAATGAGGGAATTTGGCCTCAAAAAACAGCATCTGACCCTTGGCTATCTCGCCCTATGAAAAAAGATTTTGGTTTTCCCGTACCCGAAAAATCAATAGGAATAACTGGGTTAGATCTTAGTTGTTTTTTGGGCGCAAAGCAAATTTATCTGACTCGCGCCGAAAAATCTGAGGGATCTCCAACCATAAAATCAAGATGGCTCATGCGTTTAGAAACAGTACTCAAAGCTCTTGAGTTTGATATCAAACAGTTGGAAACTGATCCTTATTTACTTATTTCAAAACACATTGATACTCCCGATACTTATTGC
Source organism: Alphaproteobacteria bacterium (assembly GCA_015062285.1). GTDB lineage: Bacteria > Pseudomonadota > Alphaproteobacteria > RF32 > CAG-239 > CAZU01. The sequence goes on along the minus strand of SUUY01000001.1, from coordinate 57,162 downwards.
AAAACATCGTCTCCCGCTCCATGCCCGCCACTAGCTCTGCGTCCTCGCCAACTTTCGGCTAGCGGAATAGAGCTTCTGATGCGAGATCCATATAGTGTATATGCCAAATATATCTTACGATTAAAGCCATTAGAAGATATAGACCCCGAACCAAATTCCGCAGATTTTGGTAGTATTATACACGAAATTCTGGAAGAATTTAATAACTTATATCCTCATGATTTTCCAGCCGATGGAAAAGAAAAACTTCTTGAAATAGGGTACCGCAAATTCTCGCAAAACCCCATTTTGCAATCAAAAAAAGTATTTTGGTGGCCAAAATTTGCAAAAATGATCGACCATCTCTCAAAGCTCGAAAAAGAATACCGCCCAAGTATTAAATTCGTTCATAATGAAATTGAGGGGTCTTTTACAATAAAAGATCTCCCTGGTGGAGCTTTTACCATAACAGCTAAAGCCGATCGCATAGATGAAACAATTGACGGTAGCATAAACATAATTGATTACAAAACAGGAAAAACACGAAGCAAAAAAGAAGTAGCTTTGGGGTATGCTCCTCAACTTCCGATTGAAGGTCTCATTGCCCAATCTAGAGGGTTCAAAGAAATTAAACCCGCTCAAATAAATCAACTTATATATTGGCAACTGGGCAACAAAGATACTGTTGTCAGCGATAATTTGGCGGATATCCTAGAAACCAACAAACAAAACCTAACCAAATTATTAAACCTTTTTGACTTTGAGACAACTCCTTATATTTGTAATCCAAACCCTAGGCGAGCATCTGAATATTCTGACTACGAACATCTTGCTCGCATCAAAGAATGGCATATAAGCGAGGATAGTGATGACTGACATAAAAACTGAAAAACAAAAACGCATATCCCTTGCTTCTGATCAACAACGCCAGGCATCAGATCCAAATCTTTCCGTATGGGTAGAAGCATCTGCCGGAACAGGAAAAACCAAAGTTCTATCAGATCGCGTTCTTCGCCTACTTCTAAATGGAACAAAACCTTCTAGAATTTTGTGTCTTACATATACCAAAGCTGCAGCCGTAGAAATGAATAATCGTATTGCAAATCGACTCAGCAAATGGGCTATTTCTCATGATGCAGAACTAATTTCTGATTTGCAAAAACTTTTAGGACAAAGCAAAATAGATCAAAAAACACTTTCTCAATCTCGCCGCCTTTTTGCTATTTTGCTAGATACTCCGGGAGGGATGAAGATTCAAACAATACACAGTTTCTGTCAAGAAATTTTGAAACGATTTCCTCTTGAGGCTAAAATATCTCCCTATTTTGAGGTTATGGATGACCGCACCGCTAAAGAGGCCCTAGAAAACATAAAATCTGATTTACTGCAAAAAATAGAGACAGATCCTAATTGTCAAACCGCAAAATCATTAGCTTTTATTACTACCAAAATAAGCGAATTTACCTTCCCGAAATTAATGAACTCACTCACACAAAACCGTAACAAAATAATAAGAGTTCTCAATCAGTATCCTTCTGTACAAGATTTAATTTATAAACTTGCTGATAAACTGCAAATCCCATGTAATTGTAAAACAGAAGATATTGTAAATAAATTTTGGAACAATACTCCTAAAACAAAAATTTTAGAATTTGCAAATGCCCTAAAACAAGGTAGTAAAAGTGATTTAGAAAAAGCTCAAATTGTTTCCTCAGCCCTAAAAAACAATGACTATAATTTATATAGAAAAGTATTTCTAACTGACAAAAACGAACCTAGAAAAACTGTTGCAACCCAAAAAGTTATATCATTATTTCCCCTTGCATCAACTTTAGCTCAACAAGAAGTCGAACGTATTTTGTTTACAGATAATCTTATTTGCTCGATTCAACTTCTTGAATCAACTACAGCTGTATTACATGTTGCTCAAGATTTGCTTGATAATTATAACAAATTCAAGCAAATTCATTCCAAAGTTGATTATGAAGACCTTATCGTCCAAACAAGAAATCTGCTGGAAGATCCTGGCATTGCCCAATGGGTTTTATATAAGTTAGACGGTGGCATAGATCATGTTCTTATTGATGAAGCACAAGATACTGCTCCTGATCAATGGGCAATAATCAAAGCTATAACAAGCGAATTTTTTTACGGTTCAGGAGCAAAAAACAATAGCAACACCGTATTTGTCGTAGGCGACCGCAAACAATCAATATACTCGTTTCAAGGTGCCGATCCTCAAGAATTTGAAAAATCTCGTTTATATTTTGCAAAAAAATCTACCAAAGAAGCTCCGTTCAAACAAATCAATCTGGATGTTTCGTTTCGATCTTCCTCCGCCATTTTAGACACAGTAAATCAAGTGTTCTCTACATTAGAAGCAAGTAAGGGTGTTGTTTCAGAAGAACACCAAGTTTGCCATATTCCATCTCGTATAGGAGAAGCAGGAAAAATAGAAATTTGGCCTTTGATAGAAGCCCAAAAAGACGATGCACCATCAATTTGGCTTCCTCCGGTTGAAAAAATCACCGCAGAATCAACCAGTGCCCGTCTGGCAAAAATGATTGCCGAAAACATCCACAAAATGGTCTCATCGCAAGAATTTCTAGTATCACAAAATCGCCCATTAAAATATCAGGATTTTATGATTCTTGTTCAGCGCCGCAATAGTTTTGTTGAAGAATTGGTTCGAGAATGTAAGCAAATCGGAGTCAATATTGCCGGCGCAGACAAAATTAAACTTTTAGAACAAATAGCAATTCAAGATCTAGTTTCTCTAGGCAAGTTTGTTTTGCTCCCAGAAGATGATCTAAGCTTAGCAGAGGTTCTAAAATCCCCATTGTTTAATCTTGCGGATACGGACCTGCAAATACTTTGTTGCAATAGAGGTTCTCAAAGCCTGTGGCAAAGCATGAAAAAAAATTCTGCATATAATGGCATAAATCAAATCTTACAAAACCTTCTTAATCTTTCTAATCTTCGCCCCTTTGAGTTTTATGCCTATATCTTAAGCTCGCTAGCCGGACGTAAAAAATTTATATCTCGCCTAGGACATGAAGTTGAAGATGGCATAGATGAATTCATAAACCTAACCATCTCATTTGAAAGAGATCACATTCCATCATTGCAAATATTTATTGATTGGATAGAGCGAGACGACGTTGAAATAAAAAGAGAGCTCGAGCAAAATCAAACAGATGCCGTAAGAATCATGACCGTGCATGGATCCAAAGGATTGCAAGCTCCTGTTGTTATACTTCCTGACACGGCCAGAGTAAAATCCATACGCAACGAAGCTGAACTTTTAATCGATGAAAATATGCTATTTTATCCTTTTAACTCTAACGAATATGAAAACAATTGTAAAAAAATAAAAAGCAAACAAAAAGAACTTTCTTTAGAGGAATATCATCGCTTGTTATATGTAGCTCTGACTAGAGCCGAAGAACGATTGTACATATGTGGCTATCAAAAAGGAGGCTTAAATTCGGATTCTTGGTATGAACTATGCAAATCATCTCTTAGCAATATTTGTGAAAAACACCAAGATAAATTAATATATGAAACCCCTCAAGAGGCTCCTCTTCCGCCTAAAGAAACACATCAAAGCATTGCGCAAAACAACATCGATTTTTCTTGGATAAACCACCCGTTACCTCAAGAAACACCTTTGTCAAAGCCATTGGCTGCCTCAAAAATAGATGACGACAATGAACAAATATCATCTCCCTTAGATACTAACCATCCTGAATATTTTCGGCGTGGAATAATTATTCATAAACTTTTGCAAATATTGCCCGAAACAAATGCATCAAAACATCTTGAGCTGGCGAAAAAATTTGTTTCATATCATGGCTCTATGCTTTCAGAAGCTGCGCAAAATCAAATTGTTTTCGAAGTAACTTCTCTACTATCAGATTCTCGATTCTCTATATTTTTCGGTCCTAATTCAAGGCCGGAAGTTCCTATTATGGGAGAAGTAGAAGGACAAATCATTTCCGGACAAATAGATCGCTTGGTTGTAACTCCACAAGAAGTAAAAATTCTTGATTACAAAACCAACCGTCCTGCCGCATCAAGCCCAAAAGATGTACCTGTTGCATACATCAAACAGCTCCGCGCATATAAATCACTGATCCAAAAAATATACCCGCAAAAAATCATTAGCACTTACATTTTGTGGACTAACACCGCATCAATTATGGAAATTAAATAAAAAAGTACAAACAAATTAAAAATAAACTTTGATTTCCGCAAAAAAGCACTTATATTAGAGATATTAACTAAACAATTTTAAACCGGAAAGGAAATATTATGAAAGCAATTACAGATGCTCAATTTGAAACAGAAGTCCTACAAGCCAAAGGTCTTGTTTTAGTAGACTTTTGGGCAGAATGGTGTGGCCCTTGCCGCCAACTTCTTCCGGTATTAGAAGAAGTATCAAATGAAATGGCAGATAAGGTAGAAATTTGTAAAATGAATGTTGATGAATCTCCAAATACTGCTGCACAATATGGCATTCGCAGCATCCCAACTATGTTCTTATTCAAAGACGGCAAACAAATTGATGTTAAAGTCGGTCTCAATTCCAAGACAACTTTAGAAAATTGGATAAATTCAAACGCATAAAAGATTAAACCAAAAAAAGAACGGAAAATTTCCGTTCTTTTTTTGTGCCTACACACACTTATTTTGTAACAACAACCATTGCTTCGCGCAAAATTCTCCCGTTAATCATATACCCTGTTTGTAATTCTGCAATAATTGTTCCTGCGGGTTTTTCTTCGTCTTCCACCTCTTGAATCACCTGATGAAAATTCGGATCAAATACTGTTCCTATTATATCCATTTTAGAGATTCCGAATTTTGCAAAAACTTTCATCAACTCATTTTCGGTAAGCTCAACCCCTTTAAGCAAAGCCTCACAGTTTTCGTTATCTTCACTTTTCTGAACCGCATCAATAGCTCTATGTAAATTGTCGGCTACAGACAATAGGTTTTTAGCAAAATCTGCTATCGCATACTTATTATTTTTTTCAATTTCTTGCGCACAACGTCTTTTAGTATTTTCGGCATCAGCATACGCCCGCAAATAATCTGTTTTTAGCTTATCTATTTGGATCTTCAATAATTCAGGATCATCTTCTTCCAAAACAGCATTTTCTGTTTCTACCTCTACAGATTCTTCAGCTTTTTCTTTTTCAATAATTTCTTCTTGGTTTTGGTTTTGTTTTTCTTTTCTACTCATTGTTTCTCTCTAAAAAACTATTAAATTATGTGCATATATAAGAAATTTAGTGACTATTACTTGACAAGTCAAGAGTTATGGTCTTTTAATAAACTTATAAAATTTCTAATTATTTTTGAAGCATCGAAAGATATATAATGACAACTCCAAACCAGCCAACGGAGATTTCCTCCTCTAAACTGCTTCCTAAGTGGTTTAATAAAAAGAAAATCACACACAAATATACGGTAAGCACCAATCCGTACATTCAAGAAATCCAAAATTTATCTAAAAATCAATGTTTAAGCAAAAATCCATGGCCCAAAATAGAAAAAATTCACGGCTGGATGATATCTGCAGAAACAGCAACTTTCATGAAATGTGGCGGACTTGGCATGATAGCATCAGAACTTCCGGAAGCCTTTAATCACAAATATGGCCCTGATGAAGAAATTGTTATCATTACACCTCTATATATCGGTAACACCGGAAAAAAGAAAGCAGAACTAAAAAATCATACGTATTTTGGCGCCGAACATCAAAATACAGATATCAAAAAAATAGCCTCTATTGATGTTCCTTTTATTGGGGATAAAACATCTATCGACACAAATAGTGTAGATATATATGAAGCAACATTTCAAGATTGCAAATACATATTTTTAGGTAATGATCGTTTCTTCAATATAGACCCTCATGCTGAGAATCCGTCAGCGCAAGATGGTTGCTATATTATGAACAAAAACGGCATAAACGAGGTAGAGCGTTTTGCTTTCTTTTCTAAAGCCGTATATACCCTTATCAAATATCTTTGCGAAAATAGAATTACGAATATATCCTTACCAAATGTATTAATCGCCAATGATTGGCACAGTGGCGCCTTATCCGGACTATTAAAATACTTTACACTGGCTCAAGAAAACATCCAAACAATGCCTAAAAATTTGGCAGAAAAGATTAGAAATATTCCTGTTATTCATATTGCCCACCATCTTGGATACCAAGGTTGGGACTATGAAAACACAGCTAAAATTTTAAACTCTCTTTATGAACAAACAGCTTCTACCGTTTTCAAAAATGCAAAAGCAATCAAAAACAGCAACCCTAGAGCAACGAATACTCTTATTGTGCACGATTGTTACAATCAAGCTTCCTGCAACTTTCATTTAGCAGATAGAATTGTCACAGTATCCAAAAACTACCTTGAAGAAGTATCTAAGGAATTAGGCTTTGGATTCGATTTTCGCGACATCTTAAAAATTCGCAAAGATCACCGTAATTTTTTTGGTATTGTTAATGGATATGAAAAAAAATTAATTTCACCAAACCAACAAAAAATTGATATGGTAAACAAATATTTCACTTGTACTGATTTCAAAAGTTTTAGTGAAAACAGTTTGGAAAACAAACTTCACAATAAAAAAGAATTTATCAAATTAATTTCTAAAATAGCTAATGATGCGGCATACAAACAAAAAGTTATTCCTCTGATTGATACTTACAAGTTTGATGATATATTAAATTCTGTAAAAGATATTTCTAGAACCCCTATTATTTGTGCAACCAGTCGTATGGTTGAACAAAAAGGATATGATATTGCAGCACACGCGATTTTAAGCCTTTCTAAGAAATACAAAGATAGCTCCATAGAGCAACCTGTTTTTGTACTGGGTGGTGCCGGTGATATCAACTATTTCAAGATTCTCACCAAACTAAAAGACAATGTATCAAAAATAAATCCTGAAGCGGCAGCCCGCATTTTTGTATTTAGAGGTTACCGAGATGAATTCGCCTATGCCATACAGCTTGCATCAGATTTTTATATGATGCCTTGCCGTTTTGAGCCTTGCGGTTTAACTCAAATGGAAGCCATGGCCAAAGGTGCTCTTCCTGTTGCAATGTCTACCGGAGGGTTAGTTGACACCATAGACGATGGCAAAGACGGATTTAGAACAGAAGTATTCTTCTCAGACGGACGCAGAGTCTATGGCAACAACTTAACTGCTCAACGTCTCAAAAACAATGAAAAGGCCTACACAGAAACACTAGATAAAGCCTTATCTGTATTTTACAACACTCCAAACTTATTTTCCGCAATGCAAAAAAATGCCATACATAAAGACTTCAGTTGGGATGTTGAAGACGGCTCGCTAAGCAAATATCACAATCTTTTACAATTTGGACATATATAGGCATATAATCTTTTCACAACCTATATAATGTTAATTGAATATTTAGAAACAAAGTTTAAGCTTTAGCCATAACGCTTAATTACGATTCCTTTTAAGGGAACTGTAATGTTATAATTTTGAAATTTATTGGATTAATCATTTTTAGGAATCAGACATGATAAACTTAAAAAGATTTAGCCTTATAGCTTTAACCTTGATCTTAAACATTGCTTTTTCTGCAAGCTGCTTTGCTTCAGAAATTGACCTTAAAGTTCCATCTTTAGACGTTGCATATAACATTTTCGGATGGAATGTAACCGGATCACAATTATTGCTATATGGCATGGGAATATGTATTTTCGGAATGATTTTCGGATTAGTAGAATTTTGCTCAATCAAAAAACTTCCGGCTCATAAACTAATGTTAGATGTTTCTAACACTATCTATGAAACTTGCAAAACATATATGAAACAACAAGCTAAATTATTGGTAATTTTAGAGTTGTTCATTGCTGTTTGCATTTTTTATTATTTCTTCTATCTAAACGCAACTCCATTGCCCAAAGTAATGACTATTTTAATGTGGTCTATTTTTGGTATATTGGGTTCGTTCTGTGTTGCTTGGTTTGGCATGAGAATAAACACTTACGCCAATTCTCGCACTGCATTTTTATCACTAAAAGGCAAACCGTTTCCCGTAATGAGCCTTCCACTCAAATCAGGCATGTCTATCGGCGTGTTATTAATTTGCGTAGAACTCATTATGATGATTGCAATTTTGCTCTTTGTGCCCAAAGATAGTGCCGGAGCTTGCTTTGTAGGTTTTGCTATTGGTGAATCATTAGGTGCTGCTGCCTTGCGTATTTGTGGCGGTATCTTTACCAAAATTGCCGATATTGGTGCAGATCTCATGAAAATCATTTTCAAAATAGATGAAGATGATGCCCGGAATCCTGGTGTTATTGCTGACTGTACAGGTGATAATGCCGGCGATTCTGTTGGTCCTACAGCCGATGGTTTTGAAACATACGGCGTAACAGGTGTTGCCTTAATCAGTTTCATTGTACTAGGTGCCGGCATGATGTACGCCCCGGACGGCAACTTAGTTTTAATGAAAAACGGCATTGACTTCCAAGCTCGTCTTATCGTTTGGATATTTGCAATGCGTGTATTAATGATTTTAACGTCTGTTTTATCTTACTGGATAAACGCCAGAGTATCATCATGGTTGTTCGGCAACAAAAAATCGTTTAACTTTGAAACTCCGTTAACATCTCTGATTTGGCTCACATCAATCGTGTCTATTTTGGTCACATTCGGCGTTTCTAAAGTTATGCTAGCAGACTTTGGTGATTTGTGGTGGAAACTTTCGGTTATTATTTCTTGCGGTACATTAGCCGCAGCTTTAATTCCGGAGTTTACCAAAATATTTACCTCTTCTAAATCAAAGCATGTTGAAGAAGTTGTAAATGCCAGCCGCGAAGCCGGAGCATCACTTAATATCATTTCCGGTATGGTTGCAGGAAACTTCTCTGCCTTTTGGCAAGGTCTAGTTATGGTAGGTCTTATGGCCGTTGCCTTCTTTACTGCTCGCAATGGTTTAGACGCCTACATGGTATACCCGAGTGTATTTGCCTTTGGTTTAGTGGCATTTGGAATGTTGGGCATGGGTCCGGTAACTATCGCTGTTGACTCTTATGGTCCGGTAACAGACAATGCTCAATCTGTATTTGAACTTTCTCAAATTGAAAGCCAAAAAGGCATTTCAAAAGAGATTGAAAAAGAATACGGTTTTAAGCCAGACTTTGAAAAAGGCAAACACTTCTTAGAAGAAAACGACAGTGCCGGCAACACCTTTAAGGCAACAGCCAAACCTGTTCTTATCGGTACAGCCGTAATTGGTGCAACCACTATGATTTTTTCAATCATTTTGTTGCTCAATTTGCAACTCAACCTACTAGATCCTGAAGTTCTGTTCGGAATTATCTTGGGCGGAGCTGTAATTTTCTGGTTTTCCGGTGCCTCTATGCAAGCAGTTTCTACCGGTGCATATAGAGCCGTAAACTACATCAAACAGCACATCAATTTAGACACTTCCAAAGCCGCCTCAATTGATGACTCCAAAAAAGTAGTTCAAATTTGCACATTGTATGCTCAAAAAGGTATGTTCAATATCTTTATTGTGATATTCTCGTTCACAATAGCTTTTGCTTGCTTTGATGCAAACTTGTTTGCCAGCTACTTAATTTCGATTGCTGTTTTTGGTCTTTTCCAAGCCTTATACATGGCCAATGCCGGAGGCTCTTGGGACAATGCCAAAAAAGTAGTTGAGGTTGACCTAAACGAAAAAGGAACCCCTCTCCACGCAGCTTCTGTTGTCGGAGATACAGTAGGAGATCCATACAAAGACACTTCTTCAGTAGCACTTAATCCAATCATCAAGTTTACCACGTTGTTTGGTTTGTTAGCTGTTGAAATGGCTGTGTCAGCTCCACGTTGTGTAGCTATGGGCCTCGGTATCGCATTTTTCTTATTAGGACTTCTATTCGTATGGCGGTCTTTCTATCGCATGCGCATCGAAAAACTATAAGATTTTATATACTAAAAAGGGAAGGAAAATCCTTCCCTTTTTTTGTTGCAATTTTTATTAATCGTGCTAAACAAAAAATAAATAATAATTATTAACTCTAAATTACTGTGTTATGAAAAAAATTCTTTTAATTTCGTTTCTTGCCCTGCTCGCATGTAGCTGTGTAAGAATAACCAAATTTGATGCTTCTGACGACTTCGAGTTTTGTCAGTATGAAAAAAAGGTAGACGGCAAAAAACGCTATGGCGTAATTTTCAAAAATAGCATAAAATTTATGCTTGGAGAATATGCCTTTCTTGAAGAAGAGACAAAGTTTGATCCCTTATCAAGTGGTGTTATTCCGTGTATTTATGACTCCATCTCACTCAAAATGATCTGCGAAAAAGAATATATGTTTGTTTGCCAAAAAGACGGACAAACATATTATTATTCGCAAAAAGGAGCTATCCATGCAGGTGGCAACCCTGTAACTAAGATCGAATACATGGGTGATTCTTCAAGATATTATTGCTTTGGTCATACTCATGACTTTAAGTTTTATACAGAAAAAGGCATATACACCAAATCAGCCGGCCCTCATGAAGACATCTGCATTAGTTACTACGGTTATGCAATAAAAGAAAATGGCAAATGGGGTTTCGTTCGAGACTATGAATTCTGGAATATCGGAGACGATGAGCCTTATAAACAAGTTCTTCCTTGTGAGTTCGATGAATTAGCCGATGTCTTAGATCTTACGCAATACAACACGGTCATAACACTTGCTCGCAAAGGCACAACTTGGGAATGTTACGATGGTAAAGGACAAAAAATCCCCATCAAAAAGGAATGGCTTAATACTGTAATACGCACCAAAAAACAGAAAAACTTGAACCAGCCGATTTACCGTGTCGTCTACAAATAGCAAAAAAACACGCAACTTTAAAAGTTGCGTGTTTTTTCTAAGAAAAAAATAGTGTTGATTGCTCATCTTTTACACCTTTTGCACCAATGGCTTGCAACAGCATCTCGCAGTTATCAACCACTGAAACATAGCTTTTAAGCAACAACACATCTTGCTCATCAGCCCCAACAAACTCACATTCTTGACCTGAAGTTAGCGGGGTAATTATATGTAAGTTCGGCAGAAAAACATCTAAATATACATCAACCAACAAAGACCTATCTCCCAAGGATTTAAGATCGTTTATATCTTTTGCTGTATATTTATTCGAATAGCAAACCTGCCTTAATAAGGATGCTAATTGCTCCAATGTTTTTGCATATTCTTCGCACATTACAAATTCATCTTCCATAATTATACTTAATTTAATTTATAAAACATAAAATATTGATATTATCATAAGTCTTTTTTACCAAAATTCAATAACTAAATATGCAAAGCAGAGAAAAAACCGACAGATAATCAACTTTTTACTAATAAAAAAGCTCCGACAATTATCGGAGCTTTTTTATTAGAAGTGTTCATCACAACGACGAATCAAATCTTCAATATTCTCTGGCGGCCAACCCGGAGTATCCATACCCAAATGAATGCCCATCTTAGCCAATACTTCTTTAATTTCGTTCAATGATTTACGACCAAAGTTTGGAGTACGTAACATCTCGGCCTCGGTCTTCTGTACCAAATCACCAATATATACAATGTTATCATTCTTCAAGCAGTTAGCAGAACGAACAGAAAGCTCAAGCTCTTCAACTTTCTTCAAAAGATTACGGTTGAATGGCAATTCTTCTTTTTCTGCCTCAACTTCAACTTCAGGCTCATCAAAATTGATAAACGGCTTTAATTGATCTTGTAAGATACGAGCTGCCAAAGCAACTGCATCTTCAGGAACAACTACGCCATTTGTCTCTATAATCATTGTCAATTTATCATAGTCTGTTGCTTGTCCGACACGAGTATTTTCAACTTTATAAGAAACCTTACGCACCGGAGAATAGATAGAATCAACTGCAATCAAACCAATTGGAGCATCTGAAGGTTTGTTAGCGGCTGCCGGAACATAGCCTTTGCCTGTTCCTACAGTCATCTCCATATTGATTTTTGCACCGGCATCAAGATTACAAATAACCAAATCAGGATTCATAATCTCAATATCATGGCCATGTTCAATCATTGCTGCAGTAACCACACAAGGTCCTTCTGCTTTCAATGTCATTGTTTTTTGTCCTTCACTATGAAGAGCAACAGCCAAACACTTAACATTCAAAACGATGTCGGTTACATCTTCTCTCACACCGGGAATAACTGAGAATTCATGCAAAACACCATCAATTTTGATGCTGGTAACAGCACCGCCCTGTAATGATGAAAGCAAAACTCTTCTCAAAGCGTTACCCAAAGTTAAGCCAAAACCTCTCTCCAAAGGTTCTACCACTATTTTAGCTTTGTTTCCACCTTCCAAAGGAGAAACTTCCAAAGTAGTTGGTTTAATAAGTTCTTGCCAATTCTTTTGAATCACGGGAATGTCCTCTTAATTTACTGCATATGCAAAGTTCAGAAAAAACTACAAGGTTATGAGGTCGCAAGACCCCATAACCCAAAATAAATGTATTAGACGCGACGTCTCTTTTTCAAACGACAGCCATTGTGAGGAATAGGAGTGACATCACGAATTGTAGTGATTGTAAATCCTATAACTTGCAAAGCTCTAATTGCAGATTCTCTACCAGAACCTGGGCCTTTAACTTCAACCTCTAAAGTCTTCATACCATGCTCCTGAGCCTTTTTGCCTGCTTCTTCAGCAGCAACTTGAGCGGCATACGGAGTTGATTTACGAGAACCCTTAAAACCCTGAGCACCTGAGGTAGACCAAGCAACGGTATTGCCTTGAGCGTCAGTAATGGTTACACGGGTATTGTTGAAAGTAGAATTAATATGTGCGACACCTGCCGTAATATTCTTCTTTTCTTTCTTTTTAACACGTTGTACTGCTTTTGCCATTTAACAACCCACCTTATTTCTTCTTATTAGCTACGGTCTTACGTTTACCCTTACGTGTACGAGCATTTTGTTTTGTGCTCTGACCACGAACAGGCAAACCTTTACGATGACGAAGACCACGATAGCAGCCTAGATCCATCAATCTTTTAATATTAACACCAACTTCACGACGAAGCTCACCTTCAACAACAACATCGTTGTCAATAACTTCGCGGATTTTAGCTACTTCTTCATCGCTCAACTCATGAACACGGCGATCAGCAGAAACTCCGGATTTTGCACAAATGTCTTGAGCAGTTTTTCTTCCGATTCCATAGATGTAGGTTAAAGCAACCTCAATCTTTTTGGCAGTCGGGATATTTACACCAGCTATACGAGCCAAGTTAACTCTCCATTATCTAGATATTATTATTACATTCAAAAAGTTGATCACCACTTTTCAAAATTAAGCCGGATTATATGACAAATTTTGTTTGTGTCAACAAAGATTTACAGATTCTTTTAAAAAAATTCTGTTTTTTTGCAATCAGTTGTCAAATATTTATTTAATTGCCAACAGATCATCTATTTTTTTAGATACTGCAGCAATAGATCCTGTTCCATCAACACACCGCAACAATCCTTTTTTCTCAAAATAAGGAATTGTCGGATATGTCAATGCACGATAATTAACGAGTCGATTTTGTACGGTAGCTCTATTATCATCGATTCGACGATAAAATTCCGTGCCACCGCAATCATCACACACGCCATAAATATTAGGCTTCTGATATTTGTCATGGTAACCATGCCCACATTTCATGCATGCATAGCGACCCAAAATACGCTCCATAATAATTTCATCAGGAACCTGAATTTCCACTGCAGCATCAAGGGTTATACCCTTTTGCTTCAGCATATTCTCCAAAACCTCTGCCTGAGGTAAGGTTCGCGGAAACCCGTCCAAAATAAATCCGTTTTTACAATCGTCTTCATCTATTCTGCCCGAAAGCATCTCAACAATCATTTCATCGGGAACCAAATTCCCTCCGTCGATTAAGGCCTTAATCTCGAGTCCCAAGGCTGTTCCTTTAGCGGCCTCGGCTCTCAACATTTCTCCGGTAGAAAGATGCGGGATAGCAATCTTTTCTTTTAAGATTCGTGCTTGCGTACCCTTACCGCAACCGGGAGCTCCGGTCAAAACTATATGTAAACCCAAACCGTTGCTGTTCATATTAGCGACGCTTTCTATTAGCCAAAGAAGCTTTTTTAATCAAGGATTCATACTGATAAGCAATCAAGTGAGATTGAACTTGTGTTACAAAATCCATTGTTACCTGAACCACGATAAGCAATGTTGTTCCACCCAACACAAACGGAACAGAAAGCTTACTGATCAAAACTTCAGGCAAAATACACAAACCAACCAAATATACGGCTCCCAAAACAGTCAAACGAGTAAGAACATAATCCAAATATTCGGCCGTATTTTTCCCCGGACGAATACCGGCCACAAAACCGCCATGCCTTTTCAGATTATCCGCTGTCTCTTCAGGATTAAATACAATAGCAGTATAGAAGAAAGCAAAGAATGCAATTAAAAAGGCATACAAAGCCAAGTACAACGGCTGCCCATGGCCAAGCATCTGACTCAAGCTTTGCACCCAGGCAGGTCCATTATTTGCACTCAAATTTGCAATTGTAATCGGCAATAGCAACAAAGAGCTTGCAAAAATCGGAGGGATAACACCTGTCGGGTTAATCTTCAATGGCAAATGAGAACTTGATGCTGAAGACATCGGCCCCATTGCTTGACGTTTCGGATATTGGATAATAATTTTGCGTTGAGCTCTTTCAACCAAAACAATCAAATAAATCAAACCCAAAACCATTGCCAACAACATCAAAATCACCGGAGCAGACATAGAGCCAACTCTACCCAACTCAAATGTCTGAGCCAAAGCAGCCGGAATATTGGCAATAATACCAACCGTAATGATAAGAGACGAACCGTTACCCACACCACGGGCCGTAATTTGCTCTCCCAACCACACAATGAACATTGTACCGCCGACCAAGGAAACTATTGTCGTAAAGCGGAAAATAAAACCAGGCATAACCACAGCGGACATACCGGCAGCACCAACCATACTTTCTAATCCTACTGCGATTCCATAGCCTTGAATAATAGTAATCAACACTGTCAGATAGCGAGTATATTGAGTAACCTTACGATGTCCTGCCTCACCTTCTTTCTTCAAAGCCTGCAAAGACGGAACAACAGATTGCCCCAATTGAATTATAATAGATGCCGAAATATAAGGCATAATATTAAGAGCAAAAATAGTCATACGTTCTAACGCACCACCGGCAAACATATTAAACATACCCAAAATACCGCCGGAATTACGCTCAAAAATTTCAGCCAAAATTGCAGAATCAATACCCGGCAACGGAATAAATGTTCCCAATCTGAAAACAATCAAAGCCAAAACAGTAAACCACAATCTTTTCTTAAGTTCTTCTGCTTTGCCAAAAGCCGACATATCAACATTTGCAGCCATTTTTTCTGCCAACGAAACCATTTTTACTTCCTTATCATTATTTAAAACAAACAATTAGGGATAAATATATCCCTTTTAGCTAAGATATTAATACACTAAAAAATTTTTTATTCAACTAATTTATCTTTATCCATAAGATTTTAAAATTAATAAAACCCGTCACCAAACATATTAACGGGTTTTATTACAGTAACTTCAACAAAAAATCTGCTATCCTTGGCTTTTTGCTTTTTTGCCTAGCAACAATTGTTGTAAAGCCTCTTTTTGCAAACCATTTCCTTTTCGCTTTGCTTTCTCATCTTCTTTTCTTGCAACTTCTTCATGTTGAAATTTATTTCTTGCAGAAGCTCTCTTTTCCTCACGTGCCAAAGACTTTGCATTAGGCTTTTCATTTTTATTAAAAACATCATCTTTTACGAGCGTCAAAACACTCATTAATATTTCTGTTCTTCGGATATCCAAATCCGCACCTTCTGCATCTCTAATTAGCTTTTCACCTTTTGCATCTCTAATTAGCTTTTGACGAGCCGCAACTTTTGCATCTTTAATTAGCTTTTGACGAGCCGCACCTTTTGCATCTCTAATTGACTTTTGAAGAGCCGCACCTTTTGCATCTCTAATTGACTTTTGAAGAGCCGCTTCTTCTGCATCTCTAATTAGCTTTTGAGCAGATTCGACTCTTTTGCGTTTAATTTTCATTTTTAACGAATGCAAAAAATCTTTACGTAAAGAAAACCTTTTATCCCCATGTTCTGGCAATTTTCCGTTATGCTCAAATTCCATAACATCCTCAAAATCACCACCTTTTTTACCTGTTCGCAAAACAGCCTTTAGGCTACCTTTATTCGTTATTTCATCAAATATTTCTTCTATCGACAAATCAAATACTAAATCACTTGTTTTTGCTTCTATTTTATAATTTCTTTTTCTTTTTTCTTTTTTATCGCTAGTTTCAACAGTTTCCTTTTTACCAACTTTCCATTCTTCATTATCAATAAAAGTATCATTAACCTTATTTTCAACAAACGAAGCTTCAACTTTTTTATCCACCTCAACTTCCGATTTAGTTTTCTTTTTCAGCCAATCAAACATTTTTTCCTCCATTTATATTTATAAAAAAACTTTTTCTCAGCAGAGTTTAAATGTGTGTGTGTGTGTGTGTGTGTGTGTGTGTGTATATGTGTGTATAGATTTTTGCCACTTTCACATCATATTTTGCTGGTTGTTTTTGTACACTGTTACACATATCACTAAACTCTTGGTTTTGTTAATATATGTTCTATACTACCATATTTTTAAGATTAAGTAAATACAGAAAAGGCGCCACAAAGGCGCCTTAACTTTCTTCTGACAAATTGTTATTCCCATTCTCTAACAGAATAAACAATTACCTTTCCTTGATAAAGCTTTTCTTTTCTCCTCAAATAACGAGGAAACATCACAAAAGCCATTCCGACTGCTACTGTCAAAGCCAAAATACTCCAGAAGCCGACAGCCCCAAACCACTTTACAGCCAAACATTCCAACGGAACAGCCATTATCAAATAAAACATCAACCACCGCAAACTTTTATAGAGCCTTGATTGGATTTCAACAAAAGCATCTACCGCTTCTTCATTCATACCAAACACGACCTCGGCTTGCTTCTTAAAAAATATTGGCCGATACCAAACCCTTACACAAGGAAACCCTTTTTCTTTACAAGAACCGCCAAACGTCTTGGCAAACCATTCTTGTGCTTCTACTAATAATTCTTTTTCAATAAACATACTAATTTAAGATGTATAAAATTTGCTCCATTTTAATAAAAAAAATATCTATTGCAACAAAAAAAGCTGTCTCAAATTGAGACAGCTTTTCTCATACGCTTTAAAGCTAATTAAGCCAAGGTAACTTTACCACCTGCTTTTTCAACGGCTGCAACAGCAGCTTTAGAAGCAGAGTTAACAGTAACATTAACTTTAGATGTAATAGCGCCACGAGCCAACAAACGAACACCGTCCAAAGTCTTGTTGATAATGCCGGCAGATTTCAAAGCCTCAACAGAAATTTCTTCTGCATTCAATTTACCTGCATCAACAGCCTTTTGAATAGTATCCAAGTTAACAACGGCATATTCCTTAGCAAAAGGATTATTAAAACCACGTTTTGGCAAACGACGGTAAATAGGCATTTGACCGCCTTCAAAACCGTTGATAGCTACACCGGAACGAGATTTCTGACCTTTTTGACCATGGCCGGCTGTTTTACCGGAACCACAACCCATTCCACGTGCAACACGCTTACGATCTTTTCTTGCACCTTGGTTATCTTTAATTTCGTTAAGTTTCATTTTTCTTATCCTAAATAAAATAAAGCACGATTTAGAAAAATTTGATAAGGAGGTGTGCTACGAAGGAATTTTTGAACGCAGTGTACAAACCAGTACATAAGAGAAAAAATTCCCAGTATGACACCTCCTTTGCAAATTTACTACTCTTCGACTTTTACCAAGTGAGCCACTTTTCTAATCATACCGCGAACAGATGGAGTATCTTCTAGCTCAGAAGTTTTGTTCATCTTGTTCAATCCCAAACCAATCAAGGTTGCTCTCTGAGATTCCGGACGACCGATAGGGCTTTTAATTTGGGTAACTTTAATTGTCTTTTTGCTTGCCATGATTAAGCCTCCTCTACGCTAAGTTTAGCGTTAGTATTTTCACGACGGCTAACAATGTCTCCAACTTTCTTACCGCGTTTTGCAGCAATCATACGAGGAGAATTAATAGCCTGCAAAGCATTAAAGGTAGCTTTAATCATATTGTATGGGTTATTAGAACCCAAAGATTTAGCAACTACGTCTTGTACGCCCAAAGCTTCAAAGATTGCACGCATTGAGCCACCTGCAATCACACCGGTACCGGCAGGAGCTGTTCTTAAGAACACTTTTCCGGCGCCAAAGCGACCTGCAACATCGTGGTGCAAAGTTCTACCTTCACGCAATGGGATACGAACCATATTTTTCTTAGCTTCGTTAGTAGCTTTGGTAATAGCTTCAGGAACCTCACTAGCTTTGCCTGAACCAAAACCAACGCGACCTTTTTGGTCACCGACAACAACGATAGCAGCAAAAGACATGGTACGACCACCTTTAACAGTCTTAGCTACACGATTAACATGAACCAGTTTTTCAACCAATTCTTCTCTTTTTTCTGTCTTATTATGACGATCAGCTTGTTGTGCCATTTTTCAAACTCCTAGAATTTCAAACCAGCTTCACGAGCTGCATCAGCCAAAGCCTTAACACGACCATGATAGATATATCCGCCACGATCAAAAACTACTTCACTAACACCGGACTTGATTGCTCTTTCAGCAACTAATTTTCCGATAAAGCTTGCAGCTTCAATGTTAGAAGACTTTTTAATGTTATCACGAACTTCTTTTTCCAGTGTGGAGGCAGAAGCAACGGTAACACCTTTAGCATCGTCAATGATTTGAGCATAAACGTGCATGTTGCTGCGAAAAACAGACAATCTCATTTTGCCATTTGCAGCCTTTTTAAGAGCAGATCTAACGCGACCTCTTCTCTTTTCAAACAATTCTCTTGGTGTACTCATTTATTTTTTTCCTTATTTCTTCTTGCCTTCTTTACGACGGATGTATTCGCCTTCATACTTCACACCTTTTCCTTTATATGGTTCAGGTTTTCTAAATTTGCGAATTTCCGCAGCAAACTGACCAACAAGTTGCTTATCAGCACCAGATACAGTGATTTGGGTTGCGCTTGGGCAAGCAACCTTAATGCCTGCAGGAGCAACAACAGGAACATCATGAGAAAATCCCAAAGAAAGAACCAATTTGTTAGAACCCTCAACGCGAGCCTTATAACCCACACCAACTAATTCCAAATTCTTGCTATAACCTTCGCTAACACCTTTAACAATAACATTGATGTTTGCTCTGGTTGTTCCCCACAAAGCACGAGACTGTTTTGTCTCAGATTTCGGAGAAACCACAACTGTGTTGTCTTTGATTTCAACGGCAACATGATCTGCATCAAAAGATTGTGTCAATTCACCAAGCTTACCGCTGGCCTTAACAACATTTCCTTCAATAGCAACTTTAACGCCTTCAGGGACGATAACCGGATATTTACCAATTCTAGACATCCTATTTCTCCCTTAAAACACTTGGCACAAAATTTCACCACCAACATTAGCCTTACGAGCATCGTTGTCGCTCATAACACCGGCTGGTGTAGAAATAATAGAAATACCAAGACCGTTATATACTCTGGGCAAATCTTTAACCGAAGAATAAACTCTACGACCCGGAGTAGATACACGGTAAATTTCAGTAATTACAGAAGCACCCTCATGATACTTCAACTTAATACGGAGTTCATCAATACCCGGACGAACATTATATCTTTCATAACCTAAGATATAGCCTTCCTTTTTGAGAACTTCCAAAACATTTTCACGCAAGCGAGAAGCAGGTGATACGACTTCACTCTTCTTCGCTCTTTGTGCGTTTCTAATGCGTGTGAGCATATCGCCCAAAGGATCAGACATAGACATATCTCGTATCTCCTCTACCAGCTAGATTTAACCAAACCGGGAATTTCACCAAAGCTTGCCATATCACGTAACTCGTTACGAGACAAACCGAATTTCCGGTAAACACCACGAGAACGACCTGTAATCTTGCAACGATTGCGATAACGAATTTTTGCAGAGTTACGAGGCATCTCAGCCAATTTTAAAGTAGCTTGGAATCTCTCTTCCGGAGAGATTGTTCTATCCATAACTATCTTTTTGAGCTTTGCACGGCGAGCAGCATATTTCTCAGCCAATTTAGCTCTTTTTTCGTTTCTGAAAACTGAACTTGTTTTTGCCATTCTGTTTTCCCCTTATTTCTTGTAAGGAAGGTTAAAGCCGGTCAGAAGAGCCTTAGCTTCTTCATCTGTCTTTGCGGTAGTGCAAATGCAAATATCCATACCACGAATATTTTCAACTTTATCATAGTTGATTTCGGGGAAAATGATTTGCTCTTTAATACCGAAAGAAAAGTTGCCACGTCCGTCAAAATTCTTTCCGGTAATACCATGAAAGTCTCTAACGCGAGGCAAAGCCATATTAATCAGTCTTTCAAGAAACTCATACATTCTGGTAGAACGCAAAGTCACTTTGCAGCCAATTGGCATACCTTCTCTCAACTTAAAAGTAGCAATAGATTTGCGAGCCTTTGTCATAACTGGCTTTTGGCCTGCGATCAAAGCAAGCTCTTCCATTGCGTTGTTGAGCTTTTTCTTATCGGTAACAGCATCGCCGACACCGATATTCAATACAATTTTAGTCAGCTTTGGAATCTCATGTGGGTTGGTGTAACCGAATTTCTCCACAAGAGATTTTTTTATGACATCATTGTACAATGTTTCAAAATTAGCCATAAATTTTTCTCCCATTAATCGATTACGTCACCGGTTTTACGAGCAACACGCACTTTTTTGCCATCAACGAACTTGTATCCTACTTTAGTAGGTTTTCCGTCTTTAGCCAAAGCCACGTTAGAAACATGGATCGGTGCTTCTTTAGTAACAATTCCGCCCGGGTTTGTTTGACTTGGCTTTGTGTGACGCTTCACCAAGTTAACACCTTGAACAACAACTTTGTTCTCTTTAGGCATAGATTTTACTACTTCACCAGTCTTGCCTTTGTCATCACCTGACAAAATTACAACTTGGTCACCCTTTTTAATTTTTAATTTAGGCATTATAATACCTCCGGTGCTAATGAAATAATTTTCATAAATTTCTTGGCACGTAATTCTCTGGTAACAGGACCAAAGATACGAGTACCGATCGGCTCACCGTCTTTGTTAATCAAAACGGCAGCATTCTTGTCGAAACGGATTACAGATCCGTCCTTGCGTCTGATATCAGAAGCTGTACGAACAATAACAGCTTTCATAACATCACCCTTCTTAACACGACCCTTAGGAATAGCATCTTTAATAGCTACCACAATAACGTCGCCAACAGAAGCATGCATTCTTTTGGAGCCGCCAAGCACCTTAATGCACTGCACCTGACGAGCGCCTGAGTTGTCGGCTACATCAAGGTTGGTTTGCATTTGAATCATTTTTCAATTCCTTTTCTTTTTTTTGTTTTTTTATATTCGGCCACGAACCTCAATCTTAAAGATTTATACGTGGTAGCGAAAGCAAACGACTCCCGCCACCACAAATAATCTATTTTGATGACGCTCTATTCGGCCAAATCATCTTAGGCGTTGTTGCCTTCCTCAGAAGACATAACAGTCCAGCACTTAGTTTTTGAATAAGGCACAGATTCGATAATACGAACAGTGTCGCCAACTTTATACTGATTGTTTTCATCATGAGCAGCATATTTTTTGCTCTTTTTGATGAATTTTTTATAAACAGGGTGCATAACTTGACGTTCTACCAAAACAGTAACTGTCTTGTCCTGTTTATCACTAACAACAACACCTTGAAGAATTCTTTTAGGCATATTTACTTCTCCTAACTGTTCTTCTTGCGCTCAGCGAGGAGCGTGTTGATTTTTGCCACTTCACGACGGACACTTCTTAATACAGCAGTATTTTGTAATTGTCCAGTAGATTGTTGCACTCTCAAATTAAATTGTTCTTTTTTGCATTCCAACAATTTAGCTTCGAGTTCATCAATACTCATCGCACGAAGATCTTTAGTTTTTACCATAATTAAGCTCCTTGCTCTGAATTAAGTTTTTTAACGAACTTGGTCTTAACCGGCAATTTAGCAGCACCCAATGCAAATGCAGAACGAGCTGTTTCTTCGTCGATTCCTTCTGCTTCAAACAGAATACGACCAGGTTTAACTCTAGCAACCCAGAACTCTACAGAGCCCTTACCTTTACCCATACGAACTTCGGCTGGTTTATCTGTAACCGGCACATCTGGGAAAATACGGATCCATAGTCTTCCGGCTCTTCTCATCTCACGAGTAATAGCACGACGAGCTGCCTCTATTTGACGAGCAGTAATGCGCTCTGGAGACAAAGCCTTCAAACCGAATGAACCGAAACTTAAGGTTGATCCGCCTTTGGCCAAGCCGTGAATACGACCTTTATGCTGTTTGCGGAATTTTAATCTTTTAGGACTTAACATTTCTTATTCACCTTATTTCTGTTCAGCCAGCTTTTTGTCCTGAGCCATTGGATCATGAGCCATAATATCACCCTTATAGATCCAAACTTTAATGCCACAGGCACCATATGTGGTGTGAGCTGTTGAGGTTGCATAATCAATGTCAGCACGCAATGTGTGCAAAGGAACACGACCCTCACGGTAATGTTCGGTTCTAGCAATTTCTGCGCCACCCAAACGGCCAGAGCAGCTAACCTTTATACCTTCAGCACCCAAACGCAAAGCAGACTGCATAACGCGCTTCATAGCACGACGGAAAGCCACACGGCGCTCCAACTGCTGAGCAACGCTATCAGCTACAAGCTGAGCATCTAGTTCAGGTTTTCTAACTTCCAAAATGTTCAATTGAACTTCGGAATCAGTCATTTTTTGAATTTCTTTACGCAAAACTTCGATATCTTGACCTTTTTTGCCGATTACTACACCCGGACGAGCAGAGTGAATAGTAACACGAGCTTTTTTAGCAGGGCGTTCAATCACGATTTTGCTAATACCGGCTTGAGCCAATTTTTCTTTAAGAAATTCTTTTATTTTTACATCTTCGTGGAGGTAATCAGCATATTTTTCATCTGCGTACCAACGAGAGTCCCAAGTACGGTTAACTCCGAGACGAAGACTGGTAGGATTTACTTTTTGTCCCATTAGTTTACTCCCCACGCTCAGCAACAACAACAGTCATGTTAGAGAAAGGCTTCAATACTCTAGCACCTCTACCACGACCTCTTGCGTGCATACGTTTCATTACTAAACCTTTGCCCACGAAAGCTTCTTTAACAAAAAGCTTATCAATGTTCAATTGGTGGTTATTCTCAGCATTTGCGATTGCAGAACGCAAAACAGCCAAAGCAACTTTTGCGATTCTCTTCTTCGAAAAGCTCAATTCAGCAACAGCTTTTGAAGCACTTTTGCCACGAATTGACTCAGCAACCAAATTCAGCTTGCGAGGAGAAGTACGAATAGAGTGGCAAACGGCCAAAGCCTCGTTTGCAGCAACTCTTCTAGCATCTTTAGATTTGCTCATCATTAACCTCTCTTAGCTTTCTTATCTGCTGCGTGACCGTAGAATGTACGTGTCGGAGCAAATTCACCAAATTTGTGACCAATCATATCCTCAGTAACCAATACTGGAATAAACTTGTGACCATTGTGGACACCGAATGTTAAACCAACAAACTGTGGCAACATTGTAGAACGACGGGACCAGATTTTAATCACTTCATTACGGCCGGAAGCTCTAGCAGCTTCTGCTTTTTTCAGAAGATAGCCATCAACAAACGGCCCTTTCCATACGGAACGTGTCATATGCAAATCTCCTTATTTCTTTTTGTTTTCATGACGGCTTCTCATAATGAATTTATCCGTCTTTTTGTTAGTACGAGTTCTATATCCCTTAGTTGGTTTACCCCAAGGTGTCACTGGGTGACGACCACCAGAGGTACGACCTTCACCACCACCGTGCGGGTGATCAACCGGGTTCATGGCAACACCACGAGAAACCGGACGGTTACCCAACCAACGATTGCGGCCGGCCTTACCAAGAGATTTGTTCTGGTTATCCGGGTTCGAAACAGCACCTACAGTAGCCAAGCACTCTTCACGAACAACACGCAACTCACCGCTGGAAAGCTTAAGCTGAGCATAGCCGGCGTCTTTACCAACCAACTGAGCATAGCAACCGGCAGAACGAACCAACTGTCCGCCTTTTCCTGCTTTGAGTTCAACGTTATGAATAATAGTACCGACAGGCATACTCTTCAAAGGCATAGCGTTTCCTGGTTTAATGTCTGCTTTTGCAGAAGACACAACCTTATCACCGGCTTTTAATCTTTGAGGAGCCAAAATATAAGCCTTCTCGCCATCTTCATAGCTAATCAAAGCAATGAAAGCTGAGCGGTTAGGATCATATTCGATTCTCTCAACAGTAGCCTCTAAATCGAACTTATTACGTTTGAAGTCAATCACGCGTAATTTGCGTTTATGACCGCCACCAATTCTGCGACTGGTAACATGACCGAAGTTATCACGACCACCTGTCTTTGTAAGACCGACAGTCAAAGTTTTTTCGGGTTTACCTTTGTACAACTCGCTTCTATCAACGATAACGAGCTGACGAAGTCCAGGAGATGTGGGCTTATAATTTTTCAATGCCATTTCTAAATTCCTGTAGTAACATCAATGTTTTGACCTTCGGCCAAAGTAACAACAGCCTTCTTGAAGTCAGAACGTGTACCGACATAACCTCTAAAGCGTTTCTCTTTACCGAATTGACGAATAGTATTAACTTTGTTTACCTTAACATTAAAGATTGCTTCAACAGCAGCTTTAACATCATCTTTGCTGGCAGACAAAGGAACCAAAAAAGTAACCTTACCGGCTTCAGAAGAAATCATAGACTTCTCAGTAATAACCGGACGTACGAGAGTGTCATACATTTTTGCAGTTACATTGTTTGTTTTGCTGGACTTACTCATTTCAATCTTTCTCCTAAGCAAACAACAGCATCTTTAGTCAAAACTAATTTGTCTTTTCTCAAGATGTCATAAACATTGGCACCAATGGTCGGCAAAACATCAACACCGTTAATGTTTCTTGTAGCAAGAGCAAAGTTCATATCAACTTCCTTACCATCAATGAACAAGCTGTTAGACAAACCGCAAGCAGCTAATTTAGCTTGGAGATCTTTAGTCTTTGGAGCAGCAAGTTTAGCTTCATCGATAATAACTAAGTTACCTTCTTTTGCTTTTGCAGAAAGAGCGGTTTTCAAACCAAGTTTTCTAAATTTCTTGGTCAATTCATGAGAATGATCACGAACAACCGGACCAAACACGATACCGCCTTTTCTAAATTGTGTTCCTTTACGAGAACCTTGACGAGCTCTACCACCACCTTTTTGCTTGAATGGTTTTGCAGGAGTCAAAGCAACCTCTGAACGACCTTTGGTCTTATGATTTCCAGATTGCAATCTGGCCAATTGCCAAACTACAACTCTATGTAAAATGTCAGCACGAACTTCCAAACCGAAGATAGATTCGTCAAGTTCAATAGAACCAACATTTTTATTTTCTAAATTTAAGATGTCCTGTTTCATAATTTCAAATCCTTATATCTTATGCATTATCAGCCGCAACTTCAGCATCGGCTTTAACTGCAACAGGTTCATCAACTTTTTTCAAACCGGCTGGCATTGGCAAAGCAACGCTGGCAACTTTCTTAATAGCATCGGTTACATATACCCAGCCGTTTTCAGAACCGGGAACAGCACCTTTAACCATAATCAAGCCTTTATCAGCATCAACCGAAATAACCTTCAGGTTTTGAACAGTAACACGTTCATCACCCATATGTCCGGCCATTTTTTTGCCTTTAAATACCTTACCGGGATCCTGTCTTTGTCCTGTAGAACCATGAGAACGGTGAGAAATAGACACACCGTGAGAAGCTTCCAAACCGGCAAAGTTGTGACGCTTCATAACACCGGCAAAACCTTTACCGATAGATGTTCCGCAAACATCAACAAATTGCCCTGGAACAAAATGTTCTACAGATAATTTATCACCAACAGACAACAAGCAATCATCAGAAACTCTGAATTCTGCCAATTTCTGCTTTGGTTCAACATTAGCCTTGGCGAAATGACCTTTCAACGGTTTAGAAAGGTTCTTGGCCTTAACGTTGCCACAGCCCAGCTGAACGGCGGTATAACCGTCTTTCTCTTTGGTTCTGACGCTAACAACCTCAAGACCGTCCACGTGCAAAACGGTAACAGGAACATGAGTTCCGTCCATTTCAAATACGCGAGACATTCCAAGTTTTTTTGCGATTAGACCCGTACGCATTATATTTATTTCCTTTTCTTAATTGGTTGACTTTCCCAAATATTCAAAAAGCCAACATTAACATTAATTACAATTTAATTTCAACATTAACACCGGCAGCCAAATCAAGCTTCATCAAAGCATCAACTGTTTGCGGTGTTGGATCTACGATATCAAGAAGTCTTTTGTGAGTACGAATTTCGAACTGCTCACGAGACTTTTTATCTACGTGCGGAGAACGGTTTACGGTAAACTTCTCGATAATTGTCGGAAGAGGAATAGGACCTCTTACGTTTGCCCCGGTTCTTTTGGCTGTATGCACAATCTCTTTTGTAGAAAGATCAAGCAAACGATGATCAAAAGCCTTGAGGCGAATTCTTATATTTTGTGTATCCATCATATTAATACTTTTCCTATAACTAGACGGCACACCTCAGCATTTAGAAGCAGCCGCCTAAACGTTAAACTTTGCAGAGCCTTGCCAAGCAAGGGATGCGTTATGTTTTATACCCCAAGTAAATTACGGAGTCTTTTCGCAATTCACCTGTCGTGAGAGCCTTGTAACATAAGCTCTCATTAAATGCAAGAGAAAAAATGAAAAAAAATCAAAAAAATTACACTTTACGATTCTCGCAAAACCCGACTCAGACTCTGTTTGAGTCTCATCAACTTTTTTGTCAAACCCGAGTCTAAAAAAATATTAACATTTTTTACAATTAAGTATTGCAAGTTTTAAAATATATGATATAACCACTTTAAGTTAGTAATAACATACCAGTAATAACCATGACAAAACTTAGTAATAAAATATTAAATATAAATGATCGCCGTACAAGCATGCGTTTGTGTAGTCAAGAGTGGAAGATTCTTGACGAAGCTTGCCGCATCGAAAAAATTCACCGCAACAAATTAATCTCTTTGGTTGAAAGTAATAAAGCTCAAAATCTTGGTCTTAGCTACGCAACCAGACTTTTCTTGTTGCTATACTTCCGCAACCTTACCCAAGACCAACATGCAGATAACGTGCTAGAAAGCACATTAAAAGAGCTCTTGTAGTTTATATATCAACAGAGGCTGTCTGACAACTAAGACAGCCCTTAAACATGCCGCTAAGGCACAATCTAAATATATTGACAAATAATCGCATATGGTGTACAAAAAAAGGAGACATATAAAACAAAGTCCCTGAGTTTTTAAAGGAGTTAAAAACATGGCACACGTTAATTATGTACATTCATTTGATGAATTTTTATCTCTCCCACAAAATAGCAAAGACATGGAATTTCAGGCAGGTAAAGATGACAATCACGCTTGGAAACTACATATTTTTCTTGATCAAACGGACAGAACTGTTTCTGATCCTATAATTAAGGATACAGTAAAATTTCTCATTGATAATGAAATTAGCTTTAAAATGGGAAACGGCGGTGACGGCGGAAAAGTTTTTACTATATATATTGGAGAATACGATAAAGCTCAATATATTGCAAAACAGTTAAATGAAAACTTTGGCGACAGATACAAAAAAGATTTTCCGCGTGGCGGTATAGATACATCGGAAGATATGCATATTTTCAATAATATCGGCATGAGATTTGAAGGTGTAAAAGATAGCTGGATTAAGGAAAATGAAGATTCTTCTTTTTCTTACTATGGGTATGAGGGAATCCCTTCATTAGACCACAATCTTCAGTTTAATAATATGAATGATAGGGTGCTATCAGCCCTTGCCTGTCATATCTTTTTAGCAGAAAAATGTGGCACCAAATATTTGGGTCAAAATTATAAAAAAAATCCTTGGGCAAATAAAATTTTTGAAGACCTATCCACAAAATATACGCACAAAGAAATTCAAGACTATGTATCGTCTGCATTAAAACATTTAAGAACAACACATCAAGAAAGATTTATTCATAAGAAAAATTTAGTTTCACCGGAGCAAGGAGTTTCATTATCAATAGATGATATTATACCTCCATCAACTTTCAGCAGCCAAATAAATGATATTAATCTACCGCAAACATCCAACTCCCAAATAAATATAAGTGTAAAAAATTTGGAACTTATGCCAAATGCCGATAATATTACTATTCGCAAAAACAAACACGGTAATGATATTTTAGAATATAAACAAGGCGATAAAATTTTAGCCAGTTGCTCTTTGAATGGAGAGGAACATTGTGTTCGATTGTATTCTGACGATGGCTCATTTACAGAATATCTAACTTCACCAAAGAATAGAACAAAAAAAATTAAAGGTGAAAAATTATATCCAATCGCAAATCCGTCTTTAGAATGCAAAATAGATAATATTGTTTCATTTAGTAAGGCCATCTACGAAAAACAACTAAGAAGCAAACCTTCAAATATTCAAACAGCCCTTTCTCAAATTCGTCAAAGATGGTAGCTTAAAACTAACCTTATCCCAAGCACTATTATTAAAATTCGTTATACGAGGTTAATAGAAGTAAAAATAAAAAGAGAGAAAATCCTAGTGTACAAATCAGTACATGAATTTCGACCGTTCTGAAGTTTTTTTGCTAATTCCAAATACTGAAAATTTCAGACGTAAAATTTGATAAATCCCTGTGCTACGAAGGTTAAAGCTTACAAAATCAGCTCAAAAATTATGTTCAATAAAAAAAGTTCGATATTTGCGGCGAATAGAAACAAAAGTCGGCGTGTAAAAATTCTAGTGTACAAAAAAGTACATGAATTTTTACAACGCCGCCCCTTTTGTGATTAGACGCCCAAAGAGCGAACTTTTTTCTTTATGTTAATTATTTAAGTATCTTAGCAACCACACCAGCACCAACTGTATGACCACCTTCACGAATTGCGAAACGCAAACCTTCGTTCATGGCAATCGGGTTGATCAATTTTGCTGTCATGGTGATGTTATCGCCAGGCATTACCATTTCTGTTCCCTCAGGTAACTCGATAGCACCGGTTACGTCTGTGGTACGGAAATAGAATTGTGGACGATAGTTAGAGAAGAATGGAGTATGACGACCACCTTCTTCTTTGGTCAAAATATAGCATTCACATGTGAAGTCTGTGTGTGGTGTAATAGTACCGGGAGCTGCCAATACTTGTCCACGTTCAACTTCTTCTCTCTTAGTTCCGCGGAGCAATACACCGATATTATCGCCGGCTTCACCGCTATCCAACAATTTACGGAACATTTCGATACCGGTACATGTTGTCTTAGCTGTCGGACGAATACCTACGATCTCGATTTCGTCACCAACCTTCAATACACCACGCTCAACACGACCGGTTACAACTGTACCACGGCCAGAAATTGAGAATACGTCTTCAATCGGCATCAAGAATGGTTGATCTTTTGGACGCTCTGGTTGTGGAATGTATCTGTCTACTTCTTCCATCAATTTCAAAATTGCGTCATGACCCATTGCTTTGTCACCATCTTCCAAGGCTACCAATGCAGATCCTTTTACGATTGGAATTTCATCGCCTGGGAATTCATATGAACTCAACAAGTCACGAATTTCCATTTCTACCAATTCCAACAATTCCGGATCATCTACTTGGTCACATTTGTTCATGAATACTACCAATGCCGGAACACCTACTTGACGTGCCAACAAAATGTGTTCACGAGTTTGAGGCATCGGACCATCAGCTGCAGACACAACCAAAATTGCTCCGTCCATCTGAGCTGCACCGGTAATCATGTTCTTAACATAGTCAGCGTGGCCCGGGCAGTCTACGTGAGCATAGTGACGATTTGTTGTCTCATATTCTACGTGTGAAGTAGAAATGGTGATACCGCGTGCCTTCTCTTCAGGAGCTTTATCAATTTGATCATATGCAGTAAATGTTGCTCCACCCTGGGTTGCCAATGTCTTGGTAATTGCTGCTGTCAAGGTGGTCTTACCATGGTCTACGTGACCAATGGTTCCAATGTTACAGTGAGGCTTTGTGCGCTCAAACTTCTCTTTTGCCATATTCAAAAATCCTAGTTTATGTTGTTAATACAGTGATGAAAAGGGGGAGAAAATGGAGCGGGTGAGGGGAATCGAACCCCCGTCATAAGCTTGGAAGGCTTCTGCTCTACCATTGAGCTACACCCGCTTAGATCTACCTCTTTCCAAGAGTTGTACCTTATCAGTGGTGGAGGGGGATGGATTCGAACCATCGTAGACTAAGTCGACGGATTTACAGTCCGTTGCATTTGACCGCTCTGCCACCCCTCCAAAAAAATCTGATAAGAAGGAGGATTGCTATCCTTATAGCATAATCGCTAGGTAGCAAATAATAGCATTTTGCCCTATTTGTCAACACCTTTTTTATGAAAATCTTAATTAATTTTAATTAAAATGAATTTTATTATCGATAATAAAGGAATAAACAACATCATGACAACAACTGTCCTTACCGAAAGACGCAACCCCAACACCGAAAACATCGATCTGATGACTTCAGAGCAAATCGCTCAAACCATAAATCAGGAAGATTTGAAGATAGCTGTTGCAATACAAAAGGTTATCCCTCAAATTGGAAAAGCCATAGAATTAATTGCCAACGCATTTCACCAAGGCGGTCGTTTAGCTTATTTTGGAGCCGGCACAAGCGGAAGATTGGGCGTACTTGATGCTTCGGAATGCTGGCCGACTTTTGGAGTCGAACATGGTATGGTAAACGGCTTTATTGCCGGAGGAGATAAAGCTTTAAGATTCTCTATCGAAAACTCTGAAGATAGTGCCGAATTAGGCTTGCAAGACCTAAAAACCTTTTCTCCAACTCCCAAAGATATTATTGTTGGCATTTCGGCCAATGGTGGCCCCAAATATGTTCTGGCCGTTTTGGAAGAAGCACAAAAAATTGGCTGTAAAACCATAGGAATCAGCTCCAATCCCGAGGCAAAATTACAAAAATTTTCAAACATTTTTATTAATCCGATAGTAGGCGAAGAAGCCCTCACCGGTTCTTCTCGCATGAAATCCGGCACTGCACAAAAAATGATTTTAAATATGCTTTCTACCGGAGCAATGATTCGCATCGGCAAAACTTATCAAAACTACATGATTGATGTCAGAATGGTGAACGAAAAACTCATTGACCGCGGCTGTCGCATTGTCTCAGAAATTGCAAACATTTCTTACGAAGAAGCCAAAAAATATATCGAAATGAGCGGAAAAAATGTTAAAACCGCCTGCGTTATGGCAATCAAACAATGCTCCAAACAACAAGCCGAAACTTTACTTAACCAAAACGGCGGCATTTTAAGAAAGGTGATATAATGATAAACAAACAAAAAAACACTCCTAAAAATCAACTTGTTATTTATGGTCGTCACGCTGTATTGTCAGCTCTAAAAAACCCCAAACGCAAAAAAATAAAACTTTTATGTACCAAAGATGTTGCTGACGAAGTTCGTCAATACAATCCGCAAATAGCCGATCGCAAGGAAATAGATAAGCTTCTTCCTCCCGATTCGGTTCACCAAGGTTTTGCCCTGATTTGTGCAGAATTAGAAAACCCGAGCTTAGAAGATATTATAGATGCATCTAAAACACTAGATAAATGCCATGTTTTAATTTTAGATCAAGTTACCGATCCGCAAAACATCGGAGCAATTATCCGTTCTGCTGTCGCCTTCAACACATTAGCTCTAATTGTCCAAGACAAAAACTCACCTTCCGAAACCGGCTCAATGGCAAAAGCCTCTGCCGGCATGATAGAATACTTGCCTATTGTTAGGGTAACCAACCTATCGCGAGCAATTGAAAAACTAAAAGATGCAGATTTTTGGACAATTGGCATGGATGGTTATGCCAAAACCGAACTGGCAAACCTCAAAAAAGGCGGAAAAACTGCTATTATTATGGGTTCCGAAGGAAAAGGCATGCGTCGATTGGTAGAAGAAAATTGTGATATTACAATCAAGTTGCCCATGAACGAAAAAGTAGAGAGTCTAAATGTCGCCACTGCTGCAGCTATTGTTCTATATGAAATCAACAAGGATTAATCATGCGCTACAATATAGAAATTAAAAACCTTTCAAAATCATTTGATGCTATCGCTGCCGTAAATAATATTTCTTTTACGGCAAACGATGGAGTTATAACTTTATTAGGACCAAACGGAGCCGGAAAATCAACCTTAATGAATATGATTGCCGGATATTTGGCTCCTGATACGGGAGAGATAAAAATTTTAGAATGCTCTTCACAACAAAATCCTTTAGAATGCAAAAGAAACATTGGTTTCTTACCAGAAGGATCCCCTCTTTACGCAGATATGACCGTAAGATCATTTTTGGAATATATAGCAAAACTAAAAGAAGCATCAAAAGAACAACTGAACAAAGCTATCGAAAAATCTCAAATTTCAGATGTTCTAGATCAAAAAATAGAGACCCTGTCTAAAGGATATCAACGACGCGTGGGCTTTGCTCAAAGCATTTTAACAGATCCCAAAATTTTGCTTCTTGATGAACCCACCGACGGATTAGACCCCAACCAAAAAGAACATATTCAAAATATTATAAAAAAAATGGGTAAAAACAAAACTATTTTAATATCCACACACTTGCTTGATGAAGCTGAAAATATTGCCGATAGAATTATCATAATAAATAAAGGAGAGATAAAAGCCGATGGCACTTTGACACAAGTTTTACGACAAACTAAAAGTATTAACCTTGCTGAAGCTTTCAAAAAATTAACAGCCAAATAATAAAAAACCGCATCACATAAGATGCGGTTTTTTATAGCTACATTGGAATTTGCATAAAAGGAACTTGTCCGAAGAGATTGCCTGCCTTATCAATATCGACCCACGAATATTTTATCGGTACCACCATTTTTCTTCTTTTGGTAAAATATGCACCATACTTACCGTCATGACCTACTCGATAAAGACTTGTTGTTATTTGCTCAATACTGTCATAGTCATCAGTAAGAAGTTTTTTGCCTTCCGCTGAAAACAAGCCACAACCAAACTCACTTTGTACTATGATTTCTTCTCCACATAACTCAACATTTTTGTACGCTATCGGCACGACGATCTTACCCTTAAAATCAGTAATACCAACTCTTGTGCTTTCTCCTGACTTCATTCCTATTTTCAAAAACATCTTTGATGTTTTCCAAAATACTGTTGCAGAAATATAATCATACAGAGGCATCAAAATTTGCTTTCCGCTTAAGTCATAAAAACCATGTTTCTTAGCAAATACTACTTCATATCCTATGCCACGATTATCATAAACAGCCTGATACTTGATAGGTACAACCTCCTCGTCAATTCCGATATCGCGAACAACACCATAAAGACCGTTTTTACAAACAATAAAGTGCTTTTCACCTTTATAGTACAAAGACTTAAAAATTTCATCATAACAACAAGAAAGCACCTTTTTATGTGTAAACAGTCCTTTTTTGCCGTTCTTATAAACGATAATTCCTAAATCTTCATATTCGCGTATCTCATCATACAGACATGGAATCAGTACTTTTCCGTTCCAATCTACAACGCCTGTTTTTCCCCTTCTTTTCACTGCTATACGATAAGGAAGTCGACGTCCAAAGCTCTGCTTTTCTTTCAGCTGACCGACATATATTCGCTCATAACATCCCGGTTTGATAATCTCTCGATAATTACTACCTTCCCTAAAGATTAAACCATATTGTTTTTTGATCTCATATATTATCGCATCAGCATCACTTTCTCCGACACCATATACTTTACTCCACACCCACGAAATTGCTCCTGTTTTTTTATCAAACATCAATCTCTTTTGGTTAAACCCTTTGCGTAACAGCAGCTTATCAGGAAGATCTATGTATGAATCAAATTCCATACAATCTATACTAACAAAACCACCTTTTTCTCGCATCAGAGCTAAGGGATTAATAAGATCGAAGAAATAAACCAAAAAAAGCCCATACTTCGGAAAATATTTCTCTACAGAAACATTTGAAGTAAAAACGCTTGAACCATCTAACCGATAAAAAGAAGATCTATTGCCTTCTGTACAAAGAAAGCCCCTCTCATAAACCAGAATATTGTCAAATTTAATTGGCAATATTTGCTTGCCATTTCGATCAAAAAGCCCTAGCTTACCGGATTCTTGAACCTTAATGTAGCCTTTACTCCTCCAAACCTTATCATATTGCAAACTCTTGACACTATATTTTGTTGTGCCAAACATCTGCAACTGAGCCGGATCATTGGGAGTTAGAATTTGCAGAACGCTATTCTTGCAAACTCTCACTTGTGTTTTTAACTCATTCATAATTAAACATATTTTTAACATTAATAATTTCACTTATGATTCGACTCATAAATGAAACTATTGGCAGAGTCAAACAAAATATGCTTAATCCCCTCTAATCACTTACACCTAATAACTAAAAGTTAGATAGAGTGGTTTGAAAGGCAAAAGTACCGGAACGTACATTAGAGGTACGTGAGGAAACTTTTGACCGGAATAAACTGTGCTCTAGATGAGCCGTTATACATAGCACCATAAAAGGTTGGAGAATGGTTTAGATAGAGTAGTTTGAAAGGCAAAAGCACCGGAGCGTACATTAGAGGTACGTGAGGAAACTTTTGACCGAAACAAACTGCTCTAGATGAGCCATTATACAACTTTTTATAGCCATTTAGTTTGACGCAAAGCCTCCCCCACAACCATCGTTGCAGACACAGCAACATTAATCGAGCGGGCTTTTTCATTCATCGGAATAATGAGACGGGCATCAACAATATCGTGCACTTCTTGAGGAACTCCGGCTGATTCTCGACCCATCAGAATAATATCATTTTCTTTAAATTCAAAATTCACATAAGGTATAGATGCTTTGGTTGTCAAAAGAACTATACGTCCATACTCTTCGGGATGATCTGCTCGATATTGTAAAAAATCTTGCCAAGAATCATGACGACGATAATCAACCATATCAAGATAGTCCATACCGGCACGACGCATTGCCTTGTCATTAAAAATAAAACCACATGGTTCTATAATGTCTATCGGTAAATCAACACAAGCACAAAGTCTCATCATTGTGCCGGTATTTTGCGGAATATCAGGCTGAAAAAGAGCCAACCTCATTTCAAATCTCCATAAAATTTTAAACGTTGAAAAGGAAATTCAAAAGATCCCCATCTTGTACAATATAGTCTTTCCCTTCCGAACGCATTTTGCCTGCTTCCTTACAAGCTTGCTCCCCACCAAATTTTACATAATCATCATATGATATTGTCTCGGCACGAATAAATCCTCTTTCAAAATCAGAGTGAATTATACCGGCACATTGTGGAGCTTTTGATCCTTTAACAAATGTCCATGCTCGTACCTCTTTGGGTCCTGCAGTAAAGTAAGTTTGCAAGCCAAGCAAATCATATCCGGCATGAATAATTTTTGCCAAACCGGTTTCTTCCAAACCGAGAGCTGATAAAAATTCTTGTTTTTCTTCTTCGCTTTCAAGTTGGGCAACTTCTGATTCTATTTCTGCCGAAATTATTACAGCTTGAGCATTTTCGGCTTTAGCCTTCGCAAAAACTTTTTCTGAAAATTCATTTCCGGCAGAAGCAGAATCTTCATCAACATTGCACACATAAAGTACAGGCTTAGATGTTAAGAGCTGCAACATTCTATATGCTTTATATTCGTCTTTATTGCTTTGATCCGGAGCTGCAACCCTTGCCGGCTTACCCTCTTTTAGAGCATTAATAACAGGTTCCATAACTGCAACATTAGTTATAGCTTCTTTATCTCCGCCTTTGGCTTTTTTGCATGCTTGCTCAAATCTTTTTTCCAAAGACTCCAAATCTGCTATCATGAGTTCCGTTTCTACAATTTCTGCATCACGAATAGGGTCTATGCTACCCTCAACGTGAGTAATGTTTTCATTTTCAAAGCAACGTAAAACATGAACTATGGCATCAACCTCTCGAATATTGGCCAAAAACTGATTACCCAAGCCTTCGCCTTTAGAAGCTCCTTTTACAAGTCCGGCAATATCAACAAATTCCAGCTGTGTAGGCACCACAGATTTTGGATTAACCATTTCAACGAGCTTATTCAAACGTTTATCCGGAACAGCAACTCGACCGGTATTTGGTTCAATGGTACAAAACGGAAAATTCGCAGCCTGTGCAGCAATAGTCTGTGTAAGAGCATTAAACAATGTAGATTTTCCAACATTTGGCAAACCGACAATACCGCAATTAAACCCCATTTTATTCTCCTTGTTTTTTACTTTGTAAGTCACCAATTTTATTACTGAAAGAGGCAACTCCGTTTTTTATTAATACATCTATTACATCACATACCAAATTAATTTTTTGCTCTATTACTTCAGCATCAGCCTTTGAAAAACGGCTAAGCACATGACTAACCACAGCATCACCGCTTTGATTAGGGTGCCCTACACCAATTCTGATACGATTATAATTTGGCGTAACTGCAGCGTCGATAGATTTTAAACCGTTATGCCCTCCGGCTCCACCACCAATCTTCGCTTTCAATTTACCGACAGCCAAATCCATATCATCGTGAATCACTATAATATTTTGCGGTAAAATTTTATAAAAATTAGCCGCTTTAACCACAGAGTTTCCGGAAAGATTCATATATGTCTGAGGCTTCAGAATATATATTTTCTCGTTAGCTATTTTTCCTTCAGCAATAAGCCCGTCAAACTTAGCCTTAAAAGGTCCAAAACCATAAACTTGGGCAAGCTCGTCCACCGCCATAAATCCAACATTATGACGAGTTTTTTCATATTCACTTCCGGGATTGCCCAAACCTACGATTAAAAACATATTCCTGTTTTTCCATATCAAAAAATTTGTTTCAGATATATAGATAGAGCGATTTCAACGGTAAAAATTTTTAGCGTACTCATAAGTACATGAAATTTTGAGACCGAAAAAATCGCTCTAGATAGTTTATAAAACTATTTTCTAACGAAATCTACGTGAATAGGTGCGTCAGATACTGGGTGGAATTGAACGTCTTGGCACTTAACCTTGTGCTTTTTGCCGTCCAATACAATTTCAACATCGGCAGCATAGAAACCAACTGTATCAAGAGCTTTTTCCAACTCAACAGGGTGCAAAGAAATCATAACAGATTCTTGTTTGCCACCATAGATAACGGCAGGAATACGACCCTCACGACGACATGCACGAGCTGCCCCCTTACCTGCTTTCTCACGCTTTTCAGCATTAAATGTAATATCAGCCATTGTAAAATTCCTTTATAAAAAAAATTAACAATCCTCGTTTGGCCTCCAGGGGTGCCATACGATTAACCCGACTTATACAACTTTTTTTTATATTTTTCAAGATATTTTTAAAACTCAAAACCCGTCTCCTTTCAGAAACGGGCTTTACTTAATCTTCCAGTGATATTACTTGGACTTCTTTCATATCACCATAATTGTCCAAATCTACCATCACTATAACCACACAAGGTTTTCCTATAGTGAATGTTCCGCAATAAACAACAGCTGTCATGCTCAAAACGCCAATCTCCAACCGGCCCCAGATTCTTCCTTTAGCATCTTGATGTTTTGGAACAAAAACACCTATTGGATGTTCTATCAGATATTGAGCTAAAATCTCATAATTCACTTTTGTCATTTCTTTTTGTAACACAAAAAACAACAGCCACAAAAGCCAAACTATACAAAGCTTATCTGATGGCAACCCAAAATAGTCACTAAAGATCAGCGCAACCAAAGCCAAAACACTGGGAAAAAACATCAACTTTTTCAGAAGTTTGATTTGCCCCAGTTGGAACAGCCATACCTTAAAAAAGATTTGAATCAAAGGTATCAAACAAGCTATTCCTAAAATCGCCAATAAAAAATAATACTTGTCCATAGCTTGTTAAATTTAATTTTGTTTAACATCTTCAGTACACGGCTCAACATACCACCTGCCTTCATCGCATATCAAAGATTTTACTACACAATAAAACTCTTTATGTTCTTCCAGATCAAATGGCTCCGCCACAAAGACGCCGTCTCTTTCTTTACCTCGCCAACGAAATTTACAATTATACTCGCAGTCCTCTTCTGCTTTAGATATATCGTAAACTTTGACTACTGAAAAAAAGATGTCTTTGTAAGAATAAAAGATAACGACAATCACTCCTAAGATAATAATTAATGTATTCATAGTATTATGATTTAGAATAATTTATAATTGAATCCAATATATAGACAA
The DNA here is from genome assembly GCA_015062285.1 of Alphaproteobacteria bacterium. Classification (GTDB taxonomy): domain Bacteria; phylum Pseudomonadota; class Alphaproteobacteria; order RF32; family CAG-239; genus CAZU01. Next base: position 18,485 of record SUUY01000001.1, on the reverse strand, counting down.
AACAAATTTTATGTCAACAAAAAACCGCCGGAGTTTAATATCCAGCGGTCAAATTTAAATGAACAGTATCTATTCCTTTGCACACCCCATGGTTTATCTCTATGCGATCATACCTCACCGGCATAATCTTGTTACCTGCTAAATCATAAACCCCGTATTTGCCATTCTTTTTGACTATCAACACATTCTGATTATAATCTAGCACTTCATAGATTTGATCAAACCCTGAAAGCACGACTTCCCCTTTAAGATTCACAAAACGACAAAAATCACCGCTTAGAATCACAAATCCATCACGAAAAGCCTCTATTGTTTCAGATGAATACTTTTCATCAAGAACCTTTTTACCATTAAAGTTATAAAAAAGTAATTTAGTTTTGTGCTTTATCTCAAACATTCGGGCTTGTCTGTTCACATAAACATCTTCTTCTTTAGTAGGAATAAGTATTTCTACGCCATCATAGGCACAAAAACTGACCATTCCATTTTGATGAAGTTCAAAGAAATCATAAACATCATCCCTAAAAATTTTGTCATAAACAAATGGCAAAAATTCCTTACCATCTGCTGTAAGCACACCGAATTTCTTGTTTCGACGCACAACTTTCAATCTTTTACTCATAATATTTAAAAAATTAAATTAATAATTACATTATAGCCATAAATCTACACTCTAAATCCAAAAAAGCAACAAAAAAACACTATTTAAAAAAATCTTGCTATTTTGTCTAAATTGTGCTATTTTTGAATAAACAACAAATTATATACATATTATGAAAATAAAAAACCTTCTTCATTCTTTTTTTAGAAAAAAGGATGATCACACAACAACTGTTGTGAAAGAAAAAACAAAAGAAGAGCTGCTTGTAGAAGCAAGAGAGGCTATTACATCAGGCAACATCTCTCCTGAGCTATGCAACGTTATTTTGCAAGACGGAACTAGCGAAGAGTTAAAAACCTTTTATACGAAATATTTGCAAAACTTGATTCCTAGCGATATTTCTTCTAAAGACTTGTTCTCTGGGCTTAAACGCTTGGACAGCAATAAGTTGATAGAAAAGGTTTTGATCTGGATGATTAAAACTGACACTTTAGGAAACATCGATGACAAAGAGAAATACTCTCTTCTTGAAAGAGATGTTGACAGGTGGAGCAAGTTTATAAATTTTGATGCGATTAAATGGCTAATACTAGATCCAAGCTACAAATCTTCAGTCTTGAAAGAGTATTGCTCAATAAAAGGCTTAGAATCAATACTTCTTGAGCAAAGAATTGCTCTTGAAGAAGGGAAGGCTCTTGAAAGTTTTGATAATGAACTTTGGGCATTTGCCGTAAAATCTCCGTTAGACCTAACTCCATTTGTAAAACATGTCGATACGGAAATGCTAAGTTATTGGTGTTGCGTTGACATTGCAAAACAGTTTATTGCCAGAAACTGTGAGAATGAAGTAAAATCTTTGATTGCCTCAGTAATGGAATACGCTGCTCTGTATCCTTACGAAAAGGACGGAAGGAGTAACTACAGTACTGTTCTGACGTTTTTGAACATTTTGATTTCGCAGACCTCATCAACAGATTTATTGACTTTCGCAGAAGAAAAACGAGCCTTCGCACAAGAAAAAGTTCGGATTGACTAACCTTTCGTGTTAACAAAAAACGCTAGTGTCTTATCTCTAGCGTTTTTTGTTACCTTGAGCTTGTCAAAAGGTATCAAACAAACTCGAAAAAACAATTAACGATTTTCCAAATCAGATCCGTCTTCCTGATTAACTCTCTTTGCTGAAAGTTTAATCTTACCACGATTATCAGCACCAAGACATTTAACCCAGATTTGATCGCCTTCTTTATAGAAATCAGAAACAGAAGCTATACGCTCGTTCTTAACTTCTGAAATATGAACCAAACCTTCGGTTGTACCCAAGAAACGAACAAATGCACCAAAGTCCATAATTTTGGTAATGGTACCATGATAGATCTTACCTTCTTCCGGTTCTGCTACAATACCCATAATCCATTCAAGAGCAGCATCACCTTCTTCTTTTTTCATAGATGCGATTTTAACAACACCATCATCAGAAATATCAATCTTAGTATGAGTCTTTTCAACAATCTCACGAATAACTTTTCCGCCTGTACCGATAACTTCACGGATCTTATCTACCGGAATTTTGATAGCAACAATACGTGGAGCTCTATCAGATACATGAGGACGAGGCTCTGCAATAGCTTTTGCCATTTCACCAAGAATATGAATACGTCCTTCATGAGCTTGAGCAAGAGCGTTTTTCATGATTTCTTTGGTGATAGAGGTAATCTTAATATCCATTTGCAAAGCTGTTACACCGTCTTTTGTGCCGGCAACTTTGAAATCCATATCGCCAAGATGATCTTCATCACCCAAAATATCAGTCAAAATAGCCACACGACCATCATCTTCTTTAATCAATCCCATAGCAATACCGGCCACCGGTTTTGTCATTGGCACACCGGCAGACATCAAAGACATTGTTGTACCGCAAACCGTTGCCATTGATGAAGAACCGTTAGATTCCATAATTTCTGAAACCACACGAACAGTGTATGGGAACGCATCTTTATCTTTTGGCATCATCGGATGAATTGCACGCCAAGCCAATTTTCCATGACCAATCTCACGACGTCCCGGACTTCCGATACGGCCACATTCACCAACAGAGAACGGAGGGAAGTTGTAGTTCAACATAAAGTCTTCTTTATATTCTTCCATAAGACCATCAACAATTTGAGCGTCTTCACCTGTCCCCAAAGTTGTAACTACCAAAGCTTGTGTCTCGCCTCTGGTAAACAAAGCAGAACCATGTGCTGTAGGCAATACATCTACTTGGCAAGCAATCGGACGAACTGTTCTGGTGTCACGACCATCTATACGCTTACCGGTAGAAAGCACAGCCTCACGCATAACATGATGCATCAACTTTTCAATAGCGTCTTGAGCATAGCGTTGATCAAATTCATTTTCCGGATCCAAAGTAGCTTTGAATTTTTCTGAAGCCAAAGCAATCATTTCACCACGTTTTAATTTATCGGTAATTTTGAAGGCTTCTTCATATTCTTTAGTAAAATCTTTGGCCAAACGATTGTAAAGTTCATCAAATTCCGGAGGAAATACCGGTGCTTCCCATTTTTCTTTACCGGCTTCTTTTGCCAAATCAGCAATCAAATTAATAACCGGTTGGAAGTTATCAAAACCAAACATAACCGCACCGAGCATGGTTTCTTCTGAAAGCTCTTGTGCTTCAGATTCCACCATCAACACCCCTTCAGATGTACCGGCAACAACCAATTCCAAATCTGTATCTTTGAGCTGTTCAATAGTCGGGTTCAAAATGTATTCACCGTTTTTATATCCGATTTTGGCACTAGCAATAGGCCCCAAGAACGGAATACCTGAAACAGCCAAAGCTGCCGAAGCCGCAATCATTGACGGAATATCAGAGTCGGTATTTTGATCGTGAGCCAACACGGTACAAATAATTTGCACTTCATTTTTGAAAGCATCAGGAAACAACGGGCGAATAGGTCTGTCAATCAAACGAGAAACCAAAACCTCACGCTCAGATGGTTTGCCCTCTCGCTTCATAAAACCGCCGGGAACTTTACCGGTAGCATAATATTTTTCTTGATAATTAACTGTCAAAGGAAAGAAATCTTGATCTGCCTTTGCCTCTTTTGCCGCACATACTGTTGCAATAACCTGTGTTTCACCATAGGTAACAATCACCGCACCCGTAGCCTGTCTGGCAATCTTACCTGTTTCTAATACTAATTTTCTTCCGCCCCATTCCATCTCTTTGCGGCATACTTTAAAATCGATCATATTTCCATTTTCCTTTCATATAACCTCTACCTGCCCCATGCAGGATTTTTTAATCAAAAGAACTGCGGAAGCCCATTCCCCCGCAGTTCTCAAACTAGATTGCCCATTCAGGGCACAAAGAAAATAAATTTAGGCAGGCATATGGAGCGAAAAACAGGGCAACAAAAATTTTAGCGTAGATAGACCTACGTGAATTTTTGTTGACCCGCATTTTTCGCTTTAGATGCCGCATAAATTTATTTTCTGAGATCTAACTTCTTAATCAAAGCCTGATAACGCTCTTCACTCTTACCTTTCAAGTAATCCAAAAGGTGACGACGACGGCTAACTTTCTTCATCAAACCCAAACGAGAGTGAGTATCTTTAGCATGTGTCTTAAAGTGTTCAATCAGGTTGTTAATTTCAGCTGTCCAAATAGCAATTTGAACTTCCGGAGAACCGGTATCATTTGGATTCAAGCCATAAGCTTCAACCAATTTTTTCTTTTCTTCATTAGAAATCGACATCATATTTTCCTTATATTAAAAGTTAAAAACTCGAACCGGAGCAATTTTTCGCTCATCGATTCGCACCACCGCCACCAAGTTTCCGTTATAAGTGGCCACCACCTCTTTGCCTAACAGATCCGATGTCTGATAAGCCTTGGGCGATAAGCCTTGGCCTTGTTTTAGCTTGGCAGCATCTGCCTCGGTTACGGCAATGTCCGCGATGTCGCGCAGACATGTTATTACCGGAAGCAAAACTTTTTGGCGTTCCTCAACATACTCTATCTTTTTTAAATTTTCCAGCAAAATCGTATCCGAAACATCAAAAATACCGCATTTTGTCCGTCTTAAAGCCTTCAAATATCCTATTGTACCTAGTTTTTGAGCAATATCCGCTCCAAGAGTCCGCACATATGTGCCTTTTGAGCATCGGACTCGACAATGCACCACATCAGATTCGCACATTTCCAACAGTTCGAGTCCGTAAATAGTGATTTTTCGCTCAGGGATTTCTACTTTTTGCCCTTTGCGAGCCAAGTCATAAGCCCTTTTCCCATCAATCTTAATTGCCGAATAAGCCGGAGGAATTTGTGTAATTTCGCCCACAAATTGAGGTAATATTGCTTCAATTTCCTCTTTAGTCGGAACTTTTTCACCTTCGGCAATAAATTTTCCGTCACAGTCTAACGTATCTGTTGTTGCTCCGAATTTGAGCCAAAATTCATATTCCTTGTCACCGTCTGTAACATAAGGAATCAGCTTGGTTGCTTCACCAAAAGCTATCGGCAACACACCGGTAGCAAACGGATCTAAGGTTCCACAATGTCCGTTTTTTGCAGCCTGTAACAAATAGCGAGTTTTGCCCACCACTTGAGTTGAACCCATTCCGGCTTCTTTATCAACTATCAGCCAACCGTTTATTTTGTGGCCTTTGTGCTTAACCAAATCAAGCTCCTTTTATAAAAAGCCCCTTTCGGGGCTGTTATTATTTCAAATCTTGTGCCACATGCGGATCTCGCAAAAGTTTTTCAATTTCATCAACCGCTTCAAAAGTTTTATCAACTCTAAAGTTAATTTCCGGCACATAACGTAAAGCTGTTTTAGCCGCCACTTGTTTGCGGAAGAAATTTGCCGCCAATTGCAAACCGCCCAACACTTCTTGCAAATGGTTTCCGTTTGTGGTCATAAACAAAACCGTACAATACTTCAAATCGGGAGAAACCGTAACTTTGGTAACTGTAACCAAAGTATCAATTCCTTCCAAATTGCGAACTTCTCCCCTATCAATAAAGTTCACAATTATTTTTCTGATTTCTTGAGCAACTCTGAGTTGTCGTTGTGAGGGTTCTTTGTTTTCAGCCATAAAAATCCTCCTTTATTTATTTTTAGAACAGCAACAACCGCCTTTTTTTGCCTCTTCGGTCTTATTTTCAGAGCATTGATGATTTTCATCACAAGAACAATTATCTCCGCAAGTACAATCCGGATTCTTACATTTTGGGTTATTACAAGCCATTTATTTTCTCCTATAAAATACAACAATATTTTTTATAAACCACCACCAAAAATAAGCAAGTCTTTTTTCTATATTTAATTTTCAAATATCGTGACTAAATCTAGCTTATAGCATCAAAGGAGAAAAAACATGATACCGCCAATTCCGCAATATGAAGATTTCGATGACAACAGCTTTTCTATTTTTCAAAAATTTCCCCAAAATCTTATCGACTCGATACCCGAACGAGACGATCAATGTGAATTTGAACGCAACATGTACAATTTTGGCGAACAAGAAGATCTACCGGATAGCGACCATGCTATGGATTTAAGATGTAAAAACACCTAAAAAACATATTTTGCAAAATTTTGTCAAATTTGTCTTGCCAAAGATATAAATATGTGTTATGTATGACCTCAGAACACTATTAAATTAAATGTATTATGAGTAGTATATTAAATTATATCACTGTCGAGGAAGCCTTGACAGTGATTGCCGGAAAACAGATTTCCAGCGTTAGCTATGATTCAGCATCAAGAAAAGTTGCAGATACCCTTCAGCATGCTGCTCGCTTTCATTACAACCCGGATCAAGATCTCAAGATCAATCTGGAAAGATTGTACCTTGACTGCGGACACACTCTGCTTGCAGAGGCAGGAAAGAACGCTCTTGAAATAACAAAGAAGAGAGGAATCTTCTGGGGCGGTGCTCTCAACAAAAGAGATATTGAGAGAATTGCAAAAAACCACCACCTGCCACTGGTACTTTCTGTACCGGTAAGAGCCAAAGGCGTGGTTGAAAGCGATGACCCACGTCCGGTAGTTGTCCGCAAGGACTCTCTCGGAATCAATCGAGTATATTGTACTCGTTGCGGAAAAGAGCTCAATGCAACCTTCTCGTTGGAAACCGACGACATTTTCCGTTACGATCCGTGTCCGGATTGTAACTAAACTGATAAAAAAAGCACCTTTTCAGGTGCTTTTTTTATTACCAAACTTCATCATATCCCAAAGCCGGATCGTTCAATCTATCGCTATAATCATTATCTCTTTCAAATCCTAAGCGGAAATTGCTTATTTGATCATAATTGTCGACATAATTTGTATTCCACTCCCAATCAGGATCTGACATCGACCTACGTTCAAAATAACAATATACGTTAGCAATAGCCGTCATTTCTTGATTATAAACAGGAAAAAGATTCCATACAATTTTGTCTTCAAAGTCAGCTGCATTTTGTCCCACCGCACCTAAATACTCTTCATAATCGGAGCCATTGTACAAAAATCCCATAATTGCATGCCAACCAATAAAACCAAAATCTCTTCCTTGGTTAGTGCCTGTAGAATCTTCTGCAGTATTATCTGCCCCTCTTGAACCATAAACTCCACTGATTGTAGTGTTTAACCACGTGTTTGTCTGAAAAGTAAGTGGCCAACCGGAAGTTGCTACGTGAGTATGGTTTTCACCACTGGCATTCGATAACTGAAAACCTGCGTTCAACGGATTTGTTCTTTGCACAAAATACTCTCTAAACTTCTTGCCAATATTTGTAGCTGTCGGTGTAACTCCTGTCGGAATATAAAAAGCTTCAGACATTTTCCATCTTATCGGATTAATCGTAATAACCTTCGAGTATCCCGGCGGACATTGTGGCGCAGGAACAAAGCCCAACCACGGCGAAGCAATACAATCCATATCATTAGGAGCACATTCATCAGGACCATTTTTTATTGTAATTTGATTTCCAACATTTACAATATAAGTATTCCACTCCGCCCTGTCTTTATCCTCTTCATATGTATTATCTAGCACATATATACCTTTATTAATAAAATCCGGCAAAATATCGCTTAATCTTGCTCCGCCACGAGTAGTTAGCTTAATATCATGCATCACCGAAGTGTAAGCCGGATTTAACTGATATGCATCATATGGTTTTGAAGCGCCCGTATCATATTCACCACTTCCTAACCAAGCCGGATAAGCTTGATTTGCAATAATCCTATCCAGCTTAATATATCCCGGAACATCCTGAAAACCATCATCAACTCCAAGATCTGCTCTATTTATATTTCCTCTTGTTCCGCTAGATGCCGGCAACTGAATTATACCTGTTCTATTAATTCTAACTCCGGCTGTCCTATTACTATATTCACTTCCTTCTGCCGGCACAGACGGATCTTCTGCAATAACAAAATCTTCACCATTAAACAAAATAGCATCTTGATCAACTGTAATGTTTTTAGTATCAACCAGCAAATCGCCAAGCTTCCCTTTGCTGGTTAAAGAAACATTTCCTTCTGTTAATTCCACACTGGATGCTATAGTTCCGGTCTTTTCGTGAGCCAAAGTCATTCCATTTGTAGCAAGACTAACCGTATTACCCCCAATTCTATTATCTCCATCATAAGAATTTGTGCTTAAACCTATAGCTACAGGGGTAACATAAACAGATGACCCTACTTTGCCGTTAAGCTTAGTAGATAAAGAAGTTAAAGCCGGGTTTGTAAGTATCTCTTTAACATAAGATTCATCTGCTGATTTATTTGTAAGCGTTGTTACTGCTCCTTGCATTTTAATTTCTGCCGTGTTATTGTCGGCATCAACAGTAGTTGATGTTATAACTCCATCACTGACTGTTAAATCTGCATTTCCTGCCGACATTTTTGCAACCACATTGCCATCAGGATCTCCGGCACTAATTCTTGCTCCACCTTCTCCACCATACGACATATATGATTCATTTTCGCTCACGCCTAATCTGTCACTTGCTACACTAAATGAAGGTTTTTGAATAGCCACAGAAGATGAACTTGCCGTAAAATTATAAAGATCTTCATCTTCAATATATCCACCGCCAAGTACTCCATAACCAAACAAATTTTCCGCAATTAAATCTGCATCAACTCTAACATCTCCAACAACATGTGCGTTAGCCTGAACCAACATATTTCCCACACTCACAAGAGAGTAATCACTATTATCATCGTCGCTGTACGCACTTCCTTCTGTTCCATCGGGATTTGTTTCGTTTGCTGCTCCGTCCGCAACCACTCCCCCTACAAAAGATCCTTGTCCGGAAACATTAACGTTTCCTTCTATTGTTGTCTTTCCTGCTATTTTGGTCGCACCTGCTATAGACACCGGATCCTCGCCTGTCAAACCTACTTTAAGAATTTCTCCCACTTTTGCAGTACCGGATTCCAAAGCTCCGGTTATTGTTGCATCTGTACCCACAGTCAAAGCTCCACCTGCCGAAATATCAGCACCCGCCGAAACGTTTCCGCTAACCGCTAAATTCGGACCAATGTTTACAACCTCATCTCCTGTTGCTCCACCTTCTGATGCTTTTGCAGTAATAGAATTTACACCATCAATATCATTATTATTCATATACAATGTTGTCATCATCGTATTATATTCCGGACCTTTAGAAGCGTCTCTAAACAATACATTATCTGCAACAACAGCTTCTGATCCTCCTCCTCCTGAAGATGTTACGGCATGAATTGAAGACACAACTAAACTTCCGTTTTCTGCATCGTCAGAAAACCCAAAATCTTCTAAATTGGCTTGCCATGCACCCTGAACACCTTGAATATTGGTTCCCTTTGTCTTATCAACAATACCACCATTAGCTCCAACCATAGATGCTATTTTGGAGGCTCTAATCATTGGTAAATTTCCTGTTCCCAAAGATGGAGCCAATACCATACCGGTAATAGCCGAATGCTCTTTGTCTGTGCCGGCATTAACAATATCATTTCGTAATGCAAATTGGAACTCGTCAAAAAGTTTTGACTTGTCTACATTAAAATTATATGGCAAATACGGCACAATATCTTCTTTGGCTATCAACATTTCACCTTCATCTTCAGCTGAAATCTCTTCATAATTATCCATAATAAAATCATCTAGCGCCTTCGACAAAGTACGCATTTGGCTTGCCGTATTAATATCTTGTAATTCGGTTGTTCTTTCTGCAGCTTTCTTATACAAAACCGGAGTAATCATAGTAATAAGACCAAGCATCGCCAAAGCCTCAACCATCATACTACCATATTGCGAAATTTTATTAATCTTATTTTTCATGAGCTCTCTCCCAAACTATATACTGCTCATATAAATCATACACACCCAACCTTTACTCAAATCACACATTGAAGCAAAGATCGGATCACTAAGAATAGCTGTCGGAACAAAATTTCCGAAACTACCGTTCCTATCCATTATCCTAACATCAGATCCGGAAGGATTACTTTCTTCTTCCAAAATAACATCTGCCGATGCCGTATAACCAACAACCTGACCTACATCTGCCATATTCCGCATTGCATGCATAAAATCAGATGTCGGACGCTGAAATCCTGCTGAAAGGTTCATCCATCTTGTAGGTATTGGACCATATGTTATTAATAGTCTTCTGTTTTGCATATCATCACAAGGATTACCACCGCCGGCGTCTTCTAAAGCTTCTGACTCATCAGCATTAGTGCAGAATATTTGGCTCACATAATCACCGCTCAACATATATCCAAAAGGTAGTTCACTTTCTAAATCTGCTTCACTTATTACTCCCGGAGTAAAATCAACATAAGATCCCGAAGTTGTATGTGGTGCTTTGTGATATTTTACATAACTGTTTGCTGCTCTGTGTTGAATAAGCATCTTTCCAAGCTCTGCCTCAGCCGCCGGAACCACAGTCAAATTACGCATATCCGGACGCACCGACAACGAATAAGATGCCAGCATAGCCAAAAATGTTGCTAAAACAATCCAAATATACATTATATTCCCCTTATGCACCAATACCTTATTCTATCTTAGCATAAAAAAGGTTTCAAATATATTAAAATTTTGGAAAAAGGCCTATATCTTTAGATATAACTAATATTTAAAAAGTTCTTTCCCTCTGATTTTCAGCCAATGTCGTCCCGTTTCATAATCAGGACACAAGCTTTTTACATGCAACCAAAAATCAGAAGAATGGTCACGATACTTCAAATGAGATACTTCATGACAAACCAAATAATCAATCACATATTCGGGAGCAAAAATAATTCTCCAATTATAGTTTATGTTATTCTTACTGGAGCAACTCCCCCACCGCGATTTTGTGTCTTTAAGAGTTATTTTGTGCACTTTACAATCTATTTTTTTTGCAATTTTATATGTCTTTTCACTCAAAAGTGCAGAAGCGTATTTTTTTGCAAAATCCATAACTCTACGATGTAAAAAACTTTCATCTCCGCCAACAGCTAAAACCTCTTTTTCTAGGTTTGTTCCTCTGCGGAGTTTATCATGAAATATTTCTATGTTTTTTCCTCCAAGGCTTATCACATCTTTATCCTTCAGTGTAATTTTACTTGGAATTTTTGCCAAGGAATTAACAATCCAATCCTTATGCTCTAAAACAAAATTTCTGGCTTTTTTTGCAGAGCAGAACCCGGGAACACTTAATACTGGCATTCGTAATTTTTCATCTATGCGTAAAGAAATATTCTTTGATCGCAATCTGCGAACAACCTTTATTTTTATGCCTAAAACGTCAGAAAAATCACAAATCTGGCCAGTCAACAATGTAATCTTCATAATCATCAACTCCGGATTCCGAAACCACGTCTCGCCCCTGTAAAGACATTTTTGCCTCATGCACCGAGCTTGCTTTTCCGGTAATCAAAGGATGCCAATCAGGCAAATCAAAACCATTATCCAACAACCAATATGCACAAGTCTTAGGTAGCCACCGCGGTTTTTCTCTAACAGCCTCTAAGGTTATATCCCGACAATCAGGCACTTTTTCAAACCTGTTATAATAAATTCTGCACAAGCAACTACCACAGTCCAAAAACCTGCAAACAGTATTTGTAAACTTAACATCTTTTCTGATTTGCATTTTATTTAGACAGCATTTACCGCAACCGTCACACAAAAGCTCCCATTCATCCTTAGTTAGATCTTCGAGCTTTTTCTTTTTCCAAAATTCAGGTTCAAATTTTGCCAAATCACTATATCTTGATTGAGGATCATAAGGCGTGTCTATCCAATCATCATCTCTACTCATCTTCATCCTCAATTATATAATCTTCCAAATCTTCTTCTTTAATCAAAAGCTCGCTTACCGCATCAGCAGGAGCCATAAATTCTTTTGGCAAAGGTTTTTTGCTAACCAACGGATGCCATGCGGGTAAGCTCCCTGTCTTTGCCAAAATATAATAAGCACACGTATCCGGTATCCACGACAATTCGCCAATATTTTTCGGGTTAAGCTTTAAGCAAGTAGGCACCAATTCACAACGTCGGCCATATTCTGTACACTTATGCGTTGCACAATCATGATACCGGCAAATTACCTTTGTAAAAAATATATCTTCACTATCTTCATCTTGAAGTTTTATCAAACAACAACGCCCACAGTTAGTACAAATTGCCTCCCATTCATCTTCAGAAAAATCTTTTGGGTCTTTATTTTTCCAAAAATTTTTATCTATCGTCATCTTAAGCTCCTATTCTGTCCGGCAAATATTCTTCTTTTGCCAAATTACCAAATTGAGCGTAATCACCATTCCAAAATAATTGCACTGTTCCTGTAGGACCGTGACGTTGCTTTCCGATAATAATCTCTGCAACATTTTGTGTTTTAAATACTCTTTCTTTCCACTCCTCAACTCTTTTTTGAAAATGTTCCGGCGTTTCAGAAGCTTTTTGCTGAGGCTCTTCGTTTTTTAAATAATAATTTTCACGATAAACAAACATTACAATATCAGCATCTTGCTCAATAGATCCGGACTCTCTCAAGTCTGACATCACCGGGCGTTTGTCTTCTCTTTGTTCAACACCACGATTCAATTGCGAAAGAGCAACAACGGGAACATTTAATTCTTTTGCCAAAATCTTAAGTCCGCGAGAAATTTCTGACAATTCTTGCACGCGGTTTCCTTCAGATCTTTTAGACCCCGTTCCATTAATAAGTTGAATATAGTCAATTACAATACAACCCAAACCTTTATTTCTTTTCAATCTTCTGGCTCTTGTACGTATAGAATTGATATTCAAACCCGGAGTATCATCAATATAAAGAGGTATTTTTTCCAACTCTCTCACAGCAGCGGCAATTCTTGTAAACTCAGCATTATCCAACTCACCTGTTCTCATCTTGTGGCCGTTTGTTTGTGTAACCGTAGAAAGAATACGGGAAGCCAGCTGATCAGACGACATTTCTAAAGAAAAAAAGGCGACACCTTTTGATTTTTCATCAATATTTTTAGCATGAAACATATATTCGGCAACATTATACGCTATGTTTGTTGCCAAAGCGGTTTTCCCCATAGCCGGACGCCCCGCAATAATAATCAGGTCAGAATTATTAAGCCCTCCGGTTCGATTATCCAAAGCGTCTAATGATGTCGGCAAACCGGATATTTTACCGTCTTTTTGATATGCTTGTTCAATATTTCCCAACGAAGCCTCTAAGGCATGAGCAAAGTCTACAAAACCGCCATTAATTTCACCCTGATTTGAAAGATCAAACAATTTTCTCTCTGCCTCTTCTATCTGATCTGTTGCGTCAGAATCAACATCTTCAACAAAAGCATTATTAACAATATCAAATCCGGTAGAAATAAGTTCTCGGCGTAAATATTTATCATAAATAAATTGAGCATAATATTCAGCATTAGTCAAAGGTGTTGCGGAATCAGCCAGCTTCACCAAATATTTAAAACCACCGACTTCATCAAGAACACCATCTTGCTCAAAATAGTTTTTTAGTGTTCTCACATCGGCCACATGCCCTCTGGTAATAAGGGTAGAAACAACGCCAAAAATTTTACTATGCACCGGATCTGCAAAATGGTGAGCCTTTAGAAATTCAGAAACTTTTTCAAAAGCTTTATTATTAGCCAAAATTGCGCCAAGCAACGCTTGTTCGGCCTCAATATTTTTTGGCAAAGAAGATATATCAGGTTTTTCCATAACCACACCTATAATAAAAGTTAAGCTTGCTAAAGTTTATAACAATAAAATTTTAAAACACCAAACATTATAAATTTAAAATTTTTCAACCCTGTTAATTATGTGGATAATGGGGATAACTAAAAAACCCCGCTTAAAACAAGCGGGGCAAAAACTGATTTTTTTATTATTATTTAGCAGCTTTTTTCTTAGCAATAGATTTTTTAATCTTTTTAGCTTCTTCTGTAAGCTTATTATTTGAAGTAGACTCTAAGTAAGCATCTAATCCGCCATTGTGTTCAATAGAACGCAAAGTTTTAGAACAAACTTTAAGCTTAAAGATTTTTCCAAGAGTATCGCTCAACAAAGAAACAACCTGCAAGTTAGGCAAAAAACGACGACGAGAACGATTGTTAGCGTGGCTAACATTGTTTCCGCTCTGTACGCCTGTACCTGTAATATCACATTTTCTAGACATTATTTCAATCCTTTTCAACAATATTGTTGCTTGGTTTAATACATACAATCAACGCAATAGTCAAGCAAAATTTTATACCTCATATCAGATTCTTCCCAAAAACGGCAAATTTTGCTGGAAAAAAACTTTTTTTTAGTTTAAGAAGCAAATAAGGTACCCGTAGCTCAGTTGGATAGAGCATCAGCCTCCGACGCTGAGGGTCGTGGGTTCGAATCCCTCCGGGTACGCCACAAAAAAAACCGCTTTCAGCGGTTTTTTATTTTACACATTCAACAACAACGAAAACGTCGAAATCGCAGCATCTTCCTTATCTGCGGTAACCGACGCCATATTAAGATACCCCGAAGCCAGCATATTAGCTGCTCCGTCATATCGCACAGCCTGAATCTGTGCAGCATAGGCAGCAGAAATCATATAAGAACCATTGTTTGCCGAATAAAGAGCTTCTTGCTTTTTGGTTGAAATTTCTTTATTTTTAGTATCTGCAGAATCAGACTGTCGTAAAACATAATCATGTCTATATGATGTTCCTTGCATTACTTGCAATGCATATGGAACACCGTCTGAAGCATCAACACCCTCTCTTGTACCAACTTCAATATAGTAATTTCCTTTTGTTGCTTTATATTCTCCGCTAAGAATAGCTTTTGCATTTTGATATTCATCAGATTCCGAATCAGCAGAAGAATCAGCTATTAAAATCTCTTTATTGTTTTTAATTGTATATACCTTAACATACATACCTTCTGCTGTTGTATCTAACAGATCTTGATTTTTCAACTTTTCTGCTTCTTTTTCTGTCTCTTCTTTATATCCTTCCGGATCATATTTTTTCTTCAACTCATCAAGATAAGCATCATATTTGGAAAGATCCAAAACCTTATCATCATCGCCACCACCGCGACGCAAACTCAGACTAAACTTACCATTTGATTGAACTTGGATTTTATACATATCTCTGTCATTATATTTTCCAAGCTCAGCAACAGCAGTAACACGAGCATGATTGAGACGGGTATAACCCAAATCACGAGCATTGGCCAAACTCTCGTCAATATTATTGACATCAACCACACCCTTTTCCCAGCTATATACGCCGTTTTCATCTCTATTTGATGTACTACTTGGTATAGCACTTGTCATAACAGTTTCCTCGCATACAAAACCACAATACATTGTATTATAACATATTTAAAAATTAATTAAAACAAAAAAGCAACTTAATTCCTAAAAAAAATCTCATTTTCTTGACAAGGTTTTTGCTCCATGATATCAGAAAAAAAACAGGAGAATAAATATGGATACAATACTGACCGGCGACAGACCAACCGGAAAACTTCACTTAGGACACTATGTCGGATCATTAAAAAGACGTGTTGAGCTTCAAAACAGTGGCAAATATCAAACATACATTATGATTGCCGATGCTCAGGCTCTCACCGATAATGCAGACGATATTAATAAAGTAAGAAACAACATTTCCGAAGTTGCTCTCGATTACTTAGCATGTGGTCTTGACCCACAAAAAAGCACCATTTTTATCCAATCCCAAATACCCGAACTATGTGAACTGACCTTCTATTACATGAATCTGGTAACAGTTGCCCGTCTACAAAGAAATCCTACGGTTAAAAACGAAATCCAGCTAAGAAAATTCAATCAAAGCATTCCTACCGGATTTTTTACTTATCCTATCAGCCAAGCTGCCGATATCACCGCTTTTAAGGCAAACATCGTTCCTGTTGGCGAAGACCAATTACCGATGATTGAACAAGCAAGAGAAATTGTCCGCTCTTTCAACAATCTGTACAAAGAAGTTTTGATTGAGCCCAAAGCAGTTTTACCGGAAAACAGCATTTGCTCTCGTCTTCCCGGATTAGACGGCGCCGCCAAGATGAGCAAATCATTAGGAAATTGTATCTTTCTTTCTGATTCTTCGGCCGATATCAAGAAAAAAGTTCAAAGTATGTTTACCGACCCAACTCATCTTCGCGTAGAAGACCCCGGTCATACAGAAAATAATCCGGTATTTATATACCTCGATGCTTTTTGTAAAAACGAACATTTTGCAGCTTTCTTGCCGGCTTATCAAAATCTCGACGAATTAAAAGCTCACTACCAAAGAGGTGGTTTGGGAGACGGAACCGTAAAAAAATTTCTCAATGAAGTTTTACAAAACGAACTCAAACCGATAAGAGAAAAAAGAGAACTCTTATCTAATGATTTACCTTATATTTTTGACATGCTGAAACAAGGAAGCGAACAAGCAAGGGAAACCGCCGCAAAAACATTAGATGAAGTAAAAACCGCTATGGGAATAAATTACTTTAAAGGCAACTCTCTAATAACAAAATAACAAAAACAAACACTGTTATCGTTTTAACCGATAACAGTGTTTTTAAAATTATGTGTTTGTTTTATAACTTAAAATCTATACTTCGCATCTAAGCTAAATGTAGTATCTTTATAATCAGCTCCGAAGGTATGAGCGGCGGTTGCTCCAACACTCCATCTGGTGTTAACCTCATATTCACCACCAATTTCAAATCTGCCAAGAGTTCTGTTTTCGCTTGTATGTATTCCTTCTAATCCGGCAACATTAAGCTTTCCGCCTCCATGAACTGTTTGGACTATACTCGGCTTAACATATATAGATGCTTTTCCTTCATCAAGTTTCCATTTCTTTTCAACCTTGGCTCCGGCCTCTATTGTAAATCTATGTGATGCCTCTAATTGAACCTTCTTTCCTGCATTGTCTTTTATATTGTCATAATCCAACATTTGGTAACTAATTTGCAGTTCAGGTGCTATTGTCAAATCTTTTACTACTTCATATATATGCGATACATCTAAGCTTGCTCCTATCTCCAGAGCATCTGTATTTGCTTTTACTCCATCATCAGAACTAATCTCTGCTTTTTGTAAGCCGGCATAAACCATTCCTGCAAACTTTGTATTATACTTATCCCTACGGAAGTATAAGCCCATACCATAACTATCTATGTCTATCTCCGATCCTTTTTCTGAGTAGTATTTTTCTCCTTCACCATCAAAATCATAGTCTCCTTTTCGATATGATGCCAATACTCCCCATTTATTTATTCCGTCACTTCCTATATCTATTCCGGCATCAAGTCCGTTGATCTTTGCTTCATATTTATATGGAGCTTTTACATCTACGTTCTGATGTACCGGCGATACCCAAGAACTTAGAACAGGCTCTATTTCTCGACATACTCTGTTTCTGCAACCTCTCCCGATTAGCTGATTCTTTGCAACCTGATCCGAAACTACTCTACTCAATCCGGATGTTTGTTCAAATCCGGCTTCATATAAGCCCATATAGGCTATCATTTCCGATGCCAATTTGCGAACTCCAGATGTTTCGGTAGAACCTCCCGGTTGGGTTTCGGATGAGCCATCGTCTATATATGTATACCATTTGCCTTCTTCCTTCTTAGTATCCCACTCAAATGGACTACCCTCAACTCTCCAGATATCAAATTTACTTGCTGTTGCTTCATTATCGTTTGCCACTTCTGCAAACAATATTTCTGCCTCAGTTGCCGTTTCTGAATTAGATTTCAAAAATACATTCGTATTACCTATCACATCTCCCTGAATAACAAGCTTATCTGCCTTATCCTTTTCCGGCTCTATATTTAATACTATCAATGCTCCAGGTGATGCTCTATAATCTCCGGCAATAGTTACCACGTCATCAGCCTCACCGTCATTGTCATAAATAGTAAAATCCATCGTTCCTTGGTTGGTTACACTTCCGTCAATCGTTATTTCTAATGGTGAGTGGCCGGAAACGTCTAATACTGCATTCTCTCCGATATTAACTTCTTTATTTGATCCTACCAACTCTATATCTGATTCTAGCTTTACAATCGTAGAAGGTGCTGATTCACTGGCTTTTATATTTATCACATCCCAACCTGCTACCTGGGTCGAACCTTCTTTTATAACACTGGCTATACTATATTCTCCGTCTGCTAGGGTTAATGATTTGTCCGATGTCGTATCTTCATTTACCAACCTAGATGCTTCATCTTTTACAAATACTTCATTAACTCCGCCGGTTACCGTCAAAGAACTGGCGTTCTCATTTTGAAATAAACTATTAAAATCATAACTGGAACCCGACACATTAGCTAATTTATCTACTACTATATCGCCCTTGAGTAATGTGTCCTTATCAACATT
>SUUY01000005.1 GCA_015062285.1 Alphaproteobacteria bacterium | reverse complement strand
GCATTACAAACCCGTCAACAATTGGCTATTAACTCTTTGTCTTTGGCATCTCAAGCTGCACAATCAGTATTGAAATTGTTCTAAAGAAAAGACAATTAGAAATATTGAACCTCGCTCTTATAAAAAAAGGGCGAGGTTTTTTTTGAGTATATTGTGATTATATAATTAATGACTATATAAAGGAAGATAGACAAAATTCTTGCATTTTGTTTCAAAATCTGTACAATGGATTAAATTGTTAGTATAGGATTTTAATAAATGTTACAAGAAAAGCAGAATACAGAATACAGTGATGACAACACGGAAGTTGAAGAACAGGTGCAAATAGCGATGCCTGCTTTGACAGAAGATGATATTGAAGCAATGTATGATAGAGAGCAGTTGAGGGAAACATTAGGCTATATAAAAGATGCATCTTTTTCCATGGATTGTGCTGATTATGATATGGCGATTAACTCATTTATGAGTATAATTGCCGTGCAGATAGATATGGATAAAGCTACAAAAGAACAATTAGATCTTATTGTTGAGGCCAGGATCAAAGATATTCCTGAACTTATGGAAACATATGAAGTTTTGAGTGTGGGAAGAGAATTTTTTTCTCTGCACAGTCGAAATAGTTTTTTGACAAATATTGCAATAGAGAATTTAAAACGCGATGTTGTTGATTTATATGATAGAAATATCATAAATAATGAGCAATTAGCTCAAGGGTATCATAATGTAGCTTTATTATTTGAAGTATACGAAGGAACAAAAAACTACTATGTTAGAGGTGATAATCCGCAAATTGCAGATTATATGGCGAAAGCCTTGTCATTAACCAGCAATATAGAATTGATTAATACCTGTATAAATTATTTGCAGGAAAAAAGTGGAAAAAAGAATGCCTTAATCAGAGAAGCTTGTGAAAGGGCATTGAAAAGTGATAGAAATCAGGATGATGAAGCTAGATTTTCGATATATAGTATATATGCCAAGTCTTATATCAGCCAAAATGCGTCAGAGATTTTGAATGGAAAAAAAACAGAGGGAGAGAAGACAGCTCTGATCTATTATCTGGAAGCCTTAAAATACGCAAAATCAGAAAAAGATAAAATAAAAACTCTACATAGCATTGCTAAGTTACAAGTAAAAAGAGATAAAAAAGCATATTTGGCAACTCAATTGGAGCTGGCTTCATACCTGACAGGTAGAGAAAAAATATTAGAGCTAATGACTTTAGCAAAAGGTTGTGAGGGGAAAGACAAAATAATGCTATTGGAAGGTGCCGTTAGTGAGTTGATAGATACTCATACAATTCCGGAGAAAGAGCGGCAAATAATGTGGAAAAATATTAGTTCTGATTTACGTACGTCTTACGGTAATAATAAAGATAAAGTAGATTATTTAGATGGACTTGAACAGAAGTATTTTAATTTTGAAAAAGAAATAATAACAAAACCGAAGAGAATGGCCTCATCTAAAGGAAATGATTATTTTGTTCAAAAGAAATCTAGATAGAGTTTTTTTGCAGAATACAAATAAAAAAACCATCTGTATTAGTAGTTTGAGGAGACATTCTTAGCATATATTGGTTGTGATGTGGGTAGGGACATTCTATTTGTTGTTCCCAAACATCTTTAATGTTGTTAAGGCTAAAATTGTTGTGTTTGCTTAAAAACAGGTTGATAATATCCTCGTTTTCTTTAGTCAGTACAGAACACGTTATATATATAATTTGTCCGTTAATTTTAACTTTGTTTGCTGCTAGCTCCAGTAAGTCATACTGTGTTTGGTTTAATGATCTTAACATTTGTGGAGTTAGACGATATTTGGCGTCTGGTGCACGTCGCCATGTTCCGGTTCCGGAGCAAGGAGCGTCGATAATAAATTTATCAAAGTCTCTATCACTATCTGCAATAATATCGGTTAATTCTATGTTTTTAACGCCCAAACGCTCAAGACGAGGTTTTATGGCTGAAAGTCTTTTATAGCTTATATCATGAGCCAGAATTTTTCCTTGATTGTTTATTATATCTGACAAGGCAAGGCTTTTGCCTCCGGCTCCGCAACAATAATCGATAATTTTATGTTGAGGTTTAATATTGCATAAAAGAGCTGCAATTTGTGACGCTTCATCTTGAACTTCAAACCAACCCTCTTGGTAAGAAGAGATATTATTGACATTAATTCTTTCAAAGCTTCTAAATCCGTTTGGGGCATAGGGTGTTGGAGTTACTTCTATTCCTTCGGAGTTTAGGCGTTTGATTACATCTTGGCGGATGTGTCCATGAGCCCTAAAATCGGCAGTTGCCGGCTGGTTTAGAGCTTTGCAAAATTCTATATTTGATATTTGTTCAAATAACCACTGAGGGCATTCTGCTTCAATATAATCAGGATATGGTTGTTCATTTGAGCTTTCAAGCCAAGTTTTTTCTTCAGCTGTTAACGGAGACATGCCGTATTGTGAACCATCAAAAATATCTTTTAATTGGTTTTTGTGATACCATAAGAGTATTTTTCTCGGGTCATCAGATTTAGCATCAAATTCAAGTTTTAATCGGTTGCGAATAATGTTCCATACCAAATCACATATAAAACGACGATCTTTAGACCCGATATATTTACGAGAGCGGACATAATCATTTATAATTGAATCTGCCGGTTTTTGATTTTTGAAAACTTCGGTTAATATTTCTAATGCAGCTTGATATCTTGCTCCGGTTTGCATGGTTTAATTTTCCTTTTTGAATCCTTGGCAAACCAAATATGTTTCGGGTGATGTGCTGCGACTGGCATCAGGCTTAAAATGTCCGACTTTTTTGAAGCTCTTTTTGGCATCGTTTAAAAGTGATGTTTCGGCACCTCCTTGAAAAACTTTAGCAATAAAAATTCCACCTTCGGCTAAAACTTCCTTAGCAAATTCATACGCAGCTTCAACCAGACCAATAGTTCGAAGGTGGTCGGTTTGTTGGTGTCCGGTAGTGTTAGCGGCCATGTCACTCATTACAATATCAGCCTCTCCATTTAGGAGCGATTTTAGTTTGTCGGGAGCATCGGGAAGTGTAAAATCCTGGCAGATTAAAGTAGCTCCTTCAATAGGTGTTGTTTCTAGTATATCTAATCCAACTACTTGTCCTGTACCCTTGTTGCGTTGAACTGCTACTTGTGTCCAACCTCCGGGGGCACATCCCAGATCAACGATTGTTTTTCCTCTACCGAGAAATTTGTATTTTTCATCAAGTTGAATCAGTTTAAAAGCAGCTCGTGACCTGTATCCCAATCTTTTAGATTCAGCAACATATGGATCGTTTAATTGTCTTTCCAACCATTGGTTAGATGACTTTTTACGATATTTAGATGTTTTTACTCTAACGGCTAATTGATGGCGGCCGGTAATAGCTTGGGCAGATTTAGTCAGTTTTTTCATTGTTTGTATCTTTTTCAATTAGTTCTGCAATTATTCCGTCTTTGGCACTTTTTAGTGATGCTGTAATTTTATCTGCTCCCAAATGTTCATATATAGTTTTGAAAATAATGCAGGCAGCGATAAAAATGTATGAACGTTTATCTCCGATATAGGGGTTATCGGCCATTTCGGCGCGAGTTGATTTGAGAACACTATCAATAGCTTTATCCATAGATTCTTTATCCATAGTGATGCCGTCGGCTCGATCTCTATCATATGCTCCAAAATCTTCAATCATAGATACTAAGCGCAGAGCTGTACTTGATGTGGCGACAAAGCATACATCATCGCGGTAAGATTCCAAATATGATTTTTTTACAAAGTTTTCGGTGCGCGCCCTTATGTCTTGGCGCAGGCGATTTGCATCTTCGGAATTATATTCTACTAAGTTAAAAGCTTCAGAAGCATTGCGAGCACCCCAAGGGATAGATATGGTGTGTAAAATATGAGGATTTTTGGTGTTGGAGGCAAGAGTAATTTCGGTTGATCCTCCGCCGAGGTCAAATAAAACTACATATTTTGTTTTTTCACAGACATGACCAAGAGCGCCTTTAAGATTGAGGCGAGCTTCTTCGTAGCCGTCAACTATTTCTATCTTAATACGAGATTCGTTCCACACCTTTTCTATGAAATCTGCGCTATTTGATGCCATGCGACATGATGCTGTAGCAATAGCCTTAGTTTGTGATACATTATATTTATCAATTAGTTGGCGAAAATCAAAAAAACATTTTATTCCACGTTCAATTGCTTGGGATGTGAAGATACCGGATTTGTGTAGTCCTTCTCCTAAACGCGTTGCTACGGTTTCTTTACAAAGTTCTTTGCCATTTTTGTCGCATATCAATAAGCGACATGAATTAGTTCCTAAATCTATGGCAGCATAATTTTTATCTGTCATTGGCGGCTCCTTTGTATTTATTATTGGAGTTAGAACGGTGTTTGTGGTTGTGAAATCCTCGACTGAACGGATAGCGTGATTTGTGTTTTTTCTTGTGGTGCTGTTTTTTGGAAGAGTGCATAAGGTCAAGCAAAATTCCTTCTCTAATTCCTCGGTCGGCAACAGTGATCTCTGTTATCGGCCAAAATGAAATAAGAGAATCGATGATGGCACACCCTGCCATTGTGAGATCTGCTTTTGATGCTCCGATACAAGGGTGTTTTTTGCGACCGTCATCGCCGATGCGTTTTATTTTGGCAATTGTATGGTCAATGTCTTGTTTGCTCATGGCTGTTCCATCTACTGCTGACCGGTTGTAGCGGGGCAAATTCAAGTGAACAGCTCCTAATACAGTGACAGTTCCTGAAGTGCCGATGATTTGAATTTCTTGATTGGCAATAGCCTCACGAATATGGTGTTTTTCTTCAAATTCGTTTAATATTTTGTGAGATCTCTCAATAATTGTATTGTAGGCAAGATCCGTCATATCGTGAGAAGGAAAAGCTTCTGATATGGTTACAACACCGTAAGGCAATGATACATAGCCTTCAATAAAGGTATTGCCACTATTTGTGGTGCGAGCTAAAGAAATTTCGGTAGACCCTCCGCCAATATCAAAAATGAGGGCTCGCTTTATGTTTCGGGCGAGCAAAGGAATACAACCTACAACTGCCAGACGGGCTTCTTCCTGGGTGGATATGGTTTCAATACTCAAACCTGTTTCTTTTTTTACTTGTTCTAAAAATTGTTTGCAATTTGTAGCTCGACGACACGCAGCAGTGGCGACAAAACGAGAATTGTGAATAGGAGCATATTCAGCCAAAACTCCGGCACATACTTTTAGAGCGCCAATGGTACGTTTAATTGCCGGTTTAGAAAGTTCGTTATTGTTAATTATGCCTTCGCCAAGGCGCGTGATTTTAGAAAATGTTTCAACAATTCGAAATGAAGATGGTGTAGGAGTGGCTATTACAAGGCGACAAGAATTAGTGCCAAGATCGATTGCGGCATAGTTAGGCAATGAAGCTTCATCTTGTTTGGGCTTCAGTGACGGTTTGGCAGTGTCTTTTTTATGCCATTTTTGCATTATTGTATTCAATCAATCTAAAAATTATTCAAAACTTATTTATTGTATAACCCATAAATATGTCGGGTACAATATTTTTTTGCAAAAATATTGTAAAAAAAAGCTGAAACAAAATGTCCCAGCTTTTTTAGGTAAATAATTAGCAAAATTAGCAAGCAAGACGAACAGTATCTTGTGCAATAACCAATTCTTCGTTAGTAGGAATAACAAAGGCCTTTACTTTTGATCCTGGATTGGTTATTTCGATTGCATCGCCACGTTTGTTGTTGTTTTCTTCGTTTACGCTTAAGTCTAAATAGCTCAAACGATCTAGAACCATTTTACGAATAATTGGGGAGTTTTCTCCAATGCCGGCAGTAAATACGATGGCGTCTACGCCGCCAAGAGCAGCAATGTAGCTACCAATGAATTTTACAATGGTGTAAGCGTATGTTTGCAAGGCATCAATTGCATTTTGATCACCTTCCAAATATTTAGCTTCAACATCACGCATATCGCTATACCCGGTCAGGCCCAACATACCGCTTTGCTTGTTCAGCAGGTTGTTTACTTCATCAGCAGTTTTATTTTGGTATTTCATGATGTGAAGCGGAATATAAGGATCAATATCACCACAGCGAGTTCCCATAATTACACCGGCAAGAGGAGTAAAGCCCATAGAAGTGTCTTGGCATTCTCCATTGTTAACGGCAGAAATTGAAGCACCATTGCCAAGGTGGCATGTGATGATTTTGCCTTTTTTGCCAATGAGTTTAGCGCATTCTTCAGCAACAAATTGATGAGATGTTCCGTGCATACCATAACGGCGAATTTGGTGCTTGGTATATTGTTCTAATGGGATACCATATAAGAATGCTTCTTTAGGCATGGTTTGATGGAATGCCGTATCAAAAGCAACAACTTGCGGAACGGAAGGAAGAGCTTTTTGCACAGCTCTTAAACCCAAAACAGCAGCCGGATTGTGCAAAGGAGCAAGCTGGGATAGTTCTTCAATGGTGTTAATAACATCTTCTGTTACTAAGGCAGATGCCTTGAATTTTTCGCCACCATGAACAGCACGATGACCAACGGCACTAATTTCTTCTAATGAGCTGATAGCTCCATTAAGTAAAAGATTGAAAACTTCTTGCAGTGCTTCGTTATGACTAGGAAGGTCAATGGCTACAGATCTTTTCTCGCCATTGGAATATTTGATGCTAACCATTGATCCTTTAATGCCGATGCGTTCAGCAAGACCTTTAGCAATAACATCATAGTTGTTGTTTTCTACATTAAATAACTGGTATTTAAGAGAAGATGAGCCTGAATTTAATACTAAAATCTTCATTGTCAGATCCTTTTATTTTTGAGTTTGTAAAACAGTAATGGTGATAGCTCCAACGATATCTTCAGCAAAACAACCGCGAGATAAGTCATTGATAGGAGCGTTTAGGCCTTGAAGAAGTGGTCCGTACATTTCTGCACCGCCAAGGCGTTGTAACAATTTATATCCGATGTTTCCGGCATCAATGTTGGGAAAAATCAAAACATTGGCAGAGCCGGCAACGGTTGATTGCGGAGCCTTCTTTTGAGCAACAACAGAATCGAGAGCTGCGTCAGCTTGGAGTTCTCCATCTAAAGATATTTTTTTGCCCATATATTCTTTTGTTGTTAAAGCTTCTTTAGCAATCATTGTGGCTTCTTTTACTTTATCGACACTTTCACCTTTACCTGATCCGTATGTCGAATATGATAGCATGGCAACTCTTGCTTCATCGCCAAATTGAAGGGCGGTTTCGGCTGTGCCCAGAGCAATGCCTGCCAGTTCTTTTGCGTTAGGATTTATGTTTAGAGCACAATCAGAAAGATAGTATATTTTATTGTCTTGAGTGCGAGCAATAAATACCGAAGAAACGCCACGATCTTTACGAGAAGATTTAATAATTTGCAAAGCAGGGCGAACAGTATCGGCTGTAGAGTGATTTGCTCCGGAAACCATGCCGTCGGCGTCGCCGGCTTTAATCATTAACGTACCAAAATAATTGGCATTAAGAGCAGTTTTGTTGGCCTCTTCTTCGGTCATGCCTTTATCTTTGCGCATTTCATAAAGCATAGTTGCATATTTTGATAAGTTTGGAGACGTTGCCGGGTCGATAATTTGAATTCGATTCAGACTCCAGTTTTGTTTGGCAAAATATTGCTTGATTTCTTCTTTGTTGCCTAAGATTATGATGTTGGCAATACCTCGCTCTACAGTTTCGTGAGCCGCTAATAATACACGTTCGTCTTCACCTTCGGGTAAGACGATAGTTTTGTTTAGGGGTTGAGCTTTGGTAATTAGAGATTGAATATAAGCGCTTATTTCCATACTTTTTATCCTCTTATGAATGTTGTTTATCTAAATGTTTATATCTTTCATCTTCAAAAGTCAAAATATCTTTTGATTATTTGCAGAAAGTATTATATCTTGTTGATCATGTGAGCATTTAAGGAGGAATACCAAATGGAAAGGACACTATCAATTATAAAACCTGATGCGGTTAATAGAAATATCACCGGAAAAGTAAATGCTATGATAGAAGAAACAGGTTTGAAAATTGTGGCACAAAAATTAATCAGACTTTCATCGAAGCAAGCGGAAGAATTTTATGCTGAGCATAAAGGAAAAACATTTTTTAATAATTTGGTTGAATTTATGACTTCGGCTCCGGTTGTGGTTCAGGTGTTGCAGGGTGAAAATGCGGTATCTGTATATAGAACAAAAATGGGAGCAACAAATCCTGAGGTTGCTGAAGAAGGGACAATTAGGAAAACATTTGCTCTTTCGATTGATAAGAATACAGTGCATGGTTCTGATTCTTTGGAGAGCGCAAAAAGAGAAGTATCTTTCTTTTTTAATGAACTTGAAATATGCGACTAGGAGATAAATGTGCTTAAGAAAATTATATGCCTGATGTTGGGTTTGCTATTCTCTATGAATGTTTTGGCGGCAGATGAGAGATATACTGTAGAAATTTCGGTTGATGTTACTGATAATAGTGCGGCAGAGGCTCAGAAAAAAGCAATGAATGAGGCAAATAGAGCCGCTATTATAGCTGTGGCAAAAAAAATTACGACAACAGAAGGTATTAATCACTTAATGAACATGACAGATGATCAGCTTGTTAATTTCATTAAAGAAGTAGCTGTAGCTGAAGAAAAGAGTTCGGCTATCAGGTATATGGCAAGTTTGAAAATTGTGTTGAATGAAAGTATCTTAAAACAATATATGGAAGAGCGAAATTTGCCGGTGATGGTTTCTATGGGTAATAATGTAATGGTAGTGCCGATATTCAGAGAATTTACTTCTGATGCGCCATTGTTGTGGGAAAACACAAACTTGTGGAAACAAGCTTGGGATGAAGAGCCTGTAAGTAAGGCAATAAGAATATTTCCCGTTGCAGCAAGTGGTATAAACTATGCAATTATAGATGCAAATAAAGCTATGGCAATGGATGGTGAAGCTCTTGATAAATTAATGAGAGCTAACAATGCTGATGATATTTATGTGTTAGATGCCACATATAATGGAATTGAGGGGCTTATTATCAAAGCAATGTCTTATAGCGGAGACAGCTATACCTATAGAGTTGAAGGACCAAGAAGCTCAGGTGCCGAACTATTTGCTAAAGCTGTAAAAGAAGTTAAAGCAGATATGGAAAACAGGATATCGCAAAAAAATATCAGTGAGGCTTCGATTGAAAAGGTGCTTGTAGCATTATATCCTTATTCACAACTATCTGACTGGGTTAAACTTGAAAATGATTTGCAGGCTATAAATGTTGTAAATAAGGTTGAAATTCAGGCGCAAGGTAATGGAAAGGTTCAATTTAAATTGGCATATGTTGGCTCTTTGGATAAATTGATACAAGCTTTGAAGGATAAGTCATATCGCTTGATTGACCATGGTAAGTATTATTCGGTTGAGAAATATTAGGAGGCAGTAATGGCATTGGCATCACGAAATAGAAATATGTTTTTTTGGTTAGTGTTGTTGGGCTTGTTTGCTGTGTCGGTGTATGTTTTGCGTTCGGTTCTTATGCCGTTTGCCGCCGGAATAATTATCGGATACTTGCTTGATCCGTGGGCATCAAAATTTGAAAAGCTGGGTATGAACAGAACATGGGCAACAGTTTTAACGATGTTTTTATTAGTACTTATCTTAGTGCCTTCATTAATTGCGTTATTTAGTATTATAGACAGTCAGCTTGGTCACTTTATTAATGTGTTACCTAAATATTTAGCCTCATTTGCACAAAAGGTTGAGCCGATAATTGTCAGTTTACAAGACAGATTCCCGGCTTTGGAGGCAGATAAAATTAGAGAAGCAATCAGAGGAAATATGGGCAATACCTTAAAAATGGTCGGCAATATTTTACGTAGAGTGTTGAGCGGTGGTTTTGCATTGGTAAATATTGTTTCTCTTCTTCTGATTACTCCGGTGGTGGCTTTTTATATGTTGCGTGATTGGGATTCATTTGTGAAGAAAGTTGATGATCTTTTGCCGAAACATTCTAAAAAGTCAATTGAGAAGCAAGCCAAAGAGATTGACAATATTTTGTCTTCATTTATCAGAGGACAGTTGTCAGTTTGTGTGTTGCTTGGTTTGTTTTATGCTGTCGGACTATATTTAGTCGGATTAGACTTGGGAATTTTGGTTGGCTTTGTTGCCGGTATAATATCTTTTATTCCTTATGTCGGTTCAATATTTGGCTTTGTGGTTAGTATTGCTATTGCATTTGCTCAATTTGATACGTTGATGCCGGTGATCCAAGTTGTGGGCGTGTTTATGGTAGGGCAGTTTATTGAAGGTAACTTTTTAACACCTAACTTGGTTGGAGATTCGGTTGGTTTACATCCGGTATGGATTATGTTTGCTTTATTGGCAGGTGGTGTTTTACTCGGATTTTTGGGATTAATGATTGCGGTTCCTGTGGCCGCAATTATCGGTGTGCTTGTACGTCACGCAATAAATAATTATAAGGAAAGCTCTTTATACAGGTAACTATTTTATAAAACCATAAGTAAGGTGCCGGCTGTGATTAGCAAACAACCGGTAATTACTTTTATGCTCATGGTTTCGCTTAAGAAAAGAGCAGCAAGAACAATGGTTATAACTAAACTGAATTTATCAATCGCTACAACCTTAGAGACTTCTCCGATTTGAAGGGCTTTGAAATAGCAGAGCCATGATGCTCCGGTGGCTAAACCAGAAGCAATAAGAAACCACCAGTTTTTGGCAGATATTGAGCTTAGTTGGTGGTGTGCACCGGCAAAAAATACAATTCCCCATGACATAATAAGGATTACAATGGTACGAATAGCGGTGGCAACATTGGAGCTGATTCCTTCCAAACCAATTTTGGCAAGAATAGAGGTGAGAGCGGCAAATAAAGCAGCCAATACGGCAAATATAATCCAAGCCATGTTAAAATCCTTTCAAATTAAGTTTAGAGTCTTTGGTAATTATTAGCGATTATTTTGATTTAATCAACTATGATGTGGTTATTTTTTAATAATAAGTTGTCATGTTGAGTCTAAAGAGTATATAATTTGTTTGTTGAATTTTAAGTTAGATTAGGAATTGCCATGACCCAAATAAAAGATACCACTGAGTTAGATTTTTGTGATGTGTTGTTTATGCCTAAAAGAACAACATTAAATTCTCGTAGCGAGGCCGATGTTGTGCGAGAATATAAATTCAGGTATTATCCGCACACTCTTAAGTCTTGTGGTATTATGGCTGCTAATATGGCGACTACCGGCACTTTTGAAGTAAATAACGTATTGCAAAAATATCAGGCGATTACATGTTTACACAAGCACTATGATTTTACAAATAGTGCAAATTATGACTATATTAAGCAAAACTTTCAGAAAGAAGAAAGCAATGGAAACTCTTATACTTTTGTTTCTACAGGGCTGAAAGATGACAAAGAAAAGCTCTATGCAATTTTATCTGATGAAAGTTTTAAGGTTGATAAGCTTTGCATTGATATTGCTAACGGATATATTCCCAAATTGTTGGAATTTGTAAAAGAAGTTAGAGCCAAATTTCCAAATTTGTTGATTATGGTTGGTAATGTTGTAACCGGTGATATGACACAAGACCTTATCTTAAGTGGTGCCGATATTGTTAAAGTCGGTATTGGCCCGGGGTCGGTCTGCACAACCAGAAAGCTTACCGGTGTTGGACGTCCTCAGCTTTCGGCAATTTTAGAGTGTGCCGATGCGGCTCATGGTGTGGGTGGCTTGGTTTGTGCCGATGGCGGTTGTACTTGTGCCGGTGATGTTGCCAAAGCTTTTGGTGCCGGAGCAGATTTTGTAATGTTGGGAGGAATGCTCGCCGGAACAGATGAGGCTGCCGGTGATTTGATTGAAAAAGATGTTCAGACCAATTTGTTGGTGGCTGATGAAAAAAATCCTAATGAGCAATATTTGTTGATTAAAAAAGAAAAATACAAGCAATTTTATGGAATGTCTTCGCAACTTGCTCAAGAAAAACACTTTGGCGGAATGGCTTGTTATAGAGCATCTGAAGGCAAGGTTGTGGAAGTTGCATACAAGGGAAGTGTTGCCGGCGTAATACAAGAAATTTTGGGTGGAGTTCGTTCTACAATGTCTTATATAGGTGCCAGACGATTAAAAGATATTCCTAAATGCACTACATTTTATCGTGTTAATCGACAATTGAATGAAGTGTTCGGCAAAAGCTAAACCAAGGAGATAAAATGGTTCTTTTATATATTGATGCTTGTATCAGAAAAGAGTCTAGAACTAGAAGTTTGGCAAAATATTTGCTGAATAAAATCGGCAAAGATTATAAAGAGATTGGTTTGGCAAATTCTAAAATAAGTTATATTGATGAAGAATATTTACAGAAAAGAGATACTTTTATAAGGCAGGGTAATTTTGATGATCCGATGTTTGACTATGCAAAAGAGTTTGCTAAGGCTGATGAAATTGTAATTGCAGCTCCTTATTGGGATTTGTCTTTTTGTTCTTTGCTAAAGATTTTTGTTGAGCATATAAATGTTTTGAGATTGGTTTTTGATTATTCGGCAAAAGGTGAGATTGAATCATTGTGCAGAGCCAAGAAGTTGTACTATGTTACAACAAAAGGTGGTTTTGGTGGCGATGACTTTGGCTATGAATATATTAAAATGCTATGCAAAACATTTTATGGTATTAAAGATGTAATATTAATAAAAGCGGAAGGTCTTGATTCCGGTTTGGATCAAGAAGATGTTTTAGGACGAGCAAAAGCTGAGATAGATAAGCTGTAAAATAGTTATTCTTAAATAAATCTTGAAAAGCCATTATCGGTGTTATAGTATCAATATATCGTGTAAATTAAACAGGTAGATGACTGTGCAAGTTGATTTTAATGATCATATCAGATATTCAGATAAGCTAAATCCCATTATTTTTGATGATGATGGATGTTTATATTCTCCCGTTAGAGATGGAGCTATGAAGGTTGCTAATTATTGGTGGAATAATGCCTATAGTATGTTTCCGGATTTTCAGTTGAAAGATTTTATTATATTCGGTGACATAATAAGCTATACATATAGTTCATTTAATGATTTTTCGATAGGTGTGGTAGTGTCTGTTCCGGAAAGATGCATTCCTTATTTGGATATGATAAACCAAACACTTATGGCTACAGAAATCCCATATGGTTTTATCGGTCACCCTATCCATTGTAGTTTTTTAACATCAATTCCGGAAGGTATTCCGTCATATTCTATTATTAAAAACAGTTGGATAGAGAAACCTGAAAAACGTGATAATCTTATAAAAGTTGATGATTTTGTGCCTAAATTTAACATGTATCAAAGGTATATACATGAATATGTAGAAAATTTGCCTAAGCACAAAAATGGACTTTTAACCATAGAGAGTTGCAAGCTTTTTGAGGCTTTTTTGAATGATCTTGAAAAAAAATCAAATGAAGCGTGGTTGCGTGATCCTGACCATGAATGTAGTATTGATTATATGTTGTTTAGGACATTTAAAGAAATTGAGGGATGTATGTATTTTAATTCTTATTTATCAGATTCTATTAATTACAATGTAAACAGGTTAGGAAAATGCTGACAAAAAGTCCTAAAAATATGACCATGGAAGAAAATGCGGAATGGTTACTTAATCCGCGTTCAACTCTTGATCCCAGAATTTTTGATTCTGATAATAAAATGCTACCGAAGGTGCGAGATGAATTATTGTTTCGAGCCAATGTCTTAAAAACATGGTGCTTAGATAAATTACCGGGGATAGAGGTAGCAGATATTGTTTTACAAGGTTCTTCAGCTAGTTATATTTGGCACGAATTTTCTGATCTTGATGTTAAGCTTATTGTTAATTATGATGCTTGTCCGCTTTGGGATGCAAAAAAAGGAGGTGATAAGCGTGCTTTTATTTCTAGATGTGTGAAAGCTATTTATAGCAGAAAGATATCTTTTGAATTAGAAGGTAGGTTTGTTGATATTGGAGTAATATTTCAACCTTATGATTTTCAACAAACATATTCAATTTTGCAAAATAAGTGGTTGATAGAGGCAAACACATATTTTTGGGGAAAAGCAGATAAAGAAAAAGTTTTGGCAAAAGCAAAAAAACTGATTTTGGATCTGGAAAATACTCAAGGTGATAAGTTTGAAAAGATTAATGGCGGTTATGATCTTGAAGATATTGAAGAAGCAAGTCGTTATTGGGATTCAGTTTTAAATATGAAAAGATATCCTGGTTCTTTTTTTATAAATAAATTGGTCTGTTATGATGAACGGTACCGCAAATTTAAAAATCACTGGAAAAAAGAAAAAGTAAAGTTTTTATCCTTCTAGGGGGATATTTGTTTACGTACTACTGATTTTTGACTGAATAGAAAGTCTGGAAGTTGTTGCTTGTTTGTAAAATGAAAGGATATTCTTAGGATTATAAAACTTTTTTAAGAGTTTAAATATCAGAAATTCAAAAAAGCTACTAAATTGGTCGTTAACAACTTTATAGTATAGGTCTTGAATTTGTTCAAGGTTTTGTATCGAGCCGGTGCAAAGAGTGTCAATTTTGTTTTGAATGGTATCGATACGTTGCATTGTTGCATCACAAAGCTTTTCAATGTCGATATCTTGGGTTTGATAGGGAGAAGGAGTAATAATCCATTTGTTTTTCAATACAGAATATATACCAGGTGTGTTGTTTTGTATGGCAAAAGAAAAGTTTATATCAACATTTTTTCCATTTATTTTTGGCATATTAGTTTTGGCACGCCAAGCGTTATTTGCTCGTATAGCAAATGTCCATGCACAGTCTATATCTTTTAAGAAAAA
This sequence comes from Alphaproteobacteria bacterium, assembly GCA_015062285.1. Taxonomy (GTDB): domain Bacteria; phylum Pseudomonadota; class Alphaproteobacteria; order RF32; family CAG-239; genus CAZU01. The sequence goes on along the minus strand of SUUY01000005.1, from coordinate 70,338 downwards.
TTTGTTCCAATTACATGATGTTATTATTTTTATATCGATATCAGAGTTTTCATTCCACATATATGATGCTAAAGATCCGCATAATATTATATCTTTTATATATATATTTTTGTAGTTGGCCAAAACGTCGTTGAAGAGGCGATTGGCAAGAAGCGTAATTTTTTTGCGAACGTCATCGTGCATTTTTCCTTTTGGTGAAAATATAAAAGGAGGCAGATGTTCTTGCAGGGTTAGTAAGGTTTGAGCATATTGTTTTAATGTGTTAGGATCTATTTGCATAATATTTTCTTTATTTTATTTGTTCCATGTTATAGTTATATTCATATGAATTCATTAGATAATCATAATCTTTTTGCAATATTTGCATGTTTCGGTAAGTTCTCCAGAATAAATATTCTTGATTATATTCGTGTTCATCTGAATGAACTAGTAAATTTTGGGCTTTTGTTTCCAACGAAAATAGATATTTTTGCAGTTTGGCACAACTATTAACGGTTAACATGTTGTTATCATGCTTTTCAAGATTTTTAATATATGTTGAAATTTTATTTTTATATTTTGTGAAATTTTTTTTAAGTGTAAGCAAGTCTATTTCTTTTATTTGCGGATAGTTAATCCACTTTTTTTGGATGATAGAATAGCAAGAAAGCTCTGGAGGAATAGAAGCAATAAAGTGACAATGAACAGGGTGGCCTAAAAAAGTGTATTTTAACTCATTTGCAACAAGAACACGATTAATCTCATCTAAAAACAAAGTTTCGTTAGGAGTAAAGTTGCCGACCATTCCCAAGTACATTTCACTATATGTATTATAAAGATATCCGGCAAAATCACCATATATAATTACATCTTGACAAGTGAATTTAGGAAACATCTTTAGAACATTGTGTTGCCAATGTTCGGCAATTTGGTTTAGTAAGCCACATAGTGATGAAGGAACATACCCCACACTATTAAAAACATTTTTATGCAATGTTTGGTGTCTGGTTATATGGTCTTCTAATTTTGGCATTTATAATCTGAGCAGCCAATTATTAGAGACAACAGTTTGAATAACAATCTGACGAAGTTGCATTATTTTCTTCCATGCAAGAATTATAACAAGCCTGAGAAAAGGTGCAATTTTCTGTTCCACTACCTGTTCCACTACCTGTTCCTTCTGAAACACATTCAGACGCGTCTTGGTCGTAGTAATAGCCTTGCTCGCAATATTCAAAATGGTACCTTGTTACTCCATCGCAATAATAGCTGGTGCAAATGCTGTTGGTTGGGCAAGCAGCAAGCTCATATCCGGTATAATCACACTGATCTTCGCAGTGATCGTAGCAAGTAGTTGTACTGCCATTATATTGGTCCGTTAAAACGAGTTCTTCGCATTTTTGCCCACTGGGAATTGCTTTTTCGGCTCCGTTATATCCGCATATATCTTTGTACCCAACAATTTTGTTCATGTTGACTCCTTTGCAGTCTACACAAGATTCAAGCACATATGTGCTTGTCATACTACTAGCGGCTGCAGATGGAATGGTATATCCCTCACATGGGTTTTTGCAAACACAAAATTGGTAGTTTGTATCAAACGGGCATTTTATTGCAGTTTGGCATGATGAGTCAATGGTAGTAGAATAACCCAGAGCAGAGCAATCTGCTTCAGAACATGTAATTTCTGCATTTGCCATATTGGGGAGCAGCAATGCAGTTGAGGTAGATAAATATAGCAGATTTTTTTTCATATCATTACTCCTAAAATCAAGTCTAGTAGTTACATGCTTTGGACACAAACTGCATAGCTTTTGTTGAACGGACAAGACAATTTGACATAATCACCGGAACACGAGGTAACTGATGAACTGTAGCCCAAAGTAGCACAATCGGTAACAGGTGATATCGGCGAGCCGGATTTGCACCATTGGCTGTTATAGTCAGTGTAGTTGGCGCTACATCCGGTGGCCATGTATTTGGTTGTGCCTCCACAAGTTTTTGGGGTGCATAGAGTATTTGCCGGACAATTATCTAAAGTATAGCCGGTGAAAGAACAAGTTCCGCATTCTATGCAACAACTATCGCAATTTGAAGCATAGGTTTGGCAAATGTCACAATTTTTGCAACTTCCGCTATCAATTAACGGAGAGCAGTAGTCACTGTAGCATTCTGTACAAATAGTACTACATTGCGAGTGAGTGGTTTTGCACTGGAAATTTCCGCAACTTATATGTTGGGCAATATTTGCTTGGATCTGGCAAGCATCGGTTATGCATTCGCTATAATATTCTTCGTTATCATAACAAGAATTACCTGCCAATTGCCCTTGGCAATTAGATGAGTTGTATTTATAAATGGATTTGTCGCATAGACAATTTTGGTAAAAAACAGTCCCGTTGGGACCATTACACGATTCTCCACCAAGGATTTGACCATCTTGGGCGCAATTGGCGCTGGAGTATGGATATATGCTTTTTTTGCATTGCCATGCAGCACAACATCCTTCCGGAGCAGATATGGTGTTAATGCATTCAAATTCCGAACCAATATCACTCAGAGCTTTGAGGCCATAATTATTACACTTAAATCTGATGCCATTTTGAAGATTAGAGGAACTTCCACTATGAATGTTTTTACGTTTTAATGATGCGCCTTGATAATCAGGAAGATACCACATTTTTGCGTGTGTGGTTTCAGCAAGCACAAAAGCGCATACAAGCATGGTTATATATCTTAATTTTATCATATCGCTCACCTCTTATATATAATTTTACCATATGGTTTGTTAGTTGTAAAGAATTAATTGAAACTAGTTTTGGGTTTTGTTGGAATCAGATGCCGATTTTGATGATATCTTTGCCGAATTTTTGTTCCAAACTGTCAATTACACGAGATAGTTTATCGTCATTTTGTTGTAGGCAATCAAAAAATGATTGTTGAGTATTTTGATTGTAGGAAAGTTTTTTTAGTTCTATGCCAAGGCTGCGGTATAGCATCTTGGGACGATATAAGCGATTTAGCAGATCCGATGCAATATTTTTTATGGTAAAGTCTGAATTAGTTGCGGGACTTATTTTGCTGTAAAGCGTAGTGGTAGTAAAATCTTTGTATCTTAAAATTATGCCTACCTCTTCACAAAAACCGTTCCATTTGCGTAGTTTGCCTGATGCTCGGTGAACATGATATTGGAGCTGAGAATGCAAAAATGGCAAACTATCGGTAAAGTCTTCAAAAGATTTGGTATCTTGAATAGACTGAGGAGCTTTGGGGGAGGCGTCAACAAGTGATGTTGCTGTTCCTTGGAGTTCCATTTTGAGATTTAGACCATGAATACCTAAAGTTTGCTTTATCCAATAGTTGTCTTTGTTCAAAAAATCTTGCACGGTAAATATGCCGTTGAATTTTAATGTTTTGGAGCTTTGGTGGCCAATACCGCATATGTTTTCTATGTTTTCGAGACCGATGGTTTGAGAGATTTTGTCAGGCCGGATAACAAAAATTCCGTTGGTGTTTTTTGCTTTGTCGCTGGCGAGTTTGGCTAATGTTTTAGAACAGCTAAGCCCGATTGATACAGGTATATGTGCTTGATCTAAAATTGTTTGGCGTATTTTTTTTACTAGGTCTGTATATGGCATTTTATATACTTTGTTGAGACCGGTAAGATCTACATATGCTTCGTCAATCGAAACTTCTTCAACGTCGGGGCTAAATGTTTTTATGATGCTCATCACATGACGAGAAATTTCAGAATAGCGATGGTGATGTGAAGGAACATATATAGCTTGCGGGTGGGTTTTGGAAACCTGAAAATATGGAGCACCCATTTTAATACCGAGGGATTTGGCTTCTCGAGATCTGGATACGACAATTCCTTTGTTGCCTTCTCCGGTCATAACGCATACGGCTTTGTCTTGCAAATCAGGATTATCTACTCTTTCGCAAGATACAAAAAATGAATCGCAGTCAATTAAAGCTATAATTCGTTGTTTCATGAATTTCTCGTGGTTCTTGTTTTGTTCTATATTATATATGGGGTAAAATAATGTCAAGATATTGACAAGTTTAATCCGTTTGGGTATGCCATAATATATATGGGTCATGTAAAAGAAGAGTATTTTAATCATGAACAAGCTGTTTGATGAGGCAATGATAATTGCCAAAACATTTGATGTTTCTACGCCAAAAAATGGTTTGGTGTTGTATAGTATAAGTTTTTTGCCAACAAAAGAAAATCGTGACAAAGCTTTTGCTTTTGTAAATGAAAATAAGGAATCAAAAACTATTGAAAATACACCGTGTGGAAAAAAACTGGTGGAGCTTGGTTTTGCTTGTGCTAATATTTCTTTGAATAAAGATATGGTGGCAGAAGTGTGGAGCGTGGCATCGGAAAGAATGATTAAAAACGCAAAAGGAAATGTTCGTGCTTTTGTTGACGGAGCCGATCCGAGGAGTGTTTTTTGTCGGGTGGAATTGCCAAATATTTTGGCAAATGAAAATATCATAACCATAAACGGTATTGATAAAAATGAATTTGCAAAGAAATTTTTGCAAACAAAAACAAAGGAGGAAATGTGATGAAAAAAGAAGAAGAAAATAAAATATATAAGGAAGCAATAGAATTTTTTGGCGATACGTCACAAAAAATTATGGTTATTGAAGAAATGTCAGAACTTACCAAAGAATTGTGCAAGGAGCTTAGAGGGCGAGGGAATGTTGAAAATATTGCTGATGAAATCGCTGATGTAGAAATTACAATAGCCCAAATTAAAAGCATATACGGAATTTTTGATGCGGTGGAAGAGCATCGTGATTTTAAATTGCGTCGTTTTGCTTCCAGAATGGCAGAATTAAAAGCTAATCAGCAAAAATAGTTGTATTGGGGAGAATAAAACATGATAAATAAAGCAATTGAGTTTGCAACAAAAGCTCATTGTGGGGCCACAAGAAAGGGATCTGATACTCCTTTTATTCTTCACCCGTTGGAAGCGGCAACAATCGTTGCCAGATTAACCGATGATATAGATTTGATTGTGGCCGCTGTTTTGCATGATACAATAGAAGATACAGATGTAACCTATGAAGATGTGAAGAGAGAGTTTGGGGTGAGAATTGCCGATATTGTCAATGGCGAAAGTGAGGATAAGAGCAAAACCTGGCAGGAAAGAAAATCGCATACCCTAAATACATTGCGAGATGATTCTTTAGATGTAAAAATTGTAGCACTAGGTGACAAACTGGCTAATATTCGTTCAATGGCAAATGATTATGCCAAAATAGGAGATTTGCTGTGGGAGCGTTTTAATGTGAAAGAGAAATCTTTGCATGGTTGGTATTATAAAGGTTTGGCTGAGTGTTTTGACGAGCTTAGAACCACACAAGAATATAAAGAATACACAGCACTAGTAGAACAAGTTTTCGATTAGAATGCATTTTTTTGTCTAAATTGCGAAATTTTTTGTTGAATCACATTTAATTCTGTGGTATATTTAGATCATAATTAAATTATTAACAAATTAGAAAAAAATGGAAATGGAAAAGGAAAAGAAAATTGCAGGTATAGCCGGACTGACCATCTGTGCTCTTGTTGTTTCCTGGATGTCAGCCGAGGCGGCATTGACAGGATTCGGTTTAGAAGTATTAACAATAGCGGTTGCTATTGTTATGGGCATTGAAGCAGGTTTTTCTGCTTCAGAAAGAAAGCCCGGATGGGCAATGTGGATATTTCACATTCTATCGGGAGCAATGTTGCTTCTGATAGCAAAATCATACGGTATCGTTTTTGGTGAAACCTACGGGTTTTACATAGACGGTACAGCAGATTGGTACAATGTTGAACCAATATGGTGGTATATCCTTTATGCCATACTGGCATTTAGGATATTAATCATCCAGCCGTGGCTCTTTTTAAGAGCACGCAAAAAATAAAAAAGAACTCGATTTCAAAAATCTCTTGTTTGGGCAAGCTGATTTGAGAAATCGAGTTCTTTTGTTTGTATGTATTTATAAAATCAATTGACACATAAGTCAGAGAAGGTGAAAATAGCAAATATATAAATATTGTAAAGGTGGGGTAAATGCAAAATATTAACAATGGTTTTATAAACTTAAGCAATGAATTGGCTGAGTGCAAGATTTCGCTTTGGGGAGGAAATATCGTATCATATCGTCCTAAAACCGAGAAACATGATGTTTTTTGGGTGGGGGATTTGAACAAGTTTGATAATGTTCAGGCAATAAGAGGTGGTATTCCTGTTTGTTGGCCAAGGTTTGCGGAAGAAAAATTGAACGATAATTTACCTCGCCATGGTTTTGCTCGTCTTTCAAATTGGAAACTTGAAAAAGTTGATATTGATTGCAAAAAAATTGAGGTGGTATTGTCTTTGCTTCCTGATGCTAAATATAATCTTGATGTGGCGGCTAACTTATTAATTAAAATTACAGATAAACTGGAATGCAAGTTGGAAACAATAAATAACAGTGATGAAGAATTTAAGTTCAGTGAGGCTTTGCATGCTTATTTTAATGTCGGCAACAGAGATGATGTAATTATTAAGGGGCTAGGAGGCCATCAATATCGTAGTTCTTTAGACGGTAAAATATATACTCAAGATAATGATTTGCAAATTAACAAAGAATTTGATGCTGCATTTATTAATCATACCGGTGAAGTTGAACTTATAGATCCGATATTGAAACGAGTTGTTGTTTTGAATAAAAGCGGTTCGAAATCTACGGTTGTGTGGAATCCGAATAAAGATTTGGCAGAAATGAGCAAAGGGCAATATAAAAAATTTATATGTGTTGAGCCGGCTAATCAAGGAGACTTGTTTGTTGCTCTTCCACCAAAAGAAAAACATGTAATGATGATGGAAGTAAAGGTTAAAACTTTGGAGGATCTTTAGTTTTGTTTTTTTATTTTTATTATTATTTTTTTTAGTTCATCGGAAACTTTGTAAGACTCTCTTATTTTTTGTAATGTCTTGTTATAAGTGATTTTATCAAGATGACATTTATCAGAACTTAAATATATCATGCATTTTTTAGGATATTTCCCCATAATTGTTGCAAAAGCCCACGCAACCCCCATTTGAGAATAATATTCGTCGGTATTTAAGGTATCTAAAGTAACTATAACTTTATCAATATATTCATCGGTTAAATAATGAGATAATAACATTACAGAAACTATGCGGCTTTCAAATTCTTTTGAACTTGTTGTATATTTCATTAAAAAATCCCAAACAATTTGTTGGTGTTTTTTGGCAATTTTAAAGTTTTGGCATAGAGAGTCATTTATTGCCCAATCGTCAACATAGGGTATAAAATCTTGAAAATGTTTGAGCAAAATGTCTATATCGTCTATTGCATATCCGATAACAAAGGCGTGTAAAAGCTTTAATTCAAAAGTTGAAAAATCATTGATTTTAATAAATTCCTTATAGTCATCTTTGGCTAACTGTTTGGCAAACTTTCTTAATTCGGGGACAGATATTCCGAAATAAGTTCTTTTTATGTTGCTTAATGTTTGTTTTATGCTCGCTAAATTCATGCTCATAACCTTCGCTTATAGAATGATAATATCATAACTTTATGAAAATCAAGCGAAATTATTCTATAAGCAAATAATTTATATGTTTAAGAATATTGTGGACAAAAATGAAAAAATATAGTAGTATTCAGTTATAGTAACCGATAATCCAAACTGGAAGGTCAAAATGTTTGATAAACCTATTGAAATTATTACACATCCGAAAGTCCAATATGATGTTATGGAATTGAAGAAAATGCAAGAAATGGGTATGGGCAAGTCTTAACAATTTAGCCCGAAGAGACTACAATTACCAGAAATTTGTTCTACATCGTAATTTAGGGAAAAAATAGCACTTTATTTATGTCTTTCGAAAAGAGGAAATTTTATTTAAGTGTTTTTATTCTTTTTATTTATTCTGGTCTGTTCAAAAGCCATTGTAAAATAGTAACCGAGTATATATCCGATAACCACCCATGGTAGACATCCAACAATCATTGATATCCCCCAATCTTTTACGAATAGTTTAAAAAATACACTCCATTTTTCCCAAAAATCATATTCGGATAAAAACGTATTGTTGATAATTGAATGCAAATTATCATATCCGCCAATATCGTTAAAATTTCCTCGTAATATCTGTCCGGTTACATAAAAAACATAATAAACAGGTACCATGGTAAAAACATTTGTTGTCCATGTGTATGCTAATGCTAGTGTTAGAGAAAATCCTTCTGAGGATATTTTTTTCCAGATCAGCCAAGTTATAAAAACCAGCCACATTTGAACCCCTATTAAAGGAGTTAAAGCCCAAGCCAAACCGACAGCAACACCTTTGGCTTTGTATTGAGCGGGTTTCTCTGAGCGTAATAGAGGGATAATTAAACGATATTTTAATAGTCGTCCTATATTTTGAACCAAAGATAATGAACGATATTTCATAACAGTCTCTTTTTGTCCTATTTTATTTATTTCATCATTTATCTTTTTATAATGTAACTTAATATTAAACAACATGGTTTACGATTGTAATATTAAGTTGTTTGTTTATAATAAATAGAAAGTGTAAATTAAGTCTGAAAGAAATGCAAAACCTAATTATTACATTGTTGGCCACAAGTTCTGTTGATAGCTTAAATCCCATTGGTATTACGCAACAGTTCATCTTGCAAGGAATGGTGAAAAAGCCCCGACACATATGGTATTTTATTTTAACAACAGCAGTTGTCAATATTATTTTCGGATATCTTATTTACTATGGGGTCATAAAAGTTATTGATGTACTTTGGACTTTGTTGTTAAGCAAATATGCATTAATTGTTTTTTTGTTTGAAATGCTCTTGGGTGTTGGATTATTTTTGTTTAGTATCGGGTGGTTGATTAAAAAAAATGTATTGAAAAATAAAGATGTTTATGGTGTGGGTGATAACCGTTTATCAGAAGAAAATAAAATTAAAGCCCAATTTAAACATGTAACGCCTTTTGCGCTTATTAATATTGGCATTATTTCTACTGTATCAGAATTAACTTCTGCGATTCCGTATTTTGCTTTTTTATCAGTTCTTGTTACGTATGAGTTTTCGTTTGTAGCGCTGACGTTTGTGTTGATTTGTTATAACATTATATATATTGCGCCATTTGTTTTTCTGTATATTGTTTATTTATTGTCGAAAAAAGAATTTGATAAGATATATGTTTTCTTCAAAGATAAATGTAGCAATGTTTTGAAATATTCCATACCGCTATTTCTTTTGATTGTTTCTGTAGTGATTATTTTTAACAGTATTGTAAATATAACGAGTGGAGTATAAATGTTGTACGTTTGTTGTTAAATAAAAAAATATGAAAATATTATCTTCATTGCAATTTCATTGTAAAAAAAATAAAGAGGGCCTGCGATTATCGCAAGCCCTTTTTAATGATTATTTTCGAAAGCGTTCGAATCTTTCGATTTTTCTGCAGATTTCAGCACTAAGGTGCTTTTCTTCTTCTTGTGCTCTGCGTTTCCACTCTTCTCTGTAGTTATCCTGTTCTTCCGGAGAACATTCGGCATAAGAGATAGCTCCATGCCTACGCAGAAAGTTCCTTATTTCTGCGTTGGTTATCAAATCTAGAGGGAAAACATAGACTTCTATTGTCTCATATTCGTGAGAGTTTATATACTCTCCTTTACGGTAGACTTTTATAAGCCTGTTAATATCTCCTCCGTTCTTGATGTACTTAATAATGAAGTCAACGTTGTTGTTTGCAAACTGGTTTTCCAGTTCACTGTCAGACATGTGTAAAACATCGACGCTTTTTTCGGTGGTACTGTGCTTTGCACCGAAAAATTTTTTTAATATTTTTTTCATAACATAATTTGTTTTATAATATTTTTATACTGGGAAGTATATCACAATATTACCCTGTATGCAAGTCTTATTTTGACAAAATTGCCAAATTTTTATATTTATTTTTTTAGGAATGCGTGTGGCTGGATATTAGAATATTCTATCCCGTTGTTACTTTTGACTATTTCTGCGGTAATTGTCTTTAACAGCATTGTAAATATAGTTAGCACAGTATAAATATTGCTTGTTTATTGTTGGTTGTTGTCTTTTTGTTTTTTTGATAAAGCTATATTTTGTTGCATATTTGCTCTGGGAGTAGTTCTTTTTTGCATTTCTTTGCATATCACCTTATTGACTATCGGCATTATTTTGGTTTTTTTATCTTCATTGGAAAGGTTAATGAAGTCATCATCAAAAATTTTGATATATCCGGCGTCTCGACAATTATCCAACAGTCTTTTGCAATCTTCACGACGTGTAGTGTTTATGTAATTTCCATTGTAAACTACGGATGTTATACCAAGAGCTGCGGCATCTGATGTATAAGAAAAGCTATCCCAAGTATTGACAACAAAACCCTTATTGCGGCATAAACTTAATATAGCAGGGTATATGTTGCCACCAATATTTTGAGCCTGTTGTTTAAATTCTTGATTATATTTTCCATGATATATTGTAAAATTGTCGATAGCTTCTTGAGCGTTGTCAGTTATGCGCTTAGAGTTATAAAATGCAAAATCGTTAGCTTTGCACGCTTCATATAAGAAATCTGTTACATTGTTAGGAGTTCTGGGGCTATTGGTAAAAATAACTTGGTATCCTTGGGATTTTAATTTTTTAGCTCCTTCTAATAATTTCTGAGCATCACTGATTGTAAAGTCAATATCACCATTTGATGTTTTTCCACCTAATGAAAATAGTGCGACCTCTTTATCTTTAAATTTTGCCAATTCGGCTGATTTTTGTGGTGAATTAGCCTGCATTTCTATATTGATCCAATTTAAGTTACTGGGTACTCCGTCTGTAATAATTAGTCTATCCTTAAGCTCAGGGTGTTTTTTTATAAGAATTTCATCGGCACGAGACATCTGGTGGCGCCCGACATGTATTAAATCAACATTTTGATAATCATATACGCAAGACGTAAGAGCAATGGCTTTGGTGCTTATTCCTTTATGTTTTGCAAAATCCTTGATATAAGCAGTTAGCAAATCAATAGATTCACATTCTTCATCTTTAGGTTTGCTCTGATCAAACGGAATAGCAAAATAGTCGGGAAAAGAGGAGCCGGTATCTTGTAATGTATTGTAATAAACACTTAGTGTCTTAAATACAGCTCTGCGAAATTCAATATCGTTGGGATATTGACTGCGATGTAAAAGTTTTCCGTCTACTGAACGCAAAAGCTGAGATTTGGTAACAGGAATATCTTTACCTTTAGATACTTCCAGAATAATCCCTCTGGTTTGATTATCGCTACCCAAACGCCCAGATTCAATCCCAACAATAATCATGAATTTATCCTTATTATATTATTAGCTATTACAAAATCTGTATTGTTATTCGCAATTATGTCGCAGTTATATTGCATAACGAGGTTCCTAAAATATTACTCAATTATAAGTATTCTATCATAATGTATGTAAATAAGCAATATAATGATTATTGTTTTAGATGTTAGCAGGTTGTTTTTTCTGCTCAAAAAGGCTGAAATTTGCTAAGCTATTGAAAAATATAGAAGCAAGTTCGAAGATGTTGTAAAACAAGCCTTCAAAATATATTCATCTTCGAACCAGTTTAAGCGCTTGTAAAATAACAAAAAAGTCGCCAATTTTGACGACTTTTGAACTCTGGCTGGAGATGGCGTGCAATTCTCTAGTTATTTATCTTCTTTATGATTTATAATATCAAATGTTGGAGATAAATCTAATTTTACAATACAACCATTTGGTATTAGAGGTTTATATTTAGGCATGTTATCTAAATTTTCGCCCTTTAAACGACATATAATTGAACGTATTAGCGTATCATGACAAACGATGACAATGTCTCCTTTTGATAGGTAGTTTAATAATTTAATTATTGCTTTATCAGCTCTGTCTTTTATAACATCTCCATGGGTAACTTTATGCAATTGTGACGGAGTTGTGTTATAAGTTAGTGAAAATTCATTATCAACCATAAGTGTGTCTTCATAATTGCCAAAATGAATTTCTCTAAAATCATTATCAATAATAAACTCTTTTTCAGGAAACAAAATTTTAGCCGTCTGTTGAGCTCGCACAAGGGGAGATACAATCAAAATATCTGGTTTCAAATTAATTTGCTTTTTTAGTTCATGAGCCTCAATAATTCCTTTTTCTGTTAAAGGATAATCTCCTCCAGCTATGTGTTTAACGTTGGCTTCGGATTGCATATGTCTAATTAAATATATCATTTTTCATTCTCCCAAAAAGTATTTTATCATGGTATTTAAGGGAAAATTAAAATTCAATGTATTTTTTGCATTTTAAGGGTAACTTATTGAAAAATATAGAAGCAAGTTCGAAGATGTTGTAAAACTGGCCTTCAAAATATATTCATCTTCGAACCAGCTTAAGTGTTTGAAAATAACAAAAAAGTCGCCATTTATGCGCGCGTTATACACAGCGCACCCTAACGGGCTAGCACGTTTTCGCAAACAAAATTCGTTTGCTCAAATCCTGACGACTTTTGAACTCTGGCTAGAAGCGATGTGCAGTTTTTGAGTAATTTATTGTTGGTTGTATGTTATATCAATAAAAATTATGTTATGCTGTTATTTGTAAATCTCCGTAAATTGGTTTTGTCTATTTTGTGCTTGCTACATAGCCAAAAATATGTTATATTAATAGAGCATATGATAATTATAAATCCTTTCGGTTCTAAACGGAGCGAGGCCGAAAGTTAGTAATTGCTCTATTAATAATTATGTCAACAGTATTAAACAAAGTCTTTACAGACAAGCAGAGGAGTTTTCATTGGGTGAATCCTGATGAGGTAACTAATGAAGGAGGCTTCATTACCAACATTGATGGTAAAGTAGTCGCCTTTATGGATGGGGTGAAAGTTAGAGTGCCGAAGGTGCTTTATAACGAGGTAGGCAGACCTTATTACTACATTTCCAACTTGAAAGAGCTTGGAAAAAAGATGGCAAGAAAGCACGGAGTTTGGAAGTGTAGTAAAAATCAGCCTATCCGTGTTTATAAAGTTATAACCGAGGCAGATGTCAAGAGTGTAATCAACGGAGTACAGGAGGCGGCCGGTCTGACAGTGACGGAGGATACCTGTCTTGTGCAGAACATTGTCGGGGGCGAATTCTATGTGCAGACAAAAGAATATTTGAGTGAAAATTATTCTTTGGTTCGCTCTGAGGGAATTTGCGATGTATACGAATACACCGGCGATATCCAGGAGTGGACATATTGTGAGATCAATATTTTTGCTGCTCTTTGGGGGGGTATTCAGTTCTTGGCAACTCCAATGTTGAGGATTGATAATCCCAAAGATGTGTACGGATGTAACTATATCCGTTTTTGGGGAGATGACCAAATAATTGGCACTCATGTGGTGCTAGCATTTTTCCGTGCGTGCGGAACTCAATTTTTCTCTGCACCGTTGGCTATGCCGGTTAACGTGCAGAAAGCAACATTTACCCCACCAAAAATTCTGCTAAGACAGAAAAAAATTGCTTAATTTCTGTCAATTTGATTTTGAGCTCCTTCGGGAGCTCTTTTTTATTGGTAAGTTAAAGATATTTTATTACCACTTTAACCTTTCACATAGTTATGTTGCAAGTCAAAGCTATGCAAAATTAGCAGAGGTTTATTTTTCTGCTCAAAAAAGGCTAAAATTTGCTAAGTTATTGAAAAAACAAACCAAGTGTAATAAATTTGAAGGAGATTGTATTTTTGCATGGTATGACATATAACAAAAACTTTCGGTGTTGCAGCACCGAAAGTTTTTTAATTCCAATTACTAAGGAGAAATAATAAAAATGATTATCAAATTTATTATTATAATTAAGCAATTGAAAATTTTGTTTCTAATTAAAAAATAAAAAAAAGTGGCCAATTTTAATTGGTCGCTTTTTTTGGCTGGAGTGAGCTTGCGATTTTCGAGATGAGATTTTGATTGTTTTTAACTTCGGGGTGTTAGGAAGCTGAGGTTGAATTAACATTTATTAGTTGAAATAAAAAAATAATGAGTTAGTATTTCCATATAATTAAAATATGGAGATTTGCTATGGACACGCTGGGTTATGTAAAAAAATATCAGAAAGAAATAAAAGATACTAAAAAATATAATTGGATTTTTAATATTTGGGCATTTTTATTTTCATCTTTTTATTTCTTTTATAAAAGAATGTATTGGCATTTCTTTATCTTTTTAATGGCACCACTTATTTTGCTTTGGATTCTTGTGCCAATGCTTGGACAAGATAATGCGTATATAATGTCGTTGTTGATTATACATTTAATTGCTGGTTTTATAGCAAATCCACATTACAAGAAATATTTACACGCTTATATAGAAAATCACAAAGATGCTGATTTAAGTAAAATTGTATCATATGATTCTATATCAATAACAAAATTTGTTCTTTGTATGGTATTATCATTAGGGTTTTACGGTGTTTATTGGGGATATAGACATTGGGAAAGATATCAAGCAACAACTAAAGATGATGTTTCCCCTTTTGTGAGAGGATGGTTTATTCATTTAACCGCTCCATCTTTGTTTTCAAAGATAGGTAACTCTATTAACTCAAGTGTTAAATTACAATATTTTGGGGTAGGATATTTAATTTGTCTTTTATGTATGTTTGTTGTTAATAAATTTATTGAAACTCAAAATATTTCAATATATCTATTTTCTTTTGTATCACTAATTTTATTTGGATTATCAATATTGTTCTTGGTAATTGTACAGAAAAAAATTAATGAATATAACATATTTCATACAAATGAAAAAGTTAAGACAAGTATTAATATAAAAGAAATTGTAATTGTAATAATTGGTTTTACATTGCTAGGTATTCTTCCTTTTGCAAAAGAATATAAAACGACACATTCATATTTAGAAGAATATACAGAAGAGCAACAGGAAAAAATAGGAGCATCATTCGGCTTTATATATAGGCATACGAAAGGTTATAAAGAAGTATGCCAAAAAGAGGGATATATAATGACTAAATATCCAAATGAATTTTCGCAATACTTTTCAAATGAAATAAATCAATTAAAAAATAACTTATCAAAGCATAATTACACAATAGAAGATGTTGAGAATATGTTATTAAATGTTAATGGATTTAAGACAAAATTGATTACTACTGTATATACAGAATTAGAAAATTTAGGAAAACTTACTATAATGTCAGTTGCAGCAGAAGAACAAGGTGTTTCCATTGAAAATGTAAAATGGAATAGTGAATGGGATAACCTATTTACATTTAAGGATATTTGTAAAGCTTTTGATGAAAATGGTATGGATGTATTAAAAGAAGGTGAAAATAAGTATTTCTTAAAAGCAAATTCTTTCTAATAATTGCGAAAATCATAGCTCTATTTAACATCATCAAAAAATAGGTTCAAATTTCCTAACTCATTGATTGTGTTAGATTCATGATGGAATTAGTTCGAAGATTGTATGGGGTAGGGCTTATTTTATATCAAACATTCGAACCAGATTAAGTGCTTGTAAAATAACAAAAAAGTCGCCAATTTTGACGACTTTTGAACTCTGGCTGGAGACGACTTGCAATTTGCGAACTGGTTGTTGGGTGAAATGTTTATTAATATTTAATTTTTTACATTTATTGTTCAAATAATATAATTAATCAGACTTTTGTTATTGTTAAAAGGAGTTATTAAATGAAAATAATTAGCATTCTATGTCTAAGTATTTTTGTTGCAATAAATGGTATGGCTTTTGATGGCTCTGTTTCATTTGATTCTAAAAATGGCGTAAAAAGTGTAAATAAAACTCCTACTTTATATAATTTTAGTGAACAACTTTTACAATCATCAGAAAACTGTTCTCCTTATTCTGAAAATTTTACAGAATTAAATCCAGAATTGATCAAACTAGGCGCTATGTTAGGAGGAGAGCTCTCTGTTTTAATTGATATTAAGGGAAAACAAGAAGAAAAATGTGTTTTTGAGATAATAATGCAACTAGGTTTACTTGGACGACAGATACAACACTGCCAAATCAGTGATGAACAAAGACAAAGATTATTAACAGCAATGAAAGATCGCTCCAATGAGATTATAACAGAAACATTTGATAGTTATACAACAATAGAAGATACAAACGGAAATATAATTGATAAAAAAGTCACCAAAACAACAATGACTGATAACCGATTTAATATAGAATGGGCAAAAATTATTCAAGAATGTAATAATATACAAAAAGAATTATCAAAAGAAGAGATGGGTGAACAACAAAAAAAATTTAATACATTTGATAAATATTTTCTTAAATCTCTAAGGTCATGTCAAAAGGCCCTTACTTCTCGGCAAGTATTGTTTTTTAGCGAAGATATTGAAATAAAAGGGTTAGAAGATGGAAAATGTATTATTGAGTATAAAGATTTTACCATTCGTTTGCCACAAGAAGAGCTAAAAAACATTCAATCATGGGATAATATTTCAAAGATAATAAAAGACAAAACAATTAGTAAATATAATTATGAGCAAAATTATGCGCGTAGAGATTTATTATTTGCAATAGATTCCTGCCTTAAGAAAGATGGATCAAATGGTCAGATTACAGAATCTATTGGTGAAATAAATATAATAAAATCTCTCGAATACAAAAAAACAAAAAACGGATGCGAAATTACATTTGTTAACCTATTAAATCGAGGAAGTGAGGAAGAAATTTATACAAAGATATGTAAGCTTCCAGAAATTTATATCCAAGGTGTTCAAAAGAAATATTCTACGTTATTAGAGCAGTATGGTGAAAAATCAGGTGTTAATGAAAATGGATATTTTTATAGTCATTCTGCAAAATCTAATGAAGAGACAAAGATTGTAGATGAAAACATTTGGTTAGAAATAAATGAAAATAACTTTTGCAATTTATTGAAAAATATAGAAGTGAGTTCGAAGATGTTGTAAAACTAGCCTTCAAAATACACTCATCTTCGAACCAGTTTAGGCGCTTGTAAAATAACAAAAAAGTCGTCATTTGGCGCACGCAAGGCACAGCGCCCCTTTCGGGTTAGCACGTTTTCGCAAACAAAATTCGTTTGCTCAAATCCTGACGACTTTTGAACTCTGGCTGGAGTGAGCTTGCAATCCTCGAGTAAATTTGTAGTGATTTTTTATAATTTTTATGCTAGTATGTAATAAAAGGAGAATTTTGATGGGTGATATAAATAAAGATAATCCATTACTGGATCGGAAATATTGTTACCATGGAATTGGAGGTGCTGTTTTTCGATTGTCTTCTATTTTAGAAAGGGGAGTATTACCTCCTAGAGATATTAAGTCAATTGATATGCCTGAAAATTTTGATAGTAATCATAGTTATAATGGGTCTAATCTTGTTTCAGTGATTATGTCGCCTCAATTTTGTTCTGGACCAGACACTTTAGGAGGTGGATATAGTAATGGTATAACCTTTGTTTGTGAGAAAGAATATTGGCGAGAACCACAAGCTAAAGCATCAGGTATTCCTTTTGAGGCTCATACATCTAGTATTCCGCCGGAAAAAATAAAAGGGATTATTCTTCCAAATACATTTTTTGAAAAACCGATTAAAGATTGTGGAGACTTCTTTGGAGGGGAGAGCCAGTATGAATCCATTTGTAAAGCTTTTCAAAAATTTATGAAAGAAGAATGCAATTATGATACACAGGGTTATGATATAGAACTTAGATTGGTAAAAGCATGTAAAGATTTTTTTACAAAAAGATAAGTATGAAGATAAATTAAAAGCTCATGTTTTTTCAGATTTACAAGAAGCTATTGACAAAAAACTAGGCAAGAAAAATAGTACTTTTGCTGATATTGTAAATTTTTATATTAAAGATAAGCCACATATAAAGTTATATAACAGAGAAACTTTGCAAAAAGATATTACTCGCCCAAATAATATTGAAAAAAAACTCCAAGAAACTATGGGGTTTCAAAGTCTGTGCGTGCGCAGATATTAATATATCTTTTATTGTTAAAATGAATAGCGTAGTAATAGAATAGCAAATGTAGTATCTGTTTGCAATTATATATTTATTATGAGCCTACTATTTTTTAACGTTAGTAGGTTCATTTTTATGCTCAAAAAGGCTGAAATTAGCTAAGCTATTGAAAAAACAAACCAAGTGTAATAAATTTGAAGGAGATTGTATTTTTGCATGGTATGACATATAACAAAAACTTTCGGTGTTGCAGCACCGAAAGTTTTTTAATTCCAATTACTAAGGAGAAATAATAAAAATGATTATCAAATTTATTATTATAATTAAGCAATTGAAAATTTTGTTTCTAATTAAAAAATAAAAAAAAGTGGCCAATTTTAATTGGTCGCTTTTTTTTGGCTGGGGTGGCTGGATTCGAACCAACGAATGACGATACCAAAAACCGTTGCCTTACCACTTGGCGACACCCCAATAATATTTTCATATCTATCGGACAGGCATATATGTAAATCAAAAAAAACTTATTGGCAAGTATTTTTTTTAGTTGTTTGTAATTTTATTTTTTTGCTGTTTCTAATATCTTGTATTTATGATTTTGCATATTACATATTTTATGGATTTTCTGTACTTTGGGAGGCAAAAATGCGTAAAATTTGTTTGTTGAGTTTAGGATTGTGTTTTTTTGTGGCAGATGCTTTTGCCTATGATGTGCCCGGTTTATATGCAAATTTTAAGCGAGTAGGGTTGGATTTGGGCACCAGCAAGGTTAGCAATTATCGTGAATATGAAGGTTCGCCCAATACAGAAATTAACCAAAACACTCAAGGAGTATTGAAAGGAGTGTTTGAATTTGCCTTTGAATATGAACAACCTAAATATCGTTGGGATAATTCTATATATACCGAATATGGAAAAAGCAAAATCCATGGAAATCCGGGAAGAAAATCTCACGTTGAAAATGCCGATAAAATTTTGCTTGCTTCTGATTATACATATAAGATTTGGCATTTGGACAGTAATAATGCTGATATAGGTCCGTTTGCCAACGTTGCTTACCAAACAGAGTTTACGGCAGATGCCGATGCTAAGAGGCAAAACCTAATGCGTTTTCAACAAGGGTTGAAGTTGATAAATGGAACGTACGGAATTACAGATTTTCATTTGGCAATGGTTGAAGAATGGGACACTACATATAAGAAAGATGATACCAAAACGGCATGGCAAATCGGAATGACATATAAATATCCGTTTGCGGAAAAATATCGTTTTGAATTTGAAACATATTATCGTGATTATATGTCTTATTCAAGATACGAGGCGACAGATTTTCGATATGAGTGGTTTGCAATTGCTAAACTGAATGTCAAAGTACATGATAAGTTTTTTGTTGAACCATATGCATCTTATTTTAGGGCAGATGATCGCAAAAGAGATAAGGCTGCATCGAGTTTGGTTTTTGGAGTGGCTGTGGCGTATAGTGAAATTTTTGATTTGTAATCAAAAAAATATTGTATCTATCTTTTTAGCTAATTACTTTTTAACTTACGAGTTATTTTGCGACTTATAATAGATATTTTTCTGCTTAAGTTAGAAGGCTCTTTTATTTGTTTTTTCTTTTTATCTTCTTTAACCTTTAATACATCAAGGTCACGTTCTTTGGCCATTTTATCAAGGATTGTTTTTACAACGTGGTCAAGTTGTGAGTTTTCGCGATAATCTGCCGGAAGAGCAAAATTTACACGGTCGTCTCTTAAAAGTTTGATGGCATTTTGTTTGTGTTTGCTCTTAGGACGGTATACAGCAATAGCTGTTCCTCCTTTAGATTTGGTGATTTTCATAGAAGGAATATCTGTCATTCCGTCGCCAAAGTAGATCATTCGTTTATAAGGGATTACACGTTGTTCATCAGGCATATATTCGTTTACGGCGCGATCTTCAGTTTTGCGAAGTCCTTTATTAATTTTTGCAATGTACTGAGTTTTTGTTGAGTAATTAACAACCCTTGCCGGCCAAATAGGCTCGCCTTTGTCATTGTACACATATGAGCATCCAAAGACATCTTTGAAGTGGTTGCGAATAGAGCTTCCGTCTATCATTTCTTCCATTCCGGAAGAAATGATATAATGTTCAATTTGCAAACCTAATTGTTTTCCATATGCATTGATACGGTCGAACCATTCTTCAACACCATCAAAATATGTAATGCTTTTGGCAGCGTTGCATAAAAATTCTCGGGTTAAGTTTATGCCTTTTTCTTTGGCGGTGTGTTGGATATAATACATTGTTCCGGTAATTTGGTCGGCACAATTTCGTTTTGACCATGCATTGGCCTTTTTCCAAAAGTTTTCCGGTTTGTCGCCAAGAGCCGGAATAAGAATGTAATCCTGCATGTAGGTGGTACTTAAGGTTTCATCAAAATCATATATGAGAGCAACTTTGGTAAGTTTTTTTGTCATAATGTATTATCTCCACTTGCTTTTTCGCATTAAACATTATAAAAGAAATAAGTTAATTTTTTACTAGTGATATTAAAGAGGTAGACTAAAATGGCTGCAACATCTATGGATCAATTGGTTTCTCTGTGCAAACGCAGGGGATTTATTTTTCAAAACTCCGATATTTATGGCGGATTGCAAGGGGTATATGATTACGGACCGCTTGGCGTGGAGCTGAAAAACAACTTGAAAGCGGCATGGTGGAGATCCATGGTGTATGAGCGTGATGATGTAGAGGGTCTTGATTCCGCAATTTTAACTAACCAAAAAGTATTGCACTATTCCGGGCATGAAGATACTTTTTCTGATCCGATGACAGACTGCCGCAAATGTAAGGCAAGATTTAGAGCAGATCATATTAAAGATGGTAAATGCCCTAATTGCGGGTCTACTGATTTGACAGAACCTCGTCCGTTTAATCTGATGTTTAAAACCAATATCGGACCTGTTGATGACGGATCTAACTTTGGGTATTTGCGTCCGGAAACAGCTCAAGCTATTTTTACACAATTTAAGAATGTGGTTGATTCTACTTCAAGAAAGCTTCCTTTCGGTATTGCACAAATCGGAAAATCTTTCAGAAATGAAATTACTCCCAGAAACTTTATTTTTAGGGTGCGTGAGTTTGAGCAGGCAGAATTAGAATATTTTGTTATGCCGGGAGAAGATGAAAAATGGCACGAAACTTGGAAAGAAGAACGTATTAAGTGGTGGGAAGAACAAGGCCTGAAGCGTGAAAATATCAATATTTATACCACGCCTAAAGAGGATTTAGCCCATTATGCTAAAGCTTGCTATGATATCGAATATCAATTTCCGCATGGAATGGAAGAGTTGGAAGGTATTGCTAATCGTACAGATTATGATTTGGGTAATCATACCAAAGCTCAAGATGAAATGAACTTAACTTCTAAATGTCATGCAAATCCTGATTCTACGCAAAAGCTTTGTATTATGGATGATAATAATAAATGGATTGTTCCGTTTGTGATAGAGCCTTCGATGGGTGTTGACAGAGGGGTGTTGGCCGTTATGACCGAAGCTTATACCGAAGAAGATTTGGGTGAGGGAAATTCTCGTATTGTTTTGAAATTGAAAAAACACCTGGCTCCGATTAAGGTTGCAGTTATCCCTCTTAAGAAAAATAATGAGCAGATTATGACAAAATGTCGCGAGATTAAAAACAATTTGCTTAAACTCGGAATTGGTCGTGTGGCCTTGGAAAATACCGGAAATATCGGAAAAGCTTATCGTAGGCACGATGAAGTCGGTACGCCGCTTTGTATTACGGTTGACTTTGAGACAATAGAGCAACAACCGGAATCTGTTACTATCAGAGATAGAGATACTATGGAGCAGGTGAGGGTTAATGTTTCCGATCTGAAAGATTATTTGCGGAACTACTTTGCCGAATAGAAGTAAAAGCACAAAAAAATATCAGCTAATTTAGCTGATATTTTTTTGTGAATTTTTATGCAGGCAATGTTTTTAATTTTGGTTTTGCCGTTTTGGTTGTTTTTTTTGTGGTTTTTTTAGTTGTTTGTTTGGATATCTTTTTTTCTTTTGGTGGTAATTTGATCGTTTTTACTACAGTCTTTTTTTGAGGTTCTTTGACTGTTTTTTTGATTGTTTCCTTAATCGGTTCCTTAATCGGTTCAACCGGTATTGGTATTTGTATCTGTTTGTCTTTGTTTACAAAACAGACGTTAAAACATGCAAACAAATAAGTTATTATGGTGCATAATAATATATTTGCATACGGTAGGTTAACAGATACATAATGCAATATTACATAAGGGATATATATAAATAAACCGACTCCTATCCAATATATATAAGGTTTATTGGTATATAGCAAAAATTCTTTTAAAGTCGGGGTTTTGTTTTGAATGATAAGTGGCAAAATGATGTTGAAACGAGCCATAAACATAAAGCCGATAAACAGATTTATAAATATGGCTAAGGTTAATCCTCCGACATTGCTGTATCCCAATGTATTTAAAACAAATGTGAATAAAAATAAAGGAGCGCTACCAATAAGATAAATAACCATTTGAGAGAACAAATACATAAAATATGCTTTGGGGCTACTTAATGGGTTGGTTGTTTTATAGCCTAATAAATAGCGATATATTTTAATATCGGTTGCTGCGGATATTAGCGGTATTAATACCATAAACAATGATACTAAAGGGACATGGAATGAAGATGTGCTTGTTTCAGTTTCAAGATATTTAGCGGCACAGCATAACAGTAAATAAGGCAATGCATATTTTGCTATCGTTAAAAACTTTTGGGCATACAGCCTATATGAATCAAATACCAATCTTAACATTTATAATCTCCTCTAGTTGAGCATATATTCGTCAGAATATATGGATTCAATATTCTTGTCTAGAAAATATTATGTTTCCGGACGAAGTTTTTTTTCTATATCTTTGAAATAGCGAACGGTATCTGCTTTTAGCTCATTAGTGGCAGGTTCATCGCAAACAATAGTGCTGTGTTGATGCATTTGTAATATGCTTATTGGCCACATATGATTTATGCTTCCTTCAACAGCATGGTGGATTGCTCTGGCTTTTTTATCGCCGTTTGCCAGTATCATAACTTCTTGGGCGTCCATTATTGTTCCAATACCAACAGTTAATACAGAGGTTGGAACCTTAGAAATATCATAGTCAAAGAAACGTGAGTTTGCATCAATGGTTTCTGAGGTTAAGGTTTTTACTCTGGTGCGAGATGTTAGCGATGAGCCGGGTTCATTAAAAGCGATGTGTCCGTCAGATCCTACTCCGCCAATAAAAAGATTTATTTGACCATAGCTTTTGATAGCATCTTCATAATCCTGACATTCTTTAGCGTAATTCTTTGTCAGTCCATTTAATAAATGAATGTTTTTTTGAGGAATGTCTATATGATTGAAAAAGTTTTCGTGCATAAAATAATAGTAGCTCTGAGTATCTTTTGGTCCTAAGCCGATATATTCATCCATGTTAAATGTTACAACATTGGCAAAAGAAATTTTTCCCTGTTTGTACATTTTGATGAGTTCGGCATACATTCCTAAAGGTGTAGATCCGGTACAAAGACCTAAAATAAAAGGTTTGTTTGGGGTAGGACGAAAAGATTTGATGCAGTATGCAACATAGTTTGCTGCCCATACTGAGCAATCTTCATAATTTTTCTTTATTATTAAACGCATATCATTTTTCCTTTATCTGTTTGCCGTTTATAAAAGTGTATTTCAGGTTGAGATCTTTGTCCAGAACAATTACATCCGCTTGTTTGCCGGCAAAAATCATTCCGATATTGGGTTGTTTCATAATTTGTGCCGGATTTGTGCAAGCCATGCGTATTACTTTTTCAATAGGTATTCCATAAGATACAAGATTTTTTACGCCGTCCAGCATTGATATGGCTGATCCGTTTATAACATTATCTTTTTTTCGATAAAAAACTTTATCCAAATAAAGATCCGAATCAGGAGGAAGTTCTGTTTTGGCGGGAGGGAGAGCGTCAGTTATCAATACAATTTGGCTTAAGGGTTTGCTTTTAAGTAAAAGGCTGATAAGATTGGGATTAACATGTACTCCATCACCGATTATTTCGCAAGATAGCTCCGGATGTATTAATGTTGCTCCAACAACGCCAGGTTCTCGATGATGTAGGGGGCGCATGGCATCAAACAGGTGAGTTACATGCATTATATTGGCTTGCATTCCTTCAATCATTTGGTCGTATGTTGCATTTGTGTGTCCTGCCTGCAGAATGATGCCTTTTTTGATGCAATAGTGAGCCATTTCTCTCATGTTTTTTAGTTCGGGAGCAACAGTCATGTTAATAATATGTTTTTTTGAGGCTTTCCATAAACGATCCATGAGATCTATATCTACACTATAAATACCGTTTTGAGCTTGTGCACCAATACGTTCTGGTGATAAAAAAGGTCCTTCCAGGTGAATGCCTAAAATTTTGGCGCCTTTTTCTTTGCCCATAGCTTTAACGATGGCTTTTATCTTTTTTATCAATTCTTCTTCAGGACAAGTGCAACATGTGGGGATAAATGATGTTACTCCATATTTGGCTAAAACTTCAGACATGGCAAGAATTGATTTATAATCACCGTCATCGGCACCATACCCTCCGATACCATGAATGTGTGTATCGATAAATCCCGGAAGAACATAGGCACCCTCCATGTCGATTATTTTAACTTTGGGGCCGAATTTTTTTTTGTGAAAACGTTCTTCGCTATAAATATCTGCAATTTTATCGTTTTTAATATATACAGCGCAATTTTTCATTACCGAAAGCCCGGTTAATACTGTTGCGTTGTGAAGGCAATAGGCTGAATTCATGGCAGTTCTTTCGATTATAAATATTACTTTGATTATGGATTGTAAAAGTAAAATTATGGTAAAGGGAAAAGCTTTTTTGCGCAAGATAATTGTGGATATTGTTTGGGGTTTAAATATGAGTAAAAATTATCAACAGATAATATTCGAATGTTTTGGAAGTCTTGTGATAGTAAGGGAAGTAATTTATGTTCGGCAATTCTTTTTTGTTTTAGATTAGAATAAAATATATTTATTTCAAATGTTTGGTGATGGCGATAGCACGATAAAATTATTGCATCCAATAATTTTGAAAAACTTATTTGATTATCAAAATAAGTTATTTCTAAGGCTTGAATGTTATCATTTTTGTTGCTTAAAATTTCCATATATGACGGATATAATAAAAATCCGCCTGTATATCCGTAACGAACTGCTTGTACACCATATATGGCGGATATGCTTTTTTCTTGTTGCCAAATACAGTTTCCTGCTATGATTATTCGAGATTTGCTCAAATTTTTCTCCCTAATATATTTTATAGATAATATCAGGGAGAAGATTTTAAAGTTTTCTCACATTTGATGTTTTTTTGTTTTATGAAACGATCGCAACGTTTACTTGGTTATAAGGCTTAAACCTTAAACCTCCTGACAATAGGATCGTTGGTGTGATATATAATTATAGTATAGCAGAATAGATTAAAATTCTATTCTAATGATTACTCTTCTGTTTTTGATGCGGTTTTCTGGTATCGGCTCTCCATAGGGATTAAGATTCGGATATGCCGGTGATACGCCAGCCAAACCAACAGCCTTGAATCGACTGCTTTCCATGCCGTTAGAGATCATAGTACGAGTTACGGCTCCGGCTCGGGCGGCAGAAAGTTCCCAGTTGGAAGGTAGTTCAGCTATGAGAGATTCACTGGTGTCATCAGTATGTCCTTCTACAACAATGCGAAAGCGTTTGTATTTATTCGAATCTAAAAGATATGATATCTTCTTAATTACCGGTATGGCAGCTTGTTTGATAGTTACACTTCCTTTATCAAATAAATTTATTGTTGTCATTTCTAAAGTTGCACCTTGGGCGTCGGAAGATATAATTACACCATCTTCTTCCAAATTCAGATCTTGAGCATCATTTAAAAAATTTATAATTGTTCCGCTTAGAGGATCTGCTGTTGTGTTACTAAAAGCAGCAGCCAAGGCATATTGAATTTGTGCAGCCTTATCTTTATCTAAGCTAGAAGATGCAAATAGCACGATAAATAAAGCTAATAATAATGTCAGCAGATCAGAATAAGGAATAAGCCAAGTTTCGTCCGGATGTTCCTCGTGAGGAGGGTGATATGGTTTTTTCTTTACGGCCATGTTCTTCTCCTTGTTTATCTGTCACGAAGAGATTTGCGCTCTGACAGAGGAATAAATGCTTGCAATTTTGATTCCATAGCAATGGATGACACACCTTCTTGCAAGGCTAAAGCACCCTCCAATACCATACGACGCATTTCAACTTCTTCAGCGTTAATTTGTCTTAGCTTATTGGCAAACGGATGCCAGCAGACATATCCGGTAAAAATACCTAAGAGTGTTGCTACGAATGCGGCAGCGATAGAATGTCCGAGTTGATCAATGTCGCTAAGGTTGCCTAATGCAGCAATCAAACCGATAACAGCGCCTAACACACCAAGTGTAGGAGCATACATTCCGCATTGTGCAAAAATTTGGGCGCCAGAACGATGGCGTTCTTCCATTTGTTTGATTTCTGAATCGACAACACTATAGATGAATTCTCCGTTAAAACCGTCAGCAACCATTGTGAGTGTTGTTCTGATAAAAGGATCGTCTACTTCATTAGCTCTTTTTTCAATAGCCATAACGCCTTCTTGCTTGGCAGCTTTAGCAACGTTTACAAACAATTCCAAAATTTCTTGTTTTTCAGGAAATTGCTTACCCAAAAAGATGATTTTAATTAGGGATGGGAATTTTTTTAAGTCTTTCATCGGAAAGGCGTTGAATATAGCGGCAGCAGTTCCTGCAAAAATAATCATAAATGCAGCGGGATTAATAAGAGCATGCGGATCGGCACCTTTTAAGGCCATTCCGACGGCAACAGAGATAATACCACCAACAAAACCAATAAGAGTAGATTTTTCCATTTTTTTATATCCTATAATTCGTCCTACTGAAATTATAGGCTAATATTTTTTAATTTTAGGTTAAAATCGATTTCACTTTGTGAAAATTTTGTAGCGTTTTTCTAGTGGAATAAAGCTTTTGGCATCTGCCGGTATGGCAATTGAACCAAAAGGCATTTGAGCTGTAAGTTTCCATGTCTTTGGTATATTAAAAGTATTTGTGACTTCCTGGTCGATAAGTGGGTTGTAGTGTTGAAGGGAAGCACCTATATTGACTTCTGCCAATAATGTCCATGTTATAAACTGTAAAATACCCTGAGATTGTTGGGACCAAGTCTTAAAATTATTTTTGTATAGCGGGTATTGTTTTTGAAGTTTACGGATTGATTCCTGGTCGTCAAAAAACAAAATTGTGCCATGTCCGTTAACGAAAGATTGAATTTTTTCAAATGTTTTAGTTGTTTGTTCCGGTTTAATGTGGGTTTTGATGATATTAAAAGTTTTTTGCCAAAAAACAGTATGTGCATTGTCTAAAAGCAATACCATACGTCCTGATTGTGAATTAAAAGCTGTTGGGCAGTATGTTAAAGCAGTAAGAAGTATGGATAAAAGTTGATCATCGTTAATATCTGTTTTGTTTGAGATATTATATATAGATCGGCGTTTTATAAGTAAATTTTTAAAATTCATTTTTTTTCCTTTTTAATAGAGGCCACCGAATGTACTCGGTGGCCTCTATGCACTATTCCGGTAACATTACTTCTTCAACATCAATTTCTACAAGGTTTCCGTCTTTATCGACTTCTCCTTGTATCATAATTATGTCTTGAGCGGACGGGGATATTCCATTCCATTCTTCATCATCAATTTCAACATTAATATTACCGGTAGAATCGGTGAATATATAAGTTTCATCGCCGAGGTTTGAAGTAATTGTTCCTTCTAAGATTACGATGCTTTCATCCGGCATATTTTGCGCCTCGGCAACTGTGGCTTTTTGCGGTTGTGGGGCTTGTTGTGTCATATTTTGAGCATTTGCTATACAAGTAAAACAAATGCATGCTGCTGTTGCGAGCAATGATATTGAAAGTTTTTTCATTTTAAATCTCCTGATTTTTTATAAACATTTTTTATATATGTTTACTGATTATAATTTTTAAGAGGGGTTAACATAAAAAAATTATTGACAAGTATAAAGTTAAATATTATTAAGAATGTGATTTTGATGGCGGGGTAGCTCAGTTGGTTAGAGCAGCGGAATCATAATCCGCGTGTCGACGGTTCAAATCCGCCCCTCGCTACCATCTTTGAAGACCTTTTAACAAAAAAGGTCTTTTTTTTATAAATAAAAGATTGACTTTAATTGAAAATAGTATAGCGTTTCATATATCAACTTTTAGGAGATGTAGTATGAAAAAAGCATTATTGTTGTTTTTATTTTTTTTGAGTGCTTGTGCAACCGTTAAGCCAATGTATATGAAAGACGGAGTTATGGTTTATAAGGCAACTTGCAATGGAATCGCACGGGATATAGGTGATTGCTATGTTCTTGCTTCAGAACAATGTGCCGGTAATTTTGAGGTGGTTGATACAGTAGAGAATCAATATGATGACTTGTTCAAGACAAATAAAGATAAAGTAAAAGAAACGACTTATGAAAATGGCAAAAAGATAGAAAAAACAAAGTATGACCCGTTTGATACATTTGATACTCCAATGGTTAAACGCTCGATGTTTTTTTATTGTAAATAAAAGTAATTATAAATTTGAAAAGCTCTGTTTCTTAGTTTAAGTACAGAGCTTTTTTTTTGAGATGTTGTGACTATATATGAAGAGAGTTCTAAATCAGAGGTGGTGTTTTGTTTAAGAAAATAAAAAAAATATCGTGGAAAGATAAGGTTAAGAATAATGTTGGGTCACAACTGGAGTGGAAACATTTGGGACAGCATTTAATGTTGAAATTATACCACCTAAAGGGGACTTCGTATTCATTAGCTGCAGGTGTTGCTTGCGGTGTTGCAATATCATTTACACCGTTTGTGGGTTTTCATCTTATTTTGGCAGCTTTAACGGCATTTTTAGTAAGAGGAAATGTTTTAGCAAGTGCGTTAGGTACTGCTGCCGGAAATCCTTGGACTTTTCCTTTTATTTGGGTAAGCGTTTTATATACCGGACGACATATTTTACAAGGACATGGAGAGGGAAGTAGTCAGGTAGATTTTGTATCTTTTTTTGAAAAAGCCGGTCATGCAATATTAAATCTAGATTTTCACTTGTTTTTTAATGATATTTGGCCTATCTTATGGCCAATGATGGTGGGGTGTATCCCTTTTTATATTGTATCATGGCTTGTTAGTTATTTTTTAATTAAAAGAGCGTTAGATAAAATTAGTACTAAATATATTGCAAAATAAAAGGACTAAAAATGATTGTTGGTTTAGGTACGGATATTGTAAATGTCGGTAGAGTAGAAAGGACATGTTCTCGTTATGCAAGGCGTTTTATGGAAAGATTGTTTACCAAGCAGGAACAAAAAGATATATTAGCGCTGGCTGAGACGGTAAGACCGTATAAAATGGCAAAGTTATTTGCCGCTAAAGAAGCTGCAGCAAAAGCATTGGGCACCGGATTTAGTAAAGGAATCGCGTGGAGCGATATAGAGGTTAGTCATGATGAAAGCGGAAAACCTTTGCTTGTTTTGTATAATAAAGCTTTAATACAAGCAAATAAAATAGCTCAAGGAAAAGATTTTACCTTATGGCTTTCCTTAAGTGATGATTATCCTATGGCGCAAGCTGTGGTTGTTATTGAGAAAATCGGTTAATATATTACTAGAAAAAAGAGAATTAAATGGAAAAAGAAGAAAGTTTTGTAGATACAATTAAAACAGTAATTTATGCAATACTGATTGCAATGTTGATCCGGACATTATGGTTTGAGCCGTTTAAAATCCCATCGGGGTCAATGTATCCGACATTATTTGTAGGAGATTATTTATTTGTGTCTAAATATACATATGGTTATTCGCGTCACTCGTTGCCTTGGAGTATGCCTCTTTTTGAAGGGCGTATTTGGTCTGATGTTCCACAAAGAGGAGAGGTTGTTGTTTTTAAATATCCTCGAGATAATCGTACAGATTATATTAAACGTGTGATAGGAATGCCAGGTGATAAGATAAAATTGAAGCAAGGACGCCTTTATATTAACGGGGAATTGGTAAAACGTGAGCAAATTGAAGATTTTGTAATGCGTAATGATATGGGTAATGCAGAAAGGTATCGCCAGTATATTGAAACGCTTCCGGGCGGTACAAAACACAAAATTCTGGAGATTTCTGATTATGAATATAATGATGATTTTGAAGAAGTCGAAATTCCGCAGGGAATGTATTTTATGATGGGCGATAATAGAGACAGATCTGATGATAGTAGAGTTAACGTTGGTTTTGTTCCTGTTGAGAACCTTGTGGGTAAAGCAAGATTTTTGTTCTTTTCACATAATGTGGACGAAGCCTGGTATAAACCATGGACTTGGCCAAAGAAAATCAGGTGGTCTCGATTGTTTGATAAGATCAAATAGAGGATATAATGGCTAACGTTGAGCAGATGATAAAATATAAGTTTAAGAATCCACAGTTGTTGAAGTCGGCGCTGACTCATAGTTCCGTTAGTTCTAACGTAGCCAAAAACTATGAAAGATTAGAGTTTTTGGGAGACAGAATGCTTGGTGTGAGTGTTGCCTCTATGCTTTATGAAATGTTTCCGAATGAGCCGGAAGGCAATTTATCTCAACGTTTTACCGCTTTGGTTTGTAAAGAAACAGTTGCCGATGTTGCAAAAAACATTGGTTTGGATAAGGCAATGTTTGTGGCCGATGATGAAATCAGGCAAAACGAAAATGTTTTGTGTGATGTGTGTGAAGCTGTGATTGGGGCTATTTATGTTGATAGCGGTATGGATGAAGCATTTGCTTTTGTGAAGGATTATTGGCAAGATCTGGTAGGAAAACACATTGCTCCACCTAAAGATGCCAAAACAACCTTACAAGAAGTTGCTCATGTTAAAGGATATTTGCCACCGATATACAAAGTTGTGGATCGTAGCGGTTTGGAACATGAACCGATATTTACGGTGGAAGTTTCTTTAGGAAAGGATTTGAAAGCACTGGGAAAAGGTCATAATAAAAAGTTGGCAGAGTTTGCGGCGGCAAGTAAGATTTTGGAGCAAATTAACAATGACTGATGCTGTAACAAGATGCGGTTTTGTGGCTTTGATTGGTGCTCCAAATGCCGGAAAATCGACTATCACCAATAATTTTGTAGGATCTAAAGTATCGATAGTTTCTCCTAAAGTGCAAACAACTCGTACTCAGGTAAAAGGTATTGGTGTTTTTGAGAATACTCAAATTATATTTTTAGATACACCGGGGATTTTTAAGCCAAAGAGACGACTTGACAAAGCAATGGTAGGAGCTGCTTGGGATGGTGTTGGTGATGCCGATATGGTGATTTTGGTGGTTGATGCCAAAAGAGGGTTTGACGATGAAACTCGCAGTATTATCGCTCGTTTGAATAAGCGGAAGATAGAAGCGATATTGGTGTTAAATAAAATAGATTTGATCCAAAAAGAAAAGTTACTGGGTTTGAGTCAAGCTATTAACCAAGAAGGAAGTTTTAAGGAAACGTTTTTTATTTCTGCCGAAACAGGGCAAAATACACAAGATTTATATAAATATATTGCCGATAATTTGCCGCAAAGCCCTTGGTATTATCCAGAAGATCAGATGTCTGATATGCCTCTTAAAATGTTGGCGGCAGAAATTGTCAGAGAAAAATTGTTTTTATATTTGAGGCAGGAACTTCCTTATGAGCTAACTGTGGAGCCCGAGCTTTGGGAACGGAAAGAAGATGGGTCTGTTAGGGCAGAGATAACGATTTATGTTGCAAGGGATAGCCAGAAAGTGATTATTCTTGGTCGCGGTGGTCAAATGATTAAAAGAATCGGGCAATCTGCACGAAAGGAAATAGAAGAGTTATTGGAAGAGCGTGTTCATCTCTTTTTATTTGTTAAAGTACGGGAAAACTGGCAAGATGATGCAGAGCGGTATCGAACCTGGGGGCTTAAATTCGATTAAAAGCTGTTAGTTGTTAGTGATTAGGCGGAAGTGATTAGAGGGGCTTGGAAAACCAAGCCTTTTTGTTGCAAGGACAAAAAATAGACAAATAGTGCTTTACATTTGATTTAAAATGTGCTATTGAGGCAGTCAGATACACATGTTTAACAAATTAAAAAAAAACTATTATGGAAAAAATTGATCTTGTCAGATTTGCAAACGAAAAGTTTTCAAACAGATGTGAGAATGTTGTTGATGTGAAAGTTCAGAGTTCCTACATCAAGCCTGTTCCGATGAACTTAAATGCATGTGGCTTGGTTGAGGCGATAAGACAGGGAATAATCGTTTCGGCTGAAAAACCAACACCAAAGGCCACCGAACTTCTGTTGGAGCAGCTTCTCCGCATCAAGTTCAATAATGCTGAAAAGGCAGAAATGACGCAGAAAATTACCGAAATTGTCGGCGATGAGTATGCGGAGCTTGTTTGTCGAGCGATTGAACTTGAATAGAAAACTAACGGATAACCCCAAAAGGTTATCCGTTTTTTTTGTGCGTTTTTGAAAATTGGCACGACTTTTGCATATGTAATGGCAAATGGTTTTATTTATCCGAAAGATTGGGGAATATAAATGGATAATACAAATTACATAGCATTGTCTCGTCAGATGGCTTTGTGGAAGCAAATGGATATTATTTCCAACAATATGGCTAATATGAACACAGCCGGTTTTAAGCAAGACGAGGCTTTATTTACTTCTTATATGGTGCAGACTGAAGATGCCAAAGGAATTGGCTCGGCTCCGCTATATTTTACCGAAGATTTTGGCAGTTTTCAAAATTTTGCCGAGGGTGCAATTATGGACACCGGTAATACTTTTGATGTGGCAATTAAGGGTGATGCCTTCTTTTGCTTGGAAACAAAAGCCGGTGAAATGTACACAAGAAAAGGGCAGTTTTCTTTAAGTTCTGAAGGGATGTTGGTGACATCGGACGGAGATATTGTTTTGTCACAAAATAATGAGCCGTTGTTTTTTGCTCCGGGCGAAACTGAAATCACAATCACAGAAACCGGAGATGTTATGACCGAAAACGGAGTTATCGGTCGTTTGAAGTTGGCAACATTTGCCGATAATCAAAAATTGCTCAAAGTTGCAGGAACAATGTTTGAAAACGTTGATGGCAATGCTATGGAAGTTGCCAATGATAATGTTGTTGTGATTCAAGGAGCCGTGGAAAAATCTAATGTTAATGCCATTGAAGAAATGACACGTCTTATTAATGTTCAACGCTCTTATGAATATGTGCAACAAATGATAGACGAAGAGCATGAACGCTTATCTAACACAATTTCAACATACGCACAGCTGGCGTAATTTTATAAAGGGGAAATAAAATGAGATCTTTACATATTGGGGCAACAGGAATGCTGGCACAGCAGACTAATGTTGATGTAATTTCCAACAATATTGCCAATATGAACACAACTGCTTATACCAAACGCAGAGCCGAGTTTAATGATTTGTTGTATCAAAATATTATTCGTCCGGGGGCATCTTCTACCGCAGATAATACAGTTGTTCCTTCAGGTATTCAGCTCGGTTTGGGTGTTAGAACTGCTGCTGTGTACAGGATTACCGATGGTGGAAGCTTAACCAGTACCGGTAATGATCTGGATTTGGCAATTAAAGGAAGAGGCTATTTTCAAGTGGAGCTTCCGGAAGGAAAAGGAACAGCATATACCAGAGATGGAGCTTTCCAACGTAATGGAGACGGCGTGATTGTGACGCATGATGGTTACGTGGTGCAACCGGAAATTACAATTCCTGAAGATGCTACAGAGATTTATGTAAACAGTTCAGGCGAGGTTTGGGTTAAACAAGACGGCGAAACAGACGAAATTAATGTTGGGCAGCTGGAATTAGCCACATTTGTTAATGAGGCTGGTTTGGAAGCAATCGGGAACAATTTGTTTACAGAAACTGCAGCTTCCGGTGCTCCGGTATTAGATAATCCCGATAGTGAGGGTTTTGGTGCTGTTTTGCAAGGTTATCTTTCTACATCAAATGTAAATCCGGTAACAGAAATTACTGAGTTGGTATCGGCACAAAGAGCTTATGAGATGAACTCTAAAATTATCTCTACCTCTGATCAAATGTTAAACACAATTAACCAGTTGAAGTAAAATGACTAATTTGGGGAAATTTATATCAGCTTTTTTAGTGCTGTTGACACTGCCGGTACAAGCTTCGGTTTTGTTAAGTGAGGGTGATTTCAGGACAGCTATTGTTGCCGAATTTGTAGAGCAAGGTGTTGATGAAAACATCGAGGTTGAATTTTTTGGCGGGCAAACGAGTTTTGTGTTTGAAAATGCTGAAAAAGCAAAAATTATGATTTCTCAAATGGATACTAATGAAGATCAGAGCAAGTTTTCGGCCAAGGCGGAAATTTTTGCCGACGGCAAATTGCAAGATCAAACTATGCTGACCGGAAAATTTTATAAATTACAAGAAGTGTATGTTTTGGCTCGGGATATTAATAAAGATGAGATTATTACAAAAGATATCTTGAAAACAAAGAAAGTGCGTTCAAACCGAATTAAAGATGATGCTTTAATAGCATATGATGCGTTGGAAGGCAAACAAGCTAAAAAGAAAATTAAAGCTGAAAAGTTGGTTACAAGTAGAGATGTAGGTGAAGTGATTGTGGTAAAGAAAGGAAGCAAAGTTACTTCTTTATATAAGAAAAAAGGTTTGCAAATTACCGCGTTGGCAGAAGCTTTGGAAGATGGCGCCAAAGGGCAATCTGTTGAAGTTGAGAACATAAAAAGTAAAAAGAAATTTGAGGCAAAAGTGATAGATGCCGAAACAGTAGAAATTACAACAGACTAATAGTTGGGGAGCTATTGACGATGTTAAATACAAATAGAAATATGGTTAAAGGAATGGCTGCTTTGATGTTAATGACATCTTTGTCAGGTTGCGGAATGTGGTCTCGCATTCAGCGGATTGGGCAAGAACCGCCACTTAGTCCGATTGTAAATCCGGTGGAGGCAAAAGCTTATGAACCGGTTTCGATGCCAATGCCGTCAGATAAAGTTGCCACTTCGGCGCCAAATTCTTTGTGGCGTAAGGGGTCTAGCGGATTTTTTAAGGATCAGAGAGCATCTAAAGTAGGCGATATTATAACCGTAAAAGTATCCGCCAAGGACAATGCCTTGATGGAAAATGAAATGGAGCAGAATCGTGATGATAATAAAGACTCCATGGGTATAGGTTCGTTATTTGGGTATGAGAGTTATTTGGGTAAGATTTTTCCGGATGCCGTAGATAAGGATAATATGTTTGATATCAATTCTAATCGCGAAATATCCGGTGATGGAAAGATTGATCGTAAAGAAAAAATAGACATGACGATGGCTGCGGTTGTAACGCAAGTGTTGCCGAACGGAAATTTGGTTATTGAAGGAACGCAAGAAATAAGAGTTAGCTATGAAGTTAGACAGCTTACGGTGCGAGGTATTATCAGAAGAGCAGATATTACATCTGACAACACCATAGAATCGAGCAAAATTGCCGAGCTTAGAGTTTCTTATGGCGGCGAGGGTGTTATTACAGATGTTCAACAACCGCGATATGGACGTCAGTTGTTGGATATAGTAGCTCCGTTCTAAGCTAAGAGTTTTATATAAGCTAATCAGGAACATATTTGCGGAATTAATAACAAAATAGATTTTTGATGGTTAGTAGTTAGAAGATTCCTTTATTATTGTGTATAGTTTTAAGAAAAAGTCTCCCCAATTTTTTCTTAAATTAAAAGCTCCAGAATAGAGCTATATTTTCCCCAAGAGCTGTTTTTATTTCCCCAATCTTAAAAAACAGCTCTTTTTTTAGGTGGATTATTTTTTATTTGCTATTTAAATAAATAAAAATAATTGCTACAGTCATTTTGGGTTAATTTTTAATATTAAGGAAGAGTAAATGAATACTACCGATGAACAAATCAAATACACCGAAGAAGAAGCTAAGCTTTTGCTTGGATATGCTCAAGCTCTTTCTAAAGCATCTACCAGCGATAACGAGCAAATGAAGCTTCTTACTCTTGATGAAAATTTGAAGTTGTGGGTAGAGATAGAAACATCACTTAAAAGTGCAAAGAACTTGCTTCCACAAGAAATTAAAGATAATTTGCTTAAACTTTCAAAGTTTGTTGAACGCATGACGCTCTCTAAAGGTGTGTCTATGAGCAAAGCTGATTTTGATTGTTTGGCTAATATCAATATGCAAATTTCTGAGGGTCTGCTTGCTGTTGTAAGAAATAATTTGGCTAAAGAAGAAGCTTTTTCACTGTTGAAGTGTGCACTTGATCTTTCTAATGCTCGAGAAAATAACAATTCTAAAGAATTGGTTAGTGCTTTGGATAATAATTTGCAGTTGTGGGTTTATATTAAAACTTTAGCAAAAGATAAGAATGCCGAATTGCCGGAAGAAACAAGATCCAATTTAATTAAGTTAGCTGATTATGTTTCGTCTAAGACATTGGAACTCGGAAGAAATATTGATAATGTTAATGACACTTTGATTGACAGCATAATCAATACTAATTTGCAGATTTCCGAAGGATTGATTACTTTTCAAAAATCAGCATAATTGCAAATGTTTATAATAAAAAAAGCCGCAGAATTGATTTTGCGGCTTTTTTATACACATAATAATTGTTCATTGTTGTAAAACCTGATTAAAAAAACTATAAATTATGTACCTAGGTGGAGATATAAATATGTTTTTTTCTAAATTTGAACGTTTGGTTGCTAAAAGGTATTTGCGTGCTAAGCGGAAAGAGGGTTTTATTTCGGTGATTACCGGTTTTGCATTTGCCGGTATTGCCCTTGGTGTGGCAACCTTGATTATTGTTATGTCGGTTATGAATGGTTTTCGACATGAGTTGTTGGGTAGAATTTTGGGCATAAATGGTCATATCGGCATTATGTCTCCGGTCGGTTATCCTTTTGATAATTATGAACAAGCAGTTAAGGATTTGTCTGAAATTGAGCATGTCTCATTGGTTATTCCGATGATTGAAAATCAGCTATTGGTATCTGCCGGCAAGTCTGCCGAAGGGGCAATGGTTAGAGGAATATCTGCAGAAGATATATTAAAAAAACCGATTTTGAAAGAAGCATTCAAAAAAGTAGATTTGCAAGATTTTGTCGGCGATAACGTTGTTTTAGGAATTCGTTTGGCGACAAAGATGGGAGTTGTTCCCGGGGATAAAATAACATTAATTTCACCTAACGGAAAAGTTACAGCATTCGGAACAGTACCAAGAATGAAATCTTATCAAGTGATTGGTACTTTTGAAGTGGGAATGTATGAATATGATTCTAATTTTATATTTATGCCGCTTGAAACAGCTCAAGTTTATTTTGGGCTTAAAAATGCTGTTAGTAATATTGATGTGACAATTGATGATGAAAAATTACTTGCTCCGGTCAGAAAAGGTATTGAACGTAGTGTTAGTGGGAGTGGAGCATATGTCTATGACTGGAAACAGACAAATGCAGCATTCTTTAATGCTATTGATGTTGAGCGAAACGTAATGTTTATAATCTTAACCCTGATTATTTTGGTAGCGGCATTTAATATTATTACCGGATTGATTATGCTTGTAAAAGATAAAGGCAGAGATGTAGCAGTTTTGCGTACAATGGGTGCAACCAAAGGAATGATTATGCGTATATTCTTTATGGACGGAGCTTTTATCGGGATAGTAGGAACAAGTATCGGTTTGGTATTAGGTTTGTTGTTTTGCCACTATATTGAAGAAATTCGTCAAGGCTTGCAATATCTAATGGGAAGAGATTTGTTTTCAGCAGAAATATATTTCTTATCTAAGTTGCCGGCAAAGGTTGATAATATGGAAGTTTTGACAGTAGTTATAATATCTTTGTTGCTGTCGTTTTTGGCAACATTGTATCCTGCTTATCGAGCAGCTAAGATGGATCCGGTGGAGGCTTTGCGTTATGAATAGTGAAATTTCTATTTTGGAGCTGAAAAATATATCTCGTTCTTTTAAGCAAGGTAACCAAAAGCTTGATGTTTTGCGAGGGGTCAATCTGGAAATTACCAAAGGAGAGGTTGTGGCTTTGATTGGCCCTTCGGGTTCAGGCAAATCTACTATGTTGCAAATTATAGGGCTTTTGGACCAACCAACCGGAGGTGAAATATATTTGAACGGGCAAAAATGTTCTAAAAGTAGCGATGCTTTGAGAACGAGTTTGCGAAGAGATTATTTGGGATTTGTATATCAATATCATAATTTGTTGCCTGATTTCGATGCGGTAGAAAATGTAATGTTGCCCTTGCTTATTGCAGGTGCAAATCCTGCATTGTCACAAGAAAGAGCTGTTAAGCTCTTGAAAAGAATGGGATTGGCGAAGCGTTTAAAACACAGACCGGCAGAACTTTCCGGAGGTGAACAGCAAAGAGTGGCAATAGCTCGAGCTTTGGCAAATACCCCGAAGCTTTTGTTGGCAGATGAGCCAACCGGAAACCTAGATCCTAAAACATCGGCAACAGTTTTTGCTGAACTGATTGCGATTGTTAAAGAAACCGGACTTTCGGCTTTGATTGCAACACATAATATGGAATTAGCCCAACAAATGGATAGGGTCGTGACATTGCAAAACGGTAAATTGGTTGAGCTTGGAAAATTAGAAAAAAACTTCTATTAAGGTTTTTTGTCAAAATTTTGATAACACAGGGTTGACTAAGGGTGATAATTGTGGTATCATATCGTTGTTAACTAACTAAAAAAATATAATTATGAACAATTTGGGATTTAGAAGGGTCGATTACGGTCCAATCG
The DNA here is from genome assembly GCA_015062285.1 of Alphaproteobacteria bacterium. GTDB lineage: Bacteria > Pseudomonadota > Alphaproteobacteria > RF32 > CAG-239 > CAZU01. Next base: position 31,377 of record SUUY01000005.1, on the reverse strand, counting down.
CGGGAATCCGCTATTTTGTGGCAATAGTCACAATTATCCTTTTAGGATATTATGTAGCATGGAAAACCGAAGTCAGTGATGCTTGGGTGATGTCTACATCAATTATCTTCTTTTCAGTATTCCTTTTGTCTACATTGTGTAGCATGGGGTCTGACAAAGGATATGACGATAGTGCAATCCCATGCCGCTGGATGGCGAAAGCCTTCTTCATGCTAAGTGCAGTAGGCTTAGTTGGGCAGGGGTTCTTTTTCTTGCCATTGTGGCAAGCATCGCTTGGAATCGTTCTGATTCCGCTGATGTGGTTCCTCGTTCCCCGTGTCTATCCGGAATACAAAGAAAAGAGAGCTTAGTCTCTCTTTTTTTTATTGCAATTTTGTTGAAGAAAATGCTTGCATTTGAAAGATTTTGGTTGTATAAGGCACTCCTAACCGAGTGGATCGGGCTAATTGGCATGCCTGACGACTCGTGATAAATCCAAATTAATCAATTTTTGAAAGGGATTAAAATGCCTAAAATGAAAACTAAAAGTGCCGTAAAAAAACGCTTTAGCGTTACCGGTACCGGCAAATTGAAAAGAAACGCCGCATATAAAAGACACTTGCTTTTCAATAAGCCTACAAAAATGAAGAGACAGGCTCGTGGTACAGTTTTGTTGAACGAGGCTGATGTTAAAATCGTTAAGAAATTTTTACCATATTTGTAGGGAGAAAAGAAGATGTCTCGTATTAAAAGAGGTGTTACTGCTCACGCACGTCACAAAAAAGTTCTCTCTATGGCTAAAGGTTATAGAGGACGTAATAAAAACGTATTCAGAGTTGCTGTTGAAAAAGTTGAAAAAGCTTTACAGTATGCTTATCGCGATAGAAGAGCCAAGAAAAGAAATTTCCGTGCTTTGTGGATTCAGCGTATTAATGCTGCTACTCGTTTGCACGATATGACCTATTCTCGATTTATGAACGGGCTCAACAAAGCAGGTATTGAGCTTGATCGTAAAGTCTTGGCTGATATTGCTGTTAGAGAGCCCGAAACCTTCGCAAAACTGGTTGACCAGGTTAAGGCTTCTTTAAGCAAGTAATTTATCAAAAAAAATATTAGTGTTAGAGAGTCTGCTTGAGCAATCAGGTTAGACTCTCTTACATTTTAAATTATGGTGGAAAAATGGAAAATATTGATAATTTGAAGAATCATACCTTAGATGCCATTAATAAGGCACAAGATTTGAAATCTCTTGATGAGGTTAGAGTTTCGGTGTTGGGTAAAAAAGGTGCAATAACCGAATTGATGAAAGGATTAGCCGCTCTTTCGGTTGAAGAAAAGAAAGAAATGGGCAAAAACTTGAATATTTTGAAGGCAGAAATTGAAAAAGCATTGGAGGCTAAACGTGAGGGACTTTCTGTTGCGGAACTTAATGCTAAATTGGCTTCAGAAAAAATAGATGTTACCCTGCCGATAAGGACGGAAAATCAAGGAAGAATACATCCTGTTTCTAAGATTTATGAAGAAGTTGTAGCAATTTTTGGACAAATGGGGTTTGAAGTGGCAGAAGGGCCTGATATTGAAGACCAATTCCATAACTTTAATGCTCTTAATACTCCGGCAAATCATCCGGCTCGTCAGATGCAAGATACTTTCTATATTCCAAATCCGGAGAGTGATAATTTTGATGATAGCTATGTGGTTAGAACTCAAACTTCTTCTGTACAAATTAGAACGATGGAGAAGAAACAACCACCAATTAGGATTATTGCTCCGGGACGTACATATCGCTCAGATTACGACGCTACTCATACCCCAATGTTCCACCAGGTTGAGGGTTTGGTAATTGATAAAAATATTACAATGGCACATCTAAAAGGCTGTTTGTATGATTTTGTAAAAGCATTTTTTGAATTAGATGAGCTTCCGGTGCGTTATAGACCATCTTATTTTCCTTTTACAGAGCCATCGGCAGAAATGGATATCGGTTGCAAAAAGAGTAAAACAGAACTCAAAATCGGTGCCGGTACCGATTGGTTAGAAATATTGGGTTGTGGTATGGTACATCCTAATGTTTTGCGTGCAGGCGGAATTGATCCGGACGAATACCAAGGTTTTGCTTTTGGTATCGGTATGGATAGATTGGCTATGCTGAAATATGGTATACCTGATTTGCGTACATTTTTTGAATCAGATGTACGTTGGCTGAAACATTATGGATTTTTACCGCTTGATGAATCTTCAATGACAGGTGGTTTGAGTAACAATGGAGGATCTGCACGATGAAATTTACATTATCTTGGCTAAAGGAGCATTTGGATACACAGGCAAGTGTAGATGAAATTGCAGAAACTCTGACTAAGATCGGGCTGGAAGTTGAAGAAGTTTTGAATCCCGCCAGTAACTTAAGCGGATTTATTACAGCAAAAGTTGAAGATTTGCAAGACCATCCGGATTCAGATCATTTGCATGTTTTGAAGGTTAATACCGGAAAAGAAACTTTGCAAATTGTTTGCGGTGCTCCTAATGTGTCTTTGGGTATGGTTGGTATATTGGCTCCGGTTGGAACATTAATACCTGCATTTGGCGAAAAAATTCAAGTCGGAAAAATCAGAGGAGTTGAGAGCTTTGGAATGATGTGTTCAGAGCAAGAACTCGGGATTGGTGAGGATCATTCAGGAATTATCAGTTTGCCGACAGATACCAAAATCGGTTTAAATGCTGCTGAGGTTTTAAATATTGATCCGGTAATTGAAATTGCAATTACACCAAACAGAGCTGAATGTTTGGGAGTTAGAGGTGTAGCCAGAGACTTGGCAGCTGCCGGTCTCGGAGAATTGAAGTCTCTTAATATTTTAAAGCAAAACAGCAACTTCAAGTCGCCAATAAATGTAAAAGTTGAGGATTTTGTCGCCTGCCCAACGTATGTTGGATGCTATATTCGCAATGTGAATAATAGAGCTGAAACTCCAAAATGGATGAGAGATCGTCTTACGGCAATCGGTTTAAGATCTATTTCTCCGCTTGTTGATATAACAAATTACATTAATTATGATTTGGCTCGTCCTTTGCACGTTTTTGATGCAGACAAACTTAAAGGTAATATCTGCGTACGTATGGCGAGTGAAGGAGAAAAATTTGTATCTTTAGAAGATAAGGAATATTCTTTGGATTGTAAATCACTCGGCATTTGCGATGATGATGGTGTTCAGTGTTTGGGTGGTATTATGGGCGGAGCAGAAAAAGGCTGTGATGAAAATACTCAAAACGTATTTTTAGAATGTGCTTTGTTTGCTCCGGAATGCATTGCCAGAACAGGCAGAAAACTTCAAATTGATTCTGATTCTCGTTATCGTTATGAGCGTTGGGTTGATCCTAAGTCAAATGTTTTGGGATCTGACTATGCAACACAGCTTATTTTGCAAATTTGCGGTGGCGAAGCTTCAGAACAAATTGTTTGCGGATGTGATGATTGTGAGCCGAGAGTTGCATATATTCGTCCGGAAAGAATTAAGAGTTTTGTGGGGATTGATGTTTCTAAAGATAAAGTTATAGAAATACTTAGCAAACTTGGTTTTGAAGTTAGCGATGAAGGGGAAAAGCTCAAAGCAGTTTCTCCGACATGGCGTGGAGATATTGAAGGCGAGCATGATCTTATAGAAGAAGTTGTTCGTATGATCGGGCTTGACGCTATTCCGGCAGAGACTATGCCTTGTGATACTTTCCCTAAACAAGTTTTGACGCCAAGTCAACGCAGGGTTGTAACGGTTAAACATGAGTTGTCATCAAGAGGAATGTTGGAAACAGTAACTTGGAGCTTTACTGATTCTAAATTGGCGGAAATGTTCTTAGCCAATAAGAAAAAAGTAGCTCTATGCAATCCGATAACTTCAGAATTAGATATTATGCGTCCATCAGTTTTACCGAATTTACTTTTGGGACTGAAAAATAATATTGCTCGTGGTTATGCTAATGTATCTTTGTTTGAGGTTGGTCCGGAATTTTATGGTATAAAACCTGGAGAACAGAATATGATTGCCGGCGGTATTCGTTCAGGACAGACTTCTAAGAAACATTGGAGTGGTGAAGTGCGTAGTTATGACGTATTTGATGCAAAGGCAGATGCTTTGGCGGCTATTGCTGCAGCAAATGGTCCGTTTGAAAATGCACAGATAACCACGGATGCGCCGGAATATTACCACCCGGGCAGAAGCGGTGCTTTGCGTTTGGGCAAAAATGTTTTGGCATATTTTGGGGAGCTTCATCCTCTTGTGCTAAAGAAATATGGTATTAAGCAGAGAGTAGTTGCTTTTGAGGTAATGTTGGATAATATTCCGTTGCCAAGATCAGGATCAGATAAAGCTCGCAAGAAGTTAGAGCTTTCTTCTTTGCAGCCTTTGGATAAGGATATGGCTTTTGTGGTAGATAAAGATGTTAGAGCCATAGATGTTATTATGGCGGCTAAAAATGCTGATAAGAATCACATTAGTGATGTAAGAATTTTTGATGTGTATGAGGGCGAAAATTTGCCGACAGGTAAAAAATCATTGGCTTTGGCATTAACATTTCAGCCGTATGAAAATACCTTTAGTGATACAGATATTGAAGTATTGATGAATAAGGTAGAGCAGGCGGTAAAGACTAAGTTTAATGCTCAGCTCAGAGATTCTTAAGAAAAAGCTCGGAGTGTTAAATCTCCGAGCTTTTTCTTATACTTTGGTTAAATAAGAACCCATAAGTTTTTTGATCTGTCCGTTTTCAAAACATACGTGAAATACATTATTGTCGGCGGCAACTATTTTTCCGTATCCGAAAGTTTCGTGATATACTTTGGTGCCGATTACATTTGCATTATTAGTCCGATAACTGCCACTGCGATAACTGTTGCCGCAAAAACTTCTGCCATGGTTTTGATCCTTATTGGGTTGGTTAGAATAAATTGTTGATGTATAGAAATTAGAACATTTGTTGCAAATGTCAAGATTAGAACTAGGAAGTTCATTGATAAATCGTGATGGAATGTTGTTTTGCCATTGGCCATAAACACGACGATTATGAGCCATGGATATATATAATTTTTGTTTGGCTCGAGTGATGGCCACATATGCTAAACGTCGTTCTTCTTCCAAAGATTCTGAACCTCCTTCATCTAAAGAACGTTGATGAGGAAATATTCCTTCTTCCCATCCGGGTAAAAATACAACATCAAATTCTAAGCCTTTTGCAGAATGAAGTGTAATAAGCATAATTTTATTATCATTAGTAATGTCATCTTTATCCATTACTAATGATACATGTTCCATAAAGGCTGATAATGTTGGGTATTTTTCAGTATCACCCATAACATTGATGAGCTCTTTTAAGTTATCAATTCTGCCCGGAGCTTCAACAGACTGGTCGGCACGAAGCATGTCCAGGTATCCGCTGTCTTCTAATATTGTTGCTGCAATTTCATCGGGAGATATAGCATTGAGCATTTTTCTCCATTCGGCAAAATTGTTCATTAACAAAGAAATAGAGTTTTTGCTTTTACCGGTAATAGCTCCTTTAGCCAAAAGGTGTTCAATGGCCATATATAAAGAGCAATGACGTATTCTGGCCTCATTCATAAATTTCTCTACCGTTTTCTCTCCAATTCCACGGGTCGGCTTATTAATAATTCTTTCTAAAGCTAAGTCATCATGAGGTTGGAGGATAACACGAAAATAAGCAAGGGCATCTCTGATTTCGGCTCTTTCGTAGAATTTTAAGCCACCGATAACTTGATATGGAATGGCTTCAGAAATAAATTTTTCTTCAAATTCTCGAGTTTGAACGGCTGTTCTGACCAAAATTGCCATTTGTGAGTAATTATATCCTTGGCGGTATAAATCAGATATTTCGTTAACAATATAAGAGGCTTCTTCTTCGCCATTATATGTGCTGACAACCTTTATTTTAGTGTTGTCAACTTGTTGAGCAGGAGAATTTTCTGCTACTTTAAGAGTCTTGCCAAGGCGACCGGTGTTGTGGCTTATAAGACAAGATGCTGCAGAAAGAATATTAGCGGTCGAACGATAATTGCGCTCTAAACGAATGATTTTGGCATCAGAAAAATCTTTGTTAAAGCGCAAGATGTTTTCAATTTCAGCACCTCGCCATGAATATATTGATTGGTCATCATCACCAACACAACACAAGTTGCGATATTTTTGTGAGAGCAAGCGTGTAAGCATATATTGGCTGACATTGGTATCTTGATATTCATCAACCATGATGTATTTGAAACGATTTTGATATTTTTCTAATATATCAATATGTTCCATTAATATTTTTAGGACATGAAGGATAATATCACCAAAATCTACACAATTTAATTCCATTAAACGTGATTGGTATAATTTATATATTCGGGTAGTGGTGTTTTCTTTGAAGTCAGCAGTTATTTTATCGACACTTATTCCTTTATCTTTCCAACGACTAATGGCATCTAATATGTTTTGCGGAGAGTATTTTTTAGTGTCTATATTTTGCGCTTCCATAATTTGTTTGATTAAACGTTTTTGGTCATCTTCACCCAAAATAGTGAAGTTTGGATTGAGGCCGACAAGTTCTGAGTGGTTACGTAAAATTCTAACGCAAATACTATGAAATGTACCAAGCCATACGGAATTTACAGAATCGCCAATTAAGTTTTCAACGCGTTCACGCATTTCTCTGGCGGCACGGTTGGTGAAGGTTACAACAAGACACTCCCAAGGGTTTGCTTTTCGTTGAGATAATATATAGGCTAAACGTGAGGTAAGTACTTTGGTTTTACCTGTTCCGGCACCGGAAAGTACCAAAATAGGTCCATCTGTTGTTTGAACAGCACATTTTTGCTCAGGGTTTAGTTGATCAAGCCATGGTGTTTGAGGCATGAGTAAACTTGAGTTATCAAAAATAGGGGCTGTTGATGAGCTTAAATCAAATATATTATCCATTGCTAATCTTCTTGTTTTTTTTATCTTTAAGCAATATATATATTTATAGGAGTATTGTCAAAAGGAGAATCACTTATGCCTAGAACTATGGATGGAAAGTATGTAACTGAGGCTTCAAAAGTTTTTCAGATGGCCGATGACCATTGGAAAGAAGGGGAATATGACGAGGCAAGAAAATTATATTCTGAAGCCGCAACGTTATATCGCAATACGGCAGATGTTGAAGGGGAAGCATTTGTGTTGTGTCGTTTGGGTGAACTGGAACTCAGTCTGGGTAAGTTTGATAATGCGGAAAAAGCATTTATGGCAGCAGCAGACTTAACAAGGGATTTTGATTTTTCGCAAAATACATATGGTGAAATTCTGACAAAGCTCGGTAATTTAGAGAATGAGAGAGAACAATATGACAAAGCACTTGATTATTTTGCCCAGGCTAAGGTTGTGTTGGAAAAAATAGGTAATAAAGATTTGTTAGGCGATGTGTTTGACAAAGAAGCTTATTTATTTTTATTAACGGGGCAGGATATAAAAGCTTTAGAAAGTTATAAAAAAGCTGCAGAATTGTATAAAAAAGAGGGGGTTAGCTTAAAAGAAGCTTCTACTTTGCGCGCTATTGCCAGAATTGAAATGAAGAATCGTGATTATGATGATGCTCACGATGTTTTGGAGCGTTGCCGACTTTTGTATCGAGAAAATGGTGATTTGTTAGGAGAAGCATCAGCGCTTTCGGCTATAGGGTGTTTGCGGTACGTGATAAGAGATATTGAAAATTCCAGAAAGGCATTAATGAAGGCGGTGTATTTGTATAGTAAGGCAACTCATCATTATGCGGAAGCCGAGTCGCTGTTGTATTTAGCAAGAGTGGAAGCAAGCGACAGAGATAGAGGAGATTTTGAAAGAGCCAAAGCTCATTATAAACGTTCGATTGATTTGTTTGATTTTTTGGGTAATGACACTATGAAAAATTTCGTATTGGAAGAATATAATAATTTTTTAAATCGTTTTTTAGGGTAGAGGTAACAAAATGAGTAATGTCAGAAATAAAATAATTGAACTTAAGAATTTTATGGATGCAAGGATTATCGGGCAGGAAGATTTAGTAAACAAATTGATTATTACCTTGCTTGCTGATGGAAATGCTTTGGTGGAAGGAGCTCCAGGATTGGCTAAAACTAAGGCAATAAAAACATTGGCATCATCAATAAATGCCCAATATAACAGGATTCAATTTACTCCGGATCTATTGCCATCGGATATTACCGGAAGTGAAATATATGTTGCTTCAAAAGGAGAATTTGAATTTAGAAAGGGGCCAATATTTGCAAATTTGGTTTTGGCCGATGAAATAAACAGGGCTCCGGCAAAAGTACAGTCTGCTCTATTGGAAGCAATGGCCGAAAGGCAGGTTAGTGTCGGAGGAAAAAAATATGCTCTTCCTCCATTGTTTATGGTGATGGCTACTCAAAACCCAATAGAGCATGAAGGCACATATAACCTTCCGGAAGCTCAATTGGACAGATTTTTGATGTATATAAAAATCGATCAGCCGGAAGCTATGGCTGAAAAAAGAATATTGCGCTTAGTGCGAGAGGAAATATCTTTTGCCAATACGACAACTCCGACATTGGAAATAGAGGATATATTAAAAGCCAGATCCGAAGCCTTGAGTGTTCATATGAGTGATGCGGTGGAGGAATATTTGGTGCAACTTATTATGGCAACAAGGCATCCGGAAAAATATGATGCTAAAATGGCCGGATATGTGATGTATGGTGCAAGTCCGCGAGCAACGTTGGCCTTGGACAGATGTGCTAAGATTAATGCATGGCTGAGAGAAAAAGATTTTGTTACACCGGAAGATATCCAGTCTGTAGTATATGATATTTTACGCCATAGAATTATTCTTTCTTTTGAGGCTCAAGCAGAAGGTATTACTACAGATGCCGTTATCAGCAGATTATTGAAGCTTGTTCCGTTGCCATAGGAGAATTTTTATGAAAATCGGGAGGTGGCTTAATAATAAAAGTCATGATGATAAAAATGGTTTGTATGCCAGTTTAGATGAATTAATGGATATGCGTCGGTATATAGCATATGTAAAAGGATGGCAAAAAAACAAAATACTATCGTGTCAGAATGGTGATATAAAATCTGCTTTCAAAGGCCGAGGAATAGAATTTGAAGAGATTAGGAGCTATACTTTTGGTGATGATGTCAGAGATATTGATTGGCGTGTTACGGCTCGAAAAGAAGTGCCTTATACCAAAGTATATTCTGAGGAAAAAGATTATGAAATATATGTTTGGCTTGACTTATCAGAACAAATGTTGTTTGGAAGCAAAAAGGAGCTAAAATCAGTGACTGCTGCAAAAGTTGCTGCATTGTTAGGTTGGCTTTCTTTAGAAAACAAAGATAGATTCGGATGCTTGATATTTGATGGAGAAAAAACAAAATTATACAAGTCGCAAAACAATAGAATTCATCTTATGGCAATTCTGAAGAATATTTCATTAGCTTCAAAACAAGTATTGACAAGAAAATTTTTTGATGAAGGAGCAAGAGCTAAATCGCTTAAACTCTTAGAACAGACAGTTAAAAATAAAGCAACTGTATTTTTGCTTAGTGATTTTTCTTTAAATAAAGACAATTTATTAAATAGTTTGGCAATGCTGGCAAAAAAAAACAAACTTTATTTAATTAATGTATTTGATATTTTAGAGGAAAATCCTCCAAAATCAGGAGAATACATGGCAGAATATAATGGCAAGAGATTGGTGTTTGACAGTTCGGCAAAAGGATATAAGCGAGATTATTTTAGTTATTTTGCAAAAAAAAGATCTGAGCTTAGGGATTTTGCCAACAAATTAGGATGTAAAGTTATAGATTTACGAACAGACATGAATATTATAGATGATTTGAAATTTTATTAGTGTGAAACTTGACAAAAAACAGTTAATGTGTTACCTTTTAATTCTAATTATTTTGTAACGTATCATTGAGAAGAGAGAACTATGGTTAAATCAAACGATAATACAGCATATAAAAGAGGGCAAGAATTGCTCGATCAAGGAATGTATAAGGAAGCGGTTGAACAATTTGATGCCGCAATTTTAGAGCAACCGGATTCTTGGAAGTCACTAAACTCCAAAGGATTCGCTTTTCAGAAACTTAGTCGATATACCGAAGCGGTTGAATGTTTTGATAAGGCTTTGGAGATCAATCCTAATTCAGTTGAAGTATTGAATAACAAAGGTGTGACATTAAGTATGCGTGGATTGTATAAAGATGCAATTCAATGCTTTAATGAAGCATATGCTTTGGATAAAACATCGTTAGAAGCCTTAAACGGAAAAGCTATAGCATTGCAACATATGTTTGCATTTAAGGAAGCTCTTGATGTGCTTGAAGATGCAATGAAGGTTGATAATAAGCATTCACAAACTTTGCTTTCTGTAGCCGTAACATTGCAAAAATTGAAACAATATGACCGTGCAATCTCTTTTTTCAAGAAGGTTCTAGCTGCCGATAAGAATAATATCAAGGCATGGAATGGCGTTGGCGTTACGTATCAGTTGATGGGAGATAATAATTCTGCCATTAAGTGTTTTACTAAAATTTTAAATATTGATAGCAGAGAGATACAAGCATGGATAAGTATCGGTTTTGTGTATCAAAAAATGATGAAATTTAATGATGCTCTCAAATGTTATAAAAAAGCGCAGATGATTATTGGTAACAGATACCACCATAAGCTTTATGATGGTTTAGCCAGTTGTCTAACTAAATTATCTGAATTTGATCAGGCAATTGATATATATCAACAAATATTCCAAAGAGAAGAGGGCAAAAAGAAGTGGGATGCTCAGCGTTCAATGAAATTTGTGAATAAACTAAAGCGTAAAAAAGCTATTGGAACATTGCAAAGTTTGGTTCCTGCAGATGCTACAGAGCAGCCTAGCGAATAGTTCACAAATTAATGAATATAAAAAGAGCCTAATATCGGCTCTTTTTTTTGATGGTAGGGCATGTGATATTGAAAGCTTATAAATTAGTACTATTTATTTTATGAGAGGTTTTATTTATAGGAGGAAAACAATGAAAACTTTTTTTAAATATGTTTTGTATGCTTTGGTAATTGTGTTTATTTATATGGTTGGTGTAGGCATTTATGATAGTTATAATGCACCTGAAGTTACAGAGGTTGTTGCCGTAGAAGCAGAATAGTAAGAAAAATCCGAGAGCAAAAAACTCTCGGATTTTTTATACTAATTTATCAACATCTATTAGGTGTTCGTTTTTTTCATAAAAATGTTTTAGATAGTTGCGGCCGGTTCTTTCCAGTTCCTCATCTTTGATAATGGATTGGTTGTTATCATATATTCCAACCATATGACTACTGTGAGAATATTCTCCGTGACTGTCCAGCAACTCACTGGAAGCAATAGCATTTACACTATTGGGAACATATGCTGATGATGGAGTGAAGCTATTTTGTTCTTGTTCTTGATTTTGTTTTGTGAAGTAATTGTTATTGTTGGAATGTCCATCGGTATCATCTCTTACTAAGACATTGTTTTGAGTATCGATATGTTCAACGAACTGGCTATTTTTGCCATTGGCAACATAGCCACGTTCTGTGCGTGGTGCCGATGTCGATGTTCCAATTTTTCTAGTTGACGAAATGCTCATATGGATTCTCCATAATATAAACGGTTTAACTTCTTCAAACCCTATGCTATTAATATAGCATAATTTTTTTTATATGGCAAGAAATTTAGTTATCAGCAATTAATTATAAAAAATAAAGCTAATACGAAAAAAAGGCTTTGATATTTTCAAAGCCTTTTTTTATTATCCGTTTTGCTTTTCTAAGAATTTTTCCAGCCAGTGAATATTATATTGGCCGTCGATAAATTCGGCCTGAGATATTAGACTCTGATGAAGAGGTATTGTGGTTTGCAGACCATCAATTACAAATTCTTCTAAAGCCCTACGTAAGCGCATCAGGCAAGCATTACGCGTTTTGCCGCTAACAATGAGTTTAGCGATCATGCTATCATAGTATGGAGGAATACTGTATCCTGAATAAATTTCAGAATCGACACGAACTCCTAGGCCTCCGGGAGCATGCCATTCGGTGATTTTTCCGGGGCATGGTGCAAAAGTAACCGGATTTTCGGCATTGATACGACATTCAATAGCGTGTCCGTTGAAGGTGATGTCATCTTGAGTGTAGCCTAATGTAGCTCCGCTGGCGATGCGAATTTGTTCTCTTACAATATCTATGCCGGTTACAGCTTCGGTAATTGGGTGTTCAACTTGTAGACGGGTGTTCATTTCCATAAAATAAAAACGACCATCTTCAAATAAAAACTCAAGAGTACCTGCACTTGTATAACCTATTTTGGTAATGGCTTGTTGCACAATATTGCCGATTTCAGTGCGTTGTTGTAGGTTCAAAGCCGGAGAAGGAGTTTCTTCAATAACCTTTTGATTGTTTCGTTGAATAGAACAATCTCTTTCACCAAGGTGAACAACATTGCCATAGCTATCTGCCAAAACCTGAATTTCAATATGACGTGGGTTTTGAAGATATTTTTCCATATATACAACATCACTAGTGAATGATGCTTTAGCTTCAGCACGGGCTAAGGTATAGGCTTCTTTGATTTCTTCATCATTGAAAGCAATTTTCATGCCTTTCCCACCACCGCCGGCGGTAGCTTTAATAATTACGGGATATCCAATTCTATTTGCCCATTCAATAGCTTGCTCAATGCTTTCCAGTTGAGGAGAACCGGGAGTAACAGGAAGGCCAGCTTCTTCGGCAACCTTACGAGCTGTTATTTTATCGCCCATGAGTCGCATTTGTTCAGATTTTGGTCCAATAAAGGCAATCCCGTGTTCTTCTACCATTTCGGCAAAGTCAGCATCTTCTGATAAAAAGCCAAATCCGGGATGAATCGCATCTGCACCGGTAATAAGGGCGGCAGAAATTATGGCTGACTTGTTTAAATATGATTCGGAGGAGCGAGAAGGGCCAATACAAACAGCTTCATCGGCAAGGCGAACGTGCATGGCTGTTGCGTCTGCTTCTGAGTGTACAGCAACGGTTTTGATGCCCATTTCGCGGCAAGCACGATGAATTCTTAGGGCTACTTCGCCACGATTTGCAATTAATACTTTTTCAAACATAGAACAATCCTATAATTATTCAATCACAACTAATGGTTCACCATATTCAACAGGGTCACCGCCTTCTACTAATATTTTTGATACGGTTCCGCTTTTGTGAGCTTTAACAGGGTTAAATGTTTTCATTGCTTCGATAAGGCACACAATATCACCTTCTTTAACGCTATCACCGGGCTTCACATAGTTTGGTGAATTGGGGTCAGGTGATAAATATACAACACCAACCATAGGTGATTTTATTGTGTTCGGATTGTTGGAATAGTCATCGGTAATATTATTTGTGGTTACTGTTTCGGAAGATGAGCTTGTTGTAGCTGAAACATCAGGTGTGGCAATAGGAGCGACCGGTGAAACAGTTTGAATGTTAGGAACAGCAACAGTTGTGGCAATTCCTTGAAAATTTCGACTAAGAGTTATGTGGCAACCTTCATCCTCATATTCAATTCCTGTTAAATTGTTTTTATCAAGGATTTCGGCTAATTTGCCAATCACTTTAGTATCTAATGATGATGACATAAATTTCTCTCTTTCTTTGGTTATAAATTTTATTCTTTAATATTAGTATAATAATTTGTTGTTTTAGACAACAAAAATATGCAATTTTTACATAAAAATACGTGTTTTTAAGCAAAAATCATCATTTTTTCTATGAAAATTGCTGTTTTTTATAAAAAAATGAAATTAAAGATATTTTTATGTTTTTTTATGAATAAAACCTATTTTTAAAAAGTGGCACGTTTTTTGCATATGTAACTTCAGGTAAATTTTTTTAAGGATGCAACCATGGAAGTTAAAGATATTAATACAGCAAATACAGTACAAGCGTTGTTTAGTAAAGTTGTAGCTGGAGCTGTTTCCGGACAGAGTTTAGGGGGGGGATTTGCCAGTTTGATAGGACAAACGACAGATGCTATTATTTCCGGAAAAGATAATCTAAATCCTGTTGAGAGCAATATAAAAGAAAAAACAACAAAGCCGAAAGAGGTTGAGGACGAAGTATCTGCAGATGAGCCTAAAAAGGATATTAAAAAACAAAAAAAACTAAAAGAAAATCCGGAAAACAATGTTGCCATTCAAAATAATGAAGAGCATAGCGATGTTAATGTGAAACAATCTAAGGATGCTCAGTCTTTTGAAAATAATGTCGTTGCAGATGTAAAAAATACTGTTTCGGAGAACAAATCGGAAATTGATGTTGCTATAGAAAATAGCGATGTTTTTGAGAAAAATAAAGAATTGTTTTTAATGCCTGCAGATAAGTTGCAATTTAAAAATTTAGATAAAACTGCAGTTGATGTTTTGGTAAATTCTGATGTTGCGGTTGTTGTTTTATCTGATGGAAAGCTTGTTTTTCCGCAAGATGTAAATTTAACAGATATGATTAAGCAACCTGTTTTAAATGTGTTTGATGAAACAAGTGGTGAAATTATACAAGTTTCAGGGGAAGATTTTGTTGCAAAAATTATGCAGGCTTCAAATACAGAAAATTTGTTTGCGTTTAATACGATTAATGAAGGTTTTGTTGCAGAATTGCAGCCTTTGGAAGTAGTTGATTATGATAAGCGAGAACTTAGTTTTGAACATGAAGGTGCTGATGTTTTAGCGCAATCTTCTTTAGCTGACATTGATGAAGTTTTTGTCGAGCAAGCCAAAATATTAAACGAAAGAATAACGGATAAGGTCGAGATTAAGGTTGATGTCAAAGAGGAAAAAAATTCCTACGTTGCGGATAAAGATCTGATTGTCAATAAAATGGTTTTAGAAGACGCTGTTTTGATGGCAGAGATTGATTCTGAGGTTGTCGAACAAGCTGGTGCAACGACAAGTGAAGCTACAAAGCCTAATATTGCAATGAATGCGAATAATGGAATTGTACAAAATCAATCTCCGGCAGCGGTAATGATGCAAGGACCATCATTGGCTTCAGATGATTATGTAATGCAATCTGCATCTGTTGAAAGTATAGGTTCTGTTGCCGGTAGCCATTCCGATGTGTTGAATGCTCCTTCTTTGGCCACTGAAAACAGAATAGGTAATTCAACTCGCAGCTTTGAAGCGAATAATAGAGATGTGTATAAAGGTTTGAGCAAAGATGTTATTGAGCAAGTAAAGGTTAATATTACTAAATCAGCTGTGAAAGGTGTCGATAAGATTGATGTGAGATTAAAACCCGAAGATTTAGGTAATATTGAAATCAAAATGCAAATTTCGAAAGATGGAAAATTGCAAGCTCATATTACGGCATCTCGTCCGGAAACAATAGAAATTTTACGTAACGAAGTTCAAGACTTAGAAAAAGCTTTTAATGATGCCGGTTTTAAAACAGATGATGATTCATTTACATTTAGCTTTCAAAATGGGCAAAATGAAAATGAGCAAGATCAAAATGCAAAGCTTAGAAGCTTTATTGGGTCTGCTTTAGAACAAGAACAGGAAAATACTTGGGCCGAAAATGATAATTCTCAAGTTTGGGATATGGCACAAGGTTTGAATATTAAGGTTTAGGACTATAAGGGAGAACTGACATGACAAATATTAGTGCTCTAACAAATACAGTTCAGACCGGAACTGTTACAACAAATGCCAGCAGTCAAACACTGTCGGCAGATATGAATACTTTTTTGACTTTGCTTACAACTCAACTCAAATATCAAGATCCGTTGGATCCGATGGATACGGCAGAGTTTACTAATCAGTTGGTGCAATATTCAAGTGTTGAACAAGCAATTCAGACCAATTCAAAACTTGATACTCTGTTGGCACTTAATGTTTCTAATTTAGGTGCACAAGCTGTTTCTTATATTGGCAAGACAGCTCAGGTAATGGGTGATGTTATGCCATTGGAAAATGGTGTAGCTAAGGCGACGTATACACTAAATAAGGAGGTAGCGTCTACAACCATAATGATAAAAGATATGTCGGGAAAAGTTGTTTATACTACAGATGGCAATATTTCTTCAGGAACTCATGAATTTACATGGGATGGAAAAGACACTAATGGAATTCAGCTGAAAGATGGTGCATATCAAATTATTGTTAGTCCGAAAGTAAACGGCGGAGAAGCCTCGGCTACAGTTACAACAACAGTATTTGGTCGAGTTTCCGGAGTGGCCAGTGACGATAATAATGTTTACATAGGCTTGGGTGATGCCGTAACCGCAAGTCTGAGCGATATCCTCACAATGCGTGATGATGATTATTTTAATAAAAATACCGGTTCGGGTAATGCCGGTGATGTTGATAATTCTCAGAATGAGAATGTTGATACCGAAGATAAGATTACTCAAACCGTATAATTATTGAAGTTTTAGGAGAAAAAAAATGAGTATATTTGGTGCAATGCAGTCGGGTATTTCAGGATTAGCCGCCCAATCTACAGCAATGGGTGCTATTTCCGATAATATTTCCAACGTAAATACCGTGGGTTATAAAAATACAGGTGTTAGTTTTTCTACTTTGGTAACAAAACAAACATCAAGTAATTACTATTCTCCCGGTGGTGTTCAACCGGTTACGAAACAATCCGTAAATGTACAAGGATTATTGGCTTCGAATTCTTCCAGTACCGCATTGGCTGTCAGCGGAAATGGTTATTTTGTTGTTAATACGGCAGCAAATCCGGGAGCCAGTGATACATGGGCATATACACGTGCCGGTGATTTTGATATTGATAATCAAGGATATTTGAAGAACAGTAGCGGTTTTTATTTGCAAGGATGGTCTTTGCTTCCTTGGGATGGAAATCAGAATGCGACTGTTGTTAATTATAATGGTATTAACTATATGAAGGCTTATTATGATGCTCAAGGTAATACTGTTTATATTAATGATAATATTGTAGATTCAAGAAACTTAAAAGGTATAAATCTTTCTACGATTGGCGGTTCTGCCGCATCTACTCAGCAAATTAGTTTTGGTGCGAATTTACCATCGGGTGATCCAATTTATAGTGCTGCGAATGGAAGTGCCGGCGGTCGTCATTCGGTTAGTGCTTTGATTTATGACAGTTTGGGAAATGCAAGTAATTTGAATCTTACATATACTAAGGAAACTTCAAACAGCTGGGGTATGGGGTCATCTATACCGACAGGTGCGGCTTCGGTTACTTTGATGGGTACGCAAGAAAGTGTTAAAGATACTTCGCCTGATGTTTATTATGCAGCAGGACAAATGGAGTTCTCTACTATTCCTGATACCGGATCTGTAATTTCTATTACAGATGAACAAACCGGACAAACATTTTATTTTGAGTTTACAAAAGATCCTGCCGGTGTTGGCACTACAAACGGTACAAAGCATATTGCAGTTGATATATCTACAGGTATCATATCAACAACAGATTTAACAAATAGATTTGTTAATGTGATTCAAAGCGTTATGCCTGGAGCTTCTCGTTTTACGGCCAATGCCAATAAAATAGGAATTGAGCAGTCGATCGGAGGCGGTGCTTTAGCAATTAACGCCAGCAGAACATTGGCTTGTATTCAGTCTGCATCAAACCCAGATGAAAGTGGGATTCCAACCGGTATCTTTAGAGTTGAAGCTATTGATGATGAAATTAAAAATGTTGCTAATATTAGCTTTGTTGATACAGATCCGGCAAATTATCTCGGTAAAACATTTATGGTTGCAGGTGTTACGTATACATTTGTAGATACAGCACCAAATCCGGCAGACAGTACTAAAATTAATATTAGTGAAGCATTGGACGGAGGCGTTGTTAATCCGACAGAATTAGCAAGCAGTGTAGTTAATGCAATTAAGGCAAATATTTCCGAGCCTGAGCGTGTTTCAGTAAGTGGTACTTCTGTGCAATTTATTCCGACTTCTACAGGTTCTGATATTGAATTAGATTTTACTAATAATGGAGGTGTTCTGACGGGTCTTTCCGGACTTATTAAAGGAATGGGACGAAACGGTACAGCATCAACATTTGTTGATCTTGCAAAAAATGCCGTAACATTGAAAAACAGTTTTAATGTTAATAATACTGATGTTATAAGTGGTGCGATAGTTCCGGCTGTTAAGTTTAATTCGGACGGTACACCGCAAACTTTCTTTGTAAATTCCATGTCGGTTATTTGGGCAAATGGCGCTGAAAATATGAATGGTGATTATGGCGAAGGTACAACAATATCTTTACAAATGGGTAATGTGGGAACAAATGACGGTTTGACCAGTTTGTCAGGTGATTTTACTACAAACTATATTACTCAAGATGGTGCAAAGTTTGGTAGTTATGCCGGAGTTAGCGTTGATGAAAATGGTGTTGTAACGGCGCTTTATGACAATGGCGAGACACGTCCGATTGCTATTTTGCCTTTGGCAACATTTTCTAATCCTAATGGTATGACAGCTATCAGTGGTAATGCATGGATGGAAACAGACTATTCCGGTCAGGCATTGTTGAAACAACCAAATACCCATGGTGCCGGAACAATTGCTTCTAACTCTTTAGAGCAGTCTACCGTAGATTTGGCCACTGAATTTTCAAATATGATAGTTACTCAACGTGCATATTCTGCTTCTACAAAAATTATTACAACAGCAGATGAAATGCTAGATGAGTTGACCAGAATGGTGTAATTTTAGCTTTAGAATAAGTTTTTTTCCTAAAACGTCGGCTTTTTAATCAAGAATGTGGTTGAAAAGCCGATTTGTTATTTCTGTTGATATTTTGATTTATATATTTCACTTAATTAATTTTTTCAGTTAAACCATAAATAAATGGGGAAATTTTTGCCTACCTTGTTGGTGGGTATTTGTTAATAGATTGGGGAATCTAGTGAATAATATATTTCAGACTATAAAGAATATGTCGTCGGGGCGTTTAGTTTCCATTGCGGCTATTATCGTGTTTTTAATCAGTTTCTTTGTGTATCTTGGTGTGCAGATGAACTCTACAGAATATGGGGTTTTGTACACAGATTTGGAACTAGAAGATGCTAAGCAGATAGTATCTCGCTTGGAAACTGAGGGAGTTAAGTATAAACTTGTTAAAAATGGTACTGAGATTAAGGTTCCGGTTGATGACGTTAATCGTATGCGTGTTAACACAGCCGAGTTGGCTCTGGCCTCAAAGGGTTCAAATGTCGGATATGAGGTTTTTGATAATACAGATGCATTAGGCTCCACCAATTTTGTACAAAATATTAATCTTATCAGAGCATTAGAAGGCGAATTAGCAAGAACTATACGTTCTGTTGATAATATAAAATCAGCTCGTGTTCATTTGGTTATGCCTAAAAGAGAGATGTTTTCTCGTGAAGAACAAGTGCCAACGGCTTCAGTTGTAATTAAAACAGCCAATGGTAATTTAGATATGTCGGCAGTACAGTCGATACAAAAACTTGTAGCTGCCGCAGTGCCTAAGCTTGATGTAAAAAATGTTTCAATAGTTGATACTGCCGGCAATCTTTTGACCAGAGACGGAGAAGAGGAAAGTGTTGCTCAAAAAAACAATAACAATGAGATAATGCGTTTGGAACAAGAGCGTAAACTGGCAGCCAAGGTAGAAAACTTATTACAAAAAACTGTAGGTGAAGGAAGAGCTCAGGCTCAAGTCACAATAGAAATGGATTTTGATGAAGTTATAACTAATGAAGAAATATATGATCCTGACAGTCAAGTCGTTCGATCTCAGGCTACGGTAAGCGAGCAGGGTACATCGGGTGAAAAATCTACACCGGTTACGGTTGCTCAAAATATTCCTAATGGTGACAGTGTTACTTCTGATGGTGGTTTGTTTGAACAAAAATCTAAAGTAGAAGAAACTATAAATTATGAGATATCGAAAATTATTCGTAATAAAATTAAAAACACCGGTACATTAAAACGTTTGACCGTAGCGGTGATGGTTGATGGTGTTTATGAGAAAAATGATAAAGGAGAATTAGAGTATCGTCCTCGTACGGAAGAAGAGATGGAGCAGATTACCGCATTGGTTAAATCTGCTGTCGGATATGATGCGAATCGAGGTGATTTGGTTGAAGTTGAGAATCTGCGATTTGCTTCGTTTGCTGACCAATCAGCAGAAGCTCAAGAAATTCTTTATATGGGCTTTACAAAATCTGAAATTTTGCGTGTTGCTGAAGGTCTGGGTGTTGCAATAGTGGCGATATTGGTTATTTTGTTAGTAATTCGCCCACTTATCAATAATGCTTTTGAGCCTACGGCGGCTGTGGCAGCAGAAAGACTACTTGCTAAAAATACATCTGAAGACAATTTGTTGTTATCAAACTTCTTGAATGATGACGATGATGGAACAGAAGAACTTATTAATCTTAATAAGGTTGATGGCAGAGTGAAGGTATCTTCATTGAAGAAACTTAATAACTTGGTAGAGAAGAATCCGGAATCTGCCGTTAATGTGATAAAATCTTGGTTATATAATAATGATTAGTGTAGAGTAGAGAAACATGAAGCAAAACGTGATTGATGATTATAATGTGTTGTCCGGACAGCAAAAAGCAGCGGTTTTAATGTTGTCTTTGGACGAGGAAAGATCTTCAGCTTTGTTTTCGATGATGGATGATGAAGAAATCAAAGAATTGTCTGTAATTATGGCCAGTTTGGGTAAGGTCAATTCTAATGTTGTCGAGCAATTGGTTTTGGAATTTAATGATCGGATATCAAATACGGACAATTTAATCGGTACATATGAAAGCACAGAGCGCCTTTTGGCAAAGGCTTTAGATAAGGACAGAGTATCTGTAATTATGGAAGAAATAAGAGGTCCTGCCGGAAGAACAATGTGGGATAAACTTGGTAATGTTAATGAGCACGTTTTGGCTAACTATCTTAAAAATGAATATCCACAGACAATTGCAGTTATTCTTTCAAAAATTAAAGCAGAGCATGCGGCAAAAGTTATTGCCCTGTTTCCAGAGAATTTTGCAATGGAAATTGTTATGCGTATGTTGCGCATGGAATCCGTGCAAAAAGAAGTTTTAGACGGTTTAGAAAAGACATTGCGAAAAGAATTTATGAGCAATTTGTCAAAATCTACCCGTAGAGATTCTCATGAGTTAATTGCCGATATTTTTAACTCGTTAGATCGTAGTACAGAGGCTAAATTTATGGAAGCTTTAGAAGAACGAAACAGAGAAAGTGCAGATAGAGTTAAATCTTTGATGTTTACGTTTGAAGATATGATTAGAGTTGACAATCAGGGTATTCAGGTATTGTTGCGTAATATTGATAAAGATAAATTGGCAATTGCATTGAAGGGAGCTTCAGATACAATAAAAGAGTTGTTCTTTAACAATATGTCTACTCGTGCCGGAAAAATTATTAAAGAGGATATGGATGCGATGGGGCCAGTTCGTCTGCGTGATGTTGAAGAGGCACAGCAATATATTGTTTCTGCAACTAAGGATTTAGCTAGCAATGGTGAGATTGTTGTTAGTGAAGGTAAAGATAGTGATGAGCTTATTTATTAATTAGAGGAAAGTTAAGTGGTTGAATATCAAAAATTTATGTTCGATAATTTTGTTATACCATGTACAGAAGATATTGATATAGATGCAGATGAAGTTGTTGAATCTCAGGCGATTTCAGATGATGTTCAGCTTGTGCCAGATTGCGAACCGGTTGATGACGTTGAGGAAGAGACTGTTTTGCAAGAAGACGTAAATGAAGAGATAAATTATGATGTAGATATAAAACAAGAGATTATAGCGGAAGAGAATGATCTTCGATTCAGCCAAGACGATATTGATGTTGCCGTTGCATCGGCAGAAGCAAAAGGGTATGAAAAAGGTTTTGCTGCTGCTGAGAGTGAAATACAATCAAAACAGCAACTGATTTTGGAAAATATAGAAAAAAGCTTGTATGAATTGGTGCACGAGCAGAAAGAGATGTTTTTAGAAAATGAAAAATCTGCCATGCAAGTGGCAATAGAAGCAATATGCAAAATATTGCCTACTATTGAAAAAGATGTTGCCAAGAAGGAAGTGGAAGCATTTTTGAGTGATAATTTTGCTAAATTTCGACAAGAGAGCTGTTTGTCATTTAGTTTTCATCCTGATATGGTTGCAGAAATAGCGCCCAAACTTTCAAAATTGGCGGAAAAAAATGATTTTGAAGGTAAAATATCTGTTCATAAGGATATGACATTAAGTATTAGTGAATGTCGTGTTGAATGGAAAAATGGCGGTGTAGAAAGAAATATTTCTGAAAATATTAATAAAATAGAAGAATTAATTTCAAAATAAAGAGAGGGAAAATGGAAAATAATTTAGAATTAGATGAAATGAAAGAAATGCAATCGCTGGATGATGAGCCTATCTTAAGAAAAGATAGCGGTATGGAAGATTTTGATATTCCTACCTCTACCAGTGATTTGGAAGCTGTGTATAATATACCGGTTAAGGTTTCTGCTGTGTTGGGTAAAACAAATATGACTGTTTCTCAACTGATGAAGCTTAATAAAGGGGCGATAGTAGAATTAGATCGGAAAGTTGGAGAGGCCATAGATATTTATGTTAATAATAATTTGGTTGCCAGAGGAGAGGTTGTAGTAGTTGATGATAAGCTTGGAATTACTATGACCGAGATTGTGAAAGCGACTAATAAATAGACAGGAAATCATCAATGGAAATACTTATTGTCGGGACACTTAACGGACAAATAGGAGCCGCCAGCAAAATAGCAATGGATCAAGGAGGACAGGTTCTGCTTGCTGATTCCATCGAAAAGGCTTTAGATATTTTGCGCTCCGGCAAGAGTGTTGAGTTGATAATGGTCGATGTTAAGCTTGATATAGAAAAGTTTATTAAATCACTGGAAACAGAAAGAATTAATGTTTTGGTTGTTGCTTGTGGTGTGGCTAATGACACCTCGTTGGCAGTGAGAGCCATTAAAGCCGGAGCAAAGGAGTATATCCCTCTGCCTCCTGATCCGGAATTAATAGGAGCAGTACTGGCTGCTGCAACAAGAGATAATCATGCTTTGATTTATGGTGATAAGAAAACAGAAAATATATTGAAACTTGCTAAACAAGTTGCTCCTTCTGAGGCTAGTGTGTTGTTGACCGGCAATTCCGGAACCGGTAAAGAAATTTTTTCTCGTTTTATTCATGATAATTCAAAGCGAGCAAATAAAAAATTTGTTGCGGTGAATTGCGCTGCAATTCCTGAAACATTATTGGAATCAGAATTGTTCGGGTATGAAAAAGGAGCATTTACCGGTGCGGTGGCTCGTAGAATCGGAAAGTTTGAAGAAGCATCTGAAGGTACATTATTACTTGATGAGATTTCGGAAATGGATATCGCTATTCAAGCTAAGTTATTGCGTGCAATACAGGAAAAAGAAATAGATCGTATCGGTGGAAAATCGCCGATAAAAGTTAATACCAGAATTATCGCCACATCAAACAGAAATTTACAGGCGGCGGTTGACAACGGAACCTTCAGGCAAGATTTGTATTATCGTTTGAATGTGATTAATATTAATATTCCGGATTTGAAAGACAGAGCCGGTGATATAGTTGTTTTGGCAAAACATTTTATAAAGAAATATTCAGAACTAAATGATTTGCCAATGAAAGATTTGTCAAAAGAAGCTGAAAAAGCATTGTTGGCATATAGCTGGCCTGGAAATGTGCGTGAATTAGAAAACACTATGCATCGAGCAGTTCTACTTTCTGTTGGCGATGAGATAAGTGTTGATGCAATAATGTTGCCCAAAGAGGAAACAGATGAAATTGAAAGAACAGAAGTAGGGCAGACGGTTGCCGGTATGGAAAGAAAATTGATTATTGATACTCTAAAGCATACCTTAGGAAATAGGACAACAGCTGCAAATATTTTGGGGATTTCTATAAGGACATTGCGTAATAAGTTAAAACAATATCAAGAAGAAGGTTTTGATGTACCTCCGTCAAATTTAGGATAATATCGTATGGCTGCCTCAAATATGTTTGGAAAATCATTTAAGGATATGTTAATCAGTTCCGCTAGACGTGGAGACATTTTCTTTGCATTAGCCATAATTTTGATGTTGGTAATATTGATTATGCCAATGCCGGCATGGTTGTTGGATGTTTCTTTGGCGTTGTCAATAACGATATCATGTTTAGTCTTGATGATGGCAATATTTATTGAAAAGCCTATTGAATTTAGCTCTTTTCCTTTGGTGCTATTAATTGTTACAATGTATCGTTTAGCTTTAAACCTTGCATCGACACGATTAATTCTTTCTAAAGGTCATATGGGGTCTGATGCAGCCGGGGAAGTTATTAAAGCTTTTGGCGGTTTTATTATGGGTAATAATTTTGTTATTGGTGTTATTGTTTTTGCAATATTAGTTTTGGTAAATTTTGTTGTTATTACCAAAGGTTCCGGTCGTATTGCGGAAGTTGCCGCACGTTTTGCCTTAGATGCGATGCCCGGTAAGCAAATGGCAATTGATGCTGATTTATCTTCCGGACTTATTAATGAAGATGAGGCTCGTAAACGTCGTGAGGATTTATCGAAAGAGAGTTCTTTTTATGGAGCTATGGACGGTGCTTCAAAGTTTGTGCGAGGAGATGCAATTGCCGGCTTGATTATTACTTTTATTAATATTGTTGCCGGTATTATTATCGGAATGGTACAAAATAATATGAGTTTTTCTGCAGCAGGTGAAGCTTTTACCAAGCTTACTGTCGGAGATGGGTTGGTAAGCCAAGTCCCTGCTTTGATTGTTTCTGTTGCTGCCGGTATTTTGGTTTCGAAAGCCGGTATGACAGATTCAACAGATAAAGTGTTATTCGATCAGGTTGCAAATTATCCTAAAGCTCTAGGAATGAGCTCGTTTTTGGCTGTGGCTTTGGGTATGATTCCCGGTACTCCTGCTATTCCGTTTTTTGTTTTAGCATCGCTTACCGGAGCGACTGCTTATTATTTAGATAAACGTCAAAAAGAAGCTTTGGCACAAGCTCAGGCGGTTATGGAGCAGGAACAAAAACAAGGAAAATTAGCTAAGGCAGCAGATGAACCTATTTCTAATGCTTTGCGTGTTGATTTGATTAGGTTGGAAATTGGTTATGGATTGTTACCGCTGATAAATGAAGATACAAACCGGAAACTCACAGATCAGATTAAAGCTTTGCGTAGGGCGTTGGCTTCAGAATTAGGATTTGTGATGCCTTCAATTCGTATTCAGGATAATATGCAGTTGGAAGCTAATGAATATCATATATATATTAAGGAAGTTCGTTCCGGTAAAGGAGAGCTTCGCCCAACTCAATTGTTGGTTATGGATCCGCGAGGTGAAGCAATTACGCTTCCCGGAGAAAATACGGTTGAGCCGACATTTGGTCTCAAAGCTATGTGGATTGATCCTTCTTATAGAGAAGAAGCTATGTTTAGAGGATATACAGTGGTTGATCCGGCAACAGTGGTAACAACTCATATTACTGAGTTGGTGAAAGATAATATGCCGGAATTGTTGTCTTATGCAGAGACACAAAAACTTCTTGATGAACTTGACAAGGAACATCAGAAACTTGTTAAGGAACTTATTCCAAATAAAATCAGTTTGGGTGCTTTGCAAAGAGTATTACAAAACTTGTTGCAAGAGCGTGTTTCTATTCGAGATTTGCCGACAATTTTGGAAGGTATATCGGAGGCTGTTACTACAACCAGGAGCCTTATGACAATTACCGAACATGTCAGAACAAGGTTGAGTAGACAGTTATCAAATGCATATGCAAATCAGTTTGGGGTTATTCCGTTGGTTACACTTTCTCCGGAGTGGGAACAGATGTTTGCTGAATCCATTGTAGGTGAGGGAGATGAACGACAGTTAGCAATGGCTCCTTCTAATTTGCAAAACTTTATTAATAAGGTTCGTACAGTTTTAGAAGAATTGGCTTTAAAAGGTGAAAGTGCAGTTCTGCTTACAAGTCCTGCTGTTCGTCCTTTTGTGAGATCTATTATTGAAAGATTTAGACCTTTAACAGTGGTGATGTCACAAAACGAGATATACCCTAAGGCTAAGATTAAGACTGTAGGACAGATTTAGAATATGTCTATTGAAAGTTTTTTTGCTCCGAATATAAATCAGGCAATGCTGCAAATTAGGGCAACATTGGGAGAAGATGCCGTTATATTGAATCAACAAAAAATTCATGGAGGAATAGTTGTTACGGCATCTTGCAATGAAAATAAGCCGCAAAATGAAAATAATATTAGTATGTTTGATTTACTGAGCTTGCAAAGGGCTCTGGAATATCATTGCGTTGATGAGATTTCAAAACAACAGATTATTGCTGAATGTAAAAAAAATATTGACGATGGTGTTGGTGGTGATCAGGTTTTAGAAAGCGCTCTGAATAATATATTTGATTTTTGCTCAATATTACATAGTGACAATCGGGTTCAGATGTTTATGGGGACACCAGGAGTTGGAAAATCAACAGTCATAGCTAAACTTGCAACAAAAGCAAAAATGGATAATATATCGGTTGCAGTTGTGAGTACAGATAATGTTAGGGCCGGTGCAAACCAACAGTTGAAAACTATGGCAGATATTTTGGACGTGGACTTTTATTTTTATAAAGATCCGCAAGAATTATTTGATTTTTTACAAAAAATATCGATACAATATGATAAAGTTTTAATTGATACTCCGGGAATAAATCCTTTTGTCGAAACAGAACTTAGAAGAGTTTCGGAGTTTGCAGATGTATTTAAGGGGGATAAAATATTGACGGCAGATGCTTGTAGAAATGTGTCGGAAGCATTAGAAATTGCCGAAATATTTAAATCAATGGGTGCTAATTTATTATTGCCAACAAGACTTGATTTGACCAGAAGAATAGGGGGAGTACTTAGTGTGGGATGTCAGCTAAAGCTTGGACTATGTGCTGTTGGTATAGGGGCATCTGTTACAAAGGGCTTAGCCAGTATTGATGCTAAAAAATTATCTAAACTTATTTTACAATAAGCGAGGTTTGTATGCAGGAACAAGAGCAACAAAAACAAGGCGAATCGTTTTTTGTTTCTGTGCCTAATAAGGGAAAAAATATTATAGCTATTGCCTCCGGACATGGTGGTGTCGGAAAAACTTGGTTTGCAATTACTTTAGCACATGCTTTGAGTTTGTTAAGAAAAAAGATTTTGCTTCTTGATGGAGCTTTGGGAATGGAAAATATTGATGTTCAATTGGGGCTCAATCCCAAGTATGATCTAGGAAATGCCATAAGATGTGAAAACAGCTTAAATCAGATAATATGTAATTATGATAAAGGGCATTTTGATATAATATCAGGAAGGTCCGATGCAGCCGGTTTGGCATCTGTTCCGGTTGGGCGCTTGCAAATATTAGGTGAAGATTTATGTTCTTTGGCCAGTATTTATGATAAGATGATTTTAGATATAGGAGCCGGGTTAGGAAAATCGGTTAGAATATTATCCGGAATGGCGGAACAAATAATTGTTGTTTGTACGGGTGAGGCATCTTCATTGACCGGATCATATGCTTATATTAAATTAATGCAAGAGCAATATCCGAAAAGTAAGATTGATGTTGTTGTTAATCAGGCTGATGGTTTGTTCGAGGGAAAGCGTACTTTTGATTTATTGTTACGAGCATGTGATGAATTTTTGAATTTTAAGCCGAGTTTATTGGGGGTTGTTCGTAGGGATACAAGAGTTAGAGACGCAATTCGTAATAAGATGTCCGTGATAAGCAGATATCCTACTTCGGAGGCTGCAGAAGATGTAATGAAAATTGCAAAAAGGCTGATAAATGGTGGATAATATTATTTCTTCATCTCTTTTATTGGGAACAGGAATAAGTGTTGGTGATAAGATGATAACACTCATTCCTCAAGAGCTTCCTGAGTTTGTTAAACCGGGGATGGTTTTTAGGGTAAATTCACTTTTAAATTTAGAGCTGATAAACAATAACAACTTGTTTCGCATGGAATTGCAAGATGCAGCAGGCGTGAAGCTTTTGGTTGATGTTAAATTTCCGGAAAATATTAAACAAGATGTACTGATAAATAATATTTATAATTATAGTGTTAAAGTTCAAGTGGGCGGTAGTTTACAATTGGTAAACAGCAAGGCTGATGTGCCTGTGATGAAGCAAAATGTTTCAACTTTAAATGAAAGTCCGGCAATAAAAATAGATACAAATAAGCCGTTTGTTGAGTTGCCGAGCATAAGAGCAGGACAAGTGATTGAAAAGCTAATGAATGAAATTAATTTTCCTGCAACTTATAAAACTCATGTTTTGAAAAGTGTTGAATTTATAGATGTAATTCCGGTTTTGAAAAATGTTGGTATGGCTGTTGAATATGATGATTCGGTTTTAATGCCGATTAGAGATACTTTGCGGGCGATAATGCGAGAAAATATTGGTACAGAGCAATTTGCAAGATTAGAAAAACAGCTTGTAAACAACATAAAAAATATAGATGGTAATTTGTTTCCGGCAAAATATATACCACAAAATATTCAAGAGCAATTAATGGTGTTTGATACTCCTTTAGGCAAAATTTTGCATAATTCTTTTATTAAGATGCCCAATGATGTGCCGTTACAAATGGAGATTAAGATTACAGATAATTTTTTGCAAAATGAGATTGGTATTAAGTTGAAGACTGTTGTGGAATTTTTAAAAAATACCATGCCGCAGCATATTGAGCGAGAAGTCAGAACCGATGATATATTAAAAACATTATCAAAGCCAAATGAGATAATTAAGCCATTAGTAAAATTAATTGATCCGATAATTAGAAATGTATTTTATCAGCCGATAGTAGGCGATATTGTCGCAAAAATTCCAGGATTGAAACCTGATTTGTTCAGTAATTTGTTTTCTTTTTATAAGGCTGTCCAAACCGGAAAAATCAGTGATTGGATAGGAGAAGATACTTATAATAAAATTGGGGTATTGCCAAGAGGTAATGAAATTTTATCGAATGCAGAAAATATTTTGTCTTCAGCTTTAAGAGATACTCCAACATGGAAAATTATAGAAGTTCCTTTTTTTGATGGGAATCAAGTGTTTTCGTGGAAAATATCTGTTGCCAGAGATAGGCAAGAAGAAAAAAATAAAAATAATCATAGAAGGGGGATTAGATTTGTAGTTGACACGGAGTTTACAAATTTGGGTGCTTTTCAGTTTGATGGATTTTCTTCTGCAAAAGAAAGAAGACTTGATCTGATTATAAGGACATCTAAAGAACAAAGTAATGATTTTTGTTCGCAAATTATTAATTTGTTTAAAAAATGCTTGTATGATGTTGATTATGTCGGAACTATAAAGATTAATTTGAAAACCGATTTTATAAAAATAGAGAGCGAAAATAAGTTTTCAAGAGAGGGAGTTTATATATAGATGAAGCAGGATGTTTTAGGGTATTATGAAGCATTAAATGCAAATTATTATACAGATATTTCACTAATTAAAGCAAACTATAGAGAGTTGGCAAAATATTGGCATCCGGATATTAACCAATCTGAAGAAGCGGTAGAAAAATTTCAACTTATTTCGGAGGCATGGAATGTAATTTCTGATGAAAGTAAACGTGAAGATTATAATTTGCTTTCGGCTGTTTATGAAAAACACGATTATCCTGATATTGATAGTATAATTCCATTTCTTGACGGTATGACGGATATTAGAGCCATTAAACTCGAAAAAGTTTTGGGATTAGGAATAAAGTATAAAATAAATAACAAACTAGAAATTTGCGACTATAAACAAGCAATAAAGTTTAATTTTAAGACTGCAGTACAAAATTGGTTGCTGGGTTGGTGGAATTGGAACGCATTTTTTAAGAATATAGCGGCTTTGCAAAATAATTGGAAATTTCCTGTTTCAAAATCTGAGAGCTTGCGTATATTTATTCATAATATAGTGGCATATAAAAAAGCAGGAAAATTGAGCTTGGCGGTGGCTTCGGCTGTCAGAGCATTAGAATTTGCAGATGATAGTCTCAAAGAAGATTTACAAAAATTTATTTGCGAACAGAATATTAAGGTAGCTAAACCCAAAAAATGGAATTTACAAAATTTACGTTTGGTGCAGCTTTTTGTACCGATAGTTTTTTTTGTTTTGTTGTTGTTTCCATTTGGAAGTCATTATGTGACTGAGGGTGAAATTTGGAATTTGTTCGCTAAGAAAAAAGAAATTAACTATTATCAAGAGGTTGATTTTGGTAACGATACAAAGGGTGTTGATGATATAGTTGTGGCAAAGGTATTGAATTTTCCAATAGATAAAAAAGATGCGAGATATTTGTACCACTTGAAAAAAGATACTGATGTTATGCATGGTCCCAGCGAAGATTTTGACTTATTGGAAAGACTTAACGCAAATGTTACGGTACGTTTAACAGGAAAAACCCCTGATAATATGTGGTATAGAATCATGATTGATAGTGGAGAAATGGGGTTTGTAAGGATTAATGATTTAGAAAGAGGAATAGGTGAAGAAATTCCGTTTGGGAGTAAAATTTTTGAAGAATAAATTAGATAAAAGGTTATATATCAGAAAAAGCGTCTTAGATAAAATATTTTGCTGTGTTTTTTTTAGTTGATTGAATTTGCATGAAAAAAACATTGACGTGGTGTGCGATTTTTTTGACCACCTATATAGGAAAAATGTTGGATTGTATTTTTTGTTAAATTGAATAAATTTATATGTGTTAACAGCTTAGATTTAAACAAAATACAATTAGGAGTCGAAAATGCTATTCGGAACTGTCAAATGGTTTAATTGCCAAAAAGGGTATGGATTTATTGCTCAAGATAGTGGAAAAGATGTTTTTTTTCACATTACCCAACTTGAAAAAATCGGCTTAAAGAAGTTGGATAATGGTCAAAAAGTCGGTTTTGAATTGTATAATGATCGCGGTAGAACAGCCGCTGGAAATCTGCAATTATTTTAGTTAATTAGTACAAACTCTTAAAAGGTAAAAAATAAAAGAGGTCTTCCCCAGGCCTCTTTTATTTTTGCAAATATATATTATATATAAGGAAGCAGGGAGGGAGGATAGTTATGAAAATTTGGCATTGGGTTGTTGTTGCGGTTTTTGTATTCGCTGTGGTTATTTCATTATTTTTTTAAATAAATACTTGACAAGTATATTATATAAGCGTAAAAGGACGATATCTTATCGCGGGGTGGAGCAGCCCGGTAGCTCGTCAGGCTCATAACCTGAAGGTCGGAGGTTCAAATCCTCCCCCCGCAACCAAAGAAAAACAAACCGCAAAGCCTTTATTTTCTAGGGCTTGCGGTTTTT
>SUUY01000010.1 GCA_015062285.1 Alphaproteobacteria bacterium | reverse complement strand
GAGGCGCATAAGTCCAGATAACTTTTTGTGAACGGAATCAGGATTATTTTTTTGTGATAGAGTATCCGAGGCTGGTGGCTATTTGAATAATTTGTGCCATATCTTTTTCTTGAACTTGGCTATTAACAAAAATTTCTGTTCCATCAGCAAGGGTAATCATATCATCCGCAAATACACGACGATTTTTAATTTCTGTGGAAGATACGTCTTTCTTCAATCTAACCAAGGGTTTGCTGCTAAGCTTAATAGGAAAAACAGATTGTAAATCGGTATATACGGCAGATGAATTGTCATTTACATATTGCTGTACGAGTGCTAATACTAACCTAGACTTCTTATATTCCGTTCCCATAAAAAGATATTTTGAATAATCTTTTACGGTGTTAGTAATTGCTGACAATGCGTCGGGGTCATCCACTTCATCTTTCAACTCATTAAGAACTGAGCACAACAGATTTTTATTTTCTCTTATAAAATCGTCTAGAATTTTTCTTTCTTCGCTACTTATAGCCATTGTGTATTCTCCTTTATCATTATCGGCTTGAAACGACAAACATTGCAGATATGCTTTATAGTTACCGATAGAAACTATATCGCCACATTTTTCCATAGAGGGTTCCAAAACATAATCAACGAGTTCTTGGTATGTCATCCGGATATATTCTTTTGATTTTTGTGTTGCCGAATTGTATTCCGGATAGAGGTAAATATATACTGGATCAAAGTATTTTGTCCTGTCTGAGTAACCTTGATTTTCACACCAGTCAAAATATACTACAGTTTGGTCGTTGTTGCTTCCGTTTTCTTTAGACTCAACCTTGTTTTCAATAATAATCGGCAATATTTTGTCTTTGGTTGCGACTTCAATCAGAAGATCTATATACTTGGTGGTATTATTAACTGGAACGGGAAATTCTCTCTGAATAGTGACAGCGGTGATAAAATTATCGTCAAAAAACTTATAAATAAGTACAGGTGGAAATTTTCTTGCGTTTTGGTTATCGGCGTTTGTTTGGATTATATTTAACGATTTAATGAATTGATAAATCGGGTAAAAACGCAATGCATGCGAAGCCTCAGCATCTAGCGCCCAAGCAATAAAATTACTGTGCATCAGTTCGCGCCGTGACATTTTAGTAATCCCAAAGATGTTTCCACGATGATATTTATTATAATTAATATACGGTTTTGATTTCTTTATTTCAAAAATATTTTTGATCAAGTCACTCATACACTATTCCCCATGATATATTGTTGCACTTTTCTAATGCATAAATTTATGATTCTTGGCAAATCTGTTCGTTGGTTTTACAATCAAACATACGAACAACACGCCATTTGATAGAAAATCCGGAGGCTCTGTATTCTTTTTGCTGCTCCATGACAACAAACCCAAATACATCATATGCTTGGTTTTTATCGCATTTTAATTTACAAACAGTTTCTTTGGTTCCGTCAGCTTTATCCTTCGTTATATAAAAGGTTGCCTTTTCTCCGCTTTTAGCGATATAAGTTTTAATCCTTGCCATTTGCTCTTGATACAATCTTTCGATTTCAGCATCGATTGGATCCTGCAATGCAACATTAACGAATTTAATATGTCCACTCAAAAACGGGTCAAACATATATTCTCCGCCAAATGCATCCCCCTTAAACCGAACTTTAACGGCACCGTCCTTGCTTACACTAATGATGGTTCCTTCCTTGCCAGATGGAGTGATAACTGCCTCTCCAACAATACTTGCATCATAATTCATATTCCCAGCCCCCCAGTTATATCTGTTGTAAAAAAGTCTTATAATAGTCCTGCGATGCCAGAATAAAGGCGAATTTTAAAATAGTATCATCCATCTCTTCGCTTGATAGAGCATCCTTGAATTTCGTTACACTCAAGAATTCGAGCATTACACGGAATAATTCTGCAAAATCAATGCGGTTACATTCCACGCAGGTGATTTTGTATATCTTATCAATTTCTGCTTTTGCTTTAGGTTCAATTTCAAGCTCGGTTGGATCATATAGCAAATAAATAAAATCCGTCTGTTTTCTATCAATAGTGCCTTTGATTATACCTGTTGCGATTCCAAGAAGGTGACAGATCATTTGCTTCATATCGAAGTGCTCGAGCTTTTTTCCATCGGCATAATATTCAACATTCATATAGCGACCGCACTTACTCATTTCTGTTTGGATATTAATGTTGTCTGCCATACGTTCGTTAATATATTCGTATAGCTTAGCATAACAAGTGCTAACTACGTTTTTCTTTGCGGAATAAGGCTCATGACATTTTGCCTCCACAAAAACAAAACGGTCTGCATTTTCATAAAAGCCGTCGAGATTAGCTGTGCCACCAACCGTTGTGGGAAGCTGCTTTTCAAAATGAAAACCTTCCTTCTTACCCGAAAGATTAAAGATCATTCGGCTGGAAGAGCCATAGGATGCCATCTTCGGTGGGCGTCCATTTTTTTCTTTCAGTTCGTCACCGTCTCCTTTGCTATATTCACGACGTGCCGCTTCCGGCATAGCGGTTAGGAAAGCAAGCCACTCATCATTCGTCATATACGTCTGCTTTTGCAGTGTTCCGTTCTTGTAAGGAACAGCGTAAAACCCGTCTGTCGTTCCGGTTTCCTTTAATTTGATCGCAAGATCAAGCTTTTCTACAATGTTCATCATTGCCTCCAAAATGTATTTGATTTGTTTCAAACACATTATACAGCAAGCAATGTCCTTTTTTG
>SUUY01000009.1 GCA_015062285.1 Alphaproteobacteria bacterium | reverse complement strand
TTCTGCTTCTCACCACACAAACATTCTTCCCACTGTTTTCCGTCTTCTGTACAAGTTGGCGGTGTAACAAATGGAATCCATTCATGCACATGCGGGATTTCTGTTGGTGTCGGAGTACAAGTCGGCGTTGGTGTAGATGTAGGCAAAGGTGTTTCCGTTGGAGCAGATGTTGGTTCTGTCGTCGGAACAATGGTTGGCTCTGGTGCCACTGTTTCTGTTGGAGCAATCGTTGGTTCGATAGTTGGAACTTCGGTTGGTTCAACAGATGGAGCAATGCTTTCCGTTGGAGCTGGTGTAGTGGTTGGGGTTGGTGTATCCGTAGGTACAACCGTTGTTCCCGGTTTTTCTTGACAAGCTGCTAAGCAGACTAAACCAAGGATCAAGCCGGTTAAAAGCAAATTTCTTTTTGCTAGAATTTTTCTCATGTACTTTTTCCTCCGTTTTGTATATTAATTTACATTATAGTTAATATTTTAAGCATAGTCAATAATTTAGGCATGTTATTCTTGTCAATGAGGTGATGACATGATTTCCTATCAACCATTATTTGATACTATGCTTAAGAAAAATATAACAGAATATAACCTAATTTACAAGCAGGGATTATCAGCAAATACAATCCATCGGATAAAAAAGGGGTTGCCTATCTCAACGAGAACCCTTGATACATTATGTTTTATTCTTGATTGCGAAGTTGAAGATATCCTAAAGCACGATAAAACACAATAAAAAATTATCCCTTGATTGCTCCATCATTTTTTCTTGACTCTTTTTGTTTTCTTGCCACATTCCGCACCACCTCTGAAATATCATTCAGCATCATATCAAGAATGAAATCAGATGTCCGTGGGTTTTCTGCCACTCGTCCTCTGACAATATAGTCAGGACTTATTGCCAAGAGCTTAATATTTTCTTCTGATAGTGCCGTATTACA
Source organism: Alphaproteobacteria bacterium (assembly GCA_015062285.1). Classification (GTDB taxonomy): domain Bacteria; phylum Pseudomonadota; class Alphaproteobacteria; order RF32; family CAG-239; genus CAZU01. The sequence goes on along the minus strand of SUUY01000009.1, from coordinate 1,953 downwards.
AGCCACTCTTCTCTTTATAAAATCCGTACCTGTTTCGTAAAAGTTAATAATAATTTCTTCCGGCGTATATGGATTTTGTGCCACATTAGCTACCACTTCCAAGTTAGAATCCTGTGCTAAATATCTGAGCACTTCTTGTGATGTAGTTTTCTTCGCTAACATTGCTCTTGTTATCGGTGTCATGTTATTAATGCTGTTTTTATCAATCATAGTACTTTCTCCCATTCTATTGGACAAAATTTGGTTCTAACATATCCTACATAAACTTCGCATACATAAAGGCATTTGAAGTTGTTTTTTTAGTTATTTTTTGCTCATGTTGTCGCACTATTGTTATAAGACGACTCTAATTTCAACTTTGCTATAACCTCTTCATATCGTATGTTATCGCCCTTTGCCAACACTGATAAAACTTCTCCCTTGCATGCTATTTCTTCTAGTTTCTTCCAAAGCCTTTTGTTTTTTATATTTGGCAAATTCATTATTTCATCATAAATCTCAGATATGTCCAAAAACAAAGGAACACTATGAATAATTTCACTATTATATATGTTGTTTATAATATCAATAGCCACTTGATTCAAATAATGTGCTTTCTTTTCTCTCGCCTTTTTTAGTATTCCTTTCAAAAATCGTCGAAATGCTTTTAGTTCATTTTCCTTTATCTTTTTTCCTGATTCTTCTATATCACACAAAAAATTAAAATAATATTCATGAATCATTTTGTCTGTAATATCATTAAGCCGATTGGTTTTAAATACTTTTTTTATTTTCCCGCTTCCGATAAATGTAATTTCAACGCGGATATAATTCTTTGCTACCTTTTTTCCTTTTGCAACAAGTTGCGCACTTTTGTTGTATATTGTTATCTCAAGCCCTTCGTTCTTGGAACCTGAGCCATGATGCGAGTTCTTACAATAAGTTGTATTTTTTCGTTTTATTTCACCGTTTTTACGACAATCCTTTTCATAAAAAGTTTTCAAGCCATTCATCCGATAAGAATCAGGGATATAATACATTAACTGCTTTAAAGCCCTTGCATATTCCTCATACGGACATTGCGTTTCAATTGTTGCTTGTATTTCCATGTTTTTTATTCTTACATCTGAAAAACTACTTTCTATGCCATATCTCATTGATAAAAACTCTTCAATTTCTTTCAATCTATTCCTTAACTCATTAATAGTGAATCCTTCTAAGTTACCGCTGCCATCTTCACGTTCCATAGAGAGCTGCACCATTGCATACTGGTATTTTTTACTTATTCCAAAACAAAGCATATCAAAGTACTTTGTTTTATTGATTTTAATTCCACTATATTTTTCTCCTGATTCAGTCCACCATGCATCATTTCCATATAATCGTACTTCAACTTCACGCTTTTTTTGAAGCTCAATGAGTCCCTTAACACTCTTTACTTCAAATCCAATTAATGTTACCTTGTCAATTCTGATTCCAAATTCTTTTTTACTTTTGCTCATAATTAACTCCTTCTCGATAAGTATTTTGCCTGCACAAATCTGCCTACATTGGAGTTATGTTAAATTAATTCAGAATTCAGTAAATTAAAACAAAACATCGTTCCATAAAAACATTATTGCAAAATGTTTTTATGGAACGATGTGCAAACTATTATCAATATCCTTTTTCTGATAATACTAATCAAATTTTCTTTACGTTATTTCACTTTCGCTTAGTACTAATATTTAGGTGCGTCAGCCTACTCCTTTCTCTTAATCATTAGGGGTTACTAAAAGGGTTACTCTTCGTTTTCGGGACAAAACAAAAAGAGCTGAAACCGCTTGTTTATGCTGGTTTCAGCTCTTTTAAGAACAGGGGATGAGAGAATCGAACTCCCGCTAAAGGTTTTGGAGACCCTTGTCATACCATTTGACCAATCCCCTTTGCAACACTGCCTTGCTATTTTACACCAAGGCAGTGCACTTTGTCAAG
>SUUY01000003.1 GCA_015062285.1 Alphaproteobacteria bacterium | reverse complement strand
AGCAACTTAAATCTGATAATTCTTTAATAGTTAGGGTTAAGTGTAAGGAGTGGGATCATTACTCAGTTTATAAAGGTCTATCCAATAACAAGCTAAGGTTTTTCGATAGCGATGGTATGCCTAGTATCAATCTAAATAGTATATCTCATAAGAAAGGAGAGAAAAAATATCAACTAATGATACGTCAAATCTACTGTATAAACAAGGTATAACTTAGCTAAACAACAAAATTGGCTAAAAAAGTGTATGATTAAAATTGCTTTGATTGATTTTTTACAAGTGTTTGGCAATGACAAAATGTTAAATAAACAACCTAAAGGATAAAAACAATGTTATTTCATTATGCTAGAGTTTCAACGACAGACCAAAATCTTGACCGACAAATTCAAGAAGTTAAATGCGACCGCTTATATTGTGATAAACAAAGCAGTAAAAATGTTAATAGAGAACAATTACAAGCAATGCTATCAAACTTAAGAGAGGGAGATAAAATAACTTGCTTATCAATGGATCGACTATCAAGAAGTTTAACTGACTTAATCAATTTAGTAAAAGAGATTACCTCAAAAGGTGCTACAATAAGTTTTGAGAAAGAGCATTTAATATTCACTCCCGATAAAAATGATCCTTTTCAAAACCTTATGTTAAGTATGCTTGGTGCTATTAATCAATTTTATCGTGAAAACTTACTTGAAATACAGCGTGAAGGTATCAGATGTGCTAAACTTCGTGGTGCTTATTCAAAAGAACGTAAGAAAAAATTATCTCCCGAGCAAATACAAGAAATAAAAAATAAAATGAGTGATAGAAATACTAATGCAACAGCTTTAGCCAAAGAATATGGTATTAGTCGTTGCTTATTATACCAAGTATTAAAGGCATAAAAAAATCGGTATGAACACCAAGCCCATACCGATTGTAAAAATATCTAATTTAGATATTTTACATACTTTCAAAATATCTAATTTAGACAATGCTATTTAGTAAAAATTTGCGACGCTTTTTATTGTTTGTCATCTGCATATATTTAATAGCCAGCTTTAACTTTTCTTTCATTGTATCATTCTTGGCAAAATATGTCATTCTTTCAATATCTATATCAGAATAAAACAATACAGCTTTAGAATTTTCACCATCACGACCAACCCGACCAGATTCTTGATAATACATTTCAAGATTATACGTACCCTCAAAGTGAATAACTAAGTGTACACTTGGCTTATCAATACCCATACCAAAAGCACTGGTTGCTAGAACAATACATTTTTCCTTTTTAAATTTTTTGAGTATTTCTTTTTTATTATCACTCTTTCCATTAAATACATAGCTATTAATACCACGCTCTTTTAATATATCTTGAAGTCCTAAAGTATAATCAATATGAGCACAATATATAATAATCGAAGTTGTCGGTTTATTATCTTTATCAAGGTATGGTTTGAGTGTATCTAATAACTGTTGTAATCCATCATATTCTTTTTTAACTACGCTATACTTAATATTCGGTCTGTTTAAGTTGCCTTTAAATACTTTGGCTTTTTTAGGCATATTGCACACTTTTTTAATAACGTTTTGTGTGATGTCGCCTGCAGTAGCCGTCAATGCCATAACTTTTGCATCTGGGTATTTCTTTATAAGTTTATTTAATGGCTCTTGATAATCAGGTCTAAAATCTTCACCCCAAATATCAATACAATGTGCTTCATCAACTGCAATCATACAAATATCTAATTTAGACAATACCTTTTTTAACTCTATATTTTTTAACATTTCAGGAGCTATATATAAAAACTTATATATACCTCTTTTTAATCTCTTTAATTTTTTATCTCTATGTTTAGTTTCACCAGTAAATGCAAGAGCTAACTTTTTATGTGTCTTATTAAGTTTAGATACTTGGTCATAAATTAAAGATACTAAAGGTTCTATAACTATACATAACCCTTTTAATTGTAAAGCTGATGCATAATAACATAAACTCTTACCAAAATTAGTAGGTTGAATAACAATACAAGATTTATGGTCTTTAATATAATCAATGATTTTTTCTTGTTTTGGTTTATAAGAATCATACTTTAAAAATTGTAACACAATCTTATTGGTTGATATAGGCTTGGCGTATGTGTTGTGGTTTGGGGCTTTTTTACCCAATTTCCCCGTTTTTTTGCCTCTTTTAGCCATTCTTAAGCATTTTTGAGCCATTTTATCGGCTTTGTTGTTGATGAAGTTCGTCAGTAAACTTTTATTAAAACAAAACACCTGTTCACCCAATGATAGCTTATCCAAAAACAATAAATGATAATTATGGATTTTATCATTTGGTCTTATATGTTTTGGCTGTTCTTTTTCTATTCTATTTTCATCTCTATCAACAATAACAGTTAAGTATCGTTGCTCCATATACGTCATATATGTCTTAAATTTGCACATATAGCTAGCTATTTTCTCGGAATCTTTAACGGTCTCAATATCAACTATTTTTAATTTTTGCGGTCTTTCATAAATGAGTGGATCATTCTTCTTTGATACGATAAAAGTATTTCGATTTAATTTAAATTGATATTCGAGAGGGTATAAACGAGCGAAATAGTCTTCTATGTTCTTTTTACTAATGCCACAAATTAAAATATGAAAATGGGGCAAAAACGCTCCCATACGTATATCATATTTCACTTCGAATGCCACATAACCGCAAGCGTTTTCTAATCCGTGTAGTTGTTTAATTATAGTATTTTTGGCAGTCCTGACGTTGAAGTTAGCTAAATCTTTAGGCGCAACAAAATAGGGCTTTTTATTAATACGACCTTCACAGCAGTTAATCGTTACAAAATAAACATCATCTGGATTGAGTTTTTTACTTTCAGCTAATACTTTGTAATTGTCAATCAGATGTTTAATTTCAACATATTTTACTTCTTGCTGTTGCGATGCATAAACTATATTGGCAAAAGACTTACTTGTGCGGTCATTTAACACCCTTTTGAGTTTTGCCAATTCACAACGATGCTCTGCCGAAAGGCGTTTACAACGCAACTCATTTTCAACAGTTATTATTCTTGCATCTCGCTCCTTAGCAATTTTGGCACCTGTCATAAATTTGGTGGATTTAATCGTGCGTATTGTCATTTTTTTACTCCTTTAACAAAAAATATGGCTACGATGCGTATTTCAGCACCGTAGCCACGTGGAGGTTATTTCTTTTTTGATGGATGTGACTTCTTAAAGGACTTCCTGAATTTAACAAATTCTTTCATAAAATTAGAGTTTGTTAAACAGTACGGTTTACCATTCATACAGTAAAAAATAAAGTCTCCCTCAATTTCTTTTTCTTTAGCAATACTTAACGTTTTGCGAATGATGTAATCAACACTTTTATACTTAGCCAAGTCTTTAATGACATCATCAAAGTTCTTTAGTGGACGAACTTTTTGAGTGTTATTACTTTCCTTGCCATTATAAAGGGATTGAAGACCGATTTTTTCAATCATCTTCACGACTTTGTCAACATTATCACAAGGTGCACCTTTGTTCTTTAAAAACTTAACGGCGCGATTGTATTTACTGCGATTAGATTGATTGACATCTTTCTTTTTGTCATCGTTAACATCTGATGGGTAAAGACGCAAAAGATACTTTCTAGCACCTTTCTCAAAGTCGTCATTTCCAAAAGTTTCGTTAATATGACAATAAAGTGTCGCTAAATAAAAACGTGTTGTTTCTCTACTTTTAATATCACATTGTGAACTTTTGTTGAGAAGATCTTGGACTTCTTTATACTTTGCAGACGATTTAACAACATCATTCATAATTGCATCAAGACGCTGACTGTCAGTTACCTTTTTACGGGTAACAGAACGTGTCTTAGCACCACGACTATGAATCTTACGAACAATATTTTCCCAAGTCTTTTTTAAGGTGGACTTCGACACCTTTTTGTTTGCCATACACATTCTCCATCATAAATTATTAATCTAAATCTCAACGAATAAGTTGTTCGGACGTCTCTATATATTAATAAGAATACGTGCGATATTTGTTCGTTAAGAACAGTTTAATTATAGCATAAAGCGTTGAAAATATCAAATAAATGGCAATTTTCTTAAAATTTAACATATTATAGAAAAGCTATTTTATGTTGTTAGTATAATGTAGTAAAATAAAGGTATTTGTGAAAATTTAATTTTGAAAAAATAGCATAAATTTTGATAGAAAAATTCCATAACTCATTATGGGAATACTATTAAGAGTTTAAAAAGACAAAAAAGGTCGCATTTTTAAAATTTTTGAGGTGAAAAATCGGAAATTTAAGGCTGTCTTTTGATGATTTTTAGTTCAGATTCGGAAAAATTGGGTAGAATCGGCTTTGACTCGGTAAAACCATAGCGACGGATATCGTTTTTATTGATAACGAACCAATCTTCATTTTTATCAGCGTGTTTGCATACCTTTGTCGTTAGAATCTTTTGTGCATATAAGATATAGCCAATTATATCGTCGTATTGTTCATAAATTTCAGTATCATCTAATTTAGATAGAGTAGATTTAATTTGATTAAGATTATCTTTATTGTTAAAGTCTAGTTGGGTAAGTTGTAGTTTATTATATTTGAATAAGGTATGTATATAGCCGAAGATAATTGCTGCGGTTTTTATATATCTGGAACGAGCTTTTTCAATTTTATCATAGCTAAATGCTTTGATAGGATTGCCTTTTTTATCAGTAGTAGAAAACGTATTATTTGTTAAACGTCGAGCGTTTTCTATTCTATAATCATCATCTTTACCATATTGATCTAGGCGTAATAAGTTAAGAACAAAAAAATACATTATCATTAAAGAAAGAGCATCTTCACGAATACGGTCTTGTATATCTTTATAGCTTAAACCATTTATAATAGTGTCGTCGCCATCATTATTGATGTAGTGATTGTATTCAATTTTGTATAAGTCAAAATAATCTTGTTTTAACTGTCCACCTTTGAGAGCTTTGATTTTAAATTGAAGACGCTTTTCCGTATTAGAAACATTATTACATAAAATGCTATTCATCAAAGTAAAAGAAATCATTGCTTTGCATTGTTTTAATTCTTTTTCAAAATAATAAATATTGTCACGTTTCTCTCGGTCTTCTCTAGCAACGATATAAGGAAGTAAGTGGAATATAATATTTTCTTTTGCATCATTTATTGATTTTTTTAAAATGCGAATACGTCTATTAAAATATGGTGTTTTTATATTAAGCATCTTAACTACTCCATCATACATAAAGATGGTTTAAGTCTAATCCTTCATATACTAATTTCTCGTTAAATTCGTCAGCTAATAGTTTAAGGCTGATATTACCATAATGTTCTGACAGGCTAGAGCTTTCGGATTCCCAACCACAAATGCGTTCTATGACATCAGAGCGAATATTATTGTCCCGAGTTATTTCTCTGACTAAATGGCGATAAGAATGGAAGACAAGTTTTTTATCCGTCAAGCCAAGTGCATCTAAAAAACGCCCATACCATTTTGTAGGCTGATCGCTCATTCGTTTATTTACAGCTAGTCCCGAAAACAACTGCTTACCTTTTTCTTTGCGTATCGTATCAACATAAGATAAAAAGCCTAATTTGATAAGTTCGTTGTGAATTGGAATATTTCTAATAGCAGCTTTGGTCTTTGCTTTTTTATCATTTTCAAGATTAATACTAATGTAAGATACGCCATTTTCTTCTCGGATATCAGACACACAAAGTTGACATAACTCATTGAGACGAGCTCCTGTGAACATTCCTAGCAAAATTAACCATCGCAAGATGCCATTTTTGGTATGGTTGCCCCAATGTTTCGTAAAAATCTCACTATGAATGATGAGATTAAGCTCCTCAATAGTATATGCACGGTATTTATTATCGGGTTGATTTTTCGGTGGTGCAGGAATATCTACTGCATCAATCACATTTTCAGCCACATATTTATGCATAACAGCCCATCTTAAAGCACTTTTAAGGGTTTTTATATAGTCAATCTGTGTGTCGAAAGAAGCACATTTAGCTTTAGGATTATTTTTGTTCTTCTGTATAATACTTAAAAGGTCGAGATGGGCTTGATTTATACTTAAACGATACGGCAAATATTCTAACTCGGAGACAAGTTTTTGAACATCTTCAGTTGTTATTGAATTTAGTTTTTTATGTAGTAAGAGATTATCCCAAATAGTGAGCCTTTGTAATATTTTAGCTTTATGGTCATCTGCAACATTGGAACGTGATTTTGCATTATTATAAATTTCCGCAAGTTCAATTAAGGTTATGTCTGGTTTTGTACGGTGTGCGGTTAATGAATTTATCTGTTGCGGTGGTATATAAGAGATATTTGGTTGTTCAGTAGAGGGAAGGTCTGTAATGAGTTCTTTAGGCCTTTTAAGTTCAACACCTTTTAAATGATTGATAGCCATTTCTAAGTGCTGAATATAAGCAAGCATAAATGACTTTAAGAATTTAGAATAACAATTTTCAGTTGGTTTTGATATTTTATGCGTAACAATATAAGCATCAACAGCATCTTTAGCAAAACTGTAGTCGTGCAATTTATAAGCGGAAATATAATCATTGAGTAAAAACTGATAATAGCTGAGGGTTTGTATCTCACGACTAAGTTTAGGCAAGTCTTTTAATGTTTTTTCATTGCAAAAATCGAGAGCAAAAAACTCAATTTCTTTATCGTCATAGTCTAAAGAATCTTGAGTGGTTGAAAAGAGTTCGTAATAAATTTTTAGGCGAGGTGCATCATCTGGTTCGTCGCTAAATATAGCCATTTTTTGCCTTTCTATTATAAATTGTCGGTTTATCCTAGAGAGTATCATAGCGGAACGTATTTTCGCAATAGTTTTTTGTTGCGTATGAAGTGATACCCAAATTTGTTTTTTATTGAATATAGGTATAAGGTCTCTAGGGATATTAATCACTTCATAATAAGAGGTTCCACGGTTATAAAGCCCCATAGGTATGTGTCCTTTTGTTGGCTCATACTTTAGGAAATTTATTAGCAGAAGTTATTAGCAATTTTTGATTTTACGATTTTATAAAAAAATAAAGTCTTGCAAAAACAAGACTTTATCTGGATATTGGCTCCGGCTGCCTGATTCGAACAGGCGACCAATCGGTTAACAGCCGATTGCTCTACCGCTGAGCTAAGCCGGAATAAATATATCTGGAGGCCGGTACCGGAATTGAACCGATGTACAAGGATTTGCAGTCCTCTGCATGAGCCACTCTGCCAACCGGCCAATTAAGATACCGTATCTCAATCGGTGTCTCTATATATACAGTAATTTTTTCCCACGTCAATACATTTTTTTAAAAAATTTGTTTTTTTATCACAACTTTGTTGTATGATTGCAAAAGTTGTTGATTTTAGAAAAGGATAAGTATCATGAAAATTGCAATTGCTTCGGATCATGGTGGGTTTGAATTAAAACAAAAAATGATAGAACATTATGCAAAACAGGGGATGTTTTTTGATGATTTGGGTACAAACAGTACCGAATCTTGTGATTATCCGTTGATTGCTAAAAAAATGACCGATGCAATTTTAGAAAAAAAAGCTGATATGGGTATTCTTATTTGCGGTACGGGAATCGGAATCTCAATCGCAGCAAACAGAGTAAAAGGAATCAGAGCCGCAATTTTGTATAATGAAGACGTTGCTCGCCTTACCAGAGAGCATAATAATGCAAATATTGCAGTTTTTGGTGGAAGAATGCAAAAATTTGAAGATGTTGTTAAATATTTTGATATATTCATGAAAACCGGTTTTTCAGAAGAGAATCGTCACCAAAAACGAATCTGCGAATTAGATGAATAGGAGAATATGATGGATTTTGAACAAAACCTAAAAACAGAAGATAGTGAAATATTTGATGCTATTGAAAGAGAACTTAAACGTCAGCAAAACCAAATTGAGCTGATTGCTTCTGAAAACATTGTTTCTCCGGCAGTATTGGAAGCTCAGGGATCTATTTTGACCAATAAATATGCCGAAGGCTATTCCGGTCGCAGATATTATCACGGATGTGAGTTTGTTGATGTCGTTGAAAATTTAGCTATTGAGAGGGCTAAAAAACTTTTTAATTGTCAGTTTGTTAATGTACAACCTCATTCCGGTAGCCAAGCAAATATGGGCGTGTATTTGGCTTTGTTGCAACCCAATGATACAATTTTGGGAATGAGCCTTGATGCCGGCGGACATTTAACCCATGGAGCAAAAGTTTCAATTTCTGGAAAATGGCTTAATGCTGTTGCATATGGAGTGCGTGCCGATGACGGAATTATTGATTATGATCAAGTTGAAAAATTAGCTTTAGAAAATAAGCCGAAATTAATTATTGCCGGTGGGTCGGCATATCCTCGTCAGGTTGATTTTGCTAAGTTTAGAAAAATTGCAGATAAGGTGGGAGCATATTTAATGGTGGATATGGCTCATTTTGCCGGCCTTGTTGCCGGAGGCGTGCATCCGAATCCTCTGGAATATGCAGATGTTGTAACTACCACAACTCATAAGACTTTGCGAGGCCCCAGAGGTGGTATGATTCTAACTAATAATGACGATATAGCCAAGAAGGTTAACTCTGCAATTTTTCCCGGGTCACAAGGTGGGCCATTAATGCATGTGATTGCGGCAAAAGCAGTTTGTTTTAAAGAAGATATGAGTAGTGAGTTTAAGCAATATGCCGCACAAGTTATTAAAAATGCTAAAGTATTGGGCGAGACTTTACAAAAACGAGGATTAAATTTGGTTTCCGGTGGTACGGATACACATTTGTTGTTAGTTGATTTGCGTCCTAAAAATGTAACCGGAGATGCGGTGGCTACGGCTTTGGATAGAGCTAGAATCACATGTAATAAAAACGCAATTCCTTATGATCCGCAACCACCAAAAATTACATCCGGTATCAGAGTTGGAACGCCTGCCGGAACAACCAGAGGGTTTAAGGAAAAAGAATTTGAGCAGATTGGAAACTGGATTGCTGATGTGGTCGATGCTTTGGCAACAGACAATGCGGAAGAAGTTATTGCACAAACCGCAGAAAAAGTTGTTGCTTTGTGTAACCAATTTCCAATTTATAAATAGTAAATCGGATACTTAAGATGCAAAAAATCAGTGCTAAAAAGTTATGTGAGATTGTTTCGTCTGCTTCTTGTGTGACAGATGTTGAAATTGATAATATTGTCAGTGACAGTCGTATGGTTAAAGAGGGGGACCTATTTGTAGCGATTAAAGGAGAAAAAAACGACGGGCATAATTATGTGACGGATGTTTTACAAAAAGGTGCTTCATTGGCTCTGGTTGATCATGTGATTGAAGGGGCTCCGGCAGAAAGACAAATTGTGGTTGAAAACACAATAAAGGCTTATGGTAAGATAGGAGCATATAATCGCTCTTTGTTTAAGGGAAAAGTTATCGGTTTGACCGGAAGTGCCGGTAAAACCACAACAAAAGAAGAAATTAAGTTTGCTTTATCTCAATTTGGCAAAGTTTATGCTACAAATGGCAATTTTAATAATCATATCGGAGTACCTACAACTTTGTGTGCTATAGATATGGAGGCTGATTATGCGGTTATTGAAATGGGGATGAGCGCCAAAGGTGAAATAGAAGACCTGGTTTCTTATGTGAATCCGGATGTGGCAATAATTACCAATGTTTATCCGATGCATATTGAGTTTTTTGATGATTTTGAAGGAATTGCCGAGGCAAAAGCCGAAATTTTTAAATCACTAAAAAAAGGTGGTATTGCAATTATTAATGAAGATACTAATTTTGCACCATTATTGGAAAGAAGAGCTTTAGAAAATGGTGCAAAAATTGTTAAATTCGGAAAGAAAGGCCATCCGGAAGTAGAATTGAATTTGAAGGATAAAGGAGAACACAACTATTACAACGCATGGTGTGTTTTAAGTCTTATCAATGCATTGGGTCTAGATGTTAAAGTTGCAGCTGAACATTTAGCAAATTTTAATGCGTTGCCGGGGCGTGGAGCCAGATATGAACTTTCTTTGCCTTTAGGAGGAAGCTATACATTAATTGATGATAGTTATTCCGGACAACCGGAAGCAATGATAATCGCAATTGAAACCTTGAGCAACTCACCTCATAATGGAAGAAAAGTGGTTGTGTTGGGTAAAATGGCTGAACTTGGAGATACTTCTAAAGCAAGACATATAGAGGTTGGTGAGATTGTAGCAAATAGTACAGTTGATGTTGTGATAGGAGTTTGTCCGGAAATGAAAGATATGTTAGCACAGATTCCGGATAGTAAGGAAAAGCATTATTTTGAAAGTAAAGATGGTTTAGATGAATTCTTGCTAAATAATTGCTTGCAAAATAATGATATTGTTCTTATAAAAGGGGCAAGGTATTCTTCAAAATTATATCAAGTTACCGAAAAATTGTTAGAAAAAGGCAAATAATATGAAATGTCCATTTTGCGGTTGTGATGATACACAAGTAAAAGATTCACGAGATACTGACGATAATACAGCAATTCGCAGAAGAAGAGAATGCGGAGAATGCGGTTCTCGTTTTACTACCTTTGAACGTGTACAATTACGTGATTTGATTGTAATTAAGAAAAATGGCGAAAAAGTTATGTTTGACAGAGACAAACTGGCAAATTCTATATATTTGGCTGTGCGTAAGCGTCCGGTGAGTTCTGAACGTGTTGAGAAAGTTGTAAACTCTATTCAACGAAGACTAGAAACATCGGGAGATGCAGAAGTATCATCTACAAAAATCGGTGAGTTTGTTATGCAAGCTTTATCAACATTAGATCATATTGCATATATCAGATTTGCATCGGTATATAGAGATTTTAAGGAAGTGAGCGATTTTGAAGATTTTGTAGAGACAATTGATAAATTGGCCAAGCCGCAAGGAGATAAGTAATGGCAAAATATATTTCTGAAAAAATTAAAATGAAATCAGCTGCTCGTTTGGCTGCGGTGCAAGCAACATATATGATTGAATTTGGCCAACTTTCAGTTGACGAGGTGATTAAAGACTTTATTAATGGTGAAGTTGGGCGTTATGCAATTGAAGATGAGAGTACCGAATATGAAGAAAAAGAAGAATTGGTGGAACTGTCTCAATTGGATACATCATATTTTGCTGAATTGACAAGAGGCATACATAAAGAAAAAGAACAACTGGAAAAATCTTTGGCAACATATTTGCGAGATGGTTGGTCTTTTGACAGGTTTGACGGTACATTGCGAGCATTGTTATTGTGTGCGGCATATGAACTGGTTCATACCGATGATGTCGATGCAGCAGTGATTGTTAAAGAGTATGTTGATTTGGCATATGCATTTTTCAACAAAAATGAACCGAAAATGGTTAACGCTTTGCTTGATCAAATATCTAAAGCTATTCGCTAAATGGGTATCTTGAGTAATTTGTACGAGATGTAAATAAAATTAAGTATTTCTTTGTATATTAAGATTTGTTTTACTCTACAAATTATTCTATCTGAATCATTTATCAAACACCTTCTTTTTTAGTAAGGATAAAAGATGGCAAAATTAAAAGTATATGAATATCCGCACCCGATTTTAAAGCAAAAGGCTGAAAAAGTTGAGGCTGTTGATGGTGAAATGCGTAAGTTTCTGGATGATATGTTGGAAACAATGTATGCATCAAACGGTTGTGGGTTAGCAGCACCTCAAGTTGGAGTTTCTAAACGTGTGGTGGTGATAGATATTGCACATGAAGACGAAAAGCCTAATCCGCTTTATATGGTGAACCCTGAGATTGTGTGGAAATCTGATGAAGTTCAGGTTTGTGAAGAGGGGTGTTTGTCTTTGCCGAGTTTGCGAGCAGAAGTAGAGCGTTTTGCCGCTGTAAAGGTTAGGTATTTGGATTATAACGGCAAAGAATGTGAATTACTGGCAGAAGACTTTTTAGCAATAGCGACCCAACATGAACTGGATCATTTAGATGGTATATTGTATATTGATCATGTGAGTAGGCTAAAACGCCAAATGTTGGTAAAAAAACTTGAAAAAATGCGTAAAGAACAAGGCGGAAACTAAGAATGAAAATAGTATTTATGGGAACGCCTGATTTTGCAGTGCCTAGCTTGGAAGCTTTGTGTGAAAAGCATGAAGTTGTTTGTGTTTATTGTCAGGCTCCAAAAGAAGCCGGAAGAGGACAAAAGATAATTAAGTCTCCAGTACAAGTTTTTGCCGAAAGTAGGGGAATAGAGGTTAGGACTCCTAAAAGCTTACGTAACACTGAAGAGCAGGAAAAATTTGTGGCTTTGGGGGCTGATATATCGGTTGTGGCTGCATATGGTTTGATTTTGCCTAAAGCTGTTATTGAAGCTTTTCCTAAAGGTTGTTTGAATGTTCATGGTTCGCTTTTGCCAAGGTGGCGTGGTGCAGCTCCAATTCAGCGATCTATTGAAGCCGGTGATGATAAAACGGGAATTACGATTATGCAAGTAGTAGAAGCTTTAGATGCCGGTGCAATGTATAAGAAAGGTGAGATTGTTATTGACCAAAATACTACCGGAGGAAGTTTGCATGATGATATGGCAAAATTGGGAGCAAAATTGATTATTGAGGTTTTAGAAGAATTAGATAATATTACTCCGCAATCTCAAGATGAAAGTTTGGTTACTTATGCTTCAAAATTGGACAAAGCAGAAGCAAAACTGGATTTTTCTTTGCCGGCAGAAGTTTTGGAACGAAAAATAAGAGCATTTAATCCGTATCCGGGATGCTATTTTGAATATGAAGGTGAGCGTTTTAAGGTTTTGCGAGCTAATGTTTGGGCAAAAAGCGGAATGGCAGGGCAAATATTGGAAGGCGAAGGGTTGAAGATTGCTTGCGGAAAAGATGCATTAGACATATTGGAGATACAGCGTCAAGGCAAAAAAGCAATGGCAATAGCAGATCTGCTTAGGGGTTTTGGATTTAAGAATGTTGTATTGTAACAAAAAACCGCGGTTATCATGAAGATAACGGCGGTTTTTTATCGGATTTAAGAGAACATTTGTTCAATTTTGAGGATTCTCAAGTCGCTGTCGCTAAGCTCTACCGCAGGTTTGTCATAAAGACCTTTCTTTTTGGCAAGGCGGTGGGCATACATCTTAGGCATAAC
The DNA here is from genome assembly GCA_015062285.1 of Alphaproteobacteria bacterium. Taxonomy (GTDB): domain Bacteria; phylum Pseudomonadota; class Alphaproteobacteria; order RF32; family CAG-239; genus CAZU01. Next base: position 255,424 of record SUUY01000003.1, on the reverse strand, counting down.
GTCCATTCCACTATGACGAATTACATTTTCTGCTTCAGTAAAGAGGTTGAAAGCTCTTTCACTGATGGTGTCATTTTTAAAAATGTATTCCATCAACACTACGTGGAAGTAGCCGGCATACTTTATGCTCTCTCTGATGTAGTCAAAACACACATCTTTGATGTCGTTAGGAACATCGCAGCCTTTGGTGTATGTTGACGATACAATATTCACCTGAGCAGTATGAATATTGGGATCTGCTGCAGAGCGAGGGTCTAGAGCCTGATACAGTTCATGAACCGACGGCTTTCTTCCTAGCTTTACCAAACGATTGTAATGCTTTATACTTTGTTTGGTGTAGAGGCGATACTCGTTGGTAACTTCATTTGCCGTAGATATTTCTTTGGCAATTCTCTCAAGGCAGGTAGATTTCTCTCCAGAACTAAGAGCTTCGGTAGTTTCCTTATACAGCTTTTTCTCGTTGAGAGACAATCCTTGCAGCAAGGCTACCATTTTGCCGATATGCTTTTGCCTTGTTTTGTTTTCTTCTTTGGCATAGAGCTTTTGGGCAGTGGATAGGGCTTTTGCAAGGTTTACCTTAGGATCTGCTACAAACTCAAACAAATCCGGCACACAAGTATTGAGTTTGATCCTTTTCATCTCAGACAAACAATCTTGATGCCAAGCTTTGTAGATGTTTCCTTCGACTGTGTTTAGGTAGGTAAATTCCCTTTCTACCTTTACAGATATCTCTTGGTTCTTAAGTAGGCTAATCAACCATTTTCTTGTAATCGGATGTGCTTGAGCAAGCATCCCTTTTTTTCTTTTTTCATTCATAATATATCTAATTTTATATGTTTCAGACTTAAGAGATTAGCATATTATGAATTGTGAGGCAAGTGTTTTTTGTCTAAAATGAAAGTATAAAAAAATCCCTGATGGCCAAATCGGCGATCAGGGATTAAAATCTACTTAGATATTTTAAGAATGAGACTGTTAAAAGCATTGAGACGCTTTGTCTTTCTCTCAATATCCATACATTTTGATATGGCTTCTTCACAGTTGTGAACAGGCGTGCTATTTGATGTGTTAAGACGGGCTATTTCTTTGTCTCGTTGAATTTCTATCAGAGGAAGAAGTTCATCTTTTAAGAAATTCTTGTCAAAATAATCGTCTATATTATTGCCCAATTCGTCATACATCAAGCGAACGACATCCATCGGTACCAAATGTGTAGATGACCACAATAGCTTCCACAAAGCAACATTTTTGTCTCTTTTTATTTTTATCTGTTCAGTGATAAAGTCAGAGGCAACTTCAACCAGTGCCGGTTCCGGAAATCTTAATGCTACTTCAAGAAGTTTGTTGATTTCCTCTTGATACAAGGGATAGAGCCTTATCATGGCTTTAAACTCTTGAAACTCCACATGATTTATAAGTGGAGTCTCCAAAGTTCTGGTTGCGAGATAATTTTTGAGACGAGCGTTGAGAGTGTGTCTCATTTTTGTCATCTCAATTTCTTCTCGAGTCTTTTTTTGAGTTCGTTTGGCTGCTTTACCGGCATTTAACATTTTGTTTGCTGCTTTATTGTTTTCTTTGCAACACAACATGTTAAACGTATCTTGAGAAATTTCTCTGTTAAGATACCAGTCGGTGATTTTAGCTAGACGCTCATGAGGACTAAGTCCTCTGAGCGCCAAGTTTTTCTCTTTGCTGAGCTCTGCCATGATGATTACATCTTTACAGAGTGGATTTCATAGCCGGAAAGCTCATCAGGGGAAATTACCTTCACGGAGAAGTTGTTGTCTTCCGGATTGGTAATGTATCTTTCTACCTTTTCCTGATCGGCGAACACAAGGTTCTTCTTTGCTCCGTCTGGGTTTTCCGCCCAAGAGGTCCAACACTTATGAGAGTGGGATCCAATTCGGGCAATCTCTTTCAGCTGTGGGTTGACATTGGTCAAGATGTAGCCTTTAGGTGCTTTTTCCTTAAGGGCATTCATGACTGCTCTTAAAAGCTCATTGTTCTGAGCAGGTTGAGTTTTTTTAGTACTACTCATAAAAAATGGGTTTTGTGCTTTGGTCCTTTTGGGTTTTGTATTCTTATACTAAAAGAACCTCGGCGTTAATAATTATGTGTAAATAAGAATACGTGCCAGTAAATATAGACAAAATTTTTTTAGCTTTCAAGAGTTATTTTAAAACTTTTTTTATATTTTATTCGTTACTATATATAGAATATATGTTCGGAGAATAAATTATGAATAAAAAGGTTGGAATTTCAGTGCTTTGTGCCGGTGTGGCTTTATCTTTGGTTATGGGTGTATCAGCTTGCAAAAAAGATGAGCGGGAATATATAACTCAAAAGATTGAAAAAGGTGAAATTACTCAAAAAATTACGGCATCGGGGATTATAAATCCGATTTCTACCATAAACATCGGAACACAAGTTTCCGGTACTATTGCAGAGATTTTTGTAGATTATAATACTCCGGTGACAGAAGGCCAACTTTTGGCTCAAATTGATCCTGCGTTGTTTGAGGCTACTGTGGCTCAACGCAAAGCATCACTAGATATTGCCAAAGCAGAAGTGGCAGTGGTTGAAAATGACATTGTATATTATCAAAAACACTTAAATCGCATAAAAAAATTAAATACATCAAAATATTCTACGGATAAGGAGCTTGAAACAGCGCAACGTGATTATGATAATGCCGTGGTGCAAAAAGCATTGAAACAAGCACAAGTTTTGCAAGCTGAAGCCGCTTTGTCTCAGGCAGAGATAGATTTGCGATATACGAAAATTATTTCTCCGGTTAATGGGATTGTCGTATCTAAAGAGGTGGAAGTGGGGCAGACCGTGGCTGCAAGTTTTCAGACCCCAACATTGTTTAATGTGGCAGAAGATTTAACCAAAATGCAAATAGAAGCATCGGTGGTGGAAGCTGATATTGCCAAAGTTAAAGAGGGGCAAACAGTTGAATTTAGTGTCGATAGTTTTCCTGATGAAGTTTTTTACGGAATAGTAACACAAGTGCGTAATAATCCTATAACAACTTCTAATGTAGTGACCTATGAAGTTATTATTGAAATTGATAATAAGGACCTAAAGATTAAACCGGGTATGACAGCAAATGTTGAAATTATTACAGCTCAGAAGAAAGGGGTGCTATTGGTGCCAAACAAAGCTTTGCGTTTTTATGTTACAGACGAAAACGGCGAGAGTGTACGCTACAAAGATCGCGGATTGTGGGTCTTAAATAATAACAAGCCGGAACGCTTAGTTATAAATACTGGTGTGAGTAATGATGATTTTACGGAAGTTGTCGGAAAAAATCTAACTCAAGGTATGGAAATAATTGTAGATAATAAAAATGAGACAACCCAAGCCCGTGAGATGAGAATGAGGATGCCGAGATAATGGCTTTGATAGAACTTAAAAATATTACCAAATCATATCCTTTGGGTGAAGTGCAACTGCAAATCTTAAAAGGAATTTCGTTGCAGATTGAACAAGGTGAGTTTGTGGCAATTATGGGACCTTCGGGTTCGGGAAAGTCTACATTGATGAATATTTTGGGGTGTTTGGATCGACCAAGCTCGGGGAGCTATTTTCTTGATGGAAAACAAGTTGAAGGATTGGGCCTTGACGAATTGGCTGAGATCAGAAACAAAAAAATAGGATTCGTATTCCAGGGGTTTAATTTGCTTTCAAGGACAACGGCTCTTGAAAATGTAGAATTGCCGATGGTTTATTCCAATATAATTGAAAGTGAACGAAAAAAGCGAGCGACAGAAGCTCTGGCCAAGGTTGGTTTGGCAGACAGGATGGATCATCTACCGAATCAGCTATCAGGAGGTCAGCAGCAACGTGTGGCAATTGCTCGAGCTGTTGTTAATGAAGCTCCAATTATTTTTGCTGATGAACCTACCGGAAATTTAGATACTAAAATGAGTGTGGAAATTATGGATTTGTTCACCAAACTAAATAGGAATTTGGGGCGAACCATAATTTTGGTTACCCACGAAGAAGATATTGCTAAATATGCAAACAGAATTATTAAAATTGTTGATGGTGAGATTCAATCTGATGAAGAGGTAGCAAAAAAATGAGTGATATGAAAACCATATTTAAAATTGCTACTCGAGCTATAAAAGCGAACAAAATGCGTTCGGTGCTTACCAGTTTGGGAATAATTATCGGGGTGGCTGCAGTTATAGTGATGTTGGCAATCGGAAACGGAGCTCAAATTTCGCTGCAAAATGAAATGAAAAGTATGGGGTCAAACCTTATTATTGTGCGATCCGGAGTGGCAACTTCAAGCGGTGCGCGAGGAGGGCACGGATCGCAACCGACAATGAAGGCTGCTGATGGTGATGCTATACAAGAAAAGATTGCCAAAATCAGGCTTGCGGCTCCGGTATTGGAAGAAACTACGCAAATTGTATATGGCAATGCCAACTGGGCAACCGGTGTTACCGGAACAGATAATCGATTGTTTGAAATTAAAGATTGGGACTTGGCGTATGGACGGTTGTTTAGTGAAACAGATGTAAAAAATGCGTCTAAAACAGCTATCTTAGGGCAAACGGTGGTGCATGAGTTGTTTGGTGATCTTGATCCGCTGGGAAGGGTTATCAGGATTAAAGGAATTCCGTTTCAAGTTGTCGGAGTTATGAAAAAACGCGGACAAAACAGCATGGGGCACGATCAAGACGATGTTGTGTTTATTCCGATTTCAACAGCTCAAAAAAAAGTGATGGGTACAGTTTTGCCGGATCAGGTAAGGCATATTATGTTGCAGGCTGTTGATACACAAAGTACTTATACAGCCCAAGACGAGATAAGGCAATTATTGCGTCAACGCCATAATCTGGGCATAAACAAAGATGATGACTTTGTGATTATGAATTTGACGCAAATGATGGAGATGATGGAAAATTCTACCAAAATTATGACTATTTTGTTAGGATCTATTGCCTCTATTTCTTTGTTGGTCGGCGGTATAGGTATTATGAATATAATGCTTGTGTCAGTTACCGAACGAACAAGAGAAATAGGAATTCGTATGGCGATAGGAGCCAAGGCATGGGATATTCGTTGGCAATTTTTGACAGAGGCGTTAGTGTTGTCTCTATTGGGAGGGATGTTTGGAGTAATCCTCGGATTTGCCGGTATTGAGTTGGTGAGCGTTTTTTCGACGTTAACACCTAAAGTATCTGTTTTTTATGTTTTGTTGCCATTTTCATTTGCCGGATTTGTTGGTTTGTTTTTTGGTTTTTATCCGGCATATAAGGCATCACAGCTTAATCCGATATCAGCATTGCGGTATGAGTAGTTATGTGAAAATTTGTATAATGAAGGTAGCTAATTGCCGTTTAGGAATTTTTCGGCTTCGAGGGCGGCAATGCAACCTGAGCCGGCGGCAACAACCGCTTGTCTGAAGTTTGGGTTTTGAACATCGCCGGCAGCAAAAATTCCTTCAATATTAGTTTGGCAACTATCCGGAGCTGTTATAATATATCCTTCGGGGGTAAGGGCCAGTTGCTCTTTGAAGAGTTCTGTATTAGGGTGATGTCCGATTGCAATAAATACACCATCTACTTTTAGGGTTTTGGTAATGTCAGTTTTAACATTTTTTATTTTTATACCTGTTACACTTAAAGGATTTTCAGAGCCCAAAACTTCTTCAACCACAGAATCCCATTCGATGCGTATTTTGTTGTTTTGACTAAGTTTCTTTTGTAGAGATTGATCAGCGCGCAAAGTATCTCGGCGGTGTATAATAGTTACGGAATTGGCAAAATTGGTTAAGTGAAGAGCTTCTTCTGCGGCGGTGTTTCCACCTCCGACAACGGCTACATCTTTTCCGCGATAAAAGAATCCGTCACAAGTAGCACAGCCAGAAACTCCAAAGCCTCTGTATTTTAGTTCGCTTGGAATATCTAACCATCGAGCAGATGCTCCGGTAGATATAATAATACTATCAGCAATAAAAACATTGTTTTTTTCGGAGCTGCAAACAAAAGGGCGATTAGCAAAATCTACTTCTACAATAAAATCTTCAACAAATTGCACCCCGACATTCAGGGCCTGTTGTTTCATTTGTTGCATTAGTTCCGCCCCTGATATCGGATCTGCAAAACCGGGAAAGTTTTCGACATCGGTAGTAATGGTCAGTTGTCCTCCGACTTGATTTCCGGATACTAAAATCGGTCTTAAGCCGGAGCGAGCAGCATAAATTCCGGCAGTATAGCCGGCTGGGCCGGATCCGATAATTAGAACTTTGCTTTTATATTCTGCCATAGTACATCTCCACAGACTAAACGGTGGATTAATAATATATGATGATATGGTTAATTGTCAATTTCTGTTTGTTCTACTGAGCAACTGCATTCTTGGGGAGTACAAATGCAGACACTGTCTTTTATTACGCGATTTATGGTTGTTTTTTTGTCTTTATAGTGTTGTACATTATTAGGGAAAGTGCATCCGCTGTTGTCATCTTCTCGACATTCATAAGAAGTTGTATCACATGATTTATATTCTCTGGTATCCATATTTATCTCCTTTGTAATTACAAAAAAACCACTATTGCTAGTGGTTTTTTATATAATATCAAAAGAGTGTTTTTTAAATGTATTGAATTTCTACAACCTCAAATGATTTGCGACCACCGGGTGCCATATAAGCTGCAGAATCGCCAACTTCTTTACCAATAAGGGCCTTAGCCAAAGGTGAAGACAAAGAAATCTTATTTTTTTCGATATCGGCTTCATAGTCACCAACAATTTGATATGTTTTTTCTTCATCGGTGTCTTCATCAGCCACGGTGACTGTTGCTCCAAAACGTACAACGTCGTAGTTAGCTTTGGCAACGTCAATAACTTGAGCTCGGCTCAAAACAGCCTCTAAGTCTTGAATACGGCCTTCGATAAAACTTTGTTTTTCTTTGGCAGCAGAATATTCGGCATTTTCAGATAAGTCACCATGAGAACGAGCTTCATCAATAGCTGCAATAATGTTTGGGCGTTCAACACCTTTGAGGTTTTTTAATTCTAGTTCCAAAGCTTCAAATCCAACTTTGGTTAAAGGAAATTTTTCCATAATATCACCTTTATTAGTTTGTTTTGAGTTAGAAAAAATGAACTGCGAAGGATAAATCCATCACAGCTCAAGCTAGTTTTAATATGTGCTAAATGTAACAGCAAAAAAAAATAAATCAAGATATTATTTTGTTATATACTTTTACAGATGATATGATAAACTACAATCCTAAAATAAATCAGAGGAGTTTATTATATGAAAAAAATTTATATTGCATCGTTATTGACCGGAGCCGCAATGTTGGTATCTGCTCCGGCTTCGGCTATTGATAGTACCGGTTGCGGACTTGGGTCTATGGCATGGCGTGGCCAAGCCGGAATTGGTCCTCAAGTATTGGCAGTAACAACAAATGGTTTGTTTTTTAATCAGACATTCGGTATTACATTCGGAACATCTGGTTGTGATCCTAACGGACGTATTTCCGGTGGAACAGGTCGTATGATGCTTGCTTTTTTAGAAAATAATATGGAACAATTTGCTATTGATGTGGCGGCCGGAAAAGGTGAAACTATCGATACTGTTGCAGGTATTTTGAATGTTGATAGCAAAGAGTTTGGTCTTAAAGCTCAAGCTCATTTTGCATATTTGTTTGCCGATGAAAATGTTGAGGCAGTTGACTTGACATTGAAAGTTATGCAATTAGCCTAGATAAAAAATTTGCATAATGTTTTTTTGAAGCGATTTAATAGAGTGATAAAAGTTCATGTGCTGTTTGAGTATATTGGGTTTTTGTCACTCTATCTAAAGCGTTCTTAAGCTTTTAGTTGTTAAAAATGTTTTGTTGTTTTAAAAAAGTCAAAAATCTTTTTTATTTGATCTTTGTTTGTTTTTTGCTATGCGGAAATGCCAAGGCAAACGACGATTTTGCTTATTCTGATGAGTGGTTGGCAGTAGGGCATTATCAGTCAGATTTGTTTGGATATGAAAGCACAATAGATACGCCAAATTTCTTTTTAAGTGAAAAAGGAAAATCTGATCCTAAATTTGAGTTAGAAGCAACAATAGCTTTATTTGACAAGTCTGATGACGAAAAAAAGTGTTTGTTTCCCTCTCGCTATATGCTTTTGAAAAAAAATAATCTGATAAAAACAGAATTTCCTAAGTGTGATGAATACGAACAATTTTATCAGGACTTGCGTCCTAAAGGTGCAACTTTTTTATTTACCGATGCATATATGGGAAGTCCGGCTTCGCTTTTCGGGCATACCTTGTTACGTATAGATACCTCACGTAAAGGGACACAAATGTTGGCTCATGGTGCTAATTATGGAGCATATATGGGAGATAACCCTGGGCCGTTGTACCCTTTGTTGGGGCTCTTTGGCGGATATTATGGAGGTTTTACCGTAAAGCCGTATTATGATATAATAAACACTTATAACAATATTGAAAATAGAGATATATGGGAGTTTGAACTAAACTTTACAAAAGAAGAACTTGATTTTTTGGTGGCTCATTTATGGGAGGTTGGACAAGCACAATCAAGGTATTATTTTTTTGAGCGTAATTGCTCTTATATGCTGTTGGAAGTTCTTGATGCTGTAAGACCGTCATTGAAATTGGCACAGAAATTTCCGGTGCAAGTTATTCCTCTGGATACCTTAAAAGCGGTTTATAATACTCCTAATTTGGTTAAGTCATATAATTATCGACCATCAAGGCAAAAACAGATTAAAGCTCGATTTGCCAAAATGAATAAAAGAGAACAACGGTCTTTGGCCGATTTATTAGAACAAAAAAATGCTAATGATATTGATGATGCAAATGTTTTGGAAACGGCATATCAATATTTACAGTATCAATACATAGCAAAAAAAATTGAACTTAAGGATTATCGAAAACAAAGTTTTGCTGTTTTAAGAGCAAGAAGCAAAATCAAATCAGATGCAAATTCAGAAGTAATACCTGATGAAGAGCCTTTTATGGCTCATGATTCCATGAGGATTACAATGGGTGTAGGTGTGAAAAACGGAGATGTTTTTGAAGAAATATCTTATCGTCCGGCATATCATTCTTTGAGTGATGACAGTTATGGATTTTTGCGAGGAGCAGAAATCAATTTTTTGAATACTACAATAAGACATTATGACAAAGACGATAAATATGTATTACAAAAATTTGATTTATTGGGAATTAGATCTATTGCTCCGATAGACGAGTTGTTTACTCCGTTATCTTTTCAAATTATGGCAAATGTAGATAGAGAAGAAAATCGGAGCGGTGAAGAAGGATATGTTGCTAATTTGATAGCTGGTGTTGGCGGGGCATATGCTCTGGATAATAATATTTGGGTATTTGCAATGGCTAATTTGCGAGGAGCATACGGCGGTTTTATTCCTAATAATCAGTGGGGAGGAATAGGGGCAAATATAGGAATATTGGCAGATTGGCAAAAAGTCAGATTTTTGGCAGAAACCGAAAAAATATGGGCGAGCAATAAGTTTGGTAATAAAATTATATATAAATTTGAAGGAAGTTTTTCTTTAACTCGCAACTGGGCTTTGGCGTTTGATTATAAATATGAACAGAAATACGGCAAAGATATAGATGAAAGCATGATCGGATTAAAACATTATTTTTAGTTTGGTATTAGATTTTTTATTGTTTTTTGTGCAAAATAGTGTATAATGACAAAAAAAGACAGAAAGGAGCTTGGCATGGCCGAAGAGAGTGGTTCTGTTATAAACGAAGATAAGTTTTTGAATTCTATTCTTAAGTTATTTAAGGATTTGCATGATAATGGAGTGTATAATAGCAACTTTATGCCAGAGGTTGTTGTGTCATATATGGATGGTTTTAATTTATCTGAAGAAGCCCCAAATTCATATGAGAATCTTAAAAAGCTATGCGGAACTCCTACAAAATATGGTGCCAATAAAATAATTTACTTTGGTCAATCTGATAAAATCAGAAGTAATGCTGATTTTATTAAAGAAATGGTCAAAGAGTATGTGATTATGCACGAAGTTAATGAGCAGCCAAGGTATGCCGGGCGTTTGTTTTGGAATTTACTTACAAAGTGTAGTCTAGATAATGATTTGAATAAAGGTTCTTCTCAAAGTGTGTTTTATAAAAAACATGATCGTTTTGAAAAAGATAAAGCCGATATATTATCATGTTTTGCTAATAAAATGAGTGTTGAAGACAGAATTAAGGCATTAGACTGGTTTTTTTCTTATAAAAAAACAGATAGAAGCGGAGTATATGGTTTTTTGATTGGTAAACTGGCTTATTATGATATTGGTGAAACTAAGGAAAATAGAGAGTGGGTTGTATCTAATACGATTAAATTGCTAAATCAAGTATATAGTAAAGCTAAAAGTTCAAAAAGTAATGATTTTGTGGAGTTGGCGTTGCCAATATTAGAAAATGCAGCAATTAATTCATATTATTTGCAAGGTAAAACGTTTTTTGATAGCGAGGGAAAACTTGGTATTAAAAATGCCGTATATGATTTTGGGGATAACGTTAGAGAATATATTTCTCGTCGCTTAAAAGAGAGCGGTCTTAGATATTCAGAGGATTTAGCTTTATTTTTGGAAGGACAAAATACTCCTACAGATATATTAATCAAAAAAATGAGTATTGTTAATAAATCCATATTTGGCGAAAGAAAAATATCTGCAGATGAGGTAAATAGGTACAATGCAAAGGCTAAACTGATATTTGCACAATTAGAAGATGGAAATATTGTACCAAATAATAAATTAGTTAGAACTTATGCCGAGTATTTGTGTCAATATGCAAAAATTAATTCTTCTTGTAAGAATATTGATTCCAGATTATTGGAAAAATTAGTTAGCGAAAATGCTAACTATATGGAATTAAATATGGAGGTTGGTGTTTTGTTTGATGATGCAACACCTAAAAAGCGAAAACGAAATGTTAATAAAGAATTGGTAAAAGATATTGCTCAAATCTATGCATCATCTGTTTTAACAACAGATGACGTTAGTGGTGATTTTAATCTTAATTTTCACAACAGTATGACTAAGATGTTTAGTGATATCGTAGTAAAGAATAACTATACAAAAAAAGATGTTGATGCTTTATGTGGCATACTGGAAAAAGGAGGAAACCATGCTCCTGAATTTGTTGCGATGTGTCGTTCTGTTAAGTATTCTTATAATTTAATGTTATCTTCTCGTGCAAAAGCTAAAAAAATATTCTAAAGTTTTTCTCTTAAGTATTTAGCAGTATAGCTTATGTCCGATTTTGCCACTTGTTCAGGTGTCCCTTGTACAACAATTTGTCCTCCTTTGTCACCGCCTTCCGGTCCCATATCGATAATATAATCGGCGGTTTTTATAACGTCTAAATTGTGTTCAATTACAATAATTGAGTTTCCTTGATCTACTAGCGTTTGTAAAACTTTTAGGAGTTTGTTTATGTCTTCAAAGTGAAGGCCGGTAGTTGGTTCATCTAGAACATATAGTGTTTTACCGGTTGCCCGTTTAGACAGTTCTTTTGCCAGTTTTATACGTTGAGCTTCGCCGCCTGATAAGGTGGTTGCCGGCTGCCCCAGTTTTATGTAGCCAAGGCCGACTTTTCGTAATAATTCGATGCGATTTTTTATAGCAGGAATGGCATTGAAAAATTCAAACGCATCATCGACAGTCATGTCTAAAATATCGGCAATTGATTTGTTCTTATATTTTATTTCTAGTGTTTCACGATTAAACCTTTTTCCTTTGCATTCATCGCATTCAATATATACATCAGGAAGAAAGTGCATCTCAATTTTAGTAACTCCGTCTCCTTTACAAGCTTCACATCTGCCTCCTGCAACATTGAAAGAAAATCGGCCTGCGTTATATCCTCTTGCTTTGGCTTCGGGAAGGCCGGCAAACCAGTTGCGTATGTGATCAAACACCCCAGTGTATGTAGCCGGGTTAGAACGCGGAGTGCGGCCGATAGGCGATTGATCAATGTTGATTAGTTTATCAATGTTTTCTCCACCAATGAGTTTTTCATATATCGCTCCGGGCTCTCTGGAATTAAATAATTCACGTTCTATGGCCTTGCAAAGAGTTTCTAATATAAGTGATGATTTTCCGCTTCCTGATACACCGCTAATACATGTGAGCGTGCCCAATGGTATTTTAAGGTCAATATTTTTCAGGTTGTTAGTTTTTGCACTCTTCAATCCGATAAACTTTCCGTTGCCTTTGCGGCGAGAGGAGGGGAGAGGGATTTGTTTGATGCCATTTAGATATTGTGCAGTTATGCTGTTTTTGTTTTTGAGAACGTCTTTAATACTACCTTCGGCAACAATTTCTCCACCATGAGTTCCTGCTGCCGGACCCATATCAACCAAGTAATCGGCAGAGCGGATTGCATCTTCATCATGTTCTACCACAATTACGGTATTTCCTATGTCTCTAAGTTTAGTTAAGGTTTCCAGTAAGCGGTCATTATCCCGTTGGTGTAGGCCAATTGACGGTTCATCAAGCACATAGAGAACACCGGTAAGCCCCGAGCCAATTTGACTGGCTAAACGTATTCGCTGTGCTTCTCCTCCGGAAAGAGTTCCTGATTGGCGAGAAAGGTTTAGGTACTCTAAGCCTACATTATTTAAAAAATTCAATCGTTCTATTATTTCTTTTAGGATTTTAGAGGCAATTTCTTGTTTTTTTGTACTTAAAGTTGGGCCTATTCCTTTGAACCAAGAAAGAGATTTATTAATAGACATCTCGCAAACATCCATAATATCGAGACCTCCTATTTTGACAGCTAAAGCTTCAGGACACAGTCTTTTGCCATGGCAATGTTCACAAATTGCAGCAGATTGATATTGAGCAAATTCATCTCGTATTGCTTGAGAATCGCTCTCTAAAAAGCGCCGTTCTAAATTGTTAATTACTCCTTCAAATGGTTTATAGGTGGTGAAACGACGATAATCCATAGGCACCGGTTCACCATTTGAGCCATATAATATTATTTTTTTAGCATGTTGCGGAAGGTCTTTCCATGGAGTTTTTTCGGAAATATTGAGCCAATTACATAGGGAAGTAAGAGTATCGGTATAAAAACCATGTTTTCTGCTAAACCAAGGAAGTATAGCCCCTTGTTGAAGTGAAAGTTGAGGATTTGGAACGACACGATCGGGATCCATATAAAGTTTGGCGCCAATTCCATCGCAGTGAGAACATGCTCCATAAGGATTGTTGAAAGAAAATATGCGAGGTTCTATCTCTTTGATAGTAAAACCGGAAACCGGACAGGCAAATTTAGAAGAAAAAGTAGTGCGTTCGTTCGATGATATATTTTCGATAAATATAAGACCATCACTAAGCTTTAATGCTGTTTCAAAAGATTGTGCCAAACGTTCGGAAATTCCTTCTTTAACAATAATACGGTCAACAACCACTTCAATATCATGTTTTTGATTTTTGTTCAGATCCGGAGTTTCTTCAATGTTGTATAGCTCGTTATCTATTTTAAGACGTTGAAACCCTTGTTTGCGAAGCTCGTCAATTTCTTTTTTGAATTCTCCCTTTTTGCCGCGAGCAATTGGGGCGAGAAGAAGGAGTTTTGATCCTTCGGGCATTTCAAGAGTGCTGTCTACCATTTGTGAAATTGTTTGTGTTTCAATGGGTAAACCGGTAACAGGGGAATATGGGGTTCCAACTCTTGCCCATAAAAGACGCATGTAGTCGTATATTTCGGTGACTGTACCAACCGTTGATCTGGGATTGTGAGAGGTGGTTTTTTGTTCAATGGAAATTGCAGGAGATAATCCTTCTATCGAATCAACATCGGGCTTTTTCATTAAGTCAAGAAACTGTCTGGCATATGAAGATAGGCTTTCAACATAACGGCGTTGTCCTTCTGCATATATTGTATCAAAAGCAAGAGAAGATTTTCCCGAACCTGAAAGGCCGGTGATAATATTAAGTTTGTTTTTGGGTAATCGAATGTTGATATTTTTTAGGTTGTGCTCTCTTGCGCCTTTAATGTCAATATATTCATTTGTCATTTTATTTCTCCTGAACGAATAATATAGATGAAACGAAGCATGATAGCAATAACAAATTGTGATATGATAAAAATGATTGCAAAATGATAAAAAAATGATAATATCCGCCAAAATGTTTAATGTTTAGCTTGGTGTTGATGTTTAAGTTTTTGAAAATATTGTTTTTCTTGTTGTGTGCCGGTGAAGCGCAGGCTGCCGTGAATGTGGTGGTGGTAGCTCCACAAGAAGGTAAGTATGCTCAGTATGGAAAAGAAGTTGTCGATGGAGTTAATATTGCTGTTAAAGATGTTAATTCTAAGGGTGGAATATTGGGACAAAAAATTAATCTGATTGTTGCAGATGACAGATGTAATGATACTTATGCTATTACAATGGCTCAAATGCTAAGCTTAAAATCAGATGAAGATAAGATAGATTTGGTGGTTGGTCCGTATTGTTTGAATAAATTCTCAGATATATCAAATATCTATGCTGATAATAATATAGCACAAATTGCGATAAATCCGTTAACTTCAGAAGCAAGGGCGTTAAATGTAATTGGCTACCACAAGGAACAAGCAAAAACATTTTTTGACTTTTATAAGTTAAGATATTCGGGGAAATCAGTGGCATTAATTTATGATTTGTCTGATAATAATCTGGTAAATACAATTATTGATGTACAAGGGTTGTTTGAGCAATCTCATTTGTCAGATGTTTTATCTGTTTATTCCTTAGAGAAGTATGGTTTTGATTATGATGCCTTAGCCAAAGATGTGAGTAAGAATGATGTTGTATATATTTTAGCTGATTCAGATAAGGTTAATAAGATTGCCGGAAAGTTAATCTCTAAAAATGATAATATTGTTATTTTTAGAGACAGGTATTCAGTAGTTGAGGGTGAAAAAAATTTAGATAAACAGTTTTTCTTGGGGTTAAGGAATATAAAAAATAACCCTTATTTTACGGAGACATTGGTTGATTTACGTTTGAAAAGTATGGAGCCGGTCGGTTTGGGGGTATATAGTTTTGCTTCTTTAAGAGCATGGGCAAATGTGGTAAATAAAGCAAAAACCCTAGATGCAAATATAATCAGAAATATTATTTTGGGCTCTTCAGATATTGTACCATGGAAAGGCGATAATAATTCACAGCTTTATGGCATATATGAGGTAAATGATGAAGAATATACACAGGTTTATTGATTTTTTTATTTGCTAATCATAAAAACTCAATGTATATTTGGAGGAGTTTTAATTTTTTATAAGGTATAATAAAATGGCTGGAAGCATTAATAAAGTGATTTTGGTTGGTAATTTGGGTGCTGATCCGAGAGTTAGCAATACACCAAACGGAGCAAAGATTGTTAATTTGAGTGTTGCAACAACAGATACATGGAAGGATAAACTTTCCGGTGAACGTAAGGATCGCACGGAGTGGCACCGAGTTGTTATTTTTAATCCACAACTGGCTGATGTTGCTGAGCGTTATTTGCGTAAGGGTTCTAAAGTTTATTTGGAAGGTCAACTCCAAACTCGCAAATGGGAAGATAACAACGGCCAAGAACGTTATTCTACAGAAGTTGTTTTGCAAAACTTTGGCGGAACAATGGTGTTGTTAGATGCTAAAGGTGACGGAGTTCCGGCAGGCGGAAATGATGTTTTTTCTCCGGCAAGTGGTAATGCCGGTTGGGATAACAGTGCAGCTCCGGCAGCAGATTTAGATGATGATATTCCATTCTAAATATATTATGTAAAAAGTTTGAAGCGGCCGATAAGGCCGCTTTTTTGTGATTTGAAGAAAATATTGTTAACTTTTAAAATCTTTTTTTGACTGAAAATCGATTTTAAGGCGGTTTTTTTGCCCGTAGAAACAAAAATGGCATTTTTATCTGGGTATAACTCGGTAAAAAAACTGACATAGTTTTTTGTTTTCTGATATATTTGGGGAAGTTTGAACTATAAAAAGGTAAAAAAAGTGTCTGAAGATATTAATCAAGTTGTTGAAAACACAAATAAAGATATTTCTCCGGTAGAAATTTCGGAAGAGATGAGACGCTCATATTTGGATTATGCAATGAGCGTGATTGTGTCTCGTGCTTTGCCTGATGTGCGAGATGGTTTGAAACCGGTTCACCGCCGTATTATATATTCGGCTTATGAAAACGGCTATGACTATAATCGTCCGTTTAGAAAATCGGCTCGTATTGTTGGTGATGTGTTAGGTAAATATCACCCACACGGTGATTCATCTGTTTATGACGCAATGGTGCGTATGGCCCAGCCATTTGCAATGAGAGTGCCTTTGATTGACGGTCAAGGTAACTTTGGTTCTATGGATGGTGACAGTGCTGCGGCAATGCGTTATACCGAAGCTCGTTTGGCTAAAGTTGCTCATGCTTTGATTGATGACATTGATAAAGACACTGTCGACTTTATGCCCAACTATGATGAAAGTTTGCAAGAACCTTCCGTATTGCCGGCAAGTTATCCGAACTTGTTGGTAAATGGTGCAAACGGTATTGCGGTGGGTATGGCAACCAATATTCCTCCACACAATTTGGGAGAAGTTATTGATGCTTGCTGTGCATATATTGATGATCCGGAAATATCTATTGAAGATATGATTCGCATTGTTCCGGGGCCTGATTTTCCGACAGGTGGTTTGATTTTGGGATATTCAGGTGCTAAATCTGCTTATTTGACCGGACGCGGATCAGTTATGATGAGAGCAAAATGTACAATTGAAGAATTGCACAAAGATCGTGAAGCAATCATTGTACATGAGATACCGTATCAAGTGAATAAAGCTGCGATGATTACTCGTATTGCCGAATTGGTTAAAGAGAAAAAACTTGAAGGAATTGGTGAGATCAGAGATGAATCTGATCGTCATGGTGTGCGTGTCGTTATTGAAATTAAACGTGATTTCCAAGCCGATGTGGTTTTGAATCAGTTATATAAATATACTCCGCTTCAAACAAGCTTTGGTATGAATATGCTGGCAATTCATAACGGTCGCCCGATGATGATGAACCTAAAGGAGATTATCTCTGCATTTATTGAGTTTAGAGAAGAAGTAATTCGTCGTCGTACAATTTATGAGCTGAATAAAGCTCGTGACAGAGCTCATGTATTGGTAGGATTAGCAATAGCTGTAGAAAATATTGATCCGGTTATTGACTTGATTCGTACTTCGCCAAATCCGCAAGAAGCTAAGGAGGCTTTGCTTGCAAGAAATTGGCCGGCAGGTGATGTCGAAACTTTAGTCAAACTGATTGATGAGCCTGATCGTAAAGTTGAGAACGGTACGTATCGTTTATCTGAGGCTCAAGCTCGAGCAATATTGGATCTTAAATTGCAACGTTTGACTGGTTTAGAGCGAGATAAGATCCATGAGGAGTTGGTCGGACTTGGAGAAGAAATTAAGGAATGCTTGTCTATTCTTTCAAGTAGGGAAAAATTATATGGTATTATGCGTGATGAATTGGTTGCGATTAAAGATGAATATGCAACCCCTCGTTACACTAAAATTGAAGATATTGAGTATGATACAGATATTGAATCTTTAATTCAACGAGAAGAAATGGTTGTTACTGTTACTGAAGCCGGTTATATTAAGCGAGTTCCGCTCAATGCTTATAAGGCACAGAAACGTGGCGGAAAAGGAAAATCCGGCATGACAACCAAAGAAGAAGATTTTGTAACTCGTTTGTTTGTGGCAAGTACACATACTCCGGTGTTGTTCTTCTCATCTAAAGGTTTGGTATATAAGATGAAGGTTTATAAACTTCCTTTAGGTTCTCCGACATCTAAAGGTAAGCCGTTTATTAACTTGTTGCCACTTGATGCAGGTGAAACAATTACAACCATTATGAAGTTGCCGGAGAATGAGGCTGAGTGCAAAGATTTGTCAATTATGTTTGCAACTTCTCAAGGTAATGTTCGCCGTAACTCTTTGATGGACTTTGTAAATGTTCAATCTAACGGTAAGATTGCAATGAAACTTGATGAGGGAGATAAACTTATCAACGTTCGTATTTGTAATGAAGAAGAAGATGTTTTGTTGGCTGCTCGCAGCGGTAAATGTATTCGCTTCCCGGTTACAGATGTTCGTGTGTTTGTGGGCAGAAATTCAACCGGTGTCAGAGGCATTAAGTTGGCAAGTAAAGACGAAGTTATATCAATGTCAATCTTAAATCATAGTGATGCAACCTCAGAAGAACGTGATGAATATTTGAAAATTTCTTCTGCAATTAAACGTATTCAGGCAGAAAGAGGCGGTGATTGTGTGGTTGCATTAGAAGAAACAGGTGTTGAAATGACAGTTTTAACGCCGGAAAAATATGAAGCTATGCGTGAAAAAGAGCAGTTTATTTTATCTGTAACAACTACCGGATATGGTAAACGTTCATCTTCTTATGAATATCGTGTAACAGGTAGGGGCGGGCAAGGTATTGCCAATATGGAAATGTCTGCTCGTAATAAAGAAATTGTAAGTTCATTCCCGATAGAAGACAGTAATCAGATTATGATGGTTACTGATGGCGGAAAACTTATCAGAATGCCTGTTTCGGATATTCGCATTGCCGGTAGAAAAACCCAAGGTGTGATTTTGTTCCGCTTGGCAGAAGATGAAAAGGTTGTTTCTGTTACTTGGTTAGATGCAGATGATTCTGCAGAAGAAGAACTAGAAGAAGGAGCCGGATCTGAAGTTTTGGGAGAAAACGCTCCTGATGAGGATACATTACCGGAAGAACCGACAATCGGTATTCAGGATGATGAATAAAGCTTGATATTATATGCGCTAAAGATGCCCCAGTAAAGGGGCATCTTTTTTGTTAATAATTTGGGATTATAGTTTAATTCATGCATATTTTTTGTTACTTTTGTATAATATATTTTATGAGGTTAAAATGGTTTATAATACTGGTTTTGAGGCAATTATCGGCGGACTTATCGCTGTGCTGTTGGCTCAGGTCTTAAAACTTTTTACTTTTTATGTTAAGACCAAAGAAATAGATTTTGAAAAATTATCTACAACAGGCGGAATGCCAAGTTCTCACAGTGCAGGTGTTTGTTCGCTCACGACATCGGTTGGGTTGATTGGCGGTTTTGATTCTTTGCTGTTTGCAGTGAGTGCCGGTTATGCTTTGGTTGTGATGCATGATGCGGCAAGTTTGCGTAGAAATGCCGGTGAAATTGCAAGGCTTGTAAATCAAATAATTAAAGATTTTTATCGATCTGACATAAAGACCAAATCGGCTCAATTAAAAGAATTGCTTGGGCATACACCTAAAGAGGTAATTGCCGGGTTTTTCTTAGGGATTGCTGTTGCTTGGGGGCTTCATTATATCTTGGAATAATATTTTGTATTTTGATATTAGGAGGAAAGTAATGCCGTTTTTAACAATTTATACCAATAGTGATATTGATGATAAACAAATGTCAGTTGATGCTGCAAATTTGGTAGCAAATCAATTGGGTAAGCCGGTGCGTTATGTGGTGGTAAACGTAATACATAATGCAAATATGTCTTTTGATGGAAATAATCAAACCAAAGGTGCTTTGATTGAGATGAAATCAATTGGTTTTGGTGATAAAAATTCTCTCGCGAAGCAGTTAACTGACTTGGTAGTAAGCCGCATAGATGTTGAACCAAGCTTTGTAAATGTTTGGTTTGTTGATATGCCTGCAAATACTGTTGCTATCGGTGGCAGATTGTTGGGATAATATCACATAACATACTGTGTTTTAGCGCTTTTAACAAAGTTTCTGGCACGATTGGGTGCGTCCGGTCCGGTAGCAAGTACTCTGATAATAATGTTGTTTTCGGTAATGCCTGTGATGTAACAATAAGTGTCTCCGTCATCATAGACGAGATAATTATTGGAGGCAATAGTTTCCATTTGAAAGTCTTTGCTTTTTAATTTTTGGTTGTTGAGATCAGTAAGACTGAAAGTTTGTTTGCTGTTAGCATTACTCTTGATACTGAAGGCATTTAACAGTTCTTTTAGGCGATCGCTGTTTTGATTGTAAGAAAATTCCAATATTTTGCCATTGTCGTTAGTGCTTCCGGATACCATAAAAGTATCTTTGGATTTAATGATTTTTTCTGATTGATAGCTTTTGTAATCCTGAAATGTCTCGTTAGCTTGTTTAACTTGTGAGTTGATTTCTTGTGTCATTTTGTCTGCAGCTTTACTTAGCACATTGTTTTCTTCGATTGATTTAAGAAGAGGGGGAAGGGTTTGAAAAAAGTTTTGCATCATTTGGCCCATACTTTCGGCAACAACAGGCATAACTTTTTGCATTTGTTTATCCATGGTGATAAGAGATTTTTCCATTGCAGCTTGAGTTTCGGCAAATTGTTTTTGGACATTTGAATTGATAATGTCATCTTGAGCTTGAGCCGAGAAACTAAGAGCTAAAACAGATGTGCAAATACTTAAAAATTTTTTCATGGTAAAATCCTCCTTGCAAATAAAATAGTATCATTATGATATAAAGGCAATTGATTTTTTGACAATATAAGTATATGCTCTGAGGCAGTTTGAATATTTAGGAGAAAATTTATGTTACGTGAAGATTTGCAAAAGGCATTAAAAGAATCGATGTTGGCTCATGATACAATCACCACAAGTGCGGTGCGTATGATTATTGCCGGACAAAAAGAAAAAGATGTAGAAGCAAGAGGAAAGGGTGCAAAAGAAGCTACCGATGCTGAATTGATGTCTATGATGCAAACAATGATTAAGCAACGTAATGATTCAATTAAAATGTACATGGATGGTAATCGTCCGGAATTGGCTGAAAAAGAAAGAGCGGAGATTGCTGTTATTGAACGCTTTTTGCCGAAGCAGATGAATGATGCCGAAGTAGAGGCTGCGATTAAGGCTTTGATCACAGAAACCGGTGCAACATCTATGAAGGATATGGGAAAAGTTATGGGTGCTCTTAAAGCCAAATATGCCGGTCAGATGGATTTTGGAAAAGCCAATGGTGTTGTAAAAGCGGCTCTTAGTTAGTGATTAGTCATTAGTGATTAGTGGTTAGTGGTTAGAGGGGCTTGGGAAACCAAGCCCCCAGTTATTTAAGCCTAATGACATAAGATTATTATGGACAAAGAAAAAATATTTGATTAAAAATAGTGATGATAATGTTTTAGAAAATAGTATGAAATTAAATGGCTAATACGGATTTACAAAAATTTTGCGATGAACTACGGGCGAAGATATCTATTGCCGATGTGGTTGGTCAAAAAGTTAAACTCACACGTAAAGGGCGTGAGTATACAGGTTTGTGTCCGTTTCATAATGAGAAAACTCCGTCTTTTACCGTAAATGAAGCAAAAGGATTTTATCACTGCTTTGGTTGCGGAGCTCATGGCGATATTATTAAATTTGAAATGGATGCCAATGGTTTGTCGTTTATTGATGCGGTTGAAAAGTTGGCCCATAAAGTCGGGATGCAACTGCCAAAACTAAATCCGGAAGCCAAAGAAGTTGTCGAAAAAAGAAATACCGCATATGATATTATGGAAATGGCGGCCAAGTTTTTTGAAAAGAACTTGCGGTTGACCGGTGGGCGAGAAGCTTTAGATTATTTATATGCTCGAGGTTTTGATGATGCTATCATTTCTAAGTTCAGACTTGGGTTTGCTCCGAATAATAATGGATTGAAGGCTCAGTTGACATCCAAAGGTATAACCGAACAGGAAATGGCCGAGCTTGGTTTGTTGGCAATTCCTGAAAATAAGAGAACTCATGACTTTTTTCGTAATAGGGTAATGATTCCGATTATGGATAAGAGAGGGAAGGTTATTGCCTTTGGTGGAAGAGTTATGGACGGTAGTCAGCCTAAATATCTTAATTCTCCGGAAACTCCGGTATTTAATAAACGAAGAGTGCTTTATAATCTTAATAATGCCAGAGATGCCGGTTATGATGCTAAAAGTTTGATAATATGTGAAGGTTATATGGACGTTATTGCCATGGACAAATTCGGTATTAACTATGCTGTCGCTCCTTTGGGAACGGCACTAACCGAAGACCAAATCATGGAAGCATGGAAAGTTGTAGCAGAGCCGATTTGTTGTTTTGATGGTGATAATGCCGGAATTAGAGCCGCTATTCGCTCGGTGGATAGGGTGTTGCCGATTTTAAAACCGGGATTTTCGTTGCAATATGCCTTTTTGCCCGACAAGCAAGATCCTGATGAGTTTTTGAAAGCTCATGGACGAGATGAGTTTCTTAAATTGATGAGTGATACAATGCCGCTTAAAGATTTGTTGTGGAAGAAAAATTATGATGCGGTAGCGGCAAATACTCCGGAACAAAAAGCTTTGTTAGAAAAAAATGTTAGAGACGAAGTGGCAAAAATTGCTGATGATACGGTGAGAAATTATTATACCCAAGATATGAAAACAAAGATCTATCGGGAAATTGGTCGGGGGTCTGTTTGGAAGCAAAACAAGCGCGAAGAAAATCAATATTATCGTAAGCAAGAAAAAACAACGGTTTCGTTGGTGAGTTCTATTAGAACGGATCTGGACGATTTGGTAGCTGAATATGTTGTTTCTGCATTAATCTGTTATCCGCAGCTGATTGAGGAATATGAAGAAAAGTTATTGGGATTTAAGATAAAATCTGAAAAGTTGAGACATATGTATGATTATATGCTTGAGCTTGTTCATGAAGGAGTTGAAATTAAAAATAGCGATGAATTGCAACAAATATTAACAGATAAAGGATTTGATGAAGAATTGAAAAAGCGTATAGAGCTTAAAATGTTGCAAAAACATTGTTCAGATATATTAAAAATGCGTAAAGATCTTGATGAGCGTATTATTGAGGTGCAATTGCGTCAGTTAGATGCGGATATCAGGGAGTGCATGCGTGTTATGCAAACTGGCGATTCGTTTTCGGAAGAAGTGTATAATCGCTATGAAAAATTAAAAAAAGAGCAACAAGCACTTTTGGCAACCCAAAATGGCGAATAGCAAAAAAATAAGGATAATAAACGAATCGTGGTATTATGGTAATATTTTTTTAATAAAATATATGTAATCTCTTGACATCTGATACAAAAGTCAGTACAAATCTCACGGGCTTGTGATGTGGCTCAAAACCGGTTTTATATATAAGGAATATTAATGTCAGACATTGAAAATACTGATCTGTACGATGGTTCTTCGACAGATGCACCTCTTATCGATTCTTTAGGAAGTGCTGTTAAGCGTTTGATTGAAAAGGGTAAAACACGCGGTTATATTACCGTGGAAGAGTTGAATAGAGCTCTTCCTCCAGAACGTGAATCTTCAGAAAATATTGAAGATATAATGACTAATATCTCTGATTTGGGAATTAGTATCATTTCTGAATCTGATGCCGAAGGGTATGATGGTGAAAACATTGAAGAAGATGAATATTCTTCAGATGATGATGATAGCGGTAATTTTGATGAAAAAGAACTTGGTCGAAGCGATGACCCTGTTCGTATGTATCTTAAGGAAATGGGTACGGTTGAGTTGCTGTCTCGTGAGGGAGAAATTGCAATTGCCAAACGCATAGAAGCCGGAAAGACGGTTATGATTGACGGTTTGTGCGAAAGCCCGATGACAATTAAAGCAATCGCAGCATGGCGTGATGAGCTTGTAAATGGTACGATGCAATTACGTGATGTTGTCGATTTGGAAATGATGTATGGTGCCGATGTCGACGGAATGGAATTTGATGAAGAAGATGATTCGTCGAATGAAGACCTTGATAAGGTTGCCGCTGATCTTGAAACAAAAGAAAATCTTGATGACATAGATGAAGATATTGATGCTGATGATATGGAGCTTGACAGCGTTGTTGATGATGAACCTGAAGAAGACGATGCTTCTGATGATATGAATGACAATGATGACGAAGAAAACGGATCCGGTGATGAAGACGATGATCTTGATGGTAGCGGAGGCCGTTCTTCTGCTTCTATATCGGCAATGGAAGAAGCTCTTAAGGAGCCGGTTCTTGATATATTGAATAAAATCTCAAGTTATTATGATGATTTAAAGAAAATTCAGAAACAACGTGTTAGTGCTATTATTGCCGGTAAAAAAGTTGCTCCTGCCGTAGAAAAACAATATATTGAAGTTAAAAAAGATTTGGTTGAGTTGATGAGCTCAATTCATCTAAATGCAACCAGAGTAGAGCAATTGGTTGAACAATTAAACGAACTCAATAAGCGTTTGATGGGATTGGAAGGCAAAATCATGCGTTATGCCTTGTCTTGCAAGATCAAACGTGAAGATTTCTTAGAGGCTTATCAGAAATCTGAGCTTTCTCCAAATTGGCTGGAAGAAGTATCACACAAAAAAGATAAACATTGGCAGACATTTGTTGAAAAATATGGTTTGGAAATTGTAGAGCTTAGAGATTCTGTTGCTCAAATGGCTCAAGAAACCGGTTTGCCGATTAGTGAATATCGTCGTATGGTTGATACAATCAAAAAAGGTGAACGTGAAGCCGAAAAAGCTAAAAAAGAAATGATTGAAGCAAACTTGCGATTGGTTATTTCTATTGCTAAAAAGTATACCAATCGTGGTTTGCAATTCTTGGATCTGATTCAAGAAGGTAATATCGGGTTAATGAAAGCCGTAGACAAGTTTGAGTATCGCCGTGGTTATAAATTTTCTACTTATGCAACATGGTGGATCAGACAAGCAATTACTCGATCTATTGCAGACCAAGCTCGTACAATTCGTATTCCGGTACATATGATTGAAACTATTAATAAATTGGTGCGTACATCTCGTCAGATGTTGGCTGAGATGGGGCGTGAACCGGTGCCGGAAGAATTGGCAAAAAGACTTTCGATGCCTTTGGAAAAAGTACGCAAAGTTATGAAAATTGCAAAGGAACCTGTTTCTTTGGAAGCTCCGGTTGGTGATGAAGAAGATTCATCATTAGGTGATTTTATTGCTGATGAGAGTGCATTACAGCCACTGGATTCTGCTATTCATTCAAATTTGAAAGAAACTTGTACTCGTATTTTATCTTCACTTACTCCAAGAGAGGAGAGGGTGTTGAGAATGCGTTTTGGTATTGGTATGAACACGGATCATACTTTGGAAGAAGTTGGTCAGCAGTTTAACGTTACTCGTGAGCGTATTCGTCAGATAGAAGCTAAGGCTTTGCGTAAGCTCAAACATCCGAGCAGGTCTCGAAAACTTAGAAGTTTCTTGGATCAATAGGATATATAAAAATAACACCCTTGACATTGATGTTAAGGGTGTTATTTTATGCTCACAATTTTATAATTAACACTTAAAACTTTTATATTATGGTACAAAAATTATTAGCGAAGGCAAAAGAAGAATTTACTGATGCAATACATTTGGCTTATTTGCTTTTTTCAGGTGTTTTGAAATCTGATGTACAAGAGTTTTTACAGACCTATGTTGTGTTGAGACAATGGGAGGTAAAGCTTGATAAAGAGATAGAAAATACTATAAATAAAGATAAAAAGCTTGGCTATCAGGACATGAAAAGTGTTATCAAGTATTATACTGATAAATGCGAAGATTCTTTTTTTAAGCAGAATGAGGAATTAATACTTGCTTGGATGTTTACAAAAAAAGGCCTTCCACTAACGGATGAGGAAAGAGAGATTATCTCTACTTTTGTTGAGGTAGTAGAGCGAAAAAAGATCGATTTGTATTCCGAGTGGCGAACATTCATTCCGGAATTATGAGTAAAAAACATTCAAGAGGGTTCTTGAATGTTTTTTTGTTTACTCTTTATCGAAAGTCAACTCATATATATCATCATTTAAGATTTTATAATGTTTGACATTCATACCTATCTCGGCATCAAGCCAAAGCGGATCCCCGTTTACGGGGATTGTTACGGAACTTCCGTTTGAGAAGAAAACATTTGCAATTTTTATGTTTTCTAATTGGGTCTTTTTTGCGTTTTCAGTTGATCGTTTTTTTGCAATCCAACCTCTGTAGGTATAAACATTTTCCAATAAGGACACAACCTCTTGTCAGAAACAAGAGGTTGTATAGAATGGTGGTGGAATATTGATGAATTACTAACTGAAATAATCTCCTATTATGAAGAGTTCCAATATCAATTAAAAGAGCTTGTTTAATTATAAAAATACATAAACAATATTTAATACACAAACAAAATTCATTTATTTTTTTAATTTGCAAAAAAACTTTTTATTCTTAAAATTTACTTATACAAAAATTACCTTAAGGAAATAAAATGAAAAACATAAATATTTTTACATATGAATTTTGGGAGGCTATAATAAAAAAACTACATTGGAATGAAAAAATAAATGGAAGTATATGTAGCACAAAAGGACGAATATCACGTTTTCCTTTTTTTATATATTCAATAATACTAATTGCATTTAAATTACTATTAACACATTTTATTATAGATGAAGCATATAGCAACCAACAACATATTGAAATTGGATTAAGTATTCCTCTAATTGGAAGTATTTACATCGACTTTATGCTTACAATAAAAAGGCTCCACGATTTAAATTTATCAGGATGGTTTGTCCTTGCACCTATATTCTTTACTGTTTTAACAAAAAACGATGATATCAGTATGTTGGGAGAAATTTTATTAATTATATGGTTTTTTATGCTTTTTTTCGTAACAGGAAGCAAAAAGAAAAACAAATATAATATCAAAATGAAAAATAAACCAAGATAACCTAACTCATCTAAAAAGACACTTCTACCCATTAAAAAAGCCTCTCTTTGCGAGAGGCTTTTTTAATGGTGATGGATAAGACCCCATTGGATTTAAGATTTTTGAATATCTTTATATTCCCGATACTTACAAAAAGATAAAGCTCAATCTGGTCTGAGCTTGTATCTAAAAATTACTCTGGGTTATTAAAAAAAATCTCACCTAAATATTACCGAATATTTACCGAAAAGCGAAAATTTTTACCGAATTTCATACTTTTTTGCAAAATCATAAAATAAAAAACTCTCAAACTGCCGAACAATAAATTGCAAAACCATGAAATGAATTTCTGTAAAATCATTAAATGAAAACTTGCAAAATCATGAAATGAAAAAGATGCCTCATTTTATTTATCTGCAAATTCAATCACTTATAAAATAATTTATTTTTTCGGCACATTTTGATCTTTTCGGGAATTTACCTTACGTGAAAGGCATAAAAAGCCCTTCTCACCAAAGGGTAAAAACAGATTTTAAAAAAATTTTCCTTCTGGGGGAATACTTCTACTTTTCCTGGAATTTACCTTACGGTGGAAGGAGGAAACAAACCTTTCACATCAAAGAAAAGTAAAAACTCGAATGAAAATATTTATTCAAAATCAATGCATTATAAAAAAAATTGAAAAATTTTTCATTTTTTTGGGGCGATCAAGACCTCTTAGGCCTCTTGCACATATTTCTTACATAAGGTTTTTACTTCCTCAAAATCCGAAGGCTTTTGGACAGCGCAGAAAGATGATAAGGCAAAGTTTGAAATCTGTTCAAGGTATTGAAAAAGCTTGTCAAGATACTGGTATTGACTTAACAATGAGAGCAGAAGAGATTACACCGATGCAATATTATAAGATGGATCTTCTTTATAAATCAAGCTATTCTAATTTTGATAATAAAACCCCTCGCTAATAAAAATTAATGGGGTATGTAATTATATTAATATAATTTCTGGACAAAAAATATTGACTTTGTGTCAAAAATATGTTAGTTCAATAAACAACAATAATTTTTATGAATATAATTAACATAATATAAGTATGGAAACAAAAATCAAACACGTAAACGAGCTCATGGAGCTTTTGGGTGTAACACGAGAAGATGTTATAAAGTCTTGGATTACATCAACACCTGATGAGGACTTGGTTAATAAAATGGAAACTCTGATTCAAAATGAAAAAAACAGCCCTGCTGTTTTCGGGTTGTCAGAGATTACAAAAATAGAACCGGGTATGATTTGGTATGAAGACGATACATTTTCATTCTCTGTAATCAAAGGTAAGAAGATAAAGGCAGTTGTGGAGTTGATCGATACGTATGATAACTTTATATATGGAGATCTTACCGCCTCTACCATATACGATATTCAGGAACGTAGATTATCGTATGAACAAGCTAGACAGCGTATTGAAAATTTATTTTCTATCTGCAAGGAAGGGGAGCAGCTTATTATAATAGCTAAAAATCTGTTATACAAAATCGCTAGTTATTATGACAAAATCGAAGATACCCTTATTAAGATAGGAAAAGAACCTCGAAAAGGTTATCAGTTGTCATATGGTATGTGCCGGAGGAATTATTATATAACATCTCGGGTATGTTTTGATAAAGAGAAGAAAGAAACATCGAGAATGTTAGATTACGGGGAGGAGGGTTATTTTAGACCCGTTTTGCAGGTTCATGTAGAAAGATCAAGTTTCTAAGTGTATAACAAAAAACAGCTTTGAGTTTATTCTCAGAGCTGTTTTTTGTTGTTTTATACTTATACACTATTCTTCTTCAGGATTGTTTGGCTTTGCTAAATCTTGTGCAACTTTTGGGTTGCGAAGCAAATTTTCAATCCTATCGACTTCCGTAAAGGTATCATCAACTCTAAAGTTGATATCCGGAGTGTATCTTAACTGTAATTTGGCACCGATTTGTTTTTTAAATATCCAAGCTTCTTCGTTAAGCATTTCAAGCACTAAACCTAAGTTTTTGCCATTTAATGTCATAATGTAAGCAGTAGCATATTTCAAATCAGGCGATTGCTTAATAAACTGAAACGCACCAATGATATTACAACAACGCGTATCGGATGCGCCACACTTGTCAGGCTCATCAACTATAATAAATATCAGGGCTTTGAGGATACTACGCCAGCCCCCACCGCCACTTGTCCGCCAGATGAAAGCATAAAAAAAAGAGGAAGTATATCTTTCCTCTTTTTATTATGGTGGGCCCAGATGGACTCGAACCAACGACCAGACCGTTATGAGCGGCCTGCTCTAACCAACTGAGCTATGGGCCCATCAATTGATCGCTACCATAAATAAGGCAAATATTTATTATAGTCAAGTTGTTTTTTGCTAATTATTGAACAAAAAAATTCCCTTGGGAAAAAGCTTTTTATTTGCAAAGCTGGAATTGTTATTGTAGTTTGTTATTGGTTTTAAGATTGGAGAATGAAGATGATGAAGCTTATTTTGCCAGAAGAAAAATATTGGTTGTCTTTTCAAAATGGATTGGAAGAAATGAAAAAATTTCCAACTCCTTATGATACGATGGGGATTAAAAGCGGTTTGAAATTTGGTAATTTTGCAGATTATAAGCTTGATTGTGAAAATAACAGGTTAGGGGTAGGGCTAAAAGAGGGGTATGTTGCATCAACAAGATTATGGTTGATTGAAGATGAAAAATTTGTAGGTATTTTTGATCTCCGTCATAATTTGACAGATAACCTGAAAAAAGAAGGCGGTAATGTGGCGTACTATATTATTCCGTCTGCAAGAAAGAAGGGGTTTGCTACTCAAGGACTGGAGTTTTGTTGTGAATATGCTAATGAAGTATTAGGACTTAAAAAAGTATTAGTAACTTGCAACGCAAAAAATATTGAATCATACAAAACAATGAAAAAAATTATGCTTAAATTTGGCGGATATGAAGATGAAGCAATTTTGTTTGATGATAAAGAAGAAAGAAGAGTTTGGATTAATACGACAAAGAAATAAGAAAAAATATATATTTTACGGAAGAATTCTTGACAATAGTTAATGTGGAGTATAGAACTTATAATACAAACTTTATAATTAAAATATAAATTTATATATTATGAAAAAGAAAAGAAATTTAGCAGTTGCCAGTGAAGAAAAGGCAATTGAACTGATGAAAGCCTTTTTGGCCTCACAGCTTATTGAGATAGATCTCGATAAAGATGAAGGTACAGGTTCAACTTTTATCAAGTTGGCATGGGTGAACAAAAACTGGGAAGGTGATGAATGGCTCGGTTGTCCATGCTTTGTAGCTGACTTCCATGGCAAGACACATGATCTGAAAAAAGTACATGGTGTTGTGTACGTAAAGACTTTACCTACACAGACCACGGAAATTACCAAAATGGAGATTGTGGAAGATGAGCTTAGTCTGGGTCTTGATTTCATTGAGGATGGAACTACATTTTCGATGCGAGATATTAAGCACAGGTATAAGGATGAGAAATTCATCTTCAAAAATGGCGAGATTTCTCGTTTAGGTTAAAAAAAGTTCGCAAACATAATGTTTGCGAACTTTTTTTTAGAATTTACCTTCAGCCAGTCTATTCATCTGAGCAACATGTGGTATGAAACTACAGTGCTTACATACCTTATATTTCTCAAGACTTTCTTCCGAAAAGTCTTCGTTGAGGGCTTTTCTCATAGGCTCAACCTTTGAGAATATCTCTGATAGAGGAGTATCCTTGATGTTGCTAAGGATCAGATCCTCATGAGACTTGTAGCCGAGAAGAGCACCGGTGCAATTGGTGCACGGTGAGCAATTACCATCGGCATCAATGGCTAGAAAATGTCCAATTTGAGGACATGCTTCTGTCGTATAATACACTCTGTTTGTCGAATTGTGTCAATATATTTTTATGAAAAAATTGATCGGCTTTTTTATATAATGTTTTAAAGTTATATTTTATATTGATAAAAACGTTTTTGATGGAGAAGCAGAAAGTAATATCTTTTAAGGAGCTAATTAAATGTTTTTTTTATGATAATTTTATGTTGAAGGTTGTATAGGTAAAGTTTTTTATTTTGAAATCATAAGTATTTGCTGATGTTTCAAGATATATAAATGTTTTAATTTTTTTTTACTTGCAATTAAAACTAATAATGATATGTTTTAGACAAAATAGTATTTATTAATAAAATAATTTGTATTTATGATGAAAATAACTTCTTTCCGCTGGTCTCGTCTGGCGACGGTTTCCGCTTGGGAGCGTTTATGGCGTCGTTTGGAATTATTTCTTTTCGGCTTTGTTTTTGTAGGTATTGTAAGTATTTGGTGGTGGAATAACTGCTGGATGTTTGGAATACCGGTGCTTTTGATTGGTATTATACTACTTGTATGTACTGCAGATGATTTTTGCAAAATTGGTAACAATAGTTATTACTTCTATAAGATTGACTTTGGATATCAAATGGAAGTACATGATTATAGCGGTTGGCAGACTATAGACATTTTGTCTTGGGAATATGAAAAAGTTTCAGAACAAGAGTTTGCTCTCTTGTATTGTGATACTGATAATTGCTGGAATATTGTTTCAAGACAAATATGTATTAAATTAGGAACGAGATTAAATAAGGCTTCATTTTTACTTGATGTGCCGAGTATTTATAATGTTTCTTGTTTGCGTTTTGCAATTTTGCATGAGGGAAAGCTGTCAAGCTACCGGGTGCGTAGAATATATGCAGGAAGCGATGTCAGAGTTTGCTTTACAAAACAAGAAAAAGAGGCAATGTCCGCTTCAGATCTTAATGCTGAATATATTGTAGTTGAAAAAGAAAAAGGTGTGTTTTCTATTTGGCGCATAAAAAATGAAGCTACAAGTTTTTTTGCTTCAGAAAAGATTGATGCAGGGCCTTCGTTTATTACCAAAGATAAAGGACGTGTTTCAGTTTGGGTTTGGGATTATGATGTATATCGTTATCGGGAAATTTATGATGATCAGATTGAGGCACTTTCCGTGTCGGGCAGATTTGTCAGGTTTAGGGAAGGTAAGGCGCCTTTCCACGCTGTAATAACAGAGTTTAATCCTGAGACCAAAAAAGTAGAGCAGATCTACGATGGGGTTGTTACCAGTCTAGATTTTTATACCGGAGAATATACGGTATAATAAAAAAACTCCGCATTATGAAATGTTTGTTTCATATGCGGAGTTTTTCTTTAAATAGCAAGAAGCATTTCTCCGGATTCGTTTACCCAAACTTCATAGAGTTCGAGTATCTTTTTTGTTCCGTCTATGTCTTCCCAGCGATCAGGTTTCTCATGGATGCCAGACTTCCAGCCTTTGAAGAATTTTTGTTCAACGGAAGAATATTCCATAAGCTGTTTTTTGCATTCACCAAGCTTCTGAGAAGCTTCGAGCTGTGTGTACTTCTTCTGATCTGCAAACTCAGAAGAAGCAATTCCGTGAAATTCTGTTCGAGTTCGTGCCATGATTTTAAATTTTATGGAATTTTGGAAAATCCTGTGCAAGGATCATTATTTTATTTTCATTCTCCCACACATCATATCTTTCAAGTACTACTCTGGTTTTGGGATCTTCATGCCAAGTTGAGGTTCTGTTGTCATAGTATTCCTCCCAAGTTCCATACTCTATAGTTTTTCTCGTGCAAGGACCTAACAGCTCTTCAGCTTCACGATATGTGTATTCGTGATCACCGAAACTTGATTTTGGTTTCCCAAAATACTTTGTTCTTTTATTCATAATAGTTTATTTTTAATGTTTTGCTTCTTGAATGTGCCATATTGGGGAAATTTTGTCAAGATATTTACTCGGTGTAGAGTGTTTTTTTTGTGTAAAATTTTAATTTTGTCGATATTTTTGGCTATTTGATGTTGACATGGAGGTATAATTGTGGTAGTATGTCAACAATTTATTATAATTAATATTTATTTAAAACACCAATAAAATGAGAAAAATTATAAACCTTATCATGGTGGCTGTAGCAGTCGTCATGCTTTCCTCGTGTGCAACAAGTTCATTTAATGCACGAATATCTGACGGAGGAGAAATTTCGTATGAAATTTATGTCCGTAGTAGCGGTTCTGCACTGGAGCAATCGGAACTATCCGCGTTAAAAGAGAAGACAAGAGTTCTTCTTAATGACGGTTGTTCCCCAAGGGAGATTCGCAGAGGATTGGAAAAAACCATTCATAAGGATATGGGAAAAATGGGCTTTATTGCTATGAGAATTGTGAAAAATGGCCCGGAAGGACGGGTTGAAAATATCACAAAATCTTCCATGCCGTATATTCTTATGGTAGGGGCAATACTCATAGTTATTTTGCTCATATTTGCGGTTTCTGAAAGATATTTTTAGATTTGCTTATTGGCATAAGAAACTTGTTTTCAAAAAAAAATGAGAGCAATACTTATGATCCGTACGATCCTTATTAGTAGCCTTAGCAAAAGCTAAGGCTTTTTTTTATTATCAATTTATACAAATTTAAGATAATAATGTGTATGATTAGCTATTATTAATAATTAAGAGAATGTTAGCTATGATTAAAAGAATATTAGATTTTATGAAACAAGCCGGAAAATTACAAATAGATATTCGCAAAGAAAAAGGGCTTTATATCGGTTATAAAGATCATTATCTGATGCCAGAAGTTGGAAATAACTCACCGGTATCAATGGTAACAGAAGCAGATTTAGCAGTTAGTGCATTGTTTAGGAAATTTGTAGAAAAAATTTTGCTGAATTAGATTATTGCATTGTTGACGAAAAAAATTTTGCTAAATATGGCAAGAGTATTTTTGATGATATTAAAAATACTGAATATTTGTTTGTGATAGATCCTTTGGATGGAACACTACATTATAGTCAAAATATTCCTTTTTATGGGATATCAGTCGGAGTGTTTAAGAATAAAGAACCTTATCTTGGAGCAATTTATTTGTCGGTTTTAGAGGAGCTTGTTTTTTGTGATGAACATAAACAAGTATTTTGGCGAAAAAAAGCATTTAGCAACAAAGAGCATGAAATTTTATTGCAAAAAGATTATACAACAACTTCTAAATTGATTGTAGATTTGCAACAACATTTTGAAATGGATAATACAAAAAATATAAAAGGATATTTATTTGTAGATTATTTATGCTCGGCATTATCTTATTTGTTAATTGCTACCGGTAGAATTCGTTCTGGTATGTTTAAGGATTGGCTGTGGGATATGGCAGGAGCTTGGTGTATATTTGATGCTCTAGGATATAAACAATATGATTTTACAAATAAAAAATATTTGACTAAGCTTGATCTTGAAGATTTTACAGACGATCTGAAATTTAAAAATGCACGAGTAGTAGGTTCACAAGAAGAAGTTGAATATTTGTATAAGTTAATTGTACGAGATAAACATAAATAACATCCGGCAATATTTAATTTTTTTATAAAGCTCTTATATAAGCATAAAATGAGGGATAGTTTTATGCGTAAGATCATTGTTGTTTTGTGTTTGCTTTTAATTTCTAAAATTTCCGGTGCCACAACATATGAAGTTGTCGGCACAGATGTTGTGAATGGAGGAATATTGAATGAGCAAGACATTCAAAATGTTCATGGCGTTGTTAATCGATATATTATAGAAGGAACTCAAAATATTTATGATTATGGTACGGCATATTTTAATAATATTGTGAATACAGGGCAGCAGAATGTATATGATGGCGGAAAAGCATTAAATTCTTCGGTGTTTGGTGGCAGTATTAACGGATATGGTGGTACGATAACCGATGCAACACTTGAAAACGGGATAATAAATTTAGAAAAAGGGACAGCAAATAATATTACTATAAAAGGCGGAGAATTAATACTTAACCAGAGTGTAATATTAAACGGGCTAACGGCAACAGGCGGAAGTGTTCGGTTGAAAGATAATGCGATTGTTAATGGTGCGTCATTTAATGATACTAATATTATATTAGAAAACAGCAAATTTGAAAATTTTGATGTCAATCGAGGAGCATTAATAAATAATGGAGCAACTGTTTCAGATGTGAATTTTTTTGATACAAAAATTACACTACTATCAGGAGATAATAATAATATTTTTCTGGAAGGAGGAAGTATAGTTGCAAAAAGTGAGGCAAATTTACATGGAGATTTATATTTGTCTCAAAGCAAATTATATATTGTCGGCAATAATCAAGTTGATAATTTATATTTGAATGATAGTGTGGTTGAGCTGACGCCGATTAATAATATTCCGACCAAGTTGGAGATAAAAAAACTGCAAGGTGTAGGACAAATAAATATACAAACTAACTTTGCAAATAATGATAGTGAAGTTTTAACAATAGAACAAGGGGCAGGAAATTTCGGATTGGCAATTGTTGATACAAGTTCAAAAGAAGAAATTTCGGAACAAATTACCTTATTGGATAAAAACAACAATAATCAGGAGACTTTTTATCTGATTGGTGGGGAGCTTGATATTGGAGCGAGAAAATATGTTTTGCAAGAAGACACAACCAGATGGTTTTTACAACAAACATTGCGTCCGACAGATACAGCCCTGATTGCTAAAAATACTTATGCTACAATGGGTAGCGTATTGTATAGCCATATAGACAATATATATGTCAGAACAGAAGAATTCAGGCATGGTATATCAAACGGATTATGGATTAAAAATTTAGGACGCAGAACTAAGTTTAATCTTAATGATAACAGCAAAACAAAAGTTGATGCTTATGGTTTGCAAATTGGTGCAGATCTCTCATTTAAGGCGAAATATCTTAAAAATATCGGCTTGGGGTTGGCTGTGGGGTATGCCGATAATAAATATAATTTTGATATCAGAGGTAGAGGATATGGGGATAGTTATTCGGCATCGATATATTCAACGTTGTTATCTTATAATAATACATATGCCGATTTTGTGGCTGGTTATTATTGGCATAAACAGAAAAATAAAAGTCATATTCCATCAGGAATATTGGTAAATTCAAAATATGATTTGAAAGCTTATAGTATATCAGCAGAATTGGGACATAGATTTATGTTTGATAAAGAATATTTTATGGAACCGCATTTTCAAATTTCATATATGAATATAGGCAATGTTGCTTATAAAACATCACTAAACACCAAAGTAAAAGGAGAGGGTTTGGATTCAGTTATGGGAAAAATAGGAGTGAAGTTTGGCAAACAATGGCAAAAACAAGGACAGATTTTTGCATCAATAGATTTGGTACAAGAATTTGATGCAAAAAGCAAAATTAAAGTAGCAGATTTTACTTTTGAAGAAAAATTGAACGGTACATTTGTGAAATTAGGATTAGGAACAAATTGGAATATAAATAACAAGGCCAGTTTGTTTGCCAATGTGGGTAGTATGATCGGTGATGATATTAATATTCCAATAGAAGGTAATCTGGGTATAAAAGTTAGCTTTTGATGTGAATTTTTGGAGGTAACTTGTTGATAAACTTGCATATATAAATGCAAGGTAAGCTTAAAGGAGCATCCGATACCTTGTTTAAAATTTAGACTTAATTAAAAACTCCCGCTTTATGAATTGTCCAGATTTTAGGGTATAGTTCATTGTGCGGGAGTTTTTTTATATATTTTTTATTGAAATGTTACAATGTGTTCAACATAGGGTTTTAGCTCTTTTAGTTTTTGAGCAAAAAATGCCGGATAGGCTTCAAATTTTTCTAAATCTTTGATTGGTAACCAAGCCATTTGTTCATCTATGGTGTTGTTTAGGGTTTTGCTGTGAGAGTTCAGCTCTTGTGAACCGCGAGATTTCATCAGAAAATAAAAGGTAATTTCATGGCAAGAGAGATCTTTCAGCATACCATCGTTTCTTTTGAAAAAGTTTTCTTGAATATAGGCAAGGCGATCTATCTCATATGGGATTCCGGTTTCTTCAAAAACTTCTCGTAAAACAGCTTGTTCGGCGGTTTCTCCGATTTCTATTGCACCACCGATAGAGTAATAATAGTTTTCCATTTTGTTGGTGGCAAACAGCACACAATCATTTTCGATTATGATTGCAGCTGCTCTTAGGCGAAAACGTTGATTATCATCAGTTTGAAAACAAACATCATTGTTGATTTGTTGTAATGTGTTAGAAATACTCATGATATGATCCTTATGGCTAAAGTAAGAACATATATCTAGCATAACAACTAAGGGCAGTCAATAATTACTTGTTTTACAATATAATATGTGGTATGGTAATATGAGATTGTATTGATTGGACTTAATAATAATGAAAAATGATAAAAAATTAGAAGAATATAGCGATCCAAACTCTGTTCCCTTGGTTTTAGATATTGAAGATATTAAAATACCTTTGGATACGGTGGATAATAGGCTTGAACTAATTAATAATGCTTCGGAAGATGTTGTTTCCGGATATGGTCGTCCGCAACTTAATCTTAGTAAAGAAGAAATCAGGCGCAAATATCGTAAAAAAGATTTGGAAAATTTGAAAATCTTAAAGAAATATTATGATAAAGGTATAATAGATAAAGAAACTTATGAAACCTTATGTGATTATTTTGGTAATAGCGAAGAATTGTATGAGGGAGTAAAAAAGAGCTTAAATGAGTTTATGGGGTGTGAGCCTAAAGCCATAAAATATATAAACTTGTTAGATGGCACTATAGATCATGAAACTCCATATTTTGATGAGCATATCGGTCCTGATACGACAATGATTCTTGAATATGAAATTCCGGCTCCTTGGCGTGTGGAAAATAAAATTCCTGATGGCAAAGAAGAAAAAATTACAGTTAGAATCATTGTGCCGATGATGAAAGATGTCATAAGAACAATAGATAAGGTTAAGATTGGCGGAAAATACGATTTAGAAAGGCAAAAAGAGTTAGCTAAGTTGAAGCCGGGGCAGACTATTGAAGAAGCCGGCCTTGATAAACCTAAGCTTAGAAAACCGATTGAAAAATTGAAAGATGTTTTTCGTTGTACGCTGTTGGCTCCAAGATTTGATGATATTTTGGCTTTATATACTCGAAGTATTGCTGAGGGTAGGGTTACCAAAAGCTCAAGACCGAGCAAATATTTGGATAATGATGTAAAAAGAGCACAGGAGTTTTTTAAGAATAGCAAAAATTATAGAGACATGAAAAACTATTTGCATATCTATGGTTTGGGCGGGAAAAGGTTTTTTTGTGAAATGCAATATAAAACCGAAATTCAGTTTTTTAAGGCAGATACTTTAACACACCCAGAATATGAAATTACTCGAAAGTTGCAAGAAATGTTTTATAATGCCAAAACAGAAGGAGACAGACAAGTTCTTAATGCTAAAATTTATAAACAACTTCTAAGTATGCAAAAAATAAATGCTAATGGCTTTGAATTATATAATCTTAGTGTAATGCAAGATATGCGAAAAGCAGAAGATAGGTTGAAAGCATTGGGTATAAAACCGGAAAAAGACGGTACATATGCTTTATGCCGAGAATTGGCTGATAAATGTTTGTTGGTGCGTTCTTCTATGGCGTTGACCGATGAAACATTTGATAATTCTCCGGCGTGGGCAAAAGATATATATAAAAGATATTCTAAGGATATAGACAAAAAATATTTGGTTGATATCCGAACAAATAAAATACGATATAACAAGCAAGGAACAAGATAAAATTAACAGTTGTTTATAAAAAACCTTCTGAAAAGAAGGTTTTTTATTATGTGTGTTGACATAAATGACAAAATATAGTATAATGACAATCGGTTATTTAAGAATATGTCTGTTATTATGTATTACGTTGATTGAAAGAGTAGAGTCCTGCTCCAAATTTTGCTCAACAATAGTGCTGAACATGGAAATTCGGTAAATGCCTTTATCTTGTATGGTGCTGCCATAAGGTTTTCAAGATAAATAGTAAAAAATCGTTTCATCGAAACCGTGGAACATTAATCCCTAAAAAAATTGAATTATGGGACAGAGAGTTAACAAGGCACTTGAGTGTGCAAAGAAAATTGGAAAGGCATTAGTTGCAATGTTAGTTGCAACGATCATCTACAATCCGGTGGTATGGGTGGTTTGGGCATTGATATCGCCAACATCAGCAGTTGGCATGATGGATGAAGATGCGAATAAGACCAAGCCAGTATGGTGGTTTGTCACCATGTTTTTTGTGATAAATGTCTTTGTTCTCGGCTATCTGCTGCCGTGGAAAGTTAGGCAAGAGGTTTCGAAAAAGATCGGCTTCTTCTACTACAAAAAAGATGAAGTCAAGGCTTTTGACGAAGGCTGGCATACGGCACAATACTTGTCTTCAAAGGTAAGAAAGATCGTATGGAAACGATCAAATAAAGACAAAGAAAAACTTTGTGAGATGAAACTTTCAGCAGAGGAGTTTGAAGAGATGCTATATACTAAAAACATTAGTATAATATCGACGCACCTCACAAAGAACACTCCATCAAAAATTAAGCAGAAACGTCTGCTTGATGCTTTGGGAGATGAAAGAGTGCCAAATTCTGCCAAAAAACAAATTTATGCCTACATTAAAAGATGTGGCCTTCCGAGCGATCTCGCTTTGGAGTGTACCAAAGATGGTGCATATTCCTCAATTGCTTTTGAAGTGCAACAAGCGCTTGCTATTTACCGAGAGGTAAAGGAGGTGGAGCAGCTTTCAAGTGCTTCAGAGATTAACTGGCTGTCTTGGTTGAAAGCTAAAAACACCATCTCATATGAGGCACAAAAGGCAATGAGCAAATGGCAGCTAAAGGCCTATTGCTCGAAAGGATATTCTCTTCATGAGGATCTCCTGTTGGAATATATGAGAGATGAAAAAAAGAGAGAAGCGATTCTCTCTTATGTCAAGTATCTAAAAGAAAATGGATACTTGACAGATAAGGCATGGATTCTATTGACCACAGAGGAATGGTGGCGAGAGAAAATGCTTGATAAGTAATCATTAAAACGTCTTTCCCGTGAGAGAAAGACGTTTTTTTGTGGGAAATTTTTGATTGTGTTGACATATGAAAAGGTTTGATGTGTATTAATGGTATAAGCAAAAAATAGGGAGATTCAAATGTCTGCACATTCAAAAACATCACAAAATTTAATGCTCGATTTTCAGAAAGACGAGGCAACAAGTGCTTTGATTTATGCTCATTTTGCTCGCAAGGTTAAAGATAAGAAAGAGCAAAAAATATTGCAACAGATTTCTCATGATGAGGCAAATCATGCTGCGGTTTGGAAGCAATATACCAAAC
Source organism: Alphaproteobacteria bacterium (assembly GCA_015062285.1). Lineage (GTDB taxonomy): Bacteria > Pseudomonadota > Alphaproteobacteria > RF32 > CAG-239 > CAZU01. Next base: position 215,399 of record SUUY01000003.1, on the reverse strand, counting down.
AAGATATGAAGCCGAATATGTTTAAGGTTTGGTGGTATCAAGTTTGTATGTTTTTGTTGGGCTATACATTTGTAATTAAACTTTTGGAACTACATGAATATGAAGGTGTTTCTGCTCTAAAACAGTTGGAAAAAGAAATTCCAGAGGTGAAAGATATTATTGCTGATGAACTAAAACATGAGAAAGAGCTGATTGATATGCTTGATGAGGAGAGGCTTAATTATGTTGGGGCAATGGTTTTGGGGCTGAATGATGCTTTGGTTGAATTAACAGGTACTATCGCCGGCATGACTTTTGTGCTAATGAATACAACCTTAACGGCAATGGCCGGTGTTATTACCGGTATTGCTGCAACCTTGTCGATGGCCGCATCAAATTATTTGGCAGAAAGGGCAGACGGAAACCCCAATGCTTTGAAAGCCAGTTTTTATACCGGAATTGCATATTTGGTAACGGTTGTATTTCTTGTGTTGCCTTATTTGTTGTTTGCCGATGATATGTTTGTGCCGGCACTTGTTTGTATGATTGGTATCGTTGTCTTTTTGGTATTTATTTTCAACTATTATATTGCGGTGGTAAAATCAGAAAAGTTTTGGCCTAAGTTTATTGAAATGGCAACAATAAGCCTTTCGGTGGCGTTGGTATCGTTTATAATAGGTTGGATTGCCAAGACAATTTGGGGTGTAGAAGTAGGGTAAAAATTATACATACCAATTTTTAAAAATAATTTTTTTTTGATTTGCATAAATATTTATTTTGGCATACATACTGTATGGTTAGTATGTATATTGGAACGAATCTATGGCAAGAAGAACTAAAGAAGAAGCAGAACAGACAAAACAAGCGATTTTAGACTCTGCACTATCTCTTTTTTATGAAAAAGGGTATACCAGAACTACATTTGACGAAGTGGCAAAACGGATTAATCTTACCAAAGGTGCCGTGTATTGGCATTTTAGAAATAAAGCTGATTTGTTGGCAGAGCTCATGCGTCAAAAGTTTACGATGCAAAAAGAAAAAGTGGAAATAGCTCAGGTAAATTCATTGCAGGATATTAGAGATTATTTTGTGCGTGCTACAAAAATAATTGAAAACGATCCGGAATTTTGTCAGTTTTTGTTGTTTGTGATTTTTCACATGGAATGGTCGGAGGGAGTTGCAGACAGAGTATGGAAACAGCTGAGCGATATTGTGGATCTTCCTTGGATTAAATTGAAAGAAAGATTGACTCTTGTGCAAAAAAATGGAGAAATACCTCATAGCGTAAATATAGAAAATCTGACAATTTTAATTTCTTGCATGTTTAGAGGGTGTGTAGATTCATATATATCAAAACGTTATCCTATGAGTTTGACAGCAACATTTTTGCAAGGATTTGATTTGATTATTGATGGTATAAAAATGGAGAATAAATAAAATGCGTGTTGGAACAATACAAAAACGTGTAATTATCAGACAAGTGGTTGTTTTGGGCCTTTGTGTCGGTTTTGGCTGGTTTCTTAAGGGAAGACTTACTCCTCCACCTCCGTCTATGGGAATGATGGGTATGGGAGAACCTTCGGTTTTGGTTCAGCACTCAGAAGTTAAGAATATTGCTCCAAAAAAAACATATATCGGACATGTGGAGCCGATTAAAAGTGTTAATCTTAAGCCGCAAATAACCGGATATGTTGAAAAAGTTTTGTTTGAAGAAGGTACATATGTAAACGAAGGTGATATACTGTTTGTGATTGAACAGGAAAGATATATTGCTATGGTTTCTTTGCGTGAGGCCGAGCTCGCCAGTGCAAAGGCAAATTTGGTTAGAGCAGAAAGAGATTATAAGCGTCAATCATCTCTTAGTAAGCAAAACTATGCATCAAAAGCGACTCTTGATAATGCCGAAAGTGCATATTTGCAAGCAAAAGCTGCGGTTGCTCAAGCTGAAGCAAACTTAGATTTGGCAAAAATTGATTTGGGATATACCGAAATTAAGGCTCCGATCAGCGGACAAATAGGTAAGGCTTTGGTTACGGAAGGAAACTATGTAGCTTCTACTTTGCAAACATTGGCTCGTATTGTGCAAACAAATCCGATCCGTGTAGCTTTTTCCGTAACGGATAAAGATATGCTTAATATGCGTCAGATTTATGGCGATAAAGGCGGTAAACTCAAAACTGAGTTGGTACTTTCTAACGGATATATTTTGGAAAATAACCTTAGATCTCGCTTTACAGATAATGAAGTTAATTCTGAAACCGCAACTATTGCCGTATATGCAGAATATAACAATGACAAAGGATTGTTGATTCCGGGTAATTATGTTGATATTCGCATTGGTGATAAGGAAGATAAGATGGCTTTACTGGTTCCGCAAGCTGCATTGTCGCAAGATAAGCACGGAAATTATGTAATGGTTGTTAACGACAAAGATATTGCAGAACAAAAACGTGTAACTTTGGGTGAGATTATAGAAGATAAGCAAGTTGTTTTAAGCGGACTGAAAAAAGAAGATAAGGTCATTGTTCAAGGACTGCAAAAAGTTCGTGAAGGACAAAAGGTTAAGCCACAGCTTGTTGTTGCCGGTTCTACGGAGGTTAAATAGTCTATGTTTTCAAGAATATTTATTGAACGTCCTCGTTTTGCGATGGTTATTTCCATCGTGTTGACTTTGGCCGGTGTAATTTCGGTATTTTCGTTGCCGATTGCTCTTTATCCGGAAATTACTCCTCCGGAAGTGGTGGTTTCTGCTACATATCCCGGTGCCAGTGCCGAAGTGGTTGCCAAAACTATCGGTATTCCGTTGGAAGAAGAAGTTAATGGTGTGGAAGATATGCTCTATATGAGTTCTTCGTCAGAAGATTCAAAATACCAATTGACAATAACTTTTAAGGTTGGTGTTGATAGAGATATGGCGCAAGTAAAAGTGCAAAACCGTATTCAACAAGCTCAGTCAAAATTACCGACTGAAGTTACTCGCCAAGGTCTTACGGTAAGAAGCCGATCTTCTAATATTTTGGGATTTATTACTGTCGGTTCACCCAAAGGTACTCATTCTCCTTTGGAACTGGCTGATTATGTGCAAAATAACGTGAAGAATAATCTTGCCCGTGTTTATGGTGTGGGCGAGGTTAATGTTTATTCTTCTAAGTTGAGTATGCGTGTGTGGTTAGACGCGGATAAAATCACTGCCCTAAATATTCCATTAGAAATGGTTAAGTCAGCAATTGAAAGCCAAAACTACCAACCTTCTTTGGGTAGTGTTGGTGCAATGCCGGGTGACGGACATCAGCAAATGGTATATACCTTGCAGACCCAAGGTCGTATTAATGAGGTAGAAGATTTTAAAAACATCATTATTCGCACGGCAGAGCAGGGTGGTTTGGTATATTTGAAAGATATTGCCAGAGTTGAAATAGGTGAGGAAAGTTATAGGGCGACATCTAAATTTAATAATGCTCCTAACGTTGCTATTGCCATTAACCAGCTTTCAGGAGCAAATGCTCTAGATGCGATGGCTGCTGTTAAAGCAGAAATGGAAAAACTCTCTAAAAGTTTTCCTGATGATATGACATATATTATCGGTTATGATTCCACTGAGTATATTGAGTCTTCAATTGAAGAAGTGGTTTTAACTTTGGTGTTGACCTTTGTTTTGGTGGTGTTGGTGTGCTATATCTTTTTGCAAGATTGGCGTGCAACATTGGTTCCGTCTTTGACTATTCCGGTTTCGTTGTTTGCTACATTTGCCGTGATGATGGCATTAGGTTATACCATGAATATTCTAACCTTATTTGGTTTAGTGTTGGCAATTGGTCTGGTGGTTGATGATGCTATTGTGGTGGTGGAACGTGTTCTGTATTTGATGGAAACCGAAGATCTTAATCCTAAGACAGCTACAATCAGAGCAATGGAAGAAGTTTCCGGTGCCGTTATTGCAACAACATTAGTGCTGTTGGCTATTTTTGTGCCGGTAGGATTCATGGGGGGAATTACCGGAAAAATTTATCAGCAATTTGCAATAACTATTTCTACTTCGGTTTCTTTTTCTTCTCTTAATGCTTTGACACTTTCTCCGGCTTTGTGTGCGACAATCTTACGTCCACTAAAACCGGCTCAGAGAGGACCTCTGTTTTGGTTTAATAATCTTGTGAATAAATCTAGAGATACATATGCCGGAATTGTGGCTATTATAGCACGCAAAATATCGGTTATTGCTTTGTTATTTGCTTTAGTTGTTGCCGCTGTATATGGGTTCTTAAAAATTAGTCAAACATCTTTTATTCCAAATGAGGACCAAGGGGTGATTATGGTTAATATTCAGTTGCCGGAAGGTGCCAGCCGTGAACGTACACAAAAATTCATTGATGAAATTTATCCGCTTATTAAAGAAGAAAAAGGCGTAGAAAGCGTTATGATTGTGGTTGGTGTTTCATTGATAGGTGGTAGTGGTGAAAACGTTGCTTTGGGATTTATTGCTCTTAGTCCGTGGAGTGAGCGTAAGGATAAAGAGCTTTATTCTACCAATATTATGAATCGAATTATGGCAAAAGTTTCCGGAAAGCCACAAGCACAGGTGAATTTGTTTGAGCCACCGGCTATTATGGGACTTGGTATGAGCGGTGGTATGGATTATCGTTTGCTTTCAACTAAAACAGATAATCCGCAAGAGCTTGAAGCTGCATTGCAAAATGTTTTGATGCTGATTAATCAGGCACCTGAAGTTAATTATGCTTATACTACATATACGGCTCAAACTCCTAATATCTATATTGATATAGATCGCCAAAAGGCAGAAGCCATGGGAGTTTCGGTCGGAAGTATATTCTCAGTACTGCAAAATTATTTGGGTTCAAGCTATGTAAATGATGTAAACTTCGGTACTCAGGTTAATAAGGTTATGATTCAGGCTGACTGGAAATATCGTAAAGATATTGACAGTATTAATAAGCTTTATGTTCAAAACAAAAATGGGGAAATGGTTCCTTTGGGTAGTGTTATAAAATTACGCAAAGTATTGTCTCCTCGTGTTGTGACCAGATATAATCAGTATCCAAGTGCTTCAATTACCGCAGTACAAAACAGTTCGGTTAGTACCGGACAAGCAATGAATGCCATGGAAAAACTGTCTGAAAAACTGCCTAAAGGATTTACTTATGATTGGTCATCTGTAAGTTATCAAGAGAAAGCCAGTGGTGGGCAAATCGGATATTTGTTGGCTTTGGCAATTACGTTCGGTTATTTGTTCCTTGTTGCTCAGTATGAAAGTTGGATTACTCCCTTGCCGGTGTTAACATCTGTATCTGTGGCTATGTTGGGAGCTTTGGCCGGTTTGTTTATTACAGGGCTACCACTTAGTATTTATGCTCAATTAGGATTGATTTTGTTGGTGGGTTTGGCTGCTAAAAATGCAATTTTGATTGTAGAATTTGCTAAAGAAGATTATTTGCGTTGCGGTAATATCGTAAGAGCCGCAATTGTAGGTACCAAAGAAAGGTTTAGGGCTGTGTTAATGACTGCTTTTACCTTTATTTTGGGTGTGTTACCCATGATTGTAGCAACAGGTGCCGGAGCCGCAAGCCGAATAGCTATTGGAGTTCCGGTGTTTTATGGAATGTTGTTGGGTACGGCAGCAGGTTTGATAGTGATTCCGTTGCTGTACGTGTTGTTTGAGACATTAGCTCAACGATTTAGCAAAAATAATGATTAAGTAAAAAAATAAGCTCGTTAATAACGAGCTTATTTTTTGTTAAGGTGGTTTATTGCCCCATACAAGGTATCTATTTCTTGTTTGGTTAATTGACAACGAGTAAAAATATTGCGGAGATTGGTTGTCATTTTTTCTTTTTTTTCATCAAGCTTAAATGCTCCGCAGTCGCTTAAAAGAGATTCAAAATGGTCGCAAAATTTTAAAGTTTTTAATTTATCGGCTATTTCTGTGCGATTAGTTTCTAATTTTGCCGGAGTGATATTTGTTTGAGTCTTAAAATATTCGTATCCTACCAATAATACCGCTTGTGATAAGTTTAATGAGCAGTGTTTGGGATTTAGGGGGATATTAATAATCACATTGCTGAAAGATATGTCTTTGTTGTGTAAACCTGTTCGTTCCGGACCAAACATTATAGCGGATTTTATGCCGTTTTGCTGGTTTTGGTTAATTGTTTGAGCTGCAAATTCGGCACTGTAAATCGGTTTGATCTGATCTCTGTGGCGAGCAGTGGTCGCTGCCAACCATTCAATATCGGAAATAGCATCTTCAGTAGAAGAATAAACTTTGGCGTTATATAGAATTTCTTCGGCATTTGATGAGGCAGATATAGCTTTGGAAGATAAGTGATCTTCTCTTGGAGAAACTAATCTTAATTCTTCAATTCCGCAATTCATCATGGCCCGAGCAGTCATTCCTACATTTTCGGCCAACTGTGGTTCTACTAAAATTACGCAAGGTTTGTACAAGGACATTATTAATTTTCCGGAGTCGTGGTTTGAGGTGATTGTTCTTGCTCTTCTTCCGGAGCCGGTAATTTGGCTGCCATGGCTTCGGCACTGGTATCCATATCTTGGAGATATGTTTTTTGCATATATTTTTGAAACTCGCGACGATTTTTAACGTTTACATTTGGTTTTTCATAGGTAATTTGCTGATCATCAGGAAGGTTCATGTTTCTTTGTCTGATCTGGATTTTTTTGATTGTTTCCATGGCGTCCATAAGACGTCGACGTTCGCTGGCGTTGCTGTTTGCGGCATTGGCCTGAATAGAACGTATGATTCCTTTTTGCATTTCAATTTTTTGTTTGGTAGTAATTTCTCTGACAATAGGTGGTTGTTGAGTCTCGGCAACAGGTGTATCTATCGGCTGAGATAATTGACTTGTTTGTGCAAAACAAACAGGTGCGCCCAGTACAATGAAAGAGAGTACAACTAATTTTTTCATGTTTTTTCCTTAGTCTGTCGAAAGGATATCTATGGTGTTGAATAAAATATTTTCCATGTCTAAACCAGAACCTTCTTCTACAATATCTAAGAAACCGGCAAACATCGTATCGAATGGGTTGTTTTGATGGCCAAGACCATTGTATGCTTCTCTCAAATGTTTTGCATAAGCTTGAGGAAGATTTTTTATTTTTTCATCATATCCGGCAGGAATTTTATATCCAAGGTCGCGTAGATGTTGGGTGGCAACCAACATATTATGACGATTTACTTCCGGAGCAATCATCTCTTGTCCTTGAGCATCTCCGAAAGTAGTTGCTTCGCCAATATAGTTGAGCTTGCCATGTTGACCACTGCCTCGCCATGTTTTAACTCCGCTTTTATCTCGAGCTCTGGCCCAAGGGTCAACGGGGAGTATATCTGCACCATTTATGGTGTCTTTGTATACGGGGGCTTGAGTAACATCAGGGGTGGCAACGTCGTCGCCTTTATATCCGTCATTAGGCTGAATATTCCAAGGATTTGCAGGTAGTTGGGCAAAAGAAGTACTTGCAGAAAATAACAATCCTACCGTACCTAAGAGATAAATATAGTTTTTCATAGTACCCTCCAGCCACAGTTCTTCTTATATTATAATACTACAAAATTTATCATATTAATAGTTACAAAATTGTTAAATATCACTTTTTTTGTAGTTTTTGCAGTTCTTTTTCTATGGCTTTGAATTTGCACTCAATCGGGTCTTTATCGTCAACGCAAGATCCATATGGGGTAAAAAGGGAGTTTTTTGAGCTTTTAAAACAAGGGTGAGAGGGGACACCAACAACAGTTTGGTTAGAAGAGACGTTTTTGAGCACAACGGCATTTGCTCCGATTTTTACATTGTTTCCGATTTTGATGTTACCGAGTACTTGAGCACCGGCGCCGATGATTACATTGTTTCCGACAGAGGGATGTCTTTTGACAGAGCTGTTTGATGATACTCCTCCCAGAGTTACTCCCTGATATAAAGTAACATTATTACCGATTATAGTGGTTTCACCAATAACAACCCCCATTCCGTGATCAATAAAAAATCCTTTGCCGATTTGAGCGGCGGGATGAATCTCGATTCCGGTTAAAAAACGAATTAATTGAGACAGTATTCTGGCAATAAGATGCATATTATGCTTCCAAAGCCAGTGAGAACAACGATGTCCTATGATGGCATGAAATCCCGGTGAACATAAAATTGCTTCTAATTTGCTTTTTGTAGCAGGGTCTCTCTCAATAATTGCATTGAGGTCGTTTAGAATTATCTTGAATTTTGAATCCATTTTGTGATACATTCCTCGAAATGTTAATAATTTATATAGCTTTATGTAGATATAATACATAAAAGTTATAATTTTAGGTTAAAGAAAATGACAGAAGTTTTATTTAATGGACATGCCGGTCGTCTTGAAGGACGTTATCATCAAAGTGAAAACCCTAATGCTCCTATTGCACTTATTTTGCATCCGCACCCGCAATATGGCGGAACAATGAATAATAAAATTGTTTATACATTGTTCAGTTGTTTTCAAAATTTGGGATTTTCAGTGCTGCGTTTTAATTTTCGCAGTGTAGGCAGATCTCAAGGCGAGTTTGAAGACGGGCCAGGTGAGTTGTCTGATGCAACAGTTGCATTGGATTGGTTGCAATCAGTTAATCCGGAAGCAAGACAATGTTGGATTGCCGGATATTCGTTTGGAGCATGGATTGGTTTGCAACTTTTGATGCGCAGACCGGATATTAATAATTTTGTTGCAGTTTCTCCTCCGGCCAATGAAAAAGATTTTTCGTTTTTGGCACCTTGTCCGGCTCCGGGCTTGATTACACAGGGAGTAATTGATGAGATTGTCAATCCATCAAGTGTATCTACGTTGGTTAAAAGGTTGAATACGCAACGCAATGTATCTGTTGATTATGCAATGGTTGAGGGTGCAGATCATATGTATAATAATCATTTGGTTGATTTATACAAGATTGTTGGTCACTATGTAATAGATGCAATGAAGAAAAAATCTCCGACTAAAAAACGCAGAGGAAGACGCAGAAAGTCAGAAATCGAAAATAAAGCGGAAGATGAAATGTTGTTGTTGGAAAATGATGTTTCAGATGAAGAAATTAATTCTGATGATAATTTTGAAAATGAATAAAATTGAATAAAAAATCCCCGAAAGTTATCGGGGATTTTTTTGATGAAAATATTTTATTCTTCAATATCAATATTGCTTCCGCCTATCATTTCAGAACTAAGGTGGCCGGCATCATCTTTGATCTTGTTTTCAATTTCCAGGGCAATATCGGGGTGTTCACGCAAGAACAGTTTTGCGTTTTCTCTTCCTTGACCGAGTTTGTCACCATTGTATGCAAACCACGCACCGGATTTTTCAATAACATTAGCTTTAACACCAAGGTCAATAATTTCTCCGGTTTTGGAAATTCCTTCGCCATACATGATATCAAAGTCAATTACCTTAAACGGAGGAGCAACTTTATTCTTTACAATTTTAACTCGAGTTTGGCTACCGATAACATCTTCTTTATCTTTAATCTTACCAATGCTACGAATATCAATGCGAACAGATGCATAAAATTTGAGAGCGTTTCCACCGGTTGTGGTTTCCGGATTACCAAACATAACGCCGATTTTCATACGGATTTGGTTGATGAAAATAACTAATGTATTAGAGCGGGCAATAGTGGAAGTAAGCTTACGCAAAGCCTGAGACATCAGACGAGCTTGCAATCCCATATGAGAGTCACCCATTTCTCCTTCCAATTCGGCCTTGGGGACGAGAGCTGCAACCGAATCGACAACCAAAACATCAATGGCACCTGAACGAACTAAGGTATCCGTAATTTCCAGAGCTTGTTCTCCTGCGTCTGGTTGTGAAATTAGGAGGTTTTCAATATCTACACCGATTTTTTTAGCATAAGAAGGATCAAGAGCATGTTCAGCATCTATAAAAGCACAAGTTCCACCTTTTTTTTGTGCTTGTGCAATAACACTCAAGGCGAGGGTGGTTTTGCCGGAGCTTTCCGGTCCGTATATTTCTACAATGCGTCCACGAGGAAGACCGCCGATACCTAAAGCCATATCCAATCCGAGAGAACCGGTAGGAATACCTTCGATATCAACGTGAGCATTATTTTGGCCTAAACGCATAATAGAGCCTTTGCCAAATGCTTTTTCTATCTGACTAAGAGCGGCATCAAGTGCTTTATCTTTATCCATTACTATACTCCATTTATATTTATTAAATTTGCGATAAGAATCGTTATAACAGTATAATGTTCTATTTTTGTTCTTTTGGCAAGAACTTTTTTACATAATGCTTGTTTTTTCTGTAAGTGTTTGTTTTTCTGTATTCAAAAACCTTTAATTCCTTGATTCTGTCTTTGGGTAGTTCCTTAAATTCGCTAATTGCAGCAGTAACAACAGCACCAAAAATTACGGCAGCCCATACCAAATATAACCAAATGAGCATGATTGGGATAATAGCTAATGCCCCGTAAAGAATATTATAGGTATTGGTTGAGGCTAAGAAGAAGCTAAATGAACGTCTTAAGATAAAAAATAAAATTGTAGCAACAAGAGAGCCAAAAAATGCGTGTAGAATATTAACCTTCTTGTTTGGTACCAAAACATACAAAATGACCAAGGCAATGATTGTTAAAATATTTGGAAGTAGAGCGCTAAAGCATAGTTGACCACTACGAATAGCATCGGGCATGAGGTTTTCTAGGGCATAGACGTATCCACGCAAGGAGAAGGCAGTTCCGATTAGTAAGGGGCCAAGGGTTATAACGGTCCAATACAAAGTGATTTTTGTTTTGATGCTTCTTGGTTTATATACCTTAAATATAAAGTTTAAGCTGTTTTCAATGGTGGAAAGAAGCAAAATTGCGGTAATGGCAATACCACTTACACCAACAGCTGTTAGCTTAGCTGTTGCAGAAATGAAGGAGTTGAAGTATTGGCTTATTTCTTCTTCTAAATGAGGAACAACATTTTGAATAAGAAGTTGTTGAAGTTGATCTCTTATTTCAGCAAAAACCGGAAAAGCCGAAAAGATTGCCAACCCGATTGCAACTAGAGGAACTAAAGCAATGAGCGATGTATAACTTAAAGATGAAGCAACACGCAAGATAGTGTCGCTTTTGGCTCTTTGAGCTAAGAAAATGATGAATTCCTTGCATGTTTGGAGTTTGACTTTAGCATAATTACAAGCTGAGTTATACATAGAGATTTGGCTTTCTTAAAAAATGTGTTTACAAAACTGGTCAAATTTTATAAAACTCTAACTAATAATTCAAGTAGATTAATTGGATTGTTAATTGTGTGAAAAAATAAAAGGATGTTGTAATGACTGAAAATACAGCTCTTATGGCCGGAAAAAGAGGCCTGATTATGGGGCTTGCCAATGACAAATCTATTGCTTGGGGTATTGCTCAGGCTTTGAATGCTCATGGTGCTCAATTAGCTATTTCTTACCAAAATGAAGCTTTAGAAAAAAGAGTACAGCCTTTGGCTGCTCAACTGGATAAAGAGCCGTTGCTTATTAAGTGCGATGTGTCTGATACTGCCAGCGTGGAAGCTTGTTTTAAGGAATTGGAAGAAAAATGGGGTAAAATAGACTTTTTGGTTCATGCGATAGGATTTTCTGACAAAAATCAGCTAAAGGGTCGTACAATAGATACAACCAGAGATAATTTTACAATGACTATGGAAATCTCTTGTTTTTCATTCATTGAAGCTTGTAAATTTGCATCACCAATCATGAACGAAGGTGGATCTATTGTGACACTGACTTACATGGGAAGCGAAAGAGTATTGCCAAACTACAATATTATGGGTGTGGCTAAAGCTGCTTTGGAGGCATCTGTTCGTTATGCGGCAACGGATTTGGGTGTTCAGGGCGTGAGAGTAAATGCTATTTCTGCCGGTCCGATTAAGACCTTGGCAGCATCGGGTATTGGTGATTTTCGTAAGATTTTACACTGGAACGAATGTAATGCACCATTACAACGCAATATTACTCAAGAAGAAGTCGGTATGGTAACTTTGGGACTGCTTTCTGCTTGTGGTAGCGGCATTACCGGTGAAGTTATCCATGTGGACTGCGGATACCACACAGTCGGTATGCTTAATTTGAACAGAGCAAAAGAAATCGGTGAAAGCTTGGTTAACGGATAAATCTGTCCAATAAATAGTAGCAGTCAACTAAAAACATTAAAAAAGGTCATCGGTTTGATGGCCTTTGTTTTATATAGAGATGAAAAAGCATTTAAGCAGAAGATAATAAAAAAGAATTAATACTTGATATAAATATAACAAATATGATAAAACACTTGCAATATGGTACAATAATGCCAATGGTTGTTATTAGAGATTAATGAGGAAAAAATATGGCAATAGACCAAGAAACAGTTAAAAAAATAGCTTTTTTATCTCGTTTGAAGATAGAAGAGGATAAAATCGAATCTACCGAAGATGATTTTAATAAGATTTTGGATTGGATAGAACAACTTAGTGAGGCAAATACCGAAAATGTTGAGCCTTTGGTTTCGGTAAATGAATGTTCTTTACAAATGAGAGCAGATGAGGTTTGTGACGGCAATCAGGCTGATAAAGTATTAGCCAATGCCCCGATGAAAGAATACGGATACTTTGGTGTGCCTAAAGTGGTTGAATAATTAGATATATATGGGAAAAAGATGACTGAATTAACAAAATTGACAATAGCTCAGGCCAAAAAAGGACTGAAAAATAAAGAATTTAGTGCTGTTGAGTTGGTTGAAGCATATGCGACAAAAATGAATAAAGGAAAAAAATATAATGCATATGTTTGTGAAACTGTTGAACAGGCTTTAGAGCAAGCTAAACAGAGCCAGATGAGGCTTGATAGAGGTGAGGGCGGAAACTTAGAAGGTATTCCTCTAGGAATTAAAGATCTGTTTTGTACCAAAGATATTGCAACTACGGCATGTTCTAACATATTGAAAGGGTTTGTTCCTCCGTATGAATCAACGGTTACAAAAAAATTGCTTGATGCCGGTGCCAATTTTCTAGGTAAGTTAAATCTTGATGAATTTGCAATGGGCGGAAGTAACGAAACATCGGCTTTCGGACCAGTGGTTAATCCGTGGAGTAAAGACGTCCCTCTAGTCGCCGGTGGGTCTTCAGGCGGGTCTGCTGCAGCTGTTGCGGCAGAAATGTGTGCCGGTGCAACCGGTACAGACACCGGAGGATCAATTCGTCAGCCTTCGGCATATTGCGGTGTTACAGGTATTAAACCAACATATGGTCGTTGTTCTCGTTATGGAATAATTGCTTTTGCATCTTCATTAGACCAAGCCGGACCGATAGCAAAAGATGTGCGAGATTGTGCAATTATGCTAAATTCAATGGCCGGTTATGATGCTAAGGATTCAACATCGGCAAATGTTGCAGTGCCTGATTTTGAGAGGTTTTTGGGTGATGATATTAAAGGTATGAAAATCGGTATTCCTAAAGAATACAGAGTAGATGGTTTGAATAAAGAAATTGCTGCATATTGGGATAAGGCTGCAGAGATGCTAAAAGCAAGAGGAGCTGAGATTGTTGAAATATCTTTGCCTAATACCAAATATGCTTTAGCAACATACTATATTATTGCACCGGCGGAAGCTTCAGCCAACTTATCCAGATATGACGGACTGCGTTTTGGAAATCGGGTTGACGGAAATACATTAGATGAAATGTATATTAATTCTCGTAGTGCCGGATTTGGAAAAGAAGTAAAAAAACGTATTATGGTGGGGACATATGTGTTGTCAGCAGGTTATTATGACGCATATTATCTGAAAGCACAGAAGGTTCGGCGTTTGATAAGAGATGATTTTATCAAAGCTTTTGAAAAATGTGATGTGATTTTAACTCCTACATCACCGGTTGCTGCTTTTCCGATCGGAGATAAATCTATGCAAGATGATCCGATTACAATGTGGTTGAATGATATTTTTACGGTATCGGTATCTTTGGCCGGCTTACCTGCAATGAGTTTGCCAATAGGGCTTAATGAACAGGGTTTGCCTTTGGGAATACAAATTATCGGAAAAGCATTTGATGAGGGTGCGGTATTGAAAACCGGTTTTGCCTTGGAACAAGATGTGAATTTTGGTGGAGCAAAATAAAATGAGCGGATTGATTATTAAAGGTAATACATGTGATTGGGAAATTATTTGCGGTTTAGAAATCCATTGCCAAATTATTTCAAAGTCAAAAATATTTTCCGGTGCATCTACTCACTATGGAGCAGATGTTAATGAAAACGTGTCTTTTGTTGATGCCGGAATGCCGGGGATGTTGCCGGTGTTAAATGAAGAATGTGTGCGTCAGGCAGTTAAAACCGGATTGGGGCTTAATGCTAAGATTAATAAGCATTCGGTATTTTCTCGTAAAAATTATTTTTATGCCGATTTACCTCAGGGATATCAGATTACTCAATTTGAGCATCCTTTGGTGGGAGAGGGATTTGTTAAGATTGATTTGGAAGACGGAAGTAATAAAAGTATCGGTATTGAACGTATCCATATTGAGCAAGATACCGGAAAATCAATTCACGATATTTCTCCAACCAAAACATTTATTGATTTTAACCGTGCCGGTGTCGGTTTAATGGAAATAGTTACCAAGCCTGATTTCAGATCTCCTGATGAGGCCGGTGCTTTTTTACGTAAACTTCGTACCATAGTTCGTTATTTGGGAACTTGTGACGGTAATATGGATGAAGGATCAATGCGTTGTGATGCAAGTGTTTCGGTGCGTCCGGTCGGTAGCAATGAATTGCGTCCGAGAGCAGAAATTAAGAACGTTAACTCTGTGAAGTTTGTGATGCAAGCAATAGAGTTTGAAGCAAAGCGTCAGGTGGAAATTTACGAAAGCGGTGGAGAAATAGAACAACAGACCCGTTTGTTTGATCAGAACACCGGAGAAACCAGATTTATGCGTAGTAAAGAATTTGCACATGATTACAGATATTTTCCGGAGCCTGATTTGTTGCCCTTGGATTTGAGTGATGAATTTATAGCTGAAATTAAGTCAGGATTGGTTGAGTTGCCAGACGCAAAACAAGAACGTTTTGTTAAAGAAATGGGACTAACTCCTTATGATGCTTCAGTTTTAACCGAAGACAGAGAAACTGCAGAATGGTTTGAAAAAGCAGCTAAAGGTCATGATGCAAAGAAAGTTGCAAACTGGATGATGGGCGATTTTTTTGCTATGCTTAATGAAAAAAAGATTTCTTTGGCAGAAAGTCCGATTTCTCCGGAAAACTTGGGAGCATTGGTTGAATTAATTACATCTGATGTGATTAACGGTAAAACGGCTAAAGATGTGTTTGCGATTATGGTTGAAACCGGAAATACTCCTGAAAAAATCGTTGAAGAAAAAGGATTAAAACAAGTTACCGATACAGGAGCAATTGAAAAAATTATTGATGACATAATTGCTTCTAATCCGGACAATGTTGCCGCGTACAAAGGTGGTAAAGTTAACCTTATGGGTTGGTTTGTAGGACAAGTTATGAAAGCTTCTCATGGAAAAGCAAACCCCGGAGTAGTTAACTCAATATTGAAGCAAAAACTTGACTAATAATAATCAACAAAAAACAGTCCTTGCATTTTATGTAAGGACTGTTTTTTATATTATGTTACTTATATATTTGGTGCCGGTACCGGCAATTTGGGAGTGCTATTCATAACCTTTGGCATGGATTCTTTAGGTTGAGGAAGTGTTGTTTTTGTTGATACCGAAGCATTGTTTTCTACCGCAGTTTTGCTCTGTGCCGGAATGTTCAGTTTGGGAACATCAGGCAAATTGGGATTAGCGGTTGTAGGCTGTGCTGATGGTGAACTTATTTTGGCTTCTGCTCCGGGGGTTTTGATATCTACCATTTGGTTTAAAATCATATGAACAACTTTATCTCCAACCTTGATTCCGTGTCTTTTTGCTTGTCCGGCATTTATTTCAATTACAGCTCTGACAGGTTCTTCGCAGATAATGTGTTCTTCAGACATTGGAGCAGCATTCTCTTTAATCATGATAATTGATGTGTCCGGTCCAACGAATAACATATCTAAAGGAATCTTGGTGTTCTTCATCCACATGGCAACAGGACGTGTAGGATTAATATTGAATAACATTCCACCGGTGAATCCCAGGTTTGTACGATGCATAAGGCCTGTTTGCATGTCATCAGGTGTAGTGGCGACTTCTACCATATATCTGACATCACCATTGGTTGTTTTAATAATCAGTGGAGAAGTGGGTTTCATTTCTGCTTCTTTAGAACAAGCAGAAATAACCAATAAAATTAAAAATAATTTGATTATTTTTTGCATGGATAAGGCTCCTTTGTATTGTTTATTTTGCGAGGTTTCCATTGGGAAACAATAACCGGTCCGTTTTGAGAGATAAGTACTTTTTTATTTTCTTTAGATGATTTTTGGTTTTGTTGTGACTTAAAACTTTGAACGAAGCATTCGATTGAAATTATTTGCTGTTGTGTTTGAATGTGAGAAGATATGATTTTGTTTAGATCTTTTGTTTCTAAAGGTGAGTATTTTTGCCAAATTAGTTCTAAAAAATCGGATATTTTATTATCAAATCTTGGAGTTGGTATTAAAGGAAGACCAAATTCTAAGATCTTAGCAAGATTTGGCTCTGTTATTTTATTGTTTTTATATACAAAAATAGCTGGAAATAAAAGAGAGTTGTTATTGATTACAAAATGGATTTGTGCCATGAGAAGCATTTGTTGGATTTTGTCATTGTCAATATACTTATCGTCTTTATCGGCACGACGGAAAAACCAATCGCTAATTTCAAATACAGAAGAAATAGGCAGATAACTCATAAGAAAACTCCCAATAATCCTACAATTTAGTATAGTATAATCAATTTGTGCCGAATTACAAATAAATATTGAAAATAATCACGAATAAATTAATCTGCTGAAAAATTGGTTTTTGCTCTTGTTTTGTGTGTGATAATAGTTTAGTTTATATACAGTTTTAAAGTTTTGAGGGTTTAACAATGCGTGGTATTTATAAAAATATTTTCGGTTTTACAGCTATTTTAACGCTTTCTGCTTGTGCAAGTGCAATGTTTCCTGAATTTGATGACAGTTTTGAAGAAATAGAGGTTCATGAAGGCGGACAAGCTGTATATGAAATGAATGAAGAAGATAGTGCTTTGCGCTCTGATGTTGAAAATGTTGCATATGAAAGCAGTGAAAAGACAACTGAAGATGAAGTTGAAGCTGCTAAGTCTATTCCGGTAAAAGCGGAAGATGTTGATTATGAACCTCAAGATGAAGAAGTTAAACAAGAAGAAACTGTTGAATTAATTGAGCCGGAAGAAGCTGATGACGAAGTTGAACCGGAAAATAAAAGCGATGACTATGTTCCCAGTGTGAGCTATAAGGTTGATACCATTTATTTTGATAATGGTAGTAGTAAGGTTAAGCCTCAATATCGTAGCAATATCAGAAAAATTGCAAAATTAGTAAAAGAAAATAATGCAAATGTGATGGTATACGGGCATTCATCAAGCAGAACAAGAGATACAGATCCGGTAAGTCATAAATTGGCTAATTTTAAGGCTTCTATGGAAAGAGCACAAAATGTCGCTTTGGCATTAAAACGTGCCGGAGTATCTGCTGATAAAATTTCTATTGAGGCAATGTCAGATTCAGCACCGGCATATCAAGAAGTTATGCCTGAAGGTGAAAGACTCAATCGCAGAGCAGAAATTTATATAGCATACTAGGCGGTAAAGATTGATGTCGGTGATTAGCGAGACTGTTGAAAATAAGTCTTTGGGTGGAAACTTGTGGAGTGTGTCTCAGGCTAATGATCGAGAAGTTGAGTTGTTGATTGAACGACATAATGTTCCGTATGTTGTAGCCAAGATTTTATCCTTAAGAGGAATCTCTTCTGAGAATATATCGACTTTTTGGGAACCAAAACTACAAAATATTATGCCGAATCCTTCCGTGCTTAAAGATGTTGATAAAGCGGCAAATAAAATTGCCGATGCGATTGTTAACAAGCAAAAAATTGCGATAATAGGTGACTATGACGTTGACGGAGCAACCTCGTCTGCGGTGTTGCGTTTGTTTTTAGAATCGGTTGGTGCTTTTCCTGATGTCCATATTCCGGAAAGAGATGAGGGGTATGGTCCGAGTATGAAAGCAATAGATAATTTTGTATCTCGAGGAGCTGAGTTGTTAATTACTACTGATTGTGGAACAACTGCTTTTGAACCTTTGGAATATGCAACAAATAAAAGCTTAGAAGTAATAGTTATTGATCATCATGAAGCAGAGGTAAATTTACCTCGTGTGTATGCCGTTGTTAATCCAAAGCGCTTAGATGAGACGGAAGAATATCCTGATTTAAAATATATGGCGGCTGTTGGGGTTGTGTTTTTGGTGGTTGTGGCTGTTAATAGAGAATTGAGGCGCAGGAATTTTTACGGTGAAGAATATAATGAGCCTAATCTTATGCAGTGGCTTGATTTGGTGGCATTGGGAACAGTTTGTGATGTTGTGCCATTGCGAGGACTGAACAGAGCCTATGTGCGTCAGGGTTTGAAAATTATGGCAAATTCTCAAAATATTGGGTTAAAGACTTTGTTAGAAAAAGGTGGACTGAATACACCTCCAACAGCATTCCATTTGGGATATGTTTTAGGGCCACGATTAAATGCCGGAGGAAGAGTAGGGGATTCTGATGTGGCTCACAAATTGCTTTGCTGTAATAAGGAATATGAAGCACAATTATATGCAGATAAACTTAATGAATATAATATACAACGAAAAGATGTTGAAAATTATGTTTTGTTGCAGGCTATAGAAATTTTAGAAGGACAACCTCAAAAATATCCGATAGCATTTGTTTTTGGTTATGATTGGCATCAAGGAGTGATAGGCATTGTTGCCGGAAGGCTTAAAGAAAGATACAATGTTCCGTCATTTGTAATGTCTGTTGAAGCTGATGAGGTTAAAGGTTCAGCTCGCTCTATTTCACAGATTGATCTTGGTGAATTGGTTATTGCTGCCAAAGAAAAGGGTATTTTGACTAAAGGTGGCGGGCACACTATGGCTGCCGGATTTTCTTTGAATCAAGATAAAATTGAGGAATTTAGAACCTTTGTCGGAGAGTATGTGAATAATAAAATTGGCAATGAAGCTATATGTCCGGTGTTAAATATAGATGCTATATTAGAAGTGGGGGGAGCAAACAAAGAGTTAGCAGTATCTTTAGATAATCTTGAGCCATATGGTGCAGGAAATTCAGAGCCTAAATTAATGCTGAAAAATGTGCAGATAATTAAATCTTCGTTGGTAGGAATAGGGCATGTTCGTTGTATATTGACTTCGGATAGCGGAAAGTCAATAAAAGGAATGGCATTTAGAGTTGGAGATAATGATATAGGACAGGCAATGCTTAACTCTCGAGGAGAATATTTTGATGTTGTCGGAGTTTTGCGAAGAGATACATGGAATGGAAGAGATGAAGTGCAATTTATTATTGAAGATATTAAAAAATACGTATAATGGCTTATCTGAAATGATTTGTACAAGGCTCAAAAAATTCACGTACTACTGTGTACGCTAAAATTTTTTTCGCTTTTCAAATCACTCCATCTAAACCATTCTCCGTATTTTTATGTGAGATATATAATGGCTTATCTGAAATGATTTGTATAAGGGTTAAAATAAAGGAACAAAAAAATGGTAAAATCTAAAAACATAAAAAAACGAGCCAAAAATATAAAAAAAATTCGTTTGCAAAAAGAAAAGGCTGTTTTTATGAAATTGGGCGGCAAATTAAGAGCTTATTTATTTACCGGAATTTTGGTGACTGCTCCGGTTGCAATTACTTTATATTTAGCAGTAAAATTTGTATTATGGATGGATATTTTTGTAAATAAACTGCTTCCACCACAATATAAGTTTGATAATATGCCTTATACAATTCCTGGACTCGGATTGGTTGTAGGGATTGTATTTTTGATTATTGTCGGTATGTTTGCTGCCGGATTTTTAGGAAGATTTTTTATCAAGCTTGGAGAGTGGATTGTTTATAAAGTTCCTTTGGTGTCCAGTGTATATTCTGTGCTAAAACAAGTGTTTGAAACATTTTTTTCAAGTAAAACTCAAGCTTTTAGCAAGGTCGTAATGCTTGAATATCCTCGTAAAGGAATTTGGATATTGGGTTTTGTAAGTTCGGATTTGCAAGGCGAAATTAAAGCTAAATGCCCTGATGATATGTTGAGTGTATTTATTCCGACAACGCCAAACCCGACATCAGGTTTTTTGATTTTTGTTCCTAAAAAAGATTGTATAGAAATGGATATGACAGTGGAACAAGGATTGAAGTTTGTGATATCCGGCGGTTTGGTAAATGAATAAAAAAAGTTATAATTAAAATAAAAAAACACTTGATTTATTTTTATTTGTGATTTATTTCTGTTT
This sequence comes from Alphaproteobacteria bacterium, assembly GCA_015062285.1. Classification (GTDB taxonomy): domain Bacteria; phylum Pseudomonadota; class Alphaproteobacteria; order RF32; family CAG-239; genus CAZU01. The sequence goes on along the minus strand of SUUY01000003.1, from coordinate 194,930 downwards.
TCAGCTTTATTGGCAATATGCGGCCATGGTGGAATTGGTAGACACGCAACCTTGAGGTGGTTGTGGGAGAACTCCCGTGAAGGTTCAAGTCCTTTTGGCCGCACCATTTATCCTGCTAAATAAAGCTTTTTTTATGTTTTTATAATGCTTTTTAGGGAATTTCGGAATAAAACCGAAAGTATCGTATTGAGATAAATAATTAGGGAGGGTGAAAAATGAGCAAACGTTTTAAGCGTGATTTACTCCCTAAGTCTAAACTCCTCAAGAAAAAAAAGAAATATATACAGAATGCTCACCAACAATTGGGTTTGGGGTCGAAGTTTGTTGCATCTGTCAGTGAGGCCTTACATGAAGATGATGTTATCCATGTCAGGAAAATGGTAGAGGGTTTATCTGAATACGGATTGGCCAAATTAATTGAGACACTTAGTCATTCTGAACGCACCAAATTAGTGCAGATTTTGGGCGATAAGATAAACCCAGATGTTTTTCCGGAATTAAATGATGTTGTACAAGAGCAGGTTATAGAATCTTTGCAAGAAAAGCAAATCGTGAAGATTGCAAATGAACTTGACTCTGATGAGGTCGTTGAAATTTTGGAGCATATGGATGAAGAAGAGCAAGAAAGTATTATTAAAAAGCTCGATCCTGAACTTCAATATCAAGTACAATCATCTCTTTCTTATCCAGAAGATTCTGCCGGTCGTATTATGTCCAGAGAATTTGTTGGCATGCCTGATTGGTGGACTGTTAAAGAAGCAAAAGAATTCTTATTGAAGAATCAGGAATTACCGGAAGAATTTTATGACATTTTTCTGACAGATGAAAAATTCAGACCATCAGGACATATTGCTCTTGATAAATTATTGCGAGCGAAGCCAACAGAATACCTTTTTGACATTATGGATGGAGAAATTGTACCAATAGATGTCTTGACTGATCAGGAAGAAGTTGCTCATATGTTTAGAGAATATGGCTGGCGTTCGGCCATGGTAGTCGATAATAAAGATCATTTAATTGGTGTGATTACGATTGATGATGTAGTAGAAGTGATTCACGAAGAAGTTTCAGAGGATATTATGCATCTTTCCGGTACTGAGGAAGGTGATGTTTATCGTTCTGTTTTTTCGGTATTTAAGTCTCGAGTTATGTGGCTTATTACAAATTTGGTTGCAACAATATTGGCGGCTTCGGTTGTAAAAGGTTTTCAGGAAGTTATTGCTCAAATATCAGTATTAGCGGTTTTGATGCCGATAGTTGCATCTATGGGAGGAACAACAGGAAACCAAACATTGGCAGTGGTGGTTAGGGCTTTAGCAACTAAAGAGCTTAACTCAGCTAACACACTACGAATGATTATAAAAGAATTTTTAGTAGGGCTTAGTAATGGTTTGTTATTTGCTCTGTTGATTGGAGTTATAACTCATATTTGGTTTCCGGATTATCAGTTTATGAGTTTGATAATTGCTATTGCAATGTTGATTACACTTGTTATTGCAAGCCTGTCGGGAATTTTGGTGCCTTTAACCTTAAATCGATTTAAGGTTGATCCGGCGGTGTCTTCAGGTGTATTTTTGATTGCTATAACTGATTGTGGCGGATTTTTTGTTTTTCTTGGTCTTGCTAAAATGTTTTTGTTGTAGATATGTTTATATCTTTAAGTTAAGACTTTGGGATTTTAAGAATGTATTTTATAATCTATCCGTTTTTTATTAGTTTAGGAGTTGTACGTGCTTATAGGTTTGAATATTGCGCTTTTGGTGGTGTTGTTTGACCAGCTCAGCAAATATTATATGCTACATGATGTATTACATAATACAATGATTATATATGTAACACCATTTTTCAATTTGGTTAGAGCTTGGAATACCGGTGTCAGTTTTTCAATGTTTAATAATTATGGTAACGTTGGGGCATGGATACTTTCCGGCTTGGCAATGTTGATCGTGATTTTTTTACTCTGTTGGCTGAAAAGTGAAAAGAGTGTTTGGGCTAAGTATGCTTTAGGTATGATTATTGGTGGTGCTGTCGGTAATGTGATTGACAGAATTCGTTTGGGAGCAGTTTTTGACTTTTTAGATTTTCATGTTGGTGAAAGTCATTGGCCGGCATTTAATGTTGCAGATAGCTTTATTTGTGTGGGAGCTGCTATTTTGATTATTCAAAGTTTCTTTTTTCACTACAAACAAAAGGAAGGAAAATAAAAATGAATAAGATTTTATTGTCGTTTGTTGTATTGTTGGTTTTGAGTGCATGCGGAACCCTTAATAAAGAAAAGTTGGGCATGGTTAACAAAGCTCCTGATGAGACTATGGTTAGTACTCGTAAGCCTCTTTCCTTGCCACCGGAGTATGATTTGCGTCCGTTGGTAGAGCAAAAAACATCGAAGGAAATTAATTCTTTAAGTGAGTTAGTCGATTATAACTAACAAACAGTAAGATGTCTAGGTATAAATTTCTTTTTTTGTTGCTTTTATTATTTCCCTTGGCTGTTAATGCCAAAGGGCTGTTTGGTGCTGAAGAATTTTATTTGGCCAATGGTATGCGAGTAATTGTTGTGCCAAATCATAGAGTTCCTGTTGTAAAACATATGGTGTGGTATAAAAATGGTGCTTCTGATGAAAATATTGGCAAAGGAGGAACGGCACATTTATTGGAACATTTGATGTTTAGAGGAACAAAAGATGTATCCGGTCAAAAGTTTAATATTATGATGGAAGAAAATGGCGCCGAAAGTAATGCCTTTACCGGTCAAGATATGACGGCATATCATCAATTTTTAGATGTTTCTCGTTTGGAATTGGCAATGTTGCTTGAAGCAGACAGAATGGTCAATTTGCAGTTTGACAATGATGCTTTTGTAGCAGAACGAGATATTGTATTTCAGGAAAGAAAACAGCGCGTAGATAACAATCCGGTAGGAAAATTTAGGGAAGCACTTAATCGAATTTTGTGGCAACAGCATCCGTATTCGCGTCCGATAACCGGAACGGACAAGGAAATACGGTCTCTTACGCAGAAAGATGTATCAGATTATTATAAAAAATATTATGTTCCTAATAATGCAGTTTTAATATTAGCTGGAGATATAGATGTTAACAAAGCTAGAGATTTGGCTACCAAATATTATGGAGATTTAAAATCAAGAGAAATAGAAGAAACAAATTGGCCAGATGTATCAGAAAAATTCAGTGCTACACTTGATATGCAAGATGAAAAAATTAGTGGTGTAAGAATTTTGAGAGCATATATAGCACCATCGTTTATGAAAAATCCTGAAAATGTGTATGATTTGCAGGTATTGGCAGCTTATATGGGCGGAGGTGATACCTCTAAATTATATAAAAAATTGGTTTTAGAACAAAAAAAGCTTTTGAGTATCAGTGTGGATTATGATCCGGTTTCTCGGAGTTATGGAACTTTTTCTGTTTCGATGATTCCTAATAATGGTGTTTCTTCCGATGAAGCTTTAAAAGAGCTAGATAAAGCATGGCAAGAGGCATTATCTGAGCTAGATGAGCAAGAATTAGATAAAATAAAAAGAAAATTATCGGCTGGATTGGTTTATTTGAAAGATAATCCTGAAGATGCGGCCTATGTTGTCGGATCTATGGCAATAAGCGGAATGAGTTTAGAAGATATTGAGTCTCAAGAACAAAAAATAAAAAATGTTGAGCTTCAACGTTTGCTTAATTCTGCCAAATATCTGGTTGCTAGTACTTCTAATGTTACGGGGATATTGCGTCCGAAGGAGAATAAACAATGAGAAGGTCTCATAAGTTTAAGAAAAATAAAAGCATATCAGTCGCAAAATTAATATGTTGTATGGTTGTGTTCGGATTTTTGTATTTTATTTATAATTCTTTTTATGGAAATAAACTTAATGTTGCTGATATTACTTCGGAAGTGTCAGGAATAAAGCTTGATGTAAAAGAAATAGTGAGTCCTAATAATAAAATAAAAGCATATCTGTTGGAAGATGTTACAAATCCTATTATCAGTATAAGTTTTATGTTTAAGAATGGCGGATATGCAAATGATGATACTGATAAACAAGGCCTGGCTTTAATGGTTGCTTCGCTTTTAGGTGAGGGTGGTGGTGAATTTAATTCTCAGCAACTGAAAGAAGAGCTTGATATTAGAGCGATAAGAATATCGTTTGATATAAATAAAGATAGTTTTGAGGGAAAATTATTAACTACCAAAGAAAATCTTGATGATGCTGTAAACTTTTTGAGACTAATGCTAACGCAGCCACGTTTTGATGCCGAAGATGTTGAAAGAACAAAAAAAATAATGCTCGAAGCATTAAAACGACAAAAAGAACATCCGGTAAACGAATTGCAGTTGGATTTTGCTAAAGAATTATATGGCGATCATCCGTATGCAAGAAATCCGCTTGGAAATGCGGAACATATTAATAAAATTACAAAAACTGATTTGCTGTATTTTGCGGATAATGTGTTTAATAAAAGAGATTTGTTGGTGGGAATTGCAGGAGATGTTGATGCCAAACAAGCCGGAAAAATTTTAGATCTGGTTTTTGGAGAACTTCCAAAATCGGGAAACACAAACTTTGTGCGTGATGCTAATATTAAGTTTGACGGACAATCAAAACATATAGATAGAAAATCAGCACAAAATATATGGATTGCAGCTCAAGCCGGAGTAGGTAGAAACCACCATGATTTTTATCCGTTGTTTGTAGCAAATCATATTTTGGGCGGTTCTGGTTTGAATTCGAAATTATCTCAAGAAATACGAGAAAAAAACGGGCTAACTTATGGAATATACTCGTATTTGAGTTTAGACGATAAGGCTCCGTTGTTAGTAACCAGTTTTTCGGCAACAAAGGATAATGCAACCAAAGCCGAAAGTTTATGGAGAGAACAATTAAAGAAAATTCAAAAAGATGGAATAAGCAAAGATGATTTGAAAAAGGCAAAAAAATATTTAATATCATCATATAATTTGCGCTTTGCTTCAATTTCGACAATAGCTGATATATTGACAGCTATGCAAAAATATAATTTAGGACTGGATTTTTTACAAAAAAGAAACGAGAATATTGCTAACATAAGATTTGATGAAGTTAACAATGCGATTCAAAAATATTTTGATCCGGAAAAAGTAATTAAAGCCGAGATAGGAACATTTTAGCACTAAATGTAGGAGAAAATAAATGTTTGGAACTAAAAAAGAAATAAGCAAAAATAAGGCATGGAGTAAGTTGGCATCTCATTATAAGAAAATGAGAGATGTTGAAATGCGTGAAATGTTTGCAAAAGATCCGCAACGTGCTGAAAGATATTGCATTAATTTAGATGCAATGACGGTTGATTATTCAAAAAACAGAATTAACGATCATACCTTGGCTTATTTGTTGACATTGGCCAGAGCTTGTAAATTGCCGGAAAAAATTGATGCTATGTTCAAGGGGGAAAGAATTAATCAGACAGAAAACAGGGCCGTTTTGCATGTGGCTTTGCGTAATAGAGAGAATAGTCCGATTTGTATTGATGGCAAGAATGTTATGCCTGAAATAAACGCAGTGTTGGCAAAAATTAAGAAATTTTCAGAAGATGTAAGATATGGCAAGTTTGTCGGACATACCGGTAAGAAATTAGTTAATATTGTAAATATTGGAATTGGAGGTTCTGATCTGGGGCCTAAAATGGCGGTTGAAGCCTTGAGAAAATACTGGGCAAAAGATATTAATTGTTATTTTATTTCTAACATTGACGGAACAGCTTGCAATGAAGTGCTAAATAAAGTCAATCCGGAAGAAACATTATTTATTGTTTGTTCTAAAACCTTTACAACTATTGAAACTTTGACTAATGCCCGTACTTGTCGCAAGTGGCTAATCGATGCATTGGGAGAGCATGCTGTATCTAAGCATTTTGTGGCCGTTTCAACCAATGCCAAAGAAGTTGCAAAATTTGGAATTGATACAGAAAATATGTTTGAATTTTGGGATTTTGTCGGTGGCAGATATTCTATGTGGTCAGCAATCGGTTTGATTATTGCTATTGCAGTCGGAATGGATAATTTTGAAAAAATGCTAGAAGGTGCACATGAGATGGATATGCACTTCAAATATACCGAATTATCTAAAAATATTCCGGTTATTTTGGCAATGCTTAGTATTTGGTATAATGACTTTTTTAATATGCGTAGTGCTGCTGTAATACCATATGATCAGTATTTGGGATATTTGCCGGCATATTTGCAACAGTTGGTAATGGAAAGTAATGGCAAGTTTATTTCTAACGAAGGCGAATATATTAAATGCAGTACATCACTGGTAGTATTTGGCGGTGCAGGGACAGATGTTCAGCATTCGTTTTTCCAAATGATGCATCAGGGCATGACAATTATACCTTGTGATATTATTGTTCCGGCAATTTCGCATAATGAGGTTGGTGAACATCATGAAATCTTGTTGGCAAACGCCTTAGCACAGGGTGAGGCTCTAATGAAGGGTAAAACAGTTAAGGAAGCATATGATGAAATGCGTAGAGCCGGCAAACCCAAAGAAGAAGCTAAGCGTCTGAAAAAATATAAGAGTTTTCCCGGTAATCGTCCATCTAATACCATATTGTTCAAAAAAATTGATCCTTATACATTGGGTATGTTGGTGGCAATGTATGAGCATAAAACTTTTGTTGAAGGTGTAATTTGGGATATTGATTCTTTTGATCAGATGGGTGTGGAACTCGGTAAGCAAATGGCTCTCAGCATTTTGCCGGAATTGCAAAGTAATGCCTCCGGAATTAGGCACGATGCTTCTACCGGAAATTTAGTTAAAATGATAAAGAGAATGCGTAAATAGACGAGTTTTCATATGTCAATTCGAATTCTTCCTTCAAATTTGGTAAATCAGATTGCAGCCGGTGAGGTGGTCGAAAGACCGGCCTCAGTTGTGAAAGAATTGGTTGAAAATGCTATTGATGCCGGTGCTTCATCAATAGAAGTCCGTTTGGGAGATGGTGGAAAAAGCTATATTACAATCAGTGATAACGGCAAAGGAATGTCACCGCAAGAGCTTGAATTGGCTGTTGAAAGGCATGCAACTTCTAAATTACCTGATGATAATTTGTTTAATATAAGTTATTTGGGATTTAGGGGAGAAGCTTTACCATCTATTGCATCGGTAGCCAGACTTTCTATCATCAGCCGAATCAAAGATGCCGAAAATGCATGGAAAATTGAGGTTAATGGCGGAGAAAAGTCAGAAGTTGTTCCGGCGGCTTATGGAGCAGGAACAAGAATTGATGTTAGAGACTTGTTTTTTGCAACTCCGGCAAGGCTCAAGTTTTTAAAAACCGGAAGTTCGGAAGCAACGCAATGTCATGATATATTGCAAAGAATTGCCTTGGCAAATCCTCATATATCTTTTTCTTTATATGATAATGATAAGAAAAAAATGTTGTTGCCGGCGTGTAACGGAGATTTGTTTGAATCAAGGCTGGAGCGTATTTCTTCAATTATGGGAAAAGACTTTGGTGAAAATTCAATCAGAATCGATGCAGAGCGAGAAGGGGTGAAAATCAGCGGATATGTTTCCTTGCCAACTTTGAATAAGGCAAACTCATTATCACAGTTTTTGTTTGTTAATAATCGTCCGGTTAGAGATAAGTTATTATTAGGAGCTCTAAAAGGTGCTTATTTAGATGTTTTGACCTCCGGACGTTATCCGCTTTGTGCTTTGTTTATTGATGTTGATCCCAAGTATGTAGATGTAAATGTACATCCGGCAAAAGCAGAAGTGCGTTTTTATGATTCTGCACTAGTGAGGGGTTTGCTGGTTAGTGCTATCAGAAATGCTTTGAATTTGCATGCCAATAGAACATCAAATACCATAAGTTTAGAAAATTTGATTGGAGACAGTCTTCCTAAATTTGAAGAAAATGAAGAAGATACGGGATATTTAAGAGAGCATGTTTTGCCCAATAGGGTTTATCAGACAAAACCTTATACATATTCAAGGCAAGCTGTTTTGCCGGAATTAGAACGTAAAATCTCGGTTAGGGTTGAGAATGTCGAAGATGTGGTGGATCGCTCTGATGTTGGTCCTTTGGGTATGGCAAAAGCACAGTTTCATAATACATATATTATATCACAGAGTGAAGATAGTATTATTATTACAGACCAGCATGCCGCTCATGAACGGGTGGTGATGGAAAAACTGAAGGCAGATTTGCAAGAGGGGAATGTTGCAACACAAATTTTGCTGATTCCGGAAATTGTTGATTTGGCACCGGCGGAAAAAAACAGAATTTTGCAAGGAGCAGAAGAATTATCTAAGCTTGGTTTGATTGTGGAGGAATTTGGAACGACAGCTGTAATTGTTAGAGAAACTCCGGCGTTGTTGGGTGAGATTGATGTAAAGAAATTGATTGAAGATATTGCTCAACAAATGGCAGAATGGGGAAATGGTTTTGAACTAAAAGAAAAATTGCATTTGGTTTGTGCTACAATAGCTTGTCATGGGTCAGTCAGAGCAGGAAGAAAAATGAATATTGAAGAAATGAATAAGTTATTGCGAGATATGGAAAGGACACCCCATTCCGGACAGTGTAATCATGGGCGTCCGACTTATGTAGAGCTTAAGATCGCTGATATCGCAAAATTGTTTGATAGGAAATAGATATGAATCAAGTATATATTCAAGGATTGTTGGCTGCATTGGCTGCCGGAATGGTGACAGGTTTAGGTGGTTTGTGTATATTTTTTAGAAAAAGATATCGCAAGGCTGAAATCAATATGTTGCTCAATATTGCTGCCGGCATTATGTTGGCTGCGTCTTTCTTCTCATTGTTGGTGCCGGCAATGCAAGAGATTGTGATTGAAGGCGAAGAAGTATATCAAACCGCATTTAATTATACTTTGGCTGTGTTTGGAGGTGTTTTATTGGTGTGGATATTGAATTTGGCAATTCCTCACGAACATAATGCAATGGGACATCACGGGCCGCATTTTGATTTAAAAAAAGCTTGGTTGTTTATTATCGCAATTACCCTGCACAAACTTCCTGAGGGATTGGCAGTAGGGGTAGCTTACGGAGCAGAAGATATTGTAAATCCGTTATCTTTAGTAATTGGTATTGCAGCTCATAATATTCCAGAAGGTTTGACTATTGCCATTTCTTTGGTGGCAGCAGGTAATTCTCGTTTGCGAGCAGCTGTTATGGCCTTTGTTATAGGTATGGTACAACCTTTGGGGGCAATAGTCGGGTTGTTTTTGATGGGAATAAGTTTTAATATTGTGCCATATGGAATGGCTTTTGCCGGAGGAACATTATTGTTTGTGGTGATTAATGAGATATTGCCGGAAACATATGGCAGTAATCAATCTACTAATAAATCAGCTGCAGCAGTATTTTTAGGTTTTATTGTTATGACTTATTTATCGATGATATTTGGAGAATAATAAGTATTTTGATTTTATTGAGTTGAAATTAAAAAAAGTTATTGACGAGTAGTAAAACATAAGATAAATATATGTCCGTTACCACATATGGAGAGTTGGCAGAGTGGTAATGCAGCGGATTGCTAATCCGTCATCGGGATACCGATGCACAGGTTCGAGTCCTGTACTCTCCGCCATAAAAAAAAAGCTCCCTTTGGGGAGCTTTTTTTTATGTGAGGAGGTTAGGACTTGAACCTGTAAGGTTCGGAGTGGATAGTTGGCGAAAACGAGTGTTGAGCTTAGCAAATCGCTTAGCGAAATACGAAGTTTGAGACTTACGACACGAGGAGGCCCCATTTATGGGAGTACCCAATCCTGTACTCTCCGCCACTTAAACCCTAGAGAAATCTAGGGTTTTGTTGTATCTAGTGTCTGGGTGATTGGTTGAAATTAGGTTAACAAAATAGGCTCAAATTTGCACAAAATGGCTCAAAGTTGCACAAAACTTGCACAAAAGTTGCACATACTCTCCGCCATAAAAAAAAGCTCCCTTTGGGGAGCTTTTTTAATGGTGAAGCAAAAAGCTAATAACTTCTGCCGGATTTTCCCATTCAATCTCTATTTCCAGTACCTTGAACTTACTTTGCAAGTGAGGGGGGATCTTTACAAAATCTTTGGCCGTTGTATAAACCGGAGATTTGTGTTTTTTACCAAGAGCCAACATTTCTTCAAGCTCATTTTCGTTGTAATAATGATGATCCGGAAAATCTTTGGTGGCAATTACATTAAAACCACATTCTTTGAGCGAAGAATAGAATTTATCCGGTCTGCCAATTCCGGCAAAGGCTACAACATCATAAGTTAAAGGCGAGGGCGAAACAGCCTTGATTTTTGCTCTAAATACCGGAAGGTTGCCAAAAGAATCGGTCAGTTTGTGTGTATCTTCTCCAATCAGAGCAATAGCATCGGCTCGTTTTAATCCCAGAGTCTTAAATTCTCTAAGCGGTCCGGCAGGAATGCACATTCCGTTTCCAAAGCCGACATTTCCGTCAACAACAAGAATTGATTTGTCTTTATATAATGAGGGATTCTGATATCCATCGTCCATAATAACAAAGTCAGCGCGTTCTTGTGCCGCTAATAAAGCACCTTGATAACGATTGGGATTGATTACAACCGAAGCCTGACGAGCCAAAATAAGAGGTTCGTCACCAACTTCTTGAGCAGTGTGGCGTGAAGGATTAACCATAACATCTTTTAGCTTTCCGCCATATCCGCGACTGACAAAAAACGGGTTTTTGCCATGTTGTTGCAACATTTTTGCCAATGATACTGCTACCGGAGTTTTTCCGGTTCCTCCGGCAGTGAGATTTCCGACACAAATGACACACGCTTCAACACGATGTGATTTTTTTAGCCATAAACGAGTGGCTGTTGCTAAGCCATACAGACAGCCTAACGGGTATAAAACTAAAGATAATAAATTTATTGTTTTCCAATGTGTTGGTGTCTTCACTTAAATAAATCCTTTAACTTTATCCATAATTCCATCCAAAACTTTTGCTTCGCTGGTTGCCCAGTTGTATGCCAAAGATCGTTTGGCATCAAGAAGGTCTTTATTTTCAAGAAGTTGAGCTACAACATCTTGTAATTCTTCTGTATCTGTTACTTGGATTATAGCATCAGCTTTTTTGGCGCGATTCATTGCATCAGTAAAGTTATGCATATGCGGACCAACCACAACAGCATCTCTTACGCGTGAAGGTTCTATAAAGTTTTGACCGCCATGGGGGATTAACGATCCACCAATAAACACTAATTTGGCAATATCATACCAAATTCCCATTTCTCCAATGGTATTGGCAATGTATATGTCGGTAGTGCCTGTTATTTTTTCATTCTCAGATCTTAGTGATGCTTTGAGGCCTATTTTTTCAATGGCTTCCTTGATTTCCGGTCCTCTTTGCGGATGACGAGGAGCTATCAGGGTTAATAGGTCAGGAAATTTCTCTTTTAGTCTTTTGTGAACTTTGGCGATTCTTAATTCCTCATCATTATGAGTGGAGCTTGCTAACCAAAAAGTACGTTTTCCGATTTGTTTAATAATTTCATCTCTTTTTTTCTCGTCTATGGGAAGAGGAAGGCCTGCGTATTTTAAATTTCCTAAGCATATACTGTTAGGAGCTCCTAAAACTTGCAAACGATAGGCATCTTCTTCTGATTGTCCGAGACAGAAGGTAAAGCAACTCAAAAGCTCTTTGCATATAAAATCAAATTGTTGCCATCTTTTGAATGATTTGTTTGAAATTCTTCCGTTGATTAAAATTAAAGGAATGTTCTTACGTTTAATAGAAGATAACATTGCCGGCCACAATTCAGATTCAAACCACAATGCAACATTAGGCTGCCAATGTTTTATAAAGCGGGTTGTAAAGAAAGGGTTGTCTATGGGAATAAACTGGTGAAAAGCTCGTTCCGGTAAACGTTTGCTCATAACATCGGCAGATGTTACAGTACCGGTTGTAACCATTACATGGGCGTCAGGGTAGGTATCAAGAATTTTTTGAATCAATGGTAACATAGATATAGATTCACCAACAGAGGCTCCGTGTAACCAAATTAACTTTCCTTCGGGTCTTTGCATTTTAGGGCGTCCAACTCTTTCATTGAAGCGAGCTTGATCTTCTTTTCCATTGGCTAAACGTTTTTTTATATATCTCTTAATGACTGTCGGATAAAGAATTGCAATAAGTGCATTATATATTTTTATGAACATTTTTATTTCCTATTAGATGAAGGGCGATGTTTATTATTGATTGCGTTGATGTCCGGTTTTACCGGAGTAAGATTCATTTCTCTGTCACACTCAAACGCAACTTGATTGAGTCTGTTTTCCATTTCAATGCGATATTTCTCTAAGTCTTTTTCAGATACATCTTTAGGTATATATAGAGGTTTTGTTGTTTTACATACACCATTGGAGAAAGGAAAAGGTATCATTGTATGATCCCAAGCTTTGGTAACCAGAATTGAATTACTTATACTGTAAGATGCACCAATTAGCGGTTTTCCGGTTTTCCAAGCATAGTAGATAGGAGATTTGGTCATAACCATTCTCGGTCCGCGCGGACCATCAGGAATGATGCAAATAGAAGTGTCTTCTTTTAGTGTTCGCATGAGTTTTAAAGCTCCGGATACTGCATTTTCATTTGATGAAGCACCAATTATGCCTATTCCGTATCTTTTGAGAAGGCCGGCAATCATTTGTCCATCACGATGTACAGATACTAAAGCGTCTAAAGAGAGAGATTTTTGCTTGAAAAACGGAAGCATTGCGGCGCGCCCATGCCAAATAACTAAAATTATACCATTATTATCCTTAGCTAATTTATGAAATTCTTCGACACCTTCGGTATGCCAACGAGTGGTTTTACCTACCAGTTTGGTATAATAATAAAAAATTGAAGAGATCAAATTTATGACAAAGCGAGATGATCCTATTTTTTTCAGCGGTTTTTTGATGTATTTTTTATATAGATTCATGTTTAAAATTTCAAAAAAGTTATTTTGCGGAGTTCATTTTGGTAATGCTAATGCCGATAGTTTCATTTTCGGTGACGATGACTTCTCCATGTCCGATTAGGACATCGTTGGCATATATGTCAACATGATCGTTAATGTTGCGATCCAGTTCAACAACAGCCCCTCGGCCAAGTTTTAGAAGTTGATGAACTCTTAAATTTGCGGTGCCTAAAGTAACAGATACATCTACCGGTATATCTTGATTGGCTAAATGATTATTTATGATAGGCATTTTTTACTCCATATTGTCTGATTTTCATACATTATATATGTTTTTTTTAATCTGCAAATTTTTTCTTTTACTTTATCACATGAAAAGTTTTTGTGGATTAAATATATTATAATTGCCAGCAAAGATCAGATGTGGCAAAAAAAGTTAAGAAAGAATCTTGCAGAAGCGAATAGTTTTTCTTATATATGTTGCATGAAGTATTTTTATTAAAAAGGTGTAAAATGGTTAAAAAAGATAAGTATCCAGTGCTGCCGTTGCGTGATATTGTTGTTTATCCTAAAATGATTGTGCCATTGTTTGTAGGGCGTGAAAAGTCTATCAATGCTCTACAAAAAGTTGTTGACGGAGATCAAAATATTGTTTTAGCAACACAAAAAGATGCGGCACTTGAGAATCCCAATGATGAAGATATTTATCATGTAGGCACCTTGGGTACGGTTTTGCAGTTGTTGCGTTTGCCGGACGGAACCGTAAAAGTTTTGATTGAAGGTTTAGAGCGTGTAAAGCTTACAAAAATATATGATGATAAAAATATTATGAGTGCAAATATTACGGTTTTGCCTGATGATAATGAAGATAATCCGGAAATCGAAGCTATAGTCAGAGCTGTATTAGCACAATTTGAAGAATATGTTAAGTTGTCAAAGAAAACAGCACCGGAAGTTTTGGTGGCGGTTAATCAAATAGAAGATTACAGTAAACTTGCAGATACAATCGCATCGCATCTATCTTTAAAAATTGCAGATAAACAATCGTTGTTGGAGGGGGCAACCCTAAGCGAAAGATTTGAAAAAATATTGGGCTTTATGGATGCTGAAATTACTATGCTCGAAGTGGAAAACAGAATCCGCAATCGAGTTAAGAAGCAAATGGAAAAAAGCCAAAAAGAATATTATTTGAATGAGCAGATGAAGGCTATTCAAAAAGAGCTTGGTGACGGTGAAGAAGATTCTGAAATTTCTGAATATATGAAAAAGATTAAAAACACCAAGCTATCTAAAGAAGCAAAAGACAAAGCTTTGGCTGAAGTAAGAAAGCTTAAAAATATGAGCGTTATGTCGGCAGAGGCAACCGTGGTCAGAAATTACTTGGATTGGATTTTGGATATTCCTTGGAAAAAACGTTCAAAAGTAAACAAAGATATTGAAAGAGCTATGGCGATTTTAGAAGAAGATCACTATGGTTTGGACAAGGTTAAAGAAAGAATAGTAGAATATCTTGCGGTACAGGCTCGTGCCGATAAGATAAAAGGGCCGATATTATGTTTGGTCGGGCCTCCGGGTGTGGGTAAAACATCGTTGGGAAAATCTATTGCAAAAGCAACCGGACGATCGTTTGTAAGGGCTTCGCTCGGTGGTATGCGAGATGAGGCAGAAATCAGAGGACACAGACGTACATATATCGGTTCGATGCCGGGAAAAATTATTAAAGGTATGAAAAAAGCCGGTACGTCAAATCCTTTGTTTTTGCTTGATGAAATAGACAAGATGGGTAGTGATCATCGCGGTGATCCGGCATCGGCTTTGTTAGAAGTTTTGGATCCGGAGCAAAACTCATCTTTTAATGATCATTATTTGGAAGTTGATTATGATTTATCAGATGTGATGTTTGTAACAACAGCAAACTCTTTGGATATGCCCAGACCATTGCTTGACAGAATGGAGATTATTCGTTTGTCGGGTTATACTGAAGATGAAAAAATCGAAATAGCAAAGAAGCACTTGTTGCCTAAGATATTTACAGAAAATGCTATTGTTAAAAGTGAGCTGGAAATCACGGAAGAAGCCGTCAGATCCGTAATCAGATATTATACCAGAGAAGCCGGTGTTAGAAACCTTGAAAGAGAATTGTCATCTATTGCCAGAAAAGCAATTAAAGAGACGCTTCTTGCCAAAAAGAAAAAGAAAATAGTTGTTGATGATAAGAATATTGGTGATTATTTGGGAGTTATTAAATATCGTTTTGGCGAGGCGGAAGAAACAGATCATATCGGTGTTACTACCGGTTTGGCATGGACAGAAGTCGGTGGCGATATTTTGTTTATTGAAGCTGTTGATATGCCGGGGAAAGGTATTGTTAAGCAGACAGGTAAGCTTGGCGAGGTTATGAAGGAATCTATTGAAACAGCATACTCGGTTGTGAGAGCACATTCAAAAGAACTGGGAATCAAGCCAGAAGTTTTTGAAAAGACCGATATTCACGTTCATGTTCCTGAAGGTGCTACACCCAAGGACGGTCCGTCTGCCGGTATTGCAATGTATACGACATTGGTTTCGACATTGACTAAGATTCCGGTTAAAAAAGATGTAGCAATGACCGGGGAAATTACCTTGCAGGGCAGGGTGCTTCCAATCGGAGGGTTGAAAGAAAAGTTGCTTTCGGCTTTGCGAGGAGGAATCAAAACCGTTATTATTCCAAAAGACAACGAAAAGGATTTGGCTGAAATTCCTGATAATGTAAAAACAGGATTAAAGATAATTCCGGTGTCAGAAGCCCAGGAAGTGCTGAGAATAGCCTTAAAAGGGAAGCTTAAGCCCTTAAAGAAATAATATTGATTTAGCCCTTGCTTATTACAAGGGCTATTTTTTTGAAACAAGAATCGGGCGAATCAGACTCTGTTAGAAATGTTAAGTCCAATGTTTTAGCCGATTTTAGAGTATAAAAGTTGTGGAAACCTTGTGTTTTGGGCTTTTTTTGCAGTAAAAACACGAAAAATGTTGATATTTGTGCGTTTTTTGTTTGACAGAATATTTTTTTGATGTTCAAATTTGCTTGTAAGCGAGGGAAACCTTGGCTTGCGTGGTTTATAACTTATATTAGAGGGAGTCCTCACCGTGAATAAAAATGAATTGATTTCTAGCATTGCTAGCGAAACAGGTTTGACCAAAACTGATTCTTCTAAAGCTTTGGACGCTTTTGTAGCTTCTATTACTAAAGCTTTGAAAAAAGGTGACGAAGTTCGTTTGGTTGGCTTTGGTACATTTTCTGTAGCTAAACGTGCTGCTACAACTGGTCGCAACCCACGTACTGGTGCTGCTATCAAAATCCCAGCTCGTAAACAAGCTAAATTCAAAGCTGGTAAAGCTTTGCAGGATTCTGTAAACTAGTCTTTAGTGATTAGTTATAAGTTATTGGGGCTGAAGATATATTAATTTTCAGCCCTTATTTTTTTGTTTAATAAGTTTTGTTTGAGTATATAGAGTTGGTGCGAATCATAAAAAAGCTGACTACATTATGTAGTCAGCTTTTTTATAGTACAGACTTGTCGTAAATGCTCTGGTCGTTGACCTTATTGAGCTGATTTTCGAAGAGATAACGAGCTAAGTTGATCATCTCATCTTCCCAGTACCAAGGTACAGGATTTCCGGCATTTTTGCGAGTGATTACATACTCGCCGACGAGATGAAGCCAGTCCATCATCTCTGAGCGTTTTTCAAAGATAGGGGCGAGCTTACGAAGCTGTTCAGATCCGGTTGTAATCACCACAGAAGTTCCCTCAGGGAAAAGCGTATCGAGAGATATTTCTCTGATACAACCTTTACTGCGGCACTCTACCTTAAGGTGATTACCGCGACGGACATTTTCACATTGCGGTTCGTACGTTTGATCTGTTGCCTTGCTTCTAATGCCGTTTCCTTCACAAGAAGCAAAGCTTGAGAATCCCGGTATTTCTGCTTCTGTACCCCAACCTTCGAAATCGTCGATGAAGGTTGATTTGCCGCTCGTCGTCATATAGTCGAAGAGCTCAAAGATTTCATTTTTTCTCATTTTTTTTATTTTAATGTGTTAATAATTTTTTCTGTTATGGAATATATCATATTCCAATTGCTGTTGCAAGATAAAATTTTTGTCAAAAAAACATTTTAACCATATTTGATAATAAAAATTGGTTTTAATATCATATTGTGAAAGATTTAATTGTTTCTATGCCGCAGAAATGTTATAAAAAACGACAATAATATAAAAAATGCAATTTTTTGTAATTTTTTACTTGATTATTTATTTTTATGAGTGTATAAACACTTTCGTAAACAAGATGGGCGCTTAGCTCAGCTGGAAGAGCATCTCGTTTACACCGAGAGGGTCGGGAGTTCGAACCTCTCAGCGCCCACCAATTAAAAAACACCCCTAGGTAAGTCCTAGGGGTGTTTTTAATTGTTGTGGGACTTGAGGTTTGAACTCTCGAAAAGGGAGTTTGGGCTGAACTTTTAGGCGGTTTTTTATTGAGATTTTTAAACGCTAAACCCCTAGAATTTACTAGGGGTTTGTGACTAAATATTTTCAATACTTATAAGATGAAAATCTTGGTCGTAGTTATATCTTCGTTTTACATATTTTCCGGCTAAGATATCAGGGATAAAATCGCGATCGGCTTCACGCATTTCATCGTATGGAATTGCGGTGATGTCTTGCCAAAAGGTTTCGACTTCATCTTCTTTATCTTTCAAGCTACCGGAAAACTCGGTGCTTTTGAAGATGTGGACATAGAAATTCATGGAAGGAAATTCCACATAGCCAACCTGAATGGGATTTGTAATAGTTAATCCGGTTTCTTCAAAAGTTTCTCTGATTACACAATCAAGCATTGTTTCACCATCTTCTTTTTTTCCGCCGGGGAAGTTTATGCATCCGTTGTTGATGCCACGGTGATGACGAATCATTAAGAATCGTTTATTGGTTGTGTCTTCTACGATAGATAAGCTTGCTTCTTTTTTCATTTGTTTTTTTGTTAATTTAATATAGGCTCCAAGGTTAGTTGGAGCCTATGGTTGATTATAAAGTTTTACGTAATTTATTCACAAAGTTTTTGATCTTGTGAATTTTTGAGTTGCTGCGAATCTGCCCATCAATAAGATCAAGAAATTTATCAAGTTCTTTTTCATCGGTGAGGATACAGTTGGCAGCAAATCTGTTCCAGTTGTCTTTGCTGGCATAGATAGCTATGGTAGCATAGGCTTCTGCATTAAATTCAAACAAGAAGTTTCCTTGAATGATTTGATATGCAAAAGGATCGTTTTCTTCTTTGCAGAAAAGACAATAATCATTTTCTGTATTGCGACCGTACATACACCATAGATTATACCATTCGCCGTTTATAAATCTTTTGGTTCCCAATCGTCCTCTGCCGATAGTGAAAGGTGAGGTTGATTGTTTTTTGGGGTTTGAAGATTTTTTGACTTGGGCTAAGCATCGCAAAAATACCGGAGGGTAGTGAGCATTGGTTCTAACCATATGAAAACCAAGCTCTTGTTTTTTAGATAATATGTTCATAATGTTTATAATTATTTTTGTTTGTCGAAAGCTTAACACAAATAGACAAAAAGTAAATATTTATTTTTTTATAAAAATATCTTGACCTTTATAAATCTTTAGGTTAAAAGACTGTTTGTCAGATTTGATGACACCTTTGGAGAGGTGACGAAAAGGTTTAATGCAGCGGTCTTGGAATCGCAGATGACCGAAGGTCCAAACCGGAGAGGTTGAAACGAAGTTTCAAGGACGGTTTTCTCCATAATTATTTTGAACATACACCTTTGGAGAGGTGGCAGAGCGGTTTAATGCAGCGGTCTTGAAAACCGTCGAGGGAGCGATCCCTCCGTGAGTTCGAATCTCACCCTCTCCGCCAATAAACAAACACCCACTCAAAAGAGTGGGTGTTTGTTTATTGATGTGCGGAAGGTAGAGATTTGAACTTACAGGGAGTGAGTTCGACGAGGAAGATAAGGCGGACGGAAGTACGCCGGTCGGTGAAACTGATATCTGACGAAGCAACTCGAACAAAAGTGAGAGTAATCGAACCCTCTCCGCCAATATGTATTTAGCCCGTTGAAATAACGGGCTTTTTTATTGACAAAACCTCTGTAAAAACCCAAAATTCAAGGGTGTTACAGTAGTATGTTACAGAATCGGTCAAAATATCCTTGTTTAGTTCGCAGACTTCACGTCTTTTATATGCGTGTATCTAAGCAAGAGAACATAAAAACGGATTTATTTCGCCTTTTGTCAAAAATACTTATAAAGTGTTGTATAATAAACTTTTAAGATTTCTGCTATTTGTGTTTTTATTTTGCTATTGAATATTAGACAAAAATATGATATAACAGGTATAGGTGTTGAATTTAAGTGTTCGGTTTAATGCATATTTTGGGAGAAAAGTAGTGAGAAGTGCAAAGTATTTATTTGATGTCTATGTTTACGAATATAGTACATTAAATAGTAGAATATCTAATTTTGGAGAAGTAGTGCATAATCATAATAGAACGGGTGCAACAATAAAAGTAACTGATGGTAAGGATAAATCCTATTCTTTAGAATTGGATGATTGTTTTTTTTCTCCCGACGAATGCAAGTTTTTGGCAGAAGTAAATAATACAGGTGAATTAAATGCATTGCATGTTTATCATAAGGATAAAGATAATCTGATAGATGATGTTTATTCATATGAAAAAGGACAAAATGGTAAGTTTATTAAGAAGGAGTTTTCTGGAAAACAAAAAAATGAATTGATTGATTTTTTAAGAAAATTATCTGCAGCACGAAAAAAGTTAGCAAGTAAAATTGGTGAAAAACCAGAAACTAATCTATCAAGTATTAAAACACCTAAAAAAATAAAGAATATTGGAGCAAAAATTTCAGAATTCTTTGCTAAGAATGTTCGTTAAATGTAATTTTGTAATAGTCCTTTATTGTCCGGTTAAAGTATAAAAAAAAATCCCCCGAAAATTGCTAGAACAATCTTCGGGGCTTTTTTGTTAGTCAAAAGGTAATATTATTTTTGAGCCGCCTTCGACTTCTTTGGTTTTGCGGTTGATGCAAAATCCTATGTCGGAACGAGGATATGTTCCGGGATGTTTTTCTTCTTCTTTGAGGATTTTTAAATTGATGGAGTATTCCACGAATTTAGAAATAGCCCAAAGCAACGCTCCACTGCTAACTATTAGCATTAGGACAATAAGTAAAATTTCTTTCATAATTGTATGTGGTTAATTAATAAATAATCAAAAAATCGCTCACATATTATCTGAAAATAAAATTATTGCAAGATATTAAATATTTATAAAACATCATTTGCTATATTTCTTCTCAAGTGTTTGAAAGGAAAATGATGTCTTATTCTAAACGTTTGTTAAGTGTTTCAATAGCCGGTTTGTTGGCAACAACGGCTTGTGTGAATGCAAGTGTAACTTCTTTGGCTCCGACAGAGTATTTGTGTTGGCTTGAGGAGTTGAAAGAAGAAATGATTGATAAAGGTATTTCTAAAAAAACAATTAAAAAAGTTTATGCTCAAGACTATTATCAGCCGGAACCGGAAGTGGTGAAAATTGACAGGAAACAAATTGAATTTGCCTTGATTTCAACTGATTATATAAATCGAGTTGTTTCTAAAAAAAGAGTAGAAGAAGGACGAAAAAAATATAAAACACTTAAACCTTTACTTGATAAAATAGAGAAAAAATATGGTGTGCAGCCTGAATACCTAATAGCATTTTGGGGCGTTGAAACTAATTATGGATCCAGTTTTGGTGGGTTTAATACGATTGCGGCTTTGACATCTTTGAGCTATGATAAGAGAAGAGCATCGTTTTTTAGAGGGCAATTATATCAAGCTTTAAAAATCGTTGATGAGTGGGATGTTGATCATACGCAAATGCAAGGGTCTTGGGCCGGAGCAATGGGGCATTTCCAGTTTATGCCTTCAACATTTAATGCCTATGCTGTCGATTTTGATGGTGATCGGAAAATAGATATTTGGCACTCTTTTGAAGATGCTGCAGCTTCGGCAGCAAATTATTTGTCATCAATAGGATGGCAAAAAGACAAGCCTTGGGGAATGGAAGTAAGTTTGCCATGGAATTTTGATTTCTCTTTATCGGGTAGAAACAAGTTTAAGACAGTTGCCGAATGGGAAAAAATCGGAGTTAAGGCAAAAAATCAAAAAACAATCAGTTCTGATAAAAATATGAAAGCGGCAGTTGTAACACCGGAAGGAAAGAAAGGTTCGGCTTATTTGGTGTTTGAAAATTTTCATAAGATAATGCATTGGAACCGCTCAGAAAACTATGCTTTGGCAGTTGGAATTTTGGCGGACTATATAAAATCGGAAAAAGTATGGAAAACAAGAAGCATTAATCCGGCCCTGAGATTGAAGACTGATGATGTTATTAAAGTTCAGTCGTTTATTAATAAAATGGGATGGTTTTCGCTGAGTGAAGATGGCCAGCTTGGTACGAAAACTCGTGAGGCTGTAAAAAAGTTGCAAAAAAAAGCCAGACTTACTCAGGATGGTTATCCTGATTATCAATTGCTGAGAAAAATTCGAAATTATGATCCTAAAATCGGCTTTGCAATTCCGGTACCGGAACGAAAATTACACAAGGATAATTAATCGCTTTACGAAGAAATAAAAACATTGTAAATTGTTGCTTGATTAACAAAAATATGAGAGAAAAATGAAAAATATCAGGTTTAATTTATTGTTTTTGTGTGTCGTTTTGGTGCTGAATGCTTGTACATACGGGAGAATTGGCGAAAGAAGTTCGCAAATAGAAGCGATTAAAGGGCAGGGTGGTACCTATAAGGTCGGAAAACCATACAAAATTATGGGTAAATGGTATTATCCTAAAGAAGATTATAATTATTCGGAAGTTGGCACGGCATCGTGGTATGGTAATGATTTTCACGCTAGAAAAACAGCCAATGGTGAAACATATGATATGCATGCTTTAACGGCAGCTCATAGAACATTGCCGTTACCTAGTATTGTTAAGGTAACAAACTTAGAAAATGGCAGATCTTTGGTTTTACGTGTTAATGATCGTGGCCCATATGCTAAAAACAGAATTATCGATATTTCTAAACGAGGGGCTCAACTTTTGGGGTATCAGACGCAAGGCACTGCAAAGGTTAGGGTGGAGATTTTAGCTGATGAAAGTAAACAGCTAAAGGCGGCATTGCAAGGGAAACCTTATTCAATTTCATCTTCTGCAAATAAAATTACTTTTAATAATTCCAGAGCAACAAAAAATATTGCTGTTCAGCCGGCAAAACCATTGCAATTGATTGGAGCAGAATCGCCGATTGTAAAAACTTATCCTAAGGGAAGTTGGTTTGTTCAGGCCGGAGCTTATTCAAGAGAGACATCAGCAAAGAACGTGGTGAATCAGCTGAGTAAGGCAGGAAATGCTTTTGTTTATCCGGTTAAAATCGACGGTAAAAATTTATATAGAGTCAGGATTGGACCGTTAGGACATAAAAAAGAAGCCGAAGTCGCTTTAGCAAAAGTAAAGCATTTTGGCATTTATAATGCAAAAGTTATTCAAGACTAGGAGTAGAAAATATGAAATTTAAGACAAGTCTGATGCTATCTGTGGTGATGAGCGGCTTATTTTGCGGATTTGAGGCAAAGGCCATTGAAACTAAAGCTAAAAATTTGGTGTTGATGGATTATGATACCGGACAATATTTATATGCAAAAGATGCAGATAAAATGATACCTCCGGCATCAATGAGTAAGCTAATGACAGTGTATATGATTTTTTCTAAGCTTGCAGATGGAAGTTTGTCTTTAGATGATATATTTACCGTGAGTGAAAATGCTTGGCGTAAAGGTGGAGCAGCAAGTGGTGGTTCTACTATGTTCTTATCTATTAATGATAAGGTCAGAGTGGAGGAAATATTAAAAGGTATTATAATTCAATCAGGAAATGATGCATGTATAGTAAGTGCCGAAAATTTGGCTGGTAGTGAAGAAGATTTTGCAGTGGAAATGAATAAAAAAGCACAGGAAATAGGATTGAAAAATTCACATTTTGCCAACGCTACGGGTCTTCCTCATCCTGACCACAAAATGTCGGTTGAAGATTTGGCAAAATTGTCTCGCTTGATTATTGCAGAGTTTCCTCAATTTTATCATTTGTTTTCTCAAAAAGAATTTGTATACCACAATATTCGTCAAGGAAACAGAAATCCGCTTCTGTATAGCATGCCATATGCAGATGGCTTGAAGACGGGGCATACTGAAGAAGCAGGATATTGTTTAGTGGCATCGGCAAAAAAAGGAAACAGAAGATTAATCGGAGTTATGACCGGATTAAATTCAAACAAAGAACGATCAGAAGAAGCTGATAAGATTATGAGTTGGGGCTTTAGGGAATTTGATAATTATACTATTTTGAAGAAAAATGCAAAAGTTGCAGATGTGAAAGTTTGGTATGGAGTTAATGAAACTGTACCTATGGTTGTTGAGAATGATTTGGTAAGGACTTTGAAAAAAAGTAGTGCAGATAAGGTAAAGTTTATCGCTTCATATGATAATCCGGTTAAGGCTCCGGTGGTTAAAGGGCAAAAATTGGGATCAATAAAGGCTGTTATACAAGGGCAGGATGACATAGAGCTTCCCTTGGTTGCTGCAAATGATGTTAAAAAAGTCGGAGTTTTGGGCAAGATTAAAAGAAATATTACATATTTGCTGACGGGAGCAGAATAATGAAAGGTAAGTTTATCACTTTTGAAGGTGGTGAAGGAACGGGAAAATCAACCCAAATCAAAATGTTATCTGAATATCTTAAACAAAAAGATAAAGATATTGTGCTAACCAAAGAACCCGGCGGAACACCTTTAGGACAAGAACTTAGGAAAATGCTGATTACCGGTGATAAAGATAAGATGGATGCTGTTACAGAGGCTTTGCTCTTTTTTGCAGATAGGCACAATCATTTGGTATCTAAAGTTTGGCCGGCTATGGAAATAGGTCAATGGGTGTTAAGTGACAGATTTGCAGATTCGACTTTTGCTTATCAATATTATGGGCACCAAGGGCGAGTTTCCAAAAAGAATCTTGATGCATTGTATGAAATTGCAGTTGGCGATTTTAAGCCTGATTTAACAATTATCTTAGATATTGATCCGAAAATCGGCTTGGCCAGATCTCTGAAAAAAGCTGCCGGTGAGGAAATTAAAGAAGTGAGATTTGAAAGTATTGATATAGATTTTCATTATCGCTTGCGTGAAGGTTTTTTGAAAATAGCTAATAATGATCCTCATAGATGCGTGGTATTAGATGCTAATAAACCTATAGACGAATTGCATAAGGATATTGTGGCATT
Organism: Alphaproteobacteria bacterium; assembly: GCA_015062285.1. Lineage (GTDB taxonomy): Bacteria > Pseudomonadota > Alphaproteobacteria > RF32 > CAG-239 > CAZU01. Next base: position 170,598 of record SUUY01000003.1, on the reverse strand, counting down.
GGTTAGTGCGAGGTTTGATATATAACACATGAGTGAAGTTGTTACATCGTTTGATCCTCAATATAATAATTACTTGCTCGGGCATAAAGACATCGAAGACTTGTTTTTGCGTTGTTGGAAAGATAATTCTTTGCATAATTCGTGGATTATATCCGGTGTTAAAGGAGTTGGCAAAGCTACGTTTGCATATAAAGTAGCTAGATTTATATTGAGTGCAGATGAAAATAAAAAAAATCAATACACGTCTTTAGATGTTTTGCCTGATTCTCAAGTGTTTAGACTTGTGGCAGGAAGTTCTCATCCTGATCTTAAAGTATTGCAAAGAGATTATACGGATACAGATCGAAAAAAAATATTAAAGGCAATTAAAGATGGTGATGGTTTATCTCCGGAGGAACTGAAAGAATTAAAAAAATCAGCTTATATCAGAGTTGATGATGTCAGAACAATCAATGAATTTTTATCTCGTAAGTCATCTGGTGATGGTTGGCGAGTGGTAATTATTGATAGTATTGATGATATGAATTCTGCAGCAGCAAATGCAGTTTTGAAAATTTTAGAAGAGCCACCACACAAGGTTTTAATGTTGCTTATATCGCATAATCCCAATCGATTGTTGCCAACAATCAAGTCTCGTTGTGCAAAGATTGAAATGAGGCCATTATCAATTAATGATGTTTCAAGTTTATTGCGCAGATATCGCTCCGATTTATCTGAAAAAGATATTAAGCGTATTGCAGCAATAGCTTCGGGAAGTATCGGTAAGGCTTTGATATATGCTGATAATAATGCGGCTGATTTGTATGATGAGCTTTGTGGTCTTGCTGCATCCGGGATAAATTATAAAATTTCAGATGTTATAAATTTTTGTAATACGGCCACTTCAAGTGAAGAAAGATATGTTTTGGCTCAAGAACTCATATTGAAATTTTTGAGCGAACATGCTAAAAATACGTCCAATGTGGTCGAAATAGCAGAATGTTGGAGCAATGCAATTAAAACTTTTTCAGAAATAGAAAGTTTGAATATGGACAAGAAACAAGCTCTAATGAATATTATTGTTAATTTGTGTAAACAGATATAAGAGGAAATTTATGTTAGTTGATAGTCATTGTCATTTGGATTTTGATGATTTTGAAGATGATTGTTTAGAAATAATAGATAGGGCCAAAGAAGCCGGTGTAAACATGATTTTGAATGCCGGAAATAATATTAATGAACTGGATAAGCAATTGTGTTTATCTGAAAAATTTCCGTTTATATATACAGCCGTTGGTGTACACCCTCATAATGCCGAAGAATATCCGAATTTAACGGCTGAAGATCTGATAGAAAAAACACATCACAAAAAAGTGATAGGAATTGGTGAAACCGGATTGGATTATTATTACGACTATGCTCCCAGAGATTTGCAAATAAAGTTGCTTAAAGAGCATATAAAAGCGGCACAAGAGACAAGATTGCCTATTATTATTCATAATCGTGATTCTGATGATGATATGATTGAAATATTGGGAAAAGCATATAAAGAAAAACCTTTTTCCGGCGTTATTCATTGTTTTAGTTCTTCAAAAAAATTAGCTGATTTTGCTTTGAGTGTAGGTTTTTATCTATCGGCTTCGGGAATGATAACTTTTAATAAGTGTGGAGAGTTAAGAGAAATTTTTGAAAATATACCGTTGGATCGTTTGTTGGTGGAAACAGATGCACCATTTTTGGCTCCAATTCCGATGAGGGGAAAGAGAAATGAGCCTGCGTTTGTGCGGTATACTGCAGAAAAATTGGCGCAGATAAAAGAGATTCCTTTTGAAAAAATTGCACAGATTACATCGGATAATTTTTGCAAGTTGTTTAGAAAAGCGAGTGATAAAGGGCGGAGAAATTTCAGATGAGTTATATGATTGTTATGGGAGCAGGGGCCGCTCCGGGGGTTCCGTCTTTGTGTAAAGGATGGGGGGATTGTGACCCCGATAATAAATATAATTTAAGGCGCAGATCGGGAACGTATTATAATTTTAACGGAACAAAAATCATTGTTGATACGTCTCCGGACTTACGTTTTCAGTTGCTTGAATATAATATAAGAGAATTAGATGCTGTGCTTTATACACATGTGCATGCGGACCATTTGCACGGTATTGATGACTTGAGAGAAATTAATCGGATTGGAAGATGTAATATTAATTTTTATACAACAAAGCCTGTATTAGACGAGATAAGAGAAAGGTTCGGATATCTTTTAAGTAATCCAAACGAAGTAAAAGATGTAATAAAGTGTGCTAGTTTGGTTGCAAATGAGGTTGAGTGTGAAAAAGCTTTTAATGTTAAAGATGTAAATATTGTTCCGATAAAACTTGGCGGACATAATGTTCCTTCGTTTGGTTATGTATTTAATGAAGGTGAGATTGTTCATATTGCAGATTTTAAATATTTTCCGGAAAGTACTTTGGATTATTTGAGAAAAATAAAAATCAAAACACTAATAGCTCCTTTAACTACACCTAAAGGTGAAACTTATCATGTTGGTTTAGAAGAATTGATGCTTTATGTGAAAGAGATTGCTCCGGAAAAAGTTATTTTAAATCATATGGCTTCAGAATGTGATTATAACAAAATAAACGAAATGACACCGGACAATGTTTTTCCGGCTTTTGAGGGTATGAATGTAGAATTATAAGGATAAATAAAATGTTGTGTATATATCATTTTGCTGATCATGATGGTAAAGGCTCTGCAGCTATCGTAAAAAGAATGTTTCCGGAAACGGAATTGTTGGGGCTAAATCATGATATGGATATTCCTTTTGATGAAATACGAAAACATGATAAAATAGTAATTTGTGATATTGCGCTACCTTTGGAATTTATGTTTGAACTATCAGAAGAGAGAGAGCTTACTTGGATAGACCATCATGCTTCAATAATAAACGAATATAATGAAGCAATTGCCAATGGAGCAAAAGAAATAAAAGGATTGAGGCGAGTTGGTTTGGCAGCCATAAGGCTTACGTGGGAATATTTTCATCCTCAAGAAAAAGAGCCGGAAGGATTGGTGTTGTTAGGGTTAAATGATTTGTTTGATTTGAGAGACCCAAGAGTTAGACCTTTTGAATATGCTTTTCAGTCTTTGGGTGTAAACCATCCGGAAGATGCAAGTTGGGACGCTTTGCTTAATGAAACGATAAATATTGATGAAATGGTTGAGAAAGGAAATGCTATTTTATCTTGGATTAAAATAAGAAATATCAGACTTTCTCATAATATGGCTTTTGAGAGCGAATATATGGGATATAAATGTATTTGTGCTAATATGGCTCAGGGATATTCGGAGTTTTTTGATTCGGTGCCAAATGTTGAAGATTATGATTTTATGTGTAATTTTTATATGAATAAAAAAAACACTTGGAATTTGTCGTTTTATAGCTCGCAAAAAGGTGCTGACGTTTCTAAAATAGCCTCATCGTTTGGTGGAGGAGGCCATTTTCATGCAGCAGGAGCATCTAAGCTTGCAAAGTTACCTGAATTTTTGAAAAAATAGTGCTAATTTTTTCTTGAGATATTTGGAAATTGTAGTAAAATTCGGCAGAATTAATAATAAAAAAACGGAGAAAATTAAAATGTCTAAAGTACTTATTACCTCTGCATTGCCATATATCAACGGTGTGCCGCATTTGGGGCATATGGTTGGTTGTTTGTTGCCTTCTGATATATATGCAAGGTATATGCGAATGATGGGTAATGAAGTGCTTTATATTGCAGGTACAGATGAACACGGAACAACATCGGAAGTCGGTGCTTTGAAAGAAGGTATGGGAGTTCAGGAATATTGCGATATGTATCATCAACGCCACGTACAGACATATAAGGATTTTAATTTGTCTTTTGATTGTTTTGGTCGTACTTCAAGTGAACAAAATAAAGAAATTACCTATCATATTTTTGAACAGTTGGATAAAAACGGCTTTATTGAAGAGAGAACTATAAAACAAGTATATTCAATTGACGATGCAATGTTTTTAGCAGATAGGTATATTATCGGTACTTGCCCGCATTGTGGTTATGATAAAGCTCGTGGTGATCAATGTGAAAATTGTACCAAGGTTCTAGAGCCGACAGAACTTATTAATCCTAAAAGTTCGGTTTCGGGGTCTACGAATTTGGAGGTGAGGGAAACCAAGCACCTATTTTTGAATTTGCCAAAATTGGAAGCTAAACTCGGTGAATGGATAAAAACTAAAGAGCCGTTTTGGCCAGATGTGGCTTATACCATAGCTCAAAAATGGCTTAAGGAAGGTTTGCAATCTCGTTGTATCACCAGAGATTTGAAATGGGGATTTCCGGTTAATAAGCCCGGCTATGAAGATAAAGTTTTTTATGTGTGGTTTGATGCTCCGATCGGATATATAGGTATTACCAAACAGTGGGCTGATGAAAAACCGACAGAAAGAAACTGGAAAGATTGGTGGCTTAATGCACAAAATGTGCGTCATGTTGAATTTATGGGTAAAGATAACGTTCCTTATCACTCTATTACTTTTCCGGCAACATTACTCGGAACAGGAGAAAACTGGACTCAAGTTGATTATCTTAAAGGTATGAGTTATCTTACTTATGAAGGCGGTAAGTTTTCAAAATCTGAAAAAAGAGGAGTATTTGCCGAAGATGCTGTTAAAGAATTTCCGGCAGATTATTGGCGTTATTGGCTGATGAGTAATGCTCCGGAAGGATCTGATTCGTCATTTAGTTTTGATCTGTTTGCCGGTGTTGTTAACAAAGACTTGAACGGAGTTTTGGGTAACTTTGTTTCGCGAGTGCTCAAAATGACATCTTCTAAAATCGGAAACTTTGTTCCGGAAGGAGGTGAAGATACTCAAGTTGAAAAAGAATTAATTGCCACATTACAAACAAGAGTAAATGACTATCTAAAATATATGAATGAAATGGAATTTCGCAAAGCAATGAACGAACTTCGGGCGATCTGGGTAGAAGGAAATAATTATATTTCGGTAACAGAGCCTTGGACAGTGATTAAAACTGATGAAGCCAGAGCAGCAGCTATTTTGCGTAATTGTATTAATCTGATTAGAATTTTTGCAATTTTAAGTGCTCCGGTTATGCCAACAGTATCAGCTTCCATGTTAGAACGTTTGGGATTAAAGGCTGCTGATATGCCTTGTTTGCAAGATTTTGATGTTAACAAAGAAATTAAAGCTATTAAAGAAGGAACTCCGTTTGAAGTTGGTGAAATGCTATTTGAACGTATTTCTCCGGAAAGAGTAGAAGAGTTAAAGCAAAAATTTGGGAGTAATAAATGATGATTAGACGTCGTAGAAGAAAAGATGATGATTATATAGGGCCAGCCAGAGGTTGGGCTAAATTTTTTCATAGATTGTTTTTGTTTATTACATTTCCGATAAGAAAACCTTGGTGGTCTTTATTGATTGTGTTGGTGATGTTTTTGGCACCGACATTTAAAGGGGTTAAGCCGGCAGAAGTGCATTTATGGTATTGGAATTTGCTTAAAAAGTCCGGTAATCAGATGGCTGATAAAGCAAAAGAAGCTGTGGCTGAAATACCAGTGGAAAAGATTGGTAATGTATTACAAGGTCAAGTTTTGCAACAATTTGATATTGAAATGACAACTCCTAAGTCAAGCAGTAGAAAAATTTTTGTAAAAACAGATTCAGCTCCAATTGCAAAAAATGTTTCATTTGATAAGATTAATGGTAGATTGTTAAATGCCAAAAATACAAATGCTACAGAAATTGAGAATATTCCTGTTATAATTAAAAAGGGTAGAGCTGCTCTTAAATATTTGGATAAACCCGAAACAATTTTAGGGAAAGCATATGTTATAAATGCCAATGAATTAAAGGTTGGTGATGTAGAACTGTTTTTGTATGGTGTGTATGTTAATCCTAAAACAGAAGTTGGCAGGAAAGCAAAGCAATTTTTGATTGAAACTGTTGAAAACAGAAATATGAGCTGTCAGATTATTGCATATACATATCAAAATATTGCAACAGCAAATTGTATGATTGATGACATCAATATTAATGATAAATTGGTGGAAAACGGGTATTCAAAAAAGGTTGTATTGGAATAGGTAACAAAAAATGTGGCAATCGGTACTGATGATAAGTGGATATTTTATCAGTGTTTTGGGATTGACTATGTTGATTCCGGCCGGTGTTGATATTTATTATAATAACGTAAATTGGTCATATTTTGTTACTTCGGCAATAATTTCTTTATTTATTGGTGTATCTTTATTCTTAGCAAATAACGGAAAAATCAAAAATATTACTTTGCAACAAGGTTATTTGCTTACATGTTGCTCGTGGTTTTCGGTAGCTATATTAGCAGCAATACCTTTTGTTTTGTATGGTACAAATCTTGCTGATGCGATTTTTGAAGCTTTTTCCGGTATTAGCACTACAGGAGCGACTATATATACGAATGTGGAAGCGCTACCAAAATCTGTTTTGTTGTGGAGAGCTTTGTTGCATGCACTGGGAGGTGTTGGTATAGTTATATTTGCCATTGCATTATTACCTTTTTTGGGTATTGGAGGAATGCAAATTTTTCAACGTGAAAATTCTGATGTAAATGAAAAATTCTTGCCTAAAATAAGTTATATTGCAAAACGAATAATATCTGTTTATTTGATTTTGATGATTTTATGTATAATAGCTTTGAGATTCTTGGGTATGAGCTGGTTTGATGCAATATGTCAGGCAATGTCGACAATCGCAACAGGAGGGTTTTCAACAAAAAATGCGTCAATTGGGGGCTTTAACAGTCCGGGAATAGAGTGGGCTATTGTTCTATTTATGTTTTTGGCGGCACTTCCTTTGACTTTTTATCACAGTTTAATGGCAACAAAAAACATTCACTCAATTCGTTCTTCACAAGTAGTGACTTTTTTTAAGGTCTTGGTTGTGTATGTTTTAGGAGTTGCTTTATGGTTGTGGTTTTCCGGTATATATGATTTGCCAACGGCACTTCGAAAGGCAGCTTTTAATATTGTGGCAGTGGTTACTACAACGGGTTTTAATTCAACAGATTATTTGCAATGGGGCGTGTTTGCTGCTAGTTTATTTTTAGTTTTTTCTTTGACCGGCGGTTGTACGGGGTCAACATCCGGATCTATTAAAATATTTCGTTGGCAAGTTGTTTGGGCACAAATCAAAAAATCTTTTATTAATACAACAGAACCTAATAGAATGGTGCCATTAATGATTGGAAAAAGTGTTGTATCAACATCGGTGGCATATTCAATTTTGATATTTTTTGCAGTATACGCATTTAGTGTTGTTGTTTTGACTTTATTGGTTTCTTTTTGTGGTTTTGATTTTGTGACTTCTTTTAGTGCAGTAATTGCTTGTATGACAAACAGCGGTCCGGGGATAACTCAGGCAATTGGACCAATGGGAAGCTACGCCATATTTAGCGATATGGCAAAATATATTTTGTCGTTTGCTATGATATTGGGGCGTTTGGAAGTGATGACTGTTTTGGTTGTATTTACTAAAAACTTTTGGAAATAAAGAATCTATTCTTCAAAACCATTCTCATCAAGTTCTGCGTTTTCATCGGCTATTGCCTCAGGAATAACTTCTTCTCCGCTTTCAATTTCTTCGGTTTTGATTTGAATGAGAGAATGAGGCTCTCCTTCAGTTTGAGGGATAGTATTATCAACCACGACAGAAATAACCTGTGTGTTTTGCTTTTCTTCAGTATTTTCTTCTGCTTCTATTATCTCTAAATCTTCAGTTTCCGGTGTTGTTTCTTGCGCCTCTTCAACAACATCAATTTCTTTTATAATTTGAGATGATGCTATTTTATCTCTGGAAGTAAGCTCATCAGGTGATAAAATGGCATATTTAGAAGTATTTCCATTATAACATTTGAGTAACCATACATCATAAATAGGGTGTTCTACGGCATTTAGGGCAGGAGATGAAGAGTGCATCCAGCCCTTAAAAATATTGATCTTACTATCATTGTCATAGTTGTCAACTACATCAACAAATGCAATATTTTCCGGTGTCTCTTCAGGAGTATGAGTATAGCATTTTCGTATTACAATGGAAAAACTACCAAATGTTGCACTTCCATTGACAGGAATGTCTATTTCACTAACTCTTCCGGTAATTTTATCCATAGCTTGCATTCTTGCCATGTTTGTTTCTATATTTGCAGCATGAGAATATGATAAGTGCAAAATAGAGCAGAGAGTTGTTGTATATAAAATTTTATTTATTTTCTGAAGAACCATCATCTGTTACCATAAATATAATTTCGCCAACCATATCTTCTAATGTTTTGAAGTCTTTGGTGTTTTGCATTTCATCGCCATCTTTTAGAAATTCTTTAGAGTGTCCGGGTTCTATTTTGATAAATTTATCACCAACTAATCCGTCTCCAACAATTGCAACCACACTGTCAACAGGAAGCTTGATATCAGAAGCCAAACTCATTTTCACATTGGCAGTATAGTCATTACTGTCAAGTGATTGGCCGATAACCGTGCCTATTTTAATACCATTAAGGCGAACATCGGAACCTACGGTTAACCCTCCTACTTTTAGGAATTTTGCTTTTACAGTATATCCTTTGACAACTTGCAAATCAGACACATTATAAGCAAAATAAGCAAAAAATGCGGCAACAGCCAATACAACTATGCCCATTATGGTTTCTACCGGTCTTTTATTCATTGTTATTCTCCTGATTTGATGTTGTGTTTTTATTCTTACTGCGTTTTGCTTTTCCTATTCCGACAATGCGGTCTAATAATTCTTCAACAACCATGGCATCTTGAGTATAAGAAAATTCTCCGCCTTGAGGTATCATATCTTCTGATCCGCCAGGCTCAATTTCAATATATTTTGCTCCCATAAGACCAGAGCTGACTATTGAAGCGCTGCTATCATCAGGAATATTAATTCCGTCTTTTATTTCGAGAGTAAGAACAGCTTTGAAGTTAGAATCGAGTTTTGCATCTACAACCTTGCCGACATTCATTCCTGCAAGTCGAACCAAATCTCCGACTAACAACCCATCTGTTCGGTTAAAACGAGCCAAAATGGGATAGTAATTTCCCTTTTCTTGGTGCGATATCTTGTTGTTGGCCATAAGCCATAGAAAAATAATTGCCAATATGCTCAAAGCAACAGCAAACCCTATTTTCAAATGGTTAGCTTCTTCTTTACTATATATCTCTTTTATTATCATTGATAAAATCCTCTTAAAACTATTATATCAATAACGTAAAATATATATTTTGTCACCAAAGAATTTGAAAAATAAAAATAATTGTTAAAATTTAAAAAAACTTTGTTAGAATAGTGATCATATTTTTGGATATAGGTGATGAATGCTAATAGTAAAAAATCTGACTAAATCATTTGGAAATATCAAAGCTGTAAATGGTATTAATTTTTGTATAGATAAGAATGGTGTTACTGCTTTGGTTGGTCCAAACGGGGCCGGAAAAACTACGCTGTTGCGTATGATATCGGGTTTTTATATGCCAGATACCGGAGAAATTAAAATCAATAACTTTAATCTGATAGAGGAAAGACTTTCGGCTCTGAACTCTTTTGCATATGTTCCGGAAAACGGTGCTCTATATCAGGAAATGACGGTGATTGAATATATAAAATATATGGCTGATATACATAATCTTGATGAAAATAGTTTTGTGGATAATTTGGCATCATTAGTAAGTGAATTAAGATTACAAGATGTACTATCGCAAAAATGCTATAACTTATCTAAAGGATTTAAGAGGAGGGTTGCTTTGGCTGGCGCATTGATTCATCGTCCTGACACCTTGATTCTTGATGAGCCTACTGAAGGTTTAGATCCGAATCAAAAATTTTTGGTGAGAGATTTCTTGAAGGGATACGGCAAAAGGCATACTGTTTTGATTTCTACTCACATTATGGAAGAAGTTGAAGCATTTGCTTCTAGAGTATTGTTGATGCATCATGGCAAACTGGTTTGCGATACTACACCTGATGGGCTAAAAAGTCTTACTCCGGCAAATGATATTGAAACGGCTTTTCGTTCTATGACTTTTGATAAATGAGGAATAAATGTCAGAAAAAGTGTTTGTGATTTTCAGTAGAGAGTTTAAATCTTTCTTTCAAAGTAAACTTGTTTGGTTTGTCTTTTGCATATATACATTTTTTATGGTGAGTTCAAGTTTTATGCAAATTAAACTTGGTTTATGGAATGATGCAAATTTAAGTTCTTTTTTTGTTATGCAGTTGAATTTGATGATAATGCTCATTCCCAGTTTAAGTATTAAATTATGGAGCGAAGAAAAAAAGACGGGAACTTATGAACTTACAATCAGCCTGCCGATAAAATACAGTTCATTGGTTTTGGGTAAGTTTTTAGCAATTTGGGTTATGAGCGGATTGGTTTTGCTTTCGACAATGGGAATGTGGTTTATAGTGGCAATGTTGTTGAAATTAAATAATCTTATTGTTTTGCAAAATTATTTTTATTTATGGATCATCTGTGGTTCATTGTGTGCTATCAGCATGGCTTCTTCTGTTTTTGTGGTGAATCCGATCAGTTCATTTGTGATTTCTTTAGCATTTTGTTTGTTTGCAGTATGGTTCAATATTGCAGATATTGTTTTGCTGTTTGATTCTTCTGAAATAACACTAAGAGCAAGTGAAAGTTTAAATTTTAGGGTTCATTTTCAAAATATTTTGGCAGGACAAATATCTTTGTCATCGATATTTTATTTTATCAGTTTAGGGGTTGTTGCACTATTATTTAATACTGTGTGTATCGGTTGGTGGAGAAAATAGATGTTCAAAAAATATCAGTTGGTTATTTTATTTGCTCTTTTGTTGGTGACCTTTATTGGTGTTAATATAACCGTTTCTTTGCTTTTTGCACCAGCCGTGCTAGATACGACGCCTAATGGTCAATATAGTTTGCGGGATAAAACTCGAAGTTGGTTGAAAAATAATAAATCAAATATTTATATGCGCCTATATGTTTCTGACAATTATAAGAAATACGCAAGTGATGTGTTAAGGCTTTTAGAGCAATATAAATCTGCTTCTGAAGGAAAAATAAGTATAAAAATTATTGATACCAAACCATTAACAGCAGCTGAGGCTGAGGCGGTAAAACTTGGTATACAAGAAATAGAAAATAAGAATTATATAGGCTTAGTTGTATCAGATGAAAGGGGGAATTTTGCAACTATTCCATATTTGAATCCTTTGCGTATGTTCTATTTAGAGCATGATATAAGCAGATTATTGAGCAGATTAAATAATAAAAATAAAAAGACAATAGGGGTATTGAGTTCTGAAATTAAACTTACAGCAACTGAAAGCGCGTTGGACTACACTACCGATTGGCCTTTTTTGGATATTTTGCGAAATGATTATAATATCAAAAGCATTAGAAACAGAGTGCCATATGTTAGTGATGATATAGATGTTTTATTGATTGTAAACCCAAAATATTTGCCTGAAGAAACTGTTTATGCAATTGATCAGTATTTGATGAGGGGAGGAAATATTTTGATGTTTTTAGATCCGGTTTCGGAAGTTGCAATAGCTGAAAAACAATATAAACCGGCATTTACATCTTTAGAAAAGTTTTTAAAGAATTTAGGTGTTGAGTATGATTATACTAAAGTTGTTGCAGACAGAAAAAATAATCGCATGATAACAAAATCAGATGGCACCAAAACTTTTTATCCGTTTTGGATTAATATTGAAGATAATAAAAATGATTTGATTGTCGGATTGAAAACAATATTATTAAACTCATCAGGATATTTAAAACTATCTCCGCAAAACGGACTTTCTACGCAAATATTGTTATCTACTTCTCAAAATAGTGGGATTGGAAAAACAAAAAATGTAGTGTTCGGCTCTGTTAATGAAAGTATAAATGATATAACAAATGTATCGGATAATTTATCTGTCGGAGTATTGTTGAAAGGAAAATTCAGTTCTGCATACATAGCGCCAATTTATGAAAATGAATTATATTTAACAGGAAAATATGCATATCAGAGTATCAGACTTTCGGATGGAAAGGTTGCTATAGTTGCTGATAGTGATTTGCTAAACTCAAAATTATGGAATGCAAATTCAGATTCAGATCAAAAATGGTATGATGCTGTTCCTTATTCAAATAATTTTGATTTTATAGAGGTTTTGGTTGATTATTTGAGTGATAGTAATTTACTTAGTGTTGAGCCAATATATACCTTATATAATACAAAATCCTTAGATGTAGAATTTATGAATTGGGTAAAGAAAAAATATAGTTATGATACAATAAAACTGGAAAAAGATATTTTAGATATAAAAGACCAACAGAATAAGCTTGCGGAGCAAATCAAAAAGAAAGAAGTTATTATGTCTGTTTCTGTGATGCAAAATATGCAAAATCTTGAAAAGAAAAGAATAGATCTAGCCTATGAACTAAAACAAAAACAAAAAAAACAAGAGTACATATTGAGTCTTGCTTGGTTGGTATTTGTTACTATAAACATATTGTTGCCTTTATTGTTTTTGCTGTTGGTTGTTTTTATATACAAGCACAATTGCAAGAAATTACAAATAAAAGCCGAAAGGATTGTCAATGAATGCAGATAAAATATTAAAAATTACATTTATTGTGTTTGCGCTTAGCGTTGTTTTGGCGTTTGTAGCTGTAGGTGTGACCATGTTTAGATATCCAACTCAATCTCATGGTAAATTGGTATTTGAAAAAGCATATGAAAATGTTGATGGAGTTGATAAAATCGAAATATTATCACATGGAAATATTACAACCTTGATGGCCCAAAATGGCCGTTGGGTAGTTAAAGAAGCTGATGGGTATTTTGCTAATATCAAGTATTTAAATTCGTTGATGACGGACTTTAATAAATCTACCTATTATGCAAAGCAGGAATTTTCCGAAGAAAATTTAGATAATTATGATTTAACTAAAAATGCCGTAACCTTAAAGCTATATGATGATGATAAATTGTTAGATGAAGTGATATTGGGAAAAGCAGTACAAAACAATATTTTTCATTTTATGAAACCGGCAGATGAAAATGAAATTTGGTTGATTGACGGAACGTATAATTTGCCACGAGAATTTTATTCGTGGATCGTGCAACCGGTTATGGAACTTCCGGTTAGAATGGTTGAAAAAATAAAAACGGATGATATTGTTTTGCAAAGATATGAAGAAGGAATGCCTTTTGTACATAAAATGCAAATATATGAGAACGTTGCTTTATTAAACTATGCAAAGACAATTTTGGCAGAAAATGTTTTGAATGCCGATAACTTTGCGAAATTAAAAATCCCACAGGTGAGGGAAATAACATTTATAATTTTTCAGGGCTTGGTGATAAATTATAAATTATATTCTCAAAACGATGAATATTGGTTGAATATAAATTTATCAACTACATCCCTTCCAAAAACTATGGTTAATGATTATATCAAAGATAACAATATCTTCTTTGAAAATTGGTATTTTAAATTGCCACAAGATCAGGGAAGAGAATTGATGTTTACTCCTTTGATATAAGAATAATAATGGAATATATTGAAAAACAAACAAACCCTTCTTTTCAAATATCTCAACTGCAACGTCGTATGGAATTTGCAGAAAGGGTTGCTAGGCTTGGATATTGGGAGCTAGACTTAAAGACTAAAAAGTTTTATTGGTCAGCAGAAATGTTTAGAATTTTTGGATTAAATTCTAAACATACATCTATTAAACGTAACTTTATACGAGAATTTATATTACCTGAAGATTTACCAATCTATAAGCATCAATTAACTAAATTACTTCATAATTTTGAACCGGTAGAAGGTCAAATTAGAATTAGACGAAAAAATGGAGAAATTGTGAGCTGCTTATTTAAAGCAGATATTTTGGTCGGGGATAATAAAAAAAGAATTGTCGGAACGTTTCAAGACATAACGAATTTGGTTTATTCGCAAATAGAGCTTGAAAAAGCCCATCAAGAGGCAAAAGAAGCATGTTTGTCAAAAGATTATTTTTTAGCCCAAGCCAGTCATGATTTGCGACAACCTTTACAAGCATTAATGTTATATGCTGATGCATTGTTAGAAGAAAATTTGCCTTTCAGAGCTTTTGAAATCGGCAATAAAATAAAGCTATCCGCAGTTCATTTACAAAATTTGATTAATAACTTTTTGGATATTTCCAAACTTGATTGTGGTGGAATTAAACCGGATATTAAAAAGTTTGATATTAAGGTTCTGATAGACAGGCTTTGTTTGGAATATCATGAATATAATAATTTTGGAGTGGTTTGTAAGGCTGATGATGTATCTGTTTGTTTTGATGCTGTTTTGCTTGAAAGAATTATAAGAAACTTAATGAGCAATGCAATCAAATATACCAAAGGAAAAATCTTGTTAACCTGTCGATTATACAAAAACAATATTGTAATCAGAATAGTTGATAACGGATGTGGGATTAAATATGTCGAACAAAACAAAATTTTTGATGATTTTTATCAGAGTAAAGACGTGGAAGGAAACCAAAATTCAGGCTGTGGATTAGGGCTTGGAATTGTGCGAAGAATTGTGTTTTTGCTAAATGGCAAAATCAAAGTTAAATCTGTTTTAGGTAAATATTGTGCTTTTGAGATTAAATTACCTTTAACCCAAATGATATGTTGAATTTCATCATAAAGAAATTAATTCTTTTATATAGCTGTTAGCGGACTTGTCTTTTGTACTTTTGTTGCAACCATAAGACTTGGAGGCAAGCAGATGATTATATATTGTGATTCCAGTTTTGATGAACGAAACAAAATTGCCGGAGTGGGAATAACTATTGTAGACGGGCAAAAACGGCGAACATTTTCTAATTGGGTTAAAGCGAGAACAAATAACGAAGCGGAACTTTTTGCTATTTATTTGGCGGGAATATTAAGCGGAGGAAAAGGCACAATATATACAGACTCTCAAGTGGCAATAAGTTATATTGAAAATACAATAA
Source organism: Alphaproteobacteria bacterium (assembly GCA_015062285.1). Classification (GTDB taxonomy): domain Bacteria; phylum Pseudomonadota; class Alphaproteobacteria; order RF32; family CAG-239; genus CAZU01. The sequence goes on along the minus strand of SUUY01000003.1, from coordinate 155,563 downwards.
AAGATAAAAATCGCACCAGAGAACAGTTTTTGAACCATAAATACTGTGAATATTGGGCTTATCATATCAGAAAAATGGGCATAATTCCGCAAAAAATAAAAGCCCATCAACATGTGTTTCAAACTCATTCAATGGGTAATAGAATGGCTGATTTGTTGGCAAATGAAGGAAGAGCTAAGTATTATGAAAACAGAAGTTAAAATAACTTGTTTTTTTCTGAAACGTATAATATAATTTACGTACATTGTGTTTGCTATTTGAGGAGAAAAGCCATGGAAACGAAAGTTGCAGTAATTGCAATTATTGCCGAGAGCAGAGATTCCGCAGAAGAAATTAATGATATTTTACATGAATATGGCGAATATATTATTGGTCGCATGGGGATTCCGTATCGAGAAAAGAAACTCAATGTAATTAATGTGGTGGTTGATGCTCCACATGATGTAATTAGTGCTATGGCCGGTAAGATAGGTAACTTGTCTAATGTAACGGTCAAAACAGCATATTCGGGTTGTAATTAAAATTATAAAAAAAACTGACGGGTAAGAGAAATCTGACCCATAAGAGGAAAATGAAATGGTTTATAATATAAAATCGGCAAAAGCCGAAGAATTTATTTGTCACGAAGAAATTTTGGATAGTTTGGCTTATGCCGATGCCAATAAAGACAACTTAGAACTTATTGATAAAATAATCGAAAAAGCAAAACAACGAAAAGGCTTATTGCATAGAGAAGCTTTGCTTTTGCTTGATTGTAAAGATGAAAAACGCAATCAGGAAATTTTTACTCTGGCCGAACAGATTAAAAAAGATTTTTATGGAAATCGTATTGTTTTGTTTGCTCCGCTATATCTTTCTAATTATTGCGTGAATGGTTGTGTATATTGTCCATACCATGCAAAAAATCAAAAAATCACCCGCAAAAAAATGTCGCAAGGTGAGATTAGGCAAGAAGTTATTGCTCTACAAGATATGGGACACAAAAGATTGGCTCTGGAAGCAGGGGAAGATCCGATTAATAATCCGATTGAATATATTTTAGAATCAATAAAAACAATATATTCAATTCAACATAAAAACGGTGCAATTCGCAGAGTTAATGTAAACATTGCCGCCACAACCGTTGATAACTACCGCAAGCTTAAAGACGCCGGAATTGGAACATATATTTTGTTTCAAGAGACATATAACAAAGAATCTTATGAAAAATTGCATCCGACCGGTCCTAAACACAACTATTGTTGGCATACCGAAGCTATGGATAGAGCTATGGAAGGCGGTATTGATGATGTGGGTTTGGGCGTGCTTTACGGGCTTGAATCTTATCGCTATGAATTTGTAGGACAACTGATGCATGCCGAGCATTTGGAGGCTGTATTCGGAGTTGGTCCGCACACAATCAGCGTACCGAGAATAAAAAAAGCAGAAGGAATAGATCCTAATTCTTTTGATAATGGTGTAGATGACGATACATTTGCCAAGATTATTGCATGTATAAGAATTGCCGTGCCATATACCGGAATGATTATTTCTACCAGAGAAAGTCCTAAGGTGAGGGAAAGAGCACTGCATTTAGGGGTATCTCAAATTAGCGGTGCATCAAAAACCAGTGTGGGCGGATATGCAAATCCGGAGCCGGAAGATGAAAATTCGGCACAATTTGACATAAGTGATAATAGAACACTAGATGAAATTATCTATTGGTTGATGAAAATGGGATATGTCCCGAGCTTTTGCACGGCATGTTATAGAGAAGGACGTACCGGAGATCGATTTATGGAGCTGTGTAAGTCTAAGCAAATTCAGAATTGTTGTCATCCCAATGCGTTAATGACATTGAAAGAATATTTGGTTGATTATGCTTCTGCAGCAACCAAAGAGTTAGGGCAAGCATTGATTGCTTCTGAACTTGGCAGTGTTCCACAGGAAAAAGTGCGAGAAATTGTGCAAAAGCATTTGGGAGAAATTGAAAAAGGCAAACGAGATTTTTACTTTTAGATAAAATTTTCGTCAAAATTCTCTTGAATCTGTTTTAAATGTGTGCTATTTTATGGCAAGTTTTGTATAAAAGGGCTTGCCACATTGATTATAGTTAACTTTAGAGAATATTTAGAATATATCAGAAATATGTTTGTGCCAGAAAACACAAGCAGTATTGACGCATATGTTGTTGATATGCGGAAATCCGGGCAAAAGCAAAGGGAAACAAGAGAGAAACTAAAAAAAGAAATAGCAATTATAACTGCAAAAATTAATTTTTTGCGAGAACAACTTAAAGCCGAAAACAACAAACAAAAAATCAGTCAGCAAATTAAGCTGTTAAAGACGAATAAAGTCGAATTATTGAAAAAACTTAAACAGCAATCACAAGTCACAAGGTTTGCGATGCTTTCCGATGAAACCAAAACAGTATTGTGTACACTAAAGGTTTTGCGTAAATATTTAACCAAAGAGCTGATGGAAAATGAATTTTCCGGCATGAAAAAAGATGAAAGCGGAAATTTAATTTTTGACTCTCAGGTGTTTGAAAATTCATTTTTATATCAAGATGCTCGTCACGTTTTTGACTATATTTCGGCCTATATTGTGCAAAATCCGGATAAAGTTGTTTCGGAAAGTTATTTTAATAAATTTTTTGATAAAGAAAGCGGTTGGCGAGGAATCATTAATCATGCAGACCGGTTTTTTGATGCCCAAAGCAAACGTAAGAAAACCAGAGCTGAAATTATAGCCGAAAGTAAAAGTGATTTAGAAGTTGTCAAAGAATATCCGCAAAACGGAGTTATACTAGTCAGGCTCAAGACACCGGAAGCATTAGATTATGAAGGAACTGCTGCTCATAATTGCGTTGGTGGCGGAAGTTATGATAAGTTACTAAACAAAAAACAGAGCGGAATTTATTCTTTACGCAGATTAACTAAAGACGGAGAGTTAAAGCCGGTTGTAACTATTGAATATAACGATGGAGTAGTTAAACAAATTCATGGTCCATGTAATGGAATTGTCGGATTTGATTATACCATGGCAGCCAGGGATGCAGTGCTTAGGTTAATGAATTTAGACAGTATTCAAGATTTGGTGGCAGATAAGAGATTTACCGATAATATATTAGGTTGCTTAGGACTTTATCGTGATGGAAAAGGAAGTTATTTTGATATAATGAATATAAGCGAAGATGTTGATTTTGAAATACCAACATTGATTATTGAAGCAAGCAGCATCAAAGATTATGATTTTGAAAAATTAAAAATTAAAAATGTTGTAATTGAAGGTGAATTAACTTCTGCAGATGTTAAATACATTAGTAAATTTAAGCATGCTAATAAGATTAATATTAAAGCTCTTGGTGGAGACTGTTATATTGACTTACATGTCTTTAACAGTTTAAAAAAATTGGAGATAGATGCTAAAGAATATGCTTGTACAATAGCAAATTGCGGTGAAAATATTGAGGCTTTACAGTATAGCGGCGATGCTATGCCGATTATTATAGATGATAAAGAAATATCTCATTTTAAATTATATGTGAGAAAACCGCAGGAAATTAGCTTGGGAGAACTTCCAAAAGCAAAAGAAATATCTTTGTTTGGAAAGTCTGGAACTGTTATTAATACTAATGGTTGCCAATCTATGGTAGAGACATTGCATATGGAAGAAGTTTCCATAGACGGGCTTACAACAAAAGAATTACCAAACTTGCAACATTTGGAAATAACGGGAAGTTTTGATGGCGATATACATCTTCCTTTGTTAAAGACTTTGAAATGGAACTACTTTAGTAATGAAAGTCATGAATTTAATCTTGGTCTTTTTCCGCAAATTGAAGAACTCATTTTTATGGGAGGAAAAGAGTGGAAGGACACTACTACAAGATTTATTTGCCGAGGTATCTATCCGAATTTGAAAAAAATGAATGTTAGAAACGTTATAATGGAAAATATTGATTTTGAGTGTTTTCCGAAACTTAATGATGTAGATATTACAGCCAACAATGATTATGAAATTAATTTGTCGGTACAACGATATATTGAAAAGCTAAGAATTTTTGGTGCAGTTTATGAACATACCTGTACACTAAAAGGAAAAAGCGGTAAAATTAAAAGATTAGATATTGAAGGCAATATCAGGGTTAAACCTGATATAGATAAATCATTTGAGATAGAACAAGTAGCATTTAGTAATGCGGAAATAAAAGAAGATTTTTTCCATGGACTTCAGGTTAAGCAAGGAATCTTTTATGATTGTTTAATGAGTGCTGAAATTGCTAAAAAATATATTACCGGCAACATATTGCGTTATGTTGGTAATTATGGCAACAGGATTATTGGTGAGATTGCTGATTTTTCAGATAGCAGAGTTATAAATATGAGCGGTATGCTTAAAATGGATGTAAAAAAAATAATTTTGCCGGAAAAATTAGATTATTTTGATTGTGATACACTAAGACCGGAGACAGAGGTTGTTGGTCGCTGCAGCCCTAAAACACTGGTGATAAACTCGGTTAATAGGATTTTAAATTATGTTGATTTGGAAAATGTTGAAGAACTTTCTTGTTATTTAGAAGAAATAAAAGACTATTTACCATTGATGCCAAATTTAAAACATTTGCAATCATATCCGATTCCGGCTGAAATGGTTCCTGATAGTGTGGAAACTTGGCATATACACGATAGTCATATGAAATTTGCTTTTTCAGATAATGAGCTTGCAGAACTCCAGAAAACACCTGGTAAAGAACAAAGATTAAGTCTTTGGAACGCAAAAAATGTTAAAAATTTTTCGATTCATTCTTTTGTTGCCAGAAATACGGATATTGAGTTTCCGCAGAATATAGAAGAATGTGAAATAGATGGACCGTCGGGGGTTGAAGAAATAGATTTTTCTAAATATAAAAGATTAAAAAAATTAACAATAAGTATCTTAGATGAGAATCTGAAAAAAATCAAACTTCCGGAAAGTATTGCGGAATTAAAAGCAGATAAGGCATTGGGTGGAGTAGGAATAATTTCCGACGCTAGTTTCAAGCCTATGTCAATCGAATGGGAGATTCCGGAAACGGCTAATCCACAAGTAATAAAATATTTGCAAAATCAATATGGAAATGATAATGTCAAAATATTGAAAGAACAAAAACCTCAAGCTATGTTGCCGATGGTGATTTGGCAGCATAAAGGTTTAGGTGGTGGTGTCAAAGGTTAGGATAGAGGTGCCGAAGCACACTACATTTTGAAGAGTTTTAATTGAAAATTATTGTGTAACCTAAATATTAGTACGTATGGATGAAAACATGAAATTAAACGCAGTAGCAACTCTGATGAAATCGTTGGGGTTTGATCGCTACGACAAAATGGCAATGATGGAGATGCTTAAACAAGAGCTTTATCCGGAAGAGCCTAAAAAAGAGGTTAAAGTCAAAGAAACCGGTCCAAAGTATGAATTTTCCATGCTATATGAAGATGGAGTGGTTTCCAACTACCTGCGACAAGACCAATGGCCAGTTGGTGTTATTGTTGAACGCAAAGGCATGAAGTTTGCTATTTATTGCAAACAGCATGAATGTTATGATAACACCAATCGCCAAGATGCTGAACGTTATGCCAGCACGCTTCCAAGAGTGGAGGGAATAGGTTGGAAAGTAATCACCGAAAGACATTGCAGAGCAATTTGTGATGCAGTTTTTTTCAGGAATCTAAACTCTCAACTTGATAAGGTTGGCTGGAGAAAAATTGTAGAGAGCAGATCAAAGGAAGTTTTGACTTCAGACGGACATCTCACGTCAACAGAGTGGGAAATATGGTTCGTGATGGATCTTTGAAAAATGCGGTGATGCTTTAGGCTTCACCGCTTTTTTGTTGACTACACTGATTTAGTCGGTTAGTTTTTGTTATGAATAGGAGAAACCACTATGAAAACAGAACTTTTGGCTCCGGCCGGTGATATAGAAGCCGGATATGCGGCACTTTATTATGGAGCAGATGCCGTTTATTTGGGGTTGCAACAATTTTCGGCACGAGCTACCGCCACTAATTTTAATGAAGAAAGTTTGAACGAGTTTGTCGGATATGCTCATCATTTGGGACGAAAGGTATATGTTGCCGTTAATACGGTGGTACAAGAAGACGAATTATCGCAACTTTTGCAAACATTGGATATATGTTCAAAATGTAAAGTTGATGCCGTGATTATTCAAGATTTGGGGGTAGCAAGAGTTGTAAGAGAAAGTTATCCGGAGCTTGAAATGCATGCCAGCACTCAAATGGCCGTGCATAATAAAGAAGGGGCATTAACATTGCAAAAGATCGGTTTTTCTCGTGTGGTTGTGGCTCGAGAGCTAACCTTAGGTGAAATAAAAGAAATTGCTGCTATTCCTAATTTGGAGACAGAAGCTTTTATTCATGGTGCTTTGTGTTATTCTTATAGCGGATTGTGTTTGTTTTCTTCATTTGAAAGCGGACGTAGTGCAAACCGTGGTAAATGTTTATATCCGTGTAGGTCTGAATTTGAAGAAAACGGCAAAAAAGCTCATTATTTTTCGATGAAAGATATGGCTTTGCAAGAAGATGTGCTAAAAATGCCGGTTACATCTTTAAAAATTGAGGGACGAAAAAAGACAGCTCTCTATGTTGCGGCAGTTACAGATTATTATCGACGTCTGCTTGATGATAAACCGTTAGAAAACAGAGATGAAAACATAAAACAAATATTTTCTCGTCCATGGTGTAAGTTTCATTTTAAGGGTAGGGATAAGAATGTAATAGAGCGTAATTTTGTAGGGCATAGAGGATTAAAAATCGGCAAAATTGAACGCTTGGAAGGAAAATCTATTGTATTTAAGACCAGTCACAATATTGGCAGATATGACGGATTACAAATTGAAATTCCGGGAATAGAAAAACCGTTTGGATTTTCGGTACAACAGATTAAGGTTGCCGGTAAAAACGTGTTTGAGGCCAAAGCAGGAGAAGAGGTCAGAATATCTCTTCCGCCAAAGGTTGAAAAACTTGTAGCAGGATTGGACATATATTTGGCATCTTCTACCAAGGTTAAGGGGGCTTATGATTATATTAAACCAAAACCCAATGAATATAAACAGAAAATCAAAACAGATGTAGTTATTGATGTATATAGAGATAAAATCATTGCAACTTCAGGCAATATACAGGCTGAAAGGACAGGAACTTTTGAGCCTGCACAACAACCGCAAAAAACACAAGAGGCTATCGAAAAGGCTTTCGCTAAAAGTGGAGAAACAAACGTAACTATCGGTAATTTGCGAGTTAATAATAAATTGGCTTTATTTGTACCGGCATCACTTTTGAATGAACTTAGACGCGATTTATATGAGAATATTGTTCCAACATATAAGAGTGGAAATCTTCCTGTTGTGAACAAAAGAAATAAGCTTGAAGAAAAATGGATTATTAAAACTGATAATGTAGCAAATTTGGCAATGCTTGATTTGAATGATTTTGCAGAAATAATCATTTTGTTGAACAAAAACTCGCAAGTGTCTGATTTTAAATCATTACCTAAAAACAAAGTGCGTTTGGCTTTACCTGCAGTCTGCCGAAATGTTGAAGCTTGGAAACAGGTGATTAATACGATGTTGGAAGCCGGATTTTGTAAATGGGAAATTGCTAATTATTGGGGCAGAGAGGTTTTGCCGCAAAATGGGATTGATCTTAGTTTTGATGCTCCGATTTATATGTTTAATTCTCAGGCTACTCAAATGGCAAAAGAAATGGGAGCAAGCAGAATCACTTTGGCATCAGAAGATATGCTGGCAAATTTGCAAAAGATGAGCGATAAGTCAGCACTTCCGGTGGTGTGGGAAGTGTATGGGGATTTGCCCTTGTTTACCAGTGCTGCCTGTATACGTAATAACAGTTGCAAAGATTGTAATAGAGAACAAAAGTGGATTAAGCTCAATAAAAACGGGCATAAATACGAAGTGTTATCAAAAGATTGCCAAACAATGCTATTTGATGAAGATGCTTATTGTGTGGCAGATAAAATAAAAGAAATTAATGCAGATTTTTACCGTGTCAGCTTCATTTATAAACCATATAAAGCACAGCAAGTAGCAGAAATTTGGAGTAAACTTAGTACAATTAGAAGTAATAATATTGGCAATATATGTGCTCAAAAATTATAAATTTTGTCTCTATAACTTAATTTATTGTTGAATTTGGAAGGATTATATGCTTATCTGTTTTATATGAATTTAGGAGTAGGTAAGTTGAATCCTTATTTGGTGAAAATTTATAGTTGTTTTATTTTTAATAAAAAACAACGACAGCTTTTCAGAAAAAACAAGTTAGAAAAGCATAATGAAGATTTGTTAAAAAAAACACGTTTCGGTGTTTCTTATTCTGTTTTTGATGGGATTGAATTGCTTGAACCATCAATACTCAGCATCAGATCGCAGGTTGATTATATAAATGTGGTGTATCAGACACATTCGTGGTATGGCGAGAAGAGCGAAGAAAATATTTTGGAAATATTAAACACACTAAAAAACAAAAAGCTTATTGATGAAATTATCGAGTATAAAGCAAAACCTTCTAAACCGGCAGGATATCAAGAACTCGAAAAAAGAAATCTCGGTCTAAAAATGGCAAAAAGAGCAAAAGTAAACTATTTTATGACGATGGATGTTGACGAGTTTTATTTAGCTCATGAAATAAAAAAAGCAAAAGCGACTATAATTAATAAAAATATAACCAGAAGTTTTGTTCCGCAGATTATGTATGGATTTAAGCCAACAGAACAGAAACTTAGTTTTAATAAAAATTGCTATGTTTCATTTTTTAGCAAAATAAATATGTTCAGTAAATTGGGGAAAAATTCAAAAACCCCTTGTTTGGTGGATAAAACCAGAAAATTTGCTTATAGTATATTTGAAAAAAATTATGTTCTTGATGGAGTGGAAATGCACCATATGTCAAGAGTTCGCAAAGATTATGCAAAAAAAATGAGAAACTCATCAACACTAGATCCTAATTTGCATTATCCTAATGATGATGTTTGTGATAAAATAGTTGAAGTTGAAGACGTGTTTGATATAGAGAGGTTTTTGAAGTAGATATAAATGGCGTTTGAGGGGGGCTTTAAGCTTCCCTTTTTTGTTGGATATGTGCAAAATATTGTCGCATTTTTTATAAAACAGAGATAAAATTTGAGCAAATAACGTATTTTATGAGGAAGATATGAAAAAGTTTTTTGTATTGTGTTTGCTTTGCTTGTTGTTGCAAGCTTGTGTAATGCCAAATTATCATAGTCAGCGACAATCGTTGCCTTTAGGAAATATTATTAATACCCAAGGAATGAGTTTGGAACAGGTTAGGGGCACGGAAATAACCATTAACCAGAAACCGATAGATAAACATCAGATTGTTTTTGAAAATGGCGAATATGTTTTGCGAGTTGATAGAAGCTCAGAAGATAAGCTTGTTGCTGTGTTAGATGAATATGGTACAGAGCGAAAAATTTTATTAAGAAGCCAAATTACTAATGATAAGTGGGCTCAGCGGACAGGGTTTAATGGAGAAGATATTTCTGCCGGATATTTGATGGTGCCGACAAATACGGCGATTAACTTCAAGGATAATGATTTTTGGAAATTTGTAGTTTGTCTGCCATTTTCTTTGGTGGCTGATATTATAAACATGGTGATTTTAGGGCCTTCTACGGCACTTATTAATCCATGGTATGAATATGTGGCAGAGGTTCAACAATAAGGAGCAGGGCATGTCAAAAGTACTGATTTTTGGTGGAGCAGGATATATCGGTTCGCATACGGTTAAGCATTTTTTGCAAAACGGATATAAGTGTGTGGTGGCAGATAACTTAGTTTGCGGACATCGAGAAGCAGTACCTCAACAAGCAGAATTTGAGCTTGCTGATTTAATGGATAAAGAATCTCTGCAAAAGTTGTTTACTAAGCACAAATTTGATGCGGTTGTACATTTTGCGGCATATTCTTTGGTGGGAGAAAGTGTCGGAAATCCGCAAAAATACTACCATAATAACGTTATCGGAACGCTTAATTTACTTGATGTTATGCAGGAAAACAAGGTTAATAAAATCGTATTTTCCAGCACTTGTGCTACTTATGGAAATCCGCAATATGTTCCCTTAGATGAAAAGCATCAGCAATCTCCGATTAATCCGTATGGGCAAACTAAATTGGTGATTGAGAAAATCTTTGAAGATTATGCAAAAGCTTATGGCTTAAAATACATTGCTCTCAGATATTTTAATGCGGCAGGAGCATCTCCTGAAGGAGAAATAGGAGAAAGCCACAATCCGGAAAGTCATCTTATTCCGTTGGTTTTGAAGGCAATTAAAGGGGAAAGAGAAAATATTAAAGTTTTTGGAAATGACTATAATACACCGGACGGAACATGTTTACGAGACTATATTCATGTTGATGATTTGGCTTTAGCTCATAGATTGGCTGTAGAAAAACTTGGTGAATATAACGGATTTATTAATTTGGGTACGGGTATTCCAACATCAGTTTTGGAAATAATTAAAACAGCCGAAAAAGTCAGCGGAAAAAATTGTCCGATGCTTTATGAAAAACGCAGAGACGGAGATCCTGATGTTTTGTATGCCGATAATAAAAAAGCAAAAGAAATTTTAGGTTGGAATCCTCAATATACATCTATTGAAAAAATTATAAAAACGGCTTGGAACTGGGAAATAAATCGCAGATTTTAGTTATTAGTCATTAGGCGTGAGTGATTAGATGCGTTCCTTTCCCTTGACAATGAAGGTTGGTATTAGACTGGATTACCATGTCGCTAATGCTCCACGCAATGATAATGAAAAAAATAAGAATCAAAACCATTATGTTTTGACTTATCTATCTGATTTTGTAGCTTAGTTCTTTGACATCATTGATGATTTTTTCTTCGTCTTTTATTTTGTGGTTTTGCATGAGAATATTACCATTACAAATAACCGTATCAATGCAAGAGCTGTCTGCCGAATATACCATATTGGATACCAAGTTATAATTTGGAACTAAAAGATGATTGTTAAGATCCACTAAAATACAATCGGCAAGTTTACCTTCTTTGATTTCTCCGGCATCTAAATCAAAGGCTTTTGCACCATTGCGAGTGGCTATTTCAAATATATCTTGAGCAGAACCGGCAGTTGGATCGTTGCTTTGAATTTTAGCAGAAATAGCACAGAGTTTCATTTCTTCTAACATGCTTAAGTTGTTGTTAGATGCCATGCTGTCTGTTCCTAATGTAATACGACAGCCGGCATTTTGGAGTTTTTGCAACATAAATACGCCGGAAGAAAGCTTGTAATTAGAAACAGGGTTCGAACATAGCCAAACACCTTTATCGGCAAGCAATTTGATGTCATCATCGCTTAAGAACACAGAGTGAGCTAAAATTGTATTCTCACTTAAAGCACCAAATTTATCTAAATATCGGATAGGGGTGCAACCGTGTTCTTTAATACAATCATCAACTTCTTTTTGAGTTTCACAAGCATGAATGTGGAGTTTGAGTTTGTGTTCTTTGGCTAAATCTACATTAAATGTTATAAGCTCGGGTGATACGGAATAAACCGCATGAATTGCTAAAACCTTGCTGATTAGTTCAGGTGAGGGGTTTTTCATAGCAAGAAAGGCATTTATTTTTTCTATTTCAACTTTACGTTTATCAGAATCAAACAAGTCACAAGCACCAAAAGAAAGGGCTGCTCTAATGCCCATATCGGCAACAGCATTTATAATGGCTTCCATACAAAAATACATATCCGAGAAAAATACTGTGCCGGTTTTAATCATTTCTAAAACAGAAAATTTGGTGGAGGTATAAACCATATCAGGCGTTAATTTTGCTTCTCGCGGCCAAATATCGTTATTGAGCCAGTCAAATAAATTTTTATCATCGCTTATTCCTCTGAAAATACTCATCGGAGCATGAGAGTGATTGTTATAAAATCCGGGAAGAATAGCTTTGTTTGATCCATCGATAACAGTATTGCAAACGGCATTTATATTGGGAGAAATACTTTTGAATTTGTTTTGTTCGATTAAAACATCGGTTGTTTGATTGTTGAGCTGAACATTTTTGATTAATACAGACATGTATTTTCTCCCTTGGTGGATTAAAATTTATCAAATTATAAATAAAGTTTGCTAATTTTCTATGAATATTCTATATTTTCTGTGAAAGGAATATTGGAAATGAGTTTTTTGTTGCTTTCTTGTTGTGCTCCATGCTCTTGTGCCGTGATTAAGACATTGGCTGAAAAACAAGAAGATTTTACCGTTGTGTTTTATAATCCCAACATAAGACCGGAAAATGAATATCGCAAGCGTGCCGATGAAAATAAAAAGGTTTGTGATTTGTATGGAGTGAAATATATTGAGCTGGAATATGATAATAATCACTGGTGCGAACTGATAAAAGGCTATGAAAACGAGCCCGAAAGAGGAAAACGTTGTGATTTGTGCTTTTATATGCGTATAAAAAGAGTAATGGAGTATGCAAAAGAGCAGGGAATAAGTGCGGTTGCTTCTGTTCTTGGTGTTTCTCGATATAAAGACTTGAATCAAGTGAATAGAGCGGCAAAAAAAGCATCTGAGGAAGTCGGGGTTGCATATCTTGAAATTGAAGGCAGAAAGAGCGGAATGCAAGAATTGAGAACAAGTTTAATCAAAGAATTAGACTTGTATAGTCAGGATTATTGTGGGTGCAAACCTCGTTAATGCTTTATTTTGCAGAGTTTGTTGATTATCTTTAGGCCAAATTTTTGCATTAATGGCATTAATGCTCCGGCAGCTCGAAAATGGATTGCAATACGGTCAATATTATTTTCAACACAAAGGCCTATGCGATGATGTCCATCATCGACAGAATCTTTAATTCCCATTCTTCGGCACAGCATTATAGAAATTGGAAATTTGTCGCTAAAACCTTTTTTGAGAATAGAATTTTTTAGCTTGTTGTATTTTTCTATACGTTTTTCCGGAGTAATATGCCAACGTTTTGATATAACATAGGCGTTTTCGGCATTGCGAAAACCTCGTTCAATATGTAAAGATCGTAAATGGCTTAGAGAGGTGTGATATATCGTTTTGCTTTCAAATTTATAATTCTTGCGTAACCCTTTAAAAAATATGGGAAGAATATTCCAATTTGCAATATTGCTATGAAATACAAAACGAACTTCTACATACTCAAGATTATTGGCAATGGCATTTTTAATAATATCTCGACCACAAACGAGGGTGTCTTTTTGTTTGCTTTGAGAATTGCCGACAAGAACAATGATCGGATCTTTTTGCATAACTATCGCCGCATCTGCAACAGGAGTTTTTTTTAGTTTGATGAGATCTTGCGGGTCTATCAAATAAAGTTCTGAAGAATATCCGATCGTTGTTGACATTAAATAGTCCTGTTCATAATATTAAAACACAGGTGCTAATATATTAAAAAGCGAAACAAATTGCAAATATTTTCGAGGTAAAAATGATAAATTTTTGGAAAAAATGGTTTGAACCTAAAGCTTATAATCAAGGATATTTGCCCGAAATTGATGGCCACAAGGTGTTTTTTGCGGAATATGGTAATCCTAAGGGAAAACCCATATTGATTTTTCATGGTGGTCCGGGGGGGAGCGCAAAGCCGAGTTATGCCCAAGGTGTAAATTTAAAGAAATATAGAGTTATCATGTTTGATCAACGTGGTTGTAGCAAGTCATTGCCACAAGGAAAACTCGAAAACAACACCACTAATGATTTGATAAATGATGCATACAGGTTGCTTAACTATCTGGAAATAAAAGAAAAAGTTATATTAAAAGGGCCGTCTTGGGGATCTTCGTTAGCCTTGATGTTTGCTGAAAAGTACCCCGAAAAAGTTGAAAAAATGCTTCTTTCTCAAGTATTTTTAGCTGATATGGGGAATGCCTGGTGGGAATTTGAAGGTTGTCGTTGGCACTATCCTGAGTTTGTAGAATGCCTTGAAAACAAAGCAAAAGGAGATATTTACGATTGTTTTGCAAAGAAAATATGCTCCAATAACAAAAGGCAACAATTAGAAGCGGCTAATTATTATGGTTACTATGAAAGAGTGTGTTGCAGTTTAGATCCTAAATGGGGTGATTGTTTGGAACTTGATGAAAAATCATTGGCCAGTAATCGAGTGTTTATGCATTATGCAAAAAACAGATTTTTTATGAACTCTAAAAATGATATTCTGAAAAACATTAAAAAGATTAAAAATATTCCGGCAATAATTGTTCATAACAGATTAGATTTTGTTTGTCCGGTTAAAGGAGCATATGAATTGCATAAGGCATTGCCAAATTCACGCTTGGTGATTGTACCGGAATTTGGTCATGTAGGAAAACGGTTGCATAAAACAATAAAAGAAGAATTTAAGAGAGAACTACAATAGTACATTTGTTTGTAAAATTGTATTGAATCTGAAAATATCACTTCGTTTGTATTCATAATATATATTATGCGACAAAAGTGGATTTAATGGCGGGAGTGTTATTGAGCACTTCCCTCGGATAATATTATGGTAAAACAAGCTGTTGCATGTGTAAATTACAATTTTGACAAAATCCGTATACGATGTGCGTATTATTTGTTTCTGATATAAGTCAATATTTCTTTTATTTCTGATAATTGCTCATTATCAATTGCTGTGATACAACGGTGCGCATAATTAGAAAATTCCGGCAGAAGTTTTTGTGGCGATCTATGATTGTTGTCATACCATGATGCCGTAACAATATTATCCAGTTTATCTAAGCAATATACAAATGAGGCCTCCAGTGTTTCCCTCGCCTCAAATTCTTTGAATAGATCAATCAGCTCCAGTTTTTCCAGCTCAGATGCAAGTTTGCAAATACCTTCGTATTCACGACGATATTTTTCTTCTTTGCTAATATCGTCTACCGGTGTGTAGTCTCCGCTGTATATTTCAGCCAAATCATGAGTTAAGGCTAATTCTAAGCAATGTTCTTTGTTTAGGCTATTGGGAGCCAACAACCAAGCTAACATTGCAACACTATAACAGTGCTCGGCATCGCTTTCGGGGTTTATAACCTCTCTTTTTATCCAACCGGAACGCTTGAGATCCTTCATTTTTCCCAAAGCAGATATTATATTTTCAATTAAATTTTGTCTCATAGTAAAGATGCCTTAATAAGCTGTTGTGTATATGAGTGTTTAGGATTGTTAAACACCTGTTCTGCACTACCAATCTCAATAATCCTTCCATCTTTCATAACTGCAATTTGGTGCGATATCGCTTTAATTGCTTGCATATTATGTGATATAAATAAATATGATATACCTTTTTTCTCTTGGATATTGTTCAAAAGTTTCAAAATTTGCGCTTGTATTGTCACATCTAAAGCAGAAGTCGGTTCGTCAAGCACAATCAAACTTGGTTCTACAATTAAAGCTCTAGCTATAGCTATCCTTTGCCGCTGCCCTCCGGAAAACTCATGAGGATAACGGTTTGCAATGTTGGGAGATAGACCAACCTCCTTAAGTACATCTATTATTCTTTTGCGTCTTTCCTGCGCTGAAAGATTGGGAAAATGCACAAGTAACCCCTCTCCTACAATTTCCTCTATGTTCATGCGAGGATTTAGAGAATTGTAAGGGTCTTGAAAAACTATCTGCACAAATTTATGCCAATTTTGCGGAATCTCGCCTGATGTTAATATACCCCCTTTAAAGGGAATTAATTTGCACAAAGCTTGTCCCAGTGTTGTTTTACCTGAGCCTGATTCACCAATAATTCCGATGGTTTGCCCTTCCATTATATCAATCGAAACATTGTCAACTGCTTTTAGATAATCGCTAACATGGCCAAAAAAATTCTTTTGTTGTGGAAATTTGACTTCTATATTGCTTAAGGAAACCAATGTTTTTGATGTTTTATCTTTTTTTATCAAGATATTATGAGATTCTATTAATGTTTTAGTGTAATTATGCTGCGGTTGATTAAATATTTGATGACATTTTCCTTGCTCAATTATCTTTCCATCTTTCATAATGGCAACACTATCAGCTATACGATTAATTAATCTAAGATCATGACTTATAAAAATAATGGACATGTCTAATTTTTGGCGAAGATCAAGCAAAAGTTCTATAATTTGTTCTTGAACAGTTACATCTAAAGCTGTTGTCGGTTCATCAGCAATTAATATATCCGGTTTGTTTGCTATAGCCATCGCAATCATAACTCTTTGCCGCTGTCCCCCGGATAATTCATGAGGATATGCATTTATCTTTTGTGTGGCATTTTTAATTCCGCATAACTTTAAGAGATCAATGGTTTCTGCTTGAGCCTGTGATGTTGATATTTTCCGGTGCGTTATCAGTGTTTCTGCAATTTGTTTGCCTATCTTATGAAGTGGATTTAATGAAGACATCGGCTCTTGAAAAACAATGCCAATACGATTTCCTCTGATGTTATTGATATTTGGATTATTCAGTAGTTCTATATCATGGTATTTTATAGATGATTTTTTGCTATGTTGAGCCTTGGGATATGGCAGAAGACCCATAATTGATAATGCGGTTAGGGTTTTACCTGATCCTGATTCACCGACAATGCCTAAAATTTCGCCTTTTTTGAGAGTTAAGTTTACGTTTTTTACCGGACAATTTTTATCAAAACATACATCCAGGTTGCTGATGTTTAATATTTCCATTATTTTGCCCTCCTGCTATCTAAGGCATCCCGAATCCCCTCTCCTATAAAAATAAGCATAGTTAACAGACTTGATAGAACAACAAATATAGATATACCTATCCATGGAGCTTGCAAATTGTCTTTTCCTTGGCGAACCAAGTCTCCTAAAGAAGGATATTCATGAGACAGACCAAGTCCTAAAAAATCTAAGGCGGTCAAGGCCACAATAGCCTCAGACAATATAAAAGGTATAAATGTTATGCTTGATACCAGAGCATTAGGCAATATATGTCTAAACATAACACGAATTTTGCTAACACCTAAAGCATGAGCTGCTTTTACATATTCAAAATTTCTGGTTCGCAAAAATTCTGCTCGAACAACACCAATCAATCCTGTCCAGCTAAATGCCAGCATTATAAACAGTAAACTCCAAAATGAAGGTGCAAATATGCTAGCAACTATAATTAATACAAAAAGTTGAGGTAAGGATTCCCATATTTCCAGAAATCTTTGAAATATTAAATCTGTTTTTCCACCAAAATATCCTTGTATGGCTCCGCAAACTATCCCGATGATTGAACTTAAGAGTGTTAGTGAGAACGCAAATATTACAGATAAACGCAAGCCATAGATGATTCTTATTAAGATATCCCTGCCCTCATCATCTGTCCCCAACCAATGTCTAGCACTCGGAGCAGATGGAGTTGGTTCATTAAGGTTATAGTCTATGGTATTAAATGAATAGGGAAAAGGAGGAAATATAATATATCCGTTTTGTTTTATGTTTTCTATAATATATGGGTCGTGATAATTAGTTGGTGTCGGAAAGTCTCCCCCGAACGTTTGTTCATTATAGGTTTGAAAAATCGGAAAATAATATGAGTTTTTATATCTAATCAGCAAAGGTTGATCATTAGCTATCAGCTCGGCAAACAATGTTAAAATAAACAAAGAAGAGAAAACAACTAACGATAACAAAGCTCTGCGGTTAGAACAAAAGCGTTGCCAATATTGTCTCAGAAATTGCAATCTATTGTTTGCTTGCATTTTTGTTTTTTTCGTTGACAGGAACAGCATTGTCGGTGTTTTTTTTCAGGGTTGTAGTTTCTTCTTTATCTATAACTTTAACTTCTATATTTACCAAACTGTTGTTTCGTTCTTTTGTTGTGTTGGTTGAAGCCGCCTGCTCTTGTTTGAACTGTTCTTTAAGTTGCTCCGGTTTAGTCAATTTATTTTCTAAAACAGGTTCTTTTTTTTCTTCTTGAGATAAAGCGTCGTTATCTGTAGAAATGTTTTCTTTTATATCTTTCTCATCCTCTGCTAAGGATTCATTTTTTTCTTCCTGTGTTTCGTTTTTTGTCTCAACTTGACCTTCTGATGGTAATTCGGCAACAACATCTGCAACAGGAACGGTTTCGATTATTTTTTCTGTTTCTTCACTACTAATATTTTTTTCTAAGGGAATTTGAACAGATTTATCTAAATTTTCTATCTGATTAAATGTTGACCACGATTGGTACCAACTTTGAAAATCTTTTTGAGCTTTTGTTGCTTCATTAACACTAATCAGATTTTTATTTGCTTCTTTAATAGCATTTTTCTTAAGTTGGTCGGTGGTTTTTATCCCCTGAAATTCCTGACATTTATCTGTTTTATTAATATAATTGTAAATTAAAGAAGAGCTTGCACAGAAGCGATTATCTATGTTTGCCTGGGGTTTAAGAGGGTCAAAAATTGCCAATCCGGCGACCTTTGTTTCTTGTAAAGATTTATATAATTCTTTCTCAATTCCGGGAGTTCCGCCTAAAACATTATCCAACCCTTGTATTATAATGGCAGTTTGTTTGAGCGCACCAGATCTTTCTAAATCTTGTATGAATTTTTCTAATTTGCCATAAAGGCAATTTGTTTGTTCCGCTAAAGCTTCTTTTCTGATATTAACATGCATCTCATTATCTGTTGCGCTAATCCATTGGAAAAGAGGTTTTATATTGCACATAGAATCATATATATATAAATTATCAGGAATGTTTAGCACTGTAAAATATATGTTATTTCCTTTATCTAAGGCTATATCGGAAGCAATGATATCCAAATACTTAAATCCGTTGTGTGCCTGAAGCATGTTTGTGGTAAAATGTAATGGTCTGATACTTCTTTCAAAGGCTGATGCCAGTCCGAATATCAGATCAACATTTTTTACTAATCCAGTACTTTCCAGCCATTGAGCAAACAGCAACCCGGTCTTTTGTTCTATGGTAAATCCTGTTTGGGTTAAATCTATTGGGTTTCCAACTCTGGTTTGGCATCTGTTTGCAAAAGGATTGTTATTAATGTAACAAAGTTCTACATTTTTGTTTTGATATACTCTTAAATTATAATCTTTTTTATGCAATAGATTAAAAAGATGATTTTTTTGCAAATATATTTTTTCTGTAGCTAATTGTGAGAAATTCCAATATCCGTCTAATATAACCTTAGACTGCAAAATATCTTCAGGTCCTTTGTCGTTTTGCGGATTCAAGGTGTCTAATAAATTCATATAAGGTTGCTTGATATACTTGAGATATGAATTCGGATAATATGTAAAGTTATTTTTTTGATAAAATCCCAACACATTGTTTTCAGCTTCTTTTATTTTCGGTGATTTCGTTTGTTCAGCAAAAGAATGTAGCTTATAGACACTTGGTGATGCAATTAAACCTATGTATACAATATTGCGACTATCTTGGTGTACACTCTCATCGTTTAGAGTAGAATCGATTGTTGAGTATTTAAGAGAATTATTGTTGAATGCCTTGAATATGTTAAAACCGATTAGCGCAAACATTAAAATAACAATGTATAGCTGAGTTTTGCGCTTAAAATATGTAATTAAGACGAAAGATACAAAAAATATAATTGCAGCTATAATATAATGGGAGAAATAAGAAAATATTTCTGTACCAATGTTTCCTAAATGTTCAGCATATGGAAGCAGAATTGATCCTTGATCTGTTAGCATAAATTGATTGCAGAACGCCAAAAAAACAATGGAAACAACAAAAGATATGAGGAAATTTTGTAATGTTAGCGAAAAAGAAAGCAAAAATACAAGAATAAATGAAATTACCAATAATAATGTGATGATTATAGCAAAATCCATTGATATTTCTTGAGACATTGTAAACATATTATACATGCCAGCCTTAGCAAAAAGAACAAAATCTAAAGCTAAAACAGAAAAAACCAAAAGTGTTTTGATTATCAGATCAAAAATATATTGGAAAAATCCTCGTTTGTTTTTGGGATTGAGAGTTGCTTTTTTTGCAATTTTTTTTGCAGATGCTTGGCGAGGATCTGTAATAAAAATATCTTCCATGACTAAATATCCAGTTAATATGTTGCTATTTTCTTCATATAATCACAAATGTTTATTTTTTACAAAAAAAATCCTCAGAGTTTGCACAACTTCTGAGGATTTTTTTTATAAATTTTGTTCTTATTATCTTGAGTAGAACTCGATTACCAAGTTTGGTTCCATCAAAGAAGCGTATGGAACATCTTCAAACTTAGGAACAAATGAGTATTTAGCAGAGAATTTCTTGCTATCTACTTCCAAATATCCAGGGAAATCACGGCTAGAAGATTCCATAGCGGCAATAACAATGGGCATTTGTTTAGCTTTAGATGTTACTTCAATAACATCACCTGCTTTTACCATATAAGAAGGAATGTTTACTTTCTTGCCGTTTACGGTAACGTGACCGTGGTTTACAAATTGGCGAGCAGCGAAAATTGTCGGAACAAATTTTGCTTTATATACCAAGTTGTCCAAACGAGATTCCAAAATACCGATCAAGTTTTCGGCAGCGTCACCGCTACGACGAATGGCTTCAACATAGTATTTGTGGAATTGTTTTTCAGAAACGTTTCCGTAGTATGTTTTTAATTTTTGCTTAGCATAGAGCTGTGTACCATAGTCGGTAGGTTTTTTACGACGTTGACCATGTTGACCCGGAGCATATTCTCTTTTAGCAACAGAGCTGTTCGGAGCACCCCAAATCACACCATATTGGCGTTCTTTTTTCTTCTTTGCAGAAATGATACTTTTCATTAAATTAAATCCTTGTATTTATTAGTTTAGTTTATTGTCCCGGTAGTTTTGACTTATATTGCCAAACGAGACGGTTGATCCGTCTTCATTCCCGGAAGTGAGGGCAATGTATATCATTAATCTTTATAAATCAAGTGTTTTTTTGCATAATTTTGTGGATTTTTAAATTAAAAATGGCTATTATAACGTCAATTTGAAAGGATTTGTTGTAAATGTCATATGATTTGATGTTTAAAAATGCCGTAGCTATGCACGAAGCCGGTCAGCTTGATGAAGCTGAAGCGGTATATCGACAAATTCTGGAAACTGCCCCTTCTCAACCAGACGTGTTGAATTTATTGGGGCTTATCGCTCAAGCTAAAAATGCAAATACGGAAGCATGTTCTCTGTTTATGCAGGCTATAAAAGGCAAGCCTGATGAAGTGTCTTTTTACTATAATTTGGCTTTTTCTTTTAAGCTTTTAGGAAAAAATGCAGAAGCACTAGAGTATTTTGAAAAAGCTATTAAATTATGCCCGCAGGTAAAAGAAGCTTATAATGAGATTGCCTTGATTAAAATCTCAAATAATGAGCACGAAGAAGCTCGTAAATATTGGCAACAAGCTATAAGCATAGACAGTAAATATGTAGAAGCCAAAGCAAATTTAGCATTTAGCTACAAAGACGAAAATATCGGTAAAGCAATTGATGATTTAGAAAAACTAGCTAAAGAGTTTGCAAGTGAATCTTTGATATTTTATTATCTTACTCAACTATATATGCAAAAAAATAATTGGGAAAAAGCATGGAATAGTGTGGTTTGTGCCAAAAATCTAAATCCGGCATCTGATGAGATAAGGGTGTTATTGGCTCTACTCTCATTACATGATGATAAAAAAGAAAATGCTAAAATATATTTTGCTAAGGCAGAAATATTAAATCCGAACAATATAGATGCTTTGCTTGGTTTGGCTGATATAAACAGTCAGGAAAATAACTTTGAAGAAGCAGAGAAAAGATATAAACGAGTATTAGAATTAGATGCAAATAATTTTGATGCACATAATAACTATGCAGAAATGTTACAACGGGCAAAACGTACATCAGAGGCATTGGAAGAGTATAGAAATGCTGTGATTATAAATCCAAAATCGGCCGAAGTCAGTAATAATTTGGCAATGATATTAAAAGATTTGGGTGAATACGATGAAGCATTGGGATTGTTGTTTAATGCCCTATCCTACAAACCAAACCTTGATGAAATATCTATAAATATCAGTGAATGTTTAATAAGTTTGGCAGAGGTTGATCGAAAAAAAGCTTGTGAAATAGCCGAAAACTGGATCAAATCATACTCGAATAATGAATTTGCTAGACATATGAGTTCTGCTCTTAAAGGAGAAAATATTGAGAATAATAAAGTTTATGCTGAAAAGTTGTTTGACCATTTTGCTGATAATTACGAATTGGTTATCAAGAATTTGGATTATTCAGCTCCGATGGTTATGGCAAGAATTGCAGGATCTTTGGAAGGTTGTATTGTGGATTTGGGGTGTGGTACGGGGCTTGTTGGTGAGGCTCTTAAAAATAATCGGAATAAACTTATCGGAGTAGATATTAGCCAAAAAATGCTGGATATTGCAAAAAATAAAGGAGTTTATGAGAAGCTGGTGCAATCTGATATTGTTGAATACCTGCAAAATAATAATGATTTTGATTGGGTGGTTGCAGCAGACGCCTTAGGATATATCGGCGACATCTCCGAAATAATAAAATCAATAAAAAACAAAAAGATACTACTTTCTATTGAGATATCAGATGAAGAAAGCAAGTACACAATACAGCCTAATGGACGCTATAAACACAACCCGCAATATGTAGAAAATTTGTTGATTGATAATGGTTTTGATGATATAACCAAAGAGTGCTTTGTATTAAGAACCGAAAACGGAAAACCGGTTAATGGTATGATATTTAAGGGAGAGTAATTTCTATGAGTTTGATTGATATTTATGATGAAGATATGAATTTGCTTGGAACAGCAACAATTTCTCAGGCTCATAGCGAAGGATTATGGCACAAAAATTTCCATTGCTGGATTTTAGATGACAGTAAAGTATGGTTGCAAGTCAGATCTACAAAAGATTTTTATCCTAATAAGTTTGATATGTCATGTGCAGGACATTTGGAAACTGGCGAAACCCCAAAACAAGCCGGTCGCCGCGAAATTGAAGAAGAACTGGGCGTAGAAGTAAATGAAGATGAATTTGAAAAGATGTTTACTTACAAGACAATCGTTGATTATCCCGGATATTGCAATCGTGAATTTTGCCCTACTTATGCAATCAAAAAACATATAACAACTAACGATATTGATCTTGAGCCAAACGAAGTTGTCGGTTTTTATGCTGCCGAATTAGGTGATTTAATAGACTTGTTTGAAAATGAAATTGAGAAAATAAATGTTTGTGGAATTTTGAGTGACGGAACACAGTCAAATATAACTATTACTAAAGAAAGCTTCGTTCCTCGTGGCGAAAGCTATTATCTAAAAGCTTTTTCTACCTTAGAAAGAATGATTTAAAAAACAGTATCCCCGAAAAATCGGGGATATTGCTTTATGAGGTATATGTTTATATTTAGAATGAGTATTTCAAACCGGCTGTAACTTCAGCAACGTGGTTGAGTTCTCTTCCTCCAACATATCCATAACGTCCAATTACTCGGGCAGCCATATTATCTGTCAATTTATATTGAGCACCACCACCAACACGATAACCTACTCTACTCTTTGATACTTTATCGTTATGTTTTACTTCCATATCATATACGGCGATACCAGCAGTAGCTAAGAGGCTGAATTTTTGTGCACAGCCCAATGGCATATTTCCATACATATCCAAACCATAAGCATTAAATTTTACTTTTTTTGTGCCGCCGCCATCTCTTTCTTTAAGGTGTGCTTTGCGAGATCCGCCAAATTGATAGAATGCTTCTAAGCTGGCATGTTTACCCATATCGACACCGACATTTACCTTCGCAGTATTGAAGTTTTCTTCTCCATATTTGGCTGCTCCGCCAAGATCAAGATTGGAATAAGCATAATCTATACCAACATAAGGTTTCATATCACGCATTGCATTTTTTGCACTATCCATCATGTTTGCATTAGCTGAAGTAGCGATCAAGCAAGCAACACCGGCAAGTAATAATGTTTTGTTCATTTTCTTAACTCCATTTATAAATAAGTTTTGAATTACCGTCCAACTCGTAAACTGTTTGATTTTGCAGTTTATGAAAAATAGATAATATTAAGAAAATGGATTTAAAGGGGATATATAATTTTTTTCTAAATATAATGTTTTTAATTCTTTATTTACAAGATGTTGCGATAATGTAAAAAAAGTAGGAAGGTTGCAGTATGTCTTTTATTTGTCCTGATAATAAATGTAATAAATGTAATCGTTTGTTACAATTTAGAATAGAAAATATAAAAAAATTTCCAAATTATTATAATGCTCCTGTACCATCTTTTGGGAGTTTACAAGCAGAAATATTAGTGGTTGGACTTGCTCCCGGATTAAATGGAGCAAACCAAACAGGACGTCCTTTTACCAACGATTATGCAGGAGACGTACTATATCCGGCCCTAAAAAACAGTGGCTTTGCTAAAGGTAATTATAGAAAAGTTATAGATGACGGATTTGAACTTATTAATGTCAGAGTAAGTAACGCTGTTCGTTGTGTACCACCACAGAATAAAGTTACCGGAGATGAAGTTAAAGCTTGCGGAGAATACTTAAAGCAAGAAATTGCTGCTATGACAAATTTAAAAACTATATTAGTATTGGGAGCTGTTGCTCATAGTGCAGTTTTAGGAATATTAGGATATAAAAAATCTGAATTTAAATTTGTGCATGGTGCCAACCACCAACTAAAAAAACATAACCTCGTTATGATTGATTCGTATCATACATCTAGATATAATATTAATACCGGTGTTCTTACTTTTGACATGTTTGAAGAAATAATACACAAGGTAAAAAAGAGTTTGACAGAAATGCTCTAGTTTTGTATCACTGTTGTTACCTAACCATTATTATTAAACAATTAAAACTGAATCTTTATGATTAAATATGCTACCGGAAAAGCTGCGTTCCAGGATCAGGAGCCAGAGAAATGTTGGTCTGAAGATGAACTTGATCTTGCTGTTGCTGAAGCAAAATCTCAAAAGTGCGATTTTGTTGTCGAATATAAACACGACAACAGCGGCAATATCAAAAAAACCATTTTGGGATGGGACGTTTACATACTCTCATACAATATGGCGGTATCATACTTCAGAGGAAGTCAGTATTTGACTGCTTTGTTAGGCAATCTTCATCGTTTGTGGCTTAACAAACATGGAAACACTCACGATGAAGTGTATGCTTGGTGTCCTAACAATAACATGCTTTTCAACATGCATGGTTTCGATTATAAGAGAATTGTAATCTAACCAATAAAAAAGCCTCTGACATTTATTGTCTGAGGCTTTTTTGTTTAATTCCCTATTCCGGCAAATCCCATAAATGCCATAGATAAAAGTCCGGCGGAAATAAGAGCTATAGGGGTGCCTTGTAAAACCTTGGGCACATTAGTATAGGCCAGACGCTCTCTGATACCGGCAAAAATAACTATTGCCAAAGTAAACCCTGTAGCACTTGCTAGTGCATAGCATACACCGGCAAGCAAATTATAATTTTTTTGAATTGTCAGAATAGCAATACCTAAAACTGCACAGTTAGTTGTGATTAATGGCAAAAATATGCCAAGAGCTTGATATAAAGCCGGAGAAACTTTTTTTAATATGATTTCAACCATTTGTACTAGTGTGGCAATAACCAAAATGAATGTTACTGTCATCATAAAAATAAGATTATATGGTTGCAAAAATGTGTAATAAATCAAAAATGTTACAATAGTGGATAATGTCATAACAAACATTACGGCAAAGCCCATACCGGCTGCAGTTGATATTTTTTTGGAAACACCAAAAAATGGGCAAATTCCTAAGAACTGAGACAGAATAATGTTATTTACAAAGATTGCACTTATAAATATCAGCAGGTAGGACATCTTATTTTTCTCCTCTCAATTTGTTAAACAGTACAATCAATCCGGCTAAAGCCAAAAATGCTCCCGGAGGCATAATAAATAGCAACATTGGGTCATAATTTTCGGTTACAAACGAATAGCCAAAAACGGAACCGTTGCCCAAAATTTCACGGACAATACCGAGTGATGTGAGCCCTATGGTAAAGCCTATGCCCATACCAATACCGTCTAATATTGATTGTCGAATGCCATGTTTAGAAGCAAAGGCCTCTGCCCTGCCCAGAATAATACAGTTTACAACGATAAGAGGGATAAAAATACCTAATGCACTATGAATTTGAGGAAGATATGCAGCCATGAGCATTTCTAATACCGTAACGATAGAGGCAATAATAACAATATATGCAGGTATTCTGACCATTGTGGGAATTAAATTTTTCACCAAAGATATAGCAAAATTAGAGAATACAAGCACAAATAATGTTGCCAATCCCATACCCAAACCATTGGAGGCAGATGTTGTAACACCTAAAGTCGGGCACATTCCCAACAACATAACGAATGTTGGATTTTCTTTGATGATACCGCGAGTGAGATTCATATAACTTTCTTTGTTCATTTTATTTACCTGCATTAAATACATTGTAAGCATTTATAGCCTTGTCAATGGCATCTAAAACTGCTCTGGAAGTAATTGTTGCTGCTGTAACGGCATCAATATCTCCACCGTCTTGTCGTACTTTGAGTTTGAGTTTTTTCGGGTCAAAACCATCAAATTGTTGTTTGAATTTTTCTTCATCAGCTTTTGAACCCAATCCTGGAGTTTCGCTATGGTTGGTAATTTTAAAGTTTTTGATACTACCATCAATATAAAAACCGACAATCATTTCTATTTTGCCACCAAATCCATTGTTAGAATATGTTTTGATAGCAAACGAATTTATACCATCACCTTTGCGTGCAGGAAAAAATTCGAGTTTGTCCTTTTTATCTGAAGTCATAATGGTCATTTTTTCAGAAAAAGGATCGTTGTCAAACTCACCAACAACTTGAGATATAGCTTCTAATTCTCTTTTATCCTTAGCTTTTGCTATCGGCTCTTTAGTTATTTGATATACGCTGGAAAGCAAAAAAGCTGAAACAACAGCTATAACTGTTAATGTTGAAAGCAATTTGATGAGATTTTTAATATTAGAGTTCATATTTTTATCTCCGTTGTCCATAAAAATCCGGCTTGATAAACTTGTCAATCAGAGGAACAAAAGCGTTCATTATTAAAATTGCAAATGACACACCTTCCGGATAGGCGCTGAAAAAGCGAATTATTCCGGTCAAAACACCGCAACAAACAGCGAATATTATTCGTCCTTTTATTGTCATTGGAGAGGTGGTATAATCAGTTGCCATAAAGATTGCTCCCAACATCAAACCTCCGGATAAAATATTGGTCAGAGGCTCGTATTGGATATTACCGGTAATCAACCACATAATTAGGCTAAAAGAAAAGAAACTTCCGATATAGTAAAACGGAATATGCCAGGTGATAACTTTGCGGTACAACATGTATACCAATCCTAATAACAAGGCCAATGCGGAAACTTCACCTAAGCAACCGCCAATATTACCTATAAACATTTGCCAATATGAAGGTAATTCTCCAGCCAACATAGTTGCAGATGTTTGACTGTCTATGTGTTTAATAAGACCAAGGGTTGTCGCACCGGTTTGAGCATCTGTGTTAAGAAAGTTTAAAAATTCAGGTTTGGGCCAATTGGTCATTTGTACAGGAAATGATATAAATAAAAACACTCTTCCGACAAGAGCCGGATTGAATATGTTTTTACCCAACCCGCCATAACAAAGTTTTCCGATTACTATGGCTACAAACGCTCCGACAACAACCATCCATAAAGGCATAGAACTTGGTAAGTTAAATGCCAACAACATACCGGTTACAATGGCAGAAAAATCAGTTGTAGTATTGCCTTTTTTGAACCAAAAACGATTAGCAAAATATTCAAAACCACAACAAGCTGCAACGGATGTTAAAATAACCATTAAAGCAGGTAAACCAAAAAATATTAGGGCTACTATTATGGCCGGAAGCATTGCGAACACAACATCAAGCATAATTTTTGGTGTGTCATGTTGAGTTTGCATATGAGGAGCAGTTGATATTTTAAGCATGATCAGTTCTTCTTTCTAAGTTCCATTTTTGCCAATTTACAATAATCCAAAAGCGGAATATGTGCAGGACATGTATAGGCACAGCATCCGCATTCTATACAATCTAAAGTATGGCAGTCTTTTAATTCTCCAATTTGATGATTTTTCATTAAGCGTGCAATCAAATACGGTTGCAAGCCGATAGGACATACTTCTGTACATTTACCGCAACGTATACAATCTGTTTCTGCACATTTTCCGGCAATTTTATCAGACAACAGCAATATTCCTGATGTTGTTTTGGTGATTGGGGCATTGATATTAAATGCCGATGTTCCCATCATGGGACCACCAAAAATAACCTGTGTGGTTTCAGGAGATATGCCACCGGATTTTTCAATAAGGTATGAAGCCGGTGTTCCGATACGAACCAAATAATTAGCAGGGTGCAAACATGTATCACCACTGACAGTTACGATTCTTTCATATAATGGTTTATTTTTCATGATTGCTTCATATATTGCAAACACTGTTCCTACGTTCTGAACCAAACAACCGGCATCAGCAGGAAGCTTTCCGGAAGGAACTTCTCTACCGGTTATAGCTGTAATGAGTTGTTTTTCGCCACCTTGGGGATATTTGGTTGCACAAACCTGAACATTTACACCTACGTATGTTTTGGTGAGTTTAGATAAGATATCGATAGCCTTAGGTTTGTTCTCATCAATAGCTATAATTGCATTTTGAATGCCTAACGCCTTGTTTATTATTTTAGCTCCGATAATAATTTGTTCTGCTTTTTCTATCATTAAACGATCATCAGCAGTTAAAAACGGCTCACATTCAATTCCGTTAACGATCAAAGTATCAACATTTTTATCTTCGGGAATGCTGGTTTTAATCGGCGTCGGATACCCTGCTCCACCCATACCGACAATTCCTGCCTCTCTGATCTTTGCTACTATTTCTTGTGCTGTATAAGGAATTTCTCTATCTATATCCAAACTGCGATCAACAGAAGGCTCAAACTCATCGCCTTCCACTTTAATTGTAATCATATCTTCCAAATAGCCAAATTCACCTTCAATGGCTTCAATTTTTAGAACTTCTCCTGATACGGAAGAGTGAACATCTGATGAAACTATACCATCGGCATCGGCTATAAGTGTTCCGACTTTTACCTTATCTCCAGGAGATACCAAAATTTTAGCCGGTGATCCGATGTGTTGTTTTACCGGAATGGTTACAACATCAGGAAGTCCGGCAAAAATAACCGGAGAATCTGTTGTTATTTTATATTTTTCAGGGTGAATTCCGCCCAATGGAAATGTTTTTATTTTAGTCATTTTTAACCTCGTTGGCAGAATAGTAGTTAATTGCTCCGGTCGGACATGCAGCACGTAAATCTTCTCCATATTGTGCCGCTGAAACGCTATCCGGGATATATGAAAGATTATTTTCTATCTTAACCTCCGGATTAACTTTAGAACATTTTTGGCAAGCTATACATGCTGCTTTGCAGTTTTTGCGGGCTAAAGCACCC
The DNA here is from genome assembly GCA_015062285.1 of Alphaproteobacteria bacterium. GTDB lineage: Bacteria > Pseudomonadota > Alphaproteobacteria > RF32 > CAG-239 > CAZU01. The sequence goes on along the minus strand of SUUY01000003.1, from coordinate 125,979 downwards.
TTTTGTGTATTACGGCAAGCAACATATACCATTTTACCATTTTCGCCGCGAGTGCGAATCTCAAATAAACCTCGGGGGCAAGTACGAACACAAGCTCCACATGACGTACATTTATCATAATCAACAACGGGAATACCCGTGGTCGGATCAATGCTTAATGCGTCAAACTTGCAATTTTGGACACAGTCACCAAGGCGTAAACAACCGGTAGGACATCCTGTTTGGCCACTGGAAATTCGAGCAGCGATGCGGCAACTGGTTATGCCATCATATTGAACTTTGAGCGGAGCATTTTGGCATGTTCCGTTACAACGCAATACAGCAACCGTCGGTGCTTTTTCTACTTTGGAAAAACCTTTTATTTCTGCAACTTTATTCATTACATTTTGCCCACCTACCGGACAAAACAAATTTACAAACTCATTTTCAGATGCATTGGCGCAAGCTTTAGCAAAATCATGACAACCTGCATAAGAACATCCGCCACAATTTGCCTGAGGCAAAACCGCATCAATTTCCATTACTTTGACATCTTCAGTTACGGCAAATTTACAAGACACCAAATACAGTACAACAGCAGAGATAAAAGCAATCCCTCCCAGTACCAACATGCTATAAAGTACAATATCGTCCATTTTAATCTCTAATCTATAATTTTAGATACATTAAAGCGAAATTTCGTTGCAAAACGTTTGCGGTTTAAGAATAGCCATAAATAATAAGGAATCAAGATAATTATGCCTGATATTCCACCAATAATCTCGCTTTGAGTAAGAAAATATCCGCAAGCCAGTCCTAATAACATAATTATCAATGGTAAAACATAGCCTAAAAACACTGCTGCATATCCTAAATTTTGATTCATAGTGAGCAAGACCTCTTCTCCTATAACAAACTGTTCAGCATGTGCAGTTTCAACTTCGATAATTTTGTTTTTGCATTCCATTAATCCGCAGCCATGCTTAGCATCGCAATTATGACATGCAGAATAGGAGGTTATTTTCACTTTTAAGCTGTTTTTTCCTATAGCCTCAACATTAGCATAATGACTGATTTGTTTCATGTTATTCTCCCATCAATGTTTGTGCAGTATCAGATAACTTTATATCAAACCGGTTGTCTTGCTGATGAATAAATACAATAATCGGTATCTTATATTTGTTGGCAAACTGCATGCCTTTTTCATATCCCATTGCCATTATGGCAGTTGCATAAGCATCGGCCATCATACAACTTTGGTGTAATACCGTTACAGACGCCAGCTTATCAATCACCGGATATCCGGTTTTTGGAGAAATTGTGTGAGAAAATGTCTCGCCATTTTCCGCCGTAATAAAGTTACGATAATCACCAGAGGTGGCAACCGCCGTGTTGGTAAGAGTTAATACAAAGGCACTTGAATTTTTATTTTTAAGTGGCGCAGATACACCAATATTCCAAGGATTTTTATTGTTATCTCGGTATCCTGATGCTTTCACTTCTCCTCCGATATCAATAATATAGTCTTGATATCCGCTTTTTTCCAAAAGTTGAGAAATTTTATCAACGGCATACCCTTTGGCAATGGCAGATAAATTTAATTCGGTGCGATCATCTTTTTTACTTATGGTTAAATAATCATCTGAAAACATTAATTTATTAAATTTACTATATGTCAATATCTCTTTTATTTTGCTGTCTTTTGGGGTTGTTGTGTTTTTGTTGCGTCCAAATCCCCAAACATCAATCAGAGGCGATATGGAGGGGTCAAAATATCCGTCACTTTCCAGATTTATTTTTGCTGCGGATTTTAGCACATCAGATAAGTCAGCAGATAACCTGATATTAGTGTACGCTTTGCTTTGATTAATCTTGTTCAGCTCAGAATCTTTGATAAAAACAGACATTTTGCTGTTTATATCATCTAAAGTTTGTTTAATCTGTTGAGAAAGGTTAGCATTGGATTTTTTTGATCGGATTTTGATGGAATAATAGGTATTGTATATGCTGCCGGAAAATTCCTGATATGAAGAAAAAACACCTGACAACCATATAACAAGTATAAAAAGTAGTATAATTATTGAAAAATATTTGAAAATACGCATATTGTTCATTATAACCTAAGAATAAAGCAAACAAAATTCGAAAGGATTATATAATGCAAACAAAAATTAAAGCAATAGCAAATAAGGTTATCGCACAATATAATAGAACAAATTTATGTGCCAGTGTTGAATGTATTAATAATAAAATAAATGAAACAGGAAAAAAACTTGCAAATCACGGAGTAAGTGCAAACTTTGTTACTGTAATCAGCTTTGTCTTAGGTATGGTTGCTGTTAATTTTTTGGCATTGCAAAACTATTTTTGGGCTTTGGTATTTATTTTGCTAAATCGTCTAGGTGATGCTTTAGATGGTGCTATTGCAAAAGTTAAAGGAAAGACAGATTTTGGCGTTTTTATTGATGCTTGTTTAGATTATGTTTTTTATGCCGCAGTTATTTTCGGATTTTCTTTGGCAAATCCACAACAAAATGCTTTAGTGGCTTCTTTCTTACTGTTTGGTTTTACAGCATCTGCTTGTGCTATGCTGGCTTATGCCGTTGTTGCTTATTCCAAAGGTATGGAAAAAGATGCAGTTTTTGAAGAATCTCCATTTTATTTGGGTGGAATGGCACAAGGCTTTGAAACCGTGACAGCCTTTGTTTTGCTGTGCCTTGCTCCCAACTGGTTTGTTCCGGTAGCAATAATTTTGGGTTGTTGGTGCTTAATAAAAACTTTGGCGGTTATTTCTTCGGCATATTTTAAGTTTATTATTGAGAAAAAAGGAAAATAAATGTTCAAATGGGCTCTGAACATTGTATTAGCTTTAGTTATATTTAATGTTTCTACATTGCAAGCTAAAACCTATGTTCAAGAAACAAAGCATGTAAAAGTTAATTTACATACCCAATTTGATGCCCTTAATTCTCAGCAGACTCTTGGCGTTATATTGGAATTTGATATTGCTGACGGTTGGCATATTTTTAGTGAAAACCCTAGCGAAATCGGAATGCCGACAACAATATCATGGAAAGAAAATTCCAAATACAAAGTATTGGAGGGATATTGGAGTCCTGACAAAGAATTTGAAAACGAAGGATTTGTTCAGCGAGGATTTTCCGACAAGGCTTATTATCAAACAGCATTAGTTCCAAATAAAAATAATGAAAATCGTTATGATCTTGAGGTAAATATAAAATGGCTTGCTTGTAAAGGTGAATGTTATCCTGAGCACGCAAACTTTATTTTTTCACTAGAAAATACAGAGCTTGAGCAACTTGAAACAGAAGGTTGGAAAAATATTTTTGCCAAAGCTCAAAGAGCTTTTGATCCCAAAGAAAACAAAATTAATGTTGCATATTTATTGTTGATGGCGTTTTTGGGCGGAATAATCATGAATATAATGCCTTGTGTGTTTCCGATTTTGGCAATAAAAATTGTTAATTTGCTAAATAATAAAACAAATAAAAAACAACAACTGTTTAAAGCAATTTCTTATTTTTTCGGTGTCGTCTTATCATTTGTTGTTTTGGCAATAATTTTATGGATATTAAAACATATCGGTCAAACGGTTGGTTGGGGATTTCAACTCCAATCACCTTGGTTTGTCGGATTTATGGCACTCTTGTTTATTATAATCGGGTTAATGTTGTTAGATGTGTTTGGAGTGGATTTTTCCTTTGTAGAAAAATATACCAAAAACAAAAATTATATACTGGCATCTTTTCTTAGCGGATTATTAGCAGTATTGATTGCATCTTCTTGTACAGCTCCGCTTATGGGAGTTGCTATCGGATATGCTCTTGGAGCAAGCACAAATATATATTTTGCAGTATTTGTTGCTTTGGGAGCAGGATATGCCCTGCCCTTTAGTTTAATCGAGTTGTTTCCACAGGCTATCCGAAAGGTTATGCCCAAATCAGGAAAATGGATGAATATATTTAAGAAACTTCTTTCAGTTCCGATATTTTTGACTGCATTATGGTTGCTGTGGGTTTTGTATGGCCAACTCGTTCCGCAAAAGCAAACAAACTTGATGTGGCAAGATTATGATGCTCAAAAAATTGATCAACTTGTAAAAATGAAAAAACCGGTGTTTATAGATTTTACTGCAAAATGGTGTCTTACTTGTGTTATTAACAAAAAAACAACTCTACAATCTAGAGAATTTGAGAAATTAGCTCAGCAAAAAGAAATAAATTTATTTGTTGCTGATTGGACTAATAATGATCCTGAAATTGCAAAAGCATTAGAATATTATCAAAGAAGTTCTGTGCCATTGTATGTGTATTATAACGGAGAAGATGAAAAATTTGAAATACTCCCATCTATTTTAACCATAAAGATTATTAACGATCGGATAAAATAAAAGCCTTTCAAAAGAAAGGCTTTTATTTGTTATTTGCCAAATATCCCAATACTTTTTATTTTGTCTTTAACGCCACCAACAACATTATTCAAATTATTTTCAGCAACATTTTTCAAATCGTTTAATCCACTTTTAACAACTGTTTGTGATGCAGTTGCTAATATTTTATTCAGGATTTTGGTGATTGATAAAACAATATTGGTGCTTTCTTTCTTGCTGCTTCCGCCAATGTTGGTTAAAACAATTTCCGGCAATTTAACGTCAATTAATCCTTTATCTCCTGGTACTGATGTTACGGCTTTTAATTCACCTTCGGCAACGGTAACTTTCTCGATAACTACTCTTTTAGATGATTTTTCTGATGTTTTCTCAGACTTAGATTCTGATACTTTTTCTTGCGGAACAGAAGCCGTATTTTTAGAAATATTTGTTTGAAGTTGTTTAATATTATTTTGAGTTAGAGAAATCATCTCATATGTGATAACCGGTTTGGTAACGCTGATATCTTTGACTATAATTGTGTCGGTAAAAATACTTTTCATATCGATTTTTATAAAAACACCGCCCAAAGATAAGAGATATGGTGTTTTGTAGTTTTCAGGATTTGCAACCGTCAAATCAGAAACAGATACTTCTCCTGCAAACGGAGATAGCTTAAATCCTCCGAGTTTCACTTCAGTTCCGGTAATTTCAGAACCAAATTTATTGACTGATTTGGTAACTATTGTTTCCAGATAGAACCAAACTCCAGCCAATGCGACTAAAACAACAAGCAAAAATCCGATTAAAATACGTTTTTTCATATGATTATTCTCCTTGTAATAATTTGTAATATGGATTTTATCTTAAATATTATCTTTGGCAAGTTTATTTTTATAAAAAAAACTATTGCAAATAAAAAAAATAGAGTCTATATTCGCCTCTGTCATGAACGATGCGTGCGTAGCTCAGTTGGTAGAGCAACTGACTCTTAATCAGTGGGTCCGGAGTTCGAACCTCCGCGCGCGTACCAATAATAAAAGACCTCCTCTTGTAGGAGGTTTTTTATTATTGGTTACAAGAGCTGGTGAGAACTCCGGAGAGAGGAGTTCGACTACAAGCAACAGACGAGACGGAAGTATCGTCGATGACCGAAGGGCAGTTGCGCAGAGGCAACTCTAGCATTAGCGACGAGTAACCGAAGCGCGCGTACCAATAAAAAGGCCTCTTGCTCATAAGTTCGCTATCGCTCTCTAACTCGCTGCGGTCACCTCTCTTGTAACGCTTGTATCGTTTCATTTTCATTCACTCACAAGCTAACAATAGAGTAATCTGCGTTATAAAAAGCCAATTACTTTTGGCTTTTTATTGCCTCGTCCCTTACGGTGGCCGATTTATTAGAGTTTTGATTAATGTTTCCGCCTGTCCTTAATTTTATTTATTATATGTTCTAAAACATTAGAAGATTTGTCAGGCTCGTTGTTTTTAGGTGGCGTTTTTTCTCCTCGTATTTTGCTCATTATTTTTTTTATTCTAGCTTTGACAGGATTTGTTTTTGCTGTATCTTCTCCTTCAGAAATTACTTGGCTTTTATCTTCTGCTGTTTGCGGATTTTGCTCTTTAGCTGATTGTAACGGAGATTTTATGCATTGCCATAATTCTATTCCTCTATCTTCACAATTAACAATTCGATCAATTTCTTCAGGATTGCTTAATACTTTTTTGATTTTGTCCTGATGATATTTTATGGATTCTTTCTTATGGGCACAAATACGTACAATATCAAAAGGATCAAACAGTGGGCTTCCATCGTTATCTTTTGCATGCAATAATGTTTTAACCACTTCAGGATATTTAACTAAAGTGACGAAGGTATTATATTTATCCTCACGATTACAATAAATCAATCCTTTGTTTCCTGCGCCTCTCCTTTCTAAAAGAGCACATAAATCAGGAGCTTCCTTTTTAAACTGTTTATAAGTTTGATATAATTGATATTTTTCTTCTGCTTTATGTTTTTCTGTAATATCCCCAAGATATCCAGCATACATTTTCGCACCCGCAAAAACAGCACTTATATCCCCATTAACCTTTTCCGCTTCTTTTACCATATCAAACAAATCATCCCAATTCCCAAATCTAAATTTGTCTGAACCGTCTTTTCTTGCATATATACCTTCATCTACAGAATATGCACGTTTGCCTTCCCTTATAAGTTTAGCGCGACTAAAATCTTCAATATCGAAAATTGTCCTAGTTTCGTCAAATAATTCTTCACTTTTAATTTTTTTATATACCTTTAATCTTTCAAATAGTTGCTTTGCTGTTGTAAGCAAAACATCATTTTCAATAAGAGATTCCACACATTCCCGCTCGTCTCTCAGTAGTCGGCTTAAATCCATAGTTTTAAAATATTCTTCAAATGATTTGGGTTCCTCTATTGTTAATTTGTCGCAATCCGGATCTGATATATTTATTCCGTACTGACGACCACCATAATACATATCTTCCGCATTTTCATGCCATTTAATATAGCGAATCTTATCTTTACCATTTCTTGAGGTTAGAACCATTCCCTCCGGAATATGTTCATTGTATATTGTCGGAATTAGAAAGGTTCCATTTTTTCCTTTTATTAAGCCTGCTTCTAAAAGTTCTTGCTCGTTTTTTTGGTACAACTCTTCCCACTGTATACCAGTATCATCCCGTGCAATATGAACCAACATCGCTGCTATTTCGTCGTCACTATTCCACATTTGTGTTCCCCTTAAAAATTATTTTAGTGCACTTACCTTACTTGAAAACTTTTTGAAGCCATATTTAAGTTCATTGGACCTGTATTAGATTGTACCTTTTTAAGCTGCCCTACCAATTCCGGTCTTTCTTCCAAGCACTTGACCATAGACTGTATTTCTGCATCACCATTAGCCTTAGTCATAACAAACTTTTGGGTTTCTTTTGTAATTGCCTCTTCTTTTCCTACTTCGCCTTTTTCTACTTCCAACCAACACTGTTCTCCTTCTCTCGTAGGATATGTAGAAAATTTTGTGTATTCACTTCCATTAATCAAAACAATATCTCTACCAATACGAGAAGCTTTGCCTTTCTCTGTTGAATTGCAATCGAGTATTATAGTGCCATCATTGAGAGTTTCTTCTATTACAATTGGTTCTCCCCCCCTTTTTTCTTTTATATCATCGATTATTTTTTCACTTTCTTTATTGGTGATTTCCCCATAACCCGCACATTTCATAAGTTGTGCTGCCAGTTCAGGACTACTAGTTCTAAGGGCATTAATCATCGCCAATACTTCATTTTCAACTTTTTCCGAAACCATAATAAACTTATCCATCTTAGACGGCTCTTCCTCTCCTACTTTGCCTCTATAAACATTCAATCTACAGGCATTTCCGCTTATTTCGTATGATGTAGGATATGTAGAAAATTTTGTATACTCATCTCCCTCAATTAATATAATATCTCGACCAATAAGCGAAGCACCATTTTCTTCTTTTGATACATAGTCAAGCACTGTAGAGCCATCAGAAAGCGTTTTGGTATTAACGGTAGGTTTTCCCCCTCTATCTTTCTCTATATTTTCTGAGGTATATTGCAATATTTCTTCTCGGTTCATGTTATTTCCTCCTATAAATGGCACAAAGTCAAACATTGGGTATATTTATTATATGTCATTATATTATCACATATTTAATATAATGTAAACAAATAATTGACCTATTTAGACAAAAAAACAACATTAAATAAGCCCACAAAAAATTATCGTGTTTTTCCACTTATTTAAACTTTTTCTTAAGCTTTAAATTGTAGGGTGTTGACGATTAATAAAGGTTTATATATTTGGAGATTATAAAAATGATTAAATATACTGATAACGACATTCGTAATGCTGCTTATTTCATCTGGAAAAACAACGGTTGCCCAGCTAATACTCACGAACAAGATTGGGCTGCAGCCATCAACCAACTTAGCGCTATGTCTGCTTTGAAAAATGCCAGCAAGAAATTGGCTTCTGCAAAAACTATTGCTGCAAAAAAAACAGCTACCAAAGCTGCCAGCTTAAAAGCATCTATTTTGAAGCCGGTTGCCTTAAAATCTAAATCTACAAAATCTTTATCTTCAAAAAAATCTTCTTTGAAAAAATCCAAATAATTTTCAAGAGTTTTCGGTAAACAAAAATAGCTCTCATACAGAGAGCTATTTTTTTATAGGCAAAACTTTCCCCCTACTTTAGCTTTTTAAGTCTATAAGAAGCTCCAGCATCTCGTTATTGGTTGTAAAGCTTTGAGTATTGAGACTATATGCTCGTTGGATTATAATCATATTAGAAAATTCTTTTTCAATGTTAACGGTTGATTGTTCTAAAGATTGAGCTTCAAACACTCCATCGGTATTTACGTATGTAGTTTCACCTGTTTCGGCATTGGCTTCAAACAATGTTCCGTTAATCGGAATTAAATTCTCCGGTGAAGTAAATCCTGTTAAGGCTAATTTTGCAAAGTTATATATGTCTCCATTGCTGTATGAAGCTTTAACAACGCCATTGTTGTCTATAAAACTATCCTTAAACAAACCTCCGGCGGCTCCGTTTTGCTCAACATATGTGATTCCTGTGTCTCCTGCAAGTTGGGTCATATTTGAAAGATCTAAACTGATATTGCCGGCATCACCATTGTCCCAATTTATGCTAAGATCTATAACTTTTGGAGTTTTTAAATCTCCATTGGTGTCAAACATTACTCTTTTTTGTGCAGATGTAACTGTACCGTCTTGAATATCAAAAGAAATATCCCAAGTGTTTGCCAGACCCTCTACTTTGTTAAACACCATATATATATTTCTTCCATCATGATTTTTAGAATATACCGTCATGGTATAGGTGCTTGTATCGGCTCCGGTTGCCGGAACATTTGCAGTTACGGTCATTTTGGTGGTTGGTATGGGAGGAACAGTTTCAGGGTATTTAATAACTATATCTTCAGCAGCAACTCCATATTCATCTTTGCCTTCTAATGATGGAAAGCCCTGCACCCTAAAACCGCTGCTGTTTACCAAATACGTTACACCATTTTCGGTTTGGGTTGAAAAATCACCGGCACGAGTGTAAAAAACATCGTTAAAAGAATTTTTTACTTCAAAAAATGCATTGCTTACGCCTGATATTGCAATATCATAATTATTGCCTGTTGCGGTAATTTCTCCGGTGTTTAAAATGTTCGTGCGGTCATAACACCCCACTCCGTTTACATCAACACGAGAAGAGTAATTTTCTCCGCTTTTAACAACGGGTTGAGCACCTAATAATGTATAAAACATTGTTTCATTTGTGCGATATCCGACCGTTCTGACATTTGCAATGTTTGTTGATACCTGACCCAAAGCATGACTTTGAGCGTCAAGGCCGCTAGATGAAGCAAAAAACGAACCAAGTGCCATGATAAACCTCTCTTAAAACAAATTAAGCTTTATCTTTTACATGCAAATTTTATGCCAAAATATTTGTATGTTAAACAAAGCCCCAACTTTAATTTCGGTTGGGGCTTTGTTTATACTGTCTTTTTGCTACTATCTACCAACATAAGATCAGGTTTCCCTTGTTCTGCCGGAATCGGTGAGCCCATACGCATACAATGACCATCAATGTATGCTCCAGGTTCAATAGCTATAGTGTTGTGGGTTGCATCACCGATAAGCTTTGCTGATTTAGCAATAAACAAATTATCGGCTGAGGCTTTACCATTCAAAACACCGTATAATTGAAGATTGCCGGCATGAACAGAACCGGTAACAGATCCTTTAATTCCGATGATGAGTTCTTCGCAACTGATGTCGCCTTCAACATTACCATCAACGTGAATAATTCCGTCGCTTATAATATCTCCTCTTAAGCGAGTATTTTCACTAACAATGCTTGGTACCGGAGCTCCTGTTGTACTACGGCTGAGACGGCGAGCCAATTTAACATACAATAATCTTTTAAATTTTTTCATGTTTACCTCGTTTGTTTTATATTCTTGCCTGCATAAAGGGAAGCGGATCTACCGGACGACCTTTATACAATATTTCATAGTGAAGATGCGGACCTGTTGAACGTCCTGTATTGCCCACCTCTCCTATTGTGTCATCAATGCTCAGGTATTCTCCTTGTTTTACATATATTTTGTGCATATGGGCGTATTTAGTAACAAAGCCATTGCCATGATCTACAGTAACATTATTACCATAGCCTTTATTAGAATATTGTACCTTGATAACCTTTCCTTTTGCTTTTGTGACAATTTTATTACCTGTACGACTTGCCAGGTCAACGCCCTTGTGTCCGGATTTTCTTTTATTAAACGGATCAGAACGATAACCGAATTTTGAAGAAAGCCAATAACTCCATACAGGTTTACCAATCGGCACTGATTTTACCACTTCGCGATAATATTCTAGATCATCTGCAGTTTTATATATATCGGCAATTTTTTTATTAATCTTTTCTTCTTTTATTTTGGAAATTGATGCCGGAACATATACTCCGCCGGCAGAGTTACGTTTTTTGCTATTTGCTAACGGATTAAAATATAAACCTTGCTTTTTAATAGGATTGTTTATGCTGCTGAAAACACTTTTAATTTTCTGAAGCTCTTTTTTGGCGATAGACTCAACTCGTGCAAAAACTTCAAGCTCAGCCTCTTTAATTTCTTTTACAGCTTCTTCGAGATCATCTAATTGTTTGCGTAATTCATCTCGTTCCGAAATTGCAATGTCTCTTTGTAACAAGGCCTCGTTAATGCTCGTTTTTTCACTTATTTTTTTATCATCTGCCCATGATTTCTCTGAGGTAATTTGTTTAATCTTATCTTCCATAACCATAGCTTGATGCTTGTATTCAGCCAATTTTTTGTTGGATTTATTGTTCTTACTGATAGAATCCAAAACTTCATCTATGTTTTTGCGAATAGCAACAAAGTCTCCCATAAGATCAACATAAGCATCTCTGGTTTCGACCAACTCTTGATCTTTGTTATTAATAATTTTGCCGGATTTGTTATATAAGTAATAGGAATAAAAACTCCAAACACTAATAAGACAAAATACTATTAAGAAAATAACTTGAAGACGAGAAGATATGGTGAGGACTTTTGCACGGCCTGCACTTCTGAAAATAATCTCTTTCTCAGAGAAAAAAGGCTTTTTTTCTATATATTGCGGAGAATATGCCTTTCGTTTTGGAAAACGAGTTTTTTTCATATACAAACCTAATCAGTTAACACAAACGTTGTCGCCTGCAAATTTCAAACAACAACAGATTAGGTATAGCAAAAAAAATATTAAAATACATCTTTTTTTACAAAGTTATCCAATTTGCAGAACTATCTCATTGTTTTTATGATATTTATTCTTCGTCAAGAATAATAAATTCTTCCGAATCTGCTAAATTTAGAACAATGCGGGCTCGCTCTTCTAAAAGGTCTAAATCCAGGCTACTATTTGATAAGTGTTTTACTTTTTCATCAAGTAACAACTTTTGACGAGCATATTCAGCAGAAATTTTTTGTGCATCGGCAATCTCTTTTTTAAGATAAAAATATTTGGGCAAACCTCTTTCGCCATTAATTGCATATATGGCAAAATAAGCCGGGATAGCAAACAATACTATCCAAACAACCGATTCTTTTAATTTACTCTGAATATCCCACAAAATCCCCATTTATTTTATTCCTTTATTATAATTTACGAATCAGAATCGCACTATTATCCCTTGTTTGTGAGTCAATCAGATTATGGTTAAAATTTGCTTAGCAAGATTAGTATGACTTACAATCATTGCCACGCCATTTCCATGCAGTTACCACACCGTTTTGTAACAGAAATGCAGTTTGACATATGTACTCTACCTGATATCCAAAGCTTGATGCATAAGGGGTAAAGTCATTTTCTTCCAAAAATGGAGCATATACATCTTGAGCTGATGCCGAATTGTTATACATATAAAACTCAGATGGAATATATACGTCATTGGCTTTAACATAAGCAATGACCTCATCGCCATTGGCAAATATTTTCGAAGCACTTGGCTTACCCATGATTTTTATTAATGTCTCCTTATTAGCACCAACTAAATCATTTAATTTGGTATCATATTTTAGCGGAGATGCACAGGCAAACAAAACAAAGGTAAGTATTAAAACAAAACATATCTTTTTCATCTTTATTCTCCTAAAAATCAATATAAAGATGAAATAATATTGGTTTTTAAAATTTCAATTTAGTGATAGGTGCGAACTAAAGAACTCAGTATACCTTGAACTTTTACTCGATTGGCCGGAAATCTTCTGGTTTCATATTCACTGTTTTTAGGAATAAGAAGCACATCAGGGCCATCTTTTTTGATTTGTTTTAGTGTAGCTTCGCAGTTATCAACCAAGGCAACAACTATATCACCATTGTTTGCGGTATCAGATTTTTTTATAATTACGGTATCTCCATTAAGAATCCCAGCTTCCACCATAGAATCTCCCTCTATAGTCAGAGCATAATACTGCCCTCCTCTGACCATATCATATGGCACAGAAAATTTTTCGTTTTCATCTGCAATTGCTTCTATCGGAGTTCCGGCAGCAATTTTTCCGTATAAAGGGATTTCAACCATAGCATTGAGCAGAGCTTCGTCTCTCTTCTTTTCTTCAGCAATTATGGCTGAAGGTTTAAGCTTAGGCAACCGAACAATTTCCAATGCTCGAGCTTTGTGAGGAAGCTTGCGAACAAAGTTTCTTTCAACCAAAGCCTCAATCAAAGCATGAACTCCGGATTTTGATTTCAAACCGACTGCTTCCTTCATTTCATCAAACGAAGGACAGCACCCTTTTTCTTTGATTGTTTTATTAATAAACATAAGCAATTTGTATTGTTTGGGAGTAAGCATGATTAAAAGAATCCTTTTATCGCAAATATTTTATACCTATATTTGTTCTACTTTGGTTCTTTTTATATGTCAATGTTTATTTTATAAATTAAAATGTTGAAATAAATATCTGATTTGTTTATAGTGCAAATAATTGTGCTTAATCATTTTAATTCAGGAAAAAAAAATTATGGCTATCGAAACTAACATTCATAGAGATTCGCGTTTAGTAAAGTTAAGAACCCTGCAAGACAGCGGTTACAACCCCTATCCTTACAAATTTAAGCCCGATGCTTTTGCTGCAGATTTGCAAGAAAAATATAAAGACATCGAAGCAGGTACAGATACTGAGGATAGAGTCACAATTGCCGGAAGAGCAATGGCTGTACGCAACAACGGTATGTTTATCGATGTAAAGGATATGAGTGGAAAAATTCAGGCATTCTGCCATAAAAATCATTTGTCAGAAGAAGATTTGGAAAGATTAAAATCACTTGATGTCGGCGATATTGTCGGTATATACGGTTATGTTCGTCGCACACCACGCGGTGAGCTTTCAATTGCTGCCGAAAAGTTTGATATTATTTCAAAATCATTGCAACCTTTGCCGGAAAAATTTCATGGCTTGACTGATGTTGAAGCTCGTTACCGTCAACGTTATGTTGATTTTATTATGAATGATGAAAGCAAAGATACGTTCCAAAAACGTTGTCAGATTGTTTCGGCTATTCGCAGATGGTTTGAAGAGCATTGCTTTATGGAAGTTGAAACACCGGTCTTGCATAGCATTATGGGTGGAGCAAGTGCAAAACCGTTTATTACTCACCACAACACTTTGGATATGGATTTGTACTTGCGTGTGGCTCCGGAATTATTCTTAAAAAGACTGGTTGTAGGTGGTTTTGACCGTGTGTTTGAAATCGGACGTAATTTCCGTAATGAAGGAATTGATAAAAACCATAATCCGGAATTTACAGCTTTGGAAGCTTATCAAGCCTATGCCGATTATAATGACATGGCTGATTTGTTTGCTGATATGGTCCCTTATGTGGCCGAAAAAGTATTGGGGACAAAAATCATTAAAGTTGGCGAGGAAGAAATTGATCTGTCTAAGGGATTTGCTCGCAAGTCTATTGTTGATTTGGTAAAAGAATATACCGGAATAGATTTATTAGAGGCTCAAACCTTGGAAGAAGCTAAGGCTATGGCTAAATCTGTCGGCGTTGATGCTGATGAGTGCTCTTGCTGGGGCAAGGTTGTGCAAGAAGTATTTGATGAGAAAGTTGAGGCTAACCTTATCCAACCCACTTTAGTTATGGATATGCCGAGAGACATTTCTCCTTTAGCCAAGACGCACAGAGATAACCCGAGGTTAGTTGAGCACTTTGATGCTTATATCGGTGGTATGGAAATCGGTTGTGCTTACTCCGAGCTTTCTAACCCATTGGAGCAAAAAGAACGTTTTGATGCTCAAGTAGCAGAAAGAGAAGCCGGCGATGATGAGGCTCAAATGCTTGATGAAGACTTTGTTATTGCTTTGGAAAACGGTTTACCGCCAACAGGAGGTATGGGTATGGGTGTTGATCGCTTGGTTATGCTTTTGACCGGTGCTGCCACAATTCGTGATGTTATTGCCTTCCCTACTCTGCGCAAGAAGGACTAAACCTTGACAAAGCAACCCCGTCACTTGTTTATTGCTGCAAATTTCCGTAAATTTATTTGCGGTATTGTGGTTGTTGGCGGGGTTGTTTTGCTAATTAACTCCTTTTCGGCAACAAACGAAAAAAAAGAAACAATTTCAACAGAAAATAATATTGAAGTATATTTCAGTGAAGAAACAAATTTTGTTGAAAAAACAAACATTTCTTTTGATGAAAACGATAAGCTTAACATATTGTATGAAGAAAAACCTGTTAATATTGCCAATAGTGAAGAATTTTCACCTGTGTTGTTAACTAAATCTGATGGCAATGTTACCTTAGGACAAGACATTATTGGTGAGTTTATTGAAGACAATATAGAAATAGATATAGATAATCAAGACGGTAATTTGTATAACAATTTACCAATAGTTGATGCGGAAAACATTGAAAAACTTTATGAAGAAGATCTACCTGAAGATATTTTAACTTCGAAACAAAAAACAAACATCACGGAAAATTCACCTACAGAAAAAAACAATATCAGCAAAAAAACACCTATGATTGCAGTGGTTATTGATGATATGGGAATTAGCGTTAAAAGAACATCAGATATATCATCACTAAAAGCCCCTTTAACCTCATCTTTCTTAACATATGCCAACAACTTGAAACAGCAAATCCAAAATGCTGTTGATGCCGGTCATGAAATTATGATTCATGTCCCAATGGAAGCTCAAACGAACAAAGATGTTGCACCAGATGTGCTTACGACAAAAATGACAGTTTTAGAAATTAAACACAATTTACAATCAATGTTAGCAAAATTTAATGATGTAAAAGGAGCTAACAACCATATGGGAAGCAAATTAACCGAAGACAAAGAACGTATGATTGCGGTTATGGAAGTGCTAAAAGAAAAAAATATGTTCTTTTTAGATTCAAAAACTTCGGCAAAATCACAAGCTGAAATTGCGGCTCAAGAAGTTGGAATTTTTTATGATCATCGTCATGTATTTATTGATAATAATAATGATAAGCAATATATTTTGGGACAGCTGCAAAAGGCTGAGAATGTAGCTCGCAAACATGGATATGCTATAGCAATAGGGCATCCGAAAAGTATGACTTATGAAGCTTTAAAAGAATGGATACCTTCTTTAGAAAAAAAAGAGATTTTACTCAAACATTTAAGCAAAATAATAAACACCCCATCACCTCAATAAAAAATAACCCCACATAAAAATGTTGGGGTTATTTTTTTAACTAAAGATCAAAGCATTTAGTTTACGTCTTTGAATTTCCGGAGTTCCTTCAATATCAAGACGAGCAATCAAATCTTCTTTGTCAATCTTATGCCAGTTTTTGCGGAACCAGTTCTTGTATTTAACAACTCCTTCCGGTGTTGTCCAACTCCAATGCTCATAAATTGTTGATATCGGCAAAAGCTCCTCCACAAGCATTAAGGTTTGTTCAAACACTTCCTTGCCGTCGAGATCTTTGAGTGTCAGAGCACCTTTTGTCTCACCTGCTGGCGTAAGATGAAAGAGCAAACTGAAAAGAATCTCTTCCATATGAGTTCCACCACACACCCTTACCATGTTTCCGGCCTGTTTTTGAATAAAATTCCAACATGCCGGATTGAAAGGTCGTTGAACGCCACCAATAGATTTATACTGATGATACGTTTTATCGTACTCAAATTCTCTGCTTGGTTTGCGGCTCACAATTGGAGTACACGAGTGACTGAAGCGCTGCATTGCCAGCTCGAACAAGAGTTCTCCATAGTATGGATTGCGAGCATAGAGCATTGCTGTTCCATAATCGGCCATTAAGCTCAGGAATTCATCTGAGATAAAATACCTCTGATAGTTCGGCTTTACTATTTCCGGCAAAATCACCTTCAAGGTAAGATCTTGCTCATTCATAGCGAAAACTTGCTTGTTTCCGGTGAGTTCAAAAACTCGTTGTTTAAATGCGTCCATAATTGTATTTTTTTTAATTAATAATAGTTTATTGTTTGTTAATTTAATGTATCGGTATGATGTTGTCAAGAACATAAAACATTGTAAAATCAACAATAAAAGTAAGATAAATATGTTTTAGGAATAAAAAAATGAATTTTACAAAAAAAATTACTTGACCAATAGATTTTTTTTATTTATATATGCCCTAGTGATCAAAATGGTCCCATCGTCTAATGGTTAGGACATCACCCTTTCACGGTGGTAATATGGGTTCGAATCCCGTTGGGATCACCAATTGTACATTGTCTAGTTTTTTAGACTCTTTTAAGTAGACTTTCTACTAAAGCTTCCTTCTTAGGAAGCTTTTATTTTTGTGTATTTAAGGATGTTTTTAGATAATACTCCCGTTCATACTCTATAGGTGTCAAGTTACCTAATTTTTTAAAAGGGCGCTCGTTATTAAAAAAATTAACGTATTCATCAACATCATTTTTTAAATCGTTTAAATCTTTATATATCTTATGAGATAGTGTTTCTCTTTTCATTGTAGAAAAAAAAGCTTCGGCAACAGCATTGTCATATGGAGTCCCAGGACAAGAATATGATTGTTTAACACCAAGATCTCGAAGCGTTTTTCTAAATTTAAAAGATGTATATTGGCTTCCTTGGTCAGAATGGAATGTCAAATTAGGAGGGGCGTCCCTGCTTTGCCATGCAGGAAGAAATGTATCAATAAGAAAATCCGTAGTCGCAAAATTTGAAACTTTATAAGATATTATCTTTCGTGAAAACAAATCAATTATAACACAAATATAACAATCTTCTTTTACCGTAGACATATATGTAATGTCACTTACCCAAAAAATATTAGGGTGCTCTTGATTAAAATTGTACTTCAACCTGTTTTTTCGGTATCTCACAAATTTGTTAGTAGTATTGTACTGTCGTAATCGGCTTTGCTTACAAATAAGACCTTCTTCCTTCAAAATTTCCGAAACTACCTTAAAACTCACGACATAGTTCTTTTGGCGCAATTTAACTAAAATTTTTTCAACACCAAATCGTTCTTTACTATCATAAAAAATTTTTATAATCTCTGGTCGTAGTTCCTCACGTTTTTTCTCATACCATTTTTGTTTTGGTGCTCTTTTTATATAATGATAATAGGTTGATTTTAATAATCCTAACGTTTTACAGATAGCATATACCGAAAATTTGTCTTTCAATTTTTCGACAACAGCTATTTTTTCTTTATTGGACATTCTTAAACAAAAACTGCTCTGCCTAAATATTTCATTTTCTATTTGTAAGCTTTTCACTGTTTGCCGTAATTTTTCAACTTCACGAAGAGAAATATACTCCTTTTTATACCTATTGTATTTAGGATGATTTTGTTTAATTAGCCTATATATGTAACTTTTTGATATATTATATTCTTTACTTAAATCGGCAATGGTAACTTTATCTAGATATTTTTTTTATAATTTCTTGAATAAGCTCTTGAGAAAGGATTGATGTTTTCATTACCCTTTACGGTTTGTAATAGTCTCAATCAACACCTTCATATCAAATCCTTTGCTTATATAAAGGTATTTATCCTTATTGAAATAATATTAAAGAGAGTATTGGAGAAGATAATTGACATAATTTAAAGAATTTGCTAAAATAAATATATATAATGGCAAAATAAAATATGAGGATTTATAATGGTTAAGATGTCTACAGAAAAAAATGAATTTCTTATTTTAAGAGCTTTACATACAGGAAATCTTGATTCTATAAAAAAAGCACATGAAGCAGGATGTGATTTTAACCAACCATTTAAAAGAGGCATTTATTCTCATCCTGTAGCTTATTGTTGCATCTTAAGTGATGAAATTTTTTCTTATGTTTTAGAAAATACAGATCCGGATGTTGTAAAAAATGCTACCATAAAAGATGCATATGATAATCCACTCTCTCTAGTTCATGTATTAGCAAGACATGATTGTGGTAAAAAACTTGAGATGGCGCTAGATACAGGATATTTTAATATAGAAGAAAAAGATTCTCAAGGGTATTCACTTTTAACATCTGCTGTTGCGTACCATTCTTGGAAAACAGCAGAGATGCTCATTAAACGAGGAGCAGATATATCTACACAAGTTGAAGAAGAGCCTTTAGTCGATATATTAGCGCAAAGGAAAAAAGATTTTATAAAAGGTAATATGTATTATAGAGATCTAACTCTTAAAGACATGGGGAAAACCGGTGATCCACATACCGGAGAAGTTACCCAATATCATAAAGAAATAGCGCGTGCACATACTGATGTCGCAAAGGTTATTGCGTTGGCAAATAGTAATAAGAAAAATCGTTAAATTGGCGATTTTATCTAGAGGTTAAACCAACAAATGAAGTAGCTTTGCATTTATACCAAAAATTTGGTTTGGGTTATTCTCAAAAGAAGAGTTTGATACTTCTGGAATATATTATCCGCATTATATACTAAAAAGAAAAATTAGCTCGTAAACCATGTGTTAAGC
This sequence comes from Alphaproteobacteria bacterium, assembly GCA_015062285.1. Lineage (GTDB taxonomy): Bacteria > Pseudomonadota > Alphaproteobacteria > RF32 > CAG-239 > CAZU01. Next base: position 106,570 of record SUUY01000003.1, on the reverse strand, counting down.
ATCACCAATACAAAAAGCCTCCCTTTATGGGAGGTTTTTTTGTGTTGGTAATTCTAACAGAGCTGAAGAACACATTGGGTTCGAAACTTCTCTTGGTGTTGAGAGGTGAAACCGAAACAACACTTAGTTGTTCGCGCAAGTAGAAAAGTGATAACTTTTCGTAGCGGCGCAATCCCGCCAAAGATCACCAATACAAAAAGTCTCACTTTATGTGAGGTTTTTGTTTTGGTGAGTTCAACGGAGTTGAACAAGCCTGTTTTCCGCCACTACGCAAACTTTGTCTACCACTTACAAGAACCACCAAGCTTTAATCAGGATAACTCTTTGCAAACGCTAAGATAAGTTTCTTTATTTTCAAATCCTCCAGCAAAAAATTTTTGACAAAAAAATAAAAATATGTTAAAATATGCTCATTATATTGATATTACAAAATATTTTATGAGGAATGTTATGAGTGACAAAGATTGGACAGCAGAATTAGAAAAGCAAAAAAAATATTTTAATGAAGATGTGTTTTACTTTAATTGTGATACAATGGAGAAAATTGTTGTACATTCGCCCGAATTAAGAGATGAAGCTTTAACTTTTTGGAGTTACGCATTAAAATCCGGAAAATTATATGAAGAAGACGTCGGAACATCTGCACACAAACTCGTTGATATTGTTGAAAAATGCCCTGAAACTGCAGATAGTGTTTTTGAGCTTCTTTCTGATGCCATAAAAGAAAATCATTTTGTTGCCTTAGCCTTAACCAGCAAATTACCTTATTTCTTAAAAACAAAACCGGAATATGCAAACAAGGTATTTTCTTTGTATAAAGAAATGATTACATGTAAAGATGTATACGGAACATTAATGAGCTACATTAGTGGAAATCTGGAAAATATTGCAGAACAAACCCCAAACTTCTCCGGCCACATTATAAGCGTATTGAATGTAGGCTATGACAAATATATACCAACTGACAATAATTATATAGGCAACAGGTGGTATGATTTGTTAGAAAAAATTGCTTGCAGTAATCATAAATATTCTTCTCAGGCTATTGCTGTTATTTATAAAAATTTATGCAAAAACAAAATATCTTCCGACAAAGGGAAAGATGGACTGTTGCGTATTGCAAAAAACAACCCCGAAACAGCTCAGGTAATTGGAGAAATTCTGCTTAAACATAAATTAATCGGCGAGCATGATTCGGAAAATTATAGAATTCTTTTTGATCTGTATAAATTTGGTGCTAAGAAAGGTCTTATAAAAGATAAAAATGTCAGCTACTACAAATTGAAGATGAAAAATAAAGAACATGAATATAGCGAATCTTACATTAAAGTATCTGATGGTTATATAGTAGAGCAAGTTATTGATAAGCGCATGGGAATAGCGACTTCTGATGTGGAAGAGAGTAATGCAGGACATAATATTTTTAAATGTACAAGTCCTGCTCCTTATATTGTCGGTGTAGAGTTTTCAGAAGATATGGCTATAGGAAAAGAGTTTGCTGAACAATCAGGTATATCATATGAAAAAATGGTATATGCTGTTCCTGTGTCAGCAAAAGAATATGCATTATTTAAGAAAAAAGCAAAAACTATAATTAATAAGGACAATTACGAGATATATTCTGCTCCTAAAGCTCCGAATACAGATGAAGATCCTTTACAAGCTAAAATGGATGAAATGATTGAAAAATTATCTGAACATGGATTAAAAATCGGAAAAACCGGTAATGTTTCCACCGGAGAGATTACAACAAACCAAAGCCTAACCGCAAAAATCCAAATGTATGTTACTAAATCGCGTATGAAAGGCAAATAATTCTTTTAGATGTTTTATCGCCTTGTTTGATTAACAATTGTTGTTTGCATAACTGCCAATGGAATATTCCTCTTGTTTTGATCAGGCTTAAAATCAAATTCTAAATCTTCTTTACATTTTTCAATGCGTTCGTATATTCTATTTCTTAGCTCTTCTTTATTGCCGCACATGCTATTAGATACCTGTTCATCAATTATCATTTCATGTTTTTTTCAACTTCATTTCAGATCGAAAACTATAAACAAAGCATCAACAATGCAAACAGTAGGATAAAAAACTCCTACTGTTTCATTTTCAAAATTTTGTAATTTATTAAATAATGGTGCCAAAATCATTTTGTAACAAAGTATATATGTCGCATCCGATTTTTGCATCAAAATATGCTTTTAGTCTGTATATTTTATCTACGGTTTCCTGAGGTACTTTAGCCCCATATCGTTCACAACATTCAATCAAACGTTGTTCTATTGTCACTATTCCATTTTTATTGGCTAAATAGTCTGTCAACTGAATTAATAAATCTTCATCGGTTAATTCATGTGATTTAATAAAATCAACAATAAAATCATAGTCATCTTTTTTATCAAAAAATATTTTAGAACATTTCTCATATTCAGGTATTTCATTCCAAGGAAACATATGAAGTAATGACGAGCGAGCTGATTTTTCATCAATATTTTTTAATTTTTCGTACCCTAAAATTCCATGAAATCTACACGCCCTATCCTCTTCTGTACGGCAAATATCATGCAACATTGCAGAAACATATAGTTCTTCTGCATTAATTCCCGGTATTTGAGATGCAATTATTTTTGCAACCTTAGCAACACCCATAATATGATTTTGATATGTAAACCATGTTTCGGGTTTTCTTCCTAAGCTTATTTCTTTTTCTTTTAGATCTTCAATTAATTTTTTGGCACGTTCAGCTGACAACATATACTTACCCCTATATTATTGTGTCGCATTTACATTCGAATACTATATTTCCATTTTTTTATTATAAACTTTCGCAAAATTCTTTCAGACGTTTTATAGCTTCTGTGATATGTTCTTCTGAACAAGCGTAGCTTAATCGTATATATTCCGGAGCACCAAATGATTCACAAGGAATTACAGTTAATAATTTTTTCTCTAACAATTCTTGAGCAAAATCCTTGGCTGTTTTTCCGGTTTTTTCTATGTTGCACATAACATAAAATGCGCCTTTCGGCTCAATAAAACTTATTTGCGGAATATCTTTGAGCAATTTACACAACAATTCTCGACGACGTGCAAATGTCTTTACCATATTATCGAGCTCTGCGTCTGCTTGTCCTTGCAAGGCCACAACAGCTGCATATTGTACAAATGTTGTTGCATTACTGGTTGCATGGCTCTGTAAAGCAGATATGCGTTTTGCGAGCCAAGATGGTGCCACCAAATATCCCAAACGCCATCCTGTCATGGCATATGCTTTGGAAAAACCATTTATAGTAATTGTTAAATCCGCGATTTTTTCATTTAATGACGCTATGCTGAAGTGTTTTGTACTATCATCATAAATGAGTTTTTCATAAATCTCATCTGACAAAACCATAATATTGTGTTTTACGGCCAAATCAGCAATCATTTGTAAGGTTTCTTTTGAATATACTGCACCCGTAGGATTGTTTGGCGAATTTACTATAATTAATTTGGTATTGGAAGTTATCTTTTTTTCTAAGTCATCTTTTGATGGAGCAAAATTATTTTCGGCATCGGTATTAACCACAACCATTTTTGCCCCTGATGCTTTTATCATTTCGGGGTATGACAACCAATAAGGGGCAAAAACAATGACTTCATCACCTACCCCACAAAGTGTGGTAATAGTTTCAAATAATGCCAATTTTGCACCGGTTGTAACAATAATATTGCCTGGAGCAGTTTTTATGCCGTGTGTGGCCATTTTTTTGACAATCTCTTCTTTTAATTCCGGTAATCCGCTTGATGCAATATAACCAACTTTTCCCTCATCTAAAGCTTTTATTGCCGCATTTTTAATGGCTTGAGGTGTATCGAAATCAGGCTCTCCTACTGACATAGAATAAACATCAAGCCCCTGTTGCTTCAGTTCTTTGGCTCGAGCAGCCAATGACAATGTAACAGAAGGAGACAATGTTCCCAATAAACTAAAATTATTTTGTAAATTTTTCATTGTTTCCTCCTATTTGTATGGAAAAACTTCAGTAATTCCCTGTCTTGCAATCATACAAAGCATACTAAGAGCTTTTTCTTCGTCTTCGTTGGGAACAGAAACGGCGTATTTCATTGGCCTATCTAATAAAACAGCAGTGGCTAAAGCGCAAACTGTTGTGGCAATACCATAATAGGTTTTTCCTTTTCCTTCAATAATTGTCATTCCGGCGCGTTTAACTGCTTCGGCCAATCTTTGTTTTTCTTCATTGGAAAAATCAGCTGGCTTTCCATCAATTAAAACTTCATCCCAAAGCACAATTTGCTCATCTCCATGCTCGCCAACAACCGGAGCATATATGCTTGAAACCGGCTTATTCAATTCTTCAGCTAAAAGAGCAACCATGCGTGATGTATCCAGAGTACAACCGGTTCCAAAAATTTTGCCTTTGGGTAATTGTAAAAATTTTGCGGCATGATTTGCTAATACATCTACCGGATTAGAAACAACAATAACAACAGCATTAGTGTTTGTTGCTTTAATTTCAGAACAAATACCTTCCATAATTTTAGAATTTTTCAGTAACAAATCATTGCGACTTTCACCAACTTTACGAGCTACTCCGGCAGTAATAACTATAACATCACTATCTTTACAATCAGCATATGTACCAATTTTAACAAGAGTTTTGCTAACTTCCGGAAAACCATGACGAATATCCCAAACTTCTGCGTTTGAGCGTTTATCATCAATATCTATCAGAACAATCTCATCGGCAATTTCTTTTAACATCATCGCATAAACAGATGTGGCACCAACCAACCCGGCACCAACAACGGCAATTTTTTTCATTTATACTCTCCTATTTGTTTTTTTTATAATTTGGTAAATTTATTATTTTTAAATTTAATTTTTTAGCATTTTTATTTCTTGTTTTAACATGATAGTTCTTTGTTGGTATTTTTTCTTCTTTTTTCCCCACAAAACTTTTGATAAAATATAAGATTTGATGTATCGTTTCTTGAGACTTGGCAATTCAAGCTGTTTTTTCAGCATTTCTTGTCTGGTAATAACTAAATCAAAAGCATCGTAATCTGAACTTTTTTCTTTAATTGGTGTATTTAGTGCATTCTCTAACCATTGTTTTGATCTGCTTACCTCATCTTTTAATGTTTGATTTATTTTGTTCCAATCAATTTGGCAGGAAATTATTTTTTCTATATTTGCATCTTCAGATAACACCATTCTGTTTTCAAGTGAAAATGTTTTAAATAGAGACTTAAAGCGACTATATCCTCTGGATTTGTTTGCGAGACAGATAAATGGCTTATTAAAAATAATGGCAAAACAAGCTCCATGAAAACTATCTGTCACAAACAATTTGCAATTTTTTACAGCATATAACCAGTCTTCCACAGAAGTGTTTTCACCTTTATGGCTATCGCCCATATCAATACTTTTAATGTTTGAAAAATACTTTTTTACAGAACTTAAAATATTTTTTGTAAATTGCCTCTTATCCAATACATACGAAGCTATAAAATTTTGTTCATTAAGTGTTGAATTATCTATTATATTGTTCCACTTTTCTTTAGATACCATGAAAACAGGATCAAGGATATGTGTAGCTTCCATACCAAATGTATTTCGACAAACATCTACTCCATCATCTTCACGAACAGAAATATGATCAAACTGCTTTATATAGTATTTGGTTATTTGGGTGTCTTCATAATTTCCTTCAAAGTGATCAGTACCAAAACTTGCGGCGCATGCTATTTTCTTTTTAGTGCTTTCGGCAAAACTAAGCTGAAAAACATTTGCACCTAGATGCCAAAAATACGGATGACGCCATACTTGATCTGATCCGACAATAAAGGTATCGGTTTGTTCATTTAATTTTCTTAAATCGTTTTTATTTTGACATAATTGAGTTACACACAAATATTTATTAGCAAAATCAAATGATTTACTTTTTTTGAAATTATATAGATAAAATGATGGAATATAATTAATAACTCTTGGATTTTGCCCTAATTCCTTGAGTGTTTCTTGTAGAGCATAACAAGTGAGCATTGCGCCATAGTTACTGCCAAACCAAAAATTTAATATTCCGCAATCAAATTTTTCTCCAAGAGTAATCCTCACATTGTCTTTTAATCCCATATTGTCCAATCGTGCAAAAAATTTATTTCTATCTTTATGAGGTATAGATGACCTGACCAAACATGGGTTTCCCTTAATTGCATACTTTATTGGTACTTTGCGAAATATCTTTGTCTGGTCTTTTAATAATCGGATATATGTTTTGCCTTTATCAGTATTTGCTAAGACCAAAGATAATCCTTTTTTATCATTTAATTTTTTAGAATATTTATTAATACCCCAAAAATCTCCCAAAGTAATATCGCCCTGACGGGGAAATTTGGCAAACGGACACTGTGAACAAGAATCCCTTAGGCACATATTATGCAAAAAAGCATTCATAAACACATCTTGCTTTGTTGGAAATGTATATATATCTGTTTGAGTTTCAGTTGTAACAAAGCTCCGATTCCAGCCATTTGTTTTATCTCTGAAGTTGGTTTTAATTATTTTTTCATCGCTATTTTTAACAAGTTCTTGAAGGTATTTTTTATAAACTTTGGGAGAAGGAACTCCATGGCATACAATGTCAACTGTCAGAAGCCGATCATATTGCTTGTCTAAATATGCATTTAGTCCGGCAACTTGGCATGGTGTTCCGCTAAATAATACAAATTTCTCTTGTACAAGTATTTCTTTTATTTGTTTATAAATTTCCTTTATATCGCTCTGCAAGTATTTTGAGCTTTTTAGCTTATATAAATCGGAATTCTCTGAAATAATAATATGTTCTACAAGATTATCTGCCGTCCATGCAGCACCGCAAACATAACCACACTGCTCTAAAATATATTCAGCCAGCAATGGAAAAACTGCTCCTGAAGAACTTTGTTTGCGCAATTCATCATTTGCGGCAATTGCCATACAATCAGGTTCGACTGAATTGATATATATCGGATGTTCTGTCGGACAATGAGTAAAACAAAGTCCGCAATTAACGCACTTATCGTTATCGATTTGAGGATACAAGAAACCTTCTTCGTTGTAAGCCATTGATATTGCATTTTTAGGACAAATATTATTACATGCTCCACAACCGGTACAATTGGCAATATCAGATATCGTGCGTTTTACCATAATTTTTCCTTTAGAGTTAATTTTTATTGAAACTACTATAATGTTGCATGAATGTAAACAGAAATATAAATAAAATACAGTTGTGTATTAAAGCAAAATAATGCTAACTTTTACAATCTATTACAGGAAATTTCTTTTCCTTTATACACTGTAAGTCCCAGTACTTTAATTTGCAAACGATTATATTTGATCTTACTGTCATAAAATAGCTTTGTAAAATTGTTGTGCATCAATTTATATAAAAATGACCACAATCGCATCTTGGGGTGAAACTTTAATAACTTCATATTTTTTTCTTTGGTTCTATTGAGCATTTCTTGTTTAGAATAATTTTTCCAAAAAGATTTATCCGTTTCTTTGATGCGATAATAAAATAAAACCTCAGGTAAACGCAACATAGGATAATCATTGTCTATATAATTAAGCCAATAGTCCATATCATCGCCTCCATAACCATTAAAATCCAACTTATAACCGCCGAATCTCCTAAAATCTTCTTTATAAAACAATGCCGAAACCACGCAACATTCGTGCAAACCATACATTTGATATTTTGTAAACTCGGGCTGACGAAAAAAACCTGATTTCTTTCCAAATAAACATACCTCACTGGCCACCACACGATAATTTGTTGTTGAAATCACATCATAGAGTTTTTGTAAACAATCAGGTGTAATTATATCATCTGCATCCAATGGATAAACATAGATGCCGGAAGCATGGTCTATAGCATTGTTTCTGGCCACAACCACTCCTTGGTTGGCTTGGTTTATCAATCGTATTTTATTATTTTGAGTTGTATATTTTTTTATTATGTCTTCTGAATTATCTGTTGAGCCATCATTTACGATGATAACTTCATAATCATTAAATGTTTGCTTCAAAACAGAATCTAAACATTCGGCAATATAGTCTTCCTGATTGTAACACGGAATAATTACGCTAATTTTTGTCATTATATACTCCTTATTATAAAAAGCTCACATACAGTATCAATGTATTGACTTATGTTTTTCTAAGGTTATATTACTATTGCGCGCGTGTAAATAAATAACCATACCCTATGTACAAAAAATGTTAACAATTGTTGGTTTTTAGATTATTTGAGCGGCATGATTTCGATTAACAACCAAAAATCTTTTATATTTAATACAATTTTAGACTTTTAAGTATTATATTATCATCAGGTATAAACATATAAGGATATTATAAATGCATGGTACAAATGTTGTTACTATGGCTCCATCTATGATATGGGGAATTGATGCCCAGATTGTGGCCACAGCAGTTATGATTATTTCATATGTGGTGTTATTCACGGAAAAATTAAACCGGGCGGTGGTTGCTTTGCTTGGGGCTTCAATAATGATTCTTGCAGGTATTCTTACCCAACAACAAGCCTTTTTAGGAATCGATTTTAATACCCTCGCCTTGCTGATCGGTATGATGATGATTGTGGGCATATCCGAAAAAACCGGTGTATTCCAATATGTGGCTATTTGGGCGACTAAAAAAGTTAAGGCAAATCCACGAGGAATCTTGATGGTTTTGGCTATCGTTACAGCCTTTTTTTCGGCCTTCTTGGATAATGTGACCACAGTATTGTTGATTGTGCCGGTAACATTTCAAATCACAAAAAAACTCGGTGTACCGGTATATCCGTTTTTGTTGGTTGAAATTTTTGCGTCTAATATCGGTGGTACAGCAACTCTTATAGGTGATCCGCCAAATATTTTAATCGGTTCTGCGATTAATTTATCTTTTATGGATTTTATGAAAGAACTTACGCCGATTGTGATTTTGTGTATGTTGGTATTGGTGGCTATGTTCGACTTCTTTTACGGTAGAAGACTGATATCGACAATGCAACGACGCGAAAAAATCATGCAACTGAATGAAGCTGATAGTATTAAAAACATGTCTTTGCTCATTAAGTCTCTTTCTGTGTTGTCTATTATAATATGCGGTTTTATCAGCGCTGAACATTTTCATATTGCAAACGGAACTATCGCTATGGCCGGAGGTTCTGTTTTACTGTTGCTTTATACTTTAGGTGATAAGCACGATGAAAGAGATCATAAAGTTGAGCGAGTTTTTGCTTTAGTCGACTGGACAACTATATTCTTCTTTGCCGGATTATTTGTGATTGTACATGGTTTAGAAGTAACCGGTGTTCTGTCCATGTTAGGGCAGAAATTTATTGATTTTACAGAAGGTAGTATCAGCAAAGCAAGTTTGTTGATTATTTGGGTTTCTGCTATTGTTTCGGGTGCAATAGATAATATTCCTTTTGTGGCAACCATGATACCAATGATTAAGTCTATGGAAGAAGCTTTGGGTGGTAGAGAAGTTATGATGCCGGTATGGTGGGCTTTATCGTTAGGAGCATGTTTTGGCGGAAATGCTACTCTGATCGGAGCTTCGGCAAATGTCATTGTTGCAGGGATGGCTTCTCGTCAAGGAACACCCATCAGCTTCTTAGGATTTATGAAATGGTCGATACCTGTTGCCTTAATTACGGTGGCATTGGCTACAACGTATGTTTATATTCAATATTTTGTAATGTGAAATTTAAAAGCCTCGCATTTACGAGGCTTTTTTTTATAAATCAGATCGATTTCCCAGTCCGGAAAGGGGATTATATTGCCCTACCCCGCCAAAGTATTTGCGGAAAAATCCTTGTTGCTCACCGGGAGCTTCTGTTTCATCTTGGCTAACACTCACATTCTCACCACAATCTTCATCCAAACGACTTATTTCAATAACTTTTCCTTGATCATTAAATCGAATGGTCAAAACATCTCTATCAACTTCTTTAGGAGCAAGAAATGCTACTTTTTTAATTGATGATGACATATAAATCCATGTATTTTTATCTAATGACACCACAGATGATGGTGAACCCAAAACGCCTAATACTTTTTCTTGAGAATCGCCTTTTGCAATTTGAGATATGCGCTCTTCAGAAGGCATGTTGCCGGTGTGGGAAACAAACCATTCGTTTGTTTTGGAGCTTGAACAAGCGGTGATAAAACCAATAACTAATGTTGTTAGTGCAATTTTGTATGTTGACATATGATTATCCTTGCAGTTATATCCATATATAAATTTGGTCATTTTATATCATAAGGAAAATATTTATGCAAAAGCTTTTTTCACATCCTTTGCAAATTGATGATATGGGCAATGGAACCAAAACTTATTATCTTAAGGCAAATAAAGAACAATTAAAATATATTGCCGAGGTACTGAAACTTGATGATGTACTTAGGTTTGAAGCAAGAGTTGATGTGTTGTTTAAGTATAAAACTCACAAAATCGATGTTACAGGTAATGTTGTCGCAGATGTAGAACATACCAGTGTGGTCAGCTTAGATAAGTTTATCAAAAATTACAGTACAGATTTTGCAATGCAATTCGACACTGAAATTACTTATGACCAAATAAAAGATTTAGATCTTGAGTTTGATGATGATGTTCCTGATCCGGTTGAAAACGGACAAATTGATTTAGCGGATATTGCAATGGAGCAACTTGCTTTAATTTTAGAAGATTTTCCTCGCAAAGAAGGTGAAGTTTTTAAATTTGAATCAGAATTTGATGAAGAGACAACTAAAAAAACAAATCCGTTTGCTGCTTTGGCAAAACTAAAGAAGTAATAAGATAATAAAAAAAATGCTTGCCAAAGGTAAAATTATTAGGTAAAAGGAGTGCAGAATTTCGCAAAAAGGCATTTTATTTAGTTGATTTTAAAAACTAAATGGAGTATTAATGCCGATTGAATTGATAAACAACATTAATTTTAGAGTATAATAAAATGGCTACACCTAAGAAAAAAACATCTCAATCTCGTCGTAATATGCGTCGTTCTCACGATGCATTGAAGGCAAATGCTTATATGGAATGCCCAAACTGCGGTGAGCTCAAAAAGCCTCACAACGTTTGTCCTTCTTGCGGACAGTATGATGGCCGCGAAGTAGTTGCTCAAAAAACTGCCGACGCTGAGTAATTAAAATCATAACAGCCTCAGACTTACGGTCTGAGGCATTTTTTATTTATTTTATTTATTAAATGGAGCTGGTTGTATCGATGAATAACAATCTGGTAATTTCGGTTGATGCTATGGGTGGAGATAAGTCTCCACGAGTCGTAATTGAGGGATTGGCTATTGCTATCAAAAAAAATCCTGATGCTCGTTTTATCTTGTTTGGTGATGAAGCTAAAGTAAAGCCTATTCTTGAGCAATATCCCGATCTAAGCAAAGTTTGCGAATTGAGACACACATCCGAAATGGTTAGAAATGAAGATAAGCCATCTCAGGTAATAAGAAACAGAAATACAAGTATGTATATGGCTATTGATGCCGTTAAAAAAGGTGAAGCTCAAGCAATAGTTTCTGCCGGAAATACCGGTGCGTTGATGGCTATATCCAAACTTGTGTTAAAAACAATTACCAAAATACACCGCCCTGCTATTGTAAGTATTATGCCGCACAGAACCGGAAAATATGTTATGCTTGATTTGGGGGCAAACACAGAATGCAGTGCGATTAACTTGGCTGAATTTTCTTTGATGGGTGACATTTTGGCCAGAAATGCTTTAGGAATCGAAAAACCAAGAATTGCTTTGCTAAACATCGGAGCCGAAGAAATGAAGGGCAAAGAAGAAATCAGACAAGCAGCACAACTAATTAAAAATTCTAAAATGAATATTGATTTCCGCGGTTATATTGAACCTCATGAGATTCCAAACGGTGTGGCTGATGTTATTGTTTCTGATGGTTTTACCGGTAACATAGCCTTAAAATCGACAGAGGGCACTGCACGTTTGGTGATCAGAATGGTTAAAGATGCCGTTAAAAGTTCATTTTGGGCAAAACTCGGCATTCCGTTTATGTTGGGCGTGATATTAAAAATCAAAAAGACGATGGACCCTCGCCTTTATAACGGGGCCATGTTTGTCGGTCTTAACGGTTTGTCGGTGAAAAGCCACGGCGGAACTGATGCTCTCGGCTTCTCTGTTGCGGTTAATAATGCTATAAGCTTAGTTCGCCAAAATTTTGTTACAACTATTCGTGAAGAAATTGAAAAAGTAGATTTGGACGAATTGGCTCAGGAGGCAATATATGATGTCTATTAGGTCTGTTGTTGCCGGTTGTGGGCATTATCTTCCTGCAAAAACTCTCACTAATAATGATTTATCTAAAATAGTTGATACTAACGATGAGTGGATATCAACCCGAACAGGAATTAGAGCTCGACATATTGTAGAAACCGAAACCACTTCTGATTTAGCTGCTAACGCTGCTAAAATGGCTTTGGCAAACGCAAAAATTTCAGCTGAAGACTTGGACTTGGTTGTTTTGGCAACTATTACTCCAGATTATTCAACCCCGGCAACAGCTTTAGTTGTTGCTGAAAAAGTCGGTGTCAAATCTGGGGTCCCTGCTTTTGATATTTCTGCTGCATGTTCAGGTTTTGTTTATGCTCTGACGTTAGCTGACAATATGATTAAACTCGGACAAGTAAAAAATGCTTTGGTGATTGGGGCTGAAACACTTTCTAAAGTTACAGATTGGACAGATCGCGGAACTTGCGTCTTGTTCGGAGATGGCGCCGGAGCCGTTGTTTTGCAAGCAAAAGAAACTAACGATACTATCGGGATATTATCAACTAAAATATTCGCTGATTGCAAACATACCACCGAATTGCGTACAAGTGGAGGAACATCTACAACTCAATCTCCCGGATTTATTATAATGGAAGGTAAAGAAGTATTTAAATATGCGGTTAATGCATTGGCCGAAGGTGCTAATAAAGCTATAGAATTAGCAAATCTTACGATAAATGACATTGATTGGCTGATTCCTCACCAAGCAAATATCCGTATTATTGACGGAACTGCTCAAAGAATGGGTGTTGATAAAAGCAAGGTTATTGTCAATATTGAAAATGTAGGTAATACTTCTGCTGCATCTATTCCTTTGGCTTTATCACAAAATATAGAACAAGGAAAAATACAAAAAGGCCAAACCATTGTGATAACAGCTATGGGAGCCGGATTTACTTGGGGCGGTGCCGCGATTAAAATTTAAAAATATTTTTATAAAAATCTGTGGATTAGGTATTGCCATAATCTGCTTTTTGATATAGAAATTTCTTCTGAATTAATTTGAACTGAAAAACTTATAAAAGAGGATAAAATGAAAACTATTACTCGCGCTGATATTGCAGAAACAATTTATGAAGAAATCGGTCTTTCCAGAAAAGATTCCGGTGATATTTTGGATATGATTCTTGATGAAATAGTTAATGAACTCAGCAGTGGCAACGACGTGAAATTGTCTTCTTTTGGTACTTTTTCTTTGCGTGATAAAAAAGCACGCTCCGGTCGTAATCCTAAAACCGGTGTTGAAGCTGTTATTACGCCTCGTCGCGTGATTTCTTTTAAGCCTTCCCAAACAATGCGTAAAATTATCAACGCCTAAATCTAATATTGTTTGGTGAGCTATGCCGGTAAATAAGAGTAAATCAGCATTTAGAACCATTGCCGAAGTTGCTGAAGAGCTTGGTATTGCAACTCATGTTTTGCGTTTTTGGGAAACTAAATTTGACCAAATAAAACCAATGAAACGCAGTGGTGGGCGCAGATATTATCGTCCTGATGATGTTGAGATAATTAAAACAATTCAGCATTATCTTTATAATAAAAGATATACCATTGAAGGTGTACAAAAGCTCTTTAAGGAAAAAGGAATTAAAAACTTAGTCGGTGAAGAAATTCAAAAGGACTTTTTTGATGCTCATCAGGTTGAGTTAGATACCCAATCTAATGAACTTATTATTTCCTTGCAACAACAATTGGTAAATATAAAAAAAGAGCTTGAAGAAGCGTTGGAAAAATCAAAGTCATAGTTTTTGCAAATATCATTTTTCGCAAGCAATTTTAGGAGAAACTTAATGTTAGGAAGTTTTAATTTTCAGGAATTTGTAAGTGCTTTCTTTGTTTTGTTTGCGATTATTGATGTTACAGGATCTATCCCTATTTTCATTTCTTTAAAAAAATGCAAACGCAAAATTTATGCCGGAAAAGCAACCCTACTCTCTTTGTTAATGTTTATTATCTTTTTCTTTGTGGGAGAAGCTTTTTTACAATTGTTTAATGTAAACATAGAATCTTTTGCTATTGCCGGCTCATTGGTTATATTTATTATGGCTTTGGAAATGATTTTAGATATTCAGATTTTTCAAGATCCGGAAGATGCTCCCAAAGACTCTACTTTCTTTCCGATTGTCTTTCCTTTGATTGCAGGTGCAGGTGCACTAACAACTTTAATATCCATTCGTTCGCAGTATGCAAATATAAATATTTGGTTGGCTGTATTGGCAAATATGGGAATTGTTTATTTGGTTTTGAAGCTAACAAAAAAAATAGATAAGTATATCGGAGCCGGTATCTTATATATGATTCGTAAATTCTTTGGTATTATATTGCTAGCCATATCGGTTAAACTGTTTACCAGCAATTTAACCCATATGATTGGCTTGTATTTGAATAATTAATTTATTTACGACTTGTTTTTAAGAATGTTATGTTGAGCAAAGCTGTAATAATCGTTTTTGCTTATTACCAAATGATCCAATAATTTTATACCTATGCTATCGCAAGCTTCATCTATGCGCTCTGTCATTGTAACATCTGATTTTGATGGCTTTACACTACCTGAAGGATGATTATGAACCATGATAATAGATGCGGCGTGATTATTCATTGTGGCCTTAATAACTTCTCGCGGATGAATAGCAACACTATTTATTGTTCCTCTTTGCATTATCTCCTGACCTACAACATGAAGTTTGGAATCCAGATATATTAATCTAAATTCTTCAACATCGGAATAACACATAGCTGAACGACAGTAATCGATTAAAGCATCAAGGTTTAGAATAATTGGACCATCAAGAGACTGTAAATTTTGCCATGTTGTACGTTGAGCTGCAACGTTTATGATCTTAAGGATTGTAGTGGTGTTTTCCTTGACGCCGGAAATTTTACATAGCTCATCTTTGTCTGCATTAACTACATTTGCAAAACTGCCAAATTTGTTAATCAGAGTTTTTGCTAAAGGTTTAACATCTTTACGCGGTAACGAAATGGTTAAAACCAATTCAAGCAATTCATAATCGGCCATATCCTTACCGTCACTCAGCAGAAATCTCTGACGAAGTCTTTCTCTGTGTCCTAAATAATCCGGCTTAGCATCTGATTGTGTCATATAGTCCCCTACTTTCTTATAATTTGTATGGAGGACGATCCAGTCCTTTTGGGGAATACGTAAACACCTCACAGCCGTCTTTTGTAACTGCTAAAGAATGTTCAAATTGAGCGGAAAGAGTTTTGTCTCGAGTTACGGCAGTCCAACCGTTTTGAAGAATTATGGCGTCGGGTTTTCCAATATTTATCATAGGCTCAATGGTAAAAAACATACCTTCCTCCAATAATGCCCCCGTACCTTTACGACCACAATGCAGTACATTAGGCTCATCATGAAAAACTTGACCCAAACCATGACCACAAAACATATCTACTACCGAATATCCATATTTGTGGGCATATTCTTCAATAACAGCACCAATATCACCCAATCGAGCACCAGGTTTTACAACATCTATTCCTCGCATCAAACACTCGTATGTAACATCACACAAGCGTTTTGCCTTAATTTTGGGTGTTCCAGCATAATACATACGAGAAGTATCACCGTACCAGCCATCAACAATAACTGTTACATCAATGTTAGCAATATCTCCATCTGCTAATTTACGATCTTCTTCGGGAATGCCATGACATATTACATGGTTGATTGATATACACGTAGTTTTGGGATATCCTCTGTATCCAAGACAGGCCGGAACAGCGCCATGGTCAACAATAAATTTATGACACAAATTATCCAGCTCTGCAGTTGTAATACCAACTTGAACATATGGTGTTATGTAGTCTAGGCACTCTGCCGCCAGTTTACCGGCTTTTCTCATTTTTTCAAAATCTTGTGGATCATCATGAATTGTGATACCATCTTTACGCTTATATGCCACAATTTATCCTTTCTTAGTATAAAATAGGAATATTGGTTGATAGAGTTATACTTGTTTCATCTATATTGCAACTATATCCGATAAAATTCAATCCGTTTTTTGCTTCTTCAAATAATTTGCCTGCTGCCAGCGGAGAATACTTCCAGTCAAAGCGCAAATTCTGACAATCCATGCGAGGAATTATCATAAAAGCACACGTTTCAAAGCCTTGGTTTCTAAGTTTTTGCATATCTTCAAACATTTCGAGCTCAAAGAAATTTACCTCCATAGGAAACACGGCATCACCACCATGTTTGGTATATACATTGGTTACAAATACAAAACACTTTTCTCCTAATAAGTTATTAAGCTCAAAATCGATATGAGGCAAGTGATCAGACGGTGTCAACCGATGACAGTTTGTATATTTAGCAAACTCTTTTAATTTGCCGGCATTAAATGCCTCTTCAAATAGGTCGTTATTTTTGTGAGGGCATGCATATACCAATCCTGTTTTTTGTTCTACAAACTCTAAGTTATACGGAATCTTATATTTATTGTCATGATGGATATAAATAGTAGTTTCCGGTTTGCACATATTTATAACATCAAAAGCCGGACAAAATACCGATACCACAGAATTATCTTCTAAACGTGCATCAATAATCAGATTGTTGTATACGCTGATTACTTTGGCTTTTTGCAAATCAGTATTATAGTTCACTCCATTTACCCTCCAAATTGCAATTAAATATTATATAATTTTATTAATTTGGCAAGGATAACTATTGTTTTTTTGAAAAAAACTTCTAGACAGAAAGGCAAGTTTGCTTTATGAATTATAAGCTAACATTTTTGGATTTTTGGGAATAAAAAAAATGACTACTACAGTTAAAGAAATTAGAAATACATTTTTGAATTATTTTGCTAAAAACGGACATAAAATTATTCCGTCTTCGTCTTTGGTGCCAAATAATGACCCTACCCTTATGTTTACAAACTCAGGTATGGTGCAATTCAAAAACATATTTACCGGCGTTGAAAATGCAGCATTCAAACGTGCGGCGACAGCCCAAAAATCAGTTAGAGCCGGTGGAAAACACAATGATTTGGACAGTGTAGGTTATGATGTTCGCCACCACACATTTTTTGAAATGCTAGGAAATTTCTCTTTTGGTGATTACTTTAAGGAAGAAGCTATTTCTTATGCGTGGGAATTGGTTACCAAAGAATTCGGGCTTCCCAAAGACAGATTGGCTGTGACTGTTTTTCATACCGATGAGGTTTCGAGAAACATTTGGCGTAAAATTTCCGGACTTCCGGAAGACAGAATTATCGGTATAAAAACAAAAGATAACTTCTGGCAAATGGGTGACACCGGACCTTGCGGATATTGCTCTGAAATTTTTTATGACCATGGAGAACATGTTTGGGGCGGACTTCCAGGAACACCTGAAGAAGATGGTGACAGATGGATAGAAATTTGGAACTTGGTATTTGATGAGTTTGAAGATTTACCGGATGGATCCAGAATTGAATTAAAACAAAAATGTATTGATACCGGTATGGGTTTGGAGCGTATTTCTGCTATTTTGCAGGGTGTTCATTCTAACTATGAAATTGATTTGTTCCAAAACTTGATTAAGGAAATTGCCGATATTGCAAATTCTGATCCTAAAGGAAAATTGCAATCATCACATAACGTAATTGCAGATCACCTAAGATCTTCAGCATTTTTGATTGCTGATGGAGTATTACCATCTAACGAGGGACGAGGATATGTTTTGCGTCGTATCATGCGTAGAGCAATGCGTCATGCTCATCTACTTGGTGTAAACGAACCAATGATGTATAAACTTCTTCCGGCTTTGCAAAAAGAAATGGGTGAAGCATATCCGGAATTGTATAATGCCGAAGCCTTAATAAAAGAAACAATCAAAACCGAAGAAGAACGCTTTATCAAAACAATGAGCAAAGGACTTAAACTTTTAGATGAAGAATCTGCCAGCTTAAAAGAAGGTGATGTGTTTAATGGCGAAACCGCATTCAAGCTTTATGATACCTATGGTTTTCCACTTGATCTAACCCAAGATGCTCTAAAAAATCGTGGTATTGACGTTGATACAAAAGCTTTTGATGCAGCAATGGAACAACAAAAGGCTGAAGCTCGAAAAAATTGGGCCGGATCCGGTGATGCCGGAACCGAAAAGGTTTGGTTTGAATTGCAAGATAAATTAGGGTCTACCGAATTTTTGGGCTATAAAACATTAAAGGCTGATTGTTTAGTTACAGCATTAGTACAAAACGGAACTTCTGTTGAAGAGGTCTGTGACGGAGAATTTTACTTATTAGCTAACCAAACCCCTTTTTATGCCGAAATGGGCGGTCAAGTCGGAGACAAAGGAACTATCACCGCAAATGGTTTAATTATTGAGGTTACAGATACCAAGAAAAAATTAGATGGTATGCATGCTCATGTATGTAAAATCATTAGTGGTAATGTTAAACTCGGTGATACCGTATCTATGCAAGTAGCACAAAGTAACCGTAATGCCATTGAAGGGAATCACACCGTTACTCACCTTTTGCATAAAGCTTTACAAAGTAAATATGGTAAAAGCGTAACCCAAAAAGGATCTATGGTTGCAGCTGAAAGAATGCGTTTTGACATTGCTTACAATCATCAGATTCCCGAAGCAGAAATAAGAGAATTGGAAGCAGAAGTAAACAAAATGATTCGAGAGAATCATAAAGTTGAGACCAAAATTATGTCTCAAGAAGAAGCTGTAAATAGCGGAGCCATGGCTTTATTTGGTGAAAAATATGGTGACGAAGTACGCGTTGTTTGCGTTGGTGACGGATTATCTATGGAGCTTTGCGGAGGCACGCACGTAAAACGTACCGGTGATATCGGATATTTTAATATTGTTAGCGAATCGGCTATTGCTGCAGGCGTACGCCGATTAGAATGTGTAACCGGTGCTGCGGCTGAAAAATACAATCAAGATGTTGAAGACAAACTCCATAGAGTTGGACAAACTCTTAAAGCCAGCCTTGCAGATATTGAAACCAGAGTTATTCAGCTATTAGAAGAGAAAAAAGAACTTGAAACAAAATTATTTGAACTCAAAAAACGTTTTGTAAGTAACAAAGCCGCAGATAATCCGAATAATTTTGAGAATATAAACGGCTGTAAATTCGTGGCCAGAATTTTGGAAAACATAACCGCAAAAGAATTAAAAGCTTTTGTCGATGAGGTAAAAGCTCAATATCCGGAAAAATTGATTGTTGCTCTGTTTAGCACCAATGAAGGAAAGGTTTCTGTTGTTATTGGGGTGAGTGACGATATAAAAGAAAAATGCTCAGCTGTTGAAATGATCAGAGATATTGCCCCTTTGGTTGGGGCTCAAGGTGGAGGTGGACGTCCAGATATGGCGCAAACCGGAGGATCAGATACTTCTAAGCTTGACTTAGCAGTTGATGCTTTGCGTAACTTTGTTGCTCAGAAATTCTAGACATAAAAATATTGACAAAAATACATTGTTGTGTTTTATATTGCAACATCGAATGAATTTTTGTGTATGACTTATGTTAAATAGAATCGGAGACCAAGTGTTTGTTTCATACCGCTAATAATATATATTTAGTGTTTCCGATTCTATTTTCAGAAATAAACAGAGCTGTGCCACTCTCACGCTATCAATCGGGCGCAGTATCTGTCTTGTTACTTCCATAAACATGTAAAGCACAACTGCCGTGAGGTACTTGTGCTTTTTTTTATACTTATTTATAAAAAAATATTGACAAAATTTTTCAAATATGGTTTATATGCAGTATTCAAATGAATTTTTGTGTATGAATTATATAAGTAGAGACCTAAGCTGGGCTGAATTTCGCACCTTTACTTCTCAGTTCCTAGGACAAATATTAGGTCTCTACTTTTTGAAATATACGAATAGAATCGGAGAAGGTTTACCTCTCAAAACGAATTTCTGCCATAATAGTTCCTTTTCCGATTCTATTCTTTGAGTGACAGCCGTAGTTCTCTACCGCTGAAACAATATACAGATGAAGTTTTGGGTCTTCTATCTGTGTCTACAAGGTCTTTATAAAGGTTTAGTACTAAAGCATGACGGCTGTGAAGTCCTCATGCTTTTTTTGTTGCATGATTTCCTCCCCTTTTGATTAGATTGAAAAATTCGGATAAATAGTTATTTGAAGCTTGGACCTAAATATATTTTTTTTAGGAGTTAAGATCATGAATAACCTTATTTTTAATAACAATCAGGAGCGAAATGTTCCGATTGCAAATCATCACAATGATTTTAGAGGTTTTCTGCAGCATTTTAAAAATATGTTTGATTTTGGACACCATAATGATTTAGTAAATATGGAACCCAAAATTGAAATTGCGGAAAATAAAAATAATGTAACTGTTACTGCTGAAATTCCGGGAGTTGCGGAAGAGAACTTAAAAGTTGAGGTATCTAATAACGGATATCTTACAATATCAGGAGAAAAACAGCATAAAACCGAAAATAATAAAAACGGAAGTTATTTTTCTGAAATCAGCTATGGAATGGTGCAAAGAAGTATTTATTTGCCTCAAGGGTTGAATCTTGAAAGTGCTTCTGCAGATTATATTGACGGAGTATTAAAAATTATTATACCTAAAATAACAACCAAACAAGTTGAACAAAAGAAAGTCAATATTACACGCAAAAAAAACAAAAAAACAACTAAGGCACAAAAAGTAAAAAAAACTGATTAATATTTTAGTTTTGCGGTTTTGTTGCGCGAAATATCAAGAACAGCTTCAAAATTATCTTGATCGCTAACTTTGTTTTTACGCACAAAACCGCACTTTTTACATTTGTGTATTATGGAATACTTTCCATCTTTTAATTCAATATCAACCGGTTCCATAAGACCTCCGCAATCAGCTGATCTATCTCCGGGATTGATATCTACATGTTTGGAATATAAACATTGGGGGCAATGATTGGTATAACCGTTACCAATAACCTTTGCTCCGCAATTTTCACAAACAAAATCTTCTTCTCTACGAGAAAACATTTTCATCTTTAACAAATCCTTTTCTTTTTTTTATTTTATATCTAACACAAAAATTATAAATATCCATTTATTTTACTTAGTATTGCAAAAAAACTCTTGCAAAATAAATTTATTGAGGTATTTATAGGTGAGCTTAGTTATTGAGCTGTAATTTTTTTGAATATTTATTATTTCGGGACTTAGCTCAGCCTGGTAGAGCGCTTGCTTTGGGAGCAAGATGCCGTTGGTTCGAATCCAATAGTCCCGACCATATTTGAAAATAAGAGTGAAAGATTGTCTATTGGATTTGAACCAACAGAAGTTGGTTTGACTACAAGCGAAAGGCAGACGAGAGTATGCCGGTGAGCTTTAGCTCATGAGCGACGTGAACGAAGTAATCCAATAGTCCCGACCATATTTGAAAATTACAGATGCGAGAGCGATGCTCTGACTATTAAAGTATAAATAGTTGGTCTCGTAGCTCAGCTGGATAGAGCAACAGCCTTCTAAGCTGTGGGTCAGAGGTTCGAATCCTCTCGAGATCGCCAATAAAACAAGCCCTGTCTTTATGACAGGGTTTTGTTTTGTGTTGCGAGATCAAGGATTTGAACCTCTGAAGAAAGAGGTTCGACTACAAGCGAAAGGCAGACGAGAGTATGCCGGTGAGCTTTAGCTCATGAGCGATGTGCAACTCAAGTATGCGAAGAGTAATCCTCTCGAGATCGCCAATAAAACAAGCCCTGTCTTTATGACAGGGTTTTTTTTGTGCCGCGAGATCAAGGATTTGAACCTCTGAAGAAAGAGGTTCGACTACAAGCGAAAGGCAGACGAGAGTATGTCGGTGAGCTTTAGCTCATGAGCGATGTGCAACTCAAGTATGCGAAGAGTAATCCTCTCGAGATCGCCAATAAAACAAGCCCTGTCTTTATGACAGGGTTTTGTTTTGTGTTATCTAACACCTTAAATAACTATTGAATACATATTAAATTTGTGATATATATCTTAATGAAAAGGGTTATTATGTAGGATTTGTGCGAGGGTTTACCCTTAGGATATAACTAAAAAAAACAAAAGAAATGAAAAAAATTGAAACTATCAAAGCTGTAACACTGATTGCAGCCATGCTCGGAATTATCTTATTCTGGGTTTTCGGATTCAAAGAAAACATGCAACTTTCGGCAACTGCATTCTTTGCTGCCGGAGGATTTGCGTTGATCTTCTTATTGGCCTTAGGAATCGAAAGATTAAGAAAAAGGCATTATTGCTTTTAAAAAATTTTGAGGTTAAAGCATCTCGCTTTAACCTCTTTTCTTTATTCTTCTTCTGAAGCCGGCTGATATTTAGTTTTGGCCTTGACCCTAGTGATACGCATATTATCAATAGCAAGAACCTCATATGTACAATATTCATCTTCTGCTATATCACCAACTTTTGGTACCTGTCCCAAAAGTCCGAATACATATCCTCCGATTGTACTTTCTTCCGGATCAATTTCCGGCAAACCCATGCATTCAAAAGCATCGACAATCAAATATGCACCATCAAATTCACAAACACATTCGTTAATCTTTTTGATAGGTTCGCAAATCGGAGCATCGTGCTCATCCAAAATATCACCAACCAGCTCTTCTAGAATATCTTCCATAGAAAGCAATCCTGCTGTTCCGCCATATTCATCGACAACAATGGCCATGTGAATACGTTTGCTCATCATCTCGTGTAAAAGATCGGAAATAGATTTATTCTCAGGCACAAATAATATTTTGCGAGAAATCTTAGTTAGAAAATCTTTGTCATTTTTTTCCTTACTATGTTCTATAATATCTCTGATGTGAATCATTCCGATAATATGGTCACGATCTTCATCGCAAAGCGGAAAACGAGTATGATGATTCTCTTTTATGAACTTTAGAACTTCTTCACTACTGCTGTTTTTATACAGACATTTAATATCTTGACGAGGAACCATAATTTCATGAGCACAAATTTCAGAAAACTCTATGGCATTTTGAATAATTTCACCTTCTGTTTCATCAATAATTCCGCCTTTTTGTGAGGCATCAATAATGATTTTTATTTCTTCTTCAGAATGAGCTTTTTCATGCTCGTCAGCAAGTTTTGTTCCCATAAGACGTAATATCCATATTGACAAATGATCAAAAACCCAGATAAACGGTGAAAAAATACGATTAAATGTATATAGTGCCGGAGCTACTGCCAAAACATATTTTTCGGTGGCCTGAATAGCTAATGACTTTGGTACAAGTTCACCCAAAACTACGTGCAACAATGTGATAAATGAAAATGCAACGCCAAAACTAATTGAGTGCAATAAAACCGGATTGTCTGAAAGCCAGTAACCAAATCCTAACTCTAACAACTTTGATACAGCAGGCTCACCTATCCAACCTAAACCAAGTGAGGCAATGGTAATACCTAACTGTATGGCACTAAGATAAGTGTTGAGATGATCATTGATTTTAAGGGCGATTTTAGCTCTTTTATTACCCATATGAGCAAGTTCTTCTAACTTGGTACGACGAATTTTAACAATAGAAAATTCCGATACAACGAAAAATGCATTAGCAAATACTAAAAATAAAACTAATCCGATATTAATTATATAGACATATATTGGCGTCATGAGCTTAAAATTATTTACCTCTTTGAAAATTAAAACAGGAGCATATTATATACATATATAGTGCTTGTCAACGATGATATAAGTTTTCTATTTAATAAAACTTTGAACATAAAAGTCAAATCTGCGTTGATATTCATCTCCCCACCCCATGAGATGCTTATTTCCCATGCAGAATAGCGGAGTTCCCAATCTATCTCCCAGTTTGAATTTTTTAGCGCATTTCATCAACATTTCCATACCATTCTTGTTAGCTATATTTATTTTTATAATATCCAGTTTAGGGTATTTTTGCTCTATATATTCGGCAGCATGGTGACAATGAATGCAATTAGTTTGATAAAAGAAATAAATTTTATCATTTCTTAAAACCGAAGAATTAGATTGTCCATTACCACAACATGACAAAAACAAACAAAAAGCAACGGAATAAAACATTAATATTATTTTTTTCATTATTAACCTTCTTTCTTGTTATTTTTACGATCAAAAATTTCACCAACAAAGGCAAAAAACATCGGAACAAAAAGAGTTGCCACAAAAGTAGAAAGGATCATTCCGCCAATCATACCAGTTCCGATAGCGTGGCGACTGTTGGCTCCGGCACCGGTAGAAATTGCCAAAGGAAGCACACCGAAGGTAAATGCCAACGAAGTCATAACTATCGGGCGAAAACGTAATTTTGCAGCTTCAATGGCAGCTTTAGCATAAGAAAGCCCCTCTTCTACTTTCATCATTGCAAATTCTACAATCAGAATTGCATTTTTAGCAGCCAATCCGATTAAGGTCACAAGTCCGACCTGAAAATACAAATCGTTTTCAATACCTCTGATCCACACAGCCATTAAGGCTCCCAAAACGGCAAACGGAACAGACAAAATTACAACAAACGGCAGAGACCAACGTTCATATTGAGCCGCTAAAATCAAAAAGATCATTATCAGTCCAAATATAAAGGCCTGAGAAGAAGAACTACCGGCTTGTTTTTCTTGATATGCCGAACCGATCCAAGAAAGAGCAAAATCTTGACCCAGAACTTCTGAGGCAACTTCTTCCATGGCTCTGATTGCTTGTCCAGATGAATATCCCATTGCCGGATTACCAAGAATTTTAGCAGCAGGAAAGATATTGAAACGGTTTACCAACTCTGGTCCGGTTACTCTCTCAACATGAATCAAAGTTGAAATCGGAACCAAGTTGCCATCTTTGGATTTTACGTATACATAGCGTAGGTCATCAGGAGTACTGCGGAATCTGGCTTCTGACTGCAGAGTAACCCTAAAATTACGCCCCATATAAGTAAAATCATTAACATAAAGGCTTCCGAATGTAGATTGCAACACCGCATATATACTGTCGATTGAAACATTCAATACCCTTGCCTTTTCACGATCGAGATCTATACGATATTGAGGAGTGCTGACCGAGAATGTTGTTTGCACTCCGGAAAGTTCAGGACGTTTGTTGGCGGCAGCAATAAATTCTTGGGTTTTAGCCATTAGTTCAGCAGATGTTTTTCCGGATTTGTTTTGAATGTATCCTTCAAAACCTCCGGTCATGCTTAGGCCGGTGATTGCCGGCATTTCAAAAGCGACACCGATACCTTCGGGTTGGCTCATTCCTATTGCCGTGAATTTTTTGCTTAAAGTTGAAGAAGCTTGTGAATCTTCTTTTCTTTCATCCCAGTCGGTTAAGGTAATGAAACTGATTGCCGAATATGTATTTTGACTGGAAGAAAGCATATTGTAGCCATTAATCGTTAAAATATCTGATACATTTTTATCTTCACTGATTTGACTTCCGATATTTGATGTAAGTTTTTCGGTATAGGGTAAAGATGTTGCTTCGGGCATTGCGTATGACACAAGCAATGTTCCTAAATCTTCACTCGGAACCAGTCCTCCCGGAACAACCTTAAATAACCATAATATACATGCAATCACACCAACAAAAGATATTACGGCAATTTTACGATAGTTAAGAAAGAACTTAACACCGGCAACATACCAATCAGTCAGTTTATCAAAAAAGCTATTAAACCAGCGGAAAAATGCCAGCTGTTTTTTATCTTTTTGATGCGGAGGAATAATCAACGCACACAATGCCGGTGTCAAAGACAATGCTACCAAAGCCGAAATTAATACTGATACGGCAATGGTAACCGAAAATTGCTTATACATAACACCGGTCATACCGCCCAAAAAAGCAATCGGTAAGAACACCGCAGACAAAACTAAAGCTACGGCAACAACCGGACCAGATACTTCTTGCATGGCTTTTATTGCGGCTTCTTTGGGTGAAAGATGCTCGGTTTCCATTAGTCGTTCTACGTTTTCCAAAACGATAATAGCATCGTCTACCACAATACCGATGGCTAATATTAATCCAAATAAGGTGAGTAAGTTGATTGAAAAGCCAAGGAGATACATTCCGGCAAAGGCCCCAATGATTGAAACCGGAACAGCCAAAATAGGAATCAATGTGGCTCGCATTTTTTGCAAAAACAAATACACAACCAAGATTACCAATACAACTGCTTCAAAAAATGTATGTACAACTTCTTTTATTGAAACATTTACAAACACTGTTGTATCATAAGGTATTTCATATACTATGCCATCAGGAAAGTTTTTGGATAACTCTTGCATTTTATTACGAATCATTTCGGCAGTTTCTAAAGCATTTGCCCCTGGTTGTAAGTAGATTGCAAAGGCAACAGCCGGCTCTCCGTTGAAGGTTGAACTAACGCTATAATCTTGTGAACCAAGCTCTATTCTGGCAACATCTTTCAGTCGCAACAAACCTCCTTGATTATCACTTTTTAGGATAATATCGCCAAATTCTTTTTCATTAACCAAGCGTCCTTTGGTATTGACCGAATATGTATACGGAAGTTCTTTATCCAGTGGTTGTTGACCAAACTGACCTACGGCATATTGGGCATTTTGTTCTTGAATCGCAGATATAATATCTTGTGGCGTCATATTATAATCAGCAAGTTTATCGGGAGATAGCCATATACGCATAGAATAATCTTGGCTGGAGAATAAATCGGCACTGCCTACTCCCTTAATGCGTCTGATTTCATCTAAAACATTGAGCAATGCATAGTTAGCAACATATACGGTATCATACTGTTCTGACATTGAACGCATGGTTATAAGCTGCAAAATAGATGTTGATTTTTGTTCTACGGTAACACCTTGTTTGGTAACTTCGGCAGGAAGTTTTGCCGTTGCCATTTGAACTTTATTGTTAACATCTATGGTTGCTTGATCAGGATCTGTGCCGATATCAAAAACCACGCCGATAGTAAGATAACCTGATGAGGTGGCGTTTGAATACATATATATCATATTTTTTACGCCATTAATCTCTTGTTCCAGCGGTGCGGCTACCGTATCAGCCAATACTTCGGCTGTAGCTCCGGGATATATGGCGGTTACTTGAATTTCGGTCGGTACAATGCTGGGATATTGCTCAACAGGAAGAGCCTTAATCGACACCAATCCTGCCAAAATAATTACTAAAGAAATAACCGTAGCAAAGATTGGACGATTTATAAAAAATTTAGAAAACATCTATTTTCTCCACAAATTTACTCTGCATTGTCGGAAATAATAACTTCCATATCCGGACGCACCTTGACCAATCCCTTAGTAATAACTTTATCGCCAACGTTAAGACCTTCTTCTATAATCCAATTATTATCCTGTGTCATTAATCCGGTTTTTACATTAACGGTTTCTACTTTGTTTTGAGCATTTACCCTATAAACATATGATCCGTTGGCCCCTTGCATAACTGCCGATTGAGGAATATTAAAGGCGTTTGGAGAATTTAGTCCTTCAATGACCAAGCGCAAAAATTGCCCCGGACGAATTATTTTATCAGCATTAGGGAAAATTGCTCTTACCTTTATGGTACCGGTTGTAGTATCTATGTTGGGGGTAACAAAATCTATTTTACCGGTTTCGGAATAAAGACTATCATCGCTTAAATATAAGCGAGCCACAACCGGAGTTTCATCTTGAGATTTTGCAAGCCTGCCTTTTTCTACCATTTTACGCATGGAAATCATTTCATTTTCTGATATTGAAAACATTACATAAATAGGGTCAAGCTGAGTAATATGAGTAAGCAAACCGTTTTTGGTGATTAGGCTTCCCTCAGAATATGCCTCTTGTCCGGTGGCTCCGCTGATAGGTGCTGTTACTTTTGTATAGTCATAATTAAGCTTGGCGGCAGCAACTTTTGCTTCGGCAAGTTTTTGAGCTGCTTGTTTAGTGCCAAGAGTTGATTTGGCTTCATCTTTTGATTTTTCGCTAACAATACGTTCTTTAAACAGCTTTGAGATACGTTCCCAATTATTTTGTGCCTCTTCTAACTGAGCATTGGCTTGAGCAAGCTCTGCCTCCGCTTGTTGCAAGGCAATTTTATATTGCTCGGGATCAATCTCAAACAAAACATCTCCTTCTTGAACATCTGCACCTTCAGTATAATTACGTTTTTGCAAAATACCATCTACTCTGGCTCTTACTTCTGTTTCTTTAGAACCCTGAGCTCGAGCCGTAAACTCAAAACGAAGAGGAATGTTTTTTTGTACAGCCTCAACCACTTCAACTTTAGGAAATTGCTGAGATGATGCCTGATTTGTTTTATCTTTGCATGAACATAGGGCTATGCTTATGCTGGCTAGAGCTGTACAAAGAAATAGTTTTCCGGCAAAAGAGGTATTAAACATGTTTACTGTCCTTTAAGTAATATGGTTTTGTTTGCCTAGTATTTTAGCGGTCATTTTATAAGTTACAATGTTTTTTACAAATTAATCAAAAGATACACACAAAAAAATCAGCTCTTATAAGAGCTGATTTTTCAGACAAATTCACCATCGGCCAATCTTGCTTTCAGTACCTCTAAATTTTCTCTGTTACCTAGCACATTAATTTCCATATCTTTTGAGGTGCACTTATGAATTGACGATGATTGATGATAAACAATCTCATCTCCTTTCTTCAGCCCCTTAAGTGTGTTGTATGCTGCAGTAGAAAGTAATAGTTCTTCTCCTGTATCCAAAACAACCACCACCAAATCGCACTGAATGACAACGTGAGAAACCTTACCAACTGTTCCTTCACTAACAAAATAATACTTTTTCATATTTTTATGGAATTAATAATAAATAAAAACTGGTTTAACTTGTATCTTAATTGGTCTGTTTGTCAAGCAATTTATCTAATTTGGCTGCAGAAGCACTACTTATCCGAAACTTAAGGTAAAGCATATCCTCTATCAAATTTGATGATAAAACTTCAGAATTTTCATATATCCAAGATATTTTCTTACCTTCAGATGCAAGCAATCTAATTTCCATAATTTTATGGTCTTGTGATAAACGATTATCTAATTCTTGTAAAAACTTATCACATCCTTCGCCGGTTAGAGCCGAAACTAACAAACAATTATCTTTTATTACTGATTTTTGTTGTTGATCCAAAAGATCTGATTTATTAAGAACTTCAATATATTTTTTATCTTCTTTAATGTTGTTTAAGCCAATATTTTCCAACACATTGATAACATCATGACATTGTTCTCTGGAATCAGGATTAGCAACATCTCGAACATGGACAACAATGTCTGCTTCTAGAACTTCTTCCAGTGTGGCTCTAAACGCCATAACCAGTTCATGAGGAAGATCTGATATAAAACCGACCGTATCTGATAAAATTACTGTTCTGCCGGAAGGAAGATCCAAGCGTCGTAATGTGGTGTCTAACGTGGCAAACAACATGTCTTTGGCTAAAACATTTCCTAAAGACAAACGATTAAATAAAGATGACTTTCCGGCGTTGGTATAGCCGACTAAAGCAACAACAGGATATGGTACTCTTTGGCGTGATACACGTTGAATTTTACGAGTTTGGCGTACTTTTTCCAAGTCCTTTTTAATACGCAAAATCTTATCATCAATTATTCGGCGGTCTAATTCTATTTGTGTTTCTCCGGGGCCTCCTAAAAAGCCGGCTCCTCCTCTTTGACGTTCCAAATGGGTCCAGCTTCGAACTAAACGGCTTCGTTGATAGCTAAGGTGGGCTAATTCTACTTGTAATTTACCTTCATTGGTTTGAGCTCGTTCACCAAATATTTCTAAAATAAGAGCAGTTCTGTCAATAACCTTGATCTGAAGTTTTTTTTCTAAATTGCGTTGCTGAATTGGTGATAATCCCGAATCAACCACCAAAAGCTCTATATTATCGGCACTAATCAGCGGCAAAAGACGATCTATCACTCCCTGCCCGATTAATGTTGCCGGTTTAATGTTTCTAAGTTTTATAATTTCTTGGTGAACAACATCTAAATTTATAGCTAAAGCTAATCCCACCGCTTCTGATAGACGAGATTCTGCAGATATACCAACACAGCGCTCCATAATCTCCGGATAGATTACAGCGGCTTTAATTTTAGGCTTTAAAGATAAATCTATGGTGCTCAATTATTATTCTGCTGCCAACTCAATAGCTTCTGAAGGCATAATAGTTGATATAGCGTGTTTATAAATAAGCTGAGTATGACCATCGCGGCGAAGCAATAAGGAACTTTCATCAAACCAAGTGATTATACCTTGAAGCTTTACTCCATTAACTAAAAAAACTGTTACAGAGATTTCGTTATCTCTGATATTACCTAAAAAATCTTCTTGGACATTTTGAGACATTGTTTGTTCCTTTATCGTTATATTTTATCGTCTTGTTTAGTTTAACATCATTTTTTTTAAATAGTAAAGAATTTTAAGCAAAAATATTTTCAGTTTGGCGAATTACTTGAGAATCAACATATAACAATATGATGTCACCGCTCAAAAGTATAATCGTCGGATCCGGACATATATTTTCTTCTCCTCTTTTTATAACCACAACTCGACTCAAGCGTGGCAAATTTAACTCACCAATTTTTTTACCATTGATAACATCATCTTCTTCTATGGATATTTCCCATATTTCTCCGTTTCCTTTACTTAGAGAATATGCATCTTTTATTTTTGCCTTACGCAATTCTTTAAGTAATTTTGATATGGTAACAGAACGACGATCAACCAAAATACTCTCACCAACATCAAATATCAAATTGTTGTATGATGGGGTATTAACCAGTGACAGAGTTGATGATACACCTCTTTTAGTTGATAATAAAGATGCAAGAAGATTATCTTTATCATTTTCTGTTATGGCGATGGTGGCATCTGCTTTGCCAACATCCGCTTCTTCCAGAATAACATCACTGAGTAGCTCTCCTTGAATTACAATAGTCGATGAAAGATATTTTGCTAATTTTCTTGCCACATCTAAATCTTCTTCTATAATTTTAGTGCTAATAATACTGTCATTTAATTCAAGTTTTTGTGCAATGTGCTTAGCAACCGCATTACCGCCAAAAATCACTATTCGCTCATTGCTTGGCTTTTCAGCTCCAAATACCGAAATAGTATTATATACCTCATCTTTACTGACAAATATATTTATTTCATCACCGGCAAAAAATTCATCATATGCATCAGGAATAAAATACTGATTATTTCTAAAAACATTTACTACCGTTAGGTCCAAATTTTCATTTTTTCTACATATATGATTTATCGGCGTACCAAGTAATGGGCATTTATCGTTTAGTTTCAAATTCAAAATATATCCTGTATTATTAAATACCGGCAAAATTCCTGAACAGCCAGGATATTGTAAAATGTTTAAAATGTTTTCGGCAACCTCTATATTGGGAGATATAATCAAATCTATCGGAAGGTGGTGGTCATTATACATAGCTCCCCATATAGGATCTAAAAATATTTCACTATCAATGCGAGCAATCTTACGAGGAATCGAAAACAGAGTATAAGCTATCTGACAGACCATCATATTGACTTCATCTACATCAGTCACGGCTAAAATAATATCAGCTTCTTTGGCCCCTGCTCTTTCTAAAATATCAGGATGAGATGCTTCTCCGATAACAGGCAAAACATCAAACTCTTTAGATAGCTCATCTAAACGTCTTTGGTTATTATCAATTACCGAAATATCATTATTACCTTTTACCAAATAACTTACAATGCTCTGCCCTATGCTTCCGGCACCACATACAATGATTTTCATTTATTCCTCCTCAGATATAATCCCGTCAAAATAGCGATCTATTTCTTTATAAGCATCTGCCAAATTATCTATTCTAACATATGTTTCTCTAAAACGGCGAGCATCACGCATATTTTTGCAATACCAACAAACATATTTTCTTGATAGGCCTAATGCCAATCTTTCTCCGTGGTAGTCTACTAATCCTTTAATATGGGTTAGCAGTGCCTTTTTGACAAGAGATACAGAAATTTCAAAGCCGATTTCTCCGGTTTCTAAATAATTGTGAATCTGCGAAACAAGCCATGGTTGCCCTAATGTTGCTCGGCCAATCATAACACCGTCTGCTTTAGTGTATTCCAGCATTTCTTTGGCTTTTTGCGGAGACGCAACATCGCCATTTCCTATAACCGGAATTTTTACATTTGATTTTACTTCAGCAATAATATCCCAATCGGCACAACCGGAATAAAACTCTGAACGTGTGCGACCATGTAAAGTAATGTATGAAGCACCACTATCCTCGCACATTTTGGCAAATTCAACCGCATTTATACTTTGATTATCCCACCCTTTTCTAAACTTTACACTAACAGGCAAAGATGTAGACTTTACAACAGCAGATATTATTTTTGATGCTAACGTCATATCTCGCATCAGATACGATCCGGATTGGTTAGCTATAATTTTTTTGACCGGACAGCCCATATTTATATCTAAGGAATGTGCTCCTAATTCCTCTGCTAATTTGGCAGAATCTGCAAATAACTCCAGATTACTTCCGACCAGTTGAACAACAACAGGATAAAGCTCGTCTCTAACATCAGCTATACGATAGGTTTTGGCATTTTTGCGTGATAAAGCATTAATAGCAACCATTTCTGAAACTATATTACCACCGCCATAGGAAGCAACAAGGTTTCTGAACGGCTTATCGGTAATACCGGCCATGGGAGCTAAAAAAACTTTGCTGTCAAAATCTAATATTTTCATTTATACCTTAAAATCAAATTCCCTATTATTCTTAAACATAAGATCAATAATGACCCTTGGCTCTTTTATCACATTATTGACATATTTATAATTAGAAACAATATAATCACTGTTTTTTTTCGCATCATATGAAATATTTTGCAAAGACCAATTTACATCTCCACTCAATAATTTATATGGCGCTTCTTTCACCTTATAATCATCGGCCTGAAAATCGTATGATGCTTTTCTACTTATATCGGCTTTAGACGAACGATGCTTAATTTGATCAACAGATGCATATATCTGCCGATTAAGATCATTTATATAATTTGTAAGTCTAAAGCTATTCATCTATTCTACCTAGTTCAGCTTATCCATTATCTTTGCCAATATATAGTATAGCTTTCCGATATCTGCTCCGGTAATGACAGATAAGAGCAACCCTGAATGTTCGTGATCTTTAGCTTGGTTTATCAGAAGTTCAAATTCAGACAAGTAAGCATTAACCTGATTACGAAAATCAGTATTATTTTCAAAAGCTTTGCGAACAGTGGTTACTTGCATCTTGTTTATGTTCTTAGAAAGGTAACGAACAAAAACTCCGGTATCACCGTTGTAAAACTTCTTCCATAGGTCTTCTTCATCTTTAGGATTAAAGACACGGTTGATATCAACAGACAAGCTTTCCAGTTTCTCGATAATGGAGCCTGCTTGTTTCAAGAATGCCTCAATTTGAATACCTTGATATGCAGAAGTTAAATTCTTGAGACTATTATCTGCTTTTTGAGTTTGTTCACTAAGGTCTTTTAGCTGTGTTCCTATAATATCACTAAAACGCAAAGCATCTTTTATAATTCCGTCTCCGCTGATACCAAAATCTTTGCTGACTTCAAGTAGGCTTCCCATAGCTGAATTAACTTTAGAGATTGTATCATCACTTGCTGACACCAAGGCTCCGGATTGTTTTATAAATACTTCTCCGGAATTTAGAATATCATTGGATATTCTTTCGGCATTAGCGGCAATTTCAGCAACCGAGGCCCGCAATTTATCTCCGGAACTCAACATATGAGTTGCACTCACCTTGGCAGCTTCTTCCATTTGCATGCCTAAATTCTTTAAGTCTTTGCCTAATTCTTTAACCTTATCA
This sequence comes from Alphaproteobacteria bacterium, assembly GCA_015062285.1. Classification (GTDB taxonomy): domain Bacteria; phylum Pseudomonadota; class Alphaproteobacteria; order RF32; family CAG-239; genus CAZU01. The sequence goes on along the minus strand of SUUY01000003.1, from coordinate 72,348 downwards.
TAGGCTTGATTTGCACGTTCTGAAAGTTGGTTTGATGTGTCGTTCAATACCGTATTAAAGCAATCTACCAATTTTTTTGTGTCATCTGAGATTTGAACCATCTTATCTCTTTGAGCAGAAATAAGATTATTAATCTCAACCACACCTGTACTGGTTTCGGCTGTAACTGTATTAAAACCGGCAATATATTTGTCGTATTCATTAAACACTGTTCCCATTTTTTCTATAGAGTGTTTAACAGCCAAATCAAGATCTTCACTGTTTTGGGTAAGTGAAATATTAACTTGATCCATATTTTTTAGAGAATTTTTGGATATCTTATTTATATCTTCTCCGGCTTTAATAATTCTATCTCCTAAAACATCAAATTCATATGATAGTTTATTTGTCATATCAAATATGCCATTGGTATTGGCTTGGAAACCATCACTTATCTCCTTAGTTTTCTGCGCAACATTAGTTACAGTATCAGTAAGATATTTGTATTGTTGTGCCAATGATGCTTCCGCCAGCCTGCTTTGAGTCGACAAAGTGTTTGCCGCATCAGTCATATTTTCTATTTGGCTGATAAGCATATTATTAATGTCTTCGTGCTGATTTTTAGCCTTAACCATTGCAATATCAATATTTTTTGATTGTTCTTCTAATATGCGACTGACATTAAGCGTTGTATTGCTCAGATCATTTTCTGCAACTTGCAAATGATTACAACTTTCAATAAGACTATCTGTTGCCATAGATGCTTTTTCGCTGATGTTTTGGGTGATAGTTCCAAATGATTGGACATTATCTTGCAGTTTGGAAGAAACATTTTCAAGATTTGATGCCACTTCATCTGCCATTTTTTTGATAATTTCATTCTTGTTACCAACCATTGCTTCTATCTCCATAAGTCTGTCTATTGACTTGTGGCTACTATTTACAACAGCTTCAGTATGACGTGATGTATCTTCTTCCAACATTACCATACGCGAGAATACCTTATCAGCACTTTGTTCTATAATTCCTACTTGCTGACGCAATGATTTGCTCATTTTCTCGGCATTATCAGATATCTTATCACAGAAATTATAAAACTCGCTTTCCTGTTGTTTGAATAGTTTATTCAAAGTGGCGGCTTTTTCATCAAGTCCTGATGATACACCAAAAACGTATTCGGCAGTAGAACGAGAAATTGTATGGAATGCTTTATTTTGAGCTTCAAAATCATCATTAGCTTTACGAAATGCAGCCAATGTAGATGAAGATAACTCATTTACTTGTTTGTTTTGCTGTGAAAGTATATTTTCTATATTGGTGGCGTTTTCAGCAACATTTTGCGCCAATAATTCCATGTTTTGGTTTTGAGTAGTAAGTACATTCTCAAACTGTGTTACTTTAGCCAATGTTCGATTAGCAGATGTATCGAATGTATTGGCTTGGTCAATCAGGTTATCGTTAATGGCTTTACTTTTATTAATAACATCATTACACGATATAAGCATAGTATTTAAACCTGACTTTAATTTTTCTAAAATTAGGTTTGCTTCTTTGCCAAGATCAGATGATGCTACCGAAAGGTCTTCTATTTGTTGACGGAATTCTAATTTAATCTCATCTATTCTAGATGCTGACGAGGTTATGTTTTTGTGTTGTTGTGCCAATGATGCTTCACTTACTTGACTTTGGGCAACGACAACTGACGTTGCCTCGGTCAGTGATGATGTGCACTCTTGCATCTTATCAGATACTTTTGACATAGACTTTATGGTTTCATCTGATTTAGATACAAATGTATCTGCTGATAATTTAATTTCATTTGTCATATCTTGCATATGCTCTGAAATATCTGTAATTACCTCATTGATATAATTATGTTTTTCTTGTATATTATCAGCAGACACTTGCATCTTTTTCATTATATCATCGTTCATTTGACTTAATGATAATGTCTTGCTTTCAACAGCATCAATATAAGAAGTTAAATCCTTGTGAGCCTGTTGGGTTTTATTTTGCAATAAAGTTATATTGTTTTCTAAAGAATCATCAACTTCTTTGATTGTGGATATGGCGTCGGAAGAAATATTATTGAGATTGCTTACCTGAATACTGATACTTTCTTCAAGATTATTGCCTCTAATCATTAGCTTATCTATTTCTTGAGCCAAAATATCACCATATTCATAAAGTTTCTTGTTAATTTTATCGGCATGCTTATCTAACGATCCTACCAAGTTGGTCAAGTCATGATTATTTTTAGAAATAGCCGAATCTATTTTCTTAACCTGATTGTCGATAGACATATCAAAGCCATTAAGGCCTTTTTCAACGTTACTATTAATTGCTTCAATTTGATGCAAAGCTTTTTTAGCAATCTCATCAACTTTACTACGCATAACATCGCTACTATTTTGAATTATACCTTCTAATTTTGTAGTGTGTTTGCCCATGATATCTTGTAGAGAATCCGTTTCTTGCAGGAATGTTTTCTTAAGCAAACCGGTATTTGATACAGCGGCTTCCGATATCTGTTGCAAATTTTGAGATTGTGTGGCTAAGGTTTGAGCCAAGCTGTCAAGATTAGAAGAAGTAATTTGATGTGCTTTGCTAAGTTCATTATTGGCTTTTTCAATATTACTTGCAGAATGAGATGAAATATCATCTAAAATCTTTGCCGATGAGTTTATTTCTTTGATTTTTACCAGTATATTACCAAGCAAATCATTTAACGTTTGTTCAATATCTGCAGCTCCTGAAGTAAATTCTTTATTTAATCCGGAAAACGTTTCTACCGAATTTTGAGCCTTATTTGTCACATTTTCAAAGTTTTGAGTCAAATACTTAACGCCATCACTCAACTCGACAATGGTTTTTGATGAATAGTTATCCAAGGTGGCAACAAGCTTGCTGAAGTCATTGATATTGGCTCGGATTTCATCTTTGATTCTTTCGGTATATTGAGTTGCCATTTTGCTCACTTCTTGCAATTCAACAACCTGAGAACGTATGGCATCGGCCATTGCTTTGGCGGTTTGGGGAGCACCGTCTTCGGGGTATACTAATTGATTCATATAGGCTCGCAAGAATTTAGCTTCTTGCTTAAAAGATGTTCCTCGGTCAATGTAGGCCATAACCACCCAAATAATTGCTAAAGGCAAAGTTATACCGGCTAAAAAACCGCCGAACTCATCAGGCATCATCAAAAATAAATTATCCCAACCAAAAAATTGGGTAATATAAATCAACACAATGCCAAACCATATCACACTTACACTAATCATAAGTTTGTGCAAGTTGTTATTGAGCCAAGAAGGTTTCTCTTCAATCTCGGTCAGACTGGTTGTTTCACTCATAAATTGCGGAAGCGAAGTTGCCGAAACGGCTTTGCGATTTGCCTCGGTATTATCAGACATTTTTTTCCCCATTAAATCAATAATATTCCCCTGCCCATTCTTAGGCGAGTGTATATTAAAACATTATTTTCAAAATGGAAACAAATACTGTGCTTTTACCCTAGTTATCCACAGTGCGAAGCCGCACGGACTCTACTTGGCCATAGTTTGAAAAATTAAATGAACCTAAATACTATTCCTCTGCTTTTTTACGAAGTATGTAGTTTAGTTTTTGCAGAGCTTGGAGTTGCATTTGTTCTTGGCTCAAGCTAGCCGGAACCACAACCGATGCCTCAATTCTTGTTTCCGGTTCAATGGCAGTTACTTTAACATATACACCTTGACGAATGTATTCAAACAAAATTTCTGGCATACTAATCTTTCAAAAACTTGTTACTCTTAGGAAAACCGAATGGAGCAAGTTTACCGACTTGAGCTCGGTGTCCTAGCCATGTCAACAGCTCGGTTTCAGTCTTGGTGCCACCGGCTCTGGTATAAGTAAATCCTTCGGCCTCATTAAAAATTTGAATATCAGATAAGCCTCCGTCCTTGTATTTTTGCAATAAAACACCGTGGCCTCTCGCCATTGTGGGAATTTCTTCTGCCTTGAATACCAATAATTTGCGATTATCGCCAATGGTGGCAACCATATCTCCGGTCATTTTTTTGCAAAATGCAACACATTCACCTTGCCCCACATTCATAATCTTGCGACCATTGCGAGTTTGAGCAATTATGTGGTTTTCATCAACAATAAAACCTCTGCCGCTATTTGAAGCAATAAGATACTTGGCCTTAGAATCAAAAACAAACATATCAACAATATGATCATTGTTGCCGAGATCAATCATCAAACGCAACGGTTGACCAAATCCCCTGCCACTCGGAATCTCAGATGCGGCCACATTAAAGAACTTACCCGAATTATCCAACAACACAATTTTATCTGTTGTTTGAGCATGAATCGCCATTAACAATGCATCATCATCTTTAAACTTAAATTCATCGTTTAATGGGTTGTGTCCTTTGGTACAACGGATCCAGCCCTTTTGTGAAAGAATAACAGTTATGGGTTCTTTTTCAACCAAAGCTTCTATAGAAATCTCTATATCATCGGCAACTTCGGCAAATTCGGTACGACGACGCCCTAAAGCTGTCTTTTTGCCGAATTTTTCACGCACGTATTTTACTTCTTCGGCAACTTTTTGCCAACGCAAATTCTCATCTGCCAACAAAGCTTCCAATGAGCCTTTTTCGGCGCTCAAATCATCATATTCTTGTTTGATTTCACTTTCTTCAAGCTTGCGTAAACTGCGGAGTTTCATATTAAGTATGGCTTCGGCTTGATTATCGGTTAGACCAAACTTTTTCATCATCACAACTTTAGGCTCATCTTCTTCTCTAATGATGCGAATGATTTCATCTAAATTCAAATAAGCAATCAAATATCCGGAAAGAATTTCTAAGCGAGCATTTATCTTTTGCAAACGATAATTAGAACGGCGTTCCAAAACATGCAAACGGTGATGCAAATATTCGCCCAAAACCTCTTTTATACTCATAACTCTTGGTACACCGTCAGAGTCTAATACATTCATGTTTAAAGCAAATTTACTCTCAAGCTCAGTTTGCTTAAACAATAACTCCATAAGCATATTGGCATCGACATTGCGATTTTTGGGCTCTAACACAATGCGTATATCTTGTGCAGATTCATCTCTGACATCGGCCAAAAGCGGAACTTTTTTATCAACCAGAAGCTGAGCAATCTTTTCAATTAACTTAGATTTTACAACCTGATACGGAATTTCGGTAACAACAATTTGATATTGTCCCATTCCCAAATCTTCTTTTTCCCACTTAGCTCTGATCCGGAAATTTCCTCGTCCTTGTTTATAGGCATCTAAAATTGTAGAAAACTTATCGACAATAACTCCTCCGGTTGGGAAATCAGGACCTTTTAATCTTCTTACCAAAGGTTCTATTTCAACATCAGGTTTATCGATAAGCAAAAGCAGAGCATCACAAACTTCAGAGAGATTATGAGGCGGAATATTGGTAGCCATACCTACGGCAATACCCGATGTACCATTGCAAAGCAGATTCGGTACTGCTGCCGGCATTACCACCGGTTCACATTCTTCGCCATCATAGGTATCTCTAAAGTCGACGGCATCATCATTCAAACCCTCCATAAGTGCAATGGCAAACTCGGTCAATCGAGCCTCAGTATAACGCATGGCAGCAGGGCCATCTCCGTCAATATTACCAAAGTTTCCCTGCCCGTCAACCAAAGGATAACGAACAGAAAAATCTTGAGCTAATCTGGCCATTGCCTGATATACTGCACTATCGCCATGAGGGTGATACTTACCGATAACATCGCCCACAACTCTGGCACACTTCTTAAATCCGGACTTAGGGTCTAAGTGCAACTGACGCATTGCAAACATAAGACGACGGTGAACAGGTTTTAAGCCGTCTCTAACATCGGGCAAAGAACGAGATACAATGGTGGACATTGCATATGACAAATAGCGCGAACTTAGCTCTTCAGCCATAGCAACTGTTTTGATTCTTTCTTCTATTTCTGCCATTCTAACTTCCTAAACACTATAAAAATTCGGTATTTTGCCCGAAAATAACTATTATACAATGTTGGCGAGAATATCACGGCATTCAGGAAATTTCAAGCCATTGACAACAAAAAAGTTTTTATTGAGGAAAAAACCTGTCATTTTTAGACAATCTCGCAGTTCTTCTCGGGTTGGAGAAAGGGATTTATCAAAAATAAAATGCGGATAAAGATAGAGCCTATTTTTATATGGTTCTCCTACTTCGGCACATACTGACTTTCCGGTTTTTGGAGAAATATAAGCCAAATTTTCGGTTGTACCTGAAACCGAGCATTTGGTTATATCAAGCCCCACGCCTAAAAACTCCAACAAATAAAATTCAAAGCAAGAATAATGTGTTAGCCAACCATCTTCATCTATAAGATTAAAAAATTCAGACACCCTAGAATAAAATTTCTCAATATCTTGCAGTTCAGGCATGCAGATATTTGATAATGCACAAAATGAACTAAGTGCATGAAGGCGTTGTTCATCTTGCATAAAAGAAACTGCCTTAGGATATATGAGTTCAACTTTTAGGGAAAGCATATTTTCATCAAGACGTGAATATGCATCTATTTTGATATGGTTTCCAAGTTGATATGTTGATAAATTCTTTTTAGAAAGACAGTTCTTGGCATAACCGATAACTTTGCCATGAGCTTGTGTCAACACGGTTAGAATGAGCGAACGCTCCCCGTGTTTGCGTATATTGATTATATATCCTTCGTCACTAAAATTCATAATAAATTAAGCTAGTACATTATGAACAAAAGGTCAAACAAAAAGCTTTTTAAACTCTCTATTATTAGCTTGAGCTAATTGAATTAATTTATTTTTTTGATTTTGTTTTACATATGGTATTTCAATTTCAGATGATTTATGTATTAAAAACCAAGTAACAAACCAATTAGCCGTCAATTTATAACCGTCTTGAAGTGCTTTTTGATAATATTGTTTTTGCAAGGATGCAAATTCAGCTCGAAACGAAGCATATTTTTTATCTCTTGTTTTAGCCCCTTTAATTGCCTTCATTTTGTTATGGCTCTTAATGATTGATTTTACAGTAGTGGCATGTATATCTTGCCATTCTTCTCGAGCCTCTGCAAGCATACTTTTTGCCCAAACAACAATTTCATTTTGCAATTTCTTATCTTGTTGTAATAATGTTGATTGTCGAAACAGTGCCACTAATTTACGTTCAGATTTGGACGGTAATAAATAATCTTCCATTTAAATAAATCCTTTGTTTTGTTTATTTATAAATAGGTTTATTTTTCTTAAAATGCAAATTTATATACTTATTAGACTTTATCAAAGTAAAACACCTCTGAATTACTTCGGTGGTGTTTTACTTACTATCTTCAATAAAATTGATTTTGGCAAAAACTTTTTGAATATCCTTCAGACACACATTTTTCAATAAATTTAGGACCATCGTAGTAATAATATTTCATAAACTCAAAAATAAGGTAACTAAGAAATAGTAAAACTAAAATTGCCCAAAAATGTATAATCTTTTTTGTTATTCTACCAAAATTTTTTAATATACCTTTTAATAAGTTCATCACAATCCTCATTAGGATACTTTGTACCCATTAATCTACCTATTTTGTTAGCATACTGATCTCCTTGGCTACTGTCAATACTATTAATACCTTTAACTATATCATAAGTTTCCTTTATATTTGAAGCTAAATTAACCATATCAGCACCTCCTTTTCCATATTGAGAAGCCTGACAATTCATAAGAGCATGTTTGTATTTATCTGTTGCATTCATATTACGTATTGGTAAATAGTTTTTTACTAAATTCATTCCCCCTTTAATTGCCGAATTTGCATAATCATATATATTTTGATTTTCAGGTGATGTATTTCCTTCCTCATTAACAACATTATTAAAAACTTGTTTTCCCTCCTGTGCAGTTTCCCAATACTTTGGTTCAATCTCTTTATTTATATTATTTTGGTTTGCAAATTCATTTTCTTTTTCTTGACGAGCCATTTGATATTCAAGTTCATCTCGAGTAGAAAAGTTTTTATGATCGACGCCGTAGCTGTCTATATCATCATCGTCAATATAATAACCTGACTTTGATCTGTATCTTGGGTACATTTCATCTTATCTCCTTGTTGTAATTAATTAGATATTTCATGTTAACCATAACAATCTTGCAGACACATTTTCAATCAGCTAGTGCCTATATTTAATAAGCTTTTAGCAAGCAAAAGATTACAAAAAAACAGGCAGGGTTTCCCTAGCCTGTTTTTTTGTTTTTTATTATTTGATTTATTATACTGCAATTGCCTTTTTTAGTTTGTTTTTCTTGGCAATAGCATCGTGTTCCATAAGCTCGCTTAATACGCCTTCCATATCGCTTAGAGCTATGGTATTCGGGCCATCAGACAATGCTTTGTCTGGATTTTCGTGAGTTTCGATAAACACAGATGCAACACCAACAGCAACGGCTGCACGAGCCAAAACCGGAGCAAATTCACGTTGACCACCGGTAGAAGAACCGTGGCCTCCCGGTTGCTGTACAGAGTGAGTAGCATCAAAAATAACCGGACAACCTGTTGCTTGAGCCATTTGCGGAAAACCACGCATATCTACAACCAATGTATTGTAGCCAAACGATGTTCCACGCTCGGTAATGCATACATTTTCGTTGCCGCTGTCGGTTACCTTCTTAACAATATTAGTAACATCCCAAGGAGCCAAAAATTGGCCTTTTTTTACATTTACAATTTTGCCGGTTTTGGCAGCTGCAACCACCAAATCTGTTTGGCGACACAAAAAGGCCGGAATTTGTAACATATCAACATGTTTAGCAACTTCTTCACACTGCCAAACTTCGTGAATATCGGTTACAATTGGAATATTGTTATAAAGTTTTTTAATTTCATCAAAGGTACGCATGCCTTCTTCCATACCGACACCACGTGCTCCGTTAATAGAGGTACGATTAGCCTTATCGAAAGAAGCCTTAAATACATAGTTCATACCAAGTTTGTTTGTAAGTTCAGACATAGCACCACATATATCTATTGCATGTTGGCGACTTTCTATCTGACATGGACCACACAAAAGAGACAACGGCAATTCATTTCCTATTTCAAAATTGCCGATTTTGACTGTTTTTTGCGGATAAAAAGTTTTAATTTCAGCCATTTTTTCCTCTAACTAAAATTTAAATTAGACCTACTGATTAACAGATTTTTTAAAAAAAGCAAGTGTTTTTTTGGGTTTTTTTGCACTTTTTTGTCAATCATTCAAGTGATTTAATGGTATTTTCGTCCAAACAAACAACACGTTACCATCATTTTTTACTCCCGGAACATAGGCTGCCTGTAAAGCAATATCTTTGTATGAAACACTGGCAATCGGCAGAGGAGCCGGAACAGGAAGAAAATACCATTCCACTCTCTGAGTAACGCCCAATGTGTATCCTAAACCGACTTTTAAGTCCGGATTATCATTGATGTCCCAATTTTTCAGCCATGCATAACCAATAAAAGTTTCCGGGTGATCATTTGAATCCTTAAATACCATAGCATACAAACTATGCCAGGTATTATTACCCCCTTGTACTGACTTACCAAAACCAAGTCCCCATGGATTTTCATTGTATTTATCGATATGTTCTTGATCATATGTAAGGCGGTTGTGCCATGCGTATAAAGGAACATACAAATCATAATTATCAGATTTCCATGTTTGAGCAATATCTTGTTTTAACTGTTGCCAATATTCTTGTATGCCGGCTTTGGATGGTGCGGCAAAAATGAATGATGCTAATATTGTGATGAGATACTTCTTCATGTCTTTTAAACTTCTTATATATACAATTTTTCTATTATAATAATTATATAATATTCAACAATCAACTTTCCATATTCAAATGAGAAAACCGCCCTGATTTGCACCAAAGCGGTTTATAACAAATTCATAATCTATGATGCTTTTTTGCTTGTTTTTTTGTTTAGCACAAACTTAGGCGCTTTTTTATCGTTGATAACATTTTCATCAATGATAATTTCAACAACATCTTTCTTATCCGGAATTTCATACATAAGCTCCAGCAATGTATCTTCCATGATTGCACGCAATCCGCGAGCTCCTGTTTTGCGTTCAATGGCCTTTTTGGCTACTGCTCGCAAAGCCCCCTCAGTCAAAGTTAGTTTTACACCTTCCATATCGAACATGCATGTATATTGCTTAACAAGAGCATTTTTGGGCTCAGTCAAAACCTTAACCAAAGCATCCTCGTTCAAATCGCCAAGAGTAGCGATAATCGGTAAACGGCCAACAAATTCCGGTATAAGACCGAATTTGAGCAAATCTTCAGGCTGAACATCTTTGATTATTTCACCAATGCCACGCTCTTCTTTCGCTGCAACTTTTGCACCAAAGCCGATTGAGGTTTCTTTGCCGCGACGGCTGACAATTTTTTCTAACCCGGCAAATGCACCACCACAAATAAACAAAATATTGGTTGTGTCTACATGCAAAAATTCTTGTTGCGGATGTTTGCGTCCGCCTTGAGGCGGAACATTGGCAATTGTACCTTCGATAATTTTCAGTAATGCTTGTTGCACGCCCTCGCCTGAAACATCACGGGTAATAGACGGACCATCTGTTTTGCGAGTAATTTTGTCGATCTCATCAATATAAACAATTCCTCGTTGAGCTTTTTCGATATCATAATTAGCATTTTGTACTAACTTGAGAACAATATTTTCGACGTCCTCACCAACATATCCGGCTTCTGTCAGCGTGGTAGCATCAGCAATTGCAAAAGGAACATCTAATATTTTAGCCAGTGTTTGAGCAAGCAATGTTTTTCCGCTTCCGGTAGAACCGATGAGAATCACATTTGACTTAGAAATCTCAATATCTTTATTATTTTTCTTTGAGTTAAGACGCTTATAGTGATTGTATACAGCCACAGACAATACTTTTTTGGCAAAATCCTGACCAATAACATATTGATCTAAAAACTCTTTGATTTTTGACGGTGAAGGCAAAGATTCACCGGTAGATCCGGTTTCTTGAGTCTTTTGCTCTTCCATTTCGTCAGCAACGATGTTGATGCATACCTCAATACACTCGTCGCAGATATAAACCCCTCTGCCTGCAATAAGTTTTTTTACTTCATCTTGGCTTTTGCCACAAAATGAACAATGTAGCAACTCACCCTTATTTTCTTGATTATCACTCATCATCTAACCCCTATTTCAAAATCTCTTCACGCGAAGTTACAATATGGTCTATCAAACCAAACTTCTTGGCTTCTTCCGGTGTCATGAAATTATCTCTTTCCATAGCCTTTTCAATAACAGATAATTTTTGACCGGTTTTATCGGCATATATTTTATTTAGTCTCTTTTTCATATTTAAGATAAGACGAGTACGAATTTCCATGTCTGTTGCTTGCCCTTGGAAACCGCCTGAAGGCTGGTGAATCATAATTTGAGAATTGGGCAGAGCAAATCTCTTACCTTTTGCTCCGGCAGTCAAAAGCAACGACCCCATAGAACATGCCTGACCTATACACAAGGTATTTACATCACAACTTATGTATTGCATTGTATCAAACATTGCCATACCGGCTGTTACGGAACCTCCGGGAGAATTAATGTACAAATAAATGTCTTTTTTCGGATTTTCAGATTCCAAAAACAACAGCTGAGCACAAACCAAAGATGAAACCTCATCATTAACTTCACCGGTTAAAAAGATAATACGCTCTTTCAAAAGACGAGAATATATATCAAATGAGCGCTCACCTTTAGAGGTTTGCTCAATTACCATCGGCACCAAAGTACCATCATAAATTTCGTGCTCTCTGTAATTCACCATTATTTTAATCCTTATATTAATTTAACTTTTGTTATTATAAAACATAATATATTCACAAACAGTTAAAATCATTCTTAAAAATAAAATTGACCACATATGCATAAAAATAACGCCGTTTCAAATGATTGGGAAACGGCGCTATTCTAAAAGATTAAAATACTAAGCTGATTTCTTTGCAGATTTTTTAGCTGACTTTGTGTCTTCGTTAAAGTTGTATAGCTCTTCTACGCTAACAATTTTTTCTTCAACCTTAGCTTTGCTCAAAATATAATCTACAATCTTTTCCTCAAAGATAGGAGCTTTCAAACCATCAACAGCTGCTTTGTTTTTGAGGTAGTAATCCAAAACCATTTTTTCTTGTCCCGGATATTTTTTAGCCTCATTCATAATTGCAGCATTGATATCTTCCGGTTTGATGCTGATTTTTGCATCTTGTCCAACTTCTGAAAGCAACAAGCCCAACTTAACACGACGAAGAGCAATATCTTTATATTCTTTGAGCAACTCTTCTTCAGACTTTTCTTTTTCAGAAGCGTCTAATTGATTGTATTTTTTAGCTTGTTCATATTGCTCTACAATAGCCTTATACTCAGCATCTACCAATGAAGCAGGTGATTCAAAAGAATATTCCTTATCCAAAGCGTCTAAAAGTTGACGTTTCAACTTCATGCGAGATGCATTTTCATAGTCGCCTTTGATGCGATTTTTGATGTCTTCTCTCAAAGTTTCCATATCTTTTGCACCAACAGACTTTGCAAACTCGTCGTTAAACTCAACAGCCTTAGGCTCGCGAACTTCTTTTACTTCTACGGCAAACACAGAATCTTTACCTGCTAAGTCTTTAGCATGATAATTTTCTGGGAATTTAACCTTAACATCTACCTTAGAACCGGCTTTAGCACCAATCAATTGATCTTCAAAGCCTGGAATAAAAGAACCGGAACCAAGCTCTAACGGATAGTTAGAACCTTTTCCGCCTTGGAACTCAACACCATCAACAGAGCCGACAAAGTCAATTACAACAACATCACCTTTGGCAGCTTCTTTGCCTTCAACCAAAACAGTTTCTTTGTGAGATTGTGCAATATAACCCAATGCTTTTTCAACTTCTTCGGCCGGAACTTCTGCCATATATTTATCTAAATTTATATTAGAGAAATCACCGATTTTAATTTCAGGAAGATTTTCTAATACAACTTCAAATTCAAGATCCTTGCCATCAGCAAAGGAAGTGATTTTTACTTCCGGTTGCATAGCGGGACGGAGTTTTTTAGAACTGATAACCTCAGCTGTTCCCTCACGTACGGCATTATCCAAAACCTCACCGATAACGCTGTCATGATATTTTTTCTTTAGCATTTCGAATGGTGCTTTGCCGGCACGAAAACCAGGCAATTTTGCTGTTTTGGCAATTTGTTTGATTTTTTCTTCTACTTTTGAAGCAAAGTCAGCAGCAGAAACAACTGCTTTATACTCTTTTTTCAGTCCCTCGGACTTAAGTTCGGTTATTTTCATTATGATATTCTCTTTTTTGAACAATATATTTGGAAGTCTTGAATCTTAAAAACAAAATGGTGCGGATGGGGAGACTCGAACTCCCAAACCTCACGGCACCAGAACCTAAATCTGGCGTGTCTACCAATTTCACCACATCCGCAAATGTCTTAAAATTCGGTTAATTGCCTTGCATACTACATAATAATTAAAATAAATCAAGCATAAATTAACAATGCAAACAAAATTATTGTAATGTAAACGAATATTTTATAATATGACGATAAATTAGTTATAGTTTATGTTTTTTTGAGGAGAAAACCCTTGAATTTTGCAGGTTTTAAGAGCTTATTGCTTTGCACTGTTGCCGTTTCAATGATTTCCGGCTGTGCAATCTTAGACAAGAAAGACACTGGTAAAGAATCTAATTGGTTTATTCGCCAATTTGAAAAAGACGGAAATGCAGAGGCTGCAGAAGCTACGGTTGCATATTCTCAAGGAGATTTTCATGCCGCTCAAGAATTTTCTTTGGAAGCAATAAAAGCCAATCCTCGCAATCAGCAGGCTCTTTTGGTTGGTGCCCTAACTGCCGAAAAGTTAGGCAGAGAAAACAGAGCTCGCCAATATTATGAAGACTTAATTGTGATTGACGGTGTAGAAACATCTATTTTAGGCGCAAATTCTACCGTACCGGAAAAAATAACCCAAATTGCCAAAAGACGTTTACGTAATATTACTCTCAAACAAAGCAAATTGGTAATTGAGAATCGTAATTTTAATATTTCGGAAGATGCGGCAAAAGATCAGAACAAAAAGAATATCAGCAGAGCGCTTAATAAAAAATCTCCAAATAAAAGTACAAATACTTCTGCAAGTTCCTTATTTACAGCCAGCGAACAAAATGCAATTTCAAGATTTTTGGTGTTAAAGGAAATGGCGGAAAATGACTATATCAGTAAAGAGGAATTTATTACACGCAGAAATGCAAATATCGGCGCTTTATTGCCTTTAACCAAAAAGGCTCCCGGCGTAGGAATCGATCAACCCGTACCGGCTCCGGAACTGATTGTTGACAGAATCAGTATTTTGAAACAAGGTGTTGAAGACAGAGCTATTACTCCTCGTGAGTTTTCAGCAGAAAGAGATATTATAATTGAAGCCTTGATGCAGCCAAACCCCAGAGCAAGGTTGAAACCTAAAGCTCCTTCAAAAGATATTTTAGGGGCCGCTAAAGATCTTAGAAAGCTTGAAGTTTTGTATGATATGAATTTGATTACATCCGCGGAAAAAGCTGCTGAGAAAAAACAGATTGAAAAATATTTAGGTATCAATAAAGACCCTAAACCTGTTGTGCTTACTCCCAATCAGCCTGTATCTCAACCTGTAGCTACGACAACCTCGCAAGAACAAACAGCACCTATGTCAGCGGCTGTTGTTGAGGTGAAGACTACGGTAGAAGAGCACCCTATTCCCATAAAAAAAGAAATAGACACCATAACAAAAGGAAATGAGTCTGTAGCAGTTGTTTCCAAAACAGAAACTGTTACACCGGTAGTATCTTCTCCTTTTTAATAAATGGTATTATTGAAAACTCACAACAACTGATTAGTTAATTATCAGCTGCGTATTAGCTGTGACTATTGGTTATCAAATTTATTATGGGAGATTTTCAATGACTCAAGGTGTTCGTTATCCTACTTTTGCATTTATTACCGGTGGAACAGGTCAATCTGATGATGGTATTCCACCGCAACCGTTTGAAACTTTTTGCTATGATTCGGCTTTGCTTGAAGCAAGAATCGAGAACTTTAATATTGTTCCTTATACTTCTGTTTTGCCCAAAGAATTGCATGGCAAAATTATCCCTATCAATGACAAAATTGTCAGCCAATTTAAGCATGGTGCAGTTTTAGAAGTGATTATGGCCGGAAACGGGGCAAGAAGAAGCGAACACAAAGCAATTGCAACCGGTGTCGGTGTTTGCTGGGGCAAAAATGAAAAAGGTGAGCTTATCGGCGGTTGGGCTGCCGAATATGTGGAATATTTTGACACATTTATCAACGATGAAATTGCTGAAGGCCATGCAAGAATGTGGCTGAACAAATCTCTGAATCATGAACTTATGCTTAGAGGAGTAGAAAAACACTCTGAATTTCAGATGTGGCATAACTATATCAATATTACCCAAGAATTCGGTTATTGCTTGACAGCTTTGGGATTTTTGAATTTTGATTATGCCGCTCCGGCTCAAGCCTAAAAAATAAAATCCGTCCTCGGAGTGAAATCTAAAAACATTCCGAGGACTTTATTAATTTGATATATTAGGGATTTGAAATTATGAAAGCAACAAAAGAAACAAAATCACCACCCCAAACAACAGCTAATTCTAAAAAGCTTGATGTTATGGCTTTGGCGGCTATTGTTGTGAGTTCGATGATTGGTGGAGGAATTTACAGTCTGCCGCAAAACATGGCAGCCGGTGCATCTGCCGGTGCTATATTATTGGCGTGGTTAATAACCGGTTTTGGAATATATTTTATTGCCAAAACCTTTTCTATTCTATCAATGGCTAAACCAGATTTGACAACCGGTATATATTCGTATAGTCGAGCCGGATTTGGCCCATATGCCGGCTTTACAATCGGTTGGTCTTATTGGTTGTGTCAAGTATGCGGAAATGTTGGATATGCCGTAATTACAATGGACGCTCTAAATTATTTCTTTCCACCCTATTTTGAAGGAGGAAACACTCTTGCATCAATTATTGGCGGATCGATCATTATTTGGGGATTCAATTATTTGGTATTAAGAGGAGTAAGGCAAGCCAGTATTGTCAACACTATCGGAACCGTGGTTAAAATTGTTCCGCTACTGCTGTTTATATTGGTGATGATGTCGATATTTCACTTAGATAAATTTGACTTGGATTTTTGGGGCGATGCTATTGCTACCAAAGCCAAAATCGGAGGTCTTAGCACCCAAATTAAAAGTACAATGTTGGTAACACTTTGGGCATTTATCGGTATTGAGGGTGCAGTTGTAATGTCTAACCGTGCCAAAAGCAGTGCTGATGTCGGAAAAGCAACAATCTTAGGCTTTATAGGGTGCTTGGTAATATACATCTTGTTATCATTGTTGCCTTTCGGATATATGAATCAAGAACAGCTTGCCGGAGTTGCTAACCCATCTACGGCCGGAATTTTAGAAAACATAGTCGGACCCTGGGGAGCTTGGCTCATGAATATCGGTTTGTTGGTTTCGGTTTTGACCAGTTGGTTAGCTTGGACCATGGTTACGGCTCAAATTCCACAAGCGGCGGCAGAAGACGGAACTTTCCCTAAAATCTTTGCTAAAGAAAATGCCAATGATTCGCCTTCGGTATCGCTAAACGTAACCAGTATGGCAATGCAATTGTTCTTGCTTTTGGTATATTTTTCTAACAACGCATGGAACACTATGCTGTCTATTACCAGTGTAATGGTGTTACCGGCATATTTTGCATCTTGTGCTTATTTGTGGAAAATTTGCGAAGACGGCGAATATCCAAGCAATATCTTTTATAAAAGATCCGCCGCACTTATAACATCAATTATCGGCTCTATTTATGCCTTATGGCTGATTTATGCTGCCGGATTGAATTATTTATTAATGGCAGTTGTCATTATTACGCTTGGTATTCCGGTTTATATATGTGCTCGCAAGGAACAAAACCGCAATATAGAAGCATTTAGTTGTGGTGAAAAAGTTTTTGCCTCAGTTTTAGTGCTTATTTCTATTGTGGCAATATATGCTTTTGTTCGTGGGCTAATATCTATATAAATCAAATACTTACAAAAAAAGAGAGGCTTACTGCCTCTCTTTTTTTGCCGAATTGTAAAAAAAATGCTTGATTTTGACAAAAAATAGATGTAAGTGTGAGTCAACATCTTACAAGTATAACAATTATTAACCCTCTAAAACCCTAAAGGTATGAAACAGTTTCTTAAAATTTTTCGCTGGGCAACAATAGCGTTGTTTGTAGCGGCAGTTATCTGGACAATTTATGTCGGATTCATGGAAGGAGCCGATCTCTCTAAGATGAACATCGCAAACTACTTCGTGTATGGAGCGATGCTGACCGGCACGGCGTTCTTCGTTGTAGCGTATTCGAAGAAGTCGTATCTGATTATCCACGCACAGACAAACCATGATGCCACGTTCAAGAACATCCGTCCGATATGGCGTTTGCTCGGATACGTAGTTATCCTGTTGGCAGGCCTTGTACTTTGTACTTGGTTATCACTGACAGCATCTACGTTCAGAGAGATTATTCTCTTCGACGAAACAGTCGCTCTGTTGGCGATATTCTTCCACTGGAGAACCAAGTATACCTTACAGGCTGCTATGAAGAAGTAGCTAGCCTAAATTAACACAAAACTACTAACCAAACAAGGGCGGAGTTCTTACTCTCGCCCTTTTTTATATTCTCTAAAATTTATTTATATATATATCTAATTATGTTATTTTGTGTGGAAAAAATAATTAGTAACGATGGCATATCCATTTATAAAATTATACTAAAAAAAAGATATTGCATATTTTTTTGGTTGTGATATGTTCTGCTTGTTACGAAGCAAGACATGAAGCCGGAGGCTTTAGAATAAGAAAATTTTATTATTATCGGGACGTAGTTCAGCCTGGTAGAGCGCATGCATGGGGTGCATGAAGCCGGAGGTTCAAATCCTCTCGTCCCGACCAGATATAATAAAACCCTACCCTTACGGTAGGGTTTTGGTGTATTTGGATTGGGATAAGGATTTGAACCTCCGGAAAAGGAGGTTCACTACAAACGAAAGGCGGGCGAGAGAACGCCGGTCGCCCAAAGGCGATGAGTGCCCGTGCGATTAAGTGAAACGAAAATCAAATCCTCTCGTCCCGACCAGATACAATAAAACCCTACCCTTACGGTAGGGTTTTGGTGTATTTATAATCTAGCAATTTATCGACGATTTTCAGTGTTGCAATATCTTTAGTTTTGGTTTATATGCTTGATCAGATATATCTTATTATAAACCATTAAAATTATTTTGTATGAACGCACTTAGCAGACTGTTTGTAATTATTGCAACACCGTTTCTGACGTTTTTTTGGCACTTGTTTACCTGTGGTATCTTTGGTTGGATTGCAGGATTGTTTTTTGGAGACAGCATCCTCGACATCTTGGCAAAATTCGGCATTGAGGGATACACCATGTGGCAGATTGGTATTTTTATGGGCTTCTTCTCCGGTTTCTTCAAACGGATAATAAACTTTAGCCGAAACAAAAATTCAAACCAAACTGCTGCCGGCACAAACGCAACAACACCAGAGCTGAACAATTGCCTGATTATTAACTTTAACTCTTCTGAAAACAAGAAAAAGAAGAAGTAACTTATTAGGAAAAGTGCTTGTTTTAAATAACAGGCACTTTTTTTGACAAAAAACTTGCCAAAACTATTTTTGTATGGTATAAAGGGAAGCAATAAATTATCTATTAACAAATTAAATTATATGAAAAGATTTCTTTTAATCGCAAAGGAGGACAAGGCTTCCCCTTTTGCTGTTGATGGAGCTATCAGACTCACATCAAAAGATGAAAACGGCAATATCGTTGACACCTTGGATGTAATCTATGTTAACACATCTGATATGTCCGGTATTGGACAATATTTGGCTCAGAAGAGACGTCGCGTTCTTTCTGGACATGCAACCGTTCAAAACGAGAAATTCAAGGACGAGGTATGTCGTATTGCTAACTTGGCAAACAAGCCCGGACACCAGTGTAACATCTCACCTGAAGAGCTCAAATTTGTCAACGAACAGCTTAGACTGTTTGGCTTTGCGGGCAAGGTTAAACGAGAGAGGTGTTTGGTCCTTGCATAATAAAGCATTAAAGCGTTTTCCCATAAAAAGGAAAACGCTTTTTTGTTTGCCGTTTTTTAGTCATTAGGCGTAATGTCATGTTGAGTGGAGCATAAGCGTAGTCGAAACATCTAAGGAGATCATTCGACAAGCTCAGGATGACAAGTGTGGTAATGTCATGTTGAGCGGAGCGTATGCGTAGTCGAAACATCTAAGGAGATCCTTCGACAGGCTCGGGATGACACTTCCTACTTTGTCATGTTGAGCGGAGCGTATGCGTAGTCGAAACATCTATATTGAGATCCCTCGACAAGCTCAGGATGACATTTCCTACTTTGTCATGTTGAGCGAAGCGTATGCGTAGTCGAAACATCTATATTGAGATCCCTCGACAGGCTCGGGATGACACTTCCTACTTTGTCATGTTGAGCGGAGCGTATGCGTAGTCGAAACATCTCTACTGTATTTGTTCAGATAAATCTTCTAACTGAGAATTAATCTGCCGTATTAATGCATCTTTTTTACTTCTTCGCCATCCTTTTAATTGTTTTTCTCTAGCTATTGCAACATTAACATTTTCTACACATTCAAAATACACTAATTTATTTAAATTATATCGCTTGGTAAAGCCATCAATCAATTTATTTTTATGTTCATATACTCTTCTAATTAAATCGTTAGTAACGCCTATGTATAATACAGAATTGCTTTGATTACTCATTATATAAACATAATATGATTTCATTTTTCACCTTTGTTTTTAGGAGATCCCTCGACTACGCTATCGCTCCGCTCGGGATGACAGGGAAAGAAAGGAGCTCGGGATGACAGGGAAAGAAAGGGCCTGGGATGACAGTTATTAGTCATTAGGCGTATGACAAGTCAACGCCTAAAGCAAGCGGCTCTTATCTATGGCTGCCTTCACAAAACTCACAAACAAAGGTGATGGAGCAAAAGGCTTAGACTTAAGCTCGGGGTGGAACTGTACTGCCACAAACCAAGGATGATCCGGTATCTCCACAATCTCCGGCAACTTACCGTCCGGAGATCTTCCGGTAATGCTCATGCCTGCCATGCGAAGCTGCGGCTCATATTTCATATTTACTTCATAACGATGACGATGACGTTCTGAAATTTCATCACAATTATAAGCCTGAGCCGCCTTGCTATTAGGAGTTAAAACGCATTTATAAGCACCCAAACGCATTGTTCCTCCTAAATCTCCGTCTTTAGAGCGGATTTCTTTAGCTCCTTCCTTGTCCCATTCGGTCATTAGTCCGACAACAGGCTCACAATTAGGATCAAACTCGGTTGTTCCGGCATTTTTGATACCGGCAACGTTTCGCATGGTTTCAATCACCGCCATTTGCATACCCAGACAAATACCCAAATAAGGAATTTTGTGTTCACGGGCAAAACGAATAGCATTGATTTTTCCTTCTGTTCCTCTTTGACCAAATCCGCCCGGAACCAATATGGCACTAACATCGTTGAGATGAGATGCCGGCTCTTCTTTTTCCAAAAGTTCGGAATCTATCCATTTGATCTTTACCTTATAGCGATTAGCAATTCCGCCATGGGTAAGAGCCTCGTTGAGAGATTTATAAGCTTCTAACAGTTGGGTATATTTGCCGACAACTGCTATTCTAACCTCACCTTCCGGATGACGCAATGTCTCCACAATATGTTGCCACTTGCTTAAATCGGGCTCGCCTTCGTATGGTATACCAAAGTGCTTGCAAACTTGCTTGTCCATACCCTCGTGAGAATAAGCAACGGGAACTTGATATATATTGCTAACATCAAGTGCGGCAATAACATTTTCTTCTCTGATATTGCAAAACAGAGCTATTTTGCGTTTTTCGTTTTGAGGAATTGGCATTTGTGAACGGCACAGCAACATATCGGGCTGAATACCATATTCCTGAAGTTTCTTTACTGAGTGTTGAGTCGGTTTGGTCTTTAGCTCTCCGGCAGTTGGAATATAAGGCAATAAAGTTACATGAATAAACATAGCTCGATCTCGGCCCAAGTCATATGCAACTTGACGAATCGCCTCTAAATACGGTTGCCCCTCAATATCGCCTACCGTACCGCCGATTTCACACAAAACAAAGTCTTCATCGGCAATATCTGAAACAATAAAATCTTTAATTTCATTGGTAACATGAGGAATAACCTGAATAGTGGCTCCCAAATAATCTCCGTGGCGTTCTTTATCTATTACACGTTGATAAATTTTACCGGTGGTTATACTGTCATTCTTTTTGCAGGCAACACCGGAAAAACGTTCGTAGTGCCCCAAATCCAAATCTGTTTCGGCACCATCGTCAGTAACAAAAACTTCGCCATGTTGATATGGGCTCATTGTTCCGGGGTCAACATTTAAATAAGGGTCAAGTTTACGCATGCGAACCTTGAAGCCTCTGGCCTGCAAAATAGAGGCCAAAGATGCCGAAGCAAGACCCTTTCCTAATGAAGAAACCACACCGCCGGTTATGAAAATAAATTTAGTTTGTTCTGACATTTTTATACCTTTTTTTGTTGTATTTTAAAGTGACAAAGGCACCTTAGGAAAGGTGCCTTATATGTTGTTGATTGCTTATCATCTACTTACCTGCAACCGGTGCTTCCGGAGCTGACGGGGTTGCCGGTTGGTTTTCGGCGACAGGAACATTTTCCAATATAGATCCGCTTGCACGGTGCTGACCTTTGTAATACAAAGAAAGCGAAATACTGGTAACAAACAAGATAACAGCCAAAATTGCAGTTGTGCGAGTAAGGAGGTTGCCGGTTCCTCTTGCGTTTAAGAAGCTAGATGCACCGGATCCGCCACCCAAACCATCTAATGCTCCACCGGAAGAGCGTTGTAACAAAATTACTGCAACCAAGAATATGCAGGCTAACAAGTGAATTACTAATAAAACTGATCCCATTTCTTTTTCCTTCTAATAACCTTAATAAACTTAGCAAGTGCCGTTCTTGGCTATTGCAACAAAATCTTCAGCTTTGAGGCTTGCTCCACCAATCAATGCACCATCAACATCGGGCAAAGACAACAATTCTTTAGCATTTCCCGGCTTTACGGATCCGCCGTACAAGATACGCATTTTGTTAGCCACAGATTTGCCTAATTTTTGAGCTAATACCTTACGAACTGCGGCGTGAACTTCTTCAACGTCGGCTGTGGTCGGAACTTTTCCGGTGCCAATTGCCCAAACCGGCTCATAAGCAATAACTGTATCTGTAGCATTCGAATCGGCAGGAACAGAACCCAAAATTTGATTACGACATACTTCAACAGCTTTGCCGGCATCTCTTTGAGCCAGAGTTTCGCCAATACAAATAACGGTTTTGAGCCCTACCTTGTGAGCGGCTTCGGCCTTAGCACGTACTAATTCATCGGTTTCGCCATGGTCGGCTCTGCGTTCAGAGTGACCCAAAATAACGTATGTACAACCCAAATCTTTGAGCATCAGAGGGCTGATGTCGCCGGTATGAGCACCTTTTTCGGCCATATGACAATCTTGAGCTCCAAGTGCAACCTTTGCCCCCCTCAAAGCTTTTTTAACAGATGTAAGCAATGTGAAAGGCGGACATACCAAAAATTCGCATTGAGGCTTGCCCATAGCTTTTACTTGCAAAACCACATTCTTAGCCAATTCTACACCGTCTGCCAACAATCCGTTCATTTTCCAGTTGCCGGCAATAAGTTTTTTACGAGCCATTAATCTTATCCTTTTTCTAATTAAATTTATTTTTTTTTAGCACAGTCAAAAAAACTTTTCAACATCAATATTTATGAGTTGTATAAATTGTGAATCTTGTTATAATCCCCGTAAAATATAATCAAATTGTTAAGGATATAATCGTTATGATCAGTAAAATCAGAAGTTTTCAAGATACTTGGTTGGTTAAGGGAATATTACTTCTTACCGCCTTGAGCTTTATGTCTTTATTCGGAATTTCGGGCTACATCAGCCAGAGCGGTGCAAACAGACCGATTGTCAGAGTAGATAATATTGAGATTACACAAGACGAAATCAACCACCAACTAAATGAACAAATAAGTTTGGCTCGTAAGTTTTTAGGCGATGAAACCGAAATTTCTGACACTACTCGTAATGCTATGTTGCAAGAAATTGTTCAAAACAATTTGGTTAATGCAATTATGCAAAAAACTGCCGAGGATAACAGTGTAGTAATCAGTAATGAACTAATCCGTAAAATCATTTATTCTCAACCCGAATTTATGAATGCATCAGGACAATTTGATTTGGACAAGATGCGCAGAATATTAAGCTTGTCCGGCAATAGCGAAGCAAAATATATTGCAGCTCTTAAAAGAGATATTATTAAACAACATTTGGTTCAGACTCCGGTAATGAATATGCCACTTGCAACAGTAATGGATCCGTATTTGGCACAAGTTGATTCTCAACGTAAAATTTTTGAATATGTCGTGATTGACCCAAATAATCTCAAAATTGATCGCAAAATATCCGAAGAAGAATTGCAACAGTATTATCAGGACTTTGCCCCTCAATTTGAAGAAGCAGAAAGCAGAGATATTTCTTTTGTGGAGTTTTCTATTGATAAACTATCACAAAAAATTTCCCCTTCTGATGAGGATATCGCAGCTTACTATCAAGAAAACATAGATTCTTTTGTTGTTCCTGAGAATCGTTATATTTTGCAAATGGTATTCCAGGATAAAGATACTGCCGATAAAGCAGAAGCTGCTCTCAATGCAGGGGGGGATTTCTTTAAGGTTGCAAAGGATATTGCAAAGCAAGATAGAACATCTACCGATTTGGGTAATGTATCGCAAGATATGTTAATCGGAGACTTGGCTGAAGCAGTATTTGCGCTTAAAAAAGGTGATTATACTTCTCCAATCAAAACCGGAATGGGTTGGCACATTATGAAAGTGATAACTATTACTCCCAAAAAAGAGACAACTCTTGCTGCTGCCAAAGCAAAAATAATTGCTGATATTCAAAAAGAATTAGCATATGATCAGGCACAAGAAGTGATGGCTGAAATCGAAGATAAAATCGGTGCCGGCGCTACCTTTGAGGAAATCGCAAAAGAATATAATGCTAATATAAGTAAAGTTGCAGGCCTTAAGGAAGACGGAAGTGCAAAATCGGTTACTCCTACATTTAAAAATTTGGTGTCTTCTTCTGATTTTGTAGAAACTGCATTTTCTTATAACCAAGGTGAAGTAAGTCAAGTAATGGAGACAGATATGGGGTTTGCGATTTTAAAAATTGAAAAAATCAATGACGCTCATCAAAAAGATATTTCTAAGGTTAGAAATGAAATAGAAAAAATGTGGGCAGAAAGCGAAAAAAGCGCCATAGCCCAAGAAATCGTAAATGATGTTTCACATGATTTGGAAGAAGGTGATAAATTTGCAGATGTTGCAAGAAGATTTGAATTGTCCCTTAAAACAACATCTCCGCTTAAACGTGGAGAAGCCTTTGCAAAGCTTAACCCTTCACAATTAAACGATATTTATCATGAAAAAATCGGCAACCCCAGAATAATTGCTACGGATAAAAAAATTATAATTGTGATGCCAAGCAAAATTGTGCGAGGAAAATCAAGTGTATCAGCCGAAAAAATTGACGCACTTCGCGCCAAAGCAAAGGCCGAAATTTCTCAAGAACTGGCTAATGATTTGATTGATGCATATGCATCTAACTATAAGGTAAGAGTGAAATATAAGTATCTTGGCTTATAAAATTTTTTATAGCAGAAAAAATCCCCACCTTAATTAGTGGGGATTTTTTTTAGGCTCTGGCAATACTTACATCTATAAGTTTTGCCGCTTGTATAAAGTTGTGAGTTTTGCGATATTTGGTTTTATACTTTTGGAGATCTGCATCAAATTCTTTGATATTGCCACCTATTTGCATATAGCGATATAATGCAATATCAACATAGTGGCTATCAGTCTCATAAGGAAGATGTTTTTTGATTACGTTTTCAGCTTTTGAAGCGTTAAATTTAATTATCACTTCTTGAAAAAACACATGTTTGGTATTGATATCATCACCAGCTCCGCGAGTATCAAATAAGATTTCAAACAACTCTTCTTTATTAATATTCGGAGAAGAAATTCTGCTTAAAAAATCTGTGTTTTGTTTAGTTTTATTCTGCATCATAATATCCTCCCTTGTGAGGTTTTGTTTATACTTATAATATAGCATATTTTGAGCTTTAAAACAACTGTTTTGTAACAAAAACGTAACAATAATTACATAAAAAAAACCATTGACAAAATTTGTCAAATAAGATATATGTATTGCTACAAGATGATTATTTAGATATAGATATATAAGCAGGGTTGGGGTTGAATCACATTTTTTATAGAGTGAATAAACCGGCAATCAATCACTTCCCTGCTTTCTTAATACAACAGAACAACACCTATCTAACTACACTAACACTAACACTAACTAAAACAGTCACCGGCGTTCGCCTTTGGTGTTGTTCTGTTAACAGATTACCGCTTTTCCTGCGGATTTCTTTTGCTACGTTTGACATTATTCAAAAGCATGACGGCTGTGAGGTCCTCATGCTTTTTTATTTTTAAATATTTTATGTTTTTTGGAAATTTTGTCATTTTAGGCTTGCGTTGAGGACAATTTTGTGTTATATGTATAGACCAATACACTAAGTTTAACATTATAATTTTGTCTTATGAAAAAGTATAATAGAGCTGAAGGATCCAGAGATCTTAAGGCACTTGCAAGGAAATTTAAGTGTGTAATCTACGAGGATACCCTCGATATTTACACAACCGTAATCGCTAAAAATAAGTCTCAGCATGAGGCTGTTAAAGCGACCAAAAAGGAAAAAACCGGTTGGCTTGTCTTCATGCCGGAGGGAGTGAAGTTCTACGACAACAAGCAGATTGTTGTTGCTCCTTATAAGGGGTCTTATTCAGATCTCCAGAAAGAAGGTCACCACAAGCCGGAATACGTTCCACCGCTCAACGAGGATCAGGATTTCGATCCGAGATACTCTCCGGATAGAGAATATCCGACACCGACAAGGTACGATTGGTAAAAAATTTTAGCTGTGTTGCCCAAAAGGCACACAGCTTTTTTATTATCTTCCAGATGAACCGAAACCGCCCTCACCTCTAACGGTTGAGAGCGTGGCAAATTCTTCAGGACTTATTTCGCTAAATTCTGCCTTGTAGGGAAAAGGAAGCTCCACTTGAGCTATTTTATCTCCGGGATTAATGGTATAACTCTTACCAGAGCTTTCAGCATTAGTATTCAAAAGACCGACAATCCACTCACCTCGATAATCTGTATCGATAATGCCGGCAATAGTGATTATGCCGTGTTTAATAGCTAAACCGCTACGCGAATTAATTCTAAACCAAAGTGGTGCTTCTGCGGCTATTTTTACACCGGTAGGAACGCCTATATGTTCGCCGCATTTGATAGTTAGGGGTTTGTCAATAGCTGCACAAATATCAAAACATGCCGAGCCCTCTGTTGCATAAGTCAGGTTGGCCGGATTTTCTACATAATGGGGCAATTTGGTGAATCTTACATTGGTTTTGATAATTTGCATTTTGATACCTCGGGGTTTGTTAGTGATTATGAATTAAGGAATGTAAGCATAGCTGAAATATTTTTTGAGATTCCTCGACAAGCTCGGAATGACAGTTAGGGGCTCGGAATGACAGTTAGGGGCTCGGAATGACAGTTAGGGGCTCGGAATGACATCGCGAGAACAAGCATCGCAATTATGTTACCTTCCTTCCATAATCTTCATTGCCTTAAACAGCAACTGCTCCTTTTAGAGTTCCATGACACTGATAATCTACCAGTTCAAAATCCTCATACTTGAACTCAAAAATATCCTTTACATTAGAATTGAGTTTCATTTGCGGTAGAGGATACGGCTCTCTTTCCAGCTGTGTTTTCACTTGCTCAAAGTGGTTGCTGTAAATGTGTGCATTGCCTAAAGTATGTACAAATTCACCGGCTTTGAGCCCACATACTTGAGCAATCATCATTGTCAGCAACGAGTAAGATGCAATATTGAACGGAACACCCAAAAACATATCACAGCTACGTTGATATAGCTGGCAATTAAGGTATCCGTCCGGAGTAACATCAAACTGGAAAAAAGCGTGACATGGAGGCAAGGCCATTTGCTCTATTTGAGCCGGATTCCAAGCTGTCACAATCAGACGACGATCTTGCGGATTGGTCTTGATGCGTTCAATCACATCTTTTATTTGATCTATTCCCTCGCCGTTGAAGTTTCGCCATTGAGCTCCATAGACCGGACCTAAGTTTCCGTCTTTGTCTGCCCATTCGTCCCAAATATGAACATTATTATCAAGCAGATATTTGATGTTGGTATTTCCCGACAACAACCAAATCAACTCATGAATAATTCCTTTGAGAAATACTTTTTTGGTGGTTACCAAAGGAAAACCTTTGCGTAAATCAAAATGCATCTGACGTCCAAAAACCTTACGGGCATATATACCGGTACGGTTATTAGCATCTTGTCCGTTGTCCATAATGTCTTGCAGAATGTCTAAATACTGTTTCATGACTTTTCTCTTTTTTTAATTGTTAATACTAATTATCTTAATAAGTTTTTTTAAAACTTCTTGATCGACAAACTCGCCTTTTTTGACCCAAAGCGAGGTTAAAACGTTTTCTTGCTCATAGTCCGGAGTGGCTTTTTTGTAGTGTTTTTCCATTGCTTCTATACTAATGCTAATATCCACCTTCGGACCTTCTAAATTATCTAATTCTCCCATATATTTACAATCGACAATAACATCGGGCATGAGTTTGGCTCCTGATGTCATGAACAGCTTGTATATTGTTGCTCCGCCACAAATATATAAATTTCCTTCAAATTCCTTAAAATCTTTGATGTTATGGTGAACAAAATGGTGTTCTTTATCGCTAACCTCATATTCCGGTGTGAGTGTCAAAATATGAATATCTCGGTTAGGCAAGGTACGATTAGGAAAACTCTCGTATGTTGTTTCACCCACGACCAGTTTTTCGCCTTCGGTAATTTTACGAAAACGCCTAAAATCAGAAGGTATATGCCAAGGAATTTTAGGGCCGATTCCTATGACATTATCGCCGTTGTGCCTGCACCATATTGCAATTTTGGTCATGATAACCTTGTCTCCTGATTTTTCCGTTGTTAGGATTATATTTACTTAATGCCTAAATTGCAAAACAAGCTGTGGATATTTCCACAGCTTGTTTTTATTTACCATTCGTACTTTGATTTTATGTCTTGAGGAACATAAGAATCTATGTACGAATAGATGTGGTAAAACTGGTTTGCCTCATGACTTTCGGTATCTTCATCACCGGACATTCCATCTTTGTAGTAAGCAAGGAGTTTTTTTATGGCGTCCCACTGCTTCCTTTCACAAAAACGTTTCATGGTCTGTTCCGGATACAGCTCGTATGCAAGTAGCGCATTTGGGGCATAAGTTCCATTACTTCCCACACAGCAGATCCAGAAGTGCTGAAATTGCGGATTACGTCCTTTTTCATACTCCCTGATAACGTCCAAAGCTTCAGTGGTGAAGTTATGAATACATCCGACAAAAACCTCAGTGGGTTTCCATTTTTCGGAACACAGTACATATAACGCAATAGGTCCCGTAAATGTACATCCGGCATTTAATGCTGTTTGAAATGTCTTCACTGCATCATAAGATGGTGAGGCTAAGATAGTAAAGAGAACTTTTTCTTGATCTCTTA
Source organism: Alphaproteobacteria bacterium (assembly GCA_015062285.1). Lineage (GTDB taxonomy): Bacteria > Pseudomonadota > Alphaproteobacteria > RF32 > CAG-239 > CAZU01. The sequence goes on along the minus strand of SUUY01000003.1, from coordinate 43,341 downwards.
TACTAAGTATTTCTCCGTGTTTCATACTAATATAATTTAATAATTTAAAATATAGACAAAAATAACATATAACAAAATTTTGTCAAGCATTTTCCATCTTGCAAAAGTCATAAACAATGTATATATTATTTTGGCCGGAGCAATCCGGATATAACACTAGAGGCTCTGTGGAATAGGATATTTGGACCCGGGGGCAGTACCCGGCACCTCCACCAATTAGTCATTAGTCATTAGTCATTAGTCATTAGGTATTAGAGGGGATGTTAATTGGTAGTTACTAATTTAAAAGTTTATAAAAAAGCTCATTTATTAACGCTTAAACTTTATGAGTTAACATCAATGTTTCCCAAAGATGAAGTTTATGGTTTGATATCACAAATACGGCGTGCAGCTATATCAATAAATTCAAACCTTGTTGAAGGGGCTGCTCGTAAAGGAATCTCTGAATTTAGGCATTTTGTTACTATCGCCAGAGGTTCTGCCGCTGAACTAAGATATCAAATATTATTATCAAAAGATTTGAAATATTTAGATTCTGATAATTATAATATTATTGATGCTGAGATTGAAGAAATATTAAAAATGTTATCAGGTCTATTAAACAAATCTAATCACTAATCACTAATCACTAATGACTAATGACTAATAACTTTACGGGGGTGACATAGGATTGACAGGTATCAGTAAAGATGGGAATGCTGTGTTCGGTGAGATACCACCGTTATCGGTTCAAATTAAAATGAATGCTAACGATAATAACGTAGCACCAGTTGCAATGGCTGCTTAATTGTAGTCGCAACAAATTCAAATTCTTTGGGCTTTGGTTAGCTTAAAGTGGGGCTATCGGGACTTGCCCAGCAACAGGAAAGTCCCCCTTTTTGATGAAAGGTTAAGTAATGACGGATATGGAAATTAATTATGATAAACTGGTTGAGCAATCATTGAAACATGTGGTTATTGAGGCTTTGAAAATTGCCGCAGAAGATGGTTTACCGGGAGAACATCATTATTATATTACCTTTAAAACCAATCATCCGGCAGCCAGAGTTTCATCAATGTTACTAGACCAATATCCTGATGATATGACTATTGTTTTGCAACATCAGTTTGCCAACCTTATGATCGGATCAACTTATTTTGAAGTTGATCTCAGTTTTAGCGGTATTCCGCATACATTACGCATTCCTTATGATGCAATCACCTATTTTGCCGATCCGCATGCTAAATTTGCTCTTAGCTTTAATGTGGCAGAATCAATCTCTACAATTAACGAAGATACAACTAAAACACTTGAAAATAAGCCTACACCGGCTCCGGTTATATCTTTAGAAGAATATAGAAAGAAACATGCGTAAGATATCTGTTATTATTGCTAACCGGCACTCAACAAGCATATGCTTGGAAGAAGAATTTTATGATGCTCTAAAAAATATTGCCAAACAAAAAGGATTAAGCGTCAATGCATTGGTCACTGAAATCGATGCAAGTAGAACAGACGATAACTTATCAAGTGCAATAAGAGTTTATATTCTAAAACATTTACAAAACAACGAGTAAAATACTGCCAATATTATTGCATTGATCTTGAAACATAAGATACAACCTTTGATGCTTTTAGCGCGGCAATAATATCTGTTAAGTGTTTAAGATCCTTAACCTCAATATCTACCAACAATTCAAAATATCCGACATTCCGATTAACAATGTTTAAATTGCATATATTACCATTATTTCTGGCAACCAAATTAGAAAGCTCAGCTAATGATCCGGGTTCATTGCTCAGCATGAGTTTTACCCTGCCTACGTGTGGTCCATCGTCAGCATCCTCACCCCATGAAATATCAAGCCATCTCTCCGGTTCGTCAGCAAATTTCTCTAACAATTTACAATCGATGGTATGAACGGCAACACCTTTTCCGGTAGTCACAATTCCTACAATTCTATCTCCGGGTAACGGGTGACAACAACCGGCAAAATGCACTGCCATTCCGGGGATTAAACCTTTTATCTTTAAGGGTTCTCCTTTACCCTTTTCTTTTTTAGGTGATTTGCCGATAAATGATTTTACAACTTTGCCGATTTTAGATTGCTTATATCCGGGGTAAACTGCTTTCATTACATCCCAAGCAGTTATTAGACCTTCGCCTACTTTTGCATATATATCGTCAATTGATTCTGCCTCAAAGTTAGGCAAAACATTGACTATTCCTTTTTCGGTAAATTCTAGATTTTCACCCTTAAATGTACGCTCCAGCAATTGTTGACCCAAAACAATAAATTGATCCCTTTTGTGTGCTCTGACATAACGTCTTATAGCCGCTTTGGCTTTTCCGGTAACAACAAATCTATCCCATTCAGGAGACGGATGTTGAGCTTTTGAGGTTAAAATCTCTACCTGATCTCCATTTTGCAGAACCGTACGCAAGGGGCGAATTTCACCATTAATTTTGGCCCCCACACAAGTATCACCAACCGAAGAGTGAACAGCATAAGCAAAATCAACAGGCGTCGAACTTACAGGTAGGCCGATAAGATCTCCTTTGGGAGTAAAACAAAACACCTGATCATTATACATTTCGAGCTTGGTATTCTCCAAAAACTCTTCCGGATTTGATGCTTGTTCTAAAATTTCCAACAATTCCCTAATCCAGCGGAAGTTCTTGCCGACAACTCTCTCACCTTGCTTATATGCCCAGTGTGCCGCCACACCTTTTTCATTAACCTCATGCATTTCGTGAGTGCGGATCTGAATTTCGATACGAGTATTTTCCGGTCCGATTACACCGGTATGAATAGATTTGTATCCGTTGGGCTTAGGAGTGGATATATAATCCTTGAAACGACGCGGCACCATGTGGTATTTACTGTGAACAATACCAAGTGATTGGTAGCATGATGCCACATCGTCAACAATGATACGAAATGCCATAATATCGGACAATTGTTCGAAAGAGGCATTCTTCTGCTGCATTTTACGCCAGATTGAATATGGAGATTTTTCTCGTCCAGATATATCAGCCTTAATACCGTTTTCTTTCATATCTTTTTCCAAACGAGAAATAATCTTGGGCACTAGGTTACTCCCCTGCTCTCTTAAGAAACTGAGACGTGCCTGAATAGAATCGTGAGCTTCTTTATGAAGCTCTCTAAAAGCAATTTCTTCTAATTCGCTTTTAACTTCCTGCATACCGATACGTTCGGCTAAAGGAGCATATATGTCTAATGTTTCTTTAGAAATTCGGGCTCTTTTGTCTGCTGCACAATAGTGCAATGTTCGCATATTGTGCAAACGATCTGCCAATTTGATGAGAAGAACTCGAATATCCTCAGACATAGCCAAAAGGAGTTTACGAAAATTTTCGGCCTGTTTGTTGTTGGCTGATTTTTGTTCAATCATAGCCAACTTGGTGAGTCCATCTACAATTTGGGCAACCTGATCACCAAACAATTTTCTGATTTCTTCTACCGAGGTGTCCGTATCTTCTACCGTATCATGCAAAAGTCCGGCAATGATAGAAGTGGAATCAAGTTTAAACTTGGTCAATATACCGGCAACTTCAACCGGATGAGAATAATATGGGTCTCCAGATGTTCTAAGCTGAGCTCCATGTTTTTTCATCGCAAACACATAGGCACGATTCAAAGCATCTTCATCGGCATTTGGATCATATGATTTCACTAAGTCTACAAGTTCATATTGTCTAAGCATCTTCTTTGACCATATTTAAACAAACAAAATTTTAAGCTATTTTACTTTATAGCACCATATTGTTTAATTAAGTCTAAATACAGGCCATAAAAATTGCAACAAAAAAAGGCGCAAATCTTTAATCAGATTTACGCCTTTTGCCATTTTGCGCCTAATTATTGCTCTTTGGGAACGTATATTGTCAACTTCTTGACAGTACACGAAATCGCTTTCGGGATTGCAACGCCAGACTTGTAGACTTCTCCGGGATAGACCACCATAAACTCTTCACTCTGAAGCAGAACAGGCTCGTAAGCCGTCTCACCTTTGAGGTACAATACGTCTGTTTCTGTATCATACGGAGCGACCTCCAGGAAAGTTTTTGACCTCATCTGCGATGACAAAAACATCTCAAATCCACTCAAAATAATATGAACACGTATGTATTTCTTGTGGGTCTGATAGTTCACTGTGTCAGCCGGTTTTGCATTGAATGTTTCTGCAACAGCAAAAGCACCGTTTGCAAGATCATATTGTCCGACTTCAAACTGTTCTGTTAATTTCTTCACCAAATTTATCATTTCATTGGTGACAACCTTATTTTTACTAAGGCCGGAAATAGAAATTGTTTGCATAATATTTAATTTTAATTTAATTAATTTGACATAATTATCAATTTTGTCAAAAAGATACTTTATGATAATAAAAATGTCAAACAAAATATAATAAAAAAAACTCCTCAATCAATCTTGAGGAGTTTTTCAGTTAGTAATAGATGTGACTATTCGTCAAAGTCATCACCAGCATCAAATCCATCGTCTCCGACAAATTCTTCATCGCCAAAATCGCTATCATCTAAAACATCTTCTTCGGCATCAAAATCCATGGCTTCGTCATCATCACCACCATGAATTTGCATGCCATCTTCCAGTTCTGCCTGAGGCAACAAACCTGAAAACTGCTCATCAAGCTCAGAAAGTTCTTTTTCTGCAGCCAAAATCTCGAGCTCTTCTTCTTCAGGCTCTTCAACTTCAACATATTTTTGCAGACCCATAACCAAAGAACGTTGCAATTCTTCGATACTAACACGTTCTTCGGCAATTTCACGCAAAGCAACAACCGAATTTTTATCATTATCTCTGGGAACCATTAAAATAGAGCCTGAAGATATATCTCTTGCCCTTTGTGCGGCGACCATAAGCAATTCATAACGATTGGGGATCTTATCAATACAATCTTCTACTGTAACACGAGCCATAGTTATTACCTTTTCTACTAAAAAAACAAATTCTTTTTTGATATACACCACATGTAATTAAAAAAGCAACAAAAAAATTAAAAAAACAATGTTATTCAATTGGTTACACGCAAATCTATTCGATTCTTATTTTTACATCTCCGATTCTATAATTACTGGCATCTAAGCTCTGCTCTAAAAGTTGTCTTTTTTTACGAACTTCAATCACATCTGACAACGGAGCCGAGTAAGCAGAAACAAGTGCTTGCATTGTTGAATAGCGCGTAGCCCTATTTTGCAGGCTAAGTTTATCTATTTCATCATTCAACAGACCTTGTTTGTACATACGCAATGCCTGCATTAAATTTTTATTTATTCTTGATATACGGTAGGCTTTTATGGTTTTGTCACAAGTATATGCCCACTCATTAAGTGAAAAACCTTCCTTTACCACTCTTTGAGCCAACGACCTTTCTTTGCCAATCAGTTTTGCTTTTTGAACTAATCTGGCGCAAGGGTTTACCAAATCTCTCATACCGGCAACCACCGTCGGATCTTGCCTGTATTCATGGCTCCACAGCATGGTTGAGATAGTACTTAATTGGTAGCGGTTTTCTTTATCCTGATACCATTTTTCAACCTCGGGCAAAGTGCGCGCCACTGCAGCAACATCTGCTGCTGTCAAAAGGTTTTTGCGATCAGGTTTAACTGTTCGCAAATCGCTTTTTCCCAATGTCTTTTCTTTGGCTTCCTGCATAAAGTCTTCAGGAGGTACAAGTTGTTTTATTGTGGCATAAAAATCAGGATTATACGCTACCTTCGGATAGTATTGTGTGGTTTGAGGGCGCTCTATATTATTTTGATAATCAGGCCATATTTCCGGCATTAAAACATAGTATAAGAAAGGAGACATAAATTCAATTTCATCAATATTTTTTAATTCATCGGCTATACGATCCGGAAACTTATTTTTAGTTTCTTTTATTCCCGGCAAATTTAATATCTTTTCCGACATATTGGGAATTTTAAATAACATAGGCCCGATATATGGATACATATCCTTAGGAAGAGAATTGATTATATCTAACATCATCTCCTCTTCTTCCCATTTGAGACGTTTTTCATTTATTCCGTAGGTGGTTGCTTTGGCATAAAAATCAGCATCAAAATCCCCCAAAAGCTCCCATACAGAATTATATTTTCTGTCGTAATAGCGATTTTCCTGCATGAATATTTTTAGTAATTCTTCTTCTGAAGGAAGTTTATCGTTTTCTAAATCTATTTCAAATGTCTTTTGATAATCGGCCATGGAAACAGCATTGGCTTGGCGAAGCGGCGCCAAGCTGAAAAACACCAACAAAAACAATATGATGCGCATTTGCAAGACCTCTCACAAAAACCTATATTTTATTTATTATAGAACACCAAACCCTAAAAAAGAATAAATAATATAAAAATACTCTAGACTCGTGAAAAATATTGCCCTAATATCAGATACAGATATGAACTAAACCTATTAAGGAGATGTGTAATGGCTTGGACCGATGAAATGATTGAACAACTAAAAAAAATGTGGGATGAGGGTTTAACTACCGGTGAAATAGGTAGAAGACTAAATGTGTCTAAAAACTCCATTGTCGGAAAAGTTCACCGTTTGGGGTTATCCGGTCGTCCATCTCCAATTAAGAAAAAAGATCAAACTTCAGAAACTCCAAAATCAGAAAAAAAACAATCAGCTCCCAAAGAAAAAGCCAAATCTGTTGCTCCGGAGACCAAAACAGTTACAGAAAAACCTAAAAAAGATGCAAAAAATATAGCCAAAACAGAGAATGTTGCTAAGGCTGATGAGATTGATTTGAAATTTATTCCGGCACCAATCAAAGAAAAAACGCCGTCAAAAGCAGGACAAAATGTTTCTTTAGTTGAATTAGACAATCACACTTGTCGTTGGCCAATTGGTGATCCTAAAGATGACAACTTCCATTTTTGTGGCAAAAAAGTTCGTATCGGCCAAACATATTGTGATGAGCATTCTGCAATTGCATATGTAAAACCAAGCAAAAAATAGTTTATATAGAATAAAAAAAACGTTGTTTGCTTTTTGCAAACAACGTTTTTTTTTATTCAATCATGGATATGCCTATCAAGTAGGTCATTTCCTTGAACAACCTCTTGCATCCTTTTACGAATTCGTGACGATAACTATCAGTCATAGTCACAATCTTATCGATCTTTCCTGATTGCTCAAGCTCGGCAATAAGAGGGTTCAGACTGGCATCAAAGCCTTTTATGTTTGCATAAACCCTTATGAAATCATTGAGATAATTCGGTTTTGAAACCAAAGCCTCAAATCCTTCGCCGGCCTTAATTGCCTGCAAAATACCGGATTGGATGTCGACAGGCAAGCCGTTGTTTACGATGCACCACAGCACAGCAACGTATTCGATACGCGTGGTTTTTTCTTTGAAACTTTCTTCAGAAAGGTCTCCATACATGCGCTGCAACAATGCTTCAACACTGGCAGATTTCAAGTCCCTGTTGTTGTATATATAAACAACAACTTCGGTCAAACTGCTATTAAGCAGATAGTTTTTTTCCTCACTGTTCATAATAGTATTTTTTTAATTATAGTAAAACTTGTAATAAAGTGGTCTTACTATATTGCGATATCAAAATATGTCAATGTTTTTTTATAATTTTGCAAGTAAAAGAAAATATGAACCTTATATTAATTTGACTTTATTATGTATTTTCGCCCTAATATTTCCAGAATAGTTTTTTTTCTAAACAATTCTCTAGTTTTGTATAATTTTATTTTTTTTCCAAAAGAAAACAAAGTAATAATTTTATATTTTTCTTTTCTTAAAATATTGTTCCATGATTTGTTTGACATTGTTGCAACTAATTTTTCTTCATATTGCAAGGTCTTATCAGATATTATTTTCATCAACTCTGTTTTTTTTATTGTATTGTTTGCATGCCATCTATATGAAAACAATACTTCATCAATAAAACAATATGTCCCTATTTTTGCTAATTGCAAATGCATAAAATAGTCTTCTAAAGGAGCTTCTGTTGTAAATTTTGGTATCTGCAATAAAGATTTTTTTTCAATCAAACAACCATTAGGAATATGATTTCCTTTAAGTAACTCCTCGTATGTTCCAAACGTCTGCTGTTTATTTTTTAATTTAAGAAAATCTCCAAAGGTTTTATATTTGGCATGCTTTAGATCACATGACTTTCTTTTTTTGTTCCAACCAATACGTTTGCCATCATAATCAATAATTTCGTTATCACCCACAGCAACAACTGCCTGTTTTTTTTGTATATTTTCAAGCAATGTAGAAATAGCATAAGGTTTGGCAACATCATCTGAAGCAATTATATAAATATAATCACCTTGGGCTCGTTGTATTAAGTTATTTAGTGTTAAACAAACACCTAAATTCTCTTGAGTTTCAAAACAAATTCTCACAAAACGTTTTTCACAAACTTCTTTTAATTCATTTATCTTGTTCCACGTATTATCTTTTGAACCATCATTAATGATAATAAGTTCAATATTTTGATAAGTTTGAGCAACAATAGAATGAATTGTATCTTGAACAAATTGTTCATGATTATATGCAGGAATAATAACCGAAACTAAAGGATTATTATTTGAATGCATTTACAACCTCTACCACTTTTTTAACTTCTTCGTCTGTCATAACAGGTGAAATAGGTAAAGAAATAATCTCATTATGGATTTTTTCAGTTATTGGAAGTGAAAGATGTGCATATTCGCTATAGCAAAGTTGTTTATGTGGTGCTGTTGGATAGTGAATATTTGTTTGAATATCATTTGTTTCTAAATGTTTTTGCAATAAATCTCTATTATCACATCTCACAACAAAAACATGCCAAACATGAGCGTTTTCATTGTATGTTTTTGGAAGTGAAATTTTTTCGTTTTTGATGTTATTTCTATAATATTTGGCAATTTCTCTTCTGCGTTCATTGTCTTTATCAAGATGAGGTAATTTTACATCTAAAATTCCAGCTTGAATTTCATCTAATCTGGAATTTATGCCTTTATAAATATGATGGTATTTATAGTCAGAGCCGTAATTTGCAATAGCTCTAATTTTTTTTGCCAATTCATCATCGTTTGTGGTAACTGCCCCACCATCTCCCATGCAACCTAAATTTTTACCTGGGTAAAAAGAAAATCCTGAAGCATCTCCTAAAGACCCAGTTCTTTTGCCTTGATAGATTGCACCGTGTGCTTGTGCTGAATCTTCTATAACTTTAAGATTATATTTTTTGGCTAATGCCCAAATTTTTTCCATTTCAACAGCTTGACCATAAAGGTGGACAACCATAATTGCTTTTGTTTTATCGGTAATTTTTTCTTCAATTAAATCGGGATTAATGTTGTATGTGTTTATGTCTGGCTCAACCAAAACAGGAGTGCAACCATTTTGTGAAATTGCTAAAATTGAAGCTATATAAGTATTAGCAGGAACAATTATTTCATCTCCTGCACCAAATCCATAAGCTCTGATGATTAAATTTAGCGCATCTAAACCATTAGCACAACCAATGCAGTGTTTTACACCGCAATATTTCGCAAAGTTATCTTCAAAAGTTTTATCTTGATTGCCTAACAAATACCAACCAGAATCTAAAACTTGTTTAATTCTAGAATTAATTTCATCTCTAAAACGTTCATTAATTTTATGTAAATCTAAAAATTTAATCATCTTAATTCCTTCTAGTTTTTGATTTTATTCTATCATATCTACTAAAATTGTGCTTATGTTGCAACAATTTTTATAATTATGATAATTGGGAATGTTTTGTTGAGGCTTGCTTTGTTTTGATAAAACGCAAAGTATTTTATATCTATCTCCAGTATTTATTGATTTTGCTACGTAGTTTATCTCTTGTTTTTCTTCTTTGAAATAAATCTAAAATAGGAATTTGAGCAAGAGCTAAACTTAAAGAGTAGAAAAAGATTTTAAATCTATTTTTTATTTTGAGTCGTTGGGTTAAATTTCTATTTTTTATATTATTTTCTATTTCAACAGTGCTTTTTTCTTCGCATTGAATAAAAATAACTTCATTATTTTTATTATCTATATTAAGAAGTTTTATATTTGTAAATTTTTCAAGTTCCTTGAAACGGTTTTCCCATCTTCCATTTTGTTCAATTGCATTATTTAAATCTGTAACACAACGTAGTCTTAACTCTTCGTCATTAAGAAGTTTAATAGCTTTTTTTCTCATATCGAATCTATCTTTATAAATAACAGCTTCGAGAGTTTCTTTTGATAGATATTTTTCGAATAAATCTCGCCAATCTGGCTTGTCTTCCATTAATAAGCAAGAATTTGATGCCATAATATCCATAACACGCCAAGAAAAAGAAGATTTAGCTAAAGGATGTGAAATATTTACAGATATTTTTGATGTATTATATACCCAAGCATTTTCTTCTATTGTGGTAATTTTTGTATTATCAAAACATTTTGCAAGCTCGAAGTCGTAGTACGCAACTCTATTCCAATTTCTTACACTATATAAAATTAACCCTAGATTTGTTAGTTGTTGTAAATATTTAAGGCGCTCTTGTCCTGCATTATACCCTCTAATATATTCAAACATTTTATTAGTACAATTATATCTTTTTTCAGCTTCTGCAAAAGGATAAAAATAGTTTTTTTCAATTTCATCATGCAGTTTTAATGCATTTTTTGAATAAAAATATTCATCCTCTGGAATCATCTCTGGATAAAAATTGGAACCAATAAATGAAATATTTTTATCTAATGCTAGATTTTCTTTTTGCACTATTGTTGCTGGTGGAAAGTATAAATATTTATTAGCTGGTATCTTTTTATTCAAATATCTTTCATACATTGTTTTGGAATAAGATTGCAATCCAAGCATAAGAAATTTATCATAGTATTTCTCAAACATTTCTTTATTCCAAAATGCTACTTCAGGTGCATCAGCATCTATAACGCATATTTTGCAATGTGGCTGTAAAATTTTATAACAATTTTGAGGTAAAGAGTTATTGAAATTAAAAACAATATCTGCAGAAAATTTTTCAATTTGTTTAAGCAATTCACCGTCAACAATTTTACTAACTCCACCCCATTTAGTTATATAAACCTTAGAATTATTTATATTTAACCTAAATATATCATTACCATTTTCCCGCAATATTTTAGTTGTCGCATCGTACATTGCTTCGCCGTAATCAGAAAAATAGGAAATTAAGATTTTTGCCATTTAATCCTCCAGAATTGTTTTAGAATGAAATCCATCATTAAAATGCTTGAATTCAATTTTTGCTATCTCTGCAGCTTTTTTATCACTCAATGTATCCCCTATAAATTCAACTACATTTTTCTTGTTTAAAACTTCAGCTTTATCCTCTATTGTATTTTTTCCAGAATTTACAACATAAATTTCTTTAAAATATTTTCTTAAATCAAATTTATCAATTTGATTTTGTAAACCAAGCTCATTATTTCTTGCGGTAACTAAGATTAAATCAAATTCACTAGAATATTTTTCAAGTATTTCAATTGTTTCAGGATATAAAATATCTAATTCCAAATATTTTTCACTTTCAATTTTATCAATCCATTTTGATTGAATTTCTTTAGCAAGATTTTCATTAATTTTTTTCGAAATTAAATAATCCACATTATTTTTATTATTTCTTTTAAATTCAATTAAATCTGATAAATCTACATTAATATCGTATTCTTTTAAAATATCATTCAACAAAACACTATGGCGTTTTCTACTATCTAAAAGTGTTCCATCAAAATCAAAAGCAACAATTGGTTTTTCGATTTTTGTTACTATGTCTGTATATGCTCTAACTACATATTGAGGTTGAATTTTTTCTGGGAGAGTTTCAAAAATTTCATCTTCCTCTTTATCTAGCATTATTTTAGCTAAAGCAGAAATTTCATCCCAACCAGCAGCAGTCGATAAGCTCATTCCACCAGCTAGCCTTAAATTGACATCTGTTATAACAAATTCATTGTTAGAATTTTTCATAAATTGCAAGTTAAAACAATGTGGACATTTGACTTTTTTTGCAAAATCGCTGACAATTTTTTCAAGCTTTGGATGATTAAATATTTTTGTTTTGGTGCAAACTCCTGCTTTTGAGGCAATTCTTTCTCTTGTAATTGTGCGAATAATTCCATTGAAATTAAAACATTCAACTGTATATTCGGGCTCTAAACATATTTCTTGAATTAATAAATCTTGAGCATTTTTAATGTTTCTAATATTGAAGCCTGTTTCAATTTTTGCACCAATTGAACCAACACCATTTTTAGGTTTAACAAAATAATCTTTATTGTTTTCAATTTCATCTTGGCTAAAAATTTTAGGAGTTAAAATTCCGTTAGAATTCAAAAAAGAATTCATCTTTTCTTTGTTATCATATATTTTAAGAGTTTCTAAATTAACCGCTAGTGACTTTACGTTAAGTTTAATTAAATCTTCATTTTCAGGGTAAAAAAGTTTTTGATCAGAATCAAAACTTGGTAAAATATAATCAATTTTTTCTTTTTTGCATATTTCTAAAATTATTTCATAATAATTAGGAGAAGATGAATACGGAACCTTATAAAAAGCATCTAAATAATTACAAGTTGGTGTTAGATAGATTTCATTAATATCTGCACCAATAATATAAAAATCTTTTTCAAACTTTTCTTTCAAGGTTTTAGCGCAATGATAACAAGCATTTGTGCCACAAGAAAGAAGTAATAATTTAATCATTATCGACCTCTCTCAAAAAATCATCATAATTTCTTATATAATCAGCCTCATCATAGTGTTCAGAAGCTAAAACCATTACTACACAATCCTTAGAAAAGTTGGTGAATTCACGCCAAATATTGTGTTTGATGTATAATCCTTGTGCGGGATTATTCAAATGTACGGTTTCTCTGCTTTTGCCGTCATCAAGTATGAAATCACAGCTACCTGAAGTACAAACAATCATCTGCTCAAGTTTTTTGTGTGCATGCTTACCTCTAATAACTCCTGCATCTGTATCCCAAATATAGTATACTCTCTTTACATCAAATGGTAAATCATGCCCTTTTTCAAGAGCGACTAACTTACCTGAATGGTCACCTCTGACTTTAAAATCATAAATTTCATATATCATCTCAAATACCACTCCACGGTTTTAACAATTCCGGTATCAAAGTTTTCGTCAGCTTTCCAGCCAAGCTCGGTTTCAAGCTTGGTGGCATCTATGGCATAGCGGAAGTCGTGTCCGGCTCTATCTTGCACATAGGTAATCAATTCTTCATATTTTTTGCCGTTGGCACGTGGATGTTTAGCATCCAAAATCGCACAAATTGTTTTTACAATCGTAATATTATTGCGCTCGTTTCTGCCACCGACATTATATGTTTCGCCAGCTTTTCCGGTGTGATAAATCAAATCAATTGCTTTGCAGTGATCCAAAACATACAGCCAATCACGAATATTCTCGCCTTTGCCATAAATTGGCAGAGGTTTCTCGTTCAAACAGTTGCTGATAATCTTCGGTATCAGCTTTTCATTGTGCTGCTTGGGTCCATAATTGTTTGAACAGTTAGAAGTTGTCACATTCATACCAAATGTATGATGAAATGCTCTTACCAAAAAGTCAGAACTTGCTTTAGAGGCAGAATAAGGGCTGTTGGGAGCATAAGGTGTTGTTTCTTCAAACATTCCTTCATTGCCCAAAGTGCCATAAACTTCATCAGTTGAGATATGGTGAAAACGGCAATTTTCATAACCGGTTTTATATTGGTTGGGAGCGCTCATCCAAAGTTTACGCGCAGCTTCCAAAAGATTAAACGTGCCTAAAATATTGGTATTAATAAACGCTCTCGGACCGGATATTGAGTTGTCAACATGGCTTTCAGCCGCAAAGTGGATTACACCCCTGATGTCATTTTTAACAAACAAATTTTCAATGAACTCGGCATCACAAATATCGCCTTGCACAAACTCATAGTTTGGCATGGCTTCACATTCTTTGACATTATCCAAATTGCCGGCATAAGTCAGCTTATCTAAGTTAATAACTTTATATTCCGGATATTTTTCGCAGAAATATGGTACAAAGTTAGAACCGATAAATCCGGCACCGCCGGTAACTAAAATTGTTTTAGACATTTTACTAAACTCTCCTTCCAATGAGGAATTTCAATGTTGAATACGTTTTTAATCTTTTCTTTGCTAAGCACACTATAAAACGGGCGAGTCGCCTTGGTCGGATATGCTGAAGACGAAATCGGTTTAACCTTGCAAGCCAAACCCGATAAATTCATAATCTCGGTTGCAAAGTCATACCAAGAACAAACACCTTCGTTGGTATAGTGATAAATTCCTTTATTAACTTCATTTATTTGCGGCAAAATGGTGACAATAGCTTGAGCCAAATCTCCGGCATATGTTGGGCTGCCGATTTGATCTGCCACAACATTCAAACTTTCTTTTTCTGCTCCAAGCCTACGCATAGTCTTTACAAAATTATTGCCATGAGCCGAATATAGCCAAGCAGTGCGAATAACAACTGCTACTTTGGCATTATCTAATACCGCCAATTCTCCGGCACGTTTGGTTTTGCCATAAACAGAAACCGGATTAGCCTCATCTTCCGGCAAGTATGGTTTGTGGTTGGTGCCACTAAAAACATAATCTGTTGAAATATGAACAATTTTTGCTCCCGATAAGGCTAAATTGCGTGGGCCATCTTCATTAATTTTTTGAGCTAACTCAACATCATCTTCGGCCTTGTCAACCGCAGTATATGCAGCACAGTTCACAATAACATCAATTTGATTATCGTTTACAAATTTCCTAACTGCTTCTAAGTCAGTAATATCCAATACATCAACATCGGCAAACATTGCATTCGGTAGCAGTTTTTGTAATTCGGTGCCAAGCTGGCCATTAGCTCCGGTAACCAATATCTTATCGCTCACTGGGAATGTCCTCCAAGCGATTTGCTAAACGATCTTTTTCCGATACGATTATATCATTATCGGGAAGTTGCCAATCAATGCCGATTTTCGGATCATCATAACGAACGGCAAATTCAGATTCTTTGCAATAAGCATTATCGCACTTATAGGCAAAAACGGCCTCTTCACTCAAAACAGCAAAACCATGCAAAAAATGACGAGGAATAAACAATTGACGCTTGTTTTCGGCCGATAATTCAACGGCAATATACTTCCCAAAAGTCGGTGAGCCCTTACGAATGTCAACAGCTACATCTAAAACTTTACCTTTGAGCACTCTTACCAATTTGGCTTGTGAATGTTCGCCTAACTGACAATGCAAACCTCTGATGACGCCATAACCTGACTTTGACTGATTATCTTGTACAAAATGATTAGGAATCCCATTTTTTGCAAAATCTGCTTCATTATAGCTTTCAAAGAAATATCCGCGTTCATCTTCAAATACTCGAGGCTCAAGAATAACAACGCCCTCAATCTCAGTCTTAATAAAATTCATGGTATTCCTCATATACTTTTTTCAAATATGTCTTATAGTTTCCGTCTTTGAGTTCGTTAATTAGAGACAACATTTGTTCATCATTAATAAATCCGCGACGATACGCTATTTCTTCAATACAGGCTATTTTTAGGCCTTGGCGTTTTTCAATAATCTGCACAAAAGCACCAGATTCCATTAAGCTTTCCGGTGTTCCGGCATCAAGCCAAGCATTGCCTCTGCGCATTGGTACCACAGACATACGTTTTTCTTGCAAATATAGATTATTAAGATCGGTAATTTCTAACTCACCACGAGCAGAAGGCTTTAAATTACGAGCCTTTTCCACTACATCGGAGGGATAAAAATACAAACCTACAGAGGCATAGTTGGATTTTGGCTGTTTTGGTTTTTCTTCAATGGAAACAGCATTATGGTTTTCATCAAATTCAACCACACCAAAACGTTCCGGATCAGAAACATGATAGGCAAATATGGTAGCACATTTACCTTCATTGTTCTTAACTGCGTCCCTAAAGGTATGAAATTGTTCGCCCATATAGAAGATATTATCACCCAAAATCAAACAAACATCATCATCACCGATGAAGTCCGCTCCAATGGTAAAAGCTTGGGCAATTCCTTTTGGCTCATTTTGAATGGCATAGTGAATATTGAGACCGAGCTTATATCCATTTCCGAACAAACGCTCAATATTTGGCGTATCCTGCGGTGTAGAGATAATCAAAATGTCTTTAATGCCAAACAGCATCAAAGTAGAAAGCGGATAATAGATCATCGGTTTGTCATAAACCGGCAACAATTGTTTTGATGTTGTTTTGGTTAGAGGATAAAGTCTTGTTCCACTGCCTCCGGCTAATATAATACCTTTCATATTATTTTTCTCCCAATCGACTACTGGTCTTGATTTTGGCCAATAATATTTTTTCAAACAAATAAACTTTTGTTTTGTTTTCTTGTTTTATGATTTTTAAAAAGGGAATAAATCCAAACAGAGTTATATTGGCCGTATGTTTAGCTTTAGAAATAAACTCCTGATAGTCTGCAGCAAATTCAGCTTTAAATAATGCCCTGATTCTCCATGTCATGTTCATCATTTTGTTTGCTTGCGATATAGAAGTATTGTTATCATGCCACCGATAAATAAATAAAACTTCCGGAATATTATGAAATTTGGTTAATTTTGCCAACCTAAACCACAAACGGTAGTCTTCACTTGGCGAAAAATCGGCTTCGTATCTGATATTGTTATCATCAAGTATGGATTTTCTGACCATAGCGGCAGAATGAGCAAGTTCGCAATTTTGAATCAATGCAACTTTAATATCGTGGTCTGTTATCGGGTGTTTGATAATCTTGTCTTTGTTAGAGTGCTTTGTCCACGAAGAAACAACTCCATATTCAATATTTTCGTCAAGAAATTTTACTTCTTTTTCCAAACGAGTAGGAAGAGATATATCATCATGATCAAAAATTGCTAAGTATTCGCCCTTAGCCATATCAATGAGCTTGTTTCTACTGGGGGTAATACCTAGATTACGTTCGTTTTTAGTATATTTTATACGTTTGTCTTTGTATGATTTTACAATTTTTTCTCTATCGTCATCAGGGCAATCATCTAGAATCAAAAATTCAAAATCGCTAAATGTTTGGTTTAGAATACTCTCAATTGCTTCTCGCAAATAAGACTCTTCAGTTTTATACACGGGCATTAACACTGAAACTTTAGGCATCGCAGTCTCTACAAACAAAACATAAAATTAAACGTACGTTATTTTTATATTTTATACTTTATATATATTTTATTTGCAACCACATTTATTAAAAAAAAGCACAGTATTTTTAAAGCAAAACAAGATATAATTTAAGTTAAATTACCTTATGCCACAAAAAAATAAACTAAATTGACAAAATGTTTGACAATATTCTGAAAATGACTTATATTTGATCAAAATTTTCAGGAGAAAATTAATGACTGATCATGATTTACCGGATATTGACGAAATTTTATTTTCTATGAGCGAGCATCCTCTGGGACAAGGAGAGGAAGCTACTGTTTATAAAGTTCACACTAAACCTAAATATACAGTCCGTGTAAGTCATAACGCTCCACCATTAAAAGAATTGCGAAACCTATTGACTGAAGGTAGCTTTAGTCTTCAAGAAAATATTTTTGAAGATCGTAACTTTGCCCAACCGATAGCATGGTGGGGTAAAGATAAAAGAATTGACGGAAGCGCACTTATTACCATCAATTTATATTCTCCGGGTTTTTCTCTTGAAGTGCACAAACCAGGGCGCCCTAAACCAGATAATGAAGATGCCTTAATTCGGACTAAAGTCTTGTCAGAAACCATTGCTAATATGCCAGATACCGTAATTGATAAGTTATATGATGATATGCATTTTTTAAATTCTCGCGAATATTCAATAGATGTGGGAGGGGGATTATTTTGTAATACTGGCAATATTTTGTATTCTGCAGTAGATAACAAAGCTTTTATTATTGATTTGCAACCCTTTATAAAACACGGCGAACGTGTCGGCATACCACACCATACAAAAGGTTTAAACATGCCATTGTATTTAGCAAGAGGTTTGCTACCAGGTGCATATTGTTATGCGGATGAACACGCAAAAGATCCCGAACTCATTGAATATAGAACAGCTATTGTTAACAAGGTAATTGAAGGAGCAAAAAGAGCCAACTACAACGATGTTGGAGGCTATTTAGGAAAAGATCTTGCCAAGATCCCCAAGTTTTGGGAGGTGCAATTAAGGAAATTACGAATTCCTGAAAAATACTGCAATAGTTTCATCAAAGACGTATGCTCCATAGAACATGAATCTCGATATCCTCTACTCAAAAATAAGGTTCCGTTTATCCGTGTTGCCGGCAAAGGAATGTGCTCATAAAGCTTTATTGTTTACCGTGTCAAATCCAATAACAAAACCCCGCGAATGCGGGGTTTTGTTGGAGCAGGTAACGGGGATATTCCGCTTCGCTTCATTCACTGCGCTCGTTCGGCACAGGGCCTCACCGGCATACTTACGTCTGCCTCTCGCTTGTAGTCAAACCCTTTTTTCACGGGTTCGATCCACATTATTATTTATTCCATCAAAAAAACCACCGCAAGGGTGATTTTTTTGATGGAGCAGGTAACGGGGTCTGCACCATTTTTGTGTGAACCCATTGTTTTCCTTTAATTTTATATTTTAAGCACATTGTTTTTATGGTTAATGCATCACAATAAACACACAAAATGCATCACACTTTTATTTAATTTAATAATAACGTGATTTTATTCATTCGTACACTGTTTTATTGCAAAATAACGTTTATTTGATAAAAAAACATCACTTTACTTTAAATAAAAGATAATATATTATACTTATATAGTTAAAATAAACATCAAGGGATAATATAATGCCTTTATCATTAAAAACACCTAAAGAAATTTCAATAGAAATTGCAACTCGCCTTAAAGCTAGACGATTATCGCAAAATCTAACTCAAGTAGGTCTTGCTTTAAGAGCTGGAATGAGTATTCCTTCTTTGAAAAGATTTGAAAAAACTGGTGAGATTTCTTTTGTTTCACTATTAAACATAGCCTTAGTATTAGATTGCTTAGATGAGTGCGAACGCCTGTTTGCCAATAATCCAAAACCGACATCATTATTTACTGATGAACCAAAAACAAAGAAAAGAGGTACAATCAAATGAAATTAAAGGTATTTTATAATGCTTATGGCAAACGTTTATTCATGGGAATTTTAGCCGAAGAAAACAGACGAATCTTTTTTGAATATGCTCCTGAATTTATCAATGAAGGAATAGAGGTTTCGCCATTTAAACTCCCCTTAAAATCTGGAGTATCGGAAGGTCCTCAATATCTTTTTGATGGTTTGTTCGGGATTTTTAATGATAGTCTTCCTGATGGTTGGGGTTGTTTGTTATTAGATAGAAAACTACAAGAAAAAGGTCTTTCTTATGACACAATCCGTTCACTTGATAGACTTTCTCTTATTGGCTCAAATCCCTTTGGAGCGCTGGAATATGAACCATCTGATGATAACAATTCCGAAGATTTTTCGGTACATTTAGATTCATTAGCTGATGATGCAGATGCTATTTTGGAAGGTCACAGCGGAAAGATGTTAGACGATTTATTAAAATTAAATGGCTCATCAGGAGGTGCTCGTCCAAAGATAACCGCACTTGTTTCTGATGATAAATCTAAAATAATTCATGGTAGCAAAGAAATTCCCTTAGGTTTTTCTTCATGGTTGATAAAATTTTCTAATAAAAAAGATAGAAAAGATATAGGATTACATGAATATGTATATTCACTAATTGCTAAAAAATCCGGCATAATAATGCCTGAAACACACCTCTTTCCATCAAAAACAAGTTATGGTCATTTTGGAGTTAAACGTTTTGATAGAGATGGTAGCAAAAAAATACATATTCACTCTGCTTGTGGTTTGCTCCATGCAGACTTCAGAACGTCTAGCTTGGACTATAAAAATTTATTAAAACTTACATTGCTTTTAACCAAAAATAAGCAAGATGTTGAACAAATGGCCCGTTTGATGATATTCAATATAAAAGCGGAAAATAAAGACGACCATAGTAAAAACTTTAGTTTTATGCTAGATAAAAACAATAAATGGAAACTTGCTCCGGCTTATGACTTAACCAAATCAGCTGGTATTAATGGTGAACAAACAGCCATGGTTAACAGTAAAGGAACAGACATTACCGACAATGATTTGATTGAAGAAGCACAAAGTGTTGACATTTCACCAACCAAGACAAAAGAAATGATTGAAGAAATTACCTCATCATTAGCTGATTATGAAAAATTGATAAAAGAACACAAAAATTAAAACTTTAATGGTTTTTATAGACTTTTCGTTCCTTAATAATAACGCAAGGCTTGGGTTGTTTTGATAGCATTTCATCAATATCAGCATTGGAAAATTCAAATTGCTTGCCTATTTTTTTAATAATATTTGGCCAATTCTTGTTAAATTCTCTTTCCAAGCAATGTATGGCTTGACCGTTAATTTCTAATATCCCAATGCTTTTTTTATCAATTCTAACTACTTCTTTAATACCGTCATAGCGATCGTAAAAGCTATGTTTTTCTACTGCATCTATAGTAAAAGTAAAATCTCCATTTGCAATATCCATCAGTTCTTTTTTTCCAACCTTGATATCAGGATCAGAATTACTTACCTGAGTAGAAATACATCCATAAAATTTGTCTGAGTCTTGTTTTTTTACATATTTCATTATTTTTTCCTTTTTTATTAAATGTTGGATTCTCTTGTTACTGTCATACAGGTAGATCACTTCTTAAAATATGTAAAACAAATTTTTATCATTTTAAAAAATATATAACGGTCCTTTAAAAATCCCCAATTATTTTTGCTATTAAATGCAGAAACACAACCAACACTTTAGTTTTTTTCATTAATTCTCCCCAAGGTTTATTTTTTTAGACCTGAAACCAAAAATTTTTATTCCTAAAATCAACATGTTAAATCGCCATCATCGCCTTATTACAAAAAAAATTTAATTTTTTTCGGATCCACAAAAAAATTAACAGTTCTTTAAAAACATGAGCAACGAAAAAACTGCTCTGTCGAGCGACTTTTCGCCCGGCTGGAATAATTTTATTTAAGGAATAATAATATGCAACAGTTCGGCGTCATTCTTCAAAAAAGTGCTAAAAGCACTCAAGAATTTAATTTTAAAAATAATCTTTATACTAGCATTTTTACATCAGCTGGTATTGGTGAGTATTACTTGGAAAAAGAATTAGGTTTAGTTTCTACAGTTTCGTGCGAAATTGTCGCTAACAGAGCTAAATGGTATAAAGAGTTGAATCCTCAGACGGAAATGGTTTGTGGAGATATAACCGAAAAAGAAGTTTTCGAAAAATTAGTAAAACTACATCTTGAAAAAGGATGTTGCGGAGTAATGGCATCCCCTGTTTGTAGGGATTTTACTCTCGCTAATTATAAACGAGATCCGAATAGTAAGCGCGCAAATTTATATAAATATGTACTAAAATTTGTACGCAGGACCAATCCTATTTGGGTTGTTATTGAAAATTCAGACCAAATGTTAAAAGTCAAAGTTAATGGCAAAATAGTTGCTCTAAAAATCGTAGATGCATTAAAAGCTATGGGCTACAATGTTGCCTATGGTGTACAAGACAGCTGTGGATTTGAAACTCCACAACATCGTCGTCGTACAGTGATTATTGCCCACAAAACAAAAGAGGTATCTTTACCTATACCAAGCAATAAAATTATTACATTGCGTGATGCAATAGGTAATTTACCAATCTTAGAATGTGGTCAAAAATCAAGCATCAAATGGCATGACGCTAGTATGTTTAAATGGACTGCATCACAAATTGCAGTTATGTCACACACACCTAGTGGTAAGTCTGCACATGATAATCCAGCACCTTGGACACCTGTTAATGCAGATGGAAATCCAAGTGGAGCTAAATTTCGCTGCAGTTTCCAACGAAGGAACTGGGATGATGCTTGTAACGCAATTTTGCAAGATTCTAAGTCAATTTCTGGATTTAGAACTTGTCATCCTGGTAACTTTATTGGTTATGATTCCAGTGGACTTCCAGTATATGATTCGGCAAGACCTCTAACAATCTTAGAACTTCTACGAGTTACAGGCTTGCCTGATGACTATCCAATACCTAATTGGGCAAGTGATAATCTCATTCGCCAAATGATGGGCGAATGTTGGGTGCCCAAACATGCTCTTGCCTGTCTAAGGCAAATCATTTAAAATAAAATTTAATAAATTATCACCGATGTCTTCGGATGTCGGTGATGTTTTATTTTGCCATGTGGTGCATGCCATACCGGATACACCACCTCTCCGGCCATACATCCATCCCATAAGTATACCATCCCCCCCATCCCAGCATGGTCTATAATACTAAAAAACACAAAAGCCTTTACGTGCGAGCTCAAAAATTGGCCATTTCAAATTCAGTACGCAAAAAATTTAATGTTTAAAATCCAACACAGACAAAATCTTAAAAAAAAGTAGTTCAAGAAAATGTGACTTCGTTGCTAATCGTAGAACCTAGTCTTGAAATTGCAAAGGACATTTTAAGATGGCTCCTTTGTTAAAACTTATTATAAATAGGAAAAATAAAATATGATTAATAAAATAACATACATAAAAGAACCTAAGAATATACCAAAAGAAGATCTGTCTATACTTGAAAATAATGCCAATAGCTCCATTAACCGTATGAAAGAAATAGTTAACACGGCCTTATTTACCCACAAATGCTATGAAAATTTGAAAGACAGTGTTAGTAACAAGCTTTTATTCAAACATAAAAAAGATGTTAACACTTGGATTTCATCATTTAAGCCAACACATTTTCTAACTGTTCAACTACCGGAAAACAAGAAAACTGCCCTTTTCGAACGCTCCAAAGAACATTTAAGAAAAATAATGGCAGCATTTGAATATCGGTTAATTGGAAGACATTGGAACAAAAAACACTTATTTTTTATAGCTTTTGCAGAATTAGGAAAAAGTGACAGATGGCATTATCACGTTTTGTTTAATCATGGTAAATATACTAACCAGCAACTTGAAATTGCGATGTTTAGAACCATGTCTGCGTTACATATGCCTTTATATTGCTTAAAACTTGATCAGATAAGCAAATATCCGAATAAAGTTACTTCCTACTGCACTAAAGAACTAAGGATTAAAGATTATGGAACTTTTGATAGCTCTCGTATTATTCCATCTACTGACTTGTTTGGCTTCACAGAAAATGCACTCCCCAAAGCTCAATAAACAACCCGTAGATAATCAGATTAATACAACTAAATAAAATATAAGCCGGAGTGTAAAGTTATCATTCCGGCTTGTTTTTTGAACTATGGTACTATAGAAAAAACACCTAAAATACAACCAATGAAAAAAAATACTATTGATGCAATTACTACTCCAAAACCAATATTCCTATACAAAACACCCTTTTCATCAGCTGAATTATTATTTTCATATATCCGACGAAAACTTTGTTGAGATAAATAAGCAAAACAATAACCTAACATTCCTCCAATAATACCGACACAAAAACAGAAGATCGTAAATCCTATAAGCCACTTATTATATACAAAGCCTCTTTCAATAGTATTTCCAATAAATGTTAAAATTGAAATTATCGCCATACCATTAATTATAATTACACTTTGGATAGCAGATTTTGCATATTGAGCTATCACATCTAACATTAAATTTGCTTCAGAATACTGACACTCCATAAGTTTTATACTTTCTTCTTTCATTTTTTACCTTTCACTTTATAATTAACTTCATATAAAATATTATGTCTTTTTATTATATTAAACTTTTTTATATCATATGTCTCAATAAACAGCCCATAAACAAGTGGATTTAGTTATTATAGTAAAATATAAGCTAAACAAGAATTCAATCAAAACGGGCTAAATTTTGAACTTTATCTTTGGAATAGTTTATTTTTTTACTAAATCCATAACATCACTCTTTTGGCTTTCTTCAAACAAAGCATAGCCTGAAGCAGTATATGCAACCGGTTTGATTTTGCCTTCCTTCATCCAATATCTAATTGTTGAAACAGGAACTCCAACTAACTTTGCAAACTTAGCTATTGTTAGCATATCTTTGCTTGGTTCTTTTTGATTTACATCAAGTAATGCAATCATCATTTTTAGTGAGCGATTAAGAGATGAAAGCATAAAATTATAATAAGGCTCATTATTTTCTCTGACTTGGTATGTTTCAAGTGCTGTTAAATATCTTTTTCTATCAATGGTGCGAATAATTATTGGTGCATAGCCATTTTGTAGTAAAATAGCATTTAATAATAACCTTGCTGTTCGACCATTACCATCTGTAAATGGGTGAATAGTAACCAAACGATAATGTGCCTCTATTGCTTTAATTAAAATATCATTATCTTTTTGTATTAACCATTGCCCAAATTCTTTCATTAAATCAGGTACTTTAATCGGATTAGGCAAAACTGTTTGTGATCCGGATATCCTAACTCTAACCGAACGATAAAATCCGGCATTTGAATCATCTATACCTGATAAAATTATTTTATGTATCTGTAAAACAAAACTTTCATCAATTTTTACATGCTGCTTACTTGCTCTCAATATAAACTCAAAAGCTTTCGCATGATTTATTGCTTCCAGGTAATCATTTATAGGTTTTGAGCCTGAAGTTAAATTTTCTTCAATAGCAAGTTCTGTTTCTTGTCTGGTTAATGTATTACCTTCTATTGCATTAGATGTATATGCAAGTTCTGTCTTTAGCCATTTATTCAAAGTCTTTTGATTATCTTTATTTTTCAAAAGATTTTGCAAAATAGCTTTGTTTTCTTCAATTTTTTTCATAATTTCTTGCATATCAACCTCATGCTTCATAGTTTTTATATTTCATAACTATAAACTTTAAATATTAAAATGTCAATATATAGTTTATACTTTGTATATTTCAAAACTATGAACCTAATATTCACTTGCCAACATAATTATTAAAACTTGGTTGGTAATAGTAGGATCTGCCGGATTTTCTGACATATATTCGTAATTAAGATCATAATAGTCAATTTTGAAGAATATTTTTTGACCTTTATAATCAAAACTCCCAAAATCATGTTCACCATAAGGATCGTTAGCGGTGGTAAAATTATCAAAACTTCTTACTTTTTCTAGTATTTCTACTATTTCATTATGTGTTTTAGCTTTTATACCACAGGTTAACATAACTCTACCACCTTGTAAACTATGTCTAAAGTTATCATTTAGTGTCTTAATATCAGTCATTAGTTAGCACTTTCTTGTAAATTTACCATAGATACAAACATTTTGAAGTTTCTTAAAGCTTGTCTAACTGATGTATGACTTCTTTTTCCATATGATGATTTAGCTCCTGCAATTTCATATTTAGGAAGTATAGTTGCAATATTTTTAGCAAGAAAATCTAAAGTTATTGCTTCTTTTCTGCATAATCTTTCTATTCTACCTTGATAATCTAAAGCGGTGGAAGGTTTATAATTTCTATTTAACAACCAATTTTTGAATTCATTTAACATAGCAAGTCTCCTTTTAATAAATGGATTAATCTTGAACAATTGTTACAGTATATTGCGAACAAAAACGCTTTAAGGATGCTGTATAAGCTTCTTGCCAAAGAAAATAAGGTTCAGGTAATCTGACAACTTGACCATTTGTATAACGTAATTCTAGATAATACATGGTGTTAGCTCCTTTCATAAATAGTGTTATTACTCATTAACTATTTATATTATATCGTGAATAAACCCATCCGGGAGCCCCTAAAACTCACAGATTCAATGACATTTTGCTACAATTTAGACGGGATTGCTAATATACAGACAAAAAAATCCCCTCAGTGTAAAGACATTGAGGGAAGATGGATAATTTATAAAAGCATTGCTATTTTAATATTTGCTTTTTGAATTTCTTAGCATCTTTGATTAATTGCTTTATTCTTTCATATTTATCTTTATATCTTTGTCGCCGTTTGCCGAATGTCAAATTTTTCTTCAACTGAGACCAAAATTTTTTAATTCTGAAATATAAAAGGTTGTTTATGATATAAACAAGCTGCGTATTATATTGGCTTACAGCATCAATCATTCTAGCAATTATTACTTCATAAAATGGAGTATTGCGGGCGTATTTCCACCATATATCAGCATATTCTGCATCAGGATAAAACCATGGTTTCTCTTTACCTGAGTAGTGGATTATTCTAGGATTCAAATATGCATTATAGTATTTTTGTAAATCATTTACAGATAAATGAAACTTTAAATTCGTAAATTGACGCTGTTGAAAATATACCTGATAATTCCAACTAATGTCGATATACTTTACATTGTTTTTCAACAAATAATTTAAGCAACATTGGTCTGCGTATCTAAAATTTACTGACATTAAAGTATCTAAACACAAATTAGTTATATCATTTTCTCGCATTTTTTTTAGATTCATGACCATTACACCTGCCTGAAAATAGTGCCTATAATCATCAAGCCTTAAAACATTATCAACATATTTTTTTAAATTTTTGTCACCTGAAGTCATTCCTGTAAAAAGAGGATCTTTACAGGCAGCAACATAATAGTCTTCTAAATCTGTATCGTATAAATCTTTTAAATCCTTTAACACGATAGTATCTATATCCAAATAAATACACTTATCATGTTCTATTAATTTAGGAATAAACAATCTTGAAAATGTGTCCTCTGAATAGTGTTTACTTTCTACAATTTTTTTTAGCTCGTCTAAGCTTTTTCCTAAATTAATAAACTTTATTTTTATATTAGAATTTAGATATTGTTTTTTTATTTTTAATTTATTTTCTGTAGATATGTTCTGCTCTAAAACGTTGATTTCATATATATATTTAGAATTTGCGGTATCCTTAATACTTTCTAATAGTACAGATAAGAAAGGAACGTATAGATTACTGGATGATACCACTATAGGAATAACATTATCAGATACAGGTTTAATAATAGTTTCATGTTCTATGAAACTAACCGGTAACTCCAACGTTTTGTAATCTTTGCTTAGTAATTTATATATATAAATTGCAGTTAGCCGTTCAGAAATAAAACCTATCGTCCGCTGCTGATAGCTATCAGTTTGAGATATTTGAATATTATTATATAATTCAAATAATATATCAAATAACCATGTACAATATTCATTAAATATTTCTTTCTTAAAAATAAACATATTTAAGAAATAGCCATATTTTGAAATATTATATTTTTCTACAAAAGGCAAATATTCGGGATATTTATCTGATATAATTTCAATAACTTTATCATAATCTTTTATATTATGATGATTTTTATAGTGGTCATAATTATTTATATCTTTACCAAGAGTTGTAACATCTATTTTTTGAGGAATTATAGCATCATAAGCAGTACAAATTTTTGTAATATTCTTGTCCGAAGTTAAATCATTTTCTAAATAATCTGAGTTTAATTCACTAAACTTCACCAATCCAAAGTAATTTGGATTATATTCTTTATTTCCAAACAAAAAATGACGGCGATAATGCATAAAACCTATATAATCAGGAAGATTTATTTTATCTTGGTTTTTCCATACCCAATAAATTGCAGATAATTCACAAAATGTTGGATTTAAAAAAGAAATATTATCTCCAGTATCGTCCCCAAGCATATTATCAAAATTCTCTGCTGCAAAAACACGTCCTGTTTGTATGGACGTTATTATGTCTGATACTAAGTTATTATGCTTATCCTTATGTGTTATAAATATTTTAATCAAATTGCCTCCGTTTATAATTTTAATAACTTATCCACAAATTCTCTTACAGCACCATTGCCGCCATTTTGTGATAATATTTTTATATTTTTTATTTTTTTTATATCAGGATGAGCATCATTTGGACAAGCAGCATATCCTACTGCAGCTAATAATTTCGCATCATTAACATCATCTCCAATATAAGCAACTTCCGATAAATCAATGCCTAAATCTGCACATAAAGTTTTCATATAAGATAACTTATCATGATTACCCATGGATAAATAATCTACCTTTAATTTATCTGCACGTTTTTGAACAATTGGTGTGTTTTCAGATGTTATAATTGCTGTTTTTATGCCTGCTTCTCTTAATAATTGAAATCCATGTCCATCACGAAAGTTAAACTTCTTTAACTCTAAACCATTATCCGCATACCACATACATCCATCAGTAAGCGTTCCATCTACATCTGTCGCAAAAAGTTTAATCATTTTGATGTTTCTCCATTAATTTTTCGATTAATAAAAAATCATCAGGTTCATCAATTTCAACGGCTGTATACTCAGGCATCTCATAAACAGAAATTTTTCCAGAAAGACGATTTTTATCCCGTTTAATATTACCGATTGAATTAATGTAGCAAGCCCCATTTTCCATCATCAATCCTGCAAAATCTTGACGACGTGGACGAGCACGATAATCGTAATTTAAAGGCCTACCATCTTCAGACCAATAAAAACGCTTGTTTCTAACGCAAGAAAGGGCTGAGTCCGCATTATCTGATTTTAATTTTACGAACATTTCCTCAATATGATTGCTTTTTAATAATGGTGATGTTGCTTGTATCAAAAAGAAATTATCTTCATCATTTAAATTTGATTTATTTATATATTCAAGCATTACACTTTCTGTTGATGCTGTGTCACTAGCATTTTCTGCATCTCTATCATATAAAGAAACCTTAGGCAAATTAAAGCTTTTTACAACTGAACGAATATCATCATTATCAGTTGCAATAACAACCTTATCTATACATTGAGCATCATTTGCTGCTTTTGCTGTCCAATAAACTAACGGCTTGCCGTTTAGTAACTTAATGTTCTTTAAGGGGATTGATTTAGATCCCCCCCGAACAGGAATAAATGCAATATTAGTCATTTACTTTTCTCTTTAGTTTCTTTCTTTGAACTTTTTCAATGTCTAGAATATCTTCTGATTTTGAAGACAATGCTTTAGATGCATTACGTAAATCACGAGCTAATTTTTGCAAACCTACCGGTTCTAAAGATGCTGCATGATCTGTTCCTTTCCAAGTTCTGTCTAAGGTAAAATGGCGTTCAAAATATTCTGCACCTAAGGCTAATGCTGCAACATCAACTGCTATACCTAAATGGTGTCCGGAAAATCCGATAGCTTTTACGTCTTTACCGTAAGTTTCTTTTAATCTAACAATTTCATTAAGACAAATATCTTCAAACGGAACAGGATAACCAGAGGTACAGGCATAAATAACCAAATCCTTAGCTCTATTTTTTTCCTTAAAGAAATCAATAATTTTCTTTTCTTCTTCCTTAGTTGTCATTCCAAAAGATAAATGTATTTCACCTGTATAACTGTCTCTTAAATATGCCAACATATCAAAATCTAAATTGCATGCTGAAGGCACTTTTATCAACTTAGGATTTAAAGCTACAATCTCCTTTGCCGCTGTCAGATCCCATGTCGAAGTAGAATAAACAAGCCCTTCTTCCTCACACCATTTTTTTAACTGTGCATTTTGTTCTTGATTAAACTCTAAAAATTCACGATGCTCTCCATAAGTTGCACCATAACTATTAACAGGATTTGGGTGTGGAGCATTATATTCTTCAGGTGTAAGTAATTCTTTATTGGTTCTTTTTTGAAATTTTACAATATCAATAGCACTATCAGGATTCAACGTTTTGAATACTCCTAATAATTTTATCATACGATGGGCTATCTCCATATCGCCTTTATGATTACAACCAATTTCTGCTACAATTATAGGTCTTGTCATTTTATTTCTCCTTTTTCATTTAATATTTCAACCATTTTTCTATCTATTTCTGGATGTTCAGCCAAAAAACTTTCTGTATAGACATCTCTAAACATGCCTTTTAAGCCAACTGGGTTGATTGAGATAACTTCTGTTTCTGGATGAAAATCCTTTGCAAATTTTTGCACTTCTCTCCATCCCTGCATTATGCCTGGCAGATTTAAATTTGATTTTTTGGTTTCGTCATAAAAATGTGGCTCTAGTGTACAATCGCAACCAACTAAATATATTTTTTTGGGATTTGTATAAAACATAAATTGAAGTGCAAGTGAAACAATTGAGCCCCAGCAAGTCAAAGGTAGTGTTTCAATATCGTATGTCATTGTTAAGTCTTCGCGCGATATATTTCTATCAGCAATGTCTTTTACATAAAATCTTTTTGCCTGGTGGCGAATTGTTGTTGACTCGGGTATAAAACCAGATCTAAAATTTTCCCTGCTCCTTAGCATGTCATTTGGCAAAATTGCATAAAATTTTTCTAACGGGTAGTTAATTTTAGAAATATCTTCTATATCATCATAATCATGGGCTGATGCAACAAAAAGATAATCTAATTTAATGTCATTTCTTAAGTATGCACGATTTACACCTATTGTGACAGAATTTTTAATATTGCTAAAGTGTTTTGCTGTTGGACCTGTTGCAAAAAGAACTAATTCTTTATCGTTATATATATTTTTATAATTTGCAAATGTTTTAGGATGTAATTTACTTGCTGATAAATTCATTTCATTTAAATAATTTTTTTGTTTGATATAATTTCTGCAGGCTATAATTTCAGTTAAAAAGATTTCTTCAGGTTTTGTTTTTCTTTTTAATTTAATTTTTATGCCTAAAATAGTTATTATTTTTCTTTTTTTATCTTGAGAATTTACGCAAGAAAAAATTTTTTGCAGGAGTTTAAATTCTTTTATAAAGAATAATAATGGTTGTTGTGCTATTAATTTTACAGACTTGAACTCTTCTTTTTTTAATACATTGAAAAAAGGTATTTCTTTGCAATTTAACATTTTTTTAAATAATGGCGATAATGCAAAGGATATATATTTTAATTTGGATAACAGAGAAATTTCTTTTGGGTTTAGTCGACCTCTTAATTGCCCGAAAGATCTAGCATAGATATGTTTTCCGCTATAACTCCATTCGAGCGGTGTAAATCTATTTTTATTTTTTATCATCCAATTGAATAAAAACTCGCATTCTTTGTTATCACCAAATGCTGTTGTTAATCTATTATATCTTGAAGAGTTTGGGTTAGATAAACGATAATGATAATATAATTCTCTATATAAATATATGGTTTCTGCAGCAAGCCATGTTTTTAAATTAAATGTTGCATCTTGGCAAACA
The DNA here is from genome assembly GCA_015062285.1 of Alphaproteobacteria bacterium. Lineage (GTDB taxonomy): Bacteria > Pseudomonadota > Alphaproteobacteria > RF32 > CAG-239 > CAZU01. The sequence goes on along the minus strand of SUUY01000003.1, from coordinate 12,051 downwards.
GCACCAAGATTAAGAGAAAAATAACAATCTTTTTCAATTAACATATTTTTTCGATATAAGCCACTCCAGTATGCAGGATTAAAAGTTGGAACTAGTACTGATTCTTCTTTATTTAGTATTCGGTTGTACATATTGGCTGGATATCTTGGAACTGCAACTTTGTCATATGTTGCATTATTTTCATTTTCATCGTAATATGGATTGAATGTGCCCTTAACGATATCTACATTATTTTGTTTGGCTAAAGTATATATGTCTTGGTACATTTGCGGTTCAATCCAATCGTCTGATTCAACAACTCCGACATACTCTCCTCTTGCTTCGTCTATGCCAAGATTCATTGCATAACCATATCCCTTGTTTTCTTCGATATGAATTGCTCTAAATCTAGAATCAAGATTCACATACTTTTCTATTAAATCTTTTGATTCATACGTTGCACCATTATCAATTAAAATAAATTCTATATCTTGCATGGTTTGATTTTTTAAGCTTTCAAGACATTGTTCAACATATTCAACTTTGTGGTTGTAAATCGGTGTTAAAATTGAAACTTTGGGAGTGTTCATCTTCTACTTTCCTTCCAGAACATTTAATGCGTTTTCGATAGCTTGGTCGATGTTGTAATATTTAAAATCAGCCAGTCTGCCACAACAAACCAAATTTTTGATAGTTGATGCTAGCTCTCTATATTGAGAAAAAGCTTTTTGACTATCGTCAGTTAAAACCGGATAATATGGCTCAACATCATCATTGTCTGAAACCGGCAACGGATATTCAACGGCATATGTTGTGCCTTTTACATTTTGGTTTGGTAATTTTTTATATTCTGTAATTCGGGTATATCCTTCCGCTTGCGGATATGCGACAACCGGCATGTCTTGAAAACTTTCTTGGTCTTCATATTTCCAATCAAAACGTAATGAACGATATGGCAAATGCCCAAATCTATATCCGAATAACTCATCTAATGCACCGGTATAAAAAATGGTGTTAACTTCAGGATAGTTTTTTAGTGATATTTGGTCGTCATTTATACTTAAAATGTTAATCACATCTACATTTAATTGCACGGTAATATTTTTATGATCCAAAATATTGCGGAGAAATTCTGTATATCCACCTTGGGGCATAGCTTGATATTTATCATCAAAATAAGCTTTTTTATATCCAATTCTAACCGGAACTCGCTTAAATATACTCTTGTCTATTTTCTCCGGACTAATACCCCATTGCTTAGCTGTGTATGGCTTATAATCTTTTTCATATAAAAACTCGGCATATTCTCTAATATCTGCATCGTCACATTCTAACAACTCTAAAACCGTGGCAGTTGTTTGATTTTTATATTTTGATAGTAATTTAGATTTTATTATTTCGGCTTTTTCTTTGGCAAAAAAAGTGTCTATGGTAGTAAAATCAAATGCAGTAGGAACGCATACCCCGTCAATTACAGCTCCGCATATAAGAGAAAAATCTTGCCATTTTCCATATTTGTTTACAAAGTTCCAAACTTTTTCACTATTGGTATGAAAAATATGAGGGCCGTATTGATGAACATTTATTCCATGTTCATCTACATAATCATATAAATTTCCACCAATATGGTTGCGGCGGTCAAAAACAATAACTTGCTCGCCTTTTTCGGCATATTCTCTGGCTATAACACAACCGGTTATTCCGCATCCAACAATTGCAATTGTCATTATAGACCTGCCTTTTCTTGAAAATTGTTAATTTGCTCAAGTGTAAAATTTTGCATATTTTCATTGGCATAAAACTTTTTGTACCATAAAACAGTATTTTTAATTGCCTCATCTGCGCTGAGTACCGGTTCCCAATTAAGAACTTGTTTAGATTTTTTTATAGATAACATTAGGAGTTTTGCTTCATGCAGATTATCTACTTTATGAACTACAACTTCCCCTTTACCATAATATTCAGTTATTTTTTGTGATACATTCGCAACAGTTAAAACACTATCTTCTTTGGGGCCAAAATTAAAACCTTCTGCATATTTTTTTCCCTCTGTAAACAATTTTTCAGCCAACAGCATATAACCGGATAACGGCTCTAAAACATGTTGCCATGGTCTAACAGCTACCGGATTACGAATTTCAATTTTAACATCTTTATTAATTGATCTGACACAATCAGGAACTAGTCTATCTAAAGCCCAATCGCCTCCGCCAATTACGTTTCCGGCACGAGCGGTTGCCATTGCATAACTGCCGTCTTCTTGCAGGAATGAATTTCTATAAGATGCGGACATAACTTCGACACAACCTTTAGACGATGAATATGGATCATATCCACCAAATGGGTCTGTTTCTTCAAAATTTCTTCCGCTTTCGTTATTTTCATAGACTTTGTCAGTTGTTACATTAACAAAGGCCTTGACAGTACCACATTTGCGAGCAGCTTCCAAAACTTTTAATGAGCCTATAACATTTGTTTCGTAAGTAGATACCGGCTCTTTGTATGATAAACGAACAATTGGTTGAGCTGCTAAATGAAACACTATTTCCGGCTTAAACTCTTCAAAAGTACGATTTAATAAGTCTTGATCTAATATATTTCCAATAACTGACTTTATTCCTTCAGATACTTTTAATTCTTCAAACATTGATGGAGATGTATTGGGGGCTAAACTATAGCCACAAATTTCGGCTCCTAAAGACTTAAGCCAAAGTGTTAACCATGTTCCCTTAAATCCAGTATGCCCGGTAACTAATACTTTTTTTCCTTTATAAAAATCTTTAAACATTATTATTTCTCCACCAATTTATTGTATCTTTCAATCCTTCTGCTAAAGAAATTTCTTGTTTCCATCCGACTTCTTTAGTTAGTCGGGTATTATCTCCGCTAACAAATTGCTGTTCAAAACTGGCAGGAATAGCTCCCCACATAATTTGTCCTTTGAAATCAGTATATTCGGCAATTTTTTCTACTATATCACTTAGTCTTATAGCTTGATCTGAACAGATGTTTATGGCTCCTGTGATATCACTCTCAAAACATTGAACTATTGCCTTTGCGGCATCTTTTACATGTAAATAATTCTGAATTTGAGTACACGGACTTACTTTAACATCCTCATTTTTAAGCATTGTATTAATCACATACGGCATTAAACGAGCCGATTTTTCATTCGGACCATATAAGTTAAACAATCTAAGCCATGTAAAAGACATGTCATTGTAAGCTGCAAATTTTGTAATAACTTCATATAATGCAGCTTTACTTTGCCCATATAAAGACAATGATTTTAGAGGAGTATCATTTTCTTTGCACCAGCCATAAGAAAAATCATATTCACTCATAGAACCTGTTGCAACTACCTTTTTACCGCCATTTTTTTGAAAACTTTTAATTAAATTTATTGAAGCAGTTAACCAATCTAAATTTAAAGGTGAAGTTTGGCACTTGGGGCCGACATACCATGCAAGATGAATTAGGCTCTCAAAATTGTGCTGTGACAAAAATTCATCAACTGCTTTGCTATCAAGTAAATTCATCTCATGTTGTACAAGATTGGATTGTTCCGGTGCGAATGGCGGATAAACCAAAGCGTGAACTTCATATCCGCGACGCAACAATTCTGCCGTCACTTGGGAGCCAATAAATCCGGTGGAGCCGGTGAGTAGTACTTTTTTCATATCTTAGTCCCAAATCTTCCAAGGAGCTTTCTTTTCGGCCCACATCTTGTTCAAGTCTTCTTTGTCTTTGAGCATATCCATTGCGTGCCAAAAACCTGTGTGCTTATAGGCATTGAGTTTGCCGTCTTTGGCTAAATTCTTTAAAGGATCTTGTTCCCACATCATTTCTTCGCAATCTTCGGGGATATAATCAAAAATCTCCGGCTGGCAAACAAAGAAACCGGCATTAATCCAAGATCCACTTTCTTTAGGTTTTTCCGAGAAATTGGTGATTGTGCCTTCGTCATTAATGCCCAATGCACCCCAACGGCCTTCCGGTTGATAAGCGGTCAACGTGCAAAGCTTGCCGGATTTTTTATGATTTTCAATCAGAGCAGGAATAGCAACATCTCCCACACCATCGCCATAGGTGAGCATAAACGGTTCATTGCCAATGTATTTTTGTGCCTTTTTAATTCGTCCAGCTGTTTTGGTGTTGCGACCGGTATAAAGCATGGTAACTTTCCAAGGTTCGCAAGAATTTTGATGAACAGTCACATCATTAGTAGATAAATCAACAGTCACATCAGAATTATTCATGTAGTAGTTTACAAAGTAGTCTTTGATTACTTCTTGTTTGTAGCCGGTTAAAACCACAAAATCATTAAACCCATAGTGAGAATAGATTTTCATAATATGCCAAAGTATCGGATAGCCCCCTATTCCCACCATAGGTTTGGGACGAACGCCTGTTTCTTCACCTAATCTTGTTCCTAAGCCACCGGCTAATATTAGTACTTTCATGACTACCCTTTCTTTTGTTTGATTTTAAAACTAAGTCCAAGAAAACGAATTTTCTTAATCGGTTTTGAAAAATGTTGCGAAACCGAAAATAAACGCTGTAAAAATGTCGGATGAGAAAATGCTTTTGTCTGATTGTACATCTTCTTAAAATGTGCAAGAGATGTCAGAGCTTCTGCCTCTTTGGGGAATTTTTCTAAGGCAGTTATAGGAAGAGAACGCATCAAAAGATCTGACAATGATTCCAGTTTATCTTTAGCTAAGGTTGACATATTCGGATTAGCAAAGATTTCTTCTAAAATTTCATATGTGGCAGTTTTTCTTTGCAATAAGGATAACCCGTTGGTTGTAGATCCTTTTCTTTGCATACAATGATAGTATAAGTCTTTTATGGCTTTACAATTTTGAGAAAAACAGCCGACTTGAGCGGCAAAAACCGTATCTCGATAGATACTTTTGCCATTTTTGTTAAAAGACACAGCATTGCCTTTAATTAATTCTGCTTTATAGATACCATTCCATATCGATCCGCAGGTTAAAACATCAAGTGAATTAGCTTTTTGAGATGGCGATAAAAGATCAACTATATTACTTTTGTTCGGCTCTTCTATTATATGGCTACAATATACAATGTCTGTGTTGTCTGTTACTGCGTTATAAAGTCGCTCATAATAATCATAATCAACCCAATCATCTGTATCACAAAAGCCGATAAAGTCTCCGGTGGCTTTTTCTAAGCCAAGGTTCATTGCTCCGCTATATCCGATGTTTTCAGTCAGAGATATAACTCTTATATTTTCTCGTAGATCCTTGTACTTGTTAATAATCTCACGGCATTTATTATTAGCAGCATTATCAATCCATATAAATTCCATGTCTTGAAGAGTTTGCTTTACCAAATGATCAAGACAATCTGCCAAATATGGATCTGTGTTATAAATAGGAGATATCACCGAAATTTTAGGCATTGCGGTTCTCCTTGATTAGTTTTTTGTATGTAAGATACCGGCTTAGTTTATGTCCTCGCCAAGAAAGCAAACCTTTATTGTCTAAATCTCTGAGTTCTTTGCTAAACTCCGCAAACATTAATGATTTCGTGACCTCATCGGCACGGCGACAACGTCCCAATTGGTGTTTCAATATGATTGGAAGAAAATCTCTGATTAAAAACTTTTTCTCTTTTATGAGTTCCGGTTTTTCATATATATTAAGGATATGATTTATACCGGTATGATAATCTTTTATTTGTTGTGGGTCTGCCTTTATATGAGATAATGACACTTCGCGAATGCGGTAAAAATATAATTCAGCATCTAAATATATGCCTTTCGGCTTTTTAGATAGCACTTCATAAACAAAAGGATAATCTTCAAATTGGAGATGCGGAATAAATCTGATTTTTCCGATAATGGATTTTTTTATGAGTTTGCCTACCGGACCGAATGTATTTTGATATTTTTGTTTTTTGCAACTGACCAAGACTGAATTATTATAAACTTTTCCTTTAACGTCATTCGCATTCATTATATTGCATTTAACATCATTGGTCTTAAATTCTTTATATTTGTATTGCACAAAATCTACATCATTTGAAATTGCTTTATTATAAACAACCTCCAACATCTGCGGGTGGGTAATATCATCGCTATCTACAAAACAAATCCATTCGCCCTTAGCAAAGTCAAGACCTCTATTACGAGCGATAGAAGCTCCTTGATTTTCTTGAGTTAAAACCTTAATCCGACTATCTTTTCGAGCATATTCTTCTAAAATCTTACTACTATTATCTGTTGAACCGTCATTAATGCAGATAATCTCAACGTCTCGGAATGTCTGATTAATGATACTGTCCAGGCATTGAGAAAGATATTGTTCGACATTATAAACCGGCACAATTACGGAGATTTTAGGCATTTTGACCTCCGTTTGTCATAGTTTTGAGTTCAGGATTTAGTTTCAGATAGTTATAGAGTGAAACAATAGATATTCCAACTTCATCAGCAGTTTGTTGACGTGTCATACCGGATAGAAGCTTGTTTTTGATATCTTCTTCCTTACCGTTCCAACAATACCTTTTATTCTTAAATCCAAAATCACGACCAAGCTTGAAACCTTGTGCTCTTTTATCATCTAAGGCTTTTCTGGTAATAACTGAAACCATAGAATTTCTGATATCTATGGATAATTTAATACCATTGAGCAGTTGCTTTGTTTCTTCTGAAGACTCGAATTTAAGATTTTCTTTGACAGTTATTAAGGTAAATCCATCAAAAATCATGGACTCTATATTTTCGGTTACCGTTGCTAATTTGCTTCCCAAACAAGCAATGTTGGCTATAATTATCGTGTTTTCTTTGGAATTTATGTTGTCTTTGATATTTTTTATATCGGGCTCAGTCAAGAATATATCTATTGGACAAGCATTGTCTTGAGCATATTGATTTATAATATCTCGCTGAGACTCTGTGCTTATGTTTTTTTGACTGTTATCTAAATATCCAATAATCACAATACTTCCTTCACAATGGCACGCAAAATATCCGTATATCACCGTTTATGAGGAGGTGTTTTTTGTTATTTTTCAAAAAGGTATGAATTATAATAAAAAGCTTGGATTTGTTAAAAATTTCCTTGCATTATCAATTTTATTGGAGTATGAAGTTGTACTATATAAAATAAACGGTGATATATGTAGAGTGTCTATTTTATATAGGCTTTCCCTTTTGAAAATTGATAGTTCTTATAAATAGTTATGTAACTATTTGTAAGGATTTGATATGATTTATGGATATTGTAGAATAAGTACATCACACCAAACTGTTCTTAATCAAAGACATGAAATTCAAACATTTGCTGATAAAAATAATATAAAAATTGATAAATGGGTTGATGAAGTAATTTCTTCCAGAAAACACCTTGATGAAAGAAAATTAGGAAAAATACTGAAAAAGCTCAAAAAAGGTGATATTTTAATCGCTTCTGAGTTATCCCGTTTAGGTAGAAACTTACTTGAAGTAATGGGTATCTTGCAACAATGCCTTGAAAAAGACTGTCAGATTTGGACTTTGAAAGAAAATTATCGCTTGGGAGCAGATATTCAATCAAAAGTTTTGGCTTTTGCTTTTGGTTTGGCAAGTGAAATAGAGCGCCAACTAATATCCGAACGTACGAAAAATTCATTGCAACGCTTAAAAGATGAAGGAAAACATCTGGGACGACCTTATGGTTTTTCATATAAAAAGCTACAAAAAAGGCATGATAAAATAAAAGAATTGCTGGATAAAAATGTTTCAAAATCAGAAATAGCCAGATTAATGGGCTGTACCTGGCAAACGTTGCATAGATATATAAAAGATAAATTATGATATCTTAATCTTCTTTAAAATATCTCGCCATTTTTCAAAGTGAGGCACTAGATAATCATAACTAAATTTATTCAGTTGTTCAGATATTTGTTGTAAGGTATGGTTGGAATAAGATTGTTCCATTGTGGTTTTCCCTTCCCATCCTATTGTATCGTTGATATATGATGCTGGAATATGAGCATCTTGCATTGCCATACTAATGTTTTTACGAAAAGAGTGAAAGTTGTATCCGTCTTTACTCTTTGATTTTACACCTATTTTGATAAAAAATCCAATAATATGACGCACCGTATACTTATTATTATATTTACCGCTTGAGGTTTGACATCTCGGAAAAATAAACTCGCTACCTTTGGCTTGTAATTTTTTTTGACGATTACGTACATAATCAACAAAACCAAGCTCCAAAAGTTGTTTATGGATTGGTACTATCCGTTCTGATGCTTCGTTTTTTAGCTGTTTTATATTATGATTTTCAATAAATTGGATGCAATCTATACCATCTTGTTGAAAAACATCATCATATTGAAGTGTTATTGCACTATTAGCTCTTGCTCCGGTAAACAAAGCAATCATGCAAGCCCAAAAAGCATCAGGATTTTCCTTAAAATAATTATGTTTGGGGTCAAATATTTCAAGTAATTGCTCTTTACTATACGGTTTATGTTGTGTTTTCTCTGATTTTTTTGTTTTATCAAGATTGGGTAAATTGGCAGTAACATTTGCCTTATAATTATCTGGATCGATATTACTTCCACAAATTGCTAATTCTTTTATGTAGCGCAAATATCTACGCCTAGTATCACCTTTGACATTAGTGAGCGAAGAAATGTATTTGGTTATTTTATCTAAGGTTTCTACATTATGGAAACAGGAGTAATCATCTTCTAAACTTAAATCAACTGCTTTTAAAATGTCAGTTATGTTGTTGTTTTTTCTAGTTTCTTCAGCTTTGCAATTGTTAGCTTTTAGTAACATTGCGTCTAAAACCTCTTTAATTGAACGCTTAGAAACAGATGGTGGTTGTGAATTTGATGAAGACAATATAGATAATTCAAGTGATGATATAGGATCTAAGGTATCAATAAATTTTTGCAACAATGGACGCATGGCAACCACCTCTTTGAGCAAATCTTTATCTTCTTGATTTAGGCCTATCGGATTAATTTGTTCTGCTCGGAATGATAAATCCATTAACTCTTTGATATTTTTAGGTTTATTGTGTTTAGATAGCCTTCTTTGAATTTGGAAGATTGTCATCATACCATAACCCATACCACCACCTGTCGGATATGAATTTGCTATTTCGAATATTAACCCATTGTAAAGAAAACGAATTCTATCAAAAAGTTCTTTAATATCTGTTGTCATTTGCCTTAAAATCTCTCTTGCTTCATAAAAATTACTAGTACGCAACGATATGCGTTTATATCTTCGTTTATTATTTTTTCGTGGTAATTCGACTCTATAATAAAATATGTTATTTCGCAACCACAAATGAGATAAATTTGCATCACAGTCTGCACCACATTTTGCATCACACTTTTTAATCATGATAACTCCTATCAGTTATTAGATTTAGCACATTAGTGTAATGCATTGTTTTTAATGTGTTTTTGCACACTCAAAGCTTGAACCTTATGTGTTTTAGGCAAATAAAAAAGCCTTGAAAAACAAGGCTTAAAAATGGAGCAGGTAACGGGGATCGAACCCGTGTCCTAAGCTTGGGAAGCTCACGTTCTACCATTGAACTATACCTGCATGCTAAAGTTTAATAAATCAAAAATCATTCTTTAGCAAGCTATTTGTATTAATTTATTCACCGCGCAAAGCTTTTAATTGTGCAAGCAATTTTTCAATACTGGCTTTAGCGTCAGCTATTGCTGTTTTTGTTTTTTCGGTATCTGCGCTGTCAGACGATTGCCACTTAGCAATTTTTTCTTTTAGCACAGCAATCTTTTCTTCGATTTTTGAAATAGATTTTGCTTTTTCTGTTTCTTGTTTAGTTTGAACTTCTTCTATTTTAGCATTGGCTTTATCTGCTGCTGACTGCACTTTATTGGCTAAACTTGCGATATCCAAAGCATTAGCTGAAGTTGCAAACATTGTTACACTTAAAAGGGCTAAAAGTTTTTTCATAATTTTTCTCCTATAGTAGTCAAACTGTTTAGAATATAAATCCCTCACGGCTCATTAAGCAAGCTAAAATATATTTTTGCACAAAAAAAACGCTTCCTTGTGGAAGCGTTTTCTTTACTTCAGTGGAAGAAAGGTGTTGGTCTGACCTTCGCCAAAGATAACGGTACCTGAAACGTTACCGATATTCTCGGCAAATGTCTGCTGAACCTCAAGCTGTTTAAGAGCTAAAACTTGAGAATTGCGACGAACAGCAGCTCCTTCAATGTCCATAGCCTTCGCATTACCCTCTGCCACTGCTACTGCAGCATCAGCATCAGCCTGTGCCTTGATAACTTTCTGCTTACCCTCCTCTTCAATCTGAACTGTCATGTTCTTAGATTTCTGAGCGGCCTGTTCAGCAAGAACTTTCTCCTCAATTCCCTTTTCAAAAGCATCTGAATAGTCAATATTAGACATCTGGAATGAGATGTCGGTAAAATAACGACTATCAAGCTCTGAAATGAGTTTCTCGGTTACTTCATTCGCAGCCTTATCTCGGTTAGAAACAAGCTCCTGAGCTGTCCATTTACCAATTACATCCTTAAGTACAGACTTTAGAACAGGATAAACAAGCTTTGCCTCATATCCTTTTCCTGAAAGTTTATACAATTCCGGTGCATTCTCAGACACAATTCTGTATGTAAATACATAATTAATGTCTGCCGGCTGGATATCCTTAGTATATGTGGCATCTGATGCCTCAATTCGCTGAGTGGTTTTGTCAAACTTAACGAACTTGGTTATCAGCGGAGCCTTAAAAGTAAACCCATATGCTGAGTTATCTCCGATCTTACCGAGTGTTACAGGAACTCCTACCTCTTCAGCACCTATAACCTTGAATGAGCCAAGTGCTGCAATCAGCAAAAGAACACCTGCTACCGAAAGGGCAATAATACGTGCCACCTTTCCGGATTTGTTTTCGCTATAACTTTTGTCTGCCATAGTGTTATTGAATTTTATATAAGTTTGGCGTTTCTTTAATATTTCCTGATCTTGTTTTATAAACTAAATTTTTTAATTCTGATCCCCCGAACACGTAGTTCTCTGCAAAAAACAGTGGGCGGCTTAGCGAAAGCTCTTTCAAAATTTAATAAATAACGTCCAATCATTAGCTACTAAAGCTCGTTACAAACTTTTTTTTAATAATTAATTAATCGACTTAACAAGTTAAATATATCACACTTTTAAGCACTGGTCAATAACAAAAAGACATATCTAGACAAAAAAGATGAAAAGTTATTAGTCTTTAGGAATTAGAAAGAGGCTTGGGAAACTAAGCCTCTTTTTTTTGTCATGTTGAGCGAAGCGATAGCGTAGTCGAAACATCTATTGAGACTCTTCGACAGGCTCAGAGTGACATGAGATCCCTCGACAAGCTCGGGATGACATTGGTTAGTTGCTCGGGATGACATTTCCTACTTTGTCATGTTGAGCGGAGCGGTAGCGTAGTCAAAACATCTATTGAGACTCTTCGACAGGATCAGAGTGACATAAGATCCCTCGACAAGCTCGGGATGACATTTCCTACTTTGTCATGTTGAGCGGAGCGGTAGCGTAGTCGAAACATCTATTGAGACTCTTCGGCAGGCTCAGAGTGACAGGGGATCCCTCGACAAGCTCGGGATGACAGTAGTTGGTTGCTCGGGATGACATTTCCTACTTTGTCATGTTGAGCGGAGCGGTAGCGTAGTCGAAACATCTATTGAGACTCTTCGGCAGGCTCAGAGTGACATGAGATCCCTCGACAGGCTCGGGATGACAGTGTTTGGTTGCTCGGAATGACAGGAAAATGATGTTGATTGGGATGATAAGGAAAATAATAGTGCTCGAAATAATAGGGAAAAATCCCTAATGATTAATCACTAATGACTAACTGCTATATAAGTGTTGATTTTTTGGATATGGGGTGCTATAAACTTCGTGAAATTTTTTAATTGCCGATGACGGGATTGTTACGAATCCCGAAGTTGGTGTTTCTCTAACTAATAAGGAAAGATATATATGTCTGACGTTAAGATGAAAATGATGGATGGTAACGAAGCTGCAGCTTCTGTTGCCCACCGCATGAA
>SUUY01000002.1 GCA_015062285.1 Alphaproteobacteria bacterium | reverse complement strand
ACCTCAGGCTCTTAGCTTGAGGTTTTTTGTTGTTATTTGTTCTTGTTGCAAGTAAATCGCATCTGGCAACATCATCATCCTAAGAAGAAAACCCGTCATCCCGAGCAGCCACCCCGTCATCCCGAGCTTGTCGAGGGATCCCTCAAAATGGCAACATCCATATCTCTTCGATAAACAGGAATGTTCATGCCTCCCTTGCTCTAAGCAGATGATGAAATAATCGTTGGAATATAAAAAACTTGTATGCAAAAAAATCAAAAAATTGTAACAATTTATAAGTAATTTATGTGATATAATAACATTAAGGTTTAACAGTTGATATGTGTTTGTAATATGAAAATTGTTAAAAAACAAATCGTTAGCTTTCTTATCGTAATGATGTCAATCATTATGGTACACAAGCATTGTTTTGCCTATGATGCAGAAAAAGTTGAGGAATTACCTGTTCGGGAATTTTGGGATAAGGTTGATAGCAAATGGACAGCCAGCGAAACTGTTACAAATGATAGAACTTCAGATAACGGCACATATAGGCTTGAGGTTAGTAGCGGAAGCAAAAATATAGAAAAAGCAACAGCACTTTACAATACAGATGATACGGCGTTTAAAGGTTGTGAGGTTTTGCCGGTTAAATTATATAATAACCGCAAATGCTTCTTTTGTAGCCTTATTACCATAATGTATGCTGCTTCAAACCATATAACATCAATTTCATTTGATACTTTTGCTATGCCTTTTGCTGTTGTTATGGCAATAGGCCTTGCAATATGGATTGCCATAAAAGTATTAGATTTTGTTTCATCTGTTTCTAAACAAGATGCTCCCAAATTTTTAACCGAACTCATGAAACAAAGCTATAAGGTAATGATAGCATTTTTCTTGTTATTATTTTCTGGGCAGATATTCGATTATATTATATTAGATGTTTTAGATGCAGGATTAAAATTTGGTGGCGAGGTTGTATCTTATGCTAGCACTGACGGAGATATGAAAAATGCAATAGTTGATAGTAAAATGCTCATGACAACAGACCTAAATGTACTTGAAGAGCAAAAGCTAAATCTCGGAATAAAAGACAGAGCTAAACAGTTCAAATTGCCAAAAACAAAAGGTCGCGCTTATTATGATGTGGAATTATATACTAAAATTGACAACTTCATAGTGTTTGTTCAAAAAAATATTGCTTTTGTTCAGTCTGTAGGAACATCTTTGCTATGTATAGGTGGTCGTGCTTTAATATTTCGTGGAGATGTATTAACCTGGGGTGATGGGTTTCAATTAGTAATTATGGGGCTTCTCTTGGCCGGGTTTAGTTTTTTGATGATACTTTCGTTTGCCTTTTATCTTGTTGATGCAGTTGTCCAACTAGGTATTGTCGGAGCTCTTTTACCGTTTATGATTGCGACATGGCCATTTAAGATAACATCAAAATATTCTAAAATTGGTTGGAATATGGTTTTAAATTCGGCATTTGTCTTTTTATTCTCCGGAATGGTTACGGCCGTGAGCATTGCCCTGATTGACAGTGCAATGACCTATGTGGCAAATGAAGCTCCGGCGAGCGAAGAGGTCACAGAAGAAAGTAAAAAGGGCGGATTATATGATCTTGCTACTGCAATTAATACCCAAAGTGAAATCAAAGTTGCAGAGTTAACTGATATTTCCGGTACAGGATTTTTGATATTGCTATTTTGTTGCGTATATGCTCTCCAATTTATGGGCAAAGCTTCGGATCTTGCCGGGAAATTTGCGGGAGGCGCGCTCAAGCCTATTGCCCCGGGCATTGCTACAATGGCAGGATCTGCCACCAAATCGTTTGCTCTTAAATCTACTCAACATGCCCGTGAAGCTATATCCGAAAAATTCAAAAACGGACGAAGAGCACTTTGGGGTGGTATTAAATCGATATTTAAAAGGGGGGATAGCGATTCTGATCCGCAGACAGGTGGTGCAAATCCTCCGTCAGCCGGATGGGGTGGCGGATCTCCTTCAAGCAGTCCGACAAATAGTCCTTCTGGCTCACCTTCAGCAACCCCCGGCATAAATTCGACTCAAAGCACAAGTAGACCTACAATATCTGAAGGGGGAGTAAAACGCAAACCTGTTATTTCGGAAGATGACAAACAGGAAGAATCTGTCGACTCAGAAATTGACAATCCGGAAAATCCTATCGACTCAGAAATTGATAATCCGGGAAATCCTGTCGTTTCGGAAGTCGGGGAGCAGGAAAAAACAGTTGTTCCTGAAAACAAAGAAAGTGGCGAAACAATATCTTCGGAAGAAAATGTTGCAGATAAGATAAACAATACCACTCAAAATAAAAAAACAAGCAGCAAAAGACAAACTAATGCCGATTTGTCTAATTTGAGCGGTAGCAAAAAACGAGTAGAAATAGCAAAACAAAAATATGAGCGTATTAATAAATCAAGAAAATCTTCAGTATCTTCTAAAAGCAAGCGTAAACCGATGAAAACAAACAAACCAAAAAAATAGTTTGTTATTCGTCGATTATGCAAACTCCGTTTATTTGATGATCTAGGCGACTTTCTTTTATGCCTGAAGGATCTTGATGAATAATAACCTGAGCATCGGGATATATCTTTTCAATAGCATTTTCAACTGCAACGGTATACTCGTGTGTTTTGTTTAGAGGCAAGTTACCATCCAGTTCAAGATGAAATTCAAATATATACGCTCCACCCAAATCACGAGTTCGTAAGTCATGGACGCCGTTTATATGGTCACAGGAAAGAGCAGTTTTTATAATGTTTTCTCGTATATCATCACTAAGCTCTTTATCCATTAGCATTGAAAGAGCATCTCGCGCCAAGACATAGGCATTCAGCAATAAATATAAGGATATTAATAAAGCTACTAAAGGATCAAACCAATAAGTCTGCCATTTGTTTACAACAAACAAGGCAATTATAACCAATATATTGGTAATAATATCTACACTATAATGTGCTGCATCAGCTTTAATTGCTTGAGAGTTTGTTGCTCTTACAACATATTTTTGAAATAAAACAAGCAAAAATGTTAAACCTAAGCAAATTAACATAACAATAATTCCGTCTTTGGCTCTTATCAATGGCATGGGATTTATAAATTTATTTATTGCATCATAACATATGAAAATACCTGACCCTGCGATAAATGCGGTTTGCAACAATGCGCTCATTGCTTCGGCTTTTCCATGCCCATAACGATGTTTATTGTCGGCGGGTTGTAAAGAAATTTTTATTGCCAAAAAAGTTGCAGCCGAAGCAAACAAATCAGCCAAACTGTCAGCTAAAGAAGACAATATAGACAACGATCCGGTGTATATGCTACCGATAAGTTTGATTACAATTAAGGCAAACGCCAAAACAACACTTGCAATAGATGCTGATTTTTTTAGTTTATCATTTGACATTTTTAAGTGCTTTGATGGCATTTTTAATTCCTTCTATACTTTGAGGGGATATTTTATAAAAAATGCCATTAGCATAATTTGAAAAATTTTGCAATAAATCAGATTTTGTAATATCTTCAAATTTATATTCTGCCCAATAGTCATTTCCTACTTGATAGAATATAATACTTATTTTGTTATTTCCCTCACTTACAATATGCAAAGAAAAGGTCGGGTCAAGATTATCAGGAGCAGAAGAAATTTCGTTCAGATGGGTATTTAATAATTCTTTGGCAATATTTGCTAAAGTATCAACATTTTTTACTTTGTTGACTTCTACCAGGCGTCCCCATTGTAAATTCCAAAGAGTGCTATATGTCCAATTTTGAGGATTCAGATTGAGATCAACCAAATCTATTTGGGCAAGCCATACCTGAAAGCTATTGTTAAATCTGACATAAGCACCTTTTGCTCCTCTTCCCAAATCAATATCATAGTTTCCAACATTAAAAGAAACCAATTTTTTATCGCTATATGTTAAAAGTTCAATTTGCGTTGCTTTAGAATTTGGATCATCAATAGGAGATAGTCCGAAATTAGTCAAGTTATCTATATTTGAAGATTTTTTTTCATAGTATTTTGCATCAAGTAAAATATTTATAAAGTTTCTGATTCTATTCTGGTACACCAAAAAATGTTCATAACCTTTTAGTTTCCATTCTCCTGATGTATCTTTATAAAACATAAGCTCATGTTTTGCATTTTTGATGCTTATTTTATCAATTAAGTTAACTTTGTTTGCCAAGTCGACAAACAAAGGCTCATCTTCAGCATCGACATTAGCAAAAGAAACATCATGGCCAGAAGCTAATATTCCTAACGTAAAAATTAATATTGCAATTATTCCGCTAACGATAAGTTGTTTATTAACGCCGAATTTATATTGTTTTGTTCTGTGCTTAAATGCTGAAAATAATATCGGAGCAATAAAGATTATGAGTATAATTATTGGAACAAAATATATATTAAACCATTTTAATGTTGTTTCCAGTCTGTAAATGTCGGTATTCAGGTTATTGCGAATATTATATAGTTCTTTTCTGTTATCGTTTATTTGTTTTCTTATTTTTGCAATAACTGCAAGTTCTTCACTGGTGAAATTTATTCTTTTTTCAAAGTGCCGTTTTGCAATAATTTCTTGCATGCCGATCTTAGCTTTGTTTATATTATCAAATATTTCATTTTCTTGAATCTTAAATTTTGCAAGTGCGGATTTTCTTAAATCTGTGATAGTTTTTATTTGGCGATTTTTATATTTTTTGCCTCGCAAATTAACAAGAGATAAATCTCCTCGTAAGACATCCAGAGCATTGAGAACAAAGTTTGCATTATCCATTGCCGGTATAGAATAATGATTGTTCAAAACTTGTATATGGGTTGTCCAAAAATTATCATATAACAAGTCGCTATCACCCACAACAATCACATCAAGAGGAGACGACCTTCCTTTGATATGTGCTGCAATTACCTTCGGATAATTATCGGGCTTAAAATTTCGCAAAATAACTTCAGGCGATATCCTATTATAAACCGCTTTAGAAGATAGCAAAGATGAATTAGAGCTTGCTGAAAGCAAGGGCTCAAAATGTATATCTTGGTTTTGGGTTGGTACAAAAACAGATGCTGATGTGGTCATAATTTTTTGTATTTTTCCGATAACGGATGACTGTTTACTAAACCCGTCTTCATCAATATAAAACTGAATTAAATCTTGTGTAAAGTTAGGGTTATTTTTATAATCGGTTGTTGCGTCAATGAATGATGGTTTTCCCATGTCTGCAACCACGGCATTATCAATAAATTTAATTCCCCATGCACTGGTAATTATCCCAAAATCCGAAGGCTTAAATTCTTCGGTTGTCGGGGCAAAGATTTGCTTTGCTTCTGTTGCAACATCAAAAAATGCCAGTATTTTTCCGCCGGATAAAGAATAGTCAATGATATTTTTTTTCAATTCTTCATTTAATTTTCGGGGATGAGCAATCATTAAAACATCTAATTTAGGAAGCTTTCTATCTGTTTCATTTATTATTTTCAGATCATAATATTCCCTCAGGATCTTAAATATCTCCCATTCTTGCGTTGCCACATTTTCAATTACGGAATCGGCCAAAGGCAACGAAGAAATTATTCCTAAAATCGGCTTTTTGTGTTCAAGCTTATAGATAGCTTCAGCTAAATCTTGTTCAAGCATAGTAGAACGAGATTCTGGAAAAAAAGGTATCACAATTTGTTTATCTTCTTCATTGCTGAAAACTAATCCGAAATACGCATTAATGTTTCTGTCTATCACCGGAAGCGGTTGGATTCCCGATGTGATGGCTCTATCTTCGGAATTACTTAGCGGCAAGGGGTCATATATCTTAAATCTTATTTTGCCATCAGATATTTTTGCATATTGTTTAAGCAATATACGGATTCTATCAAAAAGTTCTCTTACGTTTGGATTCTTTTCTCCTAAAACTTGAGAATAATATAGACGAGCAGTGATTTCATTTTTAATGTTTTTAAGGATATTTATAGTTGAATCATCAGGTGTATAAATTTTGTCAGCGGTAAAGTCTATTTGAAAATATCGTAAATAAGTATTGCTTAATAAATTTATTCCGCAAAAAGCCATCATAAAAAAAACAAACAAAAGAGTATAATATTTTTTACTAATCGACTTAAACCATGTTGTTCCGTATGTTTTATAATTAATAATTAAAATAGTAAGTATATTAAACAGAACAACAATACTGGAGAAAAAGATAATATCTCTAGCTTCAAGCAGCCCCTGATACATTGCTTCAAAGTGTGTCAAAAAGCTAAAGGAAGCAATTAAATCAATTAGTGATGGCGATAATATATGTCTGAGGTTTCCTAAAACGAATTCCAAACCACTTAAAAAGAAAAACAAATTTGCAGGTACAGATAATACTAAAGCAACTACTTGGCTTTTAGATAATGAAGACATTGCTTGCGAAATTGCCAACATGCTTCCGGCTAATAAAAAAGCACCTATATAACCGGATAAGATCATTGCATTGTCAGGATGCGCGATAATATTCAAACTTAGCCAAAAAGGCATTGTAAGTACAAGGGCTAATAAGCAAAAAAACCAAGATGCAAGGAATTTACCCCAAACCATAGATGCTACGGAAACCGGAAGGCTAACAAGTTGGACAATGGTTCTTGATCTAAATTCTTCGGCCCATAAGCGCATTGATATTGCGGGAATAAAAAGCAAATACAACCAAGGCAAATAAACAAACATTGGCAGCAAATCAGCTTGCCCTCGATCAAAAAAATGTCCGAAATAAAAAGTAAACGAACCATTAAGCAACAAGAAGAAAATCAAGTATATATATGCCAATGGAGACATAAAATAACGGCAAAATTCCGTTTTTGTGATTATCCAAAGCTTGCCCATAATTTCCTCCTAGTTAGCCGATCTCCATAAGTATAAGCACAAATAATAAAAATAAAATAAATTTTTGTGCTTTCAGGTTAATAAATTTTTATTCATTATTTGCTAAGTTGATATTGCTAGGAGATTTGTAATGATTGTTTATGTTTTAACAGGTTTTATATTGGGCTTTTTTATTCCTTATATGTCTCGGCGTTTTGCAAAATTTATGCCGGCAACACCTGCTTACGCCATATTACAGATTCTAAGGCCGATAAAATTTATATATAATTCTCGTCATAAAAAACTGTATTTGGCATATTTGGAGCGTTCTTTTGTAAGCGGTTTAATTGCCTCTGGGATTTCATATTTGTTTATTTACAGATATGGTTTTTCTCAAATTTGGTGGCATATTGCATTTGTATTTATTCTGATGCTTTTGGCCGAAATTGATGGAAGAATGCTTTTGCTACCGGATATCTTAACTGTTCCGCTATTAATTTTAGGGTTTGCATATGCAACTTTGGGCAATGGATGGGTAATTCCGGCGGAAAGTGCTATCGGAGCACTGATAGGATACGCTTTGCCGGTTGTTGTGGGTATTTTGATATTAGGCCGAAACAAAGATGCTTTTGGAGGCGGCGATATTAAGTTTTTAGCGGCACTCGGCGCATGGTTGGGTGTCGAAACTTTGTTGTATGTTATTGCTTTAGCATCGATTATCATGTTTGTATATTCTCTTGCACGTAGCAGGAAATTTGTTGCATTTGGTCCGGGGTTAGCATTTTCTGCAATAATAGTTGCATTGTTGTCATATTAGTTTATTATACAAGAAAATATGTGAAGGAGCTTCTTATGGTGGCACGAAAAAAAACAATTAAAGATCAGCTATATTATAATGACGACGGAAGGCGTTTAGCTAAGTTGATATCCGGTCTTAGTTTTGACTTGTTTATTATGGGGGTAATTTTAGCCGACGCTATTGTTTTAGGGCTTATGACTTCAGAATGGATAAGCACACATTTTGATATGGATTTGTTCCTGCTCGATCGTCTGTTTATGGGCATATTTATTGTTGAAATGTTTCTTAAATTATATGCCTTTAAGCGTAAGTTTTTTAGCAATGGATGGAATATATTTGATTTGTTCGTTGTTGTTATTTCATCAATACCTGAAGCAAATTCATTTATTGTACTGAGAACATTCCGTTTGTTTCGTTTGCTGAAATATGTGCACCATTTTTCAAAAATGAATAACATGATTCAAATATTTATTTCGTTGTTGCCGACATTTGCATCATTTTTAGCGGTATTTTCCATTTTTACTTATATATTTGCCATTATGGGAGTTAGTTTATTTGGCGATGTATTCCTAAATTTTTCAAGTTTGGGGTCGGCAATGTTTACACTGTTGCAAGGTTTTACACTTGATGGTTGGGCTTCTTCTATAGCTCGTCCTATAATGGTTGTATATCCGCACGCTTGGCTATATTTTGTATCTTTGGTTGTCGTTGCTTTTTTCATATTGGTAAGTTTTGCTTTATCAGCTCTACGGCAAGTTATAGATATGGCTGTAAAAAAATGATTGATAAAAATACCGGAAGCATCCGGTATTTTTTTGCAAAAAAAACAAACCAAACCTTGACATTGGAGTTTGCAATTCCTAAGTATTGAATTAGCAAATATTGTTATAATAAAATGGAGATAAATAATGAACATAAGACCATTACAAGATCGTGTGTTGGTAAAACGTTTAGAAGAGACGACCAAGACTGCCGGAGGGATTATAATTCCGGATACAGCGAAAGAAAAACCAAGCGAAGGTTTGGTTGAAGCAGTTGGTCCTGGAGCATTGAACTCAGAAGGAAAACTTATTCCGATGAATGTAAAGGTCGGAGATAAGGTTCTTTTTGGCAAGTGGGCTGGCACAGAAGTTAAGCTCAATGGCGAAGAAAGATTGTTGATTAAAGAATCAGAAATTTTAGGCGTTATCGAAGAATAGAAAGGTAAAAATAATGGCTGCAAAAGATATTGAATTTGGTTCAACTGCCAGAGCAAAAATGCTCAAAGGCGTAGAAACTTTAGCAAAAACAGTAAAGGTAACATTAGGCCCCAAAGGTCGTAACGTTATTTTGGATAAATCATATGGTGCTCCAAAAATCACTAAAGATGGCGTTTCTGTTGCTAAAGAAGTAGAGCTTGCTGATAAGTTTGAAAATATGGGAGCTCAACTAGTAAAAGAAGTTGCTCAAAAAACAGCAGACAAAGCCGGTGATGGCACAACAACTGCAACAGTGTTGGCTGAAGCTATTATCAAAGAAGGTTGCAAAGCTGTTGCGGCAGGCATGAACCCTATGGATTTGAAGCGAGGTATTGATATGGCTGTTGAAGCTGTTATTGAAGATATCAAATCTCGTTCTGTTGCCATTAAAACATCTGAAGAAATTGCTCAAGTTGGCACAATTTCAGCTAATGGAGATCGTTCAATCGGTGAATATTTGGCCCGTGCTATGGAAAAGGTTGGTAATGAGGGCGTTATCACTGTGGAAGATGCAAAAGGGCTTGAAACTGAGCTCGATGTTGTTGAGGGTATGCAATTTGATAGAGGATATCTCTCTCCGTATTTTGTCACCAATGCCGATAAAATGACTTGCGAATATGAGGCCCCATATATTCTTTTGTATGACCAAAAGGTTTCTTCTCTTCAACCTTTGATACCAATTCTTGAAACAATAGTTCAATCAGGAAGAGCTTTGATTATTGTCGCAGAGGACGTTGAAGGAGAGGCTCTGGCAACTTTGGTTGTAAACCGTTTACGTGGTGGCTTAAAGGTTTGTGCCGTAAAAGCTCCGGGTTTTGGTGATCGCAGAAAAGCAATGTTGGAAGATATTGCTATTTTGACCGGTGGTCAGGTTATCTCTGAAGAGCTTGGCATGAAGTTGGAAAATGTAAATTTGGATATGCTCGGCACAGCCAAGAGAGTAACTGTTACTAAAGATGATACCACAATTATTGACGGAGATGGTGAAAAAGACCTTATCGAAGCAAGATCAGGTCAAATCCGCAAGCAAATCGAAGAAACAACCTCTGATTACGATCGTGAAAAATTGCAAGAGCGTTTGGCAAAACTTTCTGGTGGTGTAGCAGTTTTACGTGTTGGTGGAGCATCAGAGGTAGAAGTTAAAGAGAAAAAAGACCGTATTGATGACGCTTTGAATGCTACCAGAGCTGCCGTAAAAGAAGGTGTTGTTGCCGGAGGCGGTTGTGCTTTGCTATACGCATCAAGAGTTTTAGAAAAACTCAATCCTGCAAACCAAGATCAAAAAGTAGGTATTGATATTATTCGTAAGGCTGCACAGGCTCCGATTCGCCAAATTGCTGAAAATGCAGGTGTTGATGGCGCTGTAGTAGCCGGAAAACTCTTAGAAAGTGAAGACGTAAACTATGGATATAATGCTCAACTTGGAGAATATGGCGATATGATTAAAGCCGGTATTATTGATCCAACCAAAGTTGTACGTACGGCTTTGCAAGATGCCGCATCTGTTGGTGGCTTGCTGATAACAACTGAAGCTATGGTTACGGAGGCTCCTCAAAAAGAATGTCATTGTGGCGGAGCAGCAGCTCCTGCCGGAATGCCGGGAGGAATGGGCTTCTAGCTTATAGTTTCCAAAATTTAAGAGCCTTGTTATTAGAGCAAGGCTCTTTTTTCTTGGAAAAAAATAAATATATCATATATTAAAATAAACAAATTATAGGGAGAAAATCATGTTAGATGTAGAAAAACTAAAAGAAGCGGCACATAAACTCCATATGTCTGAAGAAGAGTTTATTGCTGAGAAAAAACGATTAGCCGCAAAAATTTTGCATCTGGATGATAAAGAAACTCCTCGGAATGGGATTATATATATTTTGTTGGCATTTTTTTTCGGAGCGATAGGTTTGCACAATTTTTATGCCGGATATTGGGGGAGAGGGCTTTCTCAACTTTGTTTGAGCCTGATAGCTCCGTGGTTTTTATATATACCACTGCTGTTTGTGAGCATTTGGGTATTGTTAGAGCTTTTATTTGTAAACAAAGATTCTCACGGAAAAGCAATGAAAGGTAACCGTAGAATTATAAACCTTTTGCGTATCGCAACGATAGTTATTTTGACACTTGCATTTTACAATACATCAATGGTAATAGATGATCCGAATTTTCAAGAAGTTATGATAAATGTATAATTTATTGCTTTTAAGTTTTTCTTGACGGATGATTTGGCAACGAGTATTAAGTAATAGAATCTTAAATCATTATAGTATGGAAATAATTATGTTAATCCTAGTCCTACTGATATCAGTAGCACTAATCATTTCTCTCAGATTTAGGCGACAGGTGAATTCATATCCCGATCGTCAAGAGATTATCACTGATCATGGTGGACATTGCTGTAAAGAAATTTACGAAGATGGTAAACTGATTGACAGAGAATGGATTGATTAATAAAAACTTCTCCTTATTCTTGAAATATCCGATTTATAAAACGGAATTCATTTTTAAGGAGAAGTTTTTTTATAAAAAAACCACCTTATTTAAGGTGGTTTGAAATTGGAGCGGGCGAAGGGATTCGGACCCTCGACATCAACCTTGGCAAGGTTGCGCTCTACCCCTGAGCTACGCCCGCATCGGCAGAACGAGATACTTAATAACATATAATAAAAAAAATGCAAGAGCTATTTTTTAATTTTTTGATTTTTTTATCTTTCCAATTCAGGTCTTAAATTGAAGTTTGCATTATCATCGAGCTTTTTTAAGAAAAAACCGACCACATTACAAGCCTTTTGTGCTTCTAAAGGAAAAATTCGGTTTATACGCAATAGAACTTCTTTTTTGTTGTTATAGCCTAAAGATTGAGGTGAAAGAGCATCTACCAAATCATCAAAATTATCAAAAATTGCGATTCCTTGCACCTCACATTCTAACTTTTCGTTATTAGACATGTTGCTAATTTCTAAAATATCGTGCAATTTAATTTGTTGAGCTTTCTTGTCAAACAAATGTACTCCGACTTTTCTTGTTCCGTTTTTTATTTTATTAAACGAAAATTCATGTACAGGTAGTGCATACTTCATTAATTGAGTCTCTCCAATAATAATAGTGCCACGCCGAGCATACCTGCATTGTTTTCAAATTTCGCCGGCTTTAATTTAAAGGGTTGAGTTAAAATATCATCATTTGCTTGCTTATTGAGCCTATCATATTCAACAAATTGAGCCATTGAACCGGATAGTACAATAACCTCAGGGTCAAACAAATTGCCCATCATAACAAGAGCGTTTTCCAAATATTCTTGCCAATGGTCAAAAGCAGCACGAGCTTTTTGGTTGTTTTCTTTTAGCCCTTTAATAACATCATAGCTTGTTGCTTCAGGAGATATATATACTTTGGCGTCTGTAGTCAATGCATTGCCTGAGACATATGTTTCTAGGCAGTCCCATAGCCCGCAAGTACACTTTCTTTCATGTCCGAAACCAAAACGCATGTGCATCTCACCGGCTGATCCGGATTTGCCTTTTAACAATTTTCCATCAACAATAATACCCGATCCGACACCGGTTCCCAATGTTAATATTACAGCGTTTCTTGTTCCTTTGGCGGCTCCTAATTTAAATTCAGCCCAACCTGCAGCATTGGCATCATTTTCAAGCAATATAGGTTTTGAAGTCAAAGATGTGAAATCAAGTTCATTATATTTTTCCGGAAGATTTCCTACATGACTGATTATTTTATTGTTGTCATTATTAATTGCCCCCGCGGTGGCAATAGCAACTCCATCAACTTCATCTTCAAAACCTTTGATAACGGTTTTTAAAAGTTCAAATATTCCGGCTGAGGTCTTAGGAGTTGTTACTTTTATTATCTCGTTTGTAAAATTACCTTTTTTATCAATAACTGCATACGCAATTTTTGTTCCGCCGATATCAAAAGCCAAAACTTTTTTCATGGTAAATCTCCGATTCTATTTTTATATATATTATATATAGTATCAGTTATTTAATCATTAAAGTTTTTTATCTCTAATATTCTTTCAACCTTAAAACTGCGTTGTTCTTGTTTGTGAGTACAAAACGCCAGTAAATTATCACCCTTAAGGGCTATAGGAATTATAACCCGACGTGATAATTCTTCGTTATTTTTTTTATAAACAATATGTACTTTTCTCCGAAGCTGTGCAGCTGAAAGAAGTTTGTTTATTTTTTGTTCAGGATCAGTAATCGGTAGATAATTTTGCATAAAATTCGTTATACGGTCATCACAGATAATATGATTTTGTCGCAAATATTTCCTTAAACTGATACCCTGCAAAGAAGTACATCGGCTAAGAGCAACATACAACTGACCGTTAGCAAACGTTCCGTTTCCGATATCAACGCATATCTTATCAAAAGTTTGCCCTTGGCTTTTATGGATTGTAACCGCCCAAGCCAATCGTATCGGAAATTGGGTGAATGTTCCTGCAACTTCTGATACAATTTCATTTCCTACCAAAGCATATTTATATATCTCCCATGTATAAGGAAAAACCTCCACCAG
Source organism: Alphaproteobacteria bacterium (assembly GCA_015062285.1). Lineage (GTDB taxonomy): Bacteria > Pseudomonadota > Alphaproteobacteria > RF32 > CAG-239 > CAZU01. The sequence continues at coordinate 267,022 of SUUY01000002.1, read as the reverse complement.
TTTTGCATTGCTTTGTAGCCTGATTGCTAAATATCTTATTTTATTTTCGTTCAATTTAATCGCCTCAATTTTTCCTAGACTGCCGTTTACCCATCGTTTTTTGGGGTCATTGTTTAAGAACATTATCTGCGCACCTTCCTTTATTTCTAATATTTCATTTGTAGGAAAATATTCGGCACTGAATTGTCCGTCAAAAGCTGCATTTGAAAGATAAAGGCGATTCGGAAGGAGCTGCAGTTTTGATTTGTTTATATCTTCTGCCATTTTATTTGTGGTTGTTAGAAACATTGTAAATTCAGCATCAGTATCCTCAGATAAACATAGTTGATTGTTTAATAAGCATAAATCATCAGATGTAGCTTGGTTGTTTCTGATTCGTCCTAATATTTCAATAAAGTCAGTATCTTTTTGGCGATATATTTTAGTAAGCTCGATTACTTCTAGGTTTATTTTTCTAAATGCATCGGCACTAAAAAAATATGGTGAAGAGTAACGTTGCTGAAAATATATTTTTTCTTGATTTGTAACTACCGGAGGAAGCTGATATAAATCTCCGACCAAAACTAATTGAACACCTCCGAATGCTTTATTGGAATCAGGACCATAGATTTGTAAAAAAGTATCAATACAGTCAAAAATATCGGCACGCAACATTGATACTTCATCAATAACCAAGGTTTGCAATTGCTTATAGATTCGTTTTGCCCTGGGACTAAATTCTCGATTTATTATTTTTTCCTGCGTAATATTGATCGGAAATGAAAAAAAGCGATGTATGGTTTGTCCTTTAATGTTGAGAGCCGCAACTCCGGTTGGAGCCACAACAACCATATTTTTTTGCGTGTTTTCTTGAAGATAATTTAATAATGTTGACTTTCCCGAACCGGCGTATCCGGTTATAAATACATTTTCAGATGTATTTTCGACTAATTCTAAAACTCGAGCAAATTTATCATTAATTTCTATTTGTAAAGGCATTTGATTTCCGGTTGTAAAAAATTAAAATAATGATAGCATACAAGAAGACTCAAACAAGCAGAAAGTTTATAATATGCATACAAACGAAGACAGATTGATAAATATAGAAATGGCTCTGACTCAGCAACAAAAAATGTTAGATGAACTGAATAGTGTGGTAATAGAGCAGGGACATAGAATAGAAGTTTTAAATAAGCAAAATCAATATTTGCTGAATATCCTAAAACAAGAAACCGTAAAACCGCAAAGCGAAGAAACACCCCCTCCGCATTATTAATTAGAGCTCTTGTTTTTGGGGCGGTTAATACTATATCTTAATAAGGAGTTTGCTATGGATCTTAATGCTTTATATAAATTGACTCATGGACTTTATGTCTTAGGTGCAAAAGATCAAAGAGGTTATTGCGGTTGTATTGTTGATGCGGTTATGCAGGTTGCAAATCAACCGGTTGCCATTGCTCTTTCTTGCGCTAACACCGGATATACCAAGTCGTGTATTGATAAAACAGGTGAGTTTTCGTTATCTGTTTTATGTAAAGGAGTTGATCCCTTTGTTGTGGCAAATTTTGGTTATCAAAGTAGTAGAAACGTTGAAAAATGGAAAAATGTTGAATATTTTGAACAAGACGGATTGCCTTATTTATGTCACAATCTTGCAACATTCAGATGCAAGGTAATACATTCGTTTCCGATGCAAAGCAATACGTTGTATGTTGCAGAAGTTGTTTCGGCAAAGTCGGATAGAGATGCCGAACCTCTTACATATTTGGACTATCGCTCATATTTTAAACAAGATGTTATGGATAGCTTTAAAAAATATACATCGCAACCGAAAGGAGAACCAATGACTGATAATAATAAGAAGTGGGTTTGTACTGTATGCGGCTATGTCTATGATGGAGATATTCCTTTTGAAGATCTTCCTGACGATTGGTTGTGTCCGTTGTGTGGAGTCGGCAAAGAATTTTTTGAACTTCAATAAGCTAATTTATTTTAGTTGGTTTTGAATAAAGCATTTCATGGCTGAAAGCTTATTATATTCATTTGCCTCCGTACCTATAAATTTGTCTTCCAAGTCTAAAGCCCAAATAAATGGCTGTTGGTTAGCTATCTCTCTTCCGATAATTATCGATTCTTTGTGTTTGAGTAGTTTGTCTTTTTGAGCGGCAATGTCCTCAATGTATTTTTTTAGCAAGCCGTTTCTTTGGGCATAAGATGATGTATAATATCGTATGGCAAATATAGCAGATAAAACAAACAACATACTCCAAGGAGAAACTACGGAAAGTATGAAAACTATTGCTAACAATATAATGCCGCAACCTAACACCTTAAAGCAAATTGATAATATCTTGGAATAAGATTTTTTGTATAGCAATAATATTCCCAATGCTCCACATAATGTCCCTAAGCTCAAAATAATAAATGTTAAAATGGGGTTTAGGGTTGATAAAGATATAAATAATTCTCCAAGTAACAACATGCCTATACTAAAAAATAAATATCCACTGTTTAGCTTAAGCAAAAATTTCCAAAGATTATTTCTTAGCTCTTTTTCAATTACACGAGCGGCTCTGATAATTTTTAGGCGATTGTTTTTATTTACGTTTAGTACCGGTTCATTTTGTGTAAATAAAAAGCTAATTGCCTTCTGTTCTTTATTTGTAAGAGTTTTTAAATTATCTGTGCGTTTAACCAACAAAATAGTATCATCTGCTTGCTGTATATCTATAATGTTTTTTCGATACATATCTAAAAGAAAAGCGCCAAATGATTTGATGTCATACCTGTTGAGTGCCAGTAATCTTACTAAATGCGGTGTTTTTTTTAAGGTTATTTTCAGTTGTCCTTTATTCTTTTTTATATATTTCCAAGAAATTAAAAATGATAATAAAATTGCCGATAGGGTTATGAAGCTGATATAAATATCACTATACGTATTAAAACTCCTTAGTAATTTTTTGTCCCAAGGTGCATTTAATATTTCATGATTGGGAATTGTGCTTATTAAATATATACTTTCACCGGCTGACAACGGTCTTTTGCTGGCATATCCCCATGTTTGAGGAGAAGGATGTATAATTGTTGCGTCTTTATCGGTCAATTGCTGAGGGGTGCCGATTAAAACAGTTTGAGCGGTTGGAACCAAATCTTGAGGAAGCGTCAATGTTGCACCGCTCCGCATTATCGGTATATTCCAAACACTTCCGGTAATATCCCAATATAACTCATAAAAATCATCATGTTTCCATAGTAAATTATCTGCCAGGTACTCAAATTTATAAGTATAAATTCCCGGATCTAAAATAATAGGAGTATCGGCAGTTAAAAACAACAAGTTTTGTCCTGAGCCGATTTTATAAGGAAGTTTCTCATCATTGGCTGAAACATCAATCAATGTATAGTTTATTTTTTTTCTTTTTCCATTACGTGAGTAAATGTATTCCGGTAAAACTCTTGTTAATCCATGGCTAAGCTTTTTACCATCTGCAACAACCATAATTGTTTCGCTAAACTTCACTACACCTTCCGGCAATATATCAATGTTTGTCATCAAATACGGAATGTGTTCTTGAGCTGGTACAGATATTTTAATACCGCCTATCGGTAATTCTGTTGTTATATGAGAGGTGCTGTTTTTAGAGTTATCAATATTTACCATTGAAGAATGCATTTGTGGCGAAAAGCTTATGTCTGGGTGTTGTTCTGGAGCTTTTGCATCAACACGCTTTAAAGCCTGTTCGTATATTTTCTGAAACGTACTTTTGTTTGCTTCAATATTTGCTTTTAAAGCCTGTTCGCTAGGTTGCACATGTGTAGACTTTGTGCTAACCTTGTTTTTATCCACAATCAATGCTCTTTCTAAGCGATCCGATAAAAATTCACCCATTTCATCAATCGAAACTTCTATAGGCTTAGACATATTTTGTTGTAATTGCTGTCTTTGAGGAAGTTGAGATTTGTCGGTAATCTCGGTTGTTTTTGCGTTGGCATTGAAAACAACCATAACACTGAAACAAATTGCAAGAAAAAGTTTATTCATAAAAACACTCTTTTGTTAATAAATAAAACATAATTGGAGTATAAACTTAACTTATTAATAAATTTATAAAGGAGTTAAACAATGAAAAATGTTGCCGCTATAATTTTAGGAGCAGGAAAAGGTACCAGAATGAAGTCTGATTTGCCAAAGGTTTTGATGCCGGTAGATGGCAAACCGATGATTCGTCATATTATTGACATGCTTGAAGAAGTCAAAGTAGATAAAATTGTGACGGTAATAGCTCCTGATGGCGATTTGGTAAAAAAAGAAGTTGCCCCATATCCTACTTGCGTACAAGAAAAACAGCTGGGAACCGGGCATGCTGTTCGTTCCGCTCAAAGTGAGTTTAGCGGATATCGAGGTGACATATTGGTTATTTTTGGAGATCAACCGCTATATACTAAGGAAACGATTAAAAAAGTTCTAAAGAAAAGAGCTGAAGGATATTCTGTAGTTTGTGTCGGTTTTCGTCCTGATGATCCTGCCAGATATGGCAGATTGGTTATGAAAAAAGGTAACTTAGAACGTATTGTTGAATATAAAGATGCTTCTGAAGAAGAACGAGCCATTAATTTCTGCAATTCCGGTATTATGTGTTTTGCCGGCGATAAGTTATTTGAAATTTTAGCAGCTATCAGCAATGAAAATGTTACTGGAGAGTATTATTTAACAGATGCGATAGAAATTGCTTTGCGCATGGGGCTGAAGTGTAGTGCTGTTGAATGTTCTGTCGAAGAGGCATCTGCCGCTAACACCCAAGAAGAATTGGCTCAGTTGGATGCAATAATGAAAAAAAGAAAAGCTAAATAAGGAGTGCTATATGAGGTTTATTCGTCATCATTGGTTTGGAATGATTACCGGGCTGATTATTTTTGCTTTTTTTAGCTTATTCATATTGATTTTGCTTTCTCCAAGACAAGATATGTTGCGCCGAGGTTTTATTCCTTGTACGGAGGAATTTGTAGAAGAAATTGTAATTTGTAAAAAAAACAAAGTGTGGTGTTTGCTGAAATCTTCTGCCAAAAATTCATGGTGCGATTTTAAGGTGGTTGGATATGGAATTGCTAAATGGGTAAAAGGTGAGCAAAATTACCCTTGGAGTAATTATATTTTTATTCCACAATTACCGGAGGACGAAGACTTTAATGAAGAAGCAAGAGCTGAATATCTAAAAAACAATGCAAATTTCAGCATCGAAATGGAAGAATTAAAAAAAATAAACAAGGAGCTAGAAGATGAAAGTAACCAACAAGAACCAAAGTCAGAAGACAAACCGCAATAATTTACCTGCTTGGGATTTGAGTTGTTTATACGCTAATGTCGATGATCCTCAGATAGGAAAGGATTTATCTTCATACTTCCTTTTAAATAAAAAGCTTGCAAAAAAATATAAAGGAAAGCTGGAAACAATATCTGCTGTAGAGTTTTATGAATCTCTGCGGCTTGTTGAAAAAACATCGATTCTCGGTAGCAAATTGGTTGTTTTTGCGTACCTTAATATGGTGACACGTATGAAAGACAAACAAGCTGTTGCTTTTTATCAAAACATTGATGAAAAAATGACCGAATATGCAAAACCGGCAATATTCTATAGTTTAGAAATAAATAAATTATCATCAGAGAAATACAAACGTTTGCTTCAGGATAAACAAATATCTTATTATAAACCATTTTTAGAAAGAATACGCAGATTTAAAAAACACGAATTATCAGAAACTCAAGAAGCGGTATTTATGGATAAGTCTGTAACTTCAGGATCCGCTTGGAAACGCTTATATGATGAACATTCGGCAAAGCTTGTTTACTCTGTTGATGGAAAACAATACAACGATGCTGAAATCTCTAAGCTTTTGCAAGATAAAGATCCCTTGGTCAGAGAAAAAGCCGGTAAAGAGTTAAATAGAGTCAGTAAAGAAAATTCGGATTTATTCACTTTTATATATAACATGATTGTAAAGGATAAATCCATCAGCGACGAATATCGCCAATATAAATCACCGGTATCTGCCAGAAATTTAGATAATCAGGTTGATGATGCTGCTCTAAAAGCTTTAGTCGATGCCGTTAGAGGGCAATACCAAAATATTGCCGGTCGATTCTATAAACTTAAGGCAAAATGGCTTGGAGTTAAGAAAATACAATATTGGGACCGCAATGCTCCTTTACCTTTCTCTTCGGATAAGACTTATGGTTGGGAAGAAAGTGTCAAAATAGTTTTAGATGCGTATGGAAGTTTTTCGAGTACATTGCAAAAGATAGCTTTGCCATTTTTCGATGCCGAACATTCTTGGATTGATGTTCCTCCACGTGACGGAAAACGTAGTGGCGCATTTGCAATGCCGCTTCCGGCTAAATTTCACCCTTTTTTAATGCTGAATTTTGTTGGAAAGCAAAACGATGTCTTAACTTTAGCTCATGAGCTAGGGCATGGCTGTCATATGCGTTTGGCGATTAAACAAGGAGAATTAAATGAAGATACTCCCATGATTTTAGCTGAAGTTGCATCGGTTTTTGCTGAGATGATAACGTTTCAATCTTTGCTTTCCAAGCTTGATGATGATAAGGCAAAATTATGTCTCATTGCTTCAAAAGTTAACGATATGATCAATACTTCGTTGCGACAAATAGCATTTCATTGTTTTGAAACACGTATTCACCAAGAAAGAAAAAAAGGCGAACTTTCATCAGAGCAAATAGAAGAAATTTGGCTTGAGGAAATGCAAACATCTTTGGGTAAATATGTTGTTGTTGATGATAATAGTCGCTATATATGGCCGATAGTAAGTCACTTTTTTCACAGTCCTTTTTATGTATATGCGTATTCATTTGCCGACTGTTTGGTTAATTCGCTTTATCAGGTTTATCAAGAACAAGGTGTAGAAGACTTTGCCGATAAATATTTGCAAATGCTGTCACAAACCGGTGTGAAAAAATACGATGTTTTACTGAAGCCGTTTGGCCTAAATGCAAAAGATCCAGAATTTTGGAACAAGGGTCTAAGTCTGATTTCTTCATACATCGATGAATTAGAAAAGCTGGATAAAAAAGTGTTCAAATAGTGTAAGCTACTCTTCATTTAGAGCATTTTTCTTTGCTAATTCCTTTGTTGATTCGCTGGGGGCGTTACTACCTCTATATCCGGCAGAGTAATGCGCAACTTTAATTCTTAGTGGGTTGTTTGGTTTAATATCTTGATATCCGGCCTCGCTACGATCTGTTTGTAGTCTAATATATGCCTTCCAATATCCTTCAACTGGCTTACTGTTTTCACCTGCCTGTGTTGTGGCTGTAAAATAAGCAATCCATAGGTTGTTCGGCGTGGCTATAATCTTATCAATAGTGATTGTTCTTGTTATTTTTTTGCTGATGAATACAGACAACTGTTCAAAATTAAGCTTGCTCGAGAAAGATAAAAATTCTTGTTCTGTTGTAAGAGAATGAAATTCTGATCCTTTTTGCCATTGGCTCATCATCTGTGTGTAGTTTGTCGGGAATTCATTTCGCAAAATGATATAACGTTCAATAACTTTCTCGGCTAAAAGTTTCTCAGCATCAATAAAGACTTCATTTTGTGGTATATAATCTAAGGAACTTTCTTGGGTTATTTCTTTAATGAATTTTGGTATGGCCCCTCTTTGAGGAAGGAGGAGATATATTATCATAGCCAACATAATGGTAATACAACAGCTGAATATTGCGCAAATAACCAAAATTCTTGATGTCCACAAGTATCTTCGTTCCGGAAAAGATTTTACATGTACGGATTCCGGAAACTTTCCTAAAATATCCGGACTTTTCTTTTCTTTATATTTAAATACAAGCGAAAACCAATTAAACATTGATGTCTCTTAATATATATTCTTTTGCCCGCGTATATCTTTGGCTGTGTTCAGATAGCTTTCAGGTTCATCAGGAGTTCCAATATATGATAAAGAATAATTCAATACCAAAAATCCGTATGGGTTTAGAGCTCTTTGACGATAGTTTGCATAATTTATATTCGTAAATGCAACTCTCAAATATGCACGCCAAATATTTACAGTTGGTTTGTCATTGCCAGAGTAATAATCCATTGTGATGAACTGAGCGGCCCATAACCCCAAAGATATAGGACGTATCCACTCAACTTCTACCAGTCTGGTCAACGACTGTGATCGGAATCTTGCCAAATCTTCCATAGCCTCATCTCGAGTAAACAATGTATAAACATTATTGGAAGACATCCAATAAAGCTTTGACCCTCTTGACCATCTTGATAATAATTCATCAATATCGTTACTGATAACATGACGAAGCATTATGTATTCTTCAATATATAGTTCAGTCAGTAATTCTCTGGCCGGAACATGTTTTTCACTCAACTCTGTTAATTCTAAGTGGCTAAAATAATTGTTAGCCTGCATTAAACGGGGATACGAACTTCTTTGTGGCAAAAGTAAGTATATGGTGCTTGCCAACATCATAGATAAGCAAATACTGATACACGAAAAAATAACCAATAAACGCGAACTCCATAAATAGCGTCTTTCCGGCATAGCATTTACGTGCACTTGTTCTGGATATGCACCTAACTTATCTGGGCTTCTTTTTTCACGATATTTAAAAACTGTTCTAAAAATATCAAGCATAAGTTCCTCATTTGAGCTATTATGGCGTCGACAACATACATTTTTGCATAAAAAATTATTTATTTTATTAAATTTTATACATCAAAGTTGAATAAAAGCAAATAAATACTGTTAATATCCAAAATATTGGTATAATCTGCAACCATAACCAAGTGCACTTTAGGGTAATATAATGAAAAAAACATCTGTTGTTATAGCTGTTGCAACTCTATTGTTTGGAGCTTGTACAGTACAAAATGATTATGAAGTATCCGATTCTGTCGGAGTTCCCGCTCCTGTGGCGTATACGGATTGGGATCGGGCGATTCGTGTCGATGTAGATATGCAAACTATGTATGCTGCAACTCCGCATAAAATAGAAAAGCCGATAGATATGTATATGGCTTTTGCTTTAGCCTTAAAATACAATTACACTCGTAGAGTTATCAGTTATCAGCAAAGCTTGGTAGAAATCGGAGAATCTCCAATTAATCGGTTGCCCGAAATTTTTTCTTCTGCCGGATATGTCAACACTTCTAATACTTCGGCTATGGATTCTGAATTAAAACTGGCATGGAACATATTAGATGTTGGAACGGTTTATTATCAAACCCAAGATTCTCGTTTCCAAAATGGCGTTGCATATGAACAAAGCCGAAAGGTTATTCATAATCTTTTGCAAGAGACTAGGGTTCTATACTGGAAAACCTTAACCGCACAACGTTTGTTGCCGGTCATTGATAATATGATTGAGCATATGACATTAGACGTTGATGAGCTCAATTCTCGCAGTAAAGAATTGGCTGCTGATGGGCAAAGTTTGAATATGGCCGATCTGTCGAAAAAAAGAAAATACATGGAAGCGGTAAAACAGTTGTCGTTATTGAAGCGAGATTTAGAGACATCAGAAATAAGGCTTGCAACACTAATGGGCTTCCATCCGTCCACCGAATATAAATTAGTAGGCAAAGAATATGGTAATTTTGAATTGCCGGAAATTAAAAGTTCGTTATCTGAAATGGAATGGCTTGCTTTAACCAATCGCCCTGAGCTTAGAGTGCGTGATATGGTAAGTAATGTTGAAGAAATAAAAACTTCATTCAGAGTTATGCAAAATCCGGGGCTTAATAAATATAAAAATGATCCGGCATATTATAATCGTACATGGGCTAAAAAAGCTCAGAAGTTGGGGCTTAGCATTTTTGAGGATTTGCGTAATCCGTCCGTATCTGACTTGGAGAATCTTCGTCGTCAACGTATGACTAATATGATTTTGAGCCAAGTGTATGTATCTTGGGCTCGTTATATGTCTGCTATTGAGGATTATCAAGTTAGTCACGAGTTGGCCAATGTTTCGGAAGATATTGCTGAAGATACATCTATAAAAGATGGAAGCCGATCAGAAAAAGGCCAACTTGAATCAGCAAGAGCGATTGAAGATGAAACAAAAGCTATGTTGGCTTATGTGGAATTGCAAGATGCTTTAGGTAATTTATATTCTGCATTGGGTATGGATGCTCTCCCTTATTATATGCTGGGAGAAAAGCCATCGAAGATGGCCATATATTTGCGTGGCGTATTTGAAAAATGGCGCAAAGGAGATTTCTTGCCGGATAATCGTCCGTACTTGTTGAATGTTCCGACTAAGCGTCCGCCGGTAGATTTGTCATCATCTAAATTGATGCCGGATGTTTTATTGGAGAGCGGCCAGAGGTTGGAGGTTACGATTCCGCAAGAAATATTAAACAAAATGGACTTTGAAGGAAAAGTTACCGGAAAAGCCGGATTGTCTGATGATAGCCCGTTACCTGATTGGTTGTTCTTTGATGAAAATACATATACCTTTACCGGAACAGCCATGCCTGGAGCCAAAGGGTCATATAATATTAAAGTATACCTCACTGATGAAGAAGGAACAACCGGATATCTTACCTTCAAAATTAAAATTACAGATGTATATGTTCCATCGTTGAGGGTGACCGGTCTTACTCCGGGGCGCAAGGCCACCGTGCTAAAACGTTGTGTCGGCCCGCAATGTACAGATGAATATATTGATGAATCTGTTATAGGTGAAGACGTGATGACTCTTCCGCAATAAATCAAGGACAAAATAAAAACGATTCTCTTTTTAGGGAATCGTTTTTTTGTGTCTCCGATTCGAATCAAAAACAGATTCTTTTTTATTAACTATTATTAATCTTTGTGAAAATGGGCAAATATATTGCTTAAAATCCCAAAAAAGTAGACGTATTTTCAACAAAGAAAAGTTGTTAAGAAACTTATCCTCAAGCATAAAAATTTTTTATGATTGATTTATAATAACATAGCCGAGAATCACCTCTTTGTTAACTAAAAATCGGTTGAGAAGAAGGTTTAAATTTCGCAATATGTTTTCAGGTTTTTTTAATGCCAAAATTATTTCCCGATAAAAGTTGTGTATACAATATATAGTTTGTTTACTTTTTGTTTACACTATATATGGTATATAAGGTGTCAGAGATGACATAGCTGGTAAAACATTGAAAAATAAGGAAGTAGCAAAAGAAATGTCTAACAATGATTTTAATATGCCCTCGATAGCTAATGAACAAATCAATATCGATAGCGTTACCAAAAGAGACGGTACTCTTGCTCCATTTGATAGCACAAAAATTTATAATGCTATCAATAAGGCGGGTTCTACAACCGGAGAATTTGGTGAACAAGAAGGTTGGTTGCTTACCGCCCAAGTTCTTAAGGTGTTAAAACACAAATACGCCGAAGAATTACCTTCAATTGAAAATATACAAGATATTGTAGAACAAGTTTTAATTTCATCTAACTATTTTGCTACTGCCAAAGCATACATTCTTTATCGTGATCAGAGAAGTCGTACTCGTACCGGTCAAAAGGTTATGGTTGACGTTGAAAGTTCGGTAAACGAATACTTAGAGAAATTGGATTGGCGTATTAATGAAAATGCAAACCAAGGTTATTCCAATGGTGGTTTAATATTGAATGTTTCCGGTAAGGTTACTGCTAACTATTGGTTAAGTCATGTATATCCTGCTGCCGTTGGTGAAGCGCATCGTAGCGGTGATATCCATATTCACGATTTGAGTATGTTGGCTGCATATTGTGCCGGTTGGTCCTTAAAGAACTTGTTGCATGAAGGATTTAACGGCGTTCCTGGCAAGGCTGAAGCTGGTCCGGCCAAACACCTTTCTGCTGCTGTCGGTCAAATGGTTAACTTTATGGGGACTTTGCAAAACGAATGGGCCGGAGCTCAAGCTTTTTCATCTGTTGATACCTATTTGGCACCTTATGTTCGCAAAGACAAATTAGAATACAAACAAGTATATCAATGTATGCAAGAATTGGTATATAACCTAAACGTTCCTTCTCGTTGGGGATCTCAGACACCATTTACAAACTTTACTTTTGATTGGGTATGTCCTGAAGATTTAAGAGAAACTCACCCGATTATTGCCGGGGTAGAACAGGAGTTTACTTATGGTGATTTGCATGAAGAAATGCACATGATCAATAAGGCATACATGGAAGTTATGATGAAAGGTGACATCAAAGGTCGTCCGTTCACATTCCCAATTCCAACATATAATATGACACCTGATTTTCCGTGGGAAGATGATAACACAGAGTTGCTGTTTGAAATGACCGCTAAATATGGCTTGCCTTATTTTCAAAACTTCATCAATTCTGTTTTGAAGCCGGGGCAAATTCGCTCAATGTGCTGTCGTTTGCAACTTGACCTAAGAGAGTTGTTGGCTAGAGGAAACGGTTTGTTCGGTTCTGCTGAGCAAACAGGTTCTATCGGTGTGGTAACCATCAACTGTGCTCGTTTGGGTTATCTCTTCAAGGGCAACGAAAACGGATTATTCCATCGTGTCGATGAATTAATGGAAATTGCCAAGGTCTCTTTGGAAATTAAGAGAAAAGTTATTCAACGCCTTATTGATAATGGTTTGTTCCCATTTACAAAACGCTATCTCGGTACATTACGCAACCACTTCTCTACTATTGGTGTAAATGGTGTTCATGAAATGATTCGCAACTTTACCAATGATGAACATGGTATTGCTGACGAATGGGGACAGGCATTTGCAATTAAATTTCTTGATTATATCCGTGACAAATTGGTAAAAATCCAAGAAGAAACCGGTCACATGTATAATTTGGAAGCTACACCGGCCGAAGGTGCAGCTACACGCTTTGCACGAGAAGACAAAAAGCGTTTTGCTGATATTATTCAAGCCGGCACCAAGGAAAATCCGGTATATTCAAACTCTTCTCAGCTGCCTTTTGGCTATACTGACGATCCGTTTGAAGCACTTGAACTACAATCTACTCTGCAAACCAAATATACTGGTGGAACAGTTCTCCACTTGTATATGGGACAGAGAATTTCTTCGGCGAAAGTTTGTCGTGATATTGTAAGACGTGTCTTGACCAACTATCGTCTTCCGTACATTACCATTACTCCGACTTTTTCCATTTGCCCAAAACATGGATATATTTCCGGAGAGCATAAATTCTGCCCGATCTGCGATGAGGAGTTGAAGGCACAAAAGAGAGCCGCAGCATCAAGAAAAGATGTTGCATAGAGTAAAATTTTATTAAATTTGGAGAATGTAAGAAATGACAACTATTAATTTTGAAGATATCAAATTAAACGACGAAGAAAGACAACCTTGCGAAGTATGGACCAGAGTAATGGGATATTTTCGTCCGGTTTCAGAGTTTAACGTTGGTAAAAAATCTGAATTTTACTCTCGTGTATGCTTTTCTGAAAGCAAAGCAATTCGTGGTTGTAGTTGCGATGCTTATGACATGGCTGCAGAATAGTTTTATTCAATCATAACATGAGTGAAATTTTGGTCGGCGGTGTTGAAACTTTCAGCACCGTCGATTTTCCAGGATATTTGGCCGCTGTTGTTTTTATGCAAGGCTGTCCGTGGCGTTGTCCTTTTTGTTACAATCAAGTTATTCAAAAAATCGGTCAGCCGACAGGATTCTTGTGGCCAAAGTTTTTAGAGTTTTTAAGAACACGTCAAGGCAAACTTGATGCTGTTGTTTTTAGCGGTGGAGAGCCGTTAGTCCAAGATGGATTGGCGCATGCGATTAGCGAGGTAAAAGAACTTGGCTTTAAAGTTGGCCTTCACACCGGCGGTTACCGCCCTGAGCATTTAGCTAAAATTATTCCTTTGGTTGATTGGGTGGGACTTGATATTAAGGCACCTTTTGTTGAAACAAGATACCAGGACGTAACCAAGACCAACCATTTGGATAAGGTTATGCAAAGTCTCTCTTTGCTTGTTGAAAGTGGTATAGATTTTGAATGTCGCACCACGTGTGATCCCAGAATTTTGAGTGTTGAAGATATTTATGCTATTGCTCAAGATCTAAAATCAAAAGGCGTTAAAAAATATTTTCTTCAGCAATATCGTCCTATTGAAGGAGATGTTGTTACTACCGACGCCGATCGTAATAAATTTTTTCAAGATCAGGACTTGCTGAATACTTTAAAATCAAGTTTTGTTGAGTTTAACATCAGAAAATAATCTTTTTTTGGCAATTACGGCAAGCATTAATTGCTTATTAGCAATTAGTGTGGTATAATATATGGTATGTTAGTGTTGATGGAGGGCATCATGGCTGAAGATAAGGAAACTTTAAAATACAGTGCAAAAGGGTTATCTGATAGTGATAAAAAGCAAATAAAAGAGTCTTTTTCAGATGAAGACTTGAAAGAAATGAAAGAATTTCTTGAAACACAAACATTAGCAGGCAGAGTAAAGGCTCTAGAAGAAGAGATCCGAGGATTGGAATTATCAAAAGATGATGCAGGATATTTGTCATCAGACATAGATGAAAATCGAAAGCTTCACAATAAATTGAAAGAAGCAGAAAAACGTTTGCAATCATTACATTCTTCTACTGACCCAACAAGATTAGCCACAATAGATGAAATAAAAGAAGAATATTATACAAGTGTAGCTAATCGTGATGAATTAAGAAAATATTATAATGATTATGTTAGGAACAGAGAGAATATTACTAAACGTTACGATGAACAAATTCAAAAGTGTAGTGATAGAGGAGAAGATCCTGGAAAGTGGATTGAGCAAAAAGAAAAAGCGCAAAAAGAACAGGTTGAAATTGTTGCTAAGATTAGAGAGATTACAGGTTTAGACGTTGTTGCAGAAGAGCAAAAAGTTAGAGATCGTGCGGCATATTATCCGATAAAATCAGGAGAATTTGAAGTGCGTCGTGAAGTTATTCAAGCCGAAGAAGCTCTGCAATTTATTAATGGCTTGATTGTAGAAAGAAAAATAGACCCCATATTAAAGGATATTGAAGAAAAACTAGATAAAGAAGTTTCTTATGGAGAGCTGCAAAAGATTAAAAAAGATCTTCAAGATAAAACTCTTGAAGGCCAAATAGCTGAATTAGAAAAACAAATTAAAGCAATAGGAGTAAATTCTCCCGATATTGGATATGGTGATTCTAAAGAAGATAGAGAATACGCAAGCTTAATTAAACGTCTAACAGTTCTACGTTCTGTAGAAACTCAAGAAAAAAATGGCACTTTATCACCTGATAGTATCGACAGTCAAATAACAGAGATAGAAAGAGATAGAGAGTTATCCTCGGAGCAAAAGGCACAAAAGTTAGAAGAGCTTAAGATTTATAAAGAAGTTGTTTCAGTGCAAGATCAGTTGTCGCGTGTTGATGATGCAATAAGAGAAAAAGAGGCTAATCAAGGACAAGAAAAAATAAAAAAAGAGTTTGCTGAATATGCTCAAGAAACCCTGGGTAAGACGGCAAAAGACGAAGTTTCAGACGAGGAATTTGGCAAATTAATAAAAAAATTTGAACAAGGTGTTGATGGCTTTACCCAAGAAGAAGCAGTTCACTTTTTAGAGGCTTGGTCTAGCAAGGAATTGGAATGGGACGGAGGATTATCTCGTAAAACCAAATTAGATGTTGATATGACGCCTGAAAATGCTGAAAAAATCGCTAAGTTGATTAACAAACTTCCGGATACCGGTGATGAAAAAAAATTGAGCCATTGGCGGTTTACTCCGGTAACTCATTTGAGACGCTGGGGTAATACCGTTGCAATGGATGTGGTTACCAATAGAATTAAAAGGAGAAATGAAAGACATGCTAAAAAATTGTACCGAGAAGAGTATAAATTATATGGTGATGTATATTCTAACCATGATCCTCAAAAGATAGGTAGTATTATTAAAGGTAAATGGTATGAAAGAAATCTTGAGAAAAAAGTAAAAAAAGTTGAATCTGCTGATTTGACGAAAGTTAATGGCTATTTAAAACAAAAGATAGCACTAGGAAAGGAAAAACTTTCTTATAAAAAAGCTACAATTAAATCTATGGTCGAAAGACAAGAAGAGCTGACCAAAAAGCTTGAAGCACTTAATAAAAAACGTGAGGAACTTCAAGGAAAATCCGTCAGAACCAAACAAGAAAACAAAGAGCTTAAAGAAACGATGCGCCAGATCCAATCTTATACCGAACTGCATAATGTTTTGGATGTCAAATTAAAAGAACGCAGCAAAGTCGCTGAGGACAAAATTAATGCGCTTAAATCAAAGCACCAAGAGTCTGTGGCTCCGCTCAAACAAAGAGTTGTAAGTCGTTATAACAAAATTTCGAAAAAAACTTCTATTTTAGATCAGAGCACCACAAAAGGAAAATATCTGTACAAGTTGTTGCAAAGTGTTCCTGCTGAGCAACGCAAAGCACTAGAGGACTTGGTTAATGGGCTAACTCAAGAGCAATTAAGAGATGATGCCACCTATAAAGAATACATCAAAGAAAAGATGCAAGTAGCTGGTAGAAATGGCAGTATTATTAGTGATGCTAAAGCCGAATTTATTGCTGAAATCCTAAAAGAGGAAACCGGACATATCACATATAATTCGGTACAGAAACAACCGGAAGAAAACACCGATACACTGCAAGAAAATACCGATACTGCAGGTTATGATGACCAACCTCAGGCTCAAGCGCAAGCCAAAGCAGAAGAACAAGACAGGAAAGAGCGTGATGCCGCCTTAAATGAAGAGACGGATCAAGCTCAAGCTGAGGCCGACGCAGAAGAGAAGAAAGAAGAGATAGAAAAAGAAATAGAAGGTCAAAAAGAAGAAGCCCAAAAAACAGGCCGAGTTATAATAAATGAGGGCGAAGTAGAGAAACAAATCAATACACAAGTTCGTGATTTTACGGCTGCTTTTACTGACTATTCCGCATTTAGCGATGTAGATTATGAAGTCTCGAAAACAGATATAGCAAATACGCTTGTTTTTGAAGATAAAAAAGATGGTCACGAATTTAAAATCGAGCATTCAGAAGAAAACCATTATAATCTTTCTGCAAAAAGTAAAAATGGTGAAAATAAGGTACCAAGTGTCGACGATATGCGTTCAATGCTTCAGGCCTTAAAACAAGAAGGACACGATTCTGTCGACCTCGGTACAGTTAAAAACCCTGAGTTTTTAGCCAATATGATCGTTGCTGCCCAAGAGGTTGGTATAACTATTGATAATCAGAAAGAAATTGAAGAGCGGATGAAGGCCTCCGGCAAGGAAAGTGATTTAGAAGCAGCTAAGAAAAACGCAGAAAAAGGCCGAGAAGTAAAAGAAGAAGAATATCAAAAAATTGCAGAGCGTGTCGGTTATATAGAACCGGAAAAACCACAAGAGAATAATAAAGAAGTCGAAGGTTCTGAGAGAGCTGACCAAAAGGGTGATGGCAAAGCAGACAAAAGCAAGTCAAGTGAACCGACATCAGAACAAGTAGACGAAACCAAAAAATCTCTTGATGCTTTAGTTAAAATTAACGATATGACTCCGCAACAATATGAAGAATACAAAAAATCAGCTGAATTTACCGGTCTTTCACAAAAACAGCAAAATATGCTTGATGCAATTCATGGTCTGCAAGAGGCTAAAAAATCAGGTAAACTAAATAGCACTGATAGCCGCTATTATCAACTGATAGGTAAGGTTGTTGGCGACTACAAGAGAATTTCTGACGGTGGGGCAAAAAAACGCGACAAGACTGCACGACAAAAAACCTACGCAAAGATTGTTGCTACCAATTTGGCAAAAGCACAAGGTGGAAGGTAGCCGGTTTAGCCAACACTTCCTTCTAACGATATGTTGATGAGCTTTGCCGCCTCAATTGCAAATTCCATTGGCAAATGTTGCATAACTTCTTTGCAAAAGCCATTAACAATCAGGCTGACGGCCTCTTCTTCGCCAATGCCTCGTTGCCGGCAATAAAACAGCTGTTCATCGCTAATTTTAGAAGTTGTTGCTTCGTGCTCTAGCTTTGCCGATTTGTTGCGATTCTCCACATATGGAATAGTGTGTGATCCGCAAGTTGAGCCAATAAGCAAGCTATCGCATTGAGAGTAATTTCTTGCATTATCAGCCTGCGGGCTTACCTTTACCAAGCCACGATATGTCTGATTGGAAAATCCGGCAGAAATACCTTTGGAAATGATTTTAGAAGAGGTGTTTTTGCCGATATGGATCATTTTTGTTCCGGTGTCTGCTTGCTGTTTGTTGTTGGTAATTGCTACCGAATAAAATTCACCAACGGAATTATCTCCTTGCAAAATGCACGATGGATACTTCCACGTAACCGCTGATCCGGTTTCTACCTGTGTCCACGAAACTTTTGCATTGGCACCACGACAAGCAGCTCTTTTGGTCACAAAATTATACACTCCGCCTTTGCCGTCTTTGTCTCCCGGGTACCAATTTTGCACTGTTGAATATTTAACTTCGGCATCTTTCAAAACCACAATTTCAACAATAGCCGCATGAAGTTGATTTTCGTCTCTTTGCGGTGCGGTGCAACCTTCCAAATAAGAAACATAGCTTTCATCATCGGCAATAATCAAAGTTCGTTCAAATTGTCCGGTGTTTTTGGCATTAATGCGAAAATATGTTGAAAGTTCCATCGGACACTTAACCCCTTTGGGGATATACACAAAAGATCCGTCGGTAAATACGGCAGAATTTAGGCAGGCAAAAAAGTTATCGGTATAAGGCACAACCGAGCCCAAATATTTTTTCACCAAATCGGGGTGTTCTTTAACCGCCTCGGAAATTGAGCAAAAGATGACCCCTTTTTCTGCCAACTTTGCCCGATACGTAGTAGCAACAGATACACTGTCAAAAACAGCATCAACAGCAACCACCCCGGCCAAGGCTTCTTGTTCTTTTAAAGGGATTCCGAGTTTTTCGTAGGTTTCTAATAGTTCGGGATCAACCTCATCAAGACTCTTAGGAGCAACTTTTTGTTTGGGAGCAGAGTAGTAATAGAGGTCTTGATAATCAATTTTATCATATACCAATTTCGCCCAAGTTGGCTCTTGCATGTTTTTCCAAAACTCAAAAGCATGAAGTCTGAATTCCAGCAACCACTCAGGTTCGCCTTTTTTTGCTGATATTAGGCGAATTATGTCTTCATTAAGTCCTTTGGGCGCGGTTTCTGATTCGATATCTGTCACAAAACCGTATTTGTATTTATCACCCGATGTGTCTGCTATATTTTCTATTTTACTCATGTTTCTCTCTTTTTTGCTATTTATTCAAACTAGATTTTTTTTTGCTAAAATGCAACCTCTATTTAACCTTATTTTAGCTTTTCCGAGCCTATTCTGAAAACAACGTGTTTAAAAAGGAAATACCATGACTTGTTATATTGTGTTTTCGGTTTTGATTGTAGCTTTAATCGGTTTGGCTGTTTGGAGCCTTCTGTTATATAAAAATCTAAATCGTACGAAGCATAGCTTGAAAGAATTGCTTAAAGAGCAAGAAGACAAAGAAACATCGCCGCAAGAGAATAAAGGTGATATTTATTTTAAAATTGATAGTGAATTTAACATCACCTACATCAACGAGATTGGTGCCAAAATTCTTGGTTTTGAAGCAGATGAACTTCATTATAGATCTGTGCTAGGCTCTATTGTAGAAGATAGCTCTTCACAAAAAGAAGCTTTGATTGCTGATCTTAATCGTATGCGCAAAAATCAAAATACTATAAATTCTCAAATTATATTGGTTGGTAAAGATGGGCAAAAGAAACAAATGCTTTGCCGCCAGCGTCCGATTCTAAATGAAATTTTGGAGTGTGAAGGCATTAGTTTTCTGTGCAAGGATATTTCTGAAGCAAGCGCATGGAAACAAAACTTAAATCAATTTCAAAAAACTGATATTTTTACCAATACCTTAAATGAAGGTGCTTTACTCCATAAATTTGCACATGATTTCAGGCTGGCTTGCCGCTATAATCGAGAATTTTCATGTGTTGTTATTGAGCTAAAGGATGTATACGAATTTATCAGCAGAGGAATAGATTTTGAAACTGCCGATAAAATGCTAAAAGCCGTAAGCGAAGTTTGTCTCTCTCTTTTGCCTGAAAAAGGGAGCATCGGCAGAGTTGATAAAACTAAATTTTTTATGTTTATAAACGAGGCAAATCGTCAACAAGCAAAAGAGCTTGCTTTCAAGATTTTTGAAGCATCTGTTCCGGCAATTAAAGGCTTGAGAGTCGATGAAGCAAATGCGCAAATGATGGTGGTAACATATACCAATCGTCGCAACTTTAATGATACATACGATGCTATGTTATCAAGAGTTCGTCGCCATATAAACACAGCTCTTCGTCATCGTGAATATGGAATTGTGTCCTCAGATGAAAGAGGAGCCAGAATAGAAAGCAAAAGGGAAGAAATTGATATTTAAACAGATGAAAATATTTGTTTGTTTATTGTTTGTTTCATTGGTTGCCGGCTGCGCTTCCAATAGAATACCTTTGCTTAATTACAGTCTCAACACATGGTGGGGTGGGTCAGTAAGCAACCCTTCGTCGGTTGTAGTAAAAAAAGGTGATACTTTGTATAGTATTGCACGTCGGTATGATGTTCCGTTGCGTGAAGTTATTGAAGCAAACAACCTTCGGCCTCCTTATGCCCTGCAAGTGGGGCAAAAAATTCGCATGCCAAAAGCTAAATATCATGAGGTATGCAAAGGAGATACGCTATATAGCATTTCTAAACGTTATAATGTAGATATGAGTTCTCTAAGTCGTACTAATAATTTGCGTTCTCCTTATTCTTTGCGAGTTGGGCAGAAGTTGTTGCTCCCCGGTGCTGTGGTCAGTCGTCCGCAAGCGACACACTATGTTGCTAACACTCCAAAAGCAACATCTAAGTGGCAACCCAAAACACAAAAATCTACAACTAAAAAAACATCGGCTCGCAGATCATCATATACGCCTCCGGTAAAAAAGCGAACAACCAAGTTTGCTTGGCCTGTGCAAGGAAAAGTAATATCTAAATATGGCGTGATTGCTAAAGGGCGCAACAATGACGGTATTAACATTAAAGCTGCACTCGGCACTACGGTAAAAGCGGCAGATGCCGGAACAGTTGCATATGCCGGAAATGAGCTCAAAGGTTTTGGTAATTTGATCTTAATTAAGCACAATGATGGTTGGATTACTGCCTATGCTCACAATGACCGTTTGGTCGTGCGCAAAGGACAAAAGGTGCGCAGAGGTGAGAAAATCGCAACTGTCGGCAGTAGCGGTGGAGTTAGTGCTCCGCAACTGCATTTTGAGATTAGGGCCGGCAAAAAAGCGGTTAATCCTCTGAGCTATCTGCCTTAATATCTTTCTTTTTTTATAAAAAACTTGTGAAATAATAAAATTTACCCTATATAAGCAAATAGAATTGTTTTATAGTGCAAGTGAATTAATGTTTTAAGGAGAAAAAAATGTTTATAAGTCCGGCATTTGCTGCTGAAACTGCTGCCACTGCTTCAGGAACAAGCATGGTTGTTCAACTTATTTTGATTATGGTTGTTTTTTATATCTTTTTGATTCGTCCGCAACAAAAGAAAATGAAACAACACGAACAATTACTCCAATCAATTAAAAAAGGCGATAAAATCATAACTGGAGGCGGAATTGTTGCTAAAGTTATTGACGCTTCTGATCCGTTTGAGTTGTTGGTTGAAATTGCCAGCGGCGTTGAGGTTAAGGTGTACCGTGCAACAGTAAGGGATGTTGTGGCTGAAGATGTAAAACCTGTAAAAACTCAGTTGAAAACAGCTAAAGCAGTTGCTAAAAAGCCAGCAAATGCAAATAAAAAAACAAAGAAATAATATTAGGACAATCTGATCATGTATAAACTATCCAGATCTCGTGTTATGATTATTGTTGCAATATGTGCTCTCGGCATATTTTTTGCCATTCCCAATATCGTCAGCAATAAAGATGCTTTGCCTTCTTGGTGGCAGCCTGTCAATTTGGGGCTTGACTTACAAGGAGGATCAAATCTGTTGCTTGAAGTTAAGCTTGACGAGGTTATTAAAGAACGCATGTCTTCTATAGAGGATTCGGCGCGTCAACTTCTGCGTGAAAATCGTATTCGCTATAAGAATTTGAGTTTGGGTGAAGCTTCTGTTAAAGTTAAAATAGAGAATATAACTTCTCGCAACAAGGCGGCCAGCTTATTTAGAGGGATTGATACCGGTATAGAAGTTGTTGAAGATTTGGATGGTTCATTAGAAATTAAATATTCCGATGTGGAGCTTGCTAAATTAAAAATGCGAGTTGTTGATCAGTCGATTGAAATTGTACGTCGTCGTATTGATGAGCTCGGAACAAAAGAACCAGTGATCCAAAGTCAAGGTGCTGATCGTATAGTTGTTCAACTTCCCGGTTTGCAAAATCCGGAATATGTAAAAACTTTGCTGGGTAAAACCGCAAAAATGGCATTCCATTTGGTCGATTCTCGCTCTACTGCAGCAGATGCTCGCCGTGGTAAGCTTTCTGCAACCTCTCGTTTGGTGCAAGGAAGTATGGGAGAAACCTATGTTATTAGTCGTAAACCTGTTGTGAGTGGCGAAAATTTGGTAGATGCTCAGCCATCATTCCAAGAAGGTCAAGCGGTTGTGAGCTTTAAGTTCAACTCTTTGGGCGGTAAAAAATTTGGTGAAGCTACCAGAGACAATATTGGCGAGCGTTTGGCTATCGTTTTAGATAATGAAGTAATTTCAGCTCCCACAATCCAAAGTGCTATTATGGGCGGTAGCGGTGTTATTACCGGCAACTTCACTGTTAAATCAGCTAACGATTTGGCTCTTCTTTTGCGTTCCGGTGCTTTGCCGGCTCCATTGGAAGTTCTGGAAGAACGTACGGTTGGTGCCGGTCTTGGGGCTGATTCTATTCGTCAAGGTGTTGTAGCCTCAATAATCGGTTTAATTGCGGTTGTTCTGTTTATTGTTGCGGCTTATGGCTTATTTGGCGTGTTTACTGCCGTAACTGTGTTTATGAATCTGTTTCTGATGCTCGGTGTATTAAGCTTTATGGGAGCAACTTTAACATTGCCAGGTATTGCAGGTGTTATTCTTACAATTGGCATGGCGGTTGATGCTAATGTGCTTATTTTTGAACGTATGAGAGAAGAAGTTAAAAATGGTCGTTCAACACGTGATGCCGCTGATGCCGGTTTTACCGAGGCCTGGACAACCATTGTTGATTCTAATCTTACAACTTTGGTTGCCGCATTCGTTTTGTTCTATTTTGGTACCGGTCCGGTTAGAGGTTTTGCCGTAACATTGGCGGTAGGTATTGCTACATCAATGTTTACCTCTGTAACCGTTACCAGACTCATTATTACCGCATGGCTCAACAAATATAAGCCAACTAAATTACCAATTTAAGATAAGGAATTTTTGATATGATGAAAATTTTTAAGTGGGTAACCAAAGATACAACTATCGACTTTATGAAAGCTCGTAAGTTTACCTACACATTGTCAATAGTTATGGTTTTGGCATCTTTCGCCAGCTTAGCTGTTAAAGGGCTAAATTATGGTATTGACTTTTCCGGTGGTATTTTAATAGAGCTTAAAAGCGAAAATAAAATAGATGTTGAAGCTTTGCGAAAACAACTTGGTGATGTAAATTTAGATGAAATAAATTTACAAAGTATTGGCGAAGAAGGCAACGAAGTTGTTTTGCGTGCTCAGGCTAAAAACTTGAACGAAAAAGAGCAGATGGCTGCAGTAAATCAAATTAAATCTGTGCTTGGCAATTCGTATGAATATCGTCGTGTGGAACTTGTTGGCCCTCAAGTAGGAAATGAACTTAAAAAGGCTGGCATTATAGCATCTTTAGTTGCTGTATTGGCAATTTCGGCATACATTTGGTTTCGATTTGAATGGCAGTTTGCTGTCGGTGCTTTAATCGGTTTGTTTCATGATTTAATTGTTACTATTGGCTTGTTATCGGTTTTAGGATTCGATTTTAGCTTAACTACGATTGCCGCTATTTTGACTTTGGCCGGATATTCGGTTAATGATACAGTTGTTACTTATGATCGCATTAGAGAGAATTTACGCAAGTATAAGAAAATGCCGCAATATGATTTGTTGAATAAAAGTATAAACGATATTTTTTCTCGTACAATCTTAACCGGATTTACAACTTTATTTGCCTCCTTAGCCTTGCTAGTTTTTGGTGGTGACACATTGCGTAGTTTTTCTTTTACGATCTTTTGGGGAATAATTGTCGGTACATATTCTTCTATATATGTTTCTGCTGTATTTTTGAATTTGTTTGATTTGCGCGCATCCCAAGATGAAAAGGCCTTAAATCCCTTTGGAAACGTTGAATAGGAAATAATATGAGCAAAATTTCATGGAAACCTGGAACAATGTTATTTCCGTTGCCGCCTGTTATGGTAACCTGCGGCACCATGGAAAAACCAAATGTTTTGACTATTGCGTGGACCGGAATTGTTAATTCTGAACCACCCATGACTTACATATCAGTTCGTCCAAGCCGCTATTCATATGGCTTAATAAAAGCAAATCAAGAATTTGTGATTAATATTACAACATTAGAATTAGCGAAGGCTTGCGATTTCTGCGGTGTGCGATCAGGTAAAAATACTGATAAGTTTAAAGAAATGGGTTTGGAAATTGAACCATGCTCTAAGGTTAAGGCTCCAATGCTAAAAAAATCGCCTGTTTGTTTGGAGTGCAGGGTAATAGCATCTCGTCCGCTAGGAACTCACGAAATGTTCATGGCAGAAATTGTGAATGTAAATATAGATGACAAATATTTGGAAGAGGACAATCGCTTGGCATTGGAAAAAGCCGGTTTGCTAGTTTTTGCTCACGGAAGATATTATACCATGGGACGGGATTTAGGTGGCTTTGGTTTTTCGGTAGATAAGACCAAAGAAAATAAGACTAAACCTCGCAAGTCTAAGTTTATGGAGTTACTCAAGATTGAAAATAAGATCAAAGAAGGGACCGCTAAAATTAAAGCCGGTGCATCACGCCATAAACATAAGCCTAAAAAACAAGGTAATCCCAAAACAAAATTTAAGCCGATAAAAAATAGAAGAGGAAAGAATGACAACTCCACTGCTGGAAATTGAAGACTTACACGCAAGAGTACAAGACAAAGAAATTATCAAAGGTTTTAATTTGGTAATAAATGAAGGTGAAGTACATGCACTTATGGGACCAAATGGAGCCGGAAAATCAACGTTGTCTAATGTTTTGTGTGGAAAGGAAGGTTATGAAGTAACTTCCGGTTCAATTAAGTTTAAGGGTAAAGATCTATTGGCTTTAGATCCGGAAGAAAGAGCCAGAGAAGGAATATTTTTGGCTATGCAGTATCCGGTAGAAATTCCCGGTGTTCCCACTTCAACATTCTTAAAACATGCGGTCAACGCTATACGAAAACACCAAAATCTTTCTGAGCTTGATACCATGGAGTTTATCAAGATGGTACGTGAAGAGGGGCGCAAACTTGGTATAGATGCCGATATGATAAAAAGACCGTTGAATGTTGGTTTCTCAGGTGGTGAGAAAAAACGTTTAGAAACCTTACAAATGTCGATTCTTAAGCCTGCATTTGCTATTTTAGATGAGGCAGATTCCGGTTTGGATATTGATGCTTTGCGTGTTGTTTCAGACGGCGTAAACGCTCTCAGAGATGGAAAGAGATCTATGCTCGTGATTACTCACTATCAACGTTTGCTTAATTATGTTGTTCCTGATTTTGTGCATGTATATGCCGACGGACGCATAGTCAAATCAGGAGACAAAACACTAGCTCTGGAACTAGAAGAAAAGGGCTATGCCGAATTTGTGAAAGAAAAGTAAAATGGCTGGTCTTTTGCAAAATGTTACATTATTAGGTATGGAATCTCCATGGCTTTCATCATTACGTAAGGCCGGAAAAGATACCTTTTTACAAAACGGAGTGCCAACAGCCAAAGTAGAAGCTTGGAAATATACCAAACCAAGGGAATTAAATGCTGATGACTATGTTATAAAGCAACATTTTTCTGCCTGTCCTAAATCAGCCGAAATTCCTTTTGACTGTTATCGTATTTGTTTCGAAAACGGTTGGTTCTGTCCCGATGAAAGCGAACTTCCTCAAGGCGTTGAGGTTATTCCGTTAATTGAAGCCGCAATGTTTCAACCACAAACTCATAAGTATTTTTGTGGATTGGTAGACCTTGCAAAATATCCGTTTGCAGCTTTAAATCAGGCTTATTTGCAAGAAGGCGTATATATTCATATTGAAAAAAATGTAGAACTGAAAAAGCCACTGGTGATTATAAATCACACTAACTCAGAACAAGAAAATCTATTATTTAATTTGCATAATATCATAGTGCTGGAAACGGGAGCAGAGGCTACATTAGTTGAGTATTATATTTATGACGGAGATCTCAAATCAAGGTATTTTACCAATGTTGTAAATGAAATATATCTGTCCCCAAATTCTCGTTTTTATCACAATAAAGTACAAGATGAAGCATTTAAGGCCGATCACATTGCTCTTAATTTGGTATCGGCAAAAAAAGATTCGCTATACAAAAGTTTTTGTCTACAAAAAGGGGCAAATATCGGGCGTAATGAAACATTTGTCAAACTTAAAGAAGAAGGAGCAACAGCAGAAGTCAATGCGACTTACATAATGAATGGTTGGGCAACTCTTGATACCACAACCGATATTGAACATTTGTCTCCATACACATACTCTCACCAGTTGATTAAAGGTGTTGTCGGCGGTAATGCTAAAGGAGTGTTTCAAGGAAAAATTCATATCGCCAAAGACGCCATTAAAACCGAGGGAAATCAACTTCATAAAGCATTGTTGTTGAGTGATGATGCAGAAGTAGATGTTAAGCCTGAATTAGAGATTTTTGCTGATGACGTTAAATGTTCTCATGGTGCTGCAAGTGGAGAACTTGATGAAAACCAATTGTTTTATATGCGATCAAGAGGTATTGGTTTAGAAGAAGCCAAACAAATTTTAATTGATGCATACTTAGATGAAGTTACTACTAAAATTGATAATGAAAAAATTTCTTCATGGATTAAATTAATAGCAAAGGAAAACCGCAAATAAAGGATAGGCGATATGTATGATATAGAAAAAATCCGCCGCGACTTTCCGCTGCTTCATCAAAAAGTCAACGGCAAAAGAAATACTTTTTTAGATTCGGCAGCATCTGCCCAAAAACCTCAAGTCGTAATTAATAAAATTGTTGATATTTACTCCGGCAAATATGCCAATGTTCATCGTGGATCATATTATTTGTCGGAAGAAATAACATCTGAATATGAGCAATCTCGCCGAATAGTACAAAAATTTATCAATGCTAAATCAGAAAAAGAAATAGTATTTACTCGTAATGCCACAGAAGCAATTAACTTGGTAGCATTTACTTGGGGAAGAAAATTTCTTACTAAAATAGATGAAGTCCTTATTTCTGAGGCTGAACACCATGCTAATTTAGTCCCTTGGCAAATATTACGAGATGAAATCGGCTTTGAACTCAAGATTTTTAAGATTAATGATGATGGCTCATTTAACTGTGAAGAGTTTTGTCGTCATCTGAGCGGAAAAACCAAACTGGTTGCTATTAGCGGAATGTCTAATGTTTTAGGCACAATTTTTCCTCTTAAAGATATGATTAAATCTGCCCATGATGTTGGGGCAAAGGTTTTAGTAGACGGTTGTCAATATGTCGTTCATGAACCAACTGATGTCCAAGATCTTGATTGCGACTTTTTGGCTTTTTCCGGGCATAAGACATATGGTCCTACGGGAATCGGTGTTTTATACGGAAAATATGAATTGCTAAATGCTATGCCTCCATACCAATTTGGTGGAGATATGGTAAATGTTGTAACCTACCAGACTACCACTTTTGATGAGCCTCCGGCACGCTTTGAAGCAGGTACTCCGGCCATTGTTCAAGCTATTGGTCTTGGAACAGCTCTTGAATATCTTATGAATTTAGGAATGGATAATATTAAAGCTCATGAGGAGAAAATCACATCTTATATGCATCAGCAAATAGCGGATATAAAAGGATTTATTGAAGTTGGAACAGCTCCAAACAAGGGAGGTGTAGTTTCATTTGCTGTAGAAGGCATACATCCTCAAGATTTATCATTTATATTGGATAAAGAGGGTGTCTCAGTCAGAGTAGGGCATCATTGTGCTGCACCTTTGGTCCGTAGAATGGGGCACGAATCATTGGCACGAGCATCTTTAGGTTTATATAATAATTTTGAAGATGTTGATACCTTTGTGGCCGCTGTAAAAAAGGCAAAAACATTTTTTTGAGGACTAAATAAATATGGAGAACTTATGGTGGCTTGCCGCACTTATTAGCGGAATGTTGGTTGGAGTTATAATTTATTTGAACCAAATATTTAAGATGCCATCATCTTTGCTTATGAGCTATAGAGGAATATTAACGGCACTTTTGCTACTACCGTTTTGCTGCTTGTTTCCGCTTCCGCAAAATCCATGGTTTTGGATACTTAGTTCGCTTCAAGGTCTGATTGTAGCTTACTGTGATAAAAAGTCTTTTGTCTGTGCCAGAGTATATGGAGGAGAAATAGTTGCTGCACTTCGTCCGTTTGCTGTAGCATTTGTTTTGGTTTTTTGGTGGTTCGTATCTCCTTCTCAATTTATAGAAATGCTGGATAAACCAATTCACTCCATATTAATTGTTTTGTGCATTGTTGGGGTTATGTATTCCCTGTTTGTAAATAGGACAGGAACCGTAAGTAAAAATGCATTTAAGGATCTGCTTCCGGCTTTAATCTTATATTCTGTAATTGATGTAAACAATAAATATGCCAATACCATAGGACTTGATGCCGGTTTGGCATCGTCAGTATATTGGTATTGTTTTATGAGTTCGTTATTTGCCGGACTTCCCAATATAACCAAATTTCTTATGCATCGTGATTGGAAGCTAATCTTTGTTCCTAAATATATGTTTGGCGGTCTCATGATGTCAGGAAGTATTATCATATTAAATGCAATTAAAAATCCGGCTATGGTATATGCCCCCAATCCGGCTTATATATCTGCTATAATGGCTGCATATCCGGTGTGGATAATTGCATGGAATTGTATTTATTATAGATTTAAAAATGCTGAGAAATATCATCATTGCAATTTTAAAGCAGTAACGATACTATTGGTATCAATTATTTCCTTGATTTTGTTACAGTAGGTAAAGTTTTATGACTGAAGATAAAATACTAAATGATTCGGAAGAACAATTACTAAAAGCTATGGGTCTTGATGAAAACGGAACCATGAAGCAAGACTATATTGCATATGCAGGTAGAAAACTTGATTCTAAAACCATAGATGTAGCCAGAGATGATATTATAGATGCTCTAAAAACGGTGTCAGATCCGGAAATTATGATTAATATATGGGACATGGGGCTAATTTATCGCATTGAGCAAAAAGAAAATGGTGATATTGATATAGATATGACCGTTACAGCTCCAACCTGTCCGGTTGCAGGGGTTTTGCCACAGCAAGCTGCTGATGCCGTTGCATTAATAGAAGGCGTAGGACTTGTTACCGTAAAGGTGGTTTGGGAACCGGCATGGACAATAGAAAATATGAGTGATGAAGCTCGAGCAATGTTTGAATTTTTTTAAGGCAAAAAATATGACAATAGAAGAACTTATTGAAAATTTTGAATTTTTGGAAAGTTGGGAAGATAAATATCGTTATATTATAGAATTAGGCGAAAAACTTTCGCCATTAGAAGACAAGTATCATACTGACGAATGGAAAGTACAAGGATGTCAGTCACAAGTTTGGCTGGTGCCAAACAAACAAAATGATAAAATATTTTTTTACGGCGATAGTGACGCCATGATTGTTAAAGGGTTAATAGCAATAGTTTTAATGATTTATAATTACAAATCCCCATCAGAAATTAAAGCAGTTGCAGTTGAAGATATTTTTGCTAAACTGGGATTAAGTGATCAC
Organism: Alphaproteobacteria bacterium; assembly: GCA_015062285.1. Classification (GTDB taxonomy): domain Bacteria; phylum Pseudomonadota; class Alphaproteobacteria; order RF32; family CAG-239; genus CAZU01. Next base: position 236,996 of record SUUY01000002.1, on the reverse strand, counting down.
CTGTCACCAAGTCGACGCAACGGATTGTTGGCAATGACAAAAAAAATAGAGCATTATGCGGAAATTTTATAAGGGTGTAGCCAATGAATATTCATGAGTATCAAGCTAAAAATATTTTGAGCCAATATGGAATTACTATCCCTAAGGGCAGTGTTGCTTATACTCCTCTGGAAGCTAAAAAAGTCGCCTCTAAAGTTTCTGCAAGAGGCCCTTGGGTGTTAAAAGCTCAAATTCAATCCGGTGCACGCAAAAAAGGATATTTTTTAGAGGAAAAGACTGGTCGTGGCGGAGGTGTAAGGACAATCAAAAAGCGTGCTGATATCGTTAAAAATGCCGAACAAATGCTTGGCTCGACACTGGTTACAGTACAAACCGGTCCCAAGGGTAAAACTGTTAGTCGCCTATATGTAGAAGCCTATAACAATGTAGAACAATCTTTTTATTTGGGTATTGCTGTAGATAGAGTACATTCGGTTTTAACCTTATTGGCAGCATCTACGATCAATGAAGAAATAACAACTCTGGCTATTAATCATCCGGAAAAAATTTTACGTCTTCCGTTGACTTTAGAAAAAAAGACTAATATGGCACAGGTTCGTCAGGTTATGGAATTTTTACATCTTCCGCAAAAAAGTTCTAATAGCTTAAAACGACTAATTAATGGAATGCACCAGCTGTTTTTAGATTTTGACGCCGCTATGGTAGAAATTAATCCTGTAGGATTATTAAAAAATGGCACATTAATAGCTCTTGATGCCAAAATATCCTTTGATGACAATGCCTTATATCGTCATAAAGACATACTTCAACTCTATGATGACTATGAAGCCACTGAAAGAGAACTTAAAGCTGCCAAATACAAATTCGGGTATAGTGAGTTTGAGGGCTCTGTAGGTTGTATTGTAAATGGAGATGGTGTTGCACTGGCAGTTATGGATTTGTTGCGCAAGCAAGAAGTTGGAACGGCTTGTTTCCTAAATGTAAAAGGTGGTGTAGATAAAGACAAGATTATATCCGGTATTAAGATTATTATGACAAACCCCAGAGTTGAAGGAATTTTAATTAATATTTTGGGCGGTTTTTTACGCTGCAATTTAATTGCTGAAGGCATAGTTTCTGCAGCTTCAGAAGTTGGTTTGAATGTTCCGTTAGTTGTTCGTTTTGAGGGAACAAACAAAGATGAAGCTAAAGATATTTTGATAAAGTCAAAACTACCGATTATTATGGCGGATTCAACCGAAGACGCTGTAAATTGCTTGGTAAAGGCTATGGAGGAGAGTGAATAATGTCTATTTTAATTGATTCTTCTACAAAAGCAATTTGTCAAGGTGTAACCGGAACTCAAGCTACATTTCATGTTAGAAAATCTCTGGATTATGGTACTAAATTTGTTGGAGGTGTAACTCCCGGAAAGGGAGGAAGTATGCATCTTGGGCTTCCTGTTTATAATACGGTTAAGGAAGCAGTCTCTGAAACAAAGGCTAATTCTAGCGTTATGTATGTTCCAGCCCAGTTTGTAAAATCAGCAGTAATAGAAGCTGCAGAGGCAGAACTGGATCTGGTTGTATGCATCGCAGATAGTGTTCCTCTTAAAGATATGTTGGAAATAAACTCTGTATTAAAAGGATCAAAGACAAAGTTGATTGGACCTAATACACCGGGCATTATTACACCGGGGCAAGCAAGATTAGGAATTTTTCCGGAAAATATTCATTCTGCGGGTAATATTGGTGTTGTATCTCGTTCTTCGACTTTGACATACGAAGCTGTAATAGAAATATCTAGGGCAGGAATGGGGCAAACAACAGTTGTTGGACTTGGCGATGATATGCTTATAGGTATAGATTTTGTTGATGTTATAGAGAAATTTCATCAAGATCCTGAAACTAAAGCGATAGTTATGATCGGACAAATGGGAGGGATGTTTGAAGAGGTTGCTGCTGACTTTTATAAAAGCCTTAAAAATCCCAAACCGATAATAGCTTTTGTTGCAGGAAGCATAATTCCTTTTGGCCATAATATGGGGTATGCCGGAGATATCATGACAGGCGGACATATATCGGCACAGGATAAAAAAGATGCTTTGAATGATGCCGGCATAATTGTTGTCGATAATATAAACGAAATCCACCTTCGCCTACAAGAGCTCTAAATGTCCATCCTGAAAGATATTTTAAACTGTTTTTTGCCTCCTCGCTGCCTAAAGTGTGGAAATGTCTTAAAAGATGACTTGGGAATTTGCTCTGAGTGTTTGGAAAAGATTCATTTTATTACTGAGCCATATTGTTATAGATGCGGTCAGCCATTTGAGTTCTTAGAGGATAAAAAGGGTCAACTTCTTTGTGGGAAGTGCTTAAAAGATAAAAGAAGTTTATTTAGGTGCAGTCGTTCGGCGTTTATATATAACGATGATTCTAAAGATTTGATATTGAATTTAAAATTTAAGGATCGGACTGATAGTGCAGAGTTATTGGCAAAAATGATGTATGTTGCTGGCAAAGATATATTTTCTGCTGGAGTAGATGTAATTATTCCTGTTCCCTTGCATTATACCAGACTATTAAAGCGACGTTACAACCAATCAGCTCTTTTAGCTAATGAGCTAAGCAGAATCAGTGGAATAAAATGCAATAATTTATCTTTGATACGCCACAAAAACACTCGTCCTCAAGTGGAGTTATCGGGAGTCGAAAGGCAAAAAAACGTACACAATGTGTTTAGCGTAAAAAATTACGATGCAATTAAAGGCAAACGAGTTTTGTTAGTAGATGATGTGCTCACTACAGGAGCAACCTTAAAAGAATGTAGTGTTGCACTAAAAAGGTCAGGCGCCAAAACAATAGACCTTCTGACCATAGGTCGAGTAATATAAAAGGGAGTGAAGTTCACTCCCTTAAAATTATTTTCCGATTTTTGTTTTTCCACCCATATATGGTTGCAGCTTAACCGGAATATTAACTGTTCCGTCCTCGTTTTGGTGGTTTTCAATAAATGGAACCAAGGCTCTCGGCGTAGCTATTCCTGTATTATTCAAAGTATGAACATATCTGACCTTTCCATCGGCATTTGCTCTGTAACGCAAGTTTGTTCGACGAGCTTGCCAATCAGTAATATTAGAGCAAGAATGTGTTTCACGATAACAGTTTTGACTTGGAACCCACGCTTCCAAATCATATTGGCGAAACTTAGGAGCACCCATATCACCGGTACAAATATCCAATACCTGATATGGAAGTTCTAAATCTTGCAAAACTTCTTCGGATATCGCTAACAATTTTTTATGCCATTTATCACTTTCGGCAACGTCATCTTTACAAATTACAAATTGTTCGGTTTTCATAAATTGGTGTACACGAACCAACCCCCTTGTGTCTTTTCCGGCGGCTCCGGCTTCACGACGAAAACAAGGAGAAAAACCGGCATATAATATCGGCAATTCGTTTTCGGTTAAAATTTCATCAGCTCTCAAAGAGTTTAAAATTAATTCGGCTGTTCCTGACAAATAAATATCATCTGCCGGCATATAGTAAATTTCATCACGAGAAAAAGGTAAATATCCTTGACCATATAAAGGTTTTTCCTTAGATATTGCCGGCACGGTAATAACAGTAAAACCATGTTGACGCAATTTATCTAAAACCAACATATGCATTGCAAGCTCTAATTTTGCCAGGTCATTTTTAATTGCATATGTTCTTGAACCCGAAACTTTAGCTATACGCTCCATTTCAGCCCAATCATTAAGCTCCATAAGTTCTACATGATCTCTTGGGATAAAGTTGAACTTACGCGGCTCACCCACTTTACGAATAACTACGTTGCCGCTTTCATCTGCAGCAACAGGGCAGTCTTCGCTCGGGTAATTTGGCATTTTGAGCATTTGCAATTCAAATTCAGCTTCTATTTTAGCTAGCTCCTCTTGTTGTTTTTTAAACTCTTCTCCAATTTCTTTAGACTTTGCGATGATTGCAGGTCTTTCTTCAGGCGTAGCCGATTTAATTGAGTTACTTAGCTTGTTTTTTTCTTCTGCTAAAGACTGAGAAGATGTTTTAAGCTTATTCATTTCTATATATGTTGAAATTAAACTGTCGATATTTTCTGATGCAAAACCCTTTTTTGCTAAAGATTTTTTAACCCAATCCGTATTTTCGACAATAAATTTAATATCCAACATGTTTTAATTCCTTTTCATGGTTTTCTTATTATTCAGCAAGGTGTTAGCATACACTTTTTCTTAATAAATTCAACATAAAATTATGCAGTGTTACAATTTGATTAAATATTATTTATAATTCTGTTCCTGATTGACTCAATTTACTAATTTTGTTACCATTATAATATATACATAGGGGGCGACTATGCAAAGGAATTTTCTTTATATGACTGTTGTTACGGCTATGCTCATAGCCGCAGGCAATGTTTGCGCAGGAGTATATTGGCTTCCTGATTATTTGGAAAAAAATATGGACCGCTCAAACGTGAGTAGTGATGGAGGATTATCCTCTGATAATCGGGAAAGTGGTTGTCCGAACGGTTGGTTGACAGAGTTTGAAATTGAAGACAAGTCATGTGTGCTAAAAGGTACGTTTCCATGGGTCGGAAAATGCTATGGTGATTGCATTTGTGATACCAGTAAGTATAAATACTCAAAAGATAACTGTAGTGGTGAAAATTACTTAGTAGGCAGCAAATGTAGTGGAGATAAAGAATATTATACAGAATGCAGAAATTATTGTGATGAGGTTACACATAATATAATTAACCCTGATTGGGGCTGTGAAAAAACATATGATCAATGCGCATCAAAATGCGAAGTACCATACGAAGATAATTGTCACAATCGTGTACATAATGAAGGTAACGGTTATGGCTGTAAACCGGATGGATATTATGATGATTGTAGCTCAAAATGTGAAGAACCATACGAGGATAATTGTCACAACCGAACAGATAATAGCACGGAATATGGTTGTCAACCCGATGGAGAATGGGATGATTGCCCATCAAAATGTCAGTATGGAGCTATATGCTCTTCCAGAAATTGTGCTGAAGAAGGATTCAACTTATTGTCATGTCCTTCTAACGCAACCTGTACCGAATGCTCTCCGGGATGTGGTAATAGCACCAAGTATTATAAGTTTTCAATGTGCGAAATAGGATATTTTGATATGGATAGCTTCTTCTGTAATAATAACGGAGCCATTGAAATATGTACTTGGTCTCTTCCATAATGCATTAGACATAAAAATAAAACTGCCAAATCTTAAGATTTGGCAGTTTTATTTTGATAAAATGTTTCTAAACTGAAACATTAAGTGTTTTTACTTGGATATCTTTTTTTTCTAGATTACTAACATGAACTAATTTTATAAGGAATATGACTATGGCAAAAATTCACCCTTCCGCAATTGTTGAAAACGGAGCTCAAATCGCAGATAGCGCAGAAATCGGACCATTTTGTTGGGTTTCTTCACAGGCAAAAATAGGAGAAAATGTTCGTTTGCTCGGGCATGTTACCGTATGGGGTGATACCACTATAGGAGAAGGCACAGTTGTATTCCCTGGAGCCGTTCTTGGTACCGGACCGCAAGATCATGGTAACGAATTTTTAGAAGGAGCTAAGCTTGTAATAGGCAAACGTAATGTGATTAGAGAAAACGTAACCATGCATTGTGGTACACCTAAGGGACAAAATCCAATCCCAGGCGAAGAGCCGGAAAAAATGATCACTCGTGTAGGCGATGACGGAATGTTTATGGTTAACTCTCATGTAGCCCATGATTGCGTTGTAGGTAATAACGTTATCATGACCAACAACGCGGTTATTGCCGGTCATGTTCGCTTGGGTGACGGTGTTATTTTGGGTGGCAATTCTGCTGTTCATCAGTTTTGCAGAATTGGTCGCAAGACCATGATCGGTGGTATGACCGGTGTAGATAGAGATGTTATCCCATTTGCTATTGTTACCGGAGATAGAGGAAAACTCCGTGGTTTGAATGTCATAGGATTAAAACGTAGCGGATTTGATGAGCATACAGTTAAGTCAATTACCAAAGCATTTATGTATATTTTCAAAGGAAAGGAAGCAACCTTTGAAGAAAGACTTGCAATTGCCAAAGAAAAATTTAAAGATAATACCATGGTAATGGAGCAGATTCGTTTTATTGATGAAGGCCTTGAAGGTCGTCGTAAAATTATGACTGCAGAATAAACTGATTTCAGGGATTAATAATGACAACAACTCATCGCAAGTTGGGGATTATTGCCGGAGGCGGAAGCATTCCGGCAATGCTGATTCGTCGCTGCCAAGAGCAAAAGAGAGATTTTTTTGTTTTGGCAATTGAGGGCAACGCAGATAAATCAATTTTTGATCAAAATATTCCGCATCAATGGATTAGAATTGGGCAAGCCGGAACAGGTTTTAAGCGTTTTGCAGAAGAGAAGGTGCAAGATGTTATTATGATTGGTACAATTCGCCGTCCCAGTTTTTTTGACCTTGTTCCTGATTTGCGAACAGCTGCATTTTTTGCTAAGATTGGTACAAAATCTCTTGGTGATGATGGTATATTGCGAGCTGTGGTTGCTGAAATTGAAGCCGAAGGTATGAAAGTCAAAGGTGTACACGAAGTTATGGAAGAAATTTTGGTTAAACCCGGCATTATGGGGAAATTTAAGCCAAATCAACAAAATATTGCTGATATATACCGAGGTATAGAGGTCGCTTTGGAACTTGGTCACCTTGATGTTGGGCAGGCTGTTATCGTGCAACAAGGATTAGTCCTTGGAGTTGAGGGTATTGAAGGCACCGATGAATTGATTCGGCGTTGTGGGGAATACCGTCGCAAGGGAGAAGGCGGAGTGTTGGTAAAATTACGCAAACCACAACAAGATATGCGCATAGATCTTCCCACAATCGGAACACGCACTATAGAACAAGCGCATAATTCGGGGCTCAAAGGTGTCGTTGTTCATGCAGGTAACGGATTGATTGTCGATGAGGACGAGGTTATAAAATTGGCAGATAAATACAAAATGTTTATAATGGGAGTAACCCCCGGTGAAAAAATCAAATAAGCTAAAAGTATATTTAATTGCAGGTGAGCCATCAGGTGATTTGCTTGGCTCACGTTTAATGCGTGCAATTCGTCGAAAAACAGATGATAATGTAGATTTCTATGGTTTAGGTAGTGATACGATGGAAGCTGAGGGGCTAAAGTCGTTGTTTGATATTTCTGACTTGGCAATTATGGGTTTGGTAGAGGTTATCCCCAGTATTCCTAAAGTTTTAAAGCATATTAAAAATACAATTGATGATATTATAAATGTTAAGCCCGATGTGGTTATAACTATAGATAGCTGGAGTTTCTGTGCCAGAGTACATAAAAAACTCAGAAAATTAAAAACCGGTATCCCCCAAATACATTACGTGGCGCCTCAAGTTTGGGCTTGGAAAAAGAAACGAGCTCGAACCATGTATAAATATATTGATGCTTTAATGACCCTATTACCGCAAGAACCTAAATATTTTACTCCTTATAATTTAGAAACTGTTTTTGTTGGGCATCCGGTTATTGAGAGTGAAGCTCTAACTGCAAAAGGAGATGATTTTAGAAATAAGTTTAGTGTTGCTTCAAACCAAAAAGTAATCACCCTGTTACCGGGGTCTCGAAAAACAGAAGTAAGTAAACTGCTTCCGGTATTTTTGGAGGCAGCGGAGACATTGTATCAACAAAATCACAATTTATATTTTGTAATTCCAACAGTAAAAACAGTTTCAAGTCAGGTGAAAAATATTGTTGCTCAAAATAAAATTCCGATAAAAGTTGTCGAAACGCAACAAGAAAGATATCAAGCGTTTCAAGCCTCAGAAGTGGCTATTGCAGCCTCAGGAACAGTTGCCTTAGAGTTGGCAATATGCAATATTCCGCATGTGGTTGCTTATAAAGTGTCTCCTCTGACGGCGTGGATAGTTTCTAAAGTCATGAAAATACAGTTTGTAAACCTCACTAATATTATGCTTGGTCGTTTGATTGTGCCCGAATTGTTGCAAGAACAATGCAATGCTAAAATCATTGCCTCAAAAACAAACGAGCTAATGAATAAGCAGGATCTCTATGAACGAGAAATTAATGGATTTTCTAAGGTGAAATCAACTTTAAGCAAGGGCTCTCAAACACCAAGTGAAAATGCGGCAGATTTTATTTTGGAATTTTTATCTCGCAGAAAGAATTAGTAGTTTTTAACGCAACGATGGTAGTGCTCGCATCCGGCAACCTGACAAGATGTTTGTGTTTCTCCATACACCGGGCATACTACCACAGATGCGCTATAGTCAGGGCACTGTTTATCACAATCTATTACTGTTTCTTCTTCTTCAGGAGGGTTACTGTTTGCACGACTAACCATTCCTGGCTTCCAATCAGCAATAGAGACTATTTTTGCATCAGCCAAGGAATAAGTTATAAGAGAAATAATAAACGCTATGCAAAGTTGCTTCATGATGTTTATCCTTAATTTGTAAGATTTGAAAACAAAAAAGTTAAATTATTGCAAAATAAAAATAAATATTTTAATGTTGAGCCTATGTTAGAAAAAATATGCAAATATATCAAGAACAATTTTATACAAGACAAAAAACGTGCAATTTTATGGCTGCCGGTTTTGTTTGGGTCTGGCATTAGTTTATATTTTTATTTGCCGTATGAGCCGTCAAAATGGATTACACTCGGTGTTATAGAAATAATTTTGTTTCTTGCTGTTATATTTAGATATAACATAAAAATTCTAAGAATTTTAGGAGTTTTTTCTATTGTCGTTGCCGGATTTGCTTGGATACAAATAAAGTCGATTTATATTGACAGTCAATTGGGAAAGATTCCTTCCGCAAAAACATATATAAAAGCAAAAATAATTAACGTTGATCAAAATTCAAAAGGAAAAACACGATTACTGATAGATGAAGTAAAAGACTTTGACGATAATGCAATATCAGGAAAATACAGGGTTTCACTGCGAGATAAGAAAAAAGAATTTAAGATCGGACAATGTGTCGAAATGGTTGCAAACCTTAAATCTCGTCCGGCAGCCTTGATTGTAGGTGGGTATGAATTTTCTCGTAAATTATTTTACAACAACATAACAGGTAGCGGTTTTGCTGAGAGTCCAGTATACAAGATAGATTGTATTCAAGATAAATACAACATACTGTCTACTGTTAAAAATAAGTTGTTAAATTTCAGAAAAGACATATCTATACGTATAAGCAACATATTGCCGTCGTCAGAAGCAATGGTTGCCACGGCAATTATTACCGGTGAAAAAAATGCAATAGATAAAAAGATAATAAAGTCATACAGAGATTCTGGTATAGCTCATTTCTTGTCCATCTCCGGACTACATATGAGTATGGTTGCCGGGCTAATGTTCTTTTTAGTCAGATTGATTATGGCTTTGGTTCCGCCACTTTGTCTGAAATATGATAGCAAAAAAATAGCGGTATATTTTGCAGTAACTATAAGCGTTTTCTATTTGCTTATATCCGGAGCTGAAGTTCCGGCACAAAGGGCATTTATTATGACGTTTATTGTTGTTATGGGGGTTTTGTTTAATCGTCGAGCAATATCAATGAATACTATTGCGTGGGCGGCATTTTTTATATTACTTATAACCCCTGAAGCGCTGGTTGGTGCAAGTTTCCAAATGTCTTTCTCGGCTGTTGTTGTATTGATTGCCTTTTATGAGAAAATTTCCAACAAAATAATACTATGGTTTAATCACAACAATGACAATATATTTGAACGATTTTGCAAATGTATAATTATTTATTTGTTTGGTATTATTGTTGCTGATGCTCTAGCAAGTTTTGCTACCATCCCATTCGCTATATATCATTTTAATCGAATTGCGGTTTACACATCTTTAGCCAATTTGTTAGCAGGTCCGATTATCGGATTTATTATAATGCCTGCAGTATTGCTATCTTTGCTTATGCTTCCGTTTTCAAGTATTGGGTTTGATATCGGAATAAGGTTAGTAGGATGGGGAATTAGTCTGGTTAATAAAATTGCATTATGGGTTGGTTCTATAGATGGTGCATCTGTTCAGGTGCTTTCTATGCCTTTATGGGGGCTGATTTTAATAGTTTTGGGTGGTTTATGGTTGTGCATTTGGGAACAAAAATGGCGTTGGTGGGGAGTTGCTTTTATGTTTTTAGGCCTGGTAAGTATACCTTTTTCGCAAAATCCCGATGCCATCGTTAGTGAAGATCTCAAAGTTATAGCGCTTAAGTCAGAGGATGGCAAAATGGTAATTCTTCCCTGTCGCGGCAAAAACTTTATTAAGGAAATTTGGTATGAAAAAACTGCCTCTCAGCAACCAAACAAAAAACAATACGAAAAAATAAAAAAAATATATAAAGGTGAGGATGTTTATCCTGACATTATACAGTTAAAGTGCAATAAAGAAACATGCATATATAAAAATCGCTTAAAGATTATAAAGGGCAAAAACATATATGTAGATAATAAAAAAATTAACCTTAAAAATAGCGGTGGAATATCCGTATACTTGTCACCGCTAACTAAAATAAAAAGAGTAAAAGAATATATCGGCGGCCGAATTTGGAACAATCAATAAAAAGTTTGGTATTTAGTGTAAAATAGACTTGATCTGCATAACTCATTATGCTAGTTTACGCAGATATTTTTATTAGTATAGATACATTAACTTATAATTTTAGCGTTATGAAAACTGGTCAGATCAACATTGAAATCGCTAGAGGAAAGATTAGCGATTTAGCTGCGGATATATATGTTTTACCATATTATCCGGATCATGTGAGCCCCGATTGCGAACGCCATGATGCTGAGTATGCCGGAGCCAGAGGAGTTAGAAAATTTGTGGATTTTCGTCTGTCTCGAATTAAGAATCAAGAGCCGCTTCGCATGGGGGAAACATTTATAACAGATTCTCTTGGGGGCAAGTCAAGGCTTTTGGCCAATGTTGTGTGTCGAGCATCAAATGAAAATATAGAGGAGATGAAAAAAGCTATTCACTCCGGTATCATAGACTTATTGATGCAGTCTGAAAATCACAACATTCACACAGTAGCATTAACACCGCTTTGTGCCAGAGATGGTTTGGAGGTGGGTGATTTTTGCAAAGTTTTGGTTGAGACCATAAAAGAGTTTCGAGCGTCACATAGCATCGAAAAAATAACAATCATTACCAAGCATGATGAGCGTTACAAAGCACTTGAGGATTTCTTCAAGTAACAGAAAAAAACCGCAGGATCAAAATCCCGCGGTTTTAATTTATGATAAATTTTCGATTCCAAGCAACATATGCTCTCGATATTCCACTCCCCAAGCCATCATCGATTCTATTACCGGTTTCAAACTATAACCGACAGCAGTAAGAGTATATTCAACTCTGGGCGGAATTTGAGCATAAACTTCTCTGATTAAAAGCCCTTTTTCTTCTAAAGTTCTTAAATTTGAGGTCAAAACTTTTTGGGTAATATCTCCCAATGATTTTTTTAGTTCTCCAAAACGTTTTGTGCCGTCCATAAGATTCTGAATAATTAGCAGTTTCCACCGATCTCCTATAATTTTAGAGGTTAGCTCGGTTAAATATTTTTGCATATCATCAATCATTAATAGAGTCTTCCGCGTATTTATTTTAATCAATAGTATCTTTTAAGAAACTACCGCACTTTCAAGTGCTTACTTTACAAAGTATAATAGATATGTTAGCAAAGAATCAATAAAAATATCAGTTTTTTATTGATTTATTTTTTTCACACACAATAAAAACCCCTTACTGACTTAAGTAAGGGGTTTTATACGTATTTAGATTAAGCTATGCTGCTTTAGATTTTTTTTCAGCTGCAAAAGCATTCATTGTTTTAATAACATAATCCAAATCTTCATTATCCAAATAAGGTGTCATTGGAATAGACAATACTGTTTTAGATAATTTTTCACATACCGGCAAAGAGCGATTATTCCACTTTGCATATGCGGTTTGAGTATTAACCGGACGAGGATAATATGCACCGCAAGGAATGCCATTTTCTTTAAGATATGACATCAACTCATCTCTATCTTCGCAAGTAATGGTATAGAGAGCATAAGCAGATTGGCAGTTATCCAAAATCTTTTGTTTGCCAAAATAGCTATCTAATTCATTATCATAACGAGTTGCAACTCTGTAACGATCTTTGAGTTCTTGATCAAAAACTGTAAGTTTTTGCAACAATACAGCGCCTTGGAAAGAGTTCAAACGGCCGGTCATGCCCAAACGTACATTGTCATAATGATCTTCTGGGCTCATACCATGAACGCGGCAAGATTTAACCAATTCATTTTCTTCATTGCTATTGGAAAATACAGCACCGCCATCACCATAACAACCCAAAGGTTTTGTCGGGTAGAATGAGGTTGCAGACATATCGGCAATAGATCCGGCCTTTTTACCTTTGTAAACAGAACCATATGATTGGCAAGAGTCAGAAAGAACTTTCATTCCGTTGTCATGCGCAATCTTAATGATTTCGTCATATTCACAAGGAGAACCGAAAATATCTACCGGAATTACAGCTTTAAGATTGAGCTTACCTTCTTTCTTAACTTCATCAATGGCACGTTGCAAATCTCTTGGGTCCATGTTGAAGGTGTTTGGATCAGAATCAACGAATATTGGAGTTGCACCTAATAACACAGGAGCTTCAGCAGATGCTACAAATGTGAATGAAGATACGAATACTGCATCACCCGGTTTAACACCCCAAGCCATTAAAGCCAATGTCAAAGCATCAGTGCCTGAACCGCAAGTAGAGCAGAACTTTGTTCCGGAATAGTTGGCCAGTTTCTCGTCTAGTTCGCGAGTTTCAGGACCCTGGCAGTAAGCGCCATGGTTTAAAATAGCTTCAAATGCGTTTAAAAATTTCTCTTTTCCGATCACGTTTTGAGATGTTTTACAATCAAAAAGCATAATAGGCTTAGAAGGTTTATTACTCATGTTTTATTTCCTTTATTTGTGTTTCAACTGGTCAGGATTATATTGCAAAAAACAGTTATTGCAAAACACAAAACATTTCTTATTTGTAACAAAAACATACTTAAATCCATAAATTGAAATTGAATTTAATATAATTAGATGTTATATTAGCCATTGTTTAGTAATTTATTAGGTGAATATATAGCCATGAACGCATTTAAATTTCTTATTGCAATATTTTCCATTACTTTGACGGCGGCTTGTGCATTTGACGGCAAAATTCATCGCTCAGAGGCAGATGCAGACCCGTTTGAGAATATAAACCGTCCTATATTTACATTTAACCAACATGCAGATAAATATGTGTTGAGACCGCTTTCCGAAGGGTATCGCGCTATCACCACTCCATTTGTTCGTGAGCGCATAAATAATACACTGTCAACAATTAAGGAGCCGGTTTCTGCTGTAAATCATTTGTTGCAAGGAGAACCTAAAGGTGCTGCCATTAATATATCTCGCTTTGTGATTAATGCTACTTTAGGTTTGGCCGGAATGTTTGACGTAGCAAATGGATGGGGGCTAAAAGCTGACGAGGCCAGCATGAATGAAACTTTAGCTAAATGGTGCATCGTTGATGGGCCATATTTAGTCTTGCCTCTTTTAGGACCAAGTACTCCAAGAGCCGCAACCGGATTGGCCGTCGATTCGGTGCTGAACCCTGTATATTTATCAACCTATTCAGATGCTAATATCAGAGATAAGATAAACTATCCGTATACAGCTATCAGAGCTGTAGCCCTAAGAGAGAAGGCATCTGTTTTATTAGATGACCTTGAACGTAATTCTGTTGACTTATATGCGGCAACACGTTCTGCATATTTGCAAAACCAAAGCAAACTTCGTTGTTTTAATTCGACTGAAGTCGAAACTGAAGCCTATGATTTTGACTTTGGTATAGAGGAAGAAGAAGCTGCTTTTGAAGAAAGCGGATATTAGCTAACAATCAACTAGGAGACTATTTTCATGAAGAAGATTTTTACAGCTGTTTTTGCTTCATTGATTCTATTTTGCCATACTGCATCAGCAGAAATAGATGCAACCCAAGCTGAGAAATTTGTTAAAGAAGTTACCGACGAAGGCATTCAAGAAATTATTAATGCAAATGTTCCACAAAGCGAGAAGGATGCTCGTTTTACTAAATTATTCAATCGAGCCTTCGATTTAGATTTTATTGGGCAGTTTGTGTTGGGGCGTAACTGGCGTACAGCAACTCCGGAGCAGAAAAAAGAATTTATTTCTGTATATCGTCAGTTAAATGTTAGCACTTGGTCAAAACGCTTTGATGAGTTTAAGGGTAGAGAATTCATTTTCAAAGGTACTTCTCCGTCTAACTCCAAAGGTCAGGTGTTTGTAAATTCTTTTGTTCCTATGGATCAAGGAGAGCCTGCAAAAGTTGTTTGGCGTGTTAAAGAAAAAGCCGGAAGCTACAAAATAGTTGACATTATTATTGAGAATGTAAGTTTGGCGATTTCTGCTCGAAATGAATATACCGCCTTTATCAAAAACAACCCTGGCGGAATTAATGCTTTGATTGCAAATTTAAAAAGTAAAATATAACCAGACTGAAATAAAAAACTCCTCTCAAAATGGGAGGAGTTTTTTTATACATAATTTCTTAAATTTTCATCTGATGTGATTATATAAATTATAAGGAGGGTGATATGAAAAGAATTATAATTTTTATTTTGTTTATGGTTTTGCCGCTTATTGGCGGTAAAATATCATCTGTATTAAGTGGTGATGTTAAATATGCTTATTCGCAAATTATACAACCGGAATACAGTCCTCCTACAATGGTTTTTCCAATTGTTTGGGCAGTACTGTTTTTGTTAATGGGATACTCTTCTTGGCGAGTATATAAAAAATGTCTTAGCAAAAACATGAATCCGGAATATTGTATGCGTCCATACGGATTACAACTTGCTTTCAACTATGTGTGGAGCCCGATATTCTTTGGAATGGGTGCATATATGTTAGGAGCTTGGTGTGCTGTTGCTCTATTGGCTGCTGTGATTTTTATGACCTTTCGTTTTGCGATGGTCGACAAGTTATCAGCATGGTTGCAAGTTCCCTATATCGTATGGATAATATTCGCATGCTATCTTAGTTTTGGAGTAGCATATCTTAATTAGGTGATATTTTGACCATAAATCCTTTGTCGGTATTTGCAAATTTAAGATTGCAGTTATAGAAGGCTGCTATGCATTCAACTATTGAAAGCCCAAGCCCGCTTCCTTTTTCATTTTGTCCGGGGATTCTGAAAAAACGTTCGCTAAGTTTATCTAAAAGCTTTTCATCGATTTTAACTCCGGAATTAATCACGCTCAAATAATTCTTGTTACAACATAAGGTTATTTGAGCTCCCTTCGGACTATATTTTATGGCATTATCAATCAAATTTCTCACAATCATTCCGACAAGAGTTGCATCTCCATTTTCAAAAGGTCCGGCATCGGTAATATTGGTTATGATTACTTGATTTTTCGCAGATACTGCAAATTCACATTCCCTAATGGTTTGAGATATAATATTCTCCCAACAAAGTGTTTGATTTTTCAACTGTGATGATTTTAGGTTAACCTCTAAACGAGAAAGTGCTAAAAGTTGTTCCACTAATCTTGTTGCCCGATTCAACCCCTCGCTGATTTTGTTTATAGTCTCACTTTGTGTTTTAGGGTCATCGGTAGTCATTTTGGCTACATCAAGCTGAATTTTCAAAGCGGTTAAAGGGGTTCGTAATTCGTGCGCGGCATCAGATATAAAGCGGCGCTCATGTTGCAAAAGATCGGATATCTGTGCAAGTCTAAAGTTCATTGCCTGAGTCAATGGCTTAATTTCTGAAGGAATATTATGATCTTCAAATGGACTGAAATCATCAGGTTTGCGGTTTTTAATATCGATTGCAATTTTTCCTAAAGGGGCAAGCTCAAAGCTGATTATAACAATCATCATAATCAAAAGAGTAATAATGCCTGCCATCCACGGAGACATAAATTCTTCCATAATGTCCCAAGCCATGTCTTCTCGATATTCAAGTTCTTGCCCCACAGCGATAATAAAGTTATCATCAGCAGAGGCAATCCATACGATTCTCCATACGTCATCATCAACTTTTTGGTTGTCAAAGTTGCTAAGTTTGGGAAGATATTTAAAGTCTTTGCCGTTTTCATTGTCATGAAAAATCATTTTTCCTGATTTATCAAAAACAGCAAAACCGATAGCATCGTCATCATCTTCGGCATTGCGAATTTTTTTGATAAGTTTATTAGTGGAATGTTGAGCCTCGCTACCGATGTTTTTCCAGTTGCCACCGGCTAAGGTTCGAGCTAAAGCCATTTGATAAGTATCAAAAAACTCATCAGCCTTATCTTTCGATTCGTTCCACGCCAAAAAACCGGCACAAGCAAAAACCGTGCAAGAGATTACAATGAATAAAAAAATAAGTCTTAAACGCAGGCTAAGTTTTTTCATTGTTCTTCTCCCAGCATATATCCGATTTTGTTTATGGTTTTAATAATATTTTTACCCAGTTTTTTACGCAAATGGTGAATGTGTACCTCTACGGCATTACTGGATACATCATCGTCCCAAGAATAGAGCTTTTCTTCAATTTGGGTTTTAGATAGCACTCTGTTTTTATTTAATAACAAAAGTTCCAATACTGCCACCTCCTTAGGTGCCAGAATAATCTCTTTGCCGTTTTTCTGTACGAATTTATTTTCTAAGTTAAATGATATATCTTGGTGCCATAATATATTATTTGTAGCTCCTGATTGCCTTCTGATTAGTGCGTTCAAACGAGCTACAACCTCTCCCAAATCAAAAGGCTTTGGCAAATAGTCGTCGGCACCTTTGTTTAAGCCTAAGATTCTTTCTTCAACATCGCCTCGGGCAGTCAAAATCAATACAGGATCTTTTCGACCGGATTTGCGCCAATTATCCAATATTTGCAAACCATCGATTTCCGGTAGTGTCAAATCGAGGACAACCGCATCATAGGGAGATTGAAACAAAGCCTCTTGTCCGTCCTCTCCATTTGTGAACCAGTCAACACTAAACCCCAGTTTGGTAAGCCCGATTTTTAATCCGTCACCAATGAGTTGGTCATCCTCAATAAGAAGTACTCGCATATTAAACCTTTCCGGTTACTTTTTTAATTCAACGCTATCAACATCAATTTCGGTAGAAAATACATCTTTGTCGATTTCTCCTTTGATGATTACGATATCTTCAGGTTTAACATCAACACCTCTCCAATCTTCATTATCAACTTCAATCACAACTGTTCCTGTAGCATCTTTGAACTGATATTTTTCATTTCCGAGGCTTTTTTCAATTTGTCCGGTTAATACCACAGCAGTATCATCGCTGAGTTTAAGGGCGTCGGCAACTGAACTGGAAGCCAATCCCGGTCCTTGAAAAGCTGCCATTGCATTAGCCGAAAAAGCGATAGACAAACTTAAAGCAGATATGGAAAGTAATTTATTCATGATGTTTCTCCTAAAATAAAGGTTATGATCTTTGGTTACATCTTAATTCCAACATCGTAATCTTAAGGAACGCTTAAGAATAAACTAATATAGCAATTTTTATAAAAAAATAAATATTAAAATGATTATTTACAAAATTTAAACAAAGTTGACAAAAAAGTTGTTGAAGTAATAAAATTTTTGTGGTATATTCATTGCAAATGATAATATTTTCCGTTTTATCAGGAGGCATAAACTATGGAAAAAATGACCCAGCAACAGGCCGTTGAAATATTAAGTTCAGACACATTCATCAACTATAATGTAGATGAACTTTTAGAAGCAGTAGAATTGCTTAAAGGTGATGTTACTCAAAAGGATTTGGTAGAAAAATTCTATAAAAAATACAATAACTATGTAGATGAAAACCTTAATGACTTTAGTCAATATCCCACAATCAAGCAAATTTTTGCTGATACTGAATATGCCGAAAAAGTTCAAAAAAATGCAAATGACAGGGCCAATAACGTAGCCTTGGTGATTAATGGTGGAGAAGAGCCGTCTTCCTTTAAAGATATTAATAATATTCAGGCTCTTTTTAATTTTGCAGAACAAACTCCTGATATTGAAAAAGCAACAGCCAAACTGGAAAAAGTTGCTGAGCTTAAAATTGAAGCTATGATTATAGATAATGATACCGTTGATATTTTTGATCTTCCATATGCTCAAAAGCTGGTAGACAACATTAAAGATGAAGATAAGAAGTCTCGAGCTCAAGAGAAACTAAATCAAGTGCTGGAAATTTATAAGGAAGAGAACGGATTGAATGCCAAAAAAGAGGTTATGCGTAAAAATGATGCTTCGTTAGATGAAGAGCTAAAAAGCATTCATCTCTATAACGATGATAATAGCATATCTGAAGATTTTGCTGATTTGAAAAAATTGGTTGCAAACATAGAAGTTAAAGATGATGAAAATAATGAAGAAGCCAATTTAGATACCGAAAATACCTTCCAACACATAAACATGCTTTTTGAGGCTGCTAAACTTGAAGCTTATCAAGAAAGTGTAGGCTCTCTTAAATATCTTATGGCTTCTAAAAAAGAACAAAAAGAACAGCTAACGGCTAAGATTAAAGATCACTTTGTTGCAAAAGTAGGAGAAGCAGGGATAGCATCTTCTTTTGCAGCTCCGACAGTTGAAGAACAACAAGATGAAAACAAATTTAAGGCTTACATTGAAAGGCGTGAAAAGGCCGCTAAAGAGTTTATAAATAATGTTATCAATACAGGTAAGAAAGTTACCATCAAAGTAAAAGACATTATTACGGCTTGTGCTGAAACAGATATTAATGTAACTAAGTTTAAAGAAGTTTTAGAAGCCTCTATGGGTAAAAAAAGCAAACTTAGTAAACATCTTAACAAATTCCGAGATGCTGCTGTCGGTTTGTGGGGCAAACGCTATGAAATTGCTCGTGGTATTGTAAAAAACATCAAAGAAAACAAATGGCAACATATAGGAAACACGGCTGCTACCTTAACCATGGGATTGGGCATGATGCTTTCTACCGGCGGAACGGTGGGTGTTTTCATTGCCGGTTATGCCGTTTATTCTGCCGCCGGAAACTACGTATGGCCGATTATTACCGAAGCTCAAAAAATGCGCGAAAAAGCTAAAGAAAAAAATAAAGAGCTTGGTTTTTGGCAATCAATAAAAGAAGCTCACAAAGCTAAAAAAGATGATCCTGAATACAAAAGAAAAGGACGTTGGGGACTTGTCGGCGGTGCCGTTGGTGCTATTGTTGGTGGTGCCGTTTGTGTGCCATTAGATCTTGGCGTATTGAGATTAGATACTGTCACCGCAAGATTAATAGCAAGGCTTGGTCGTACAATATCAACTTCTACAGCACAACTTTCAACACTTTTAGCTGCAAGAAGAGATTTAAAAAAAGATCCATCCGATGCTAACCGTAGCAAGTTAAAATCCGCAAGAAGATCATTTTGGGTTGGCCTTACATTATCAGCCTTATTATCTCGTTTGGGTATCAATTCGAATGGTGGTGAAGAGATCTCTGATACTGCAAATAGTGCTCTCAGCAATATCGAAACCGATTCGACAGACAATCAATGGGCCACAAATTGGACATTACAAGGTTTCCAAGGGGAAGATCTAAACAGAGGATATGATGTCGATGTTCCGCTTGCTCCACAAGTGGGAGATGAAATCTTTCGTAAAGAATATGGCAATGGTATTGTTGAAACCAAGATCTTGGGTGAAGAAGGGAAGGTGTACCAGCAAGTTAGCGGTTTGACAGGCGGAACGGAAACATCTGAGAGTGTTCAAAGATTTTATGAACGCCGTATTGAAAATATGAATCAATATAATCATTTGGTTGAAGTTCTGGCCAATGGAGAAGGTGGTCAAATGACTGCAAACGAAGCCGTGGCAGCTATGAAGAAGCAAATTGCTGAAGGTTTCGTCGTTTTGCCTGAAGGAGTTACTCCGGAACACGCAATTCACACAGCATTTATGCATGCTCACTACACTGGAGACAAGACAGTAATTATGGCATTGTCATGTCCTAATGGTGAAGACACCGAAACCATGTTTGCTCAACTTGTTCATAAGTATAGTACAAACAATGGATTTATCGGTCGTCCGGTGGATCCTGATTATAAAGCCATTATGAGAGCCGGAACAGTTACCATTGAACAGCCTTGTGAAGTAACAGTTTACGAACCGGAGACTCCCGTAAAAAGGGAAGTTGTCGAAATAGTGGAAGTAGTGGAAACCCCAATAACGATTGATAATATGACGGTGACTTGGGCGCCGGAACCGGATGCAACAGTAGAATATCCGACAAGCTATGCCGGAGCCAATAGTTTTCCAAGAGTAGGCGACCAAGGGTTTAGTATTACTCCGATTGATAATGGGAATGATATTCTTACTGCAAGAGTACAAGGGGCCAGAAGCAGTGTTGACGGATATCTCTTTACAGATGGTGACCGTGTAGAGCTGAGCCACGAAAGGGAAGATGGAGTGCTTTCTTATCAAAGACAAAGAAGTTTTAATGTACTTGATGGCTACTCTTATCCCTCAGCAGAAAGTGTTGCAGACTATACTAAAGAATTAGGTGGTGCGCCGAATTCTATAATTGAGGTGGTCAACGGAGATCAAACAACATATCAGTATGTTGGTGATAATGGTGTGACTGTTACATTTGATCCTAATAATAATTACGGTGCAACCATATCTGCAATTTCTTCTGATGGTAAGGCACCGATAGCAGAGCAGCAAGCGACTTTTGAACAAGCTCTTACAGCTCTGAAAGAGCACAAGGGCGAAAACTTGGATATTAAAGCTCATGACGCAGTTCCTGAAAGTGCATTGACAGAAGTAAGAGTTAGAAATAATGGCGGATTTCGTAGTGTCTTTGCACGTTTTAGTGAGACGCGTAGCAAATAAAGTAAAGCTTCAAAAAAACCGGAGAATTTTCTCCGGTTTTTTTTAGGACTAACGAATATAAATTTTTTCAAATCTGAGATTTTTACCTACTCTTGACATAATTTCATATGCTATTGTATTGGCATCCTGAGCAACATCATCAAGTGTATAAAAATCAGCAGCAACATAAGCCATGTCTCCAACCAATATGTTTTCAATACATGTTACATCACATATTATATTGTCCATTGACACCCGACCTACAATCGGAGCTTCTGAGACATCATTTCCGTTTGGTATAAAAACTTTTCCGATATTGGAAAGCGAGCGAGGTATGCCGTCACCATAACCGATAGAAACAATGGCGATTTTTCTGTTGGAGTTTGCTTTATATGTTGCCGAATAGCCGACATATTCTCCTTTTGTTAAATTTTTTATTTGTAGTATGGGAGCCTTTATAGTCACCACATTTTTCATTTTGCTGTTGCGATATGGTGTGGTGTTGATTCCGTACATAGCAGCTCCCAATCGCACCATATCAAACTGAAAATCAGTCCCTAAGAACACCCCGTCAGATGCAGATAATGATGCCGGAATATTTGGAAAATATTTATTTTTAAGGGTGATGAAGTTGTTTAGTTGTTTTTCATTCATAAAATGATCTTTTTCGTCGGCGCATGCCAAGTGAGACATAACTAAACTAAATTCATTTAATTCAGCAAAGTCCATATTTTGAAGTTCGTTTTCACTAAACCCTAAACGATTGAGGCCGGTTTCAATCTGGATTGCGGGTTTTCTGTTGTCAAACTTATTTTTTTGCCAAAAATTTAACATGTCCGGACAAGAAATAACCGGTATTAGTTGTTCATTGTCTCTAAATATATTGATATTGTCTTTACCAACACCCTGTAGCACATATATTCTTATATCTGTTGCTAATTTAGTAATTTTTGCTCCTTCAATAGCATGAGCAACAAAAAAATCTCGGCATTTCGTTTCACTATACAAAGTTTTAACAATTATATCGGCTCCCAGCCCATATGCATCATCTTTTACTACGGCAGCCGAAACGGCATTAGGAGCAATAGATCGCAAAAAACGATAGTTTTCTACAATGTTTTTTAAGCTTATTTCTAAAATTGGTCTTGTCAAAACAGTCATAATTGCATAAAATCTCGATAGTTTTTGTTAAAGGTTTCTTCATGCAGTTTATTGACAGTCATATTCACTTGCAAGATTATAATGCAAAAGATACACCGCAAGTTATTGCACAGGCCAAAGATATGGGTTTTTACAAACTTATTTGTCCGGCAATAAAACAAACCGACTGGCAACGTATACTGGATTTGAGCGCTGAATATTCTGATATGATAATTCCGGCTTTGGGTTTGCATCCGTGGTATTTATCAGAAGTACCGGATAATTGGGAAGCCGATATTTCTCAAATACTAAAGAGCCACCCTCAAGTATTGATAGGTGAATGTGGAATTGATCGTATGAAAAATCCCGACATTAATCTGCAAAAGGCAATATTTTCAATTCATTTGGATTTGGCAAGAGAATTTAAGCGAGGAATAATCATACATTCTGTAAAAGCAGATTATCTGATAGAGGATTTTCGGCAAAGTCTAAAAGACACAAAATTTGTTATTCATTCTTTTAGCGGTAGCTTGGAGTTTTTGCAACGGGTCATCAGTTTCGGAGGGTATATTTCCTTTTCTCCAAGTATATTCCGTCGGTCAAACAGTGCTGATCTTATAAAATCTGTACCATTAACAAGAGTTTTATTAGAAAGTGATGGCCCGTTTCAAGGTGGTTTGAACGATGTCATGAATTTATACCGCAAGTTTTCTGAATTACGAAACTTGAATATTGATGATTTTGGCAAACAACTGGCAGTTAATTTTGAGGAGTTTACAAATGCTTGATGAACGATTTCTACGAACATCTGCATTGTTGGGTGAAGAAGCCATATGGCACTTGTCCCAATCAAGTGTAATGATTGTGGGACTTGGTGCCGTTGGCGGATATGCCTTAGAGGCAGTTGCAAGATCCGGAGTTGGTAAGATTATATTAGTTGATTTTGATAAATTTGATAAAACCAATATAAATCGTCAAATATTGGCTTTAGAAAGTACAATAGGATATTTTAAAACAGAGGTTGCCGCCGAAAGAATCAAGCAAATAAACCCAAATTGTAAAATTGAAATTGTAAATGAATTTGTTGATAATAGTAATATTTTAGATCTGCTTGACAGAGCGCCGGACTATATAATTGATGCTATAGATAGCTTAGAACCCAAATGTTGCCTGATTGAAGAAATGTGGCGACGTAAAATGTCTTTTATTTCATCAATGGGAGCGGCTCTAAAAACCGATCCGCTGCAAATTCGTGAAGGGTTTTTAAGTCAAACTCAAAACTGTTCTTTAGCAAAACTGATCAGACAAAAACTTCGCAAGAAAGGTGTGGATTTGAGCCAAATCCCGTGCGTTTGGTCTAATGAAAAAACGTTTTCATCAAATAAATCAGCAAATATTCAGAATGGCCATAGGGCACTTGGGTCATTACCTACAATTACCGCGATGTTTGGATTAATTTTAGCAAATCATGTAATTTTAAGTTTATCTAAATCTATATGATATAGAAATGTATAAAAACTTAGTTTATTTACTTGTATTTAATTGTTAATTCATTTATTTTGAAGAAAATGATAATGGATTCTAGCTATGAAAATGATTAAACCGGTTGTCAATTTAGCAAAAGTTGCGGATAACTATGATACATTTATTTTAGGGCTTAATGGTGTTTTATGTGACGGTAACACCATCTTCCCGTCTGCTCGCGATGCTATAAGCAATTTACAAACTATCGGTAAAAAAATAGTTTTGCTTACTAATTCAGGATTAAGAATTTCAACAATAGTTTCATGGCTTCAAGATAATGGTGTATCTCCTCAAGCGTTCAGTTGCATTATGAGCGCCGGAGAAATACTCCACTACAAAATGAAAGCTCAAAACGGGCAATATTCTGCTCTCGGAACCACATATTATCACATTGGCAACACATCAGATAAAGGAATTTTTAGCGGTTTGGATTATGAAAGTGTATCTACTTTATCTGCGGCGCATTTTATCTATATGAATGAGGTTTCGGAGCCGACTGATACAATAGATGTATATCGTCCGATTTTAGATCAGGCTGCGGCATTAGGATTACCTTTAGTATGCGCCGGAAACGATACCTCTTGTTTTAAAAATGGTAAAATTTGTTTATCTGCAGGAGCTATTGCTGAACAGTATGCTGTTATGGGCGGCAGAATCATCACCCTGGGCAAACCGGAAACAACACTGTTCAAATATTGTCTTGAAGGTATAGACGATGTTGGGAATATCTTGGTAATAGGTGACAATGTTGCCACAGATATAAAAGGAGCGACACTGTTAGGCTGGGATTCTATGCTTGTGTCAAAAGGGATACATGTGAACTTTTTAGGGGAGGGGTATATTCCTGATGTCGCCAAAACCAGAGAACTTTCTAATGGTTATGACGCATCTCCTTCTTATGTGATTTCAAATTTAAGGTGGTAGTAATGACACGCTCTAAAAAAAGAATTATCTTACTGTCCGCAATAGTTATTTTGTTCATAACATTAACAACTCCGCTGACTAAAATATCAACCGTACATCTTTCATATAATGATCCGCTTAATGAAAGTGAAATATTAAGTGTCAATGAAATAAATGATTTTATGGAGGTATGGTCTAAATTTATAAAAGAAGGCCATTATCAGAAAATGACACAAATATCTCTTAGTAATGATTCGCAAGTTCCGACTTCGGTTATTAGTTGGTTGGAGCTAGAAGGTTGGAGTGCTCAACGCTTTTTTGCTGTAGAACAGAGATTGCGCTTTTTAGTTTCTGTTGCTACACTGGAAAATGGTTTGGAAGCAAATATTAAACTTTTAAAGAGATCTCGCAATATAAATATTTCCAATATAGTAGAAACCCAAAAACAAAAGCTATCATCTCTTAAGTATAGTTCTCAAGAGCTTGCTCTGGTAAAAGAAAATATGTATCAAATAAGCGCTGTTTTAGATGGTAAAGGCATCATTGAATAAGTTAATAACAAATTTCTAACCACTGGTTTTCTTTTGCTTCTTTATCTTCTTGTAAAAAAGCAAGCCTCTTGCTTAAATTATCAAATTTTTGCGGATCATCTGTGTACAAAGAAGAATCAGAGAGTTCATTTGTTATGTTGATAATTTCTTTCTCTATTTGAGCAATTTCATTTGGCAAAATTTCAAGTAAGCGCTGTTGATTATAGCTTAATTTTCTTTGTTTTTGGGTATTGAAAACAGGAGCTTTTTGTGGTGTAGATGATTTTTTGCAAGAAGGAGCAGGTTTGTTTTCTAGTTTTGACAATAATTCCGAGTAGCTTCCTGCGTGTTCAAATATAGACCCGTCGCCTTTCATATATATAATGGAGCTTACAATCCTATCTAAAAAATCTCTATCGTGGCTAACTACTAAAATTGTACCATTGTATTCATCAAGAACTTCTTGCAAAAGATCCAAGGTATCCATATCTAAATCATTTGTCGGTTCGTCTAACACCAAAAAATTAGACGGCTGAGCCAAAGCTTTTGCCAGCATTAATCTGTTTTTTTCACCGCCGGAAAGTGCTGCTACCGGACAATGTGCTTGTGCCGGCTTGAACAAAAAGTCTTTGAGATAAGCAACAACATGCCTAAAATGGCCATGAACCATAATATGGTCTCCCTTATCACACAAGGTTTGCCATAATGTTTTTTTGGGATCTAGAGTTATTCGATTCTGATCAAAATAGGCTTCTTCTAAGTTTTTGCCGATTCGCACAAATCCGCTATCCGGATTCAATCGTTTGGTGAGCAATTTAATGAGGGTTGTTTTTCCGGCTCCGTTAGGACCAACTATACCGATTTTATTACCTTTTATGATGCGTGTTGAAAAGTCTTTTACAATACTTTTGTTTTCAAAACTCTTAGAAATATGCTTGGCCTCAATCACTAGTTTTGATCTGAAATCTGTTTCTTCAATATTAAGGTTAATATTTCCAACTTGTTTGATTTGTTCTCTTCTTTCGGCTCTGAGTTGTTGTAGGCGGCGCAATCTTCCCATGTTGCGGCGCCTTCTTGCTGTGACTCCTTTATGCAACCATTCGGTTTCTTCTGCTATTTTTTTATTTAGATTTTTTTGTTCTATAATTTCCTGATCAATTATTTGTTCTTGCCACTCTTCAAAAAAAGCAAACCCCCTGTTGTTGCGGTGCAGTTTTCCTCGGTCAAGCCAAAAAGTTGTTTTCGATGTGTTTGTCAAAAACATTCTATCATGAGAAATAAGCACAACCGCACCTGAAAAGTCATTTATAATGTTTTCCAAAATTTCAATAGTTGCAATGTCCAAATGGTTTGTCGGTTCATCAAGTAATAAGATGTCGGGATTTGATATTAATGCTTTTGCCAATGCGGATTTTCTCAGCTCACCTCCGGATGCATTGATAACAGACTGTTCGCCGACAATTTTGAGTTTTTCGATCCAAATATCAACCATATATTCAAGGTCAGGGCTAAAACCATCAATTCCGGACCTGATAACATCTCTAATAGTTTGGTATTTGTTTAAATCAGGGTCTTGCGGCATATAAGATATTTTAATTCCCGGTTGAATAAATATTTCACCCTGGTCCGGATCTATAATGGCTGCAATGATTTTTAAAAGCGTTGATTTTCCGGATCCGTTTCTGCCTACTAAAGATATTTTATCTCCTTTGCAGATGTGCAAATTAACTCCCGAGAACAAAACATTTTCACCAAATGCAAGAGATATGTCTTTTAAGGTATATATAGGAGGTTCAAACATGGCTTAAAAACAATCTTCAATTAATCGTTCACCTTCGATTTGCCATTCAATACCTGCTGCTGCCCACAAAAAGAAGTCATTAATTTTGCCTTCCTTAACGCCAATGGCGGTTCCTATTTTATATATTTGGCACATCTCTTCGTCTGAAATTTCGTGGTCAACAATTGCAAAAGAAATCATTTCTCTGATAAAATAATGCCTTATTTTAAGGTCGTTAATTTGCAACAGCTCATTCGAAATCGATTCGGGTTTTTGTGCTTTTTTTATTTTTCGTAAATCTCTTAAGGTTACACCCAACTCTTTAGCTTGCGCCAATATATGTTCGTTGTCGTCAATAAATTTGTTGGTTGTAGCGTAAAATAAGGTCTTGAGATAAATTATTTTCTCTTCGGTATTAAGATTTTGCTTAAAAGAATTTTTCATTATAAAAACCTCAAAATTAAGATACACGTTATATGTTATATATAAAAATAAAGATTTGCAAAATAAAAAAATAACTATATTATATGCAAAAGTTTAAATGAAAGTGGCAAGGAGAACAAATTATGCCTTTAAAAATAGAGTTAAAACCGCATGAGAGTATAATTATTGGCGAATCTTTAATTACCAATGATGGCGAACGTACTCGTTTTTATATAGAAGGCAATGTTCCTATTTTGCGCGAAAAATTCATTCTTAGAGAAAAAGATGCCAATACGCCAAGCAAAAGAGTTTATTTTGTTGTTCAACAAATGTATTTATCCAAAGGTGATATGGCTTTGCAAAATATGTATCTTGAATATGTGAGAGATTTGCAAAATGCGGCTCCAAGTCTAATTCCTTATATAGCACCGATCAGTGATGCTATCTTATCTGCTGATTATTATGGCGCGATTAAGGCGGCAGCAAAACTTCTTGAAAGAGAAGACGAAGTGTTTGGCGCAATGCTAAATCCTCAATTTTAATTTTTACTATTTTTAAATTTTTTTCATATATTTTGAATTTAAGTATTGAATCGATCCTGATTCTATGCTATAATAATATCTGTACGTTAGGATAACGTCACAGAAATAATGTGTCCACAGTATTTGGAGAAAAACCATGTCTAATATATCATTAACCGCATCTATGCGTTCCAATTTGCTTTCTTTGCAAAACACACAAAAATTGATGGATCAAACACAAGAGCGTTTGTCCACCGGAAACAAAGTAAACTCAGCTATTGATAACCCGTCTTCTTACTACACAGCCCAGTCATTGAACAACAGAGCCAGTGACTTGTCTTCGTTGTTGGATAGTATGGGTCAGGCCATTCAAACAATTAAAGCAGCCGATGAAGGTATTAAATCTATTACCGAATTTGCTGAACAAGCAAAAGCTGTTGCACAATCTGCATCTGATACTGCTGATGCAACAGAAGTTGAAAACTATATGAATCAATTTGCAGAAATTCGCAAACAAATTACCGCTGTTGCAAACGATTCTGGTTATAAAGGTGTGAACCTTTTGAATGCTGGTAATAGTTTGACTGTTAAATTCAGTGACAATGTAGGCTCATCATTAACAATCGGCGGCGAAGATGCAACAGCAGAAGGCTTGAATGTTGCTGATGTGGCTAAAGCAGATAAAAGTAATGCTTGGGTTAAAGAAGTTACTGTTAAGGATAAAGCCAGTGTTACTAATGTTGCTGTTGGTGATTTGGTAAAGGACGGCGATGTTATTTACCAAGTTACAGCTCTTAAAAGTGCAGATGATAAAACATATGCTAATGCGACTAAGGTTGCAACGAATTTGGCATCAGATACAACATCAGCAAAAGTTGTAGATTCTGAAAAAATTACTACCGCATTAGAAAGTGTATCCAATGCTATTACAACACTTCGTACTATGTCATCTAAGTTCGGTAATAACTATTCAATTGTTCAAAGCCGTGAAGCATTTACCGAAAACTTGATCAATGTGTTGACAGAAGGTGCCGATAAATTGACCTTGGCTGATATGAATGAAGAATCAGCAAATATGTTGGCATTACAAACCCGTCAACAATTGGCTATTAACTCTTTGTCTTTGGCATCTCAAGCTGCACAATCAGTATTGAAATTGTTCTAAAGAAAAGACAATTAGAAATATTGAACCTCGCTCTTATAAAAAAGGGCGAGGTTTTTTGTTGTTATGCACAGGGGAGTTAGCTATGTTGACAATACTTAACAAATGATTAAAATTAAGGCAAGAAAAGAGCTAGAAGGCTCTTCTTAAAGAATTTTAACGCATGGTGTTATGTCCAGTAGGTGTTAACGTTGTGCATAAACTGGAGATCAAAATGGCCGACATTTCACTTACCGCATCTATGCGCACAAACTTACTTTCTTTGCAAAATACTCAAAGCCTGATGGATATGACACAGGAGCGTTTGTCTACAGGCAATAAGGTAAACTCTGCTATTGATAACCCGTCTTCTTACTACACAGCGCGTTCTCTGAATAACCGCGCCAGCGACTTGAATGCTTTGCTCGATTCTATGGGACAAGGGATTCAGACAATTAAAGCTGCTAACGAAGGTATTGAGGCAATCACAAGCTTTGTTGAACAAGCAAAAGCCTTGATTAATACCGCAAAAGATACTGCTGCTTCTAAGGTTGCAGAAGTTGAATCTAAAGGTACATACGCTAAAGATGCAGATTCTAAGGATGTGACATTCAAATTAACTGTTGGTGATAAAACTGCCGAAATTACTGTTGCCAGTGTTGAAACAGATGAAGCTACCGGAAAACCTGCCGGAACAGCTTTAGCTGCAGCCTTGCAAATAGCGCTAAACGGTGCTACAGATGCCGACGGAGAATCTATTGTTGAGGGCGAATTTGCGGTAACAGTTAAAGATGGCCAATTGGTTATTTCAAATAATGATAAAACTGTAGCATGGAGCATTGAAAGCAAAACAGCAGATGACACAATCAATGGTTTGACAATTAAAGGAGAGGCTCCTGCTGCGGCACCAAATACTCGTACGTCATCTCAAGCACAATACAAAGAAATACTCAATCAAATTAATGGTGTTGCTAAAGATGCTGGATATAAGGGTATTAACTTGTTGCAATCAGACACACTCGTTGTTAACTTTAACGAAAGTCGTGGTTCGTTTTTGGAAGTTAATGGCGTTTCAGCAGATGTTGAAGGTTTGAAGTTAGATAATAGCGATGCAGATTGGGATAATGTTGATAATAAAGCTTTAGATGCTGCAATGGAAGCTGTAGATAAGGCAATATCCACATTGCGTACATGGTCTTCAGAGCTTGGAAACAACTATGCGATTTTACAAAGTCGTGAAGATTTTACTGAAAAATTAGTTAATGTGTTGACAGAAGGTGCCGATAAATTGACCTTGGCTGATATGAATGAAGAATCAGCAAATATGTTGGCATTACAAACCCGTCAACAATTGGCTATTAACTCTTTGTCTTTGGCATCTCAAGCTGCACAATCAGTATTGAAATTGTTCTAAAACATAAAATGGCCACTGAAAAGGGTATAAAAGAAATAAAAACCCCGTCTGCAAATGACGGGGTTTTTGCTTGCAAAAAAAAATCTTAAGATTAATAATAAAAGAAATTAAATACATATTGTTAGGTAGGTCATGAAAAAAAATATCGTTGTTTTATTTTGCGGAGTTATATATAGCTTTTCTGTGTTTGCTGCAGATGAAAGTAGTCTTTTGTCGTTATTTGCCGGAACAGAAGCTGAAAAATCTTTTGAGGAAACATCTCAACAAAATGAAAATAGCGGATTTTTCTCGTTTTTAAATTTTAAAAAAGCGCCTCCAGAAAAAGCAGAGGTGAATGTTGCAGATAAATCTCGCCTTACTCCTTTAGAGCAGTCAGCTAAACTTGCTGACAAAGGAGATGTTAATTCTCAGCTTCTTTTAGGCTACTCTTACCTTTATGGCGAAAACGGCGCCGTGGTTGACTATGAAAAATCATTTGAATATTATGCAAAGGCAGCTCTACAAAATGACCCTATTGGTTTAAATAATTTAGGAAGTTTGTATTACAGTGGTGTCGGTGTTAAGCGCAATTCATTAAAAGCTGCAATTCTTTTTGAAAAATCGGCAAATTTGGGAAATGCTGATGCAGCAGTTAATCTTGGATTTATTTTAATTAGTGGAAATGGTCACGCAAGTAATCCCGGTTTGGCTATGGATTATTTTGAAACCGCTGCAAA
The DNA here is from genome assembly GCA_015062285.1 of Alphaproteobacteria bacterium. Classification (GTDB taxonomy): domain Bacteria; phylum Pseudomonadota; class Alphaproteobacteria; order RF32; family CAG-239; genus CAZU01. Next base: position 205,932 of record SUUY01000002.1, on the reverse strand, counting down.
TGCAGGCAATCCTATAGCACAATATATGCTTGGATATGCGCATTATAAAGGAAAATTACGAACAAAAGACTATAAAAAAGCAGCAAAACTTTTCAAAAATGCAGCAGATGCCGGCATTGATGATGCTCAATATATTCTAGCACAAATGTATATGGAAGGCTATGGTGTCCCTCAGAATTATGGTAACGCGGTCAAATACCTCCGGCAATCTGTCGTACAGGGAAATAGTGTATCTATGTTTTCTCTAGGAGAGATTTTGGCCAAAGGAGAGAAGTATAAAAGAGATATATATTCTGCCCATGTTTTGTTCAATTTGGCATCAGTAAGAGATATGCCCGAAGCATCAGAGCAGCGAGCTGCTGTTGAAAGCAAGCTAAAAATAGAAGAACTTTTACAAGCTCAATCAGAGGCAGAAAGATACGAGAGCAAGCCAACGCGTATCACTCAATATATTAGAAAAACTTTTGGCAATAATATTGCTGCGTATATAGATGATGTAAAATAGTTTATTCTTCTGCCAAAACACCTTTAATCAGCAAAAATGCAGGAACTTTTCCACCAAATGCGTGATTCTTATTTGCTGTTTTTACGGCATCATCATCTGTATTAGAAGTAAAACGTTGCTGTTTATGTTTGACTTCGGATACATTGTTTTGCTGCGCAGAAATTTTAGCTTCTTGTTCTTTTGTTTTATCTATTTTTATTTCTTCTGCTGATTTCAATATTTTTTCTAAAACACTTTGGGTTTCTTTTGATCTGCGATTGGTGTAAACAATATTTTGCTTTTCTGTCGGCAGCATTGCCAATATTTTTTCTAGATTATCAAGCTGCTTATTTTTTTTGATGAGGTTAATATCATCAACAACCAAAATATCGGTTTTAGAAATATCTGCTTTGTTGCTGTTTACCACTTCAAGTAATAAGTCTGGAGAGCCAATAATAACATTTGCCTCAGATCCAATGTCCTCATTTTCGGAGGTATTCTCTATTTCGTGGTATTTATTAAAAACGGCGAGTTGGTCAGAAATCATAACCGAACTGTTCGAATTTGAGGTTATTATCAAAATCGTTTTAACTTTTTTTTGGTTTATAATATCCAACAATGGTAAAACATAAGACATTGTTTTGCCGCATCCTTGCGGAGCAATAGTAAAAATATCACGCCCTTCAAGAATAGAAGGAATAACATCTGCCTGTACTGTTGTCGGTTCTTTAATCCCAAACTCGTCAATAGCTTTTATTGTATTTTCGCTTAATCCTAAATCTGCAAAATTCATTTCTTTTTCTTTTTCTTTTTAAAACAGTTAAACAATGTCTTAATACTAAAAATATTAGCGTTTTAAGTCAATATAAAACTACTACTACACTCTACCATAAATATCTTCTAAACGAACAATATCATTCTCATCTAAGTTATCTCCAATTTGAATTTCAATAAATTCAATGTCATGAGAAGAGTTATTTTGGATTCTGTGTTTGGTTTCTGCAGGAATATAAATATTCTCACCTGCTTTTTTGGTGATTAATTTGTCGCCAAGTGTAATTAAGGCTTCTCCTGCAACCATAACCCAATGTTCGCTTCGATGATGATGTAATTGCAGGGACAACTTACCTCCGGGAATAACTTTAATTCTTTTAACACAAAAATTATTTGCACTTTCCAAAACTTCCCAAGTTCCCCAAGGACGAGTATCGTTATCACCGCGATTATATGTAGATGTCATTTTTTATTCCTTTTTAATTAAGTTTTTACTTAATATTGGCAATATAGATAATATACACAAAATCTCAAGTTAAAAAAACGTATGGTGGAAAAATGAAAACACCGGTCATAAGCCAAGCAATGCAAATTTTAACCAAACTGCGAAATGTAATGGATGAGCAGAATAATGTTTCAGATAAATTAAATCAGTTAACTGAAATTATAATTCAAGAATTTGGTGCGGATGCGGGAGCATGCTACGTTACAATAGATGATAACTATTTGGAACTTTTTTCATCATATGGTTACAAAGAAGATATATCTCATAAGATTTCAATACGTGTTGGTGATGGTCTTGTCGGTGATGTGGCCAAAAATAATCGTTCTTTAAAAACCTCAGATGTGTGGAAAAATCCTCAATTTTTATATTTTCCTGAGATTGGAGAAGAGCAATATAAATCATTCTTGGGGGTGCCGATAAGCAGGTTGGGACGAGCTATCGGGGTGATAACTTTACAAAAGAAAATAAAATATGAGTTTTCCAGAAGTGAGGTTGAAATTTTAGAAACCATTGCGATGGTTTTAAGTGATTTTTTTGCCTCGTCAGAAATGAATGAACTAAAAAACAGCTTGATGCGCTCAAGAGGAGAAAGCAACAAGGAAAAATACAAAGGTGTATCTTTAAGTAAAGGCTATGGTGTTGGTGTTGTAATTGTTCATCGTCGACGAAATCCTGTAACCAAAATATTTTCAGAAGATAAGGAGCAAGAACTTCGTAAGCTGGAAACAGCATATGTTCAGATGAATAATGATTTGGATGAAAAATTTAATTCAACCAAATTAGGCATAGGAGAGCATGTTGATATATTAGATGCTTATCGTATGTTCGCCAAAGATCGGGGTTGGTACAAAAAAATAGCAGATAATGTTTCGGGAGGGCTAACGGCAGAGGCTGCCACTGAACGCGCATATGAAGATATGTGGAAACGCCTCTCCGGAACAAAAGATAGCTATATGCGTGAAAGGTTACATGACCTGAGAGATATTACAGATCGGCTACTTGGATATTTAAGCGGTGATCAAAAAGATTCGGCAAATATAGATGCCAAAGATTTGATTGTTGTTTCTCAAACTATGGGCCCTGCAGATCTTATGGATTATAATTATAATCATATCAGAGGACTTATAATTGAAGATGGTACACCGACAATGCATGTCGCAATTGTGGCAAAGGCATTAGGCATTCCGGTTATTTCTAAAATAAAAGGTATTTATAAAGAAATAAAAAGCGGAGAGATTGTGGCCATCGATGGTGAAGAAGGATATGTTTACATCAGACCATCTTTGTCCCTTCAACAGAAATTTAAAGATAAAATGGCCGAAAAGGTCAAACTGCAAAAAAGGCTTGCAACTTTACGCCGTCTTCCTTCAAAAACAAAAGACGGAACTCGGATAAATATGTATCTCAATGTAGGTTTGGCTTTTGACTTGGATTTTATTGAAAAAACAAATTGTGATGGAATAGGTCTTTACCGCACGGAAATTCCGTTTATGGCATCAGAAAGTATGCCCGATGTAGATCAGCAAACAGAATGCTACAAGGAGCTTATGGATAAAGCCAAAAATAAAAAGGTAGTATTTAGAAGCCTTGACGTCGGATCTGATAAATTATTACCATATTGGAGCTATAGTGGCGAGGATAATCCGGCTATCGGTTGGAGATCTATTAGAATAACATTGGATCGTCGTGCTATTTTACGTAAACAGATGCGTTCATTTTTAAGAGCTGCTGCGGGTAAAGAACTAAATGTTATGTTTCCTATGATTGCTAATCTCACAGAATTTCAAGATGCTAAGGAAACACTGCTTATTGAACTGGAAAAAGAAAAACGTAAAGGTGCCAAGGTCCCAAATAAACTAAATATCGGATTGATGATTGAGGTTCCATCTGTTGTATTCCAGTTGGAAGACATTTTAAAAGAGGCTGATTTTGTTTCTGTAGGAACAAATGATTTGGCTCAATTTATGTTTGCCTGCGATAGAGGAAATCCTCGTCTTAGTGAAAGATATGATGTTTTGTCGGCTCCCTTCTTGCGTATTATGCAAGGTATTGTGTGCATGGCTAATCAAGCAGGAGTCATGTGTTCGGTGTGTGGTGAAATGGCTTCAAATCCCATAGAGGCACTTGCTCTTATCGGGTTGGGGTACCGCAACCTGTCAATGTCGGGGTCTGCATTTGGTAAGGTAAAGAGTATGATTAGATCAACCAATATAGAAGATGTCGAAGATTATATGAATATTTTGCTTAAATCTTCAAAACGAACATTGCGCCCACAATTAATATCCTATGCCAATGACCACGGTATTGAAATTTATTAAAAAGTATGTAACAATCGCAACAATAGTCGAGTCTATTAATAAAGGAATTAGTCGTGCAGAAAACAAAACCTGAAACTGAAGCTGTTGAAAATTCAGAAGAAATAACCCCTAAAGGTAAACAAAAAACCGTAAATAAAGTTGGAAACCTTCTTAAAAAGATGCGTCTTCAAAAAGGGCTACGCGTATCTGATGTTTCTAAAAAATTATGTATTCGCAAAATATATTTGGAGGCAATTGAAGAAAGCAATTATGAAGAAATTCCAGCCTTCCCTTATGGCGTTGGCTTTATCCGTTCTTATGCTGAGTTTTTAGGGCTAAACAGTAGCAATATTGTTGAGTTGTATAAAGAAGAAACTAACTCAAATTCTAATAAAAATATCTATGTATTGGAGCCTCAAAGCGAAGCGAACGTACCAAATCGCAAATATTTAGTTATAAGCTTAGTAGGAATTCTTTTAGTTTGTGTTTTGTGGCAAATATACAATAATTCTACAGAAGAAAATTATGTGGAAGACGAAACAGCAATAGAAGAAGCAACAGAACAGCAGCCTATCGTTGTTGAGGAATACGCAGTTGTTGAAGATGCAACAACGCCACTGTTAAACATGGAAAAAACAACTTCTGAGGTTTCTCCGGAAACACAAATTACCATTACCAACGAGGCCTTTGTTGAGCAACTTAAAACAACAGAGAATGCGGTTGAAGAAGCGGTTGATTCCCCAAGAGTTGTTATAAAAATAAAAGAAGAAACTTGGATTGAAGTAAAAGATCAAAACAAGCTGTATATCAGTAAGGTTTTGCAGCCCGGAGTCGAATATGTCGTTCCTGAAGATGGAAAAGGTATGATTTTATCTATCGGTAAAGTTGATGGGGCTGAGGTATATATTGACGGAAAGCTTACCAAGGTTGCTAGAACAAATAAAAAAACAAACATACATTTAGATCCGTTTTTGGCAACAAATCATTAGCATATGAATGCAAAATTTGAAAATAGCCCAACAAGTGTTGAGGCTGTTTTCTTGTTTTTGTAATGTTTTTTAAAGGGTATCAAAATGAATTTTAATGAAAAATTGGCAAATGTTGTAAATCGTCATAATGAGCTAGAGGCACTAATTTCGGAGCCTGGGCTGAGTTCTGATGATTTAATTAAAATGAACAAAGAATTATCAAATCTTGCACCGATTGTTGAAGCAATAAATGTATATACCAAAACTCAAAAAAATATGGACGATGCAAAGCTGTTACTTGATGATATTTCTTTAGATAAAGAAATGCGCGATTTGGCGGAAGCGGAATATTATGATCTTAAAGAAAAACTTCCGAATTTAGAAAAACAGATAAAAATATTACTTCTTCCCAAAGATGCAGAAGATGAAAAAAATGCTATTTTGGAAGTTAGAGCCGGAACAGGCGGTGATGAAGCTGCATTATTCGCCGGAGTTCTTTTTGAAATGTACCAGCGCTATGCTGCTTTGCAGGGTTGGAAGTTTGAAATTATGGATGCCAGTGAGAACGAAATTGGAGGTTATAAAGAAGCTACCGCTTCAATTAGCGGAAAAGATGTTTTTTCTAAATTGAAATTTGAATCAGGAGCACATCGTGTGCAACGTGTTCCCGTAACAGAATCTCAAGGACGTGTTCATACATCGGCAGCAACTGTAGCTGTATTGCCGGAAGTTGAAGAGGTTGATATATATATTAATCCTGCAGATGTTAAAATGGAAGCATATAGATCTTCAGGTGCCGGAGGTCAAAAAGTAAATAAAACCAGTTCGGCGGTGCGTTTAACTCACATTCCAACCGGTATTGTAGTTGAATCTCAAGAGGAACGTTCTCAATTTAAAAACCGTGACAATGCTATGCGCAAGCTTCGAGCTAAATTATATAATGCTCAGAAAGAAGCCGCAGATGCTGCATACTCAGAAACACGCAAGCTACAAGTAGGAAGCGGAGACCGTTCAGAACGTATAAGAACATATAATTATCCTCAAGGCCGTGTTACTGATCACCGTATAAATTTAACCCTATATAAACTTGATGAAATAGTTTGCGGAGATGCTTTGGGTGAGATTATAGATGCTTTGGTAACAGAGGACCAAGCTCAAAAATTGGCAGAGTTGGACTAAGCAAAAAAACTTGTTGAGCTTTGCGCTTAAAGTATTTATTATAGCTCTAGTTTAAGAGGAAAAAATGGCTGAGCCAAAGTTTATACATTTACGAGTGCATACTGCATATTCGCTTTCAGAAGGGGCAATGAAAGTTCCTGCTCTTATGCATAAATTGAAAGAGCAGGGCGTGCCGGCTGTTGCGTTAACAGATACAGCCAATATGTTTGGCGGAAAAGCCTTTTCTAAATATGCTGCTGACGAAGGAATTAAACCGATTATCGGTTGCCAATTCTATTTGCGTAATACAGATACTGATGATCCGTTAAAATCTAAGGGCCGTACGATAGATCCCGACAAAATAGTATTATTGGTCATGAGTGATGAAGGATATTCTAATATAATGCATTTAATGAAATGCTCATATCTGGATAATCCTCAACCACATGAAAAACCACAGCTTAAGTTAGAAGATTTAGCAAAGTACAATGCCGGAATTATTGCTCTTACAGGTGGTGTTGAAGGTCAGATAGGAAGATTGCTTTTAGAAGGGCGTAAAGCGGAAGCAGAAGGCTGTTTACAACAATTACACAGTATATTTTCAGATCGTCTTTATATGGAAATATCTCGTATTGGTTTGGCTGAAGAACAAAAAACCGAGGAAGATTTCATCGATTTGGCTTATAAATATAATATTCCTTTGGTAGCAACCAATGAGGCATATTTTTTTGATGCTGATATGTATGAGGCCCACGATGCCTTAGTTTGCATTGCTGCCGGAGAATATATAGCCAACGACAATCGTAAAAAGTTTTCTCCCAATAATCGTCTTCGATCTGAAACCGAGATGCTAGAATTGTTTTCTGACCTTCCTGAAGCTTTGCAAAGCACAGTAAATATAGCTAAGCGTTGTAATTACTTATCTGAAAAAGTTGATCCCTTACTGCCTGTTTTTGAATGCCCTGATGGACTTACTCAAGATGAGTTTATTGATCAGGAGGCTCACAAAGGTTTGGCCGGACGCATGGAAAAACATGTTTATTTTGAAGGTATGACCGAAGAACAGAAGGCCGAGATAGATAAAAAATACTATGATCGATTGGAATATGAACTTAGTGTAATTAAAAAAATGGGCTTCCCCGGATATTTTCTCATTGTGTCAGATTTTATTCGTTGGTCAAAGGGACACGGAGTTCCGGTTGGCCCGGGTCGTGGTTCCGGTGCCGGATCAATAGTTGCTTGGTCATTACACATTACAGATCTTGATCCGATCAAACTTGATTTGCTGTTTGAACGTTTTTTGAATCCGGAACGTGTAAACATGCCGGACTTTGACGTGGATTTCTGTCAGGAAAATCGCTATAAAACCATAGAATACGTTCAAAACAAATATGGAGCAGATCATGTAGCACAAATTATTACTTATGGTAAGTTGCAAGCCAAAAACGTGATTCGAGATGTGGCGAGAGTTTTACAAATGCCATACTCACAAGCTGATCGCATTTCTAAAATGATTCCTCCCGGTGTACAAGGCAAGAATCCAACTTTACAAGAATCTCTTGAACAAGTTCCCGAACTTGAGGATATGCGTCAAAATGATCCGCAAATTAATAAACTTTTTGATATTGGTATGAAGCTTGAAGGCTTGTATCGTCAATCTGGAGTTCATGCTGCCGGAGTGGTTATCGGCGATAGACCTCTAGATCTTTTAGTTCCTCTATATAAAGATCCCAAAGCAGAAATGCCTGTTACTCAATATGATATGAAGTTTGTTGAAGAAACGGGGTTGATTAAGTTTGACTTTTTGGGGTTAAAAACCTTAACGGTTATTCAAAAGGCAGTTGAGTGGATCAAAAAAACTCAGGGAATTGAGCTTGACATGGAAGAGGTTGCTTTAGACGACAAAGCAACATATGAAATGCTTCAAAGGGGAGATACCACTGCTGTATTCCAATTTGAATCTCCGGGAATGAAAGATGTTCACAAACAAATAAAGCCTGACCGTTTTGAAGATTTGATAGCTATTGTTTCATTATATCGTCCCGGACCTATGGATAATATTCCAACTTACATTAAGCGTAAGCATGGCGAAGAGGAAATTACATATTTGCATCCTTCATTGGCTCCTATATTAGATGAGACATATGGAATCATGGTATATCAGGAGCAAGTGATGAAAATTGCTCAGGTTCTTGGCGGATATACTATGGGCGGTGCCGATAAATTGCGTAAAGTTATGGGTAAAAAAATGCGTGACGAAATCCCTAAACAACGCAAAATGTTTACTGAAGGAGCAATTAAAAACGGTATTGATGAAGACGTTGCCGGAAAAATATTTGATCAAATGGAAAAATTTGCATCATATGGTTTTAATAAATCGCATGCCGCTGCGTATTCTTTAGTTTCATATCATACTGCGTATTTAAAGGCTCACTATCCGGTAGAATTTATGTGCGCCATCATGTCACTAGACATTACCAACGTAGATAAGCTCCTTTTTTACAAAGAGGAAGGCAAAAAAATGAACTACAAGGTTTTGCCTCCGGATATTAATAAATCAGATGCAGATTTTGCGGTGGAAGATGGAAACATTCGCTACGCATTAGCCGCAATTAAAAGTGTCGGAGCTGCCAATATGGAAGCCATTGAAAAAGAACGCAAAGCTAACGGTCCTTTCAAGAGTATATCAGATTTTATACATCGTATTGATGCTAAGCAAATAAATCGTCGCCAGTTAGAGCAGTTGATTAAGGCCGGTGCATTTGATAGTATTGAAAAAAATCGAGGCAAGTTGTTTGCTAACATAGATACTATTATTTCGCACATAGGTGCGGCCACTGAATTAAAAACAAGTTCCCAAACTTCTTTGTTTGGTACGGAGGAGCTACAAGCTCCGGTAAAATTGGCGGAAAAACCGGATTGGCCAGAGCTGGAACGTTTGCAACTTGAAGCTGAGGCAATAGGATTTTATCTGTCGGCTCATCCTCTAGATAGTTATTCCAGAGGAATTGAACGTTTGGGTGTGAAAAAATGTAATGAAGTAATGCAAGGTATCAAAACCGGAGATAATATTAGAGCTAAATTTGCCGGTTGTGTAAATTCATTTCAAAAACGTATTTCCAAAAACGGCAACAAATATGCATTTTTAGAAATTTCTGACGGAAGCAGTAATTTTGAGGGATTGCTTTTTTCTGAAGGTTTATCTCGCTATGAAGATGTTATTAATTCCGGTCAGCCTCTGCTTATTAGTGTTACTATTGATAAGCAAGAAGAAGATGGTCGCCCCAGGGTTATGATTAACCATGTGGAAACACTGGATAAGGCAATATCCGAGGTTACCAACGGACTTGAAATAAGCATATCTGATGTATCTGCCGTTAGTGCTTTACATCAAATCTTAAAACAAGATAGAAATGGAAAAAATAAAATATATATTAAACCTGAAAACAATCAATGGGATATCAGAATTGAACTGTCGGGAGGTTTTGGTTTATATGATAATGTTTTAAGCCAAATACGGTCTTTGCCCGGTATCTCAGAAGTTAAGGAAATGTAACATGAAAGAGCAAAATAACTCCAAGCAGCATCGTTTTAATATTTTTTCTTCATCAGAAGATGGAACAGTGCATTATCCGCTGTTTGATATGGTTTTTTCGCCATATATCGCTTTTATCCGTAATATTCGCTCATTTTTATACCTTGGTGGTATTTATGCTTTTCTTATTAGTTTGCTGTATATTATAGGTGGTCAACAAGTATATTGTAGTGTCGCTAATTTTTCACATTCTCAAATGTGCTATGGCAATGTCTATAGCGCAATTGTCATCAGGTTTGTTGCATTTGTCTTGTTTGCGTTTTTTTGCAACAGATATTATCAAAATATATGGCAAGGAAAAATGTTCTCATTACGGACAATTCTAAAACCTCAAAAGAGAGATCTATATACTATTTTTGCTATGATAGTATTTGTTGCTGTAAATGCTGTGCCGATGTTATCATGGCAAATACTTGCAGTCAGAGTTCCTAATCCTGATTGGCGCATTGAATTAATGTTTTTTGGTCTTGTCAGTATAGGCTTTCTAATTCCTATTATAGCTCTAAGATTTTATGTGCTTTTTGCCTATATATGGAGTTCAGATGTTGCTCCAAAGCATAGGGTCTTGTGGCATAAAACCAAAGGAAACATGATGGGGCTTATTTTAAGTGTGTCTGTATGGTTTTTTATGGTATCTATATTTATGGCGCTATTAAGTAATGTTATTATACGCGGAGCTTCAAAAATATCATATTGGGGTGTTTTTGCCGGAGAATATATTTTTAATTTGGCTCTTTTATCAGTTGTTGGATTGCTTGTTAATATTTGTGCTGTACCTAAAACTTTTTTAGATAAGGAATAAAAGTATGACAAAATCAGAAGAAATAAATTTACCCTTTATAGAAACCCTTAAACGTAGTTTTAATTATGTCTTATGCTCACCTAGATTACTATTAGGTTCAATATCTATAGGACTGGTTGCGTTTATATACGAGATTTTTTCGGGTTTCCCAATTTTGTGTAGCTTGGGAGTACAAATTTGTGAGGAAAATACAACGCAATCATTATCAAACCTAATTATAGTTTTAGTATCAGTAGCAATCATTATTAACTATTGCCGAGGTATAATCCTAAAATCTTCGTTTGATTTTAGATCATTGAGCTTTATGCGTCGCATAGTATTATATATTTTGGCGGCAATAGGCTTATATTTTGCAATCTTGTTGTTAGGAGGGGGAGCTGCAGCTATTATAAGCGCTGTATTTTATTTATTTAAATATAAAGCCATAAGCGAAGTGTTCAGTTTAATCTTTTTGGCTATGATGATGTTTGCAGCCATTATTTTGTCACCAATTTTTGTTTTGTTTGCAGGAATTGCGGTGGATGATAAAAGTCTTTCATTAAAAGAGGTATTTAGAATCACTAAAGGCAATCGCAATAAAATATTTTGGGGGCAAACCATTATGATGCTTCCTTGCGGATCTCTCATGATTTTGCTCTCAGTTTTATCGGCATACACCGGTGCAGAAAGTTATATCGCTAAGTTGTTATATTGCATTATTCTTTTGCTTATTTCTTTTGTCGATTCATGTTTTAAAGCATCATTTTTTGCCCATATATACCAGTATTTCACTTTCTATAGAAACAAGCCGGCTTCCAAATCAAAAAAAGAGCAAGAATAGATTATTAAACCCGTTTTGCGAGAGGATACGGTAAGCTAAATATGCTCCGTATCCTCGATTGCAGTATAATACAATCTTTTTATCTTTGGGAATGCTATGCAAATTATCTCTGATTGCATTTAAGGGTAAGTTTACGGCGTTTGGCAGGTGATCATGTTCAAAGTTGTGTTGTGATCTGGTATCCATAAGAAACATGTTTTCTTTCAATTCGCTGATACTTATGGTTTTTAGCCTTCCTTCTACTATTTCTTTAGCTAAGCTCCCAAGAGTATTAAGAGGGTCCTTAGGCATGTTTAACGGATCATCAAATGAAATGATTTCATTTATCAAATCATATATATCTCCATTATGCATAATCTGTGCCCAAACTGCATTAATTCTCTCGCTTATGCCGTGCTCACCACAAATTTGCAGTCCCAATATTTTTCCTTGAGCTGAAAATAAAAGCTTAAAAACATTTTGCTTTGTATCTGCAAAACACAATGATTTGTCATAATGACGTAAAAATATTTTATGATAAGGTATATTATTTTTTTGCAGGTCCTTTTCATTGGCACCACAACGACCGATAATAATATTTTGTAAATTAATTATTTCACAATCTATAAAGTCATTAATCGGTTTGGCAATATTACAAATATGATCAGCAACAACTTTAGCCTGTTTAGTTGCATAAGAACTATTTATAGGAATACAGTTTTTTCCGGTTATTTTATCTTTGGCTTCAACCACACTTCCGCAAGCATAAATATCATTATTGTCAGTTTGCATATATTCGTTGGTAATCACTCCGTTATGTTTTCCGATTTTTAATTCGGAATTTGCAGCTAAAACACTGTTTGGAGTTTGTTCAGGTGCAAATATTGCCAAATCATAATCAACAGAAATATTATTTTTAAGTGTTATTTGATTGTTTGCAAAAGAACAAATTTCACTTTCCGTATAAATATTTATTCCTATTTTTGCTATAAAATCATCAAGTTCAGAAATTATATCATTATCAAACATGGGTAAAACAAAATCTTCTTTTGTGATTACCGATACCGAAAAATTTTGTTTGGCAAAGCCCAAAGCTAACTTAAGAGCCAATTTATTTGATCCAATAATAACAATGTTTTGTACAGGATTATCTGATAAATATTTTTTTATGTTGTTAACATCGTTTACAGATTTAAAATCAAAAATACCCTCACTTAAAACGCCGTCAATATTGGGTCGTGCTTGTAATGATCCTGTTGCAATAACGAGTTTATCATAAGTTTCAGTCGGTTTTCCTTTTATAAAAACTTTTTTGTTTTTATGATCTATTTTATAAACTTCATGGCTTGTTTTAACTTTGATGTTAAATATCCTTTGCATTTGTTCGACACTGGCGGCAATAATGTCATTACTTGATACAATGTCTCCAAATAACAAATAGGGAAGCATCGATCTGACGTGTGCAAAATCATTGTTTTTTTCTAAGATTACAATTTTTGCTTTTTCGTTCATTCTCCGTAAGTGCGTTGCAACTGCAATGCCGGAAGTTCCTCCGCCGATAATTACTATTTTCATGGACAACTCCTTTTGTATTCAAGATAATATCGACAGATATTTTTTTAAGGATTGTTATTCAATATTTTCCTTGACTCTTGTTGCAAAAGTAGATATAAAATCTTCAGATTTTCTAATTAAAGAACTGAAAATTCACATGCTCCAAGGAGCACCGCCAGTCAGCGAGGGTTCGCACACTGGCGCGTTAGAGGTTTAAATTGAAGGAAAATAAAAGTGTTTGACACACTAACCGATAAACTGACGGCTGTTTTTAATAAGATTACTTCTCGTGGAGTTTTAAGCGAAGAAGATATTAATAATACCATGCGAGAAATACGCATAGCTCTTTTGGAAGCTGACGTCGCTTTACCGGTAGTTAAAGAATTTATTGCCAAAGTAAAAGAACAAGCCATTGGTGAAAAAGTTGTCCGTTCAATTCAGCCGGGGCAAATGGTCATTAAGATTGTTCATGACGAATTGCTCAAGCTTCTTGGCGATGGGGATACAGCTCTCAAATTAAATGCGGTTCCGCCGGTTAGCATTTTGATGGTCGGTTTGCAAGGCTCTGGTAAAACAACAACCTCGGCTAAACTGGCAAAACGCTTAACCAAAGGTGGAAAAAAGGTATTATTAGTATCATTAGATATTTATCGTCCGGCAGCTCAAGAGCAATTAGAGCAATTGGCAAAACAAATTGGCGGATACTCATTGCCTATTATTAAAGATGAAAAACCGGCAGCAACGACTAAAAGAGCATTGGAATATGCAAAGAAAGGCGGTTTTGATATCGTAATTTTGGACTCAGCCGGTCGTTTGCATATCGACCAAGAACTCATGGACGAGGTTGTAGAGGTCAAAAAACTTGCAAGTCCGACAGAAGTATTGTTGGTGGCCGATGCGATGATTGGTCAAGATGCTTGTAATGTGGCTAAAGAGTTTAAAGAGCAAGTCGGTGTTACCGGATTGATCCTAACCAGAATAGATGGATCATCTCGTGCCGGTGCAGCTCTTTCAATGAAAATGGTTGCTGATGTGCCAATTAAATTTTTAGGCACAGGAGAAAAACTGGACGAGATAGAAGAATTTCATGCCGACCGCTTGGCGGGACGCATTTTAGGGCAGGGCGATGTTGTTTCTTTGGTTGAAAAAGCTATTGAAAACATTGACCGAGCCGAAACCGAAAAACTTGCTGAGCAGATGATGAAGGGCCGTTTTGACCTAAACACAATGCTTTCTCAGCTTAGACAAGTTCAAAAACTTGGATCTATTGGTGGAATTATTGGTATGATTCCCGGATTATCCAAGTTTAAGAATCAGATTGAAGCTTCCGGAGTTGGCGACAATTTGATTAAAAAACAAGAGGCGATTATTCTTTCCATGACTAAAGAAGAAAGAAGAAATCCCGATATTATCAAAGCATCTCGCAAGAAAAGAATTGCGGCAGGCTCCGGAGTAGAAGTTCATGAGGTCAACAAATTGCTCAAATCATATGAGCAAATGTCCCTGATGATGAAGAAAATGGGTCGTATGGGCGGAATGCCCAATCCGGCTATGTTAAAAAACTATCCTCTTGGCAAAATGCTTGGAGGAGGCATGGGAAAATTCCCGTTTTAGTAAACTAAATAGAAAGGAAAACAAATGTCAGTACGTATCAGACTATCTCGTGGTGGTTCTAAAAAACGTCCGTTTTATCGTGTAGTAGCAGCAGATCAACGCGCTCCTCGTGATGGTCGCTTTATCGAAAGATTGGGGTCGTACAACCCAATGTTGCCTCAAGACCACGCAGAACGTTTTGTTATTAATGAAGAACGTATAAAATATTGGTTGTCTCAAGGTGCTCAACCTACCGAAAGATTAGAAAAATTACTTTCTAATTTGGGTTTGGTAGCTGCTCCGGCTTTGCGTGAACAACCTAAAAAGTCTGCTCTTAAAACCAAAGCTTTAGAGCGCATTAAGGAAAAAGAAGAGAAAGCTAAGGCTGCCGCTGAAGCTGCCGCCGCAGAAGCAGCAGCTGCTGCCGAAGCTGCCGCTGCACCTGCTGAAGAAGCTAGTGCTGAATAACAAATTTTTAAGTTACCTGTTCTGATTTTTTTTAGAAAAGGAAGCAAAATGACCTCAGTTTCAAAAGTTTGTTTGGGTGCAATAGTTGGAGTACACGGTATCAGAGGTGAAGTTAAAGTTAAAAGCTTTACTGAAGATGAAAATAATCTGACGCATTATGGTTTGCTTTCAGATGAAAGTGGGTCACGCCAATTCGAACTTAAAATTGTTGGGCATTCGAAAGAGTTGTTACGAGTAAAAATCAAAGGTGTTGATGATCGTAATACTGCAGAAACCCTCATCGGTGTTGGTCTGTATGTGGAGCGAACAAAATTGCCATCTACTCAGGAAGAAGAATACTATCACGCGGATCTCATCGGTTTGATGGCTCTAAATTCTGCTGGAGAAAAAATTGGTACTGTTAATGCAATATACAATTTTGGCGCCGGTGATTTGATTGAAATCAGAACTCGGGATAACAAGCTGGAGATGCTTCCGTTTACAAAGGAATATATTCCTGATGTAAACCTAAAAGAAGGATATATTATTGTTGAGATGATGCAATTTGCCACAGAAGACGAGGAAAATGGCGGTGAAGATTAAGGTCCTTACAATTTTTCCGGAGTTGTTTCCCGGATTTTTGGGGGCATCGCTCACCGGCAGAGCCTTAGAAGAAGGCAAATGGTCAATAGAAATCGTTAATATCAGAGATTTTGCTTTTGATAAGCATGGCTCGGTAGATGATACTCCCGCAGGAGGCGGTGCCGGAATGGTTATGCGAGCAGATGTTTTAGACGCTGCTTTGCAACAGCACTATCAAGGTGGTCGCCTTATAAATATGAGTCCCAGAGGAAAGCCTCTAACTCAAAATTTAGTGAAGGAGTTGTCTGAGGAAGATAATTTGACTATAATTTGCAGTCGTTTTGAAGGGATAGACGAGAGAGTATTGGAAGCTTATAATGCAGAAGATATCTCAATTGGCGACTATATTCTAACCGGAGGAGAACAAGCTGCCCAAGTTATGATAGATGCCATCGTTCGTCTGTTGCCAGATGTGCTGGGAAATTCGGATTCAACATCAGAAGAAAGTTTTGAAAACTGCTTGTTGGAATATCCGCAATACACCAAGCCGGCAGAATGGCAAGGTCGCAAAGTACCTGATGTTTTACTTAGCGGTCATCATCAAAAAATAAAAGATTGGAGATTAGAACAATCTAAACAGGTAACCAAGGCCCGTAGGCCGGATTTGTGGAAAAAATATCTTGATTCTGAAAAGAATTAGGTGTAAAAGCAAACCAAATACTTATAAAAAGGGTAAAAAAGTGATGAACATTATTGAAAATATTGAACAAGAGCAGATCAACAAGCTCATGGAAGGTAAAAATCTTCCTAACTTTAAACCTGGCGATACTTTAAGAGTTCATACAAAAGTTAAAGAAGGTGAACGTGAACGTATTCAGGTTTATGAGGGTGTTTGCATTGCTCGTAAGAACGATGGTTTGAATTCTTCATTCACCGTCCGCAAAATTTCATTTGGTGAAGGTGTTGAACGTGTGTTCCCACTCTATTCTCCAAACGTAGCTAAAATAGAAGTTGCTCGTATCGGTAAAGTACGTCGTGCAAAATTGTACTTCTTGCGTGCATTGCGTGGTCGCTCTGCTCGTATTGCCGACGACTTGGCCGCAGTAGCAAAGGCTAAGGAAGAAGCTTCTTCAGCTGAGTAATTATCAGTAAGCATACTTTAATAGTTGCAGTAAAAAGGCTTTGATAAATTTCAAAGCCTTTTTTATGTTATCAAACAATGGCAACAATCATTTATAAACATCTTAAAGAGAAATTTTTGTATGTGTATATAAATCTGATACCACATAATACGATTCAAAAAAGAGCTACCGCTACATATCCCAAATTTCAGAGAATATATCAACGAGTAGCTCCTTAAAGCTAAACAGAATTACATGCTTAATAGTGAATAAAACATCTTGCAACAGCAAGTGTTGTTTTAGCTGTGGCGGTACCATTTGGAGTACCATCGCTACTCGCTTTTGCAGCCCATGCCTTGCTGGCATCATATTCTGAAATTGACCAGTATAATGCGTTGACCGCAAAAGGACTACCACCAGCACCTTGAATTGGTGTATTTAATCCTTCAGCAATTGTATCCCATAATGCGTGTTGCAAATCTCCTGGTGTCGGTAAAAACCATGTTCCTTTGGCAACGCCACCTGCTGTAGAATTATAACAAGTAAGTGCTGCAGGGCTAATAGGTGTACTTACGGCCGCTGCTGCTTTAGTATAATTTTGACCAATAGGTGAAGTTGACGTTGAATTTGTAGCAACAACAGTCAAATAATCTGTTTCATTAGGGATACCTTCAATATCGGCAGTTCCGCCATTTTGCCAAGGAATACCGGCTGATTGAGTAAGAGAAACGGCTACTCTATTGGTTGTATTAATTACTACGGCAATAGCTGTTTTGTTCACGGGAGTAGCCATGTAGCACTTAAGATCGCCATATAAAACCGAACCAAGAGTACATTCCTTTACCGGAGGTTGTTTGCAAATAGCTAAGCTATTATTGAAAGGGCATAGATCATAGCCATATGTTGTAGAACAAGACGATGTATTATCAACATAACCTAATTCTTCACAAGTATCGCTACAATAATAATAACTGGAATCAAATGGACAATGTATGGTACTACGTCCTGAGCAATCTCTTGTGTTGCTATATCCCAATTCTTCACAAGTTGGTTGCACCACGCATTCTACTCCGCTTGCTTCTTGTGCCTGCGCCATATTGCATAAAAGCAAGCTAAAAATTCCACCTAATAAAAATTTTCTTGCATTTTTCATTTCTTTTCTCCTTGCTATTTGCAATAATTTATTCCGCACCAATGGGTCTTGGGGCTATAGTATTTGGTCGGACTGACCACACAACCGGTCGGTTTTACATAGATCGTACTGTTGCAACTGTTGGGAACACATGTATCGTTACAAATAGTATTGGCAGGACACTCTGCCAAATATCCTTCCGATGCGCAATCACGTACATCACAAGCATCACACGCATAGCATCTTTCGGTACAATCTTCGATATGACCTCTGGAATCACATCGCCCACTATTACATTCGCTTTTTCGAGGGTATATATCATTTTCGGGATAATCACAGGTGTCAGTATAACATTCTTCGCACTTACTGTCACAATTATCATAGGTCTTTTTACAACGATAGTCGCCACATGGTGTATCGTCTAGGTAGTTGCACCAATCATCATAACATGGGGAAGCAAAGTGTGTGCCATAATCATCTACGCAAGAGGCACCGCTCACTTCCGGGATACAAGATGAGGTATGAGGATATGTACTTGTATCACATTTGCATTTCCGATATGCCTTTGTACCGTCACTGCCGGTACATTCTGTGTTTTCGTCGGGAATCATACCAAGTGAGCGGCAAGAAAGATCTGATTGTGAATATTTACTGCTTTTGCAATGCCATGTGCCACAACAACCTTCAGGAGCCGAGAATGTATCCATACATTCATAATCAGCCCCGATACTGGCTAGACTGACAAGCCCATAGTTGCTACATTTGAATTTTACTCCTTCTTGTCCTGCAGCAAAACTATCATCAATATTATTTGCTCGCTTGGATAATAGCTGTTGCCCTTGATAATCAGGCAAAATCCATATTTTTGCATCAGATACGGAAGCAATTAGAAACAAAGCTATAAATATATAAATAACACAATATTTTTGCATTACTCACCTCACTTCTCCCATTATAACAAATGTAGGGCGTCATGTAAAGCAATAATTAACAAAGGTAGGCAAAATAGTGAGTGAGATTGCAATTTTCCAAGTAGAAGTAAGGTGTCATTATCTGACCTGAATATTCGAATCAATATCCAAGTATGACTAAGAAAAATATTAAATAGAGTGTTGAAAATACAAAATTCAGAACTATGTTTTTATTATTCACGATGTTGGTATTTAGAAATTTTATTTCTTCTGCCAAATAAGAGTGGATAAATAAAGGTTCCTTCATATGTAAGAATAGCAAAAGAAATAGAATTTCAGTTGTTGTTTAGAAGGTCAAGAAAGAGCAAAGAATATTCTTTGCTCTTTCTTTTAGTTGTAATAATATTTTTAGGCAGAAAGACACTTAGGAGTTGCCGCTTTTTTGCAACGTTTTCCTTTACATGGCGTTTCACAAGGTTCGGTTCCCCAAATATTTTCAGCATATTCCATAACTGCTCTATCAGATGTGAATTTGCCGATTCTTGCCACATTGAGAATGGATTTTTTAGTCCATACTTCTTTGTTTAGGAAGTCCTTTTCAACAGTTTCCATTGTCTTGTCCAAAGCCTCTAAATCGGCCAAAACAAAGTAATAATCTCTGTTTACCAATTCTTCAAAAATAGGCTTGAATAACAAAACATAATCTTTTTCGCAAAACATATTGGAATTAACAGCATTCAAAATACGTTTGATGTAATTGTTGTTTTCATATATTTCGCGAGGATTATAAGTTGCTCTGCGATCTTGGACTTCTTTTTCCGTTAAACCGAACAAATAGAAATTATCTTCACCAACTTCTTCTCTGATTTCGATGTTAGCGCCATCAAGGGTTCCCAGGGTCAAAGCGCCATTGAGAGCAAATTTCATATTTCCGGTACCGCTTGCTTCAAATCCGGCGGTAGACGACTGAAGGCTTAAATCTGCTGCCGGTATCAAAACCTCAGCCAAAGAAACTTTGTAGTCAGGAATAAATACTACTTTAAGCATTTCATTGACTCTATGATCACTGTTTACTACATCGGCAACATTATTGATAAGCTTAATAATTAATTTTGCAAAGTTATAAGAAGGAGCCGCTTTTCCGGCAAAAATATAAGTTTTAGGGCATACTGGTTTGCGGTTATCTTTGATAATGTCCAAATAATCGCCGATTACCTGTAAAATAGTCATCAACTGACGTTTATATTCATGGATACGCTTTGCATGAACAATAAACATACTTTCCGGATTAACCATTGTACCGGTTGTTTTGAATATTTTTTTTGCAAGACGTTGTTTATTACTAATTTTTACGTCCTGATACGCTTTAATGAACTTCTTGTCATCAACATAATCTTCAAGTTGCTTTAACTCTGTCAGATCTGTAATCCAGCCATCACCGATTCTTGAACAAATGAGGTCAGACAGAGGAGTGTTGGCATGTAATAACCAACGGCGAGGAGTAATTCCATTAGTCACATTACTGAATTTTTCCGGCCACAATTCATAGAATTCAGGAACCAATTTGGTTTTGATTAGATTAGAGTGTATTTCAGCCACTCCGTTTACGGAAAAAGACCCGACAATTGACAAGTTTGCCATGCGAATAATTTGGTTGTTTCCTTCGCCAAAAACTATTGCAACCTTATCTAATTTTGCTCTATCTTCTCCAAAACGAGAACGAGCAAATTCCATAAATCTACGATTGATCTCATATATAATTTGCAAATGTCTTGGCAACATACGGCCGATTATGCGAGCCGGCCATGTTTCTAAAGCTTCGGGCAACAATGTGTGGTTGGTATAAGCAAAAACTTGTGTGGTAATATTCCAAGCGTCTTCCCACTCTTGGCCATGAACATCAATCAACAGTCGCATCATTTCAGCAATGGCAATAGCAGGGTGAGTATCGTTTAATTGAATAACCACTTTTTCCGGAAGTTTACTGAAGTCATCACTTTTTTCCATAAAACGACGCAAGATATCTTGAATTGCACAAGAAGCAAAAAAATACTGTTGTTTCAAGCGTAATTCTTTGCCTGATTCTACTGCATCGGAGGGATATAGAACTTTTGAGATTGTTTCTGTTTCAATTTTCTCCTTCATAGCTTCAATGTATCCGCCTTCATTAAATATATTAATATCTAATTCATCGTCGGTTTTAGCGGAGAATAAGCGCAAATAGTTTACGGATTTTCCGTCATAACCAACAATCGGAAAATCAAAAGGCACACCATACAAAGTTTTTGTATTCATCCACACAAAGTTTTTTTGTCCGTTCGGATTGTCTAAAACCTCAACATCACCATATATTGGTATTTTTACAATGCGATCATGGCGAGCAAACTGCCATGGAGAATTTTCACCCAACCAACTATCAGCTTGCTCAACTTGATATCCGTTTTCAAATTTTTGTTTAAATAAGCCGAATTTATAGTCGATACCGTAACCAAAACCGGCAAGCCCCAATGAAGCCATTGAATCCAGGTAACAAGCAGCCAAACGACCTAAACCGCCATTGCCTAGCGCAGGATCATATTCTGTATCAAAAATTTCTTCTAAAGAAAAGTTTGGTAATCCGTCAATCTTAATATCTTTTAAGATATCAAACAAACCCAAGTTATGCAGATTATTTTCCAATGATCTTCCGATCAGATATTCAATAGATAAATAATACACACGCTTTGAATTGCATTGATTATAACGAGCAATAGTTTCATACATTTTATCCATTGCAAACTCTCTTACAGCCAAAGAAACCGCTTGCAATGTTTCATCTTTAGTGAGTTCACATGTGCGTTTGCCGATAAAATATTTAATATAATGTTCAATGGAAAGTTTTAATCTGGCACGATCAATTTCATTAATAATTGCAGAACTTTTATTCACTTTGCTCACTCCTAAATTAAAAATACCTAGTTATCCCAAGCCTAAACAGAATTGTTTGAAATATGGTTAATAATATAATCCTTTTTTTTTAAAAAATTAAGAAATAAGCTTGTAAAATATGCCACATGTAATATAATCCGAACAAATTTTCATCTGTATATTTATTTGAGGTAAAAATGAAACAACAACTTTTAATCGGTATTGCGTCAATCGGGATGCTTATATCTGCATCTGCTCAAGCTCAGAATATTTTTGAAGCATTGGGTGAAACATATAACACAAATCCCACACTGCAAGCAGAGCGTGCATATTTAAGAAGTATAGATGAAAATGTAGCAATTGCAAAATCAGGATACCGTCCAAACATTGCATTAGTAGGAAGTTATCGCGACATTGATAACGAAGATGACAATGGTGATAATGGTGTTAAAAATAAAACTATGGCAGCTAAATTTTCACAACCATTGTTCAATGGATTTTCTACCGTAAATTCTGTCAAATCGGCAGATCAGGCTGTAAGAGCAGCTCAAAATAATCTTTACAATGTTGAACAAAACGTATTTTTAGAGGCATCTACAGCATACTTAAACTATGTTCGTGACAGTGCTATTGTTGAATTGCAAAAAAACAATGAGAAACTTTTAAAAAAACGCTTAGATGAAACCCAACAAAGATTTAATGTCGGAGAAGTAACTCGTACTGATGTTTCTCAAGCCAAGGCTCGTTATTCTCAGGCCATGTCAGATCGCATTGCTTCGGAAGGCGCTCTGGAAGCATCGAAAGCAGTTTATATTAAAATTATTGGTTCTGTTCCGCAAAATTTGGATGAGCCGACTGCCATTATCGATTTTCTTCCTAAAAGTTACGATTCTGCTCTGACATTGGCTCTAAAAAACAACTATTCTATTCGTCAGGCCAAGCATTTATACAATGCCAAAGGTTATGAGGTTTATGCTAATACCGGTGCTTTATTGCCTCAACTTAGCTTTGATGCCTCTGCTTCTAAAGTAAAAAGTGAAAATGACAATAAACTCATTGGTGATAATACAACAGACAACGTAGAATGGGGCTTGAACTTATCTATTCCTCTGTATAACTCAGGAGAAAGTCGCGCCAGAATAAGGCAGAGTAAACACCAAAAATGGCAAGCTCAGGAAATTATACAAGAAACAGAGCGTTATGTCAGAGCATCCGTTTCTAGCGCTTGGGAATATTTAAAAGCCAATGAATCAAAAATAAGAGCAATTAAAGACCAAGTCAGAGCCAATGAAATAGCTTTAGATGGCGTACAAAAAGAAGAAGCTCTCGGTAATCGTACAATTTTAGATGTTCTGGATGCATATCAGGAACTTTTAAATTCAAATGTTAATGAAGTAACAGCTCGCAGAGATTATTATGTGTCTGCTATGCAACTATTACTTTCTATGGGCAAATTAACAGCTAAAGATCTAAAGCTTGGTGTTGATTTGTATGATGCAAAAAAAATATACAAGGAAACCAAAGATAAGTGGTTGGCTCTGGAATAATTCAAAAGATCTTGCCAATGTATAAAATTTGTGTAGAATAAACAAAAAGCAATAAATTGGGAAAATAAATATGGTAGATGATAACGATCAAGATATGCCAATGGAAGATATTTTGTCTTCAATAAAAAATATTTTAGAAGAAGAGCAAAATGCTTCCAAAGATGTTTCTGAGCCAAACAATATAGATGATATTTTGGAGTTGTCTCCGGATATGAGAATGGTTGGTGACCCGTTAAATGATATTGAACTTGCAGAAGAATCAAATCAGGTCGCATCGCCTGATGCTCTAAATGCAGTGGCGGAAAAAGAAGAAAATACGGAAGACGAAGCAACAGATATGTATGAAATAAGATTAGGGCAAGAAGATCTTGTTTCTGATTCGTTCTTTGAGAGTGATTCTGCTAACCGATACAATACGCAAAACGATATTGTTGCCGAAACAATTGAAGATACAACCCCGATTTTTGAACAAGATACTGCTCCTGAGGCCGAAACAGATATAAATTACGAAGTTTTAGAAGAAACTATGCCTGTTGTTGAGACTTATCCGAGTGCTGTAGAAGAGGTTAAATCTGAGTCTGTACAAGAAGAGACAGAAATAAAACTAGAGGCAAATGATGTTTCTAAAACAGTAACTCAAGCCGAAAGGAAAGAAGATGAATTTGTAAACGCGGTTGAGGATAGTACTGTTGATGTTTCTGCTAATATTATCAGTAATTTTGCTAAAATGTTTACTCAGGAAGAAAAAGTTATTGAAACACCAAAGGTAGAAAAGAAATCGGAAACAGCAACGGCTATCGGCAATGGCAGTAAAACTATAGAAGATGCCGTGGAGTCTGTAATTCGTCAAATTATTGGCGAAGAGGTTGCTGCTAATTGGAAAGATGGTTTAGACTACAACAATTTGGCTCATCAAGAAATTCAAAAACAAACCAAAGAATGGCTTGATAACAATTTGCCTAGAATTGTTGAAAAAATTGTACAACAAGAAATTGAACGAGTGATGGCAAAGGTTGGCAATAATCAATAAACATTGAGCCGACCTGAAATCTTTATGCCCCCGAGGAACACCTTGAGGGCATTTTGTGTCAAAATAGGTATCACTGAAAATGGAAAATGAAAATGCTTGAAAAAAATTATAACCCTAAAGATTTTGAAGAAAAGATATATACAAAATGGGAGCAAAATTGTGATTTTGTTCCTGATATGAGTAAAAATACCGAAGCGTATTCGGTTGTTATTCCTCCTCCAAATGTTACCGGTGTTTTGCATATGGGGCATGCCTTAAATAACACCTTGCAGGATATTCTCATTCGATATAACCGTATGCTTGGTAAAAAAGTTTTATGGCAACCGGGAACAGATCACGCCGGTATAGCAACTCAAATGGTTGTTGAGAGAAACCTGGCAAAAGATGGCATTTCTCGTCATGATTTGGGCAGAGAAAAATTTATTGAAACAGTATGGAAGTGGAGAGAACAATCTGGAGGCACAATTTGCAAACAACTTCGTAGATTAGGTGCTTCTTGTGACTGGAGCAGAGAACGCTTTACCATGGACGAAGGTTTGTCGCGAGCTGTCTTAAAAATATTTGTAAGTTTGTATAAAGACGGTCTGATTTATAAAGCCAAAAAATTGGTAAACTGGGATTCTAAATTCATGACAGCCGTTTCAGATTTGGAGGTTGTTCAGAAAGAAACTGTTGGCAAAATGTATTACTACAAATATCCCATAGATGGTAGTGATAACGAATTTGTTCATATAGCTACCACACGACCGGAAACAATGTTTGGTGATACAGCTGTAGCTATCAGTAAAGATAATGAAAAGCTCAAACATCTTATTGGTAAAAATGCAATTTTGCCAATAGTAAACCGCCCGATTCCGATTATTGCCGATGATCATGCCGATCCGGAAAAGGGAACCGGAGCCGTAAAAATTACTCCGGCACATGATTTTAATGATTTTGAAGTTGGTAAACGTCATGATCTCCCATTAATTAACATTCTTAATCCGGACGCAACATTAAACGAAAACACTCCGTTTTCCGGTATAGATACCCAAACAGCTCGTAAGCTTACTATTGAAAAGCTTGAAGAGTTAGGACTTATGGAAAAAATAGAGGATCATCCGATGGTCATACCATATGGCGATCGCTCCGGCGTAGTAATTGAACCTTTGATGACAGATCAGTGGTTTGTAGATGCTCCGGTTTTAGCTAAGGAAGCCATTAGAGTTGTGGAAGAAGGAGAAATGGAGTTTGTTCCTAAGTCATACGAAAAAACTTATTTCGAATGGATGAGAAATATTCAACCATGGTGTATTTCTCGTCAGTTGTGGTGGGGACACCAAATGCCGATTTGGTATGGTCCTGACGGTGAAATCTTTTGTGAAGAAAGCGAAGCTGAGGCTCAAGAAGCAGCTAACAAACATTACGGAAAAGCAGTAGAACTAACTAGAGAAACAGATGTTTTGGATACGTGGTTTTCTTCCGGATTGTGGGCGTTTTCAACTCTAGGATGGCCTGATAAAACAGAATATCTTGATACTTTTTATCCCACCTCTGTTTTGGTAACCGGATTTGATATTATCTTTTTCTGGATTGCTCGCATGATGATGATGAGCATGTATGTCATGAAGAAGGTTCCGTTCCGCAAGGCTTATATTCATGGTTTAGTTCGTGATGAAAAAGGTCAAAAGATGTCTAAGTCCAAGGGCAATACGGTAGACCCGATGGAAACCATTGAAAAATATGGAGCCGATGCTTTGCGTTTCTTTATGGCCGCAATGGAAACTCAGGGAAGAGATATAAATATGAGCGAAGCTCGTGTTGCCGGGTATCGTAATTTTGCTACAAAATTGTGGAATGCAGCTCGTTTTGGTGAGATGAACGAATGCAAATTGGCAGAAGATTTTAATCCTGATAATTGCAAATACGATGTAAATAAGTGGATTATTGCCAAAGCTCGAGAGACCACCAAACAAGTTACGGAAAATTTGAATAATTATCGTTTTTCCGATGCAGCTAATGCAGTATATCAGTTTGTTTGGGGGGCATTCTGTGATTGGTATATTGAAATGAGCAAGCCCATTTTCTATGGGGAAGATGCTATTGCCAAGTCAGAAACCAGATCTGCATTTGCTTGGGTATTAGATCGTATTTTGGTTATTTTGCATCCGTTTATGCCTTTTATTACTACTGAATTGTGGGATAATATTGCAGAACGTAATTGTTCTTTGATTCATATGGCATGGCCTACAGATAAAAATATAGATACCAATGCCTTAAATAAGATTGACTGGACAATCGACTTGATTTCTGCAATCAGATCATTGCGTGCTGAAATGAACTTGCCGGCAGGTACAAAATTAACAGTCTATATAAAAGATGCATCAGAAGCATCAAAACAACAATTGACAAACTTCAATGACATTATCTGCACTTTAGCACGTCTTGAAAAAGCAGAAGCATATAATGGAGAAATATCATCAGATATGGCTCAAGCCGTATTTAAAGAAGCAACGCTACTTCTGCCTTTAAAAGGTGTTGTCGATTTTGCTGCTGAGCGTGAACGCCTTAACAAAGAGCTTGACGTTCTTAACAAGAATTTGGAGGGATACGCCCGCAAGCTTGGCAATCCGAGTTTTGTAGAAAGAGCTCCCGTTGCGGTGGTAGAAGAAGAAAAACGCCGCCAAGCCGAAGCTTTAGAAAATAAAGCTAAAGTGGAAGAGGCATTGTCCCGAATAGCTAACTTCTAACATACGTTTTTTTAATGTTGTAAACGTATTTCTTCAATACGTTTACCAAGATACAAGTTACATATAAAACACTGCCGATATCAATATCGGCAGTGTTTTATATGTATAACAATACTGAAAGTTGCACAATTAAAGGTTGCAAAACAGAAAAACGCAACAAAAAAGTTGCAATTCGATTATAATATGCTAATATAATGTTATTATGAAAAAAACAAAGGTGATGGTCGGGCTTTGTGAAGGAAGTTATTACCAGCAATAACCGCCCTTTGATAGGTTCTATCATCGGACTTGCTCCGACCATCGTCATAAAAAACTCTGGTGGACTGTTCCATCTTACAATGGAACGGTGTTGGTAAGCTTTAGGCGGTACCAACACCGCCGCTGATAAAACTAGGGCCTTCACACCCCAAAGCCATATCGGCTTATGGTTTATGCTATATCAGCGAAAAATATATTTCAAGCATTATTTAAAAAGCTTTGGTTAATATTGCTTTCATATAAAGATGTTAACATAAGATTATATTCGTATAAACCTCAACAAAATAATAAATTAGCCTATCATTTAGATTAATAAAAAATAATGTTATATTTAGCAAAATGTTAAGATTGCAATGCTATAATAATATAACAGGAGAAAATATATGTTTGAAAATATAGAAATCGATTATCAACGCTTGCCTAAATATATTATTATTGCGATTTTTATTGTTGGCATTGTTCTGCTAAATTTTTACTTTATCAAAAGTTATATATCATCAAATTCCGAAACAATAAATAAATATAGCTTACAGGACAAAGATGTTAATCCGGTCAGGGAAGCCGCCGTTGCCGGATTGTTTTATCCGGCTGATTCCTATCAGCTGGAAAAAGATGTGTCCGGATATTTACATAGTGTGGCACCAAGTCTCGATCGGCGAGCACACATTCTTGTTGTTCCCCATGCAGGATATATGTATTCGGCAGAAGTTGCTGCTAAAGCATATCAGCAATTGTTGCCATTTTCCGATGTTATTAAAAAAGTTATAATACTTGGCCCCTCACATAGATTTGCAATGAAAGGAGTTGCTCTTTCTTCTGCTGAATATTTTGTAACTCCGCTAGGGAAAGTAAAAACAGATTTTGAAATTACCGAATATCTTAAAAACCAAAAAGGCTTTTCCGTAAACGATAAAGCTCATAAAAATGAACATGCTCTGGAAGTACAACTTCCATTTTTACAAAAAGTATTAAAAGAATATACCATAATACCTATGGTATACGGAATAACAGATGCTAAAGAACTGGCTAAAGAATTAAAAATGCTACTAGAAAAAAATGATACCCTGCTCGTGGTTTCAGCAGATTTATCACATTATAACGATATTCAAACAGCCAAACAAATTGATGATAAAACAATAGACATGGTTTCTAAAGGTGAAGATCTTGATGAACATCGTTCTTGTGGAGCAATAGGAATTAACACTGCAATGTATTTAGCAAAAGATTTAAGTCTAACTCCGGTGCTTATGGATCAGTCTAATTCCGGAAAAATCTCAGGCATAACAGATAGTGTTGTAGGATATGCTTCTTGGATTTTTGCAGGAGAGCCGGAGCCGGAAAAGCTTCTTTCTCCTTTGGAGCAAGAAATGAAAAGTTTGGAAAATTTTGCGCGTCATAATCGTGAGGATATATTACAAATTGTCAAAAGATCTTTATCCAAAGCCATAGATAAAAAACATTATACTCCGGATCGTGAAGATTATCCGAATGTAATGTTTGATAAAGGAGCAACATTTGTGACTCTTACCAAGGGAGAAGAATTACGAGGTTGCATAGGATCTCTTTTGCCCAAACAGGCAGTTGCGCTAGATATTGCCCAAAATACATATTCTGCAGCCAATGAAGACAGTCGATTAAAACCGATTACGTTGGAAGAGCTATCCGAAATAAAGATATCCGTCTCTTTTTTAAGCGGATATGAAAAAATAATATTTAATAATGAGGAAGACTTATTAAATCAAATAATCCCAAATGTAGATGGTTTAGTGTTGAGAGACGGTGATCGACAGGGATTGTTTCTGCCTTCGGTTTGGAAGCAAATACCTGATAAAAAAGAGTTTCTAAATAACCTAAAAATCAAAGCGGGATTAAGCCCTTCGTATTGGTCTGATAAAGTTAAAATATATCGTTTTCGTACAGTGGAGATTACAGAAAAATGAAACATAATATAGCTATACCGGAAGAAAAGTTTGATGAAATTTTTGCTTCTAAATTAAGATTCGTAAATCTTATAGATGAAGATTTTGATGGCTACAAAGATTTAGCCGAAGGAGATAAAAAAGCCCTCAAATATTTAGTGCGCGCCGCCAAAATAATGAACGAGGTGTCTTTGGAGCAGGACAATCCTATGAATCGTGCGTTAAAAAAAGAGCTGGAACAAGAAGCTGTTAACAGCTCTCATGCTGCCAAAGCTTTAAGATTGTTTAATTGTTTTAATGGGGCCGCCGGTCACAATGGAATAGACCAAGATCCGATAGAAATATTCGAAGATGTAAAATTGCTTCCCGGAAAAAACTTTTATCCGCAAGATTTGTCTCCTGAAGAGTTTCATAACATTTTAAAAGGTATGCTAAAATCCGGACAAGCAGAAAACGTAAAAAATATTCTTTCTGCGCGTACAATGGTTAGAAGAGACGGTAAAGGTGGACTAAAATCTATTGATTATACCGAATATTTTAAAGATGAGTTTTCTCGTATTGCCAATGAATTAGAACTTGCTGCTCATTATTCTACCAATAATGAGTTCAACGAGTATTTGGGCTGGCAGGCACAAGCATTATTACAAAACAATGAAGATATGGATATGCTAGCAGATAAACATTGGGCTGTTTTGCAAGATACTCCCTTAGAATTTACGATTAGCCGTGAAAACTATGACGATGAAATAACAGGTACAGTACTTGAAGATTCAGAGCTTAAAGCATTGTTAGAAGAGGCAAACATTACTCCTATTGCAAAAGACATGCTGGGAGCTAGGGTAGGTATCATAAACAAGAAGGGAACAGATTTGCTTTTGACATTTAAGGAGCAAATGAAAAATCTTGCATCTCTGATGCCATATTCTGATAAATATCAGCAAACAATTGCCAGTGGTGATCAACTCAAACAAACCATGGTTGATGTTGATTTGGTAGCATTGTGTGGAGATTTTGCTCAGTGTAGAGGAGGAATTACCACGGCAGAAAATTTACCGAATGATGATAAATTGTCAGTAAAAATGGGCGGTGGCCGCCGCAACGTATATCACCGTCAAGTTCGCATGAGCCATGATCCTGAGAGAGATAAGCGTTTGTTAAATGCCCTTGTTTCTGAGGGGCTTCACCAATACTACGACCATGATTCTGATCATATCTTTGTCATTGGACACGAAAACGGACATTCTTTAGGTCCGGATAGTTCCTATAAAGATGCCTTAGGAAATTATCGTCACATTATGGAAGAAAACAAGGCAGACGTTGTTTCTGTTGTTATGATGCCGGAATATGTAAAAAGCGGTGTTATCAGTGAAGATATGCTTAAAAAGATATATGTAACATGGATTATTCGGTGTTTTTCCAAGGCAAAACCGATAGAAAGCCACCGAGTGGGAGATCTTATTCATTTCAATTATCTTCTTGAGCATGGAGTAATATGGTTTAATTCTGAGAATAAAATGGAGTTGGATTTTGCCAAATTACCTAAGGTTTTAGAAGAATTGTTGGCAGAAACAATAGATATCCAACTTTCAAGATCTCCACTAAAAGCAAAAGAATGGATTGACAAATATACTAAGTGGGAAGATTTGCAAATATATGTTGCCGATATGTTGCAAAAATTGGGTATTAAAAATTATATAGAAATAAAGGCACATTTCTAATGTATTATAGTCTTTTTGATATATTTTCTATTGGTGTAGGTCCGTCAAGTTCTCATACTGTCGGACCCATGCGAGCTGCTAAAAGATATTTGAAAAATCTGAAATCAGAGGCAAAATTTTCCAGTGTTTCAAAAGTTAAGATAACATTATACGGATCGTTAGCTTTAACCGGAGTTGGTCACGGAAGCATAAAGGCAATTATATATGGTTTGATGGGTTTGGAGGCCGAAGCCATTGATCCTGAAAAACCATATGTTTCTGCGGTAGAAAGAGATAAAATATTGCACCTCGGCCGAGAAAGAGCTATTTCTTTTGATGTTGATCAAGATGTTGTTTTTGCAAAAGAAACATTTTTACCCGAACATTCAAATGGCATGAAGTTCAGTTCTTATGATGCTGAAGATAAATTGTTATTGGAAGAGACATATTTTTCGATTGGCGGAGGAATAATCGCTCGCCAAGATGAAATGAGTAGAAGATTATCTCAAATTAATTATAATGTTCCATTTCAGTTTGATACCTATCAAGAGCTAATAGAAATTTGCGAAAAGAATAATCAAACTATTCACGATATTGTGATGCAAAATGAAGTATGTTTGCGTAGCGAAAAAGATGTTTTAGCATATATAAAAAAGATATATCAAATTATGCAAAACTCTATTGATCGTGGTATGAAAACCGAAGGGGAACTTCCTGGCGGTCTGGGAATAAAACGCCGGGCGCCGGAAATATACAGATCTCTGCAAGAAAAATTCTTGAAGAATGATATGGATTCTTTAATGATTGTTGATTGGATTAATCTGTGGGGATTTGCAGTAGCTGAAGAAAACGCTTCTGGCGGACAAATAGTGACCGCACCCACCATGGGATCTGCAGGAATTTTGCCTGCAGTATTAAGGTATTTTGAACGGTTTGCTCATGTCAAATCATCATATAATAGCGAAGAAGGAATAATCCGCTTTTTAACAACAGCATCAGCAATTTGCAGTTTATATCGAACTAATGCATCTATTTCCGGTGCAGAGGTTGGTTGCCAAGGTGAAGTAGGGGTTGCTTGCTCATTAGCCGCAGGCGGATTAGTTGCAGCGATGGGAGGCAATACCAAACAGATAGAAAATGCAGCAGAAATTGCCATGGAACACAATTTGGGATTAACTTGCGATCCTGTTGGAGGATTAGTACAGGTTCCGTGTATTGAAAGAAATGCCATGGGCGCTCTAAAAGCAGTAAATGCTGCAAGGTTGGGTATACAAAATGCCGATTCACATGTTGTGAGTTTGGATAGTGTAATTAAAACCATGTATTTCACCGGAATTGATATGAGTAATCGCTACAAGGAAACTTCTTTAGGTGGTTTGGCTGTTAATGTAGCAAACTGTTAAAAAAAATAATAAGCTCTTGCCAAATATAGCCAAGAGGGTACTATAAACTAAAGTAATTTGGTTTATAAGAGGTGTATTTATGCTTTCAAAATTGTTTAAGGGCGAACTTTCACTCGGCGCAACATTTTGGAAATTTGGAGTTCTTGGGCTTTTAGTATTAAATTTAGCCATCAGAATTTTTGGCAATTTGTTGGGGGCATACCTTCATGGGCATCCGATAAATGAATATTTCCTGCACCATTTTCATGTTATCAATTCTCCCAAACTAAGCATTTTGTGGGCACTTTGTTATCTTTCCAGTTTAGCCATTTTAGCGGTTTATTCATGGAAAATTATTTTTGCCGTATGGCGCAGTGCAAAAGCATATGAAAAAAGTGGTATATTGAGTGTGCTTGCCCAGTTTTCAATAGTTATTATTGTCGGTTATATATGGTATAGAGTTTTGCTACCTGTTTTTTAGAGGTTAAGATGAGATATATTTTATTTGTTTTAGTTTTGTTATCTGTTTCGGCGTGCTCTATTGCGGTTGGTGAGCTTCCGCCCGAAAGGCTTGCCATATATGAGAAAAACAAACCGGATTGTTCTAAGAATCCGGAAAAATGTGTTCATGGTTACCCTTGGTAGTGTCACAATATTTCTTGACATTACATGCTATTTATGCAAGATTCAATCGGTTGATTGAATCTTGGAGAGATGGCTATGGAATTAATGAATGGTTTACTTACCAGACGCTCGGTCAGACAATATCAAAATAAGCCGATAGACAAAGAAACTATAAAACGTATTATCAAGGCAGCCCAGCACTCGCCCACGGCACATAATCGTCAACCTTGGGAATTTTTAGTAATAGAAGATAGAGAATTTATGGCAGAGCTTCGTCATATTCAGCGTTGGACATCTTTTGCCAAGGATGCTGCATGTGTGATTATTGTTTGTGGAGATATAGAAAAATCGTTTAGCCGCAACAAAGAAGATGAGCAATGGACATTTATTGATGTTGACTGTGCTATAGCAACTCAGAGTTTGATGCTTGCAGCATGGGCCGAGGGCATTGGAAGTTGCTATTGTGGAGCAGCTCCTATGCAAAAAGTTGTAGATGCTCTACGCCAAAAGCTTAATCTTCCGCAAAATATTCGTCCGTTTGCTATTGTTCCTTTAGGTTATCCGTTAGAGGCTCCTAAACAACCGGACGACCGCTTTGATGAAGCTAAAATACGTTGGATTGAAAAAATATAAGATTATAAAAAAAACCTCGTTGTAAAACGAGGCTTTTTTTATAATAAAGTAAATGATTATTTTTTCAAAACAATCACACCAGGAAGCTCTTTGCCTTCCATCCACTCCAAGAAAGCACCACCGGCAGTAGAAATATAGGAGAACTTGTTTTTAACTCCGGCATTTGCCAAAGCTGAAACAGTATCACCACCTCCGGCAACCGAAACCAATTTTCCGGCCTGTGTGAGTTCAGCAGCTTTTTCCGCAACTTTGTTGGTTGCATTGTCAAAAGGCTTCATTTCAAACACGCCCAAAGGACCATTCCATACCAAGGTCTTGCACTCTTCGAGTTTTGCGCAAATAGCGGCAATGGTTTTCTCGCCGACATCGAGCAAACTCCAACCTTCAGCCGGAATTTCTTCAAGAGTAACAGTCATATGCTCTGCCATTGGCTTAAATTCTTTGGAAGCAACCACATCCACCGGCAAGATAATCTCGCAGTTATTTGCTTCTGCCGTAGCCATAATTTCTTTTGCAGTGTCAAGCATGTGCATCTGCACCAGAGAATTAGCTTCGTTTACGGCATCATATCCTTTAGCACGCAAGAATGTGTGAGCCATACCGCCGGAGATTACCAATTTGTCAACTTTCTTAACCAAGTTGTTCAAAAGGTCAAGCTTAGTATCAACCTTAGATCCGCCGACAATAGCCATCAGCGGACGCTCCGGATTATTCAATCCGCGAGAAAGCGCGTCAACTTCTTCGGCCATCAAAAGACCAAAAGCTGCAGGGCGCTCTTTTACGGCTGCAACCATAGAAGCATGAGCTCTGTGGGCAGTAGAGAATGCATCTGAAACATACACATCTGCAGGTTTCACCAGCTCTTTGGCAAATGCTTCGTCACCCTTCTTTTCTTCTTTGTAGAAACGCAGGTTTTCCAAAAGCAAAACCTCGTCAGCTTTCATGTTCTTAACAGCTTCTTCTACTTTTTCGCCGATGCAGTCATCAACAAACACAACGTGTTTGCCCAAAGATTTCTCCAATTCCGGAGCAACATGAGAAAGAGAGTTATTCATGTCGCCTTTTCCTTCCGGACGTCCGAAGTGAGAAATAACCACAACTTTTGCACCTTTTTCCATCAATGTTTTGATAGTTGGAACTGTGCGGTCAATACGAGCAGTGTTGGTGACGTGGAAGTTTTCATCCATCGGCACGTTCAAGTCGGCACGAAGCATGGCAACCTTGCCATTCAAATCGCCCAAATCTTCAATGGTCTTAAATTCCATAATTTTTCCTTAATTTAAAATTATACATAAAGTAATGAGTTAATCACAGAGATAAATAAATTACTTTTTGTATATTGTCTATAAAAAAATCCGCACTTTGGCACCGATTCCTCATAAAAAACAGAATCAATGCCTAAAGTGCGGAAAACTTTCGATTAGCCGTTTACTTTAGCCATATGAGCAACAAGGTCTAACACTTTGTTAGAGTAACCCCATTCATTGTCATACCAGCTAACAACCTTAACAAAGGTCGGAGTTAATTGTATACCGGCTTTTGCATCAAAGATAGATGTGCGAGAATCTGTCAAGAAGTCAGAAGAAACAACAGCATCTTCGGTATAACCCAAAATTCCTTTGAGTTCGCCTTCAGAAGCTTTTTTCATAGCAGCACAAATTTCTTCGTAAGTAGCAGCTTTTTTCAAGTTAACAGTCAAGTCAACAACAGAAACGTCCAATGTCGGAACACGGAAAGCCATACCTGTCAATTTTCCGTTCAAAGCAGGAATAACCTTACCTACAGCTTTAGCAGCACCGGTAGAAGAAGGAATAATGTTGCCGGCAGCAGCACGACCACCACGCCAATCTTTCACAGAAGGACCATCAACAGTTTTTTGAGTAGCTGTTGTAGCATGAACAGTTGTCATCAAACCATCTTCAATACCAAAAACATCGTTCAAAACTTTGGCAATTGGAGCCAAGCAGTTTGTGGTGCAAGAAGCATTAGAAACAAATTGAGTTCCTTTTACATATGTTTCAGTGTTAACACCGCAAACAAACATAGGAGTATCGTCTTTAGAAGGAGCAGACATTACAACATATTTAGCACCGGCATCAATATGACCTTGAGCTTTTTCTTTAGTTAGGAACAAACCAGTAGATTCAACTACATAGTCAGCACCAACTTCATTCCATTTGAGGTCTGCTGGGTTTTTCTCGGCAGTAACACGAATAGCCTTGCCGTTTACAACTAATTTGCCGTCTTTAACTTCAACAGTACCGTCAAATCTGCCATGCATAGTGTCATATTTGAGCATATAAGCCATATAATCAACATCAATAAGGTCATTAATGCCTACAATCTCAATGTCATCTCTTTTTTGGGCAGCACGGAAAACCAAGCGGCCAATACGTCCGAAACCGTTGATACCAACGCGAATTGTCATATTTTTATCCTTCCTATTAATTGAGTAATAACCGATAAAGCTTTGCCTCTGAAGATTTTTCTGCTGTCATCCCGAGCCACAACTTTGTCATCCCGAGCCTGTCGAGGGATCTCCTGTTACTCTGAGCCTGTCGAAGAATCTCAAGAGATGTTTCGACTATGCTACCGCTCCGCTCAACATGACAAAGTAGGAAATGTCATCCCGAGCCACAACTTTGTCATCCCGAGCCTGTCGAGGGATCCCCTGTTACTCTGAGTCTGACGACGAGTCTCAAGAGATGTTTCGACTATGCTACCGCTCCGCTCAACATGACAAAGTAGGAAATGTCATTCCAAACTTGAAGAAGAATCTTCCTTCAGCAAACCTATCAGTCATACACAGTAATTAAAAAATGTGCGGACCGCCCCGCACGGGCATATAAATTATCGTCTGATAATTTAGCATTTTTATATAAATTTTCAAGCATATTTTGTTGTTTTTGCTTTTGTCTATATAGAGCAAATAAAGAATATAATATTTTCTTCAAAATTTAAGTCTTTATAAACAAATATATGTTACAAAAGACATAATATTAAACAAGTTATTTTTGGACAAAAATATTTGATTTTTTTAAAATTTGTGGTATTATAAAGATAATACAGATATTTTTGCTGAATTTGGTGGAGATAGGTTATGGCTAGTATAAAACCAATAAAATATACCAGAGATTATGATATCTCAAATGTAGATCTTTCGTTTTGGGATGGCCAATTCGTTACCGAGATGCTGGCATCTGAAGCCGAATGGAAAAAATTTGAAGATTCATATAAAACTCTTAAACAAGCAGTTATTAACTTAGGCGAACAAATCAGTCAAGAATTTATTAATAATGATGGAATAGCGAATCTTGATTTTTCAGAATACAAACGTCTCATATCATTGCTATCTGCCGCAAAAGATGATGAACAAAAAACAAAATTAAAAGAACAGATTGAGACAGAAAAACAACGTCTTTATGAACAAAACCAAAAATACCAAGAAGAACGCAAGAAAGAACTAAAAGCTGAACTAGCTAAAGAACGAGACGAAGAAAGAATAAAAAAACTACAAGATAAAATTAAAGACATTAAAGATGTTTCGGCAGGCGAAATTGCTGAAATTGGTAACAAAAGCCTAAAGAAAGCCCAAATAACGGGAGAATATGATCAAAAAGAAGAAACTCTGCAAAAACTCAATGGCTTATTTGACAATGGAGTAGAAGACGCCAAACAGATTCGTAATATTTATAATAGTGTAAAAGGTGATCCGGAAAAACTTGAAAAGTTCAAAACACTATATAGCTTAATGCAAGAGATGAACGAAAGTAGCTGGGCTAAAGAGGGAACGATAAATGATTATCATTTAGATAATAGTAGTGGCAAGATTACTTTAAGAATAAAAAATTTAGGCGATTCCGGTTTAAACGTGGCTTTCGATGAAAATATGTCATTTGTGTTTGAAAATGGCGGATTGACCAAACAGCAGTTGGAAACATTTGCCGATTTCTTTGAAGAACACGAAATGAGCATAGATTCTTTTGACAGTGTCAAAGATCTCAAAATAATAGAAGATGGCGAAGAAATAGGTACTTTTGAAGATGTATATAAGAAATATATCGAAAGTAGGCAGGCCGAGGAATATAAAGAATTAACTCAAAATACTCACGAGGTTGTCGGATCAAATGGCCCTGATGATGAACGCTCCGCTCCTGGAACAAGAGGGCGCATCGCCAATGATGCTACAGGAAAGATAAATGACGGTAGCACCGATACTGTGGATGATGATGGTAAAGCATCGTTTTCAGCTATCTTGGCTAATAGCGATGATAAAATAAATGACGATATGACCTTCCGAGAAATGTCCAAGCCGATTATGGCTCGAGCCGGTATAGCTCGTATTGATAAGAAATGTTGTGTCAGAAGACGCTTACCTGACGGAAGCTATATGATTGCATGGTATGGTAGCGAAACTGATAAATATAAAGATTGTAAAATCGATCCTAAAACCGGTATTGCCCAACATACCAAAAAGGTTGCCTTTATTCTTCATAAAAATCCGCCAAGAATTGGCATTTATCTTCCTCAAGGAGCTAAATTTGAAGGATCCTATGCTAAAGCTACACTTGGCACAATCAAGGCAATGGGATATAAATACTTTAAGATGCCCAGTGCTGTAGAATTTGGCGGTGATGCTTGCGGTGCATTCTGGGAGGCTGCAGGCGATCAACTTGTATGTCCGTTACTCAAACGTTCAGCTAATGATGATGGTTGCTCAATCGGCAACGACGATTTGACAAAGCTCCTCAAGGCTATGAAAGAAAAAAATAATCTTGATGAATCCCAAGAGATTGAATTTAAGATGCGTCTGGTTGAGGAGCTTAAGCATCATACTGCATATTTAAGAGACACCGGAAATCCAAATAGTTCTCTTGAAACCACCATGAAAGGTCTCGAAGGTGATGCCAGATTTTATCACTTTAGTAAATCAGTATTACCTAATTTAGATGACAAAATTACAGAAGGTGTTCGAAATGGTAAATGGAATGCCGTAGATATTGCCTGTGCTCATAAAGCTCAAGCCGAAATTATCA
The DNA here is from genome assembly GCA_015062285.1 of Alphaproteobacteria bacterium. Taxonomy (GTDB): domain Bacteria; phylum Pseudomonadota; class Alphaproteobacteria; order RF32; family CAG-239; genus CAZU01. The sequence goes on along the minus strand of SUUY01000002.1, from coordinate 167,448 downwards.
AAGCGGTTGAAAAGGGTATGATTACTTATACTGATAGTAGTGGTCGTACTATAAACCAGCCTTATGATTATTTACATCCTGACATGAGCGCAATAAATATGATGTTTGAATGTGAAATGAAAAAGGCTGAACCGGAGGTAATAGAATGGTTTAAGAAAAATTGTAAACCGGGAGCCGTTAAAGATGATGATCCAACTTATGGAGATGATGATGATCAAATAAATGGCTTCAAACAAAATGATTTCAATACTTATTCTCAAAAATTAGTCATGGAATATAAAGATATTGCTACAAAGGCATTTAAGGATATGGCTTCTAAGTATCCTGGATCAGAAAAGATTACAGACAAAACTGAACCTGTTCAAATTAAAGTAGTTCCTACTTTAGATATGAACAGAGGAAGAGGGGACGTGTTCGCAAATGTTAAGTCTAACCGCAACAACTCAACATCGCCTGCGGGTGGAAGAGGTGTAAGTGGGGCAACCCGTTAGAGTTTAAGCTTACTAAAAACAGCATCAGAATTAAAACAGATGCTGTTTTTTTTCATCCCGAGCCACAACTTTTTCATTCCGAGCAACCAACCAATGTCATCCCGAGCCTGTCGAGGGATCCCCTGTTGCTCTGATCCTGACGACGAGCCTCAATAGATGTTTCGACTACGCTACCGCTCCGCTCAACATGACTTTACACTAATTCCTAATAACTAAATACCTTACCACACATTATAATGTATTTTGTTTTTAGCAAATCGGTCTTGTGGTTGCTGAGGAATTTTGCTTGGATATCCGGCAACAACCAAAGCCAAAGGTTTTATGTGTGCCGGTAGTTTTAGCAATTTAGCAAAATCTTCCATTCTTTTTTTGTCGGGATAGACAGCACACCAGCATCCCCCCATTCCTTTTCCGTGCAATGCTAATAACAAGTTTTGTGTGGCAGCAGAACAATCAACAACCCAAAACCCCTCTCCGCATTGTTTTTCTGTGTCTCCACAAATCACAATACCGGCAGATGCATCTTGCAAAAACTGGGCATGCGGATGAATTTTCAATATCTCAGAAATCTGTTTTTCATCATCAACCACCACAAATTCCCAGGGCTGTTTATTGCAACCGGAAGGTGCATACATAGCAATTTTCAAAACATCATCAATATCTGTTATCGGAATTTTTTTGTTAGGTTGAAATTGGCGTACCGATCTTCTGGTTAGTAACCCTGCTTCTAAATACATTTTATCCTCCTTATGCCATTTTGACTATACTATATAATAAGTTGCTTTTCTCAAAAATCAATCAAATAGCATATAAAAAAAAACCCAAGTTTTATAAAAAAAACTTGGTGTTATAAGGGATGGGCATTGGCCTTGGCATTTATCATTGCTTTTGCCTTTAGTGTAGAGATGTACTGGATTGCGGATATGATGAACGCGTCCCAGCTAGAATATTTTAATTCTAGAACATGGGATGCTTGCCCGAGCTCACCGGACCTCCCAAATATAACTTGGGGGTGGAGCACTCAGGGTATAATATCTGCAGTAATTGCAACAATTTACATAACAATTGTTGTAATATATAAAATCACTGTAAAAGAGAAAAAAATGGAGGCTAAATAAGCCCCCATTTTTTTATAAAAACACCTTCAACTATTTTTTCTTAGCTGCGGTTTTTTTTGTAGATGCTTTCTTTGTAGATGCTTTCTTTGTGGCAGTTTTTTTCGCTGTAGATTTTTTTGCTACAGTTTTTTTTGTAGTAGCTTTTTTAGCCGGAGTCTTTTTCTCAGCTTTTTTAGCAACAACCTTCTTTTCTGCAACTTTTTTTACTGGCTTTTTAGTTGTTGTCTTCTTGGCTGTTTTTTTAGCAACCTTTTTAGCAACCTTTTTAGTAGTCTTTTTAGTTTTCTTTTCTTTAGCCGGCTTTGGTTGAGCTGCGATCAAAGCTTTTTCCAAATCTTGCTCTGAGCAAAGCCCGATAGTAACCGGATTTTTAGCCTTAATATTAGCCATATCTTTGTGAGATCCGTTTCTGATAGATTCGATTGTAGCCTTGGTTGTGCCAACCAATTTGCAAATTTGGCTGTCTTTGAGTTGCGGACAGTTTTTTATCATCCAAGCTATGGCATTAGGTTTATCCTGACGCTGAGAAGGAGAAAGAATTTTTTTGGTTTTTACATTGCGTGCTTTAACATTTCTTTCCATTTCATTAGCTTGCAAGTTTGCTTTATTATCAGCTTCACAACGACGAATTTCTTCCCAACTCAGTTGTCCGTTATCAATAGGAGATAGTCCTCTGATATTGCCGGAAACATCGCCATCGGCAATAGCCTGTATTTCAAGCTCATGAATTTCGCAAAAAACTGAAATCTGACGGAAAGTTAAAGTAGTGTTTTCTACCAACCATACGGCGGTTGCTCTAGGCATAAGCGGAGCTGTCATATCTAAATTCCTTTCTATTCAAAACAAAAAACTACCCTTAGGATAGTTTTTCTTTGCACAATATACAAGCACTTTTTTGATATTAAACTATAAGTTTGTATAATTCTTCTTCGTTGCCGGAGCTCTTAAACGGTTTTTCTCCGATAAATTCAAAGTTATAACCTTTTTCTTCCAAAGCGTCTTTGGTTTCTTTATCTGCAACAATCTCATTATTATAAATGTGATCAAACATATCTAGTAAGTGGTTATCCAAGTTAGGATCTCTATCCTCTTTGTATGCTCGTATAGCAACACAGTTTCTCATAAGCAGATTTTCATCACTTTGTTCATCATGATAAATCGATATGTCTTTTAAAAATTCTTCGGCAAATTTTATAGCTTTGTTTGCTTTAATAAACTTAACAGAGGTGATGCCCTTGGCCTCAATTACATCTGATCCTTGGTATTTATTTTGTAAGCTATATACAATATTTCTGATTTGTGAACTTACTTCACTGGCTATTTGTTCTTGATTTGGTTCTGAACTATCCATAAATTTCAAATCGCTTTTCAGACTTACTTGTACGGTTTTTAGAACATCGCCATCTTCAACGGTAGGAGCTTGTTCTTTGGGTTCTTCCGTATTAGCTCTGGGCTCTGTTTTGGGGTCTTTATCTTGAGCAATCCACTTGTTAAAGGCATTGTTTAGCAAATTATCAGATATTGGTAACCCGTTTATAACTTGTGACATCAAATTTGCGCCAACCCCGGTTAGGAATATTGCAATTTTGTTGTCTTGATAGGTTTTTTTCGCTTCATAGAAAGCTTCAAGATCAGCTTTATCTCCATCAATTATTTTTATTCCGTCATATAGTATTGAGTTTGTTTCGGACATGGTTAATCCTGAATATCTGGCTAGCTCTAAGCATCCGCCAAATGCCAAAAGTTTTAAGCCGAATCTTGAGTATCTGTTTTGCATGGCAACTTGGGTATCTAGGTGTGAAAGCAATTCGCTTAAAAATGAAATTAAATATTGTTTATATTCCAAAGGTGCTTCCGGATAGGCTGATACCGTTATTGGCTCTTTGCTTGAGTTTATGTTATATGCCTGAATTAAGCTCTCAGCTTTGGTAAAAAATTTTTCTTCTTTAACAGTTGGTTGTATGTTTTTGTTGTTTACAAAAATATACCAAGGCAGATTCTTTAAAAGCAAAGGTACAGACATTGCTAAAAACACCACAAAGAACACTCCAAACAAAACAGGTCTGCTGTTTTCCTCAGAAATAAATATTTCTAATAGGGGAAATAATAAACTGACAAATAAATTTGCAAAAACCAAACTCACGATTATCAAAATCATTAACTTGATAATTGTTCCGGATATGCTCGTACGTGAACGCATTGTCTGAATTTCAGGAGCAACAAAGGCTTCTTCTTCAACTTCTGAGCTCCAATTATATTGCTTTTTTTGGCCTTTGCCGATTCCGCCAAGATTACTTACGTATTCAACAGTTTCTTGATATGAGCTATCTTGTACATCAAAAATTTCTTTTATTATTTTTACTTTATGTTTTTCTGCTTCAAGCTCTTTAGCAATACTAAATGCTTCATGGCGGTGTTCTGCTGCAAACCGATCTTGCAGTCTCCAGCCATTGCCTTTATCCACATAAACTTCATAATGCGCAATTTTAATCATGATATTTCTCGGTAAAAAAATAAAAAAACCTGCTTTAGATGTTACCAAAAGCAGGTTAATAAATCGTAAGTCTATATCAACTATTCACCGGTTTTAAGACCAAAAGCGCCAAATTTACTCTTAAATTTAGAAAGCTGTCCGCCTGTATCAACCAAACGACGAACACCTGTCCAAGCCGGATGAGATTTTGGATCAACTTCCAAGTTAATAACATCGCCTTCTTTTCCCAATGTAGAGCGAATCTTAACTTTTTCACCATCTGTCATTACATATGTAATTTCATGGTAATCAGGATGAATACCTTTTTTCATCTTAAAAACTCCTAAAAAACATTCATTAATGCATAATTTTGATGCACTTATACATTAATCAAATAAATAACGCAAGCATTATTTAAATATTTTTTTAATTTTTCAGCTCTTCAAGCTCTACCGTATTTCCTTTATCGGAAGATCCGTCAATATTTATAACCTTAATGCTGAAGTTCTTATAGCCTTTAGGCAAAAGATAACTGCGAATTGCAACGGCTCGGTTTAAGCTGATACGTTTTTTCTTAAAGGCCTCAACCCCGTCTTCTAAGTTATATGAATAAATAGCAATTTTATTATCTACCGGATTGGTGAAAGAGGCAACTATTTGGTCAATTTGTTTCTGCAAATCTTCTGTAATTTCGTCGGAATCCGGAGCAAAAACCAAGCTCGATCCTATTGCTTTTTTATTGGTCGTTGCCGTTTCGTCAATTAATAATTTTGGAGTACCGGAGTCTTCTGTTGTTTTTTCTTCTATAACCGGCTTCGAATCTTGTTGAGGATTTTTTTCGGCCGATGTGATTTTGGCGCTTGGTGCCACAGAAACAGGTTCAACATCAACAACTACCACCGACCCAGTGTCTTCCACAAAAGGTATCTGTTGTATTGGCACAGTCTTAGACGATACAGTCGCACTAACCATTTCCTTAGGAGCTATATCTTTCTTAACTTCGACTTTAACCTCCGGAGCAGAAGCGGATAATTCAGATTTTATCTGAACTTTTTTTGGCGTTTTTTTCTTTTTTACGATTGGAGATTTTTTCACTACCGGGAACAAAGGCTGTTGCGCTACATAGCTCCCAACAGAGGAAACCCCGCTCAATCCGTCCAAAACGTGAAGATTGACCACAACGGAATCATCTGCTTTGGAATAGCCGATAAAAGCAGTACTTATTAATAACGAGCATAAAATTAAGTTTCTCTTTTTCATAAAAATCCCCTTGTATAAATCCAAATCAGTTATGAATATTTGCAAAAAGCTTTGGAGCAATTTCAGCATTGCCGGCAACAATATTTCCGCTTGTCAAAATCAACGACTGATTATCTGTTCTGATGTCTTTTTGGTCATATTCATAAACATAACCGCCGGATTCTTTAATCAACAGCAATCCTGCTGCAAAAGTCTCAATACTGTTATTTTGGCTTACTAATGCGTCAACTTTTCCTGAAGCCAACATAGCCATATCAAGAGATAAAGCTCCCATATTTCTTGTTGCTGTAACCAAAGTTGACAAAGAAGCATCGGCAGAAGCTAATAAAGCATCTTTTAGTTCTTTACGTCCGGACACTCGCAAACGTTCATGATTGCGGTATCCTTCTTTAAATGCACCGCTCCCTCTTTCAGCAAAGAACAGATCTGATGTTGCCGGATTATAAATTACACCGGCAGTAACGTTTCCGTTTTCAATAATAGCTACAGATACTGCAAAATAAGGAATGCCGTGCATGAAATTGAGTGTCCCGTCCAAAGGAGCAACTGCAAAGCACGGTCCCTCTGGCAATGGGCCGTTTCCGCTAACAAAAGCATACTCAGGCCGACCTTTTTGCAACTCTATTCGCAAAATTTTATTCATGCGATCTTCTGCTGCTTTAGCAAAATCAGCATGTCCTCTTAATGATGTTTGCAGTTTTTCAATCTCATTAAAATCTCTGATAAGAGTATTTCCTGCTTTTTTTACGGCAGCAATCAAAAAGCTTAAATTTAGTGAAATATAAGACATTATTTAGCTCTTTCAACATAAGATGCATCTGCGGTTGCAACCACGATTCTATCACCGGTTCCGACAAAAGGTGGAACCGCAGTACGCACACCATTATCTAAAATAGCCGGTTTGTATGAAGAAGAAACCGTTTGTCCCTTAATAACCGGTTCTGTTTCGGTAACAGTGCAAATTACTTGCAAAGGAAGTTCAATAGAAATAGGCTTGCCGTCAATAACACTGGCTTTAACCAGCATACCATCGGTTAAAAACGGACGAGAATCACCCAAAACATCAATAGGCATGCTAAATTGCTCAAATGTTTCACTTTCCATAAAGTTTAGACCATTGGCATCTTCAAACAAAAACTGGCAATCCTTGGTTTCAACCATCATTTTTTCAACCATATCCTCTGTACGGAAACGTTCATTGGTTTTGGTACCTTCTTCAACAGATTTCATTTCAACCTGCATAAATGCACCACCTTTTCCCGGCTTAACAAAATTGGTTTTAGTAACAGTCCATGGCTTGTTTTTATATTCAATAACCCAGCCGATACGGATTGATCCAGCTTGTTGTTTCATATTTACTATCTCCTTATAAATTTATCTTAATTACTGGCAAGGTAATATAATCTTTGTTTTTTAGCAACTAAAATCGTCAAAATTTTGCGAATTTATTATCAAAAAATCAACATCTAACTCTTTAAGTCCTGAAAAAAAGGTCTCAGGCTGAACAGCACATTGAATGAGAAACAATTCATTGTACCACTCAATTAGTTCTTTTGCTTTGTCGAAATTATGCTCCGAAACTCTGAAAGCAACAAATTCAGGTTCGGTCTCCGAAGCCAACATCGCCTCATGACGGCTAGGATCTATCACTGTGCCGATTATTTTTTTTGTTCCGATTTTTTCTCTTATCGGACGAACTTGTGCCTTCAACGGCTTTCGGGAATCAATATTAATTATGATACCATCACCTAGAACATTTATCTTATTTATTGCGTTTTTACCGTCAAACAAAACAGGTTTTCCGATGCTAATAACTTTGTTTATAGTGCTATCAGAAAGTTCAGATTCCAAAATATAGCAACAAATATTATTGTTTTCATGTATTTTGTCAGTGTCATGGTTAATTTTGAGGATAATCTGAGGCATAGGCTTGTAAAACTTCCATAGTTGTTTATATTGCATAAATAATAAGTGATTATTTTAAATTTAGAAAGAGAAATTTATAATGGATTGCAAAAAAAATGATTTTCCGCAAACGTCGAATGCAATTGCCGAGCTTAGCGCTAGTATTGCAAAGTTGGCCGGTGATTTCAAATTAAAAAAAGATTCCCTACAAAAACAATATTCCCAAGATAAAGCAACCTTAGCAGCAAAGGAAGCTGCTTTGGTCGATTTGCAATGCTCTTCGGCAACAATTGTAGAACAACTTGGCAGTATAATTTCTCAATTAGATAAAGTATTGGACAAAGATGGCACACGTAACTGTAACAATTAATTCCAGAGAATATGGAATTGCCTGCGAAGACGGGCAAGAACTTAGGATAATTCAGCTTGCTAACATTCTTGATGAAAAAGCAAGAGCTTTAACCGGAGGTAGTACTCAAATTAATGAGGCTATGCTTTTGGCTATGGTTGGTTTGGTGTTGGCAGACGAATTGAGTGAGCTCAAAAAAAATCCTAATGCTCGCGAAAATTTTTCAAATGAAGAGAATCTTAGAAAAATCTTGCTTGAAGCAGATTCTTCTTTGGCTACTCAAATAAAATCTCTTGATGATAAGTTGAATCTTCTTGCATCTGAATTAAATTTATTGTAGCCTTATGGCATAAAGAGACTGCGTAGTTCGTATCTTCCGCAGATCTTCCGAGCCAACATTATATTATAGGGAGCTGTTCCTGAATAAATCGTGGTTTATTTACACGGCACCCACTTGGTCATAAGCGGTTCGACAAGAATGTATATATACGGCTAAATGGTTTCTAAAATCAAAACAACCCCGTTGACTCCAACGGGGTTTCTTTGTATCTTTGCAACAACGTAAAGATCCTAAGGAAAGATAAAATGAAAATTATATATGTTGGGGATATTGTTGGCAGATCCGGACGTGAGGTCTTATTAAATAATATTTCTAAACTACAAGAAAAGTATAAATATGATATCATAATTGCCAATACCGATAATGCCGCACACGGATTCGGTGTTACTCCCGGAGTTTGCCGTGATCTTTTGGAAAAAGGGGTGGGAGCTATTGTTACCGGTGATCATGTATGGAACCAAAGAGAAATTATCCCGTTTTTAGATGAGTGTAAACAGATTATTCGTCCGCTCAACTATCCGGAAAATCTTCCCGGCCGCGGAGCCAGAGAGATAGAACTTACAAGCGGGAAAAAGATTTTAGTAGTAGAAGTTGTCGGTCGCTTGTTTATGGAAGCAGTTGATTGTCCGGCACAAGCAATAGACAAGCTTCTCAAAAATTACACCTTGGGCCGAAATATAAACGCTATTTTTGTTGATATTCATGCTGAGGCTACAGCAGAAAAAATAGCATTCGGGCATTACTTAGATGGCAGAGTATCGGCTGTTGTCGGATCACATACTCATGTTCCTACAAGTGATACCATGATTTTACCCAAAGGAACGGCATACCAAACCGATGCCGGAATGTGTGGGGATTATAGTGGCGTAATAGGTTTTGATATCGCCGCACCGATAGATAGACTGTGTCGTCGTTATACTGGTAGCAAATTGAGTGTACTTAAAGGTGAGGGTACGTTATACGGAACATATATCGAAACAGACGATGCTACGGGCCTTGCTTGTAATATAGAGCAAATATGCATTAAACCGCAAACAAACTAGCGCTGATAAGATGCTTCGATAATTTTTTGTTGGCGCATTTCGTCTAAATCAAAATTTGCCTTAAGATTAAGTTGGGGAGCAATAGCTGAGATGATTTTTGATGCTGTTGGCACGCTATTCCAACCGGAAGTAACATAGCCAAAAGTTTCTTTGGTAGCTTTCGGCTCATCCATCATTACAATAAGTGCATATTTGGGATCAGATATCGGAAAAGCAGAAACAAACGTTGTGCGTACTTTTCTGTTTACATAAGATCCTCCGGTAGACAGTTTTTCCGCAGTTCCGGTTTTACCTCCAACTTCATATCCGGCAACATTTGCTTTTTTGCCTGATCCTTCAGTTACAACCAAACGCATAAGCTTACGCATAGCCTTGGATGTGTTGTGAGATATAATTCGATATCCGTTTTTGTTTTTTGAACTGCCTTTGATTAGTGTCGGATTATGATATATTCCGCCATTGATTACGGCAGAATAAGCATTTACTACATGTAGAGGAGAAACAGCTAAACCATATCCATATGCAATGGTAGCGGTTGTAACGTCGCTCCATCGAGAAGGAACAAGAGGCTTTCCTTTTTCCACCAACTCAACATCCAAAGATTCAAAAAATTTAATTTTTTCTAAAAAGTTTCGCTGCTCTGAGCTTCCTACTTTTAAGGCCATTTTTGCCGAGCCTATATTTGAGGAGTAAATAAGAATTTCAGGAACTGAGAGCCATCTGTTTTCACCTCTGTAATCCTTAATTAACCGGCGATTAACCTTAAATGGTTCAGTCGCATCAAAACTATCGGCAACTTTTACTTTTCCACTTTCCAAAGACATTGCGGTATTGAAAATTTTCAATACGGATCCGGGCTCGTAAACGCCCTTGGTTGCCATATTAAAACGTGCTCTTTCCTCGATTCTGCCATTGTCATTAGGATCAAAGTCCGGCAAAGAAACTAAAGAAATTATTTCCGATGTATTCACATCCATCAAAATAGCGGTTGCTCCGATAGCCTGAAACTTTTCCATTTCTTGCTTTAGAATCATCCTAATGGTGTCCTGAATTCCCACATCAACAGTCAGTTGTAATGAAATATCCGAACTTGTTAGGCGCTCATTCATTGCCATCTCTATTCCGGAAATCCCATTGTTGTCAATATCGGCCTTTCCGATGAGATGAGCAAAAAGATTTTTTTGCGGATAGACTCTTTTTTCAACATCCTCAAAATAAATTCCCGGGATTCCAAGGTTATTAACTTGATATTGTTTGTTCGGGCTCAGGTTTTTTTGGATATATTCAAAAGTGGATTTTTCCGTAAGTATTGATAGAATACGATTATATCCGAGCTTAGGAAAAACGGTTGCCAAACTACGAGCTGCACTTTCGGCATCAATAATTTTATTTGGTTTGGCATATAAATGTACAGTAGGTAAAGATGTTGCAATGATTGTCCCGTTTCTGTCGACGATATCAGCGCGTTTGATGGGGTTTTGCCGTTGGCTGATTTTTCTTTGCGGAATGTCTTTATTGAAATAAGACGCTAAACAAGCATTAAAAAGTTTTATTCCGATGCTCAAATAAATGGCAAAAAAGCAAGTAATAGCAAAAAACATTCTTTTTCGGCACACAGAAAGTGGGTCGTTGTTATAAGATAACCCACTCGAAAAAGAACGGCTCTTATCTATTTTGATTTCTTCACCGGGAAGATAAAAGCCCGCATTTTGTTTTTTCGAAAAATACTTTCCGAACATTTTTGCTTCTGCCTACTTATTAACTATCTCTGAGCTCTAGTAAGGCGCTTCAACTCCCTATTATGCTCAGCATAATTAGAAATACTTTTTCTTGCAGCGATTCTTCTCGATTCGCTGTTTTCATGATTAAATGGTAGCGCAGAATAGTTAATAATTTGTTCAGCTTGAACCGGATTTAACGAAATATGTTTGGAAGCTAAGTTACGTAAGCGTGAAGGGCTATTCAGATGTGACCATTCTACCTTCAATATATGAATATCTGTAATATCATTTTTAATTTTTCGATTGATTGAGTTGAGCTCGTTTTCGAGTTTTTGCACATTGTTTTTTAATGCCAATGATCCGAAGCAGATAACGGCAGTGAACGCAATCCAAAGTGACAATACGGCAAATTTTGTGCTATTCACAATCAATCTCCTTAATTATAGATTCATTTTTAATCGCAAAGCGAAGTTTAGCAGATCGCGATCTGGGATTTATTTCAAGCTCTTTACAAGAAGGTAAGATAACCTTAGAAACTTGAGAAAATAGTTTATCACAATCGGATGTTGTGTTTTCTTTGTATCGAGATACATGCTCTTTTTTGCAAGAATTTTCCTTAAAATAATTTTTAACAATTCGGTCTTCCAGAGAGTGAAAATCTACAATAACCAATCGTCCCCCGGAACTCAAACGAAGGGATGCTCCAGTAAGGCCTTTTTTGAGCTCATCTAATTCTTGATTAACAGCGATTCGCAGAGCCTGAAAAGTTCTGGTTGCCGGATCAATGTTATTAGGGGTTCGATGAATAACGGTGTATATAATTTCAGCCAATTCTTTGGTGGTTGAAATGGACTTGGTTTTGCGACATTCAACAATTTTTCTGGCAATTTGGCGTGACTTTTTTTCTTCACCGAAATTGTAAATCAGATTTGCCAAATCGGTTTCGTTCAAGGAGTTAACCAAGTCAGCTGCACTTGTTCCGCTTTGTGACATTCTCATATCCAAAGGAGCATCTTTAGCAAAAGAAAATCCTCTATCAGCTTCGTCCAGCTGCATAGAGGATACACCGATATCAAATACTGCACCGTCAATAGATTCACCAACTAATTCGGAAAAATCGCCAAATTGTCCGGCTCTAAACTCGAATCTGTCACCATATTGTTTTTTTAATTCTTGTGTGCGAGGCAATACATTTGGATCACGATCAAGAGCGATGACCTTGCAATTAGCGGCATTTAAAATTGCTTCACTATATCCGCCGTTACCAAAAGTGGCATCAACATAAATTTCCCCATCTTTCGGGGATATAGCTTGCAGAACCTCAGGCAACATTACCGGAAAATGTTTTTGGTAATTAGGATTCACGGCTGGACTCCTTGATTGACGGGCGGTTTTTCATTGCCGCAGCACGAATCCGTTGTTCTTCTTTCTCCCAGTTTTGCGGGTTCCAAATCTGAAATTTTCGGCCTTTGCCGACAAAAACGGCACAATCGGTGATGTTTGCATGTTTTAATAATTTTTCTGCGAGCATAATGCGACCGGTAGAATCGAAAGGATATCGTTTGGCATCGCCAAACACAAGGTTGGTCAGATCATCTTGGGTTTCAGAAAAGAAATCCAGGCTATCTTCCATTTGGGTTGCCAACTTATCAAGCAAATCTTCTAAGCAACCTTCAATACACGGAGCAGATAAACTGCGATAGCACACAATTTCAGCCCCTGTTTCTTTGACAATAGAACGGTAATCTGAAGGCAAAGAGACGCGTCCTTTGGCGTCTACCTTATTCAAAACCGTGTCCATAAAAAGAAACGTTTTACGCAATTGCCTGGTTCCTTGTTCAAAAATTATTCTTTAAATGGTATATCATGGGATTTTATGGGAATCAATGGAAAATTTTAGTAATTCGTTAACAGTTCTTGTTTTGTTCTGCAAAAACGTATAGACGATTCGTTCAACCCTATGCTGACTCTCAAAAACAATAAAAATAAAAATTGGGGATATTTTTCGTAAAAAAAAGAGCCTCTGAAAATCAGAAGCTCTAAAACGAAAATCATTTTGTTTGATGATGATCTCAGAGTACACAGTTTGAAATTGCTTTCAAATTTGACAAAATTAATACACTGCTTAATCAACAAACCACTTGCAATCAAAGATGCAAATGCTATGCTAACAACGGGTAGCCGGATAGCTGCGCAATAGCTTTGTTTGTTGTGAGGAAAGTCCGGGCTTCAGGGGGACAAAGCACCAGATAACGTCTGGCTGGGGAAACCCAAGGGAAAGTGCCACAGAAAACAAACCGCCAAAGCTTCTTTGGTAAGGATGAAAAGGAGAGGTAAGAGCTCACCGCAAGGCTGGTAACAGTCTTGGCATGGTAAACCCTGTTTGATGCAAGACCAAGTTAGGAGGGCGCAAGTGTTGTAAAAACAAACTGCGTTAAACGGAATGTTCTCCTTCCGCTCCAGAGGTAGGTCGCGATGAGCCGTATTAGTGATAATCGGCCCAGATGAATAGCTATCGCCCGTTTAGGGTACAGAACCCGGCTTATAGGCTACCCGATATGTAGATATTTAAGGAGATAAGAGTTGCAGCATACGGTTGCCAAAGAAGTAAGCATTAAAGGAATAGGGCTTCATTCCGGTTGTGAAAGTATCATCACTATCAAACCTGCACCGATTAATCATGGAATAGTGTTTGTTAGGGTAGATTTGCCAAACAAGCCACAGATCAGAGCTACATATGATAACGTTGTTGATACCAGAAATTGCACCTGTATTGGTGATAAAGAAGGCAATATTGTCTCCACGATAGAGCATTTAATGTCTGCTTTGGCTGTTTGCCGAGTTGATAATGCACTAATTGAAATAAACAATCCGGAAATTCCGATTATGGACGGATCTGCCTTGCCATTTTATCAGGCAATCAAAAACGAAGGAACAATTTCTCTAGCTGCACCTCGTAAATTGCTTAAAGTGCTAAAACCTGTTCGCTTTAATGATAATAAAGGAGCTGTTGTCGAGCTTTTGCCTAATGATGAATTTGCGGTTTCATTTACTATTGACTTCCCTTCAAAAATTGTTGGGCATCAAGAATTTTCAAAGCCCCTAAGTGAAGATATTTATATTTCCGAAGTTGCCCCTTGTCGCACTTTTTGTGAAAAATATCAGGTTGATTATCTCAAGTCGCTTGGCCTGATAAGAGGTGGAAGCTTAGATAATGCGGTTGTGCTTGATGGTGAGACAATATTAAATGAAGGTGGTTTTAGGGTTGAAAATGAATGTGTGAATCACAAAGTTATTGATGCTATAGGTGATATATATACTGCCGGTTATCAAGTTATTGGTAAGTTGGTTGCATCTAAGAGTGGTCACTATCACAATAATCAAATTTTAAGAATTTTGCTTTCGGATAAAACAAATTATCAAATTATTGAGGAATAAATCATGAAAAAAATTGTGCTGTTATTATCTGTTATTTTTATTTTTACAGCTTGCTCAACAACCAAGAATAGTGAGCCTGCGACTGCTGAAGAATTATACAACAAAGGATATGAGGAGCTAAACAAAACATCATATTTGAAAGCAGCAGCCACATTTGAAAAAATAGAATTGGAGCACCCTTATTCAAGATGGGCAACCAAAGCCAAAATAATGAGCGCATACGCTTACTACAAAGATCAAAAATATGATGATGCAATTTTAAGTTTGGATAGATTTATTCGTTATCACCCCGGAAACAAGGATATTGCCTATGCTTATTATATGCGTGGGCTTTGTTATTATGAACAAATTGTCGGGATAGAAAAAGATCAAGGCACAACCAAAAATGCTTTTGATGCATTTAATCAGGTTATTATTCGTTTTCCTGAGTCAGAATATGCTAAAGATGCAAAATTAAAAATGAATCTGATAGTAGACCACTTGGCCGGTCAGGAAATGGAAGTTGGTCGTTTTTATTTAAATAAACAAAATTATTTATCTGCCTTGAATCGCTTTTCAGAAGTTGTAAACAACTATCAAACCACCGGTCATATTGAAGAAGCATTATATCGTCAAGCCGAGGTGTATAAAATATTAGGTCTCAATAAAGAATTTAATGACTCCATAAAAGTGCTCAAATACAATTATCCGGAAAGCAAATGGTATAAGCGAGCTAGGAAACTCTAAGGTACAAAAAATGCTTCGATCTCTCAGTATTCGCAACGTGGTTTTGATAGATAAACTGGATTTAGATTTTGAATCCGGCTTGAGTGTTCTTACAGGAGAAACCGGAGCCGGTAAATCTATTTTGTTAGATTCTCTTGGGCTTGTTTTAGGTAAAAGAGCAGAAACTTCGTTAATCCGTAGTGGCGAAGAAAAATTATCGGTTAGTGCAATTTTTGATGTTAAGCCGGATAATATCACGTTGCAAAATATGCTCAAAGAAAATGATATAGATGTAGAAGATGAACTGGTTGTCAAAAGAACATTAGATCGAAGCGGAAAAGGAAAAATTTTTGTAAACGATCAACTTGTCAGTGCCAAAATTTTAAAAGAAATAGGTGCATTGTTGGTAGAAGTTCATGGCCAGTTTGATAATCAAGGATTGTTAAATCCGGCAAATCATCGTAGTATTTTAGATTCTTGGGGGGTATATCCCGAACTATTGAACAAAACCGCCAACGCATGGAATGAATATCATAAAGCCAAGCAAAATTTGGCAAGAGCTGAAAATGATTTAATCAAAGCCAAATCCGAAGAAGAAAATTTACGCCATTGGGTCAAGGAACTGGAAAGTGTCTCTCCTCGCAAAGGGGAAGAAACCGAACTAATTTCCCGTCGTCAGACATTTATGCATGCTGAAAAAATTATAGAAAGTCTGAATCATGCTTATCAAGCCCTTAATCAAGAGCCTGATATTACTTCAGCCTTACGTCATTCTCAATCAGCCATAGAACGAGCTAACAGATATGTCGATGGAAAATATGATAATATCTTAGCAACATTAGATAGAGCATTAATAGAAATTTGTGAGGCTCAAGACAGTATTGAGACAGCATCAAAAGAAATAAACCTTGACGCATCGGAGCAAGAAAGTATAGATACTCGCCTTTTTTTACTCAAGGACTTATCGCGCAAACATGGTGTCGGAATTGATGATTTGGAAGATAAGCTATTTGAGTTTAAGCAACAGCTAAACAGCATAGAACTAGGCGAAGACCATCTTAAAGATTTGCGGAAAACAGAACAAGAAAAAAGATTGTTATATTTAGATGCCGCATCAGCTTTGCATATGGCAAGAATTGAATCCGCAAATAAGTTGGATAACAAAATCATGCAAGAACTCCCCCCTCTTAAAATGGAAAAAGCTCGCTTTGTAACGATAGTTGAAAAAAATCAAGAAAGCAGTTGGGGAGAGCTTGGCTTTGATAATGTAAGTTTTACTGTTTCAACCAATCCGAATTCTCCGCAGGGACCATTAGCCAAGATTGCTTCCGGTGGTGAGTTATCTCGTTTCATGTTGGCACTTAAGGTTAATTTATTGCAGAGTTCCATGGTAGAAACCATGATTTTTGATGAGGTCGATGCCGGTATCGGTGGAGCAACGGCTCAAGCGGTGGGAGAAAGGTTGGCTCGCCTTGGGTCTGATATTCAGGTACTTGTAGTTACTCACTCTCCGCAAGTGGCATCACAAGGCAAGCAACATTATAGAGTAGAAAAAAATACAATAGATAATGTTACTACCACAACTGTTTGTAGCCTATCCCTACCTGAAAGACAAGAAGAAATAGCTCGAATGTTGTCCGGTTCAGTCATAACCAAAGAAGCTCGAGCAGCTGCCGAAGCTTTAATCACCAGATAAAATGATAGCAAAAAATATTTTTAATTCGCACAATACTTGAATAAAAAATAGCCAAAGTAAACATGTAGAAAAATTAAACCAAACAAAAACCGCCCTGATATTGCATCAGGGCGGTTAGATTCATAGTGATTATCTATTATTTTTTCAAAATAGATTTACCGGCATAAATAGCCATGTCGCCCAATTCTTCTTCAATACGAATTAATTGGTTGTATTTAGCCATACGGTCTGTACGAGACATAGAACCGGTTTTAATTTGACCACAGTTTGTTGCAACAGCAATGTCTGCAATAGTTGTGTCTTCTGTTTCGCCGGAGCGGTGAGACAATACTGCAGAATATTTGTTGCGTTGAGCCAAATCAACAGCCTTCATTGTTTCTGTCAAAGTACCGATTTGGTTAACCTTAACCAAAATAGAGTTGGCAACGCCTTTTTCAATACCCATAGCCAAACGTTTCGGGTTAGTAACAAACAAATCATCACCAACCAATTGAACTTTGTCACCCAAAGCATCTGTTAGCATTTTCCAACCTTCCCAGTCATCTTCAGCCATACCGTCTTCGATAGAGAAGATTGGGAATTTAGCACACATATCTTTGTAAAACTCAACCATTTGCTCACTGGTATAAGATTTGCCTTCGCCTTCCATTTCATATTTGCCGTTTTTATAAAATTCGGTAGAAGCGGCATCAATAGCCAAAACAACATCTTCACCCGGTTTGTAGCCGGCATCAGAAATAGATTTAACGATGAAAGTCAAAGCTTCGTCAGCTGATTTCAAGTTTGGAGCAAAACCACCTTCGTCACCAACATTGGTATTATGGCCTGCAGCTTTCAAGTTTTTCTTCAATGTTTGGAAGATTTCGGCCCCCATGCGGATTGCTTCTCTAACAGATTCGGCAGATACCGGCATAATCATAAACTCTTGAATGTCGATAGGGTTGTCAGCATGCTTACCGCCATTAACAATGTTCATCATCGGAACCGGCAAGGTGCGAGCCATTGTGCCACCCAAATAACGATACAAAGGAAGTCCGGCTTCTTCAGCTTGAGCTTTAGCAACGGCCATAGAAACGGCCAAAATAGCATTAGCACCGAGCTTGCCTTTGTTTTCTGTGCCATCCAAATCAATCATGGTGCGATCAATTTCAATCTGATCTTCGGCATCCAAACCAGCCAAAGCATCATAAATTTTATCATTAACATTTTCAACGGCTTTCAAAACACCTTTACCGCCAAAACGTTTTTTGTCACCATCACGCAACTCAACAGCTTCGTGAGCTCCGGTAGAAGCTCCGGAAGGAACAGCAGCACGGCCAAAAGCACCGCTTTGCAATACAACTTCGGCTTCAACAGTCGGGGTTCCACGAGAGTCTAAAACTTCTCTAGCGTGAATATCAATAATCGCACTCATTTTTTTCTCCTTAAATATATATAAAGTACTGGGCAATAAAGTGAGACATTTTAGGCGGAATGTCAAGACCTTTGCCTTAATTGTACGCAAAATAAAAAAGAGTTGTATGTTTAGAATAATTGTTTATGCTTGTTTATGATTAAAGACACTCATAGTTCAGGAGGGCGATGCAATGTTTTCGGAAAAATGGCATAAACGTTTTATGGAGTTGGCCGAATTGGTAAAAACTTGGTCAAAAGACCCTTCCACCAAAGTTGGTGCAGTTGTCGTCGGACCTGATCGTGAGATTCGTTCTACCGGATATAACGGAGTTGTAAGAGGCGTGGACGATGATATTCCCGAGCGTTTAGAGCGTCCGACTAAATATGATTTTTTTGAGCATGCTGAGCGCAACGCCGTATACAACGCTTGCTTGATCGGTGCATCTCTAAAAGGCTGTGTAATTTATGTGACGGCAATGCCATGTCCTGATTGTGCCAGAGCAATTATCCAATCGGGTATTAAAATGGTTGTTACGCATAAAATAGAAATAGATGAAAATACACCTGCAGGAACATGGCGAGATAAGCTCATATATTCAGAACAAATGTTCAAAGAGGCTGGAATAGAGTGTGTCTACCTATAATATATGATGTAGCATACATATTTTTTTGTTGCCTGTTCTTAAAATTTTGATATTATCACCTATATAAAGACTAAAGTAAACACTCTCAACATACCTGCTGGAGTCGGACTCGGACTTGGACTAAACAAACTTTAGCGGTTTAGATGCAGGAGAAATCAAATGAAACTTCTTGTCGCTGATGATCATGCCTTGTTTCGTGATGGGCTTAGTTTGCATTTAGAAAAACTTGCTCCGCAAGCTATTATATATCAAGCAGCTAACTTTTCTCAAGCTATCAAAATTCTTCAGTCAATGACAGATATTGATTTGGTTATAATAGATCTGGATATGCCTGATATGGATTGGGAAGAAGGCTTAAAAACCATTCGAGAGACATCACCTGAAAGCAAAATTGTGATAATCTCGGCATCTGAAAATCCTCAGCATATTAAAAAGTCCCTAAATATAGGTGTCAAAGGATACATTTCTAAAAGTTCTGACACCAAGGTTTTAACCTCTGCTTTAAATTTGATATTGGATGGAGGGACATACCTTCCTCCTTCTCTGATGGAAATAGCTTCGCATGGTGTTGGGATCAAAGAAGATAACAAGAAGATGCTTACCCCGAGACAATCTGAAGTGTTACGCTATGTGGCCGAAGGACTTTCTAACAAACAAATTGCGTATAAAATGAATGTTTCTGAGGCAACAGTAAAACTTCACATAAATGCACTTCTCCGTTCTTTAAACGCAACCAATCGAACACAAGCTCTGATCATTGCTCAAAAACGTGGAATTATATAAAAAATATCCCCGATAAAACTCGGGGATGGAATGCAAACTATTTAGTTTGCCGGTATAACTCTCGCTTGTCGTCCGTAAATTATATAACAAGGGCGTCCCGGTTGGATATACACATCATTTCCTTGCACAACAGTTTGCAAACTGCCGTTATTCAAACGAACAATATATTCATATCCTGTTTGTTTTGAAAGTTTTGCCTGCGCAGCATCTCCGGCAATTCCACCGACCAATGCCCCACCAATAGCACCCAAAATAGGAACGGTTTTGCCGCCGCCAATGGCTGAACCGGCAACTCCACCAGCTGCCGCACCGAATAGTGTGCCGGCATTATTGTCGTTGCTTTTAACGGTAACAGGTCTTAGGCTGACAACGGTACAAGCCTTGGTAACATTAACGGTATTTGCGCTCGAAGCATAGTAATCATTTGCTCCTATATCAGTAGTACAAGAAGCAATGCTCATTGCTAAAGGCAAAACTAAAACAGAAAGATACTTCTTCATAAAACAAGATCCTTTCCAAAATATTTAATATATAATGAATTTAATTTGTAGAATATTATTTGTCAATGCTAGACATTGGAATAATTTTGTAATACACTCGCCAAAAGTTAAATGGCTATAATCAAATAAAGAATATTTATAAGGACACAATAGGTTATGTTAAAAAGAACAAAAATTGCTAAGTTGATACAAGCAGACCAGCCTCAATCAGAGGTTTTGGTAAGAGGATGGGTTAGAACTCGTCGTGATGCCAAAGATTTTTCGTTTATTGAATTAAATGATGGTTCGTCATTAAAAAATATTCAGATTATTGCTAATAACAATCTTTCTAATTATGAAGATATAAAAAAGATTACGACCGGCTCATCGTTAGCTGTTAAAGGCGCCTTGGTTGAGTCTCAAGGTGGTAATCAGAAATACGAAATTGTTGCGCAGAACATCGAAATATATAGCATTGCCCCGGAAGATTTTCCGTTGCAAAAAAAGAAACATACCGATGAATATTTACGCACTATTGCTCATTTGCGTCCGCGCACTAACAAATATGGAGCTGCATTTAGAGTTCGTTCGGAGCTATCATTTGCGATTCACAAATTCTTTAATGAACGAGGATTCCGCTATGTACATACACCGATTATTACCGCATCTGATTGTGAAGGTGCCGGAGAGATGTTTCAGGTTACAACTTTAGATCTTAACAATCTTCCACGCACTAAAGACGGAAAAATAGATTATTCTCAAGATTTTTTCGGTAAAGAAGCAAGACTCACCGTATCAGGACAACTCAACGGTGAAATGTATGCTTGTGCTTTGGGTGATATTTATACTTTTGGCCCGACATTTCGTGCCGAAAATTCAAATACTACTCGCCATGCGGCTGAATTTTGGATGATTGAACCGGAAATGGCTTTTGCTGATATATATGATGATATGGATCTGGCAGAAGATATGGTTAAGTATTGTATTCGCCATGTTATGAATACTTGTGCCGATGACTTGGCTTTATTTGATAAGTTTGTTGAGCCCGGACTTTTAGCAAAACTAAGCAATATTGTTGATAACGGCTTTGCTCGTATTACATATGCTGAGGCTATTGAAATTATGCAAAAATCAAATCATAAATTTGAGTATGAACCTAAGTTTGGCATAGACATGCAAACTGAGCATGAGCGTTATTTGGCGGAAGTTCATTTTAAACGTCCGGTTATCGTTAGGGACTATCCTAAAGAGATTAAAGCATTTTATATGCGTCTTAATGATGATGGTCGTACCGTCGCTGCTATGGATGTGCTGGTTCCTGGTATCGGTGAGCTGATAGGAGGTTCACAACGTGAAGAGCGTTTAGATGTTCTGGTTTCTCGCATCAGGGAAAACGGCATGCATGAAGATGATTATAGTTGGTATTTAGATTCTCGTCGTTATGGTTCTGTTCCTCATGCCGGATTTGGTTTGGGATTTGAGCGTATGATGATGCTCTTAACCGGAATTGGCAATATTAGAGACGTTATTCCGTTTCCGCGTACTCCAAAATCTGTTAATTTTTAAAGAGGTGGCTATGTGTAGATTCTTGAGCTGGTGTTTTGGTTTGTTGTTGATAATTATGCCGATTCGTTTTGCGTCAGCTCAAGCATCAGATATAACTACCTACGAAATGTTTGGTATACCGGACGAAGTTATAAAAGTCATAGAAGCACCAAAAATCGAAGAAAAAAAAGTCGATATTGATTTTCCAAGCTGTAATGATGAGAACATACAACAACAAGTTAAGCAACATCTTTCAAGTATTGATAAAGATGAGTATATCAACGTTATAAACTACCGCAAACAAAAGCTTGCATTAAAAAATATAAAGAATTTTACGGAAGTTGGTATGACAGCTTTCAGGCCTTCACAAAATTATTTGTTGGCTGAAGAAATTTTTAATTTAAGAAACAAAAAAAAATTAAGTAAATATGCGATAAAAGTCTGTTCTTCTTTCAATGTTAATTCTGAACGATCGCTCTATATTATAATGTATGAAGATAAGCGAGATATGAAAGTTATCCTGTTATCTGAAAGTTATAAAACAGAATTTACTGTTTTAGGTCAAAACTTACAAAAATAGCTTGCATTTGTCATTAAATATTTATAATATTTATCTCCGCACCCCTTGTTTTTTTAGGGTTGTTGTTTATATAAAAAAATGCTTATATGCAATAAGATTGAGGTGATTAAAGAGTATGGCAACAGGGTCTGGACTCATTGTTAAGGCATCTTCAAACCTACCGGTTGTGGTGGGTGATAACAGCTTGGTCTCATATATGGAACATATTAAGAAGTTTCCCGTACTCACAGAAGATCAGGAAAAAGCTTTAGTTAATGAGTTTCAACAAAAAGGCAATATGAATGCAGCCCAAGTTTTGGTGACGTCTCATTTGCGGTTGGCCGCAAAAATAGCATTTACATATCGTCGCTATGGTTTGCCGTTGGCAGATATAATTTCCGAAGCTAACATTGGCCTTATGCAAGCTGTCAAAAAATTTGATCTCTCGAAAAAAGTTCGTTTGGCCACATACGCTATTTGGTGGATAAAAGCCTCTATTAATGACTATATATTACGTTCTTGGTCGCTGGTAAAAATCGGAACCAGAGCAGCTCAGAAAAAACTTTTTTATAACCTGTCTAGAATTAAAGCTCGTTTAGGTCTGTATGATAACAAAGGTTTAGAGCCGGATATCGTTCGCTCTATTGCGCAAGAATTGGTTGTTGACGAAGCCGAAGTCATAGAGATGAATGGTCGGTTAAGTGGGGATAAATCGCTTAATGTTTCTGTTGGTGATGAAGAAGAAGACGAAAAAGTAGATTTTTTGGTTGATGCCAGTCAAAACATAGAAGCAAAAGTTGCTTCTAAACAAGAGGCAATATACAAAGCCAAAGTGTTGCAACAGTGTTTATCTAAGCTCAATGAAAGAGAACAATATATTATAAGAAAACGCATGCTTTCCGATACTCCTATAACATTGGAAGAAATTGGAGAAAAGTTTAATGTTAGCCGTGAACGCATACGGCAAATCGAAAAAAACGCATTTACAAAACTAAAATCAATGGTTTTGGTTGCAATGGATGCAAAAACGTGCTAATATACGAGAAATAAACGGAGAAAAAAATGATAGCTGAAGTTAGAACAGAGCATCTGCACACTCTTCCCTTAGTCTTAGAAGATAAGGCTATCAATATGTTTGATTTATCTGATTTTACTCATCGTATGTCTGAAAGGCTGGAAAAAGTACGTCGCCTCAATTCTAAAAAGAATGATGAACAGCAAACAGCATATAATGATAAAGAATATATCAGATCATAACGTTAACACATCTGCTTGCAGGTGTTTTTTTTATACCATTAATACCATATGAAACACTCATCTAATTCATTAATTTCACAAGCCTTGGAATATTTGCGAAAAAATAATGTGGATACATATGTATTTGAGATTAAAATCATGCTTGCAGATCTATTAAACATGGAGGTTTCTCAAATAAAAATATCTGATTTAGAGGTGTCAGATGATAATAAAAAACAATTTTGGCAAATGATTGAAAAAAGAAAAAACCATTTTCCTGTCGATAAGATAATAGGACATAGAGGCTTTTATAAATATAATTTTATTGTTGATACAAATGTTTTATCTCCTCGTCCTGATACTGAAATTTTATTAGAAGAAACGTTAAAAATATGTGATAAAACACAAGTACAAAATATCTTGGAATTGGGTGTTGGTTCTGGTTGTGTTATCACAAGCGTGTTGGCAGAAAAAGATATAATGGGAGTAGGGGTTGATATTTCTTCTGCAGCTCTTAGTATTGCGCAGCAAAATGCTCAAAATCTTGGCGTTGAAGGTCGCCTAAGATTTATACATGGAGATTGGTTTTCATCTGATTTTACATTGCTGTTTACGAACAAATTTGATTTAATAGTGTCAAATCCTCCATATATACCAACCGGAGAAATAGGCAAGCTGGATGCAGAGGTTAAAGATTATGATCCTATAGTGGCACTAGATGGGGGTGTTGATGGTTTGGATGCTTACCGTCAAATTGCAACAATATCCCCAAAACTTCTCAACAACAATGGATACATAGTGTTAGAGGTTGGCGAAAATCAAGCTGAAGATGTGATAAATATTTTTGAGTACAATAAGTTTAAGCTGTATAAGATTGTGCAAGATTTATCCGGCATAAAAAGATGTGTTATACTAAAAAAATAAGTTGCATTTAATGTTTTAATGTGCAATACAATAAATGTTTCAGCGACATTTATTGTTTTTATAGTCGCTATTTATTTCAGCGAAAATAAAATATTTTCATTTTTTTAATCGGTCCTCAAATTGTTGAGGCAAAATTTTTTGGTAAAGTAAAAGTATATGAAAAAGAATAACAAATACCGTTCATCTAATAACTACAATAGTCAAATCTATTCTCTTAACTATAAATTTGATAGTATAAGTTCTGCCGGAAAGTTTAGCGGAACCGCATTAGATCTTATTAAAAGATACAATGAGTTAGCGAAAGAGGCTCAAGGTAACGGAGATTATGTTGAGGCTGAGAACTTTCGCCAGTATGCTGAGCACTATCGCAAAATAGTTACTGAAATAAACGAGAGAAAAAATCAACGAGTAAACTATCAAAATTCTTCAGAAGAAAAAATGATAGAAAAGACTGAAAATAAGTCAGATGAGATCAGTCCGTCAGAAGAATCATCAATTAATGAGGAAAATGCACAACCCGTAACAGGCGAAAAAACAGAAAGTGCTGCACCCAAAAAACGATCTTTTAAGGTAATAGAAATTAAATCCGTGAACAAACCGGAAGAAGAAAAAACCACTAAGACCAGAACCAGAACACCAAGGAAATCTAAAGAAGAAGCAGTAGTAGCTCAATAATAATTTGAGGAGAAGATAAAATGTTTTTTATTGCATATTTTATCGTAGCATTAGCTTGTTTTGCAATTACCCTGAAAACCATGATCGGTTACACGGGCATCAGAAAGTCAAATAAAATAATTATTGCGGCAATTTTTGCTTTCGGTTGGTTCTCTCCTCTTATAATATCTGCTCTTCGAAACATTACAGGCTTGCCAAATGCGATATTCTCAAGTGTTTCTGTTGTGGGCTATACGCTTATGGGATTTTCTTTTATTGTATTCTGTCTCATATTGCTGAGGGATATTTTTTGGTATGGAATATATGGTTTGGCAAGAGCAATGGGAAAAGATGGTTGGTCCTTAAATCCCAAAAACATAAGCGTGCTGGGACGTGCTAACTTTATCATTGTAATAATAAGCACTATTATTTCTGTTTATGCATTTTATCAGGGCACCAAAATACCTGATTTTAAGAATATCAGGGTTGAACATCATCTTTTAAAAAATGATATACGCTTGGTGCAAATTTCAGATTTGCACATAAACCGAAGCACTCCGGTATCTAGAATCCATAAAATTGTTAATGCCGTCAACAATACAAATCCTGATCTGATTGTTTTAACAGGAGATATTGTTGATGATGATACATTTCACTTACAAAAGCACTTAGATGCTTTGCAAAATATGAGTTCGTCCTACGGGGTATATGCTTCAATAGGTAATCATGAGTTTTATAATGGCCTATCATCTTGGATATATGAATATCAAAGGAGAGGGATAAACCTGCTGTTTAATCAAGGTGCTACTATTAATGATAATATCTTTGTTGCAGGGGTTCCAGATGCGTTTACTGCAAATTCCAATCCTAGCTTGAATATTAATTTTACTCATACTTTGTCTGGCAGCAATCGTGACCAATATCGTGTATTACTATCTCACAATCCAGAAATAGCTAATTCAATAAGCAGCTATAACTTTCAAATGATGTTATCAGGTCATACTCACGGAGGTCAGCTTTTTCCATTTCATATTTTCGTTAAAAAATCCAATCAATATTTAAGTGGAGAATACGATGTGAATGGTATAAAACTTTATGTTTCTAACGGAGCCGGTACGTGGGGACCCAGCATGAGGCTGTTTGCTCCATCGGAAATCACCGTTATAGATCTTATAAAAAAAGAGAAATAACAACTTGATTTTATCCCTCCTTACTTCCTATATTAATAGGTAAGAACAAGGAGGGTAATACCATGGATTTTGAAAAATTAACAACTCGCTCTAAAGAAATCATTGAAGATGTTATCAAGTTAGCAGCCTCTCGGCGTAATCAATACATCACTCCATTGCATTTGTTAAAAGCCTTACTTGATAGTAAAAATGAAGTTATAAAACAGTTGTTGATGCAGGCCGGTGGAGATATTGGCCAAATAAGAGAAAATGTTGAAACATCTGTTATGAAGCTTCCGCAAGTTGCCGGAGCATCTGTTCAAAGCCTTATGAGTCAAGAGTTTACATCGGTAGTTATGTCTGCTGAAAATTTGGCACAAAAAGCAAATGACAAATTTGTAACCATAGAAAGACTGCTCCAAGCTTTGGTCACAACTTCAGGTAATGAAGCTTATGATATATTAAAAGCGGCAAGAGTAGATGCGACAAAAATGAATCAAGCAATTAACGGATATCGTAAAGGACGCTTAGCCGATTCTGAGGGTGCTGAAGATAGCTTTGAGGCGCTAAAAAAATATACCATAGATATAACTCTTAAAGCCAAAGAAGGGAAGCTAGATCCGATTATAGGACGCGAGCAGGAAATTAGAAGAACAATTCAAGTTCTTTCCCGTAAAACAAAAAATAATCCGGTGCTCATTGGTGAACCTGGAGTTGGAAAAACAGCTATAGTCGAAGGATTGGCAATAAGAATTGTAAATAATGATGTTCCAGAAAGCCTGCGGAATAAAAAATTATTATCTTTAGATCTTGGTGCCCTTATTGCCGGAGCTAAATTCAGAGGCGAATTTGAAGAGCGCCTGAAAGCAGTGCTTAAGGATGTTGAAGCTTCAGAAGGAAATATAATTTTATTTATTGATGAAATGCATACTCTTGTTGGAGCAGGAGCATCAGAAGGGTCAATGGATGCTTCAAATTTATTGAAACCGGCCTTGGCCAGAGGTGAATTACATTGTTTGGGTGCAACAACATTAAATGAATACAAAAAGTATGTTGAAAAAGATGGAGCTTTAGCCAGACGTTTTCAAGCTGTATATGTTGGAGAGCCAAATGTTGAAGAAACCATTTCTATCCTACGCGGAATTAAAGAGAAATTTGAACTCCATCATGGCGTAAAAATTTCTGATAATGCGTTAATTGCTGCCGCAACATTGTCAAATCGTTATATTAGTGATAGATTCTTACCAGATAAAGCCATTGACCTTATGGATGAGGCCGCAAGTTCTCTACGCATGAGCATAGATTCTAAACCGGAAGAACTTGATGAACTTGATCGTCGAATTTTGCAGTTAAAAATAGAACGAGAGGCCCTAAAAAAAGAAAATACTGTTCAGTCTAAGGAAAGAATAGATAATATAACTTATGAGATATCTGGACTAGAAGCAAAAGCGAAAAACTTAGAAGAAAAATGGATGTCTGAAAAACAAGGTCTTGCTGATTTCACGGATTTAAAGGACAAGCTGGACAAAGCCAAAATCGAAGTGGAAATCGCTAAACGAGAAGGTAAATTTGAGCGCGCCGGAGAATTGCAATATAGCATAATTCCTGAATTAGAACAGAGAATATCATCTATTGAAAAACAGACGAAAAAAAACAAGAACAGTTTTTCGGAAACAGTGACGGAAGAAAACATCGCTTCAATAGTGTCTAAATGGACTGGTATTCCTGTTGATAAAATGCTCGAGGGTGAAAAAGAAAAGCTTTTGCATATGGAAGAGTATTTAAGCCAAAGAGTTATTGGGCAAAAAGAAGCCATATCTGCGGTGTCAAATGCTGTAAGAAGATCAAGGGCAGGAATATCAGATGCTCGTCAACCGATTGGATCGTTTTTATTTCTCGGTCCTACCGGAGTAGGTAAAACAGAATTAAGCAAGGCGTTAGCTGAATTTTTGTTTAATGATGAAACGGCACTTTTGAGAGTTGATATGTCTGAATATATGGAAAAGCACGCTGTTGCTCGTTTAATCGGTTCGCCTCCGGGGTATGTGGGTTATGAAGAAGGAGGGTTTTTAACTGAAGCTGTTCGTCGTCGTCCATATCAGGTGATTCTTTTTGATGAAATAGAAAAAGCACATTCCGATGTATTTAATATTTTGCTACAAGTTTTAGATGACGGTAGGCTTACAGATGGCAAAGGTCGAACCGTAGATTTTAAAAATACGTTGATCATTATGACATCTAACCTAGGATCAGATATTTTATCTCAGGCAAATGGATCTGATGACGGAAAACAAATCAGATCCAAAGTTATGGATATAGTTAAAAATGCTTTCAGACCCGAGTTTATAAATAGAATAGACGAAATAACTATATTTCATAAACTTGATAAATCTAATATCAAGGATATCGCTAAGATTCAAATTGCTAACATAGAAAAACGACTTCAAGATCGAAATATTCATCTTCGAGTGACTGATACGGCATTTATTTGGATTGTAAATAATGGATATGATCCTATATATGGAGCCAGACCATTGAAGCGATTGTTAAAAAGCCAAATAGAAAATAAGCTCGCGCTCAAAATTCTTGAAGAAGAAATTTCTGACAACGACACAGCTGATGTTATTGTTCAGGATGGATCACTAAATATTGTAAAAAATAAAAGAGCTTAACAGGCTCTTTTATTTTTTTGTGTTAATTAAGTTCAAAGCATCTTCTAAGGTTATTTCGGCTTTATCCTTAAGTGCTTTGGTTAGAGCATAATTTGTGTGTCCGCTCTTAATATATGGTCCATATCTGCCGTTTAGGAGATAAATTTCTTGTTTGTTTTTAGGGTTTATGCCCAAAAGCTGACCACTTGGTTTTTCTGCAACACCGCAAAGAAGTTCCTTGGCCCTCTCCAAAGTAATATTAAAAATATCATCATTGCCACGCAAAGAAACCGATTTGTTTCCTTGTTTAATATACGGACCGAATTTCCCACTGTTAACCATAATATCTTCGCCCAAATCAAAGGGAATAGATAATAATCGTGATGCTTGCTCTGAAGTTAAATCTTCAACAGCAATATTTTTTGGTAAAGAAGCTCTTTTAGGTTTTTCGGTTGTGGCTGTAGCATCTTCACCCAGCTGCACATAATAGCCGTAAGGACCTTTTTTCAAATATATTTTCAGTCCGTTTAATTCTCCGATTTCCTTATCTTCTGGGTTTGGTTCTTTTGCTACTGATGATGCCTCTTCATCTGATGTATCAACAAGAGGTTTCGTATACTTACATTCCGGATAATTAGAGCAGCCTATGAATGCGCCAAATCTTCCAAGTTTTACACTTAGTTTTCCGTTTCCGCAGTCCGGACAAACTCTAGGATCTGTCCCGTCTTCTCGTAATGGAAACAAGTGGTATGCCAAAACTTCATCAATTTTTTCTATAACTTCGCTTACTTGCAAAGGCTTAACAGTTTCAACATTCTTAATGAATTTGATCCAAAAACCGCTAAGAAGTTTTTTCCACTCCATTTCACCGGCAGAAACATCATCTAAAAATTCTTCCAGTTGAGCTGTAAAATCATATTCTACATATTTCTTAAAGAAATTTTCTAAGAAAACAGTTACAATACGACCTCTATCTTCGGGGATAAATCTAAGCTTTTCAACTCTAACATATTTACGTTCTTGCAAAACCGCAATAATAGTAGCATAAGTTGACGGACGACCAATTCCCAATTCTTCTAATTTCTTTACTAAACTTGCTTCTGTAAATCTGGGAGGGGGAGTAGTAAAATGTTGCTCAGGTATAATTTCGCCTTTAGCTACTGATTCTCCAATTTCTACATTTGGTAAAATTCTGTTTTCATCATCATCATCGGCATCGTCTTTAGATTCTTGATAAAGCTTTAAGAATCCGTCAAAATCAATAACTTGTCCATTGGCACGCAAAAGAATTTGCTTGTCCGCAGATAAAGCATCAACAACAACCCTGTCCATAATAGCCGGATTCATTTGACAAGCAACGGTACGTTTCCAAATTAATTCATACAATTTATGAGCATCTGCATCCAGCTTAGCTTCCATTTTCTTAGGAGTATTCATAACATCAGACGGTCTGATAGCTTCATGAGCCTCTTGAGCATTTTTAGATTTAGTCTTATATTCTTTTGCAACTTTAGGAAGGTATGCTTCACCAAAATATTTTAAGATAGCATCTCGACAAGCACTAATAGCTTCTTGCGACAGGTTTACCGCATCAGTACGCATATAAGTAATAAATCCGTCTTCGTACAGCTTTTGGGCTATCTGCATGGTTTTTTTTGCCGAAAAACGCAATTTACGAGCAGCTTCTTGTTGCAATGTAGATGTAGTAAATGGAGGAGCAGGATAACGATTTGTTTTTTTGCGTTCTACATTCGAAATTACAAAATCCTGAGCTTCAATTTTTGCTTTTGCTTCAAGAGCTTTTTCTTCAGAGTTAAGATCAAATTTTTCTAATTTTTTACCATCTAATTGTACCAAATGAGACTTAATCAGAGCTTTGTTTTGTGAAAATAATTCAGCATCAATTGTCCAATATTCTTCAGCCTTAAACTTTTCGATTTCGGCTTCTCTTTCGCATACCAAACGTAGTGCCACAGATTGAACTCGTCCGGCTGATTTTGAGCCCGGCAATTTGCGCCACAAAACCGGAGACAATGTAAAACCTACAAGATAATCAAGTGCACGGCGAGCCATATAAGCAGAAACCAGATTATCATCAATTGTTCGTGGATTTTTTATTGCCTCGCTGACTGCATTTTTGGTAATTTCGTGAAATACAACGCGTTCTATTTTTTTATCTTTAAGCAGTTTCTTAGCTTTTAGTTCTTCCAATATATGCCATGCAATCGCTTCTCCTTCTCTATCCGGGTCGGATGCGAGTACAATCGTATCACACTCTTTTACGGCCTTAACAATGTCCGCAAGTCTTTTTTTGCCACCCGATGATAGCTCCCATGTCATTGCAAAATCATTATCCGGATCAACAGATCCGTCTTTGCTTGGCAAATCCCTGATATGACCGAAACTGGCTAATACCTGATAATCCTTGCCCAAGTATTTATTTATGGTTTTGGCTTTTGCCGGAGACTCAACAATAACAAGTTTCATATTTGCTTGCCTTTATTATTTATGTTTAATTAATGCAACTTTATTTCCGCTTTGGCGCTCTATTTTACCGATCATTTCAAGTTCTAAAAGCTCTAAAGCAACTTCAGCTTCGCTCAAACCGCTTACTCGAATAATCTCGTCAACATATACTCCATCAAAGTTCAAATAGTCAATAATTTTTCTTTGTATATTATCTTCTTTTTCAGTATTTTGTATCGTTGTCTCTGAAAGAAGTTCAGTTTTTTGGGGAGCTGAAAATGTTGTTATTTTTTGAGTTGTATTATTGTGTATTGCTTCTATTATATCATTTGCTGTTTCTGTTAAAATGGCACCGTTTTTAATTAAGTTATTAGGTCCTATGCTTCTGGCTTCACTTGGTGCGCCGGGAATGGCAAATAAATATTTTTGTAGATCTGCTGCTAATTTTGCAGTTATCAACGATCCTGAATTTTGAGTTGCTTCAACAACCAGTGTACCGATACTTAATGCTGCAACAGTTTTGTTGCGACGAGGAAAGTTTCCGGCTTGTGGCTGTGTTCCCGGTGCAAATTCAGAAATCACACATCCTTGTTTAGCAATCTGTTTGTAGAGTTCAATGTTTTCATCAGGATACGGAACGTCTATTCCCGTACCAAGCACCGCAATTGTCGGCCCAGACTGATTGCAAGCATGCATAGCACCTTTATGAGCTGCTGCATCAATCCCGCGTGCCATCCCGGATACGACTACAATACCGTTGTTTGTTAAATCAAAAGCGATTCGAGAGGCCGTTTTGCGGCCATTAATAGATGCGTTTCTTGCTCCCACTATGGAAATACTCAAAGGTGCATTCAATATTTCTACATTGCCCAAAGTGTATAATAGAGGAGGTGGATCGCTTAAAACTTTCAGAAGTTTAGGGTATTCATCATCATATATGGTAATAATTTTTGCACCTGAAAAAATAGCTTTTTCATAAATGTCCTCAGCTAGAGATCTGCTGATTAATTTAATACGCTGAACTTTATCAGCATTAGCAATTGCACTTTGCAGAGTACCATATCTTTTTATCAATTTATAAAAAGTAACCGGCCCCAGATTTTCTGAGTTAATCAATTGTAAAATGTCAATTACTTGACTTTTTTTAAGCACAATATGCTTCCTATTTTTTCAGTTTGATTTTGCTTTCTTGCCCCTTGAACAAGCGAACAAAATTTGCATGATGGCGGACAAGTAATAGCAACACAATTAAAGTATAAAAAAACGTATGCATATCATCACTTAGCCAGTATGTAATAAAAGGGGTTAGTGATGCGGCAGTAATTGCAGCAAGGGATGAATAGCGAAAGATGAAAGCCATGGCAACCCATATCAATAAAGCCAACAGAGCTATTTTTGGGGTCAAAATTAATACCAAACCGAAAGAGGAGGCAACGCCTTTACCACCTTTGAATTTGAGCCAAATAGGAAAGTTATGACCTAAAATAGCGCAAAATCCTGCAAACAAAGCCATAAAAGTTGCAAAGTCAACCGATATACCACATATATCAAAGCTTCCTTCAGGTGTAATTGCTTTAGCGATGCACGCGGCGATGGCGGCTTTAAATGCATCTAATAATACAGTAAGAAGCGCTAATGTTTTGTTGCCGGTGCGTAGAACATTTGTTGCACCAATATTGCCGGATCCTATTTTTCTGATATCACCATATCCGGCTAAGTAGCATAATACTAAGCCAAAAGGAATTGATCCGAGAAGGTATCCGCAAATTCCTAAAAATCCAAACAGCATATTATTTTCCATAATATTAGCTCCTCAAACATAATTGAAAGTTGATTCCTTAATAACTCACAATCTGTAATTTTGCAAGAAATATCATTTTTAATAAAAGAGAGATATGAAAAACCGATAAATAATTAATGACAAATCAATTAAACTTGCTAATATTACAGCAATAAAAACAAACAAAGGGTTATCTATGAAGCCTCTATATAAAAGAATTTTGTTAAAACTCTCCGGCGAAGGTCTCATGGGAGATAAAAGCTTTGGCATGTCATCCGAAGTGATTCAAGATTTGGCATCGCAGATTCGCACTGTTCATCAAAACGGTGTTGAGGTTTGTGTTGTCGTCGGAGGAGGGAATATTTTCCGTGGAGCTAAAGAAGCGTCTAAGGGAATGAATCGCACGGTTGCTGATCAGGTCGGAATGATGGCTACTATTATGAATGCTCTTTATATCCAAAATGCTCTTGAAACACAAGGGGTACCTGCGAGAGTATTATCTGGTTTGAGTGTCCCGCAAGTATGTGAAAATTATGTTTATCGCCGTGCATTAAGACATCTTGAAAAAGGAAGAGTTATAATATTCGCTGGTGGCACGGGAAATCCTTATTTTACAACAGATAGTGGCGCTGCTTTGCGGGCATCTGAAATGCAGTGTGATGTGATTCTTAAAGCGACGCAGGTTGATGGTGTTTATAATGCCGATCCTAAAAAAGATTCAACAGCAACCCGTTATAGTAAAATAAGTTTTGAAGAAGTTATTCAAAAAGAGCTGAAAGTTATGGATATGACGGCCGTAGCGCTGGCAAAAGAAAACAATATACCAATAGTTGTGTTTTCACAGCACGACAAAAATGCTCTTGAGCATGTCATCTGCGGAAAAGGGAAATTTACAATCATTAATTAAAGGGAAAAACAATGTCTGATTTTAGTTCTATAAAAAATGGCGCTCAAGCCAGAATGGATAAAACCATAGATTCATTTAAAGCAGATTTGGGTGGTTTGCGCGCGGGGCGTGCTCATGTTAGTTTGCTTGATGGTATAATGGTAGAAGCATATGGTTCGCTATCTCCTTTATCGCAAGTGGGGACAATATCTGTTCCTGACGCTCGAACTCTTTCTATCAGTGTTTGGGATAAAGGTTTGGCTAAGGCGGTGGAAAAGGCCGTTATGGAATCAGATTTAGGTTTGAATCCAGCATCAGACGGGCAGTTGATTCGTATTCCGATTCCTCCTTTGTCTGAAGAAAGACGTAAAGAGCTTTTAAAGGTTGCCGGAAAGTATGCCGAGAACAATAAAGTGGCGATTCGCAATATTCGTAGAGATGCTATGGACGAAATTAAAAAGCTTAAGAAAGATAATGCTATTTCAGAAGATGATGAAAAACGCTTTGAGAATGAAATTCAAAAACTGACAGATGAAGCAGTAAAGAAGATTGATGAGTTGATGGCTCAAAAAGAAAAAGATATTATGCAAGTATAAGGCAGTATTAAAGTGAGCGATAAGATACAGCATATTGCTATTATTATGGATGGCAATCGTCGCTGGGCCAAGGAACATGGTCAAGCGAAGATAGTAGGCCACAAAAAAGGTGCGGAGAATTTACAAAGGGTTGTTGAAGCTGTTAAAGACGAAGGCGTTAAATACTTAACCATATATGCTTTTTCTACCGAAAATTGGCAACGTAGCCCTGAAGAAGTTTCGGGTCTTATGGGGCTGTTAAGAAGCTATTTGGAGCAAGAATTTAAGGAAATACAAAAGCATGGTGTGCGAATAAAGTTTATTGGTGAGCGTCAGATGTTGGATTCTGATATTGTTGATAAAATGGCTAAAGTAGAACGAGATACTGCTAAAAATGATAATCTTGTTCTCAATATCGCATTAAGTTATGGCTCTAGACAGGAAATAGTATCGGCAACAAAAAAAATCGCACAAATGGTTAAAAGGGGTGATATCGTGCTCAATGATATTGACCAGCGGATGTTTTCTGATATGCTGTACACACAAAATATTCCGGATCCTGATATCGTGATTCGCACGGGTGGGGATAAACGCATTAGCAATTATCTCCTTTGGCAGATTGCATATTCCGAGTTATTTTTTACATCGGTTTTATGGCCGGATTTTGGCAAAGAAGATTTGAAACTTATTGTTGATGAATATAATCAACGGGAGAGAAGATATGGAAAAAGCTAAACTTAATTCTTTGATCAAAAGAGTTATGACATCATTGGTGTTGATACCACTAGTTATATGGTGCTTGTTTGCCGGATACCCGTTTGTGCAGATATTGGCGCTTGCTGTTGGGGCCTTGCTTTCATGGGAGTGGGCTCAAATGGTTCCTTCTGTCAGAGGTGCATTTTGGGCGGTGCTTTATACTTTAGGAATGGCAATATCTGTCTTTATGGGGCCTTCATTGCCATATTTTATCTTTTTAGCTTTTGGGATTGTTTTGGCATGGATAAAAGCTAAGGGGGAGGCGCGCCGTAATTTGTTGGTATTAGGGCTTCCTTATGTTTCAATTGGTGTTGGTTCTATAATGTGGCTATACGAACTTGTTGGCTTTGGTGTAACATTTTGGTTTATGCTGGTTGTATGGTCTGTTGATATTGGAGGGTTTGTGGTCGGATGCTCATTAAAAGGCCCTAAGTTGGCTCCCAAAATAAGTCCAAACAAAACATGGTCTGGTCTTTTGGGGGGGATGCTCTTTTCCGTATGTATCGGTAACCTTTTCTGTTGGTATGTCGGTGCCGGTGCTCACATGCTTTATTATGGTGCATTGGCTGCTGTTTTAGCAATAGTTTCTCAAATAGGAGATCTTGTAGAATCAAAAATTAAGCGCAGTCTTAATCTTAAAGATTCAAGCAGCCTCATTCCCGGACACGGCGGTGTTTTTGATCGTATCGATGGTATGATCTTTTCTGCTCCGTTTGTGTATATTCTGTTTCGTTTTATTCTTGTGATTTTATAACTTTGCGGTGTTGATATGTCTTGGTTAGTAGATGCTATACATTATGTTGTTCCGTTTATTGTTCTTTTAGGAATTTTAGTTTTTGTACATGAATTCGGGCACTTTATTGTAGCCAGACTATGCGGAGTTGCTGTTACGGAGTTTTCTATCGGTTTTGGCAAAAAATTATGGGGATTTACCGACAAAAAAAATACCGAATGGAAAATATCGGCAATACCATTGGGCGGATATTGCAAATTTTTGGGCGATGAAGATGCAACCAGTAGCTCCGGAAATACATCTGGTTTGAGCGAAGAAGATAAGAAAGTTGCTTTTGCTACTCAAAATCCGTTGAAAAAAATGGCCATTGTTATTGCTGGTCCGGGAGCAAATTATTTATTTGCAATTTTTATTTTTGCATTTATCTTTTTTGCTTTTGGCAAATTTGAATTTCCTGCCGTAGTTGGAGATGTTGTTGCCGGAAGTTCAGCAGAAATGGGTGGTATACAAAAGGGCGATAAAATAACAAAGGTTAATGATAAAATTATTAAAAATTTTAGTGATATAACACAAGAAGTTACTATGCATACAAGCGGTAATATCAAACTGGAAATAGAGCGAGAGGGAAAAATTATAAATTTATCTTTTCCGCTAAAATCGGTTCCGTTAGAAATTGATAATCAAAAAACCACTCCGGATCGTCCAATGTTGGGAATTAAATCTGTAAGTGCTATAGAGTTATCACCTGAAAAATTATCTTTGTTACACTCAATATCAGATGCCTGTGCTGAAACTTGGCGCATAACAGCAGTTACATTGCGCGGTGTGGGACAAATGATTGCGGGTCGCCGCAGTGCTGATGAAGTTGGAGGAATACTGCGTATTGCTGAGATGTCAGGTGATATTACTAAGCAAAACGGCTTGATAGATTTTGTTGCATTTATGGCTTTGTTGTCTATTAATTTAGGCTTGATTAATTTGTTTCCAATTCCACTCCTAGATGGTGGACACGTAGTTATATATATGCTTGAAATTGTTTCTCGCAGAGAGATAAATGAGCGGATTAAAGAATATATATTTCGCTTTGGACTATTCGTTTTAATATCATTGATGTTGTTTGCCACATATAATGATTTTGTTCACTTGTTTAAAAGATGGTTTTCGTAAGGAGTTAAACATGAAGTTATTAAAAACCGGCACATTTGCTTTTGCATTATTAAGTGGTATTTCAGCTCAAGCCTCTTCATTGTATATAAAGGATATAGATATTAGAGGATTGCAGAGAGTAGAAGAAGAGACAATCCTCTCGTATATTGATATTAAAAATAATGAAAGTACAGATAAAACAAAACTAGATGCGGCTTTAAAACAATTATACGCAACAGGATTGTTTGAAGATATTAGTTTGAATGTTGATAAGAGTGGAACTTTACAAATTTCAGTTTTGGAAAATCCAATTGTTAGTCAGATTTTATATGATGGCAATGATAAAGTTGATGACGAGATGCTTAACAGCGAAATCAAACTTTCTCCTCGCTCAACCTATTCTCGAGCTAAAGTACAAGAAGATGTACAACGTATTTTAGAAGTTTATAAACGTACCGGACGTTATGCTGCAGTTGTTGAACCTCAAATCATTAAAAGAGATCAAAATCGTGTGGATTTGATATTTAAGATTGACGAAGGACCTTTGGCTATTATCGACAAAGTAAATTTTATCGGTAATACGCACTATGATCAAGATGATCTTCAAGAGGTTATCATGAGCAAAGAAAGCCGTTGGTATAGAATATTCTCATCTTCAGAAAACTACGATGCAGAAAAAACAAATTATGATAAAGAATTGCTGCGCAGATTTTACCTTAAGAGAGGATATGCTGATTTCAGAGTTGTTTCTGCTGTTGCTGAATTAAGTCCGGATAGCAAGTCGTTTGTGCTTACCTATGTGCTTGACGAAGGAAAGAGATATAAAATCAATTCTCAAACTATAATATCTCAAATCAGTGAAGTTAATACTAAAGAATTGTCAGAAGAACTGTTGCTGGAAGAAGGTGATTGGTTCAATAACGAAAAAGTTGAGAAAAACATTACAACTCTGACAGAAGAACTAGGCAAAAAGGGTTTCGCCTTCGTAGATATTAATCCGGAGATTCGCAAGAATATGGCTGACGGATCTTTGGATATAACCTATCAAATTAGTGAAGGTGAAAGAATTTTTGTCGATCGCATTAATATCACCGGCAATACTCGCACTCACGATGAGGTTATTCGTAGAGAGATGAGGATAGACGAGGGTGATGCTTTTAATGTGGCAAAAATCAAGGATTCTCGTCGTAACATTGAAAGTTTAGATTATTTTAGTAAGGTTGATATTTCGACCACACCAAAAAATTCCAATAAGGCTGATTTAGATATTAATGTCGAAGAAAAGTCTACAGGATATTTTAATGTCGGTATCGGATATTCAACCGTAAATGGTGCTCTGGTCAGGGCTGGTGTAACTGAAAACAATTTCAGGGGCTTGGGGCAGCATCTTAGCTTAGATGCCGGAGTTTCGCAGAGATCCCAAGATTATAACATAAGCTTTACCGAACCATACTTCTTGGGACGTCGTTTACGCGCCGGATTCGATATTTTCCGTACAGAAGAAGATTATCAAGATGAAAGTTCGTACGATAGTGAAAACACCGGTGGAAGGTTGCGTTTGGGTTGGAATTATACTGATGATTTGTCCCAACAACTAAGATATACCCTTCGCGATGATGAAATAAGCAATGTTGATAGTGAAGCATCTAAATATATTAAGGAAGAAGAAGGTAGCTATGTTGATTCTTCTATCGGCCAAACGATAGTTTATGACAAGAGAGATAGCACAATATCTCCCAAAGAAGGATATTTCTTGTCTTTTGGTAATGATGTTGCCGGCTTGGGTGGCGATGAAAAATATTTGAAGTTTGATGCTAAGGCATATAAGTATTACACTTTAGCCGATCACTATACATTCAAGTTTTTTGCTAATGCCGGATACATAACCGGATATGGCGGAGAAGATGTCCGCTTGTCCAATCGTTATTATTTAGGCGGCAATACGTTAAGAGGATTTGATGTTGCCGGTATTGGTGCCAGAGACAAATATACTAAAGACGCTTTGGGCGGAAACTGGATGGTATACACCGGAGGTGAAGTTGCATTTCCAATAGGTCTTGACGAAGTTGGAATCAAAGGAAGAACGTTTGTTGATATGGGAGTTTTAGGAAAACCGGATAATTTAAACAAGGCAGATGTTGAATATTCATCAACACCTCGTGTGGCTGCCGGATTTGGCTTCCAGTGGTTATCTCCTATGGGTCAAATTGATATCGATTTTGGTTTCCCGATTGTTAAAGAGGACTACGATGAAACTCAAGTATTCCGTTTAAACTTTGGAACTCGTTTATAATTTAGGAGAAAACAAAATGGTTGATTCTCGTTTTTATAAAAATAAAGGTCCGTTTACTTTAGCTCACATTTCTGAATTGTGTGATGCAAGATTAGAAGATAATACAAAATCAAGTACGGAGATAAAGGAAATTGCTTCTTTAGAAAAAGCAGGCGAAGGTGATTTATGTTTTTTCTTTGATAAGAAGAAAAAAGCATCTGGAGCAGAAATAAAAGCAACAGCATGTATTACCACTTCAGAGTTAGCAGAGTTTATAAATCCTAATGTAATAAAATTAATTTCTCCGGATCCTCATATGGATTTTGTGAAGTTAAATTATGCTTTATATGAAGAGGTTTTGCCACAGGCAGAAATTAAATCTACGGCAGTTATAGCGCCAACGGCAAGCATAGGTACTAATTGCTTTGTTGGTGATTATGCCGTTATTGGTGAAAATGTAAAAATTGGAAAGAATTGTATTATTGAACCTCACGTAGTAATAGACCACGATTGCATAATCGGTGATGATTGTCATATTGGAGCCGGCGCTACAATAAAACATTGTCAAATGGGCAATGGTTGCTTCATTTATGGAGGTGCTCGCATTGGTTGGGATGGATTTGGGTTCAAAACAATAAATGGTGTGCATAAGAGAATCCCTCAATTAGGTAGAGTTATTATTGGTAACGATGTTGAAATCGGAGCCAATGCCTGTGTTGATAGGGGAGCACTTAATGACACCATCATCGGAGACGGATGTCGAATAGATAATTTAGTAATGTTAGCGCATAATAATAAGTTAGGTCGAGGCTGTATTTTGGTTTCTCAAACCGGTATCGCCGGAAGCTGTAACTTCGGTGATTATGTAGTATGCGGTGGTCAAGTTGGCGTTGCCGATCACTTAAATGTAGGAAGTGGTGTGCAAGTTGGCGCTCAATCAGGAATTATGCGTGATGTTGAGGCTGGAGCTGTAGTAATGGGTTATCCTGCAGTTCCTATTAAAGATTTTATGCGCCAAACATCTTTTGTTCAAAAAGCAATAAAGAAATAAAAGGATATAAAATGTCAGAAACTAAAGTTTATCATATTGAAGAAATTATGCAAATGCTACCTCATCGTTACCCTTTTTTGTTGGTAGATCGTTTGGAAGTAGAAATTCCGGGTGAAAAAGGAATTGGTACCAAAAATGTAACAATGAACGAAGAGTTCTTTCAAGGGCATTTTCCGGGAAATCCTGTAATGCCTGGTGTGTTACAAGTTGAGGCAATGGCTCAAACAGCAGGAGCAATAGTTATATCAGCTATTGAAAATTTTGCTGAAAATAAAAAGAGTGTATTGTTCATGTCTATTGACGGGGTTAAATTCCGCAAACCGGTAAAACCCGGCGATCAATTAAAGATGTACGTAGAAAAAATACGTGAA
Source organism: Alphaproteobacteria bacterium (assembly GCA_015062285.1). Taxonomy (GTDB): domain Bacteria; phylum Pseudomonadota; class Alphaproteobacteria; order RF32; family CAG-239; genus CAZU01. The sequence continues at coordinate 126,834 of SUUY01000002.1, read as the reverse complement.
CGACGTAATATATATGTATTTAAAGGGCAAAGCCTGGTAGATGGTCAGGTTGTTTCGGAAGCTGAATTTACGGCCATGATTGTAGGCTAAGCTAAGCGCACAAAAAAAGCTCTTATCATTGATAAGAGCTTTTTTTGTATTACTGTTTTTTCTTTTTATCCGCATAGGGATTGCCTGTTTTTCTGACTGTTATTCTGATAGGAATACCTCGCATGTCGAAATGTTCACGTAATTGATTTGTCAAATACCCCAAATACGCATCAGGCAAACCTTCAGGATTACTTGAAAATATGTAAAATGAAGGCGGACGAGTTTTAGCTTGTGTTATATAACGCAGTTTTATTCTACGTTTATTCTTTCCCAGTGGCGGTGGATATTTATCAATCATATCAGCAAACCACTGATTTAGTGGAGCAGTTGGGATTCTGATATTCCAACGGTCATACACCTTAAGTACGGCTCTCATTAATTTATCCAAATTTTCTCTTTTTAGTGCTGAGATTGTAACCGTTGGCACTCCATTGGCCTGGGCTAATGAAGTTTGTAATTTATCATTCAAGCGTTGCAGCGTTTCTTGTCTATTTGCAATATCCCATTTATTAACAGCAATCACTAAAGCTCGACCTTCGTCAAGCACCTGTCTGGCAATGGTTAGATCTTGTTTATCAAGTACAGTATCTGCATCAAGAACCAAAACTACAACTTGTGCCGTATATGCAGCGTGTTTGGTGCTGGCAACAGACATTTTTTCTAAAGAGTCAGATATTCGAGAATGACGTCTAAGACCCGCCGTATCCACTAGACTTATTTTTCGTCCTTCGTAAATCCAATCAGATGTAATAGCATCTCTGGTTACACCAGCCTCTGGCCCGGTAAGCATTCTTTCATCTTTCAGCAGAGCATTTACAAGAGTGGATTTCCCAACGTTTGGTCTGCCGACAATCGCTAATTTAATAGGTTTTTCTTTCTCAATATCTGTATCGCTGTTATTCTCATTATTATCATCATAATCTTCGTTCGCAAAGGAAATGTTTGGCTTTTCTTCTTTTAATAATTCATATAAATCCAAAAGACCAAGTCCATGTTCTGCAGAGAATGGTATCGGTTCTCCAAGTCCTAATTTATATGCTTCATGAATACTGTCTTCATGCAATTTTCCTTCGCATTTATTAGCCAGCAGAATAACAGGCTTGTTGCTTTGTCTTACTAATCCGGCTAAGTGCTCATCATAGGGCTGTATTCCTTCGCGAGCATCAAATAAAAATAAACATACATCGGAATCTTCAATGGCGCGAGATGTTTGAATCCACATTCTTTTTTCCAAAGAATCTGTTTTAGAATATTCATACCCAGCAGTATCTATAACCACAAATGACAAATCATTTAATTTTGCATCTGCTTCTTTTCTGTCTCGAGTTACTCCAGGCTTATCATGCACAATGGCTAACTTACGACCTACCAAACGATTAAACAAGGTAGACTTTCCAACATTTGGCCTTCCGATAATTGCAACTTTAAACATTTGATGTAGTCCTATTTATATGCAGTCATTTCTGCATCATTATTTACAAATATTCCAATACCTTTTGCCATTATCGGAGACAACTCAATACCTTCATCAATTGACACATAGCCCATAATTCTTCCGGTATATGGCGATATTGAGAAGATATATCCGTTAGATGTTGTAACCAACAAACGATTATCTGTTAAGAGAGGACCACTTGCAAAAACACCATTTTTATCGTCATTGTCATCACCTTTCGGTATGGAGGTATTCCAAATAATTTTCCCGCTGTTTTTATCCATAGCCAATAATTCAAAATCATTTGTTAAGACATACAAATAATTTCCGGCAACCCATGGCTGACTTGTGGTTCCTAGCTCTCTTTCCCAAATTCTACTACCTGTTCTTATATCAATAGCCGTTAACACGCTATTATACCCGACCGCATAAACCACATCACCTTCAATTATAGGATTTGCTTTAATGGTTTCTATTGCTGCTAGAGAGTTTGTTCTTTTCTTTGAGCTTAACATATCTCCCCACAAAGGTGTTCCTGTACTAGCTTTAAAAGCCCTTAATTCACCATTTGAGAATGCAGCAACTACAAGATCGTGAATAGGAGCATATGCCGGAGATGCACCTCCAACCAAAGTCGTTTCCTCACTATTTGTTTGGTTTTTCCACAATTCTTCTCCATTATTTATATTTAGTGCATATAAGGTATTATCAAAAGTCTGTACCAATAGTTTTCCTGCTGCCACAGTAGGAGCTATACGAATAGGTGTGCCTATATCTTTTCGCCATTCTATTTTTCCGGTTTTCATATCAAGACAAAATACTGTGCCAAATCCGGTAGTGGCATATATTTTTTGATTATATTCTGCTAAACCGGCACCTTTAAGCGAAGATGATTTTTCTTTTTTATTCAGAGGTTTTAGGCGTTTTTTCCATATTTCTTTACCATTATCCAATCGGCGTGCAGTAACCACACCTTCGGCATCAATTGCAAAAACCGCACCATAAGCACTAATTGGAGATGCTATTAGATGATTTCTTTTAGAACTGCCTTTACCAAAATCAGTATTCCACAATTTTTTAAGTTTTGGCGCTGATTGCAAATGTCCCATAAAATGTGTTGAACTTCCGCCATTTTGATTCCAGCTCTTGTTAACATAAGGAGGCGGTAGTTTTATCTTTGTGTTTGCAACTTCAATATCAGGAGCAAGAGATTTATTTTCCATAATTACATTAATTCTGTCTCCATCGATATCTAACGGTTCTTTTCCAAATAGACCACACCCCGATAAAGCAGAAATAGCTAAACAACACAAAGAAACACTAACTAATCTATTTTGCATTAAATAACTCCGTTTATTATTCTTGGTCTTCAAGAATGGTTATCATATCTTGAGCTCTGGACTTTAATGTGTCAGAGCTATTGGCAGATGCAAGTATATATTCATATTCCTGTTTTGCTTCATTAAAGTTCTTATCTCTGATTGCGAGCATTGCCAACAATTCATGTGCAACAGTGTAATTGCGTCCGTCGCTTTGGATTAAAGGACTGAGAAGATGTTTTATTTCTTCTGCCGGAGATCCTGCTTCTAGTTTTAGTCCGGCCAATTTAAGAATGGCAATTTCTTGCATTTGTTCGTTATCGCCTTTACCTTGAGATAGAAATTCCAATATTTCTATAGCCTTATCATTTTTTTCTTGCTCCAGATAGATATTCGCCATTTGTAATTTTGCAATATCACTATATAGGTTTGATTTCTGTGAAATTGTCTCAAATATTTTCAGACTTTCTTCTGTGCGACCTTGAATTTGCAAAGAAACAGCTACAGCGTATGCATTGGAAATTTCTTCATTCTTTTTATTTATCCAGCTCTTAAACGTTTCAAAACTGACAGCAACAGTTAAAGCTAAAGCCACAAAGATGATTACAAATAAACCGTATTTATTCCATAACTGTTTCATTTGGTCATTTTTTACTTCTTCGCTTACTTCATTAATCAAAGCATCTTCAGCAAGAGTATCTTTGCTTTTTTTCTTCATTATAGTCTCCTCAATTGCAAATATATTTGCATGTTATATATAAATTTAGCAAATTTCAAACGAATTATGAATTATTTAATAACCTCGTGTATCAAGAAACGTTTTATCCATCTAAGACTTTCACTGGGCAATTTTGCTCCAAAAGCTATAGTGTTGTTATCTGATATAATTGAAACAAAATATCTTCCTGTTGCCGGATTTTCTGATACTTCAATAGACTCTATGTCTTCTTTCAACATTTCATTATGCTTAGTCGAAAATAACATATATTTGTGAGTATGAACCAATTTGTGTTTTTTTATTACAAGTTTTTCTTTTCTGAACAAGATAAATACCGCAACTAAGATTAGAGCAATGCAAGTACCCAAAAATCCGTACGTCGGAGTTGGCATTGTTGCAAATTCAAAATTATATTTGGCAACAACAGCGCTGACTGCGGCGACTAAAGAGAAAATAAAGAACCATACAATAATGTTATATATGTCCCAAATAATTTTGCGTTTAATAACGATTTTGTCTTTTCTTCTGGCATAAGTTAAGGGAGAAGGAATTTCTTCATATGTATCGTAATTATCAATGACAAAACCCATTTTAGACATTTCTTTAACTGATTTATCCAAATTTTTCAAATCTCTTGATATGAGACCTTCATCAGTATTTATCAAGGCTGGCAAGTTAAAGAAACGAGCATATTCTTTCCATTTTTTACGAATGCTCACGGGAGAAGTAGAAACATATAACGGAACAATTTTACGAGGATCCTTGTGATATAGCTCAATAATGTACTTATTGGAATTTATTAAGCCGAATTGATAAAAAGCGATTCTGAAACGAACTCCCAAATAGTTTTTAATGGGTTCATTTACGATTCGTTTGGTGCCAAAAACAGGACGATACCCGATAAACATTTTTTTACCGTCAAATATGAATTTGCGATATCTTAAATAAGAGAAAACACCTGAAACAATCATTCCCAATCCGATTATCATAAATACGATATCAAAAAAGAGTGGATTTATTAAAGGATCAAACGAAAAGTTTTCTTCAATCGGTGCTACAACAGAAACATTGGGGTTTGTATATTTGAACCCGTTTAACATCTCATATAATCCGAGTAAAAATAACAGCCCTCCGAATATCATTCCTGGAAGCAAAAAGCACCAGTTGGTGCGATCAGAAATCTTAGCAGGATTTCGATTAAGGTTAAACTCAAGTTTATGGCTAAAGTAATTGGTTATGTTTTCGTTCATAAATAATTCCTCGTTATTTATTATCAACAAACAACCATATCATATTCCAAAACTTTTAAATAATCATCAATTTTTTAATTTATTTTAATAATCTTTTTCTAAAATTGAGCAAAATAGCAAAAAAGAGGAATATTAAATGGGAAATATTGATATATTTTCACAACAAATATATTTGTTTACAACGATTTTTTCATTGCTTACACTATTCTTTTCGTGTTTGTATGCTACCTCACAACAAGAAAAGTTTTTTGCACCATTATGGTTGATCTTTATTGGGGTGATATTCGATTTTGGAGCAAATGCCGTAGCGTATTTTGCTACCAATGCGTATAATTCCGGCGAAAGTATAAACTTCTATGTGTTTTGGGAATTGTCATTTTCTTTATTTGCAATGTTATTTTTAGTTATGGCATCAATGCATTTTCTAATTGCAGGTGGGGCGTATACATGGGTTAATATCAGCTTAGGAGTATTAGGGTTGCTAGCCATAGGGCTGTTTGTATATTGGTTTCCTGATGGTGATATAATAAATAACATGCGACAAATATTTCCGATTGCCGGTTCAGTTTGTTTGTCAATAGGTCTGTGGTCAGAAACATCAGGAAAGCATAAAAACGGTTTTATAATATCTGCATTTTTGATGAGTGCAATATCACTTTATATGATTCTGAAGTGTTTTGACATTGTTACGACAAACTGGTTTTTAGGTTTTATTTGTTATACAATATTGTCATTATCTTTTTTAATTATCAAAAGTAATATACTGCAAATGCAAGTTGAAAAACAAGAAGCGGATATTAAAAAATATCATAAGAAAATAGAAGACATAATCAGGCTATCTCCGTTTCCGATTATTATTTCGCGTTTGAGTGATGATAAAATAATATTGGCAAACAATAATGCGCTTAAACTTTTCGGAATTAATGCAAAAGAAATCGAAAGATATCGAATAAAAGATTTTTTTGTAGATCAAGAAAACAGAAAACTTCTGGCTGAACGTATAGAAAGAGAAAAAGAAGTACAAGATTTTGAGGTTTTAATTAAAACATCAATTTCAGATGCGCCATTCTGGTTGCTGGCCTCCGTAAACATAATAGATTATAATTATGATGTTGCCATGTATGCCGCATTTCAAGATATCACGTCGCAAAAAAACAGAGAAAATCTGCTTAAAAATCAGGCCTCCAAAGATCCTCTGACCACTTTGTACAATCGTCGTTATTTTGAAGATGAAGTGTCAAAACAAATATTACAATTGCAAGAAGCAAATATACCTTATACAATTATGATGATTGATGCGGATAACTTCAAAAATATCAACGATGCATATGGTCATAAGATTGGCGATAAAGTTCTTATAGAACTAGCATTAACAACCGAAAAAGCATTAAGGGATAAAGACATTGTGGCTCGTTATGGTGGCGAGGAATTTGTCGTATTTTTGCCGGGGGTTGATGTGCAACAAAGTGCTATCGTGGCAGAACGTTTGCGTCAAAGCATTTCTGAAATAGAAGTATTATCTGATAATGGAGATATAATACATTTCACGGTTTCGATAGGAGTTTCTTCGTCGGTTGTTTCTGATAATGTGGAAATTTTAATAAAAACAGCAGATGAAGCTTTATACCAAGCAAAACAGAACGGGCGCAACCGTGTTGAGGTGTTCTCATCAACAGACACTGAAAATATTAGTAAATTAACTCCACATAAAAACGAAGAAGATAATCATCATCCTGTTTTTGATAAAGAAGAAAGTGGCGAAATTTCATTAATTGAAACAGTACCTGATGTCATACTGGAAGATTCAACGGAGAAAAATACAGACTATGAAATGTGATAAAGAAACTGTTTGTGGCGGTTGTCCGCAAAGAGGAAAAACTTTGGAAGAATACCAAGAGTATAAAAAAGCATGGTTTCTTAAAATAATGGAAGGGCTGAATACTTCATGTGAGATAGGAAATCCCATATTTATTGCCGATGGATCCAGACGTAGAGCTTCTATGGCATTTAAGTATAGTAGTAAAAAAATAATTTTGGGTTTTAATCAAAAATCAAGCAGTGTAATTGAAGATATTTCTTATTGTCCTATGCTAACCCAAAGATTAAATAATGTTATACCTGATATAAAGGATTTACTTAAAGAGATTTGCTCGATTCCTTATCTACATAAAAAAGGTAAAAAGAACATATCTGCAAATATATCAGAGGGTGATGTATGGCTATGCGAAGCAGAAAACGGAATTGATGTGGTTTTAGAATATGATGCTCCTTTGGAGTTGGAGCATCGTATGGTCATTTTTGAAAAAATATCACCTGTCAAAGACATCATAAGATTATCTCATCGGCGTAAAAATTCTGATGCTCCTGAACCTATAATTGAGAAAGCTAAGCCGTATATTAAAATAGGAGATTATTTTGTATATATTCCGGCCGGAACATTTTTACAACCATCTGCAGAGGGCGAAAAGGTCTTGAGAGATTTAGTAAAAAAACACCTTGTTTCAACAAAAGGAAAAATATTTGATTTGTTCTGCGGCGTTGGTACATTTTCTTATTCGCTTTCGTCAATGCCAAATTGTAAAATAGTTGCTTCAGATTCTTCTAAAGAATTGTTATCCGGTTTTCAGGAGACCATAAATCGCAATCAAATTACCAATATAGAGGTTTTATGCCGCAATTTATTTAAATATCCGTTTGATGAGACGGAATTAAGGGGTGCATCTGCTGTGGTTATTGATCCTCCTCGTGCCGGAGCGCAAGCGCAAGTTAAATTAATATCTGCCATGGATGAGAAAGAGCGTCCGCAACGAATTATCATGATTTCTTGTAATCCTCATAGTTTTGTTTCTGATGCGAACATTCTTATTGCTGGTGGATATATTTTAAAAACAATTAATATGGTTGACCAGTTTGTTTATTCTAATCACAACGAATTAGTTGCCTTGTTTACAAATTCATAATTTTGCAGTAGGGTAGTATTACAATGAAAAAATATGTTTACTTGTTTATGTCTCTTTTAGTTGTTTCTTGTGCTTCTTATAATCAGGAAGCAGCTTTTGATTGTCCCGGTGTTTCCATTGTTGATGATGCATCATTTTTTATTAAGGGGGATAATCAAAATAGAAATTTTCAAATTGAGCTTATCGGTTTCAAGCATTATTGTTACTCTATGGAAACTGTAACTCGCCGTTATTCCGTGATAACCCCAAAATACCGAGTAACACGCCTTCGTCCCCATGATGAAAGTGTTGTTGACTTTACTTTTTATACCAATACAGAACAAGGTCCGCCGGAATATTTAGGCAAACAAAGTTATTTTGTTAATGTAAATCTTCCTGACGGGGCGGAAAATTTTGAATTTGAGGGGGAAACTGTTAAAGTTAAAATTCCACCATATTCAAGTGATTTTAAAATCACGATAGGATTGGATATGACACCTGCAGAAAGAACGTACAGAGATCGTCATTTTGATACCAGATATTTTAAAAAAGATACCTCTCAAGAACAAACATGTAATCAGAAAACAACATCAAGTTGTGGCTGTGGTATGTAATAACCAAAAGGAGAAAATATATGTGTTTTTGTAAATGTCATGCTCAAGAAAAACAAATGTCTAATGCGATTCGATTTTTGTCTGCCGATGCTATAGACAAGGCAAATTCGGGTCACCCCGGTATGCCTTTAGGAATGGCCGACGTAGCAACAGTATTGTTCTCCAAATTTATAAAGCTTAACCCGGCTGAACCCAAGTGGTTTGATCGCGACAGGTTTGTTCTTTCTGCCGGCCATGGCTCAATGCTGATGTATTCATTGCTATATTTATTGGGGTATAAAGATATAAATATCAATGATATTAAAAATTTTCGTCAGTTGGGATCTAAAACTGCCGGCCACCCTGAATATGGGCATCTGGAAGGAATAGATATGACGACCGGACCATTGGGGCAGGGTATTACATCAGCTGTGGGTATGGCGCTGGCTGAAAGAATTATTGCTGCCAAATATGGCTCAGATGTATGTAATCACTACACCTACGTTATTGCCGGAGACGGTTGTTTAATGGAAGGAATTTCTGAAGAAGCAATATCTCTTGCCGGACATCTTAAATTAAACAAGTTAATTGTATTGTGGGATAACAATAATATTACTATCGACGGTAATGTAGATTTAGCTAACTCAACAAACCAAATTAAGCGTTTTGAAGCTTGCGGTTGGAATACGATAAGCATTAACGGGCATAATTATTGTGCAATTGAGAAAGCTATAAAAAAAGCACAAAAATCCAAAAAACCGACACTCATTGCTTGCAAAACGACTATTGGTTATGGGGCTCCGTCCAAATGCGGTACTTCAAAATGCCATGGTTCTCCGTTGGGAACAGAAGAAACATCAGCCATGCGAAAGGCTCTTGGGTGGAATTATGCTCCGTTTGAAATTCCCACAGAAATACTAGATGCATGGAAAAAAGCCGGTAAAAGGTCAGAAATTCAATATAAAGAATGGAAACAAGCAGCAAAAGCCAAGGGCAAAGAGTTTGAAAATGTAATTTCCGGCAAGCTCCCCAAAGGATGGGATAAAGATCTGAATAAACTTAAGGAAACCGCAATTAAAGAGCAAACCAAGGTTGCTACTCGCAAATCTTCGCAGATGTGCTTAGAGGCGATAGTGCCAAATATTCCGCAAATTGTCGGTGGCTCAGCAGATTTGGCTGCATCAAACTTAACCTTATCTAAAACATCTAAAACCATAACTTCTCAAGATTATAACGGAAATAATATAATGTATGGAATTAGAGAGCATGCCATGGCTGCAATCATGAACGGAATGTCGCTTCATGGAGGTGTTATTCCTTTTGGCGGAACATTCTTTGTTTTCTCTGATTATATGCGTCCGTCTATGCGCTTGGCTGCACTAATGGGTACGAGAGTAATCTATGTTTTAACCCATGATTCTATCGGTGTTGGCGAAGATGGCCCCACTCACCAGCCGATTGAGCATTTGGCATCGTATCGCTGTATGCCTAATATTTTAACATTTCGTCCTTGCGATGTTGTTGAGACTGCAGAGGCATGGCAAATTGCCGTTGAGAGTGAAAAAACACCAAGTATATTGGCTCTCACTCGTCAAAACTTGCCCTTGCTAAGAACATCTGCTAAAGAAAACCTTACTGCAAAAGGCGGATATATCTTGGCCGGTGATGCTAAAAAGCGTCAAGCTACAATTATTGCCACCGGTTCGGAAGTGTCCTTGGCAATAGAAGCAAGAGAGCAACTGGCTAAAGAAGGAATTGAAGTTGTCGTAGTATCAATGCCTTGTTGTGAGTTGTTTGATGCTCAACCGGAGCCATATCGTGCCGAAGTTTTAGGAACTGCTCCAAGAGTTGCCGTTGAGGCCGGAGCCAAATATGGCTGGGAGCGTTATGTCGGTTGCGATGGCGATATAATCGGAATGGATGGTTTTGGCGCATCTGGTCCGGCCGGAGAATTGTTCAAGTATTTTGGTATTACGGTGGAAGAGGTTGTCGATTCTGTTAAAAACAGTCTTAAATAACAAAATATTATAAACTGCAAAAATATCTTGCCAACAAGTTGGTTGGTGTAATATATTTGCCACAGTTAATTATAAATCTAGGAGAAAGAAATGCCTTTAGTTTCAATGCGTCAAATTCTTGACCATGCGGCAGAGAACAATTATGGTGTTCCTGCTTTTAACTTCAATGATATGGAACAAGTAATTGCTGTTTTGCAAGCCGCTCGCAAAGTTAATGCTCCGGTAATTTTGCAAACATCAACCGGTGCCAGAAAATTTGCCGGCGACCCGATGATTCGTCACATGGTAGCTGCCGGAATAGAAATGTTTCCCGAATTGCCGATTTGTTTGCACCAAGATCATGGATCTTCGGTTGATATTTGCCAGTCTGCTATTGTTAATGGTTATTCTTCCGTAATGATGGACGGTTCTCTTGAGGCTGACGGTAAAACTCCTTCATCTTTTGAATATAACGTAAAGGTAACGAAAGAAGTTGTTGCCAGAGCTCATGCTGTCGGCGCTTCGGTCGAAGGAGAACTCGGTGTTATCGGATCTTTAGAAACCGGAAAAGGCGACAAAGAAGACGGACATGGTGCAGAAGGCGTGATTGATAAAAAACGCTTGGTGACAGATCCTGATGAAGCTGCTCGTTTTGTAGAAGAAACCAAGCTTGATGCTTTGGCTGTTGCCGTAGGTACATCTCATGGTGCATATAAATTTACTCGTAAGCCTGACGGAGAAATTCTTTCCATCGAAACCATTGAAAAAATTCATAAGAAATTACCAAATACTCATATGGTTATGCACGGATCATCATCTGTTCCGCAAGAATTACAAGATCTTATTAATGCATATGGTGGTGCAATTCCGCAAACATACGGTGTTCCGGTAGAAGAAATTGTTCGTGGAATCAAATCAGGAGTTCGCAAAGTGAATGTAGACACTGACTGCCGTATGGCTATCACTGGTGCGATTCGCAAAATTTTTGCTGAGAACCCGAAAGAGTTTGATCCTCGCAAATATCTTAAACCTGCAATTGAAGAGATGCAAAAAGTATGTGAAGCCCGCTTCATTGCTTTTGGAGCTGCCGGCAATGCCGATAAGATTAAGCCGGTTACACTATCTGAAATGGCTAAACGCTACGCTACAGGTGAAATCTAATTTAAGCAAAAAATAAGAAAAGGCCTGAAACGTGCGTTTCAGGCCTTTTTTATCTGCAAATTGCAAACTAAAAACAAACCGGACAATTATTTGGAGATTGATTATGGCTTGTTTTCTTTGACACAATTTATCAGATAAAACCCATATTTTGTCTTATGCGACTCTACAATTTGTCATTATTTTAAATATTTCGGCTAATATGTCAATAAATAAAACCGCCTAATTTTATACTAAGCGGTTTTATGATTCCAAAACAAAGATTTAGAATATAAATTTTATTTTACCATTTCTATTGTTGTTCTGATGTCTTCGCCCAAATCACCGATTTCCTGTTCATGCTCAATCTCTTCTTTTAGGATTTTTTCAGATATTCTAAATGTTTCATAATCTTTTCCGTGTGTCATATCACATATTTTTTGATAACGGGAAATTGCACAGCGTTCAGCATTAAGATTCTGATCAATCAATGTCAAAACGTACGGATCAAGCGGAGGATCATATTTACATTGTGCAACACTTTTCCAATCTTGCGGATCGAGAACGGGAGTTCCGCCAAGCTGAACAATCCTATCACTTATCCATTCTGCGTGTTTTAATTCTTCATTTGCATGTTCAATAAATTCCTCAATGATAGATGGCCGCATTATGCCAACAGCAACTTTTGCTCCAATCCAATATTGATAATATGCAAGCCATTCTTCCGCAAAAGCTACATTAAGCTCTTTGATTAATTCTTCACGATTAAGGTCTACAATTTTTTGCGCCATTTCACCCATAGTATATCTCCTGTGTTTATTGTTGAGTTGAATTTCAGATAATTACAAAAGATAAAAATTCAAGGGTTTATTAACCGGCTTTTAAAAAATAAGCAGTATGATGTAATATTATATATATTGGAGGAGATAATGGTCAAAATAGCCCCCAGCTTACTATCATCAGATTTTTCTAATTTGGCTTCTGAGATTAAAAAACTCGAAAAAGCAGGAGCGGATTTATTGCATTTTGATGTTATGGATGGTTGTTTTGTTCCTAATCTTACATTTGGAGCACAATTTATCAAAAGTGTGAGAAATACGACATCTCTCCCGTTTGATGTCCATTTAATGATAAATGATCCGGATAATAAAATAGATTGGTTTTCCACTGCAGGATCTGATATAATCACAGTTCATGCCGAGGCTTGCAACAATTTGAGAGAAACACTACAAAAGATACGTTATTTAGGTTGTAAATCCGCGGTTTCTCTCAAGCCTCAAACGCCGCTATCTGCTATAGAAAATCTGTACAATGACATTGACATGGTTTTGATTATGAGTGTGGAACCGGGATTTGGCGGACAAAAATTTATGGACGATCAATTAAACAAGGTTTCACAATTAAAACAAATTATCGGTTCAAAAAATATCGAAATTGAAATAGATGGAGGCATAAACTTGCAAACAGCACCAATGGCAGTTCAAGCCGGAGCAGATATTTTGGTGGCAGGAACAGCAATTTTTAAGGACGGCAAATATCAAGAAAATATCATAGCTATACAGCAAGCAATAGGAGAAAGATAATGCAACATACAGTAATGATAATTGAAGATGAAGAGGCAATAGCACTTATGCTGCGTTATAATCTTGAAAAAGAAGGCTATAATGTCATTGTAGAATCAAGAGGAAGCAAGGCATTAGCTGAAGTTGAAAGGAATCATCCTTCGGTAATATTGTTGGATTGGATGTTGCCTGAGATATCAGGTGTTGAAATTTGCAAACTGATTCGCTCTAAACCAGACATTAAAACTATACCTATTATTATGCTTACAGCTAAGGGTGAAGAAGAAGATAAAGTAAAGGGATTGACGGCAGGTGCTGATGATTATGTGACTAAACCTTTTTCTGTTCCAGAACTTATGGCTCGGGTAAAAACCCAACTTCGCCACGCTCCGGAACCAAGTTCTGAAAAAGAACTGGTATTTGAGGACATACGTATGGATATGGTAGAGAAAAAAGTTTTCCGTGGAGATAACTATATTCATCTGGGACCAACTGAGTTTAGGTTGCTAAAAATGTTGATTGAGACTCCGGGAAAAGTATTTTCTCGAGAATATTTGCTCAAAAATGTGTGGGGAGATAACATTTATGTAGAATCTCGTACTGTAGACGTGCATATAAGGCGACTGCGTCGAGCCCTAAACGACTATGGTCCTGACTATATCCGCACGGTAAGGGCAACAGGATATTCCATAGATGTAAATCCGCAAAGTGAAGAATAAATATTGCTTTTAGTTTACTGTTCTTTGCAAACTTTCAATTCGCGGTAAAACTGAATTTTCTATTAGAAATGCAATGGCTTTTTCTACCATTCCATCTGCAGAATTTATAGCATTTATAACTTCATCTTTATCGGAACCTTTAGTAATTTTTTGCTCCAGACTGGCATATACACCGGCAAGATCAGAAAGTGAGTCTATTATCTCGGCCAAATATGCCGGTAATTTAATATCAGTTTGACCTCCCCAAAAACCTTCAACAAAACCCTGTTCAACTTCTGCAAAACGGCGTTGGCAATAATATTCCAAGTTTTTGAAAGGAAGTTTTTCGAGTTTAATTTTGTTGTTTTTTATTTTTGCAAAAACCTCGTCCCAAAGCCCCATAAAAAACTTAAAAAATAAATCAGCTTCTTCTTTGGTTTGTAGGCGTGGAGATTGTCCGGCCGGCCAAAATGAAGATATAACATCTGTCGGACGCAATTCTAAATTAGGGCTGCATATTGCTCCGATAAATCTCATTTTTACAATTTCCAATGGTGTTGGGCAACTATAATGCTCCAACAGCTTGTTCATTTTTTCATCGCCGATATATTTGTTTTCTTGCATTTTACGCTTCTTTGTTTATAGTGTTATAAAATTATAATTAATGTAACGGAGTTTTTTTAATTGTCTAGATTAAAAATAATAAATGCCATTGTGCTTATAGTGTTTCTTTGCTCTTGTTCGCAATTTCGCCCGTTTGTAGATCGACGACGAGAAGCAGGAGCTAAAACACCGGCAAGTCTGTATGTGGGCAAGTCAACTCCAAAAAATCCGGCCGTTTGTTACAACAGTATTTATACGCCATATGAAGATGTAAAAAAATTGGCAGATGAGGTTTGTATCAAAGAAGGTACCGGTACTCATGCAGTTTCTGTTAAGCAAACGATTTTTACCTGTCGGGTTTTAGTTCCCAATCATTTATATTTTAAATGTGAAAAATAATTTGAGGAAATACTATGTCTTTAGAAAATATTTTAAATAAAAAACTTCAAACAGTGTTTAATAATTTGGGGTTAGACAGCAAATTTGCTTTTGTAAAAGTTTCAGATCGCCCTGATTTAAGCGATTTCCAATGCAACGGTGCTTTAGCTTTGGCTAAGGCTGAACGTAAAAATCCCCGAGAAATAGCTGCTAATATTGCATCAGAACTGGAAAAAGATAATGATTTTAGCAAAATATCAGTAGATGGCCCCGGTTTTTTGAACCTGACTTTATCCGATGATTTTATAGCCAACAGTATGGATGTGGCAGCTGATGATGAAAGGTTTGGTGTTGAAAAAACATCGCATCCGCGTCGTATTGTTATGGATTTTGGAGGGCCAAATGTTGCTAAGGCTCTTCATGTCGGACATCTTCGTTCTGCTGTTATAGGTGAATCGATTCGTCGTATAGAGGTTTTTGCCGGACACGATGTCATTTCCGATGTCCATTTTGGCGATTGGGGAACCCAAATGGGAATGATTTTGGGCGAAATTATTTTGCAGGACGGTAATCTTGCTAAGACCACAAGTTATAATATAGATGAAATTTCCAATTTCTATAAGCAAGCCAATGCTCGTTGTAAAGAAGATGAAAAAGCTAAAGAAGAAGCAAGACGTATAACCGCCGAACTTCAGAGCGGACACGAGGAATACTATAATGCTTGGCAACATTTACGCAAAGTTTCTCTGGAAGCTATTAAGAAAAATTACGAAGTTTTAGATGCCCATTTTGACTTGTGGTTGGGCGAGAGTGATGCACACAAAGCCAGTGAAGAAGTTGTCAAACTTGCTAAAGAACAAGGAGCATCTGAGGTTGATGCCGGTGCTACAATTATCCGCTTGGCTGATGATTCTAAACCTCCGGTAATTTTGGTAAAAAGTGACGGAGGGTTTGGTTATCAGGTAACAGATATTGCTACAATCAAAATGCGTTATGAAGATCTTAAAGCACAAGAAATTTTGTATGTTGTAGACAAGCGTCAGTCATTGCACTTTGAGCAAGTGTTTGAAGTTGTCGAAAAATTAGGATTAGCTCCAAATGTGAAGTTTAAACACATTGGTTTTGGAACCGTAAACGGAGCAGACGGTAAACCATTTAAAACTAGAGACGGCGGTGTTATGAATTTAGAAGATTTGATTACCATGTCTTTAGATAAGGTAAAAGAGTCTTTACCTGAAACAGCCGACGGATACACAGCAGAAGATATTGAAAAAATGGCAAAACAAATTGCCATTGGTGCTATTAAATTTCAAGACCTTAAAAACAACACGGCATCCGGTTATATATTTGAATTGGAAGATTTTGCCAAATTTGAAGGTAAAACCGGTCCTTATATTCAATATGCCATTGCTCGTATTAACTCCATTTTGCGTAAGTCAAAAATGAATGGTGGTAATATTCGTATCACTAACAAAGAAGAAAGAGATTTAGCATTAAAAATTGATCAACTTGGAGCTGTAATTAATCGTGCCGAAGCAGAAAAAGAACCTAGTGTAATTGCAGAATATACATATAGTTTGGCACAAGTATTTTCGAGTTTTTATAATGCATCTCCGATTATGAATGAAACCAATGTCGAAAAAGCTGCTTCACGTATCAGATTAGCCAAATTGGTTAGAGATATTTTAAGACTTAATCTGTATCTTATGGGTATTGAAGCACCGGAGGCGATGCTTAAAAAATAATATAATAGAGGAGGCAAAATGCTGGAAAAATTAAAATCATTAAAAGCACTAATGTCTCCTCTTACTGCGTTTTTTGCAGGTACAATGCTTACCAGTGCAGCATACAGCTTGCTATCATCATATTTGGCTATTCGCTTAAATAGCGCTAAAGTTCCAACTTCCTATGTAGGAATTGTGCTTTCAGTTTATTATCTTGGATATATATTCGCAACTTTGAGTGCGCATAAGATTATTAACCGAGTAGGGCATATTAGAGCTTTTTCCAGCTACATATCATTGCTTTCAGCGCTTATCTTGCTTCACATCATATGGTTTAATCCTTTATATTGGGGAATATTAAGACTTATTGAAGGATATTGCATGGCTTCAGCATTTATCTGTTTAGAGAGTTGGCTCAATACAAGGTCAAACAACCAAAATCGCGGAATGGTTATGTCTTTATATATGGTAACCACATATATCGGAGCAGCTTTTGGGCAACTTATGCTCAATGTTCCAGATAATCAAAATGTTGTAACTTTAATTTTGATTTCTGTATTATTTTCTGTAGCTTTAATTCCGGTTTCACTTACAGCGCTACCTTCTCCTGATATCAGTAAGCACAAACAAATGTCAATTAAGCAACTTTATAAAATAGCTCCGGTTGGTGTGATCGGATGTATAATTAGCGGTGTATTGGTTGGCAATATTTATACTTTAGGTGCTATTTATGCTGAAGCAGCAGGACTTTCACTATATCATATATCATTATTTATGTTTTTTTGCATTTTTGGTGGAATGTCTGCTCAGATTCCCATTGGTAGATTATCAGACATTATGGATCGGCGTTTTATCATGATGTGGTGTGGAAGTTGCCTATTTTTCATTGCTCCATGGATTCATATGTTTATTGACGGAAGTATAATTGAGTTGGCCGGAGCAGCACTTCTTTTAGGGGCAGGATCTTTTATTTTATATCCGATATGTGTTTCTCATGTAAATGACAAGATTGATGACGAAGAGAGGGTTGAGGCCAGTGGTTTGTTGATTATGCTTCAAAGCTTTGGTATGATAATCGGACCGATAGTTGTTTCATACCTTATGCAGATATTTGGGGCAATAAGCTTTTTAATATCTTTTTCTGTTTCCAACGGATTTTTTGTATTGTTTGCGTTTAAACATATTTCATTTAAGCCCGATGTAAATTATATTAATATTACTAAAACAGATCCTATGCCGCTAAATCCGACTCATATTTATCCTGAAATTGCCAAAAGTGATAGCTTGCTAGATAGAGCCGCCAATTTATTTATGCATAAAAATAAAAACGAAGAATAATATAAATATAGAGAACTCTAAAATGTCAAAACAAGAATATAACCCGTTATTATTGCTGGCAATAAATACTCTACATACTGCAATTGGGATTTTTATTAATACCTTTATGGTTGCATGGTTCTTTGACATAACCGGTAATGATATTGTACCCGCATGTTGGTTTTACATATATTCATATGCAATATCTGCCATTTTATTTGTTGCTTTAGGGCCGATAGTAAAATGTGGCAACAAACTACGACTATTCCGCTTAAGTTTTATTGTCAATTTTGCTGCGTTGCTATTAATTTTATATCTTCAAGAAAATATAATTCGTTATATTTGGCTGTTGGGCGTAATTATTGCATTAGAAAAAGCCTTTTTTTATTATCCGCTTAATGTTATGACCTCGCAAGAAGTCAGCAACAAAAAAATGATCAAGTTTAACGGATATACTTATGCGTGGTCAGGAATTACAAAAATTCTTATTCCGTTGTTGTTTGGCTGGCTCATTTCAGTAGAAAGCTTTATTAGAACGACGTTTGTCGTATTGATTTTGTCTGTAATAAGTTGGATCTTATCTTTATTTTTAAGACATATCAAAAGCTCATGTAAAGCTTTTAAGATCAAATATCTTATTGCTCTGGCTCGTAAACGCCCACTCATAAAGCTGTCTTTATCGGTAGACTTCGTACGTGGTTTTATTTTTGAAACCTTAGATCTTCTGATTGTACTATATGTAGTATATATGTTTAAGACCAATATGAATCTGGGAATTTTTACATCAATATTTGCTATTTGCAGTGTTGTGTCAAATGCTGTATTTGGACGCTATTGTCGTTATAGCAATTTAACTGTTTTGCTTGTCATATGTTGTTTTCTCACCATAATTGGCTCATCATATTTTGTTATAAGCGGCGATAAGTTTTCGTTTATAATATATAATTTTATATATGCAAGTGTTACGCTGCTATTCCCGATTATAAGTGCCATAAATATATATCGTGTATCTAAAAACAAAAGTGTCGTCTCATTATATAGAAGCGAATACATTGCATTGCGAGAAATATTTTTAAATAGCGGAAGAAGCTTAGGATTTGGCCTAACGATTGTCGTTTCCTTATATCTTTCACCCGATGATTTAAAATTTGTATTATTAACCCTTAATCTGTTTGTTGTTTTATTAGGTTTGCTTAGTGTTAAGTTAAACCGATTGCTAAACATGGAGAGATAATAATGTTAAATATTATATGGGCCGGATTTTTTATTGTATCATTTATGTTTGCTTGTTTTAACAGTTATTATTTAGGTGATGTTGCAATATGGGGCAAAATGGTAGTTTCAATTTTTGATAGTGCCAAATCTGCTTTTAATATATGCATAAATTTAACAGGGATTTTATGTTTATGGTTGGGACTATTAAAAATCGCTGAAGTTTCAGGTTTGACTGGTGTCTTATCTCGCTTGCTTATGCCATTATTCAAAAAAATTATGCCGGAAGTTCCTTCAGACAGTCCGGCTTTAGGCTCAATAGTTATGAATATTGCAGCAAATATTCTCGGGCTTGATAATGCAGCAACACCAATGGGCTTAAAAGCAATGGAGCAATTGCAAGAAATCAACCCTTCATCTGATACAGCCTCCAAGGCTCAACAGTTGTTTATGGTTATTAATGCATCTTCAGTAACACTAATTCCAATCACAATTCTAATGTATCGCTCAGAACTTGGAGCGAGTAATCCTGCTGCTGTATTTATCCCAATATTATTAGCAACATTTGTTTCAACTATGGTTGGTTTTCTGAGTATAGCTTTGGTTCAAAAATTAAACATTTTTAATAGAGTAGTATTAGCATATCTGGTTGCAATATTTGCATTTGTCGGATTGGTTGCTTGGTATTTTATTTCGTTGCCGCCGGAACTGCGAACAATCAGAGCCGCCACGGTTGGAAATTTTACACTGTTTATGTTTATTATTGGCTTTATCGTTTGTGGTTTGTTTGCCAGAATAAACGTTTATGAGCAATTTATAGAAGGTGCAAAAGAAGGCTTTTTTGTTGCTATAAAGATTATACCATATTTAGTTGCAATGCTTGTTGCTATATCAGCTTTGCAATCGAGCGGCGTTTTAGATATAATTACCTTGGGGTTTAATAATCTGTTCTCTTATTTAGGAATGGATACGGATTTTGTTGCAGCCATGCCGACAGCGATTCTCAAACCTTTGTCCGGCAGCGGAGCAAGAGCGATGATGATAGAAACACTTCGCACATATGGGGCTGATAGTTTTCAGGGGTTTGTTTCATCGGTTATTCAAGGATCAACAGAAACAACATTTTATGTTTTGGCTGTATATTTTGGCGTAGTAAGAATAAATAAGGTTGGAGCTGCATTACCCTGTGCTTTATTGGCCGATTTAGCCGGAATTATTGCTGCTATTTACTTTTCATATATTTTTTTCTGATAGTGTAGAATATAGAGGTGAATATGAAAATATTAGTTCAAAGAGTTATACAAGCAGATGTAAAGGTCGCTCAAAAAGAGATATCATCAATAGGCAAAGGGATTTTGCTTTTTGTGGGCGTAGAGCATGGCGATTCAAAACTAGAGGCCGAATATTTAGCAAAGAAAGTGGTTGCACTTCGCATTTTTGAAGACAATTCCGGAAAAATGAATTTGTCAATTAAAGATATAAATGGTGAAATGTTAATCATATCTCAGTTTACTCTGGCAGCCAATACTTCTCAAGGAAATCGTCCCGGATTCAGTAATGCTGCATGTCCGCAAGAGGCAAAAGAGTTATATGAATATTTTTGTGATTACATAAGTAGTAATTGGAAACAGGTTAAAAAAGGTATATTTCAGGCAGATATGCAAGTATCATTGGTAAATGACGGTCCTGCTACATTCATGCTGCAAAAATAAGGAGGCAACAATGGAAAATGATGCTGTAGATATTTTTAGTGATTTGCTAAATGAATTATTTGAAACTAAGTTTAACAACTCTTCCCGTATTATTCAGCTAGAGAAAGAAACATATAATTACTTAGGAAAATACAATGGCAATATTTACGGGCTTATAACTCTAATGTTTGCTCAGTTTATGCAAGGAAAAAAAGAAACAGCTAAATCAACTGCTAATACAATATGGGAAATTGGCGGGGAATTAACACCGGAATTTGAAAGTATATATATTGAAATTCTATTAGGCTTAGGGTTGTTGGATAAAGTAGCAATAATGATAAAACCCAAATTTGAAAACCTGAAAAAATATATAGATGATTTTTACCCTGTATTGTCTAAGTTCGCTGTTATGACCGGAAGCACAATTCTCATTGAAAAACTATCTATGTTTGAGATTGACGATGATAGAGATAAAATGTTGTTTGATTTTATCTCAATATTTAAGGAGACAGAATGTAGCTCTCAATTTAAAGACTTGCAAAAATTGGTATTAGAAAATATAGCTGACAAAATGTGTGCTTATGAATACGAGTTATATAATGATAGAGGACTGTCAGAACTTGAAGTTGTAGTATATACAACTCTTGATGGAGAAGCATGTGCTCAAAAAGAAAGAGACATTAATAAAAAAATAGATGCATATTGGATATCTTGCGGTAAAGATAGATTATATAATTATAGTGTAAGCATTAGAAATATTCAACAATACGGTAGTTGGATAAGTTCTGAATAATTTTAGTTTGCCGACGGCTTATGTTTTGATGCTTGAGGTGTAATCATGCTATTTGATACAGAGATTTCTTCCTGAAGTTTAGATACAACCAGTTGCATTGCTTTGCGCAAAAGCTTCTTTAATAAATTTGTTGCTACACTTTGTTCATTTTCATCAGTTTCAAACAAAATAAACCTATTTTGGTGTTCTTTGATAGTTGTTTTTTGTTTTACATTTTCCAGTTCAACAGCCACCACCATCTGCATTCTGTTTGTCTTTTTATTTAACGGCTCTACTTTAGCTCGCAAAATTCGACTTCTAATAATATATGTCGCATCAGACAGACTACTTGTGATGTTTGCCGTTGTTTCTGTGCTTATGATTTGGGCCATATCACCATAAAAAGCATTTGTCGAGGTATTATTGAAAAAATTTGTACGCTCGATAAAAATATTAGGAATATCTGTTGCGGTATTTATTTGCTTTTTTTTCACTTCGTTGGGAGTTTCATCAAAAATATGTTCCATAGCAATTTTACTGCTGATTTTAATATCAGGTTTGGGAGGCATATTATTGGGAGATGGTTGTGTTAAGGCCTCTTTTTCAATCATTAATTCTTCAGGATATTTCTCTTCATGATCTCTGGCAATTTCCTGAATTGCCGTTTCAATGTTGTCTTTATTTAAATATCCCGTAAGTTCTATACATATTTGTGATTGATCCTGCGAAATTGTTCTAACTGTCAAGTCTTCCAAATAATTATCTATGAGTGAATATATCAAAACCTTAAAATCATGATCATCATATTTTTCTTTTATATTGCTTAATGCGGAAATATTTTCCAAGGCCTTATAACAGGCCATATCAGATGCTCTTGCTCTGGTCGCAGATTTAGATTCTTCGGGGCGAATATTCTCGCACAAAGTGGCATAAATAGTTTGAATATTGTGATTACTAACGTCAAATTCTTCAGCCTTAGCAACAAAAGATAACGTTAATAAGGTATATGTTATCAATAATAGTTTACGCATTACCACCAACTACGATCATCATTTTGCAAACGACGTACAGTTTCAGACCATTCATTGATTTTGTTGTTTTCCATATCGCTTAAAATCATGCGATAAGTTAAGATAGGCTCCTCAGGAGTTCCGTTATTCTCAATAATTGTTTCCAAGATATAATCTGCTTCTTCTTTATCCCCGACAACTTTAAAGGTGTCAGACCCTTCAATGATTTTTTTTGTTACCTGTTCTGCTTTATATACTCCGTCAGGAAGTTTTCGGTCGGCTTTTTTCAAAGATGCAATAAACAAAAACACATCACCGTTTTGTTCATAAAATTCTCTGGTTTCATCAAGCATTTTGTTTGTTGCTCTTGTGGCCGGAATGGCATAAATTTCAGCTGTTGGAGTATAGTTCGCATATCGCTCTTCTCTAGTCGGAAGTTGATATGTTGCCGGTTCATAAATAATGGTTTCTTTTCGATCTTCTGCAACATATTCAATATGTTCAGCTTTTTTAACCGGCTGTTCTTCATGAGTCCCTATTTTGATAAATTCTTGATCATATGGATCTTCAAAAAGAATATCTTGCAATGTTGAATCTTCTCCGTGAGCACATGCACTTAATATCAACATAGCGCTGGCCGCTAAAAATTTATTTCTCATATCGTTTCCTCGTCAAAAAAAATAATAACAATTATAGAGCCAATTTTATAAATTCAAATTATAATTTTTTACTTATTCACCATTTGCAATTTAAAAAAAATTATAATAAACTTCAAACCGTTTTATAAATAATGAAAGAATTTTTTTAGATGGTAATTACATTTACAGCAATATTGTTAGGCTTGGCAGCCATTATATACCCTCTGCGACGTAATGCATTTTATATATTGAGCTCTGCAATGGTTATAGGTTCTGCCTACTACATAGAAACTCATCATTTTCGTACCAGTATATTTACCTATAAGACAATGTTATTGTTTTTGGTATTTCATATAATTTGTATCAATATCAGCACTTTTATTGCATACTGGTTTGATAAAAGGGCCGCTCAAAAACATCAATGGCGTGTCAGAGAAAACGATTTACACATGTTGGAGTTTTTGGGCGGGTGGATAGGAGCTTTGTTAGGACAAAAGATTTTTCATCATAAAACCTCTAAAAAAAGCTACCAATCAATGTACAAACTCATGATAATCATGGAGTTTGCTGCTGTTTATATAATATTGAAATTTCTAAATTTGATATAGGACTTATTATGGCTAAAAAGGATAAAAAAATACAAGAGTCTCCTAAACTACCATTTTGGCAACATTACAAAATTATGTTTCCATTTATAAAACCATATATGTTTAGGGCTATTCTTGCGATTGCACTGTGCATACCGATAGGTGCATTAGATGCTGTTGTGGCATTGGCTCTCAAGCCTTATATGGATGTAGTGCTGGTTGATAAAACAGACCAATCTCCGGCTTATATTCCGTTGCTTATCGTTGCATTTACAGTAGTGCAAGGTGCATTTAATTATAGTGCAACCTACCTTAATGCTTGGGTTGGCGGTAAAATAACCACCGATGTTAAAAGAGCCTTGTTTAAAAAACTTCTTCTCTTAGAGCCGGCATATTATGATAAAAATGATTCAGGTCATATTATTCAACGATTTTCAGCTGATGTTGATGTTGCTTGTAATGGTTTGATTGATAATATTCGTTTGTTTGTTTCACGAATTTTTTCATCATTATCACTTATTTGCGTACTAATATACAATTCTTGGCAACTTTCCATAATTGCTATTTTGGTGTTGGTCTTCGCATTGATGCCGTTGGCTCGCTTACGTCGCATGCTCAAAGGTGTTATCTATAAAACAGTTCAAGAAAATTCTACTATTCTAACCAACTACAATGAGACCTATCACGGAAGCAAAACTATTGCCGCGTATAATTTACAGAACCAAACATATAAAGCTTATTCCAAAGTAATAGGTAAATTATTTAAGCTTTCAATTAAGATGGTTCAGCGTACAGCATGGATGACGCCGATGTTACATATTGTGGCATCTGTCGGAATAGGTGCTGTTATTGGTTTTGGCAGCTATCTTATTGTTAATGGCACTATAACATCAGGTAACTTTGTTTCATTTATCACGGCTTTGATTTTGCTTTATACTCCAATCAAAAACATAGGCAAAAACTTTAGTGCTGTGCAAGTTTCATTTTTAGCTATCGAAAGAATCGCAGATATTTTGGATATAAAGCCTCAAATATGTAATTCCAAGAATGCTATTACATTAGGTGGTATTCAAAAAGAGATTCGTTTTGAAAATGTCGATTTTGCCTACAATCCGGATACACCGATTCTGAAGAATATAAACCTACAAATAAAATCCGGCACAACAGTTGCTTTAGTAGGAAATTCCGGTGGCGGAAAATCAACAATTGTGAGTTTGTTGCCGAGATTTTATGATGTTGTCGGTGGCAAAATCACAATCGATGGACAAGATATTCGTAACCTTACCCTCGAAAGTTTACGCGATAAAATTGCTGTTGTGTTCCAGGACAACTTCCTTTTTTCCGGGACAATTCGCGATAATATTCTTATGGGTAAACCCGATGCAACAGAAGAAGAAATTAATAAAGCTTTAGAAATGGCATATCTGAAAGACTTTGTTGATGAACAAGAAAAAGGTTTGGATACCGATATCGGTGAAAGGGGCGGCCTTCTTTCCGGCGGACAGAGACAACGCTTGGCTATTGCTCGTGCCTTTATTAAAAATGCTCCGATAGTTGTTCTTGATGAAGCTACATCGGCTCTTGATAATAAATCTGAGGCGGTTGTGCAAAAAGCCATAGATAATTTGATGCAAGATCGTACAGTGTTTGTGATTGCTCACCGTCTTTCAACTATTCAAAATGCAGATGAAATTGTTGTTATAAATGATGGGCAAATAGTTGAGCAAGGATCGCATAATAAATTACTTAAGCTCGAAAACGGCGCATATAAAGCTCTTTATAATGCACAATTTAAGAAATAGTTATGCCCTTTTTCTTCTTAACAATACATAAAGGGCTCCACTACCACCATCTTCTTGATTGGCATAACTAAAGCTCAAAATCAAAGGGCGTAGTTCCGTTCTGTTTAGCCAAGACGGTACGGCCTCTTTTAATATTCCTTTTTTCTCATACCAGAGATCATCTTCTTTGTTAAATCCTTTGCCGGTAATGATTAATATGCAACGTAGTTTTTTCAAATATGACTTTTTTACAAAATCTTCAACGGCTTCAAATGCTTGCTTTTCGGTTTTCCCGTGCAAATCAAGGCGAGCCTCAATCTTAAAATTTCCCTTCTTAAATTTTTCTGCAGTACGTCGGTCAATATTATCAACACAACCAACTTCTAAACGACGTAAGGTATCACCATTATATACCTCTGAATAGTGAATATTATCTTCGGGTTCGTTAATAATCAAAGGAGCAGTTGGTTTTTCTTCGCTTTGCGGTATTTTTTTTACGCTTTTAATAATCTCCAACCAGTCGGGATCATTGTCTGCGGGTGCGACGTCTTTGTCTAGGCGTTTCATTTTCGGGGGTCTTTTCTGTTTCAATGTTTATATTTTCTTCAATTTTCTTTTCGATCATCAAATCGGCATAATTTTGGATTACAAAATCTTTCCAGTCAGCATCAGGTGCAATGCATCCTTTTTTAGTATCATCTGATTTTACCAAAACCAGTCCGCCAAAATCCCACAATGCGCAACAATTTGCATATGAAGAAACAAAGAATTTTTTTGTTCGATCAAGAAGTCTGTTTTCTAATTTTTTCTTTACTATGTTAGAAGAAACAAATATTGCGGCAATCATAAATACTAAACCGAAAATAGGTCCGACTGCAATAATTAGGATCAAACCCAAGATCACGGGAATTAACATCGGCAATAAAGCTTCCCAGGGATTGTATACCGGAGATGTCGGACGGTTAACTTTGCTCTCAACCAAACAAAGATGCAATTTATCTTCTTCAAGGGCTTTTTTTAGAGCTTTGAATGCCATTTCATCAGCACGATTGCATATCTTCTTTCCCATAAGCTATTCTCCTGATTTTGGTATAAAAATATAATAACTTCCTTCTGAGTTCATTTTTCCGGCAAGAGCCAAAATTTCATCTCCGCCGCTGCCCCAAAAATAATCTCCTCTGATAGCACCTTTAATTGCGCCCCCAACATCTTGGGCACTAATCAGCTTTTGTATTTTTTTGCCATCAGGCGCTGTAGTATCAAGCCACATTAAAGCACCAAGAGGTATAAATCTCGGATCAATAGCTAATGATCTGCCTGCTGTCAAAGGAATACCCATAGCACCTAAAGGTCCGGTAGCTCCAATCAATTGATGAAATACATATCTTTTGTTTTGATTCATATAAGATAAGGCTTTTTCTGTATTATTGAGTAGCCAATTTTTGATATCAATCATTGTGGCTTTACCTTTTTTTAACTCATTATTATCGAGTAAGATACTACCGATACCGCTAAACTTTAAGCCGTTAGTATCAGCATAAGATATTCTGATTTGAGATCCGTCAGGTAATTCAGCCAAGGCCGGTCCCTGAATATGCATAATATAAACATCAACAAAACTATCAGCCCACAGCAAGACAGGTATTTGTCCTTTACCTTTATAGATTTCATCTCTTGTGTAATAAGGTATTAGTTTTTGATCTTCAATCCGTCCTACCAAACGTTTTGACGGTAGGTTATTATCAAAGTCATGAGGATTAAATTCTATCAAATCCAAAGGTTTGGCATGAATAGGAAATTTAAATGTTTCATTTTTTTTGTAAGAGACTTTTATTTTAGGCTCGTAATAAGATGTAAATTTTCCAATGTGATTATTTTTATACACCACCAAGTTTGGTTCAAAATTGGCTTCAACAAAATTTTTAAATTGTGTAGCTTCTATGTCATGTGCTTTTTTGCATACACTTAAAAAATCCGTGGTTGGTATTTTTATTTCCGAATTTGCAATAAAGGTGCCGTTTCTGTTTTTTAAACGTTCGCAACTTTGCAAAAATGCATCAAATGCCTCCTCATGATTATCTGTATTCCAACCTTCAATTTGCTCAAAACTTACTTTTTTAAGTTCAAGGTCAGAAACTTGTTTAGTTTCTTTTTTTCCGCAAGAAACCAAGGTTATGGCAAGAAGTAGAATTTTTATAAAGTTCTTATGCATTATTTTTTAGTCGATACCAAAATCCAATTGGGAGAAACAGAAGATATTGCTTTTTCAAAAGTCCAAACATCGGTAATTGTCTGAATATAATTTTCATCACCTTTGATAACATTACCTTCAGCATCTCGCAATATATTCACTTGTTGGGATACAAACTCCACTGAAATTTGCGCCACTTTATCGGCCTTAATTGTTGCCTTAACAATTTCTACACTATCAAAACCGATAAAGTCTGTTTCAGCGGATATTTTTTCAGCTTTTCTATTTTCAATAATTTCAGAAAACTTTTTGAACAGTTTGTTGTTGAGCAACATTTCTAACGTTTCTGTATCAGAATTGTTAAATGCAGTAGTGATAATTCGAAAAGCCTGCTCCGCGCTCCTTAAAAACTTATTTTTATTAAAATTGGGAATTTGGCGCAGAATTTTGTCTGTCTCGCTAAGTTCATTATCATCCATAGGCAAAAGCTCTTCGGGAGATTCGCTCGCCACAGCTGTTTGCATTTTGTCTGCCTCATTTTTCAATATATTGTAAAGCTTCTCAGCATTTTCTTTTGAAAGCTTAATTCTTTTTTCTTCAATCGGTTGGGTTCCCAAAATGTTTCGTAACCTATAAAAAATCAACACAACGACAACTAACAAAACTAAAATATCTAAATATGCAGCCATAATATCTTTTCCTTATTTATTATATTTTTAAATATAACGTATTTATTGAGTTAATCAACTGTTATTATTGACCGTTTGCAAATTTGAGTGTAAAACAGAAACAATAAAGATTAACTTCAGGAGATTTTAGATGGAAAACCAAAACGAAAAACAAGTGGCTCCAATTACAATATTGAATCAATATATAAAAGATTTGTCCTTAGAGATACCTCATGCTCCTCAAATTTTTACCAAGATTGATATTCAGCCTCAAATTAAAATAGATGCTCAAATCCGTTCTGAAGTTGTTGATGAGAATATATATAATGTATCCTTATCCTTCCGTATTGATGGCGATGTTAAAGAGGAAAAATTCTTTATTGTTGAGCTGGATTATTGTGGCGTTGTTAGCCTTAATATTCCTGAGGAACATGTAGATGCCGTTCTCAAAATAGAGGTCCCTCATATGTTGTTCCCATATGCTCGTCAGGCAATTAGCGGTGTTTTGATGGATGCCGGATTGCCACCATTGATGCTAAATCCGATAGATTTTGTAGCAATGTATCATGCTAACAAAAAGTCTGAAACAAAATAAAATTTAAGGGTATTGGTTATACGTAACAAGGCATCGTTTATGATGCCTTGTTTTTGTATATTTGAACTAAAGTCCAAATGCCTAAAGCCATATCTGTCAAAGCAGAAGGATATGCTTGAACATAAACATCATGAACAAACCATAACATTAAGTTAGAAACCAATGCCCAACGCATTTGTTGTTCATTTTTTGTTGTATACATAAATATTGTATAAGTTGTTGAAGCAATAATGGGGAATAAACCGATAATTCCGCGATTATTTGCCCATAGTCCTGCAACAATACATAAAACAAATAAAATTAAAGTCTTATTTTTGGTTAGTTTATTTTTATAGGCCCAAACATTTCGAATTAGTGCAATAGAGTTTGTTGTCAAAGCAGCATAAGCAAACAAAGAAATATTAGATAAAATACAAAATATTATATCTAAAATTTGCCACCATATCAAATCATTCTTATTTTTCTTAATTACGGATATTGCAATACAAAATGCCGATAATAAAGAGAATATATTTCCTATTATTAAATATGACTGCATATTATTTATTCTTCATTTAATAAATTGTTTCATTTAATTTTTCATATAAAATACGAACTTCAATTTTTAATTTAGTTTCTTGACTTGTTTTTCCTTTTTCGCCTAAAAATGGTTGTGAGTTGTTTAGTGGCCTCCATACTCCAATAACCTCACTATAAGATAAGCAGGAGTTATAATTCTCGATAGTTTTTGGCCGCATCAACAAAACTTTTAAACAGGCTGTTTCTAAATTCCGAACTATTAGGAAAGTTTCTCTCCGGATGCCATTGTACACCTACAACAAATTCATTCCAAGGATCTTTTAGTTCAATTGCTTCTACCAATCCGTCAGCAGCCAGTGCAGAAACAACACATTCTCCGAGTTGTTCCTTGCATATAGCTTCACTATGATGAGAATTTACACTCAACTTATCGCTTTTTGCAATTTGTGCCAATTTTGTGTTGGGAACAATGTTGATACTATGAGCTTCAACATCACCCCCGATCAAATGGTTTTTATAACCGTTATTAAGTTTTGCACCACAAAATCCACCAAGCATTTGCATTCCGGCACAAATTCCCAGCAGAGGTGTTTTTTTATTTTTAGCATAATTAAGAGCATCTATATATGCCTTACAGCGTTTATTGATATCGTGTTCTTTTTTATGTACATACCAATTTGGTGGCAAATCAAAAAAGCCACCGATTAGCATAATTGCATGAGGTTGGTACATATCTAAAACTTCGTCTACTTTATCATAACTGAAAAAAACAGGATATCCGCCGGCATTTACAATTGCTTCAACATAAGCCGGATGCATTGTAAAATCCTTCTCTTGTCGCAACACATGCTTATCTTGCGCTAAGATTACTGCTATTTTCGGTTTGTCCGTCGCATCTAATTCATCTATATAAATTTCCGGCAAAAATTCTTCATCAGAAACACTTGATACTTCTTCGGCCATAAGACTATAAACCGGAACATTATAACAATCATAACAATCTTTATGAAGATAAATTTTCCTACTTATATAATTTTGGGAGTGGTTCATTATATTTTCCTATTTTTCTGTGCTTTTTATTAATTTTTTTAAATGTTTTAATAAACAAAAATTCATTCCATTCTTTTTCATTTTGTGAATATAAAACTTCAGACAGCTTGTCAAGCTCGCACCGGAATTCTTTATTTTCAACTATTTCATCAACGTCTTGTAGACTTATAATCTTTTTATCTGGCCATTTATTTTGAGCCCAAGCCAATATTGCATCACGTAAAGTTCTAAAGTCTCTGTTTTTTGCAGCACTGATTACTTGTTTGGAATATCCTGATTTAATTGAGCGAGCCAATGAAACAAGTTTGATAATTATCAAACAAATAATTATTCCCAAGCCGAAAGCCAATATATTCATTTTCCAAACCGACGTTTCAGGAATTACGGGTTTAGGGGGTTGGTTATTTTGTGATTCAATAAAATTATTCTCCTGTTTTGCTATTGCAGAAGGTTGATTATTGTTTTTTTGCATATTAGGATTTTCGGCAACCAACACCTTCATTTCCGGCAGAGTAGCTGTTTCCATGGTTTTTGTTTTTGTATTAAACCAGTCAACCGAAATTTCCGGTAATATCAGTTCTCCTGCTTTGGTCGGGATATAAACATTGGTGATTTTTTTAGTTGCAATAATTTTACCGTTTTGCAGCTTTGCTTCAAATTGCGGCTTTTCCGGATATTGTTTCAAATTTGGGGTTGCAGAGAATGTAATGTCCGGTAGTTGTGAATCGATAACACCGGTAGCCTGCAAATATATATTTCTGCTGACTGCATCTCCTACCTTAAATCTTGGCGGTTGTGAAACAAATTCTGCATAAAGCTTTACATTTTCTGCCGGCAACCACCAATCCCTTCCATTTTCTGCAGGAGCCGGTTGCACATTAACTTTTATCGGTTTAGTATTTAATATCACCGGATTTCTTGTTGCAAAAACATCACTAAACCCAAAACCTCCGGAAAAAGCACTATCGGCAAACAGGTTAGCAAAAGGATCTGTTCGTTGGTCTTTTGTCAGATAAAAACCATTAAATCTTACAGGAGGAATTTCAATTTCTCCGCTTTTCTGAGCAAATAAGGCATATTTAAACGTGATCTCGCGATATGTTTTTCCATTATCTAACTTGGTTTGAATTTGTGGCTCACCTAAGCTTTTTATGATCCAGTTATTTTCATCATTATTAACAAAAAACGGAGCATCTCCTTGCAGTCCGCCGGCATCATATAGTGTCAGGGTATAGTTTATTTGCTGTTGTACATAGGGTTTTGTATTATCTATAGAACCGTTTATCTTAAAGCGAACAGGTTTTATTTGAGATTGATCTGATATGTCTTTTGCATTTTGTTCACCAACATAAATTTCAATAGGTGTGGTCTTATATTTATCCAATTCAATTGCCGGAATTACGATTTTTCCGATTTTATTTGGCATCAAAACTAAATTCCATTGCTGTGATTGGCTGACATTACCATTAACAATATTTGTTCTATGAGATTGGGCAATAGAGTATGTTGTAAAATCAATATCAAGAGGTGAAAAATTCGGAGTTTGATTTGTTTTGGCACCATTGAGTTCTAAGGTTAGCAAAAAAGTTTCTCCTTCAGGAACAGAACTCCGATTTACACGAGCTTCAAAGGTTTGAGCTGTGGCACTATATGCAAACACAAAAAAAACAAATACAAAAAATATTTTTCTCATATTTTCACCTCTTAATTATTATATCTATTGCGTTCATATTCTCTGCGTATAAATGCACGCAATAGTCCGCCGGGGTCTTCCGGAATTTCTCGATATTGTTGTGCTCTTGCTTGTATTTCTTCATCATATTCTTTGTCTTTTTCATTTCCTTGCTGGATTGTCCCTCCGGTCTGCGGTTTTTCTTGCTCATTTTTGTTGTCTGATTTATCTTCACCTACCGGTTGCGGGCGATTTTGGCTGTTTTTATTTTCATCTTCCTTAGTGTCATTGTTACTGTCAGAATTTTGTTCTTGCTCTTGATTTTGCTTGCCCGACTTACTGTCATCTTGCGGTTTTTCCTGGTTTTGTTGGTCTGTATTATCTTGCGGGCTGCCGGAAGCACCGGATTGTTGATCCTGATTTTGTTGTTGCTCTTTTTGTTCTTGTTGTTGCTGATTTTGCTGTTGTTCTTGTTGTTTTTTCTGTTGTTTTAAATATTCCAAATTAAACTTCGCGTCTTCGTGTTTGTCATCAACCTTCAGCACTTCCTCGTATTTTGCTATTGCCTCATCAATTTTTCCACCCTTTGCCAAAGCATTTCCTTGGTTGTATAGTGACCTTACATCAGATTTTTTTGCAAATTCTTTGTATGCGGTTTCAAAATTTCCTTGCCGATAATCGCTGGCACCTTTCCATTCGCTATCCTTAAATTTTTGTGATGCCGTAGCAAAATCAGAATTATTAAAAGCCATTAAACCTTCCTGATTGTCATTCAAAAAGAAGCTTGCATTGGCAGATGTTGTCCAAAACAAAAATCCGATAACCAAAATTCCTTTGCGGAAGAAATACAAACAACAAAGAAGAGGAACAAACAACAAATAATATCCGTAATCAAGCCAAACCGACTGCCAATTTTTGCTCTGCTTAAAATCAGAACTTGGTTTATCTACCAAACCGATAATTTCACTAACATCGTTGTCGTCACCGCTTAGCTGAATATATTTTCCTCCACCGGCATCTGAAATCATTTTTAGCTTTTCTACATTTTGTGAGTTAATTACAAAAACATTAGTCTTATATCCATTCGCCAAAGCTTTTTTTGCACTCGTAATTGCTTGTTCTAATCCTTGTCCGGCATCAGAAGTGATAAGTAAAATTTCTCCCTTAATATATCCAGAGGCAGCAAAAGAGCTCACAGCCAAATCAATGGCTCTGTCGATTCTGTCCCCATTTATCGGCATAATATTATACGATATAGCAGACAACAGATTGCTGATTATTTGTCCGTCATCGCTAAAAGGAGATATTATAAAAGGTTCTCCACTGTAAACCATAAAACCAATTTGTGAATTTTTTAATGATGATACAATATCCTTAATCTTAAACTTTGCTCTGTTCAAACGACTGGGAGTAACGTCTTTTTCTTGCATATCCGAAGATAAGTTTAATGCAATCATTAATGGGTTTTCAGCCTCCAAAGCCGGTATTTCTTCTTTTACCCAACTTGGTCCCGCAACGGCAACAATTGCAAACAACATTCCTATGCCTGCAAGCCAAGATGTTATCTGTCGTTGTTTAGAAGATCCTTTAACCAATAAATATTTCAATAATCTGGCATCAACTATTTTTTCCCAAGAAGATTTATTTGTTCCACTTTTAAAACTTTTAAATAGCCACCATAAAGGAACAAGAGCTAATAATAGCCACCACGGACGCAAAAAATGAAATGTCGTATACCATTCTGTCATCATTCAGCCCTTCGCAATGTAATTATTAGAGCTAAACACATAAAAATAGCTGCAATTAAAGGAATGTAAAACAATTCCTTTGTTTCCCTCACAAATCTGTTTTCATTAATATCAGCTTCAAGCTGATCAATCAAATCGTATATCTTCTGCAAATCATAAGAGCTTTCGGCTCTAAAGTACTGCCCTTTTGTTGCTTGTGCTAAGTCATTCAGAGATTTTTCATCAACACCGGCAATCTGAGTGCTAAAAGCTCCCCAAAAAGACCTTTGCGATCCTACGCCTATTGTATATGTTTTAATCCCTTCATCAGCGGCAAGCTTTATTGCTTGAGGCATAGACAAGCTTCCGTCATTGTTTTCACCGTCGGTAAGAATAACAATTACTTTTTGAGATTTGTTTTGATTTTTCAAATTTTTTAGGGCAATTCCCATTGCATCGCCGATACTTGTAGAATCTCCTGCCATACCGGCTTCCATAGACCATAAAATATTATATACGGCTTGTTTGTCATGAGTTAGAGGGGATTGTAAATATGCTCGAGTGCCAAACAATACTAGCCCGATTCGGTCATTGGCTCTTTTTTTGATAAAATCAGATGCGGTTTTTTTTACGGCAGTCAGGCGATCTATACGTTGTTGATTTATAAAAAAGTCTTGATTTAGCATGGATGTAGATATATCAAGCACCAGCATAATATCTCTGCTCTCATTTTTGAGACGTACCGGCTCACCCAGCCACTGCGGGCGAGCAGCAGCAACAACCAAAAAAGTCCAAACCACATACAACAACCAAAACATTCGTGAAAAACCGGCACCATCTGCAAGATCATTAATTTTCCATATTCCGCCTGATTTGATAGATATTTTTTCCAAATCTGCAATAAATGGTATCCTCAGTGCATCACCATGTAGTCCTTTAATTGCCGGAATAAATCTGCGCCATATAAATGGCATCAATAACAACACAAAAACCCAAGGATAAGCAAAATGATTCATAAATTTTCTCCTATCCAATTTTTGCAAAATTGTCGAAGAGCAATTACATCAGACTGGGCAAATCCTTTGCTGTTTTGAGGGATATATGGTGCATTAAGCAAAAGTTCGGCAGTTTTATCAGCAAGAGGTTTTTTTGTTTTTGAGTTAAGAAAATTTATCCAATTGATACCGCTTAAGGTTATTGCTTCTTTATATTTAAATATGCATATTCTCCGTAACAAGCCGGACATTTCAACGGCTGAAGCAATAGTATTATTGCAATAAATATTTTGTAATAGGTGCAAAGCATATAGCTTTTTTGACTTGCGTCGAATAATGCTAATCATATAAATCAAAGCTACCAAAGCAATAATTGTTGCTAAGATAACCCACCAACCATAAGCAGGCGGAAAAGCAGACACACCATCAGGCAAGTGAATATCTCTAAGCTCTGGCAGATTATCCGGCATAATAGTTTTGCTCCAGTTAAAAACACCTACATAAATTTAAGGATTATTTATCTAAATATCAAGCCTTTTAAAAAATAATAACCCTGAAACTTTTAGGTCTCAGGGTATAAATTGCTACTTTCCTTGCAGAAGTTCTCCGTTAAAGTAGAAAATAAGCTTTCTGTCTTCAACGGTTGCTTCGATGACATCTCCCCTTTTGGGTTTTGGTCGGCCTTTAAGAGCGGACTTTTCAACTCTTAACGATACGAGGAATTCATTTTCATAAAACTTCAGTGTGTAAGTACCATTGCACTCAGTGACACTCTTAATTACAGCACAAATCATAATATATATTTAATTGGGTTTTGTGATTATATAATCACATCTAGACAAAAAATCAAGACAAAAATTAAGTGTGTTTCAAAATTTTTGACAACACTATGTGATTTTATATTGATTTGATAGCAGAAATATGGTATATTAAAAGAGTAAATAAGTTTTATGGTCTATTATTTTTTTTAGTTTTCATATTTGTTTTGAGGTTAAACTTCAAACTATGAATTTCTTGAGAATTAATAGACATAATATGAAGTTTAACAAAATAAAAAAAAATAAAAATGAAAACAATTTTAATCATTATTGCAGCCCTCGTGCTGCTATGGGGTGTAATTGGAGCAATAATACTTGCTTCAAGGAATCTAAATCGCACAAAGGTTTGGAGCCCAAAGATGGGGAAATACGTTAGTGCATATAGCTTTAAGCACGTGTTCCTCCCATCTTTAAGAAATCGTAGAAATTCTAAGGTATTTAGGTGCCTTAGTTTATTTACAGGATACATCCTATGGGGATATCCTGTTTATGTGATTATCTTGTTCATAGGCAGATTATGGAATAAGATATAGAAAAAGAAAGAGCCAATGTATGCGGAATGCATACATTGGCTCTTTTGTATATTCCTCCAACATTGACGATGAACCTGAAGCGCCGCCTGAATGGCGAGAGCATAAAAAAAGCACTCTACCGAGTGCATTTAAAACAAGTGGTGCGAGTAGGGATTGCTAAGCAAAAACAACCATTGCTCTGGTTTTATACTGACACATTGTTATCATCTTGTTTTCGGGGTAAATCTCTAGAAAGCTTTTGACACTTAAAATGTTTGTAAATATTCTAATGTAAATGATATAAGTAATTAGAAGATGTAGAATATGACAACCAACAGTTTAGAAATCTATTATACCCCACATGGTGATATTGATGTTCAAATAGATTATCAAACAGATACAATTTGGCTTAATAAAAAAGAAATTGCTAAGTTGTTTCGTATTGATCGATCCGGTGTATCAAGGCACATCAATAATATTTTTAAGACTGGCGAGCTTGAACAAAAAAGCAATGTGCAAAAAATGCACATTGCAAATTCCGATAAGCCAGTTGAATTTTTTAATTTAGATGTTGTTTTAGCAGTAGGATATCGAGCAAATTCTACAGAAGCAAGTAGATTTCGTAGGTGGGCAACAAATGTTTTGAAGCAATATTTGGTATCCGGTTATGCTATTAACGAAAAAAGACTAGCCGAAAAACAAGAACAAATCGAAGTTTTAAGAAATTCACTCAATTTGCTCACTCGTTCTATTACATCTCAGGCAAAAAATATTGATGATGCTCAAAATTTGGCAAAAGTATTAGAAGTTTTTGCTAAAGGCTTAGGTCTATTGGATGATTATGACAATAGAACCCTTGCAACCAAAGGTTTAACCAAGCGAGAAGCTGTTAAAATAACTAGAGAAGAATATTTAGAACTTATTTCTAAGATGAAACCGGAATTTGGTTCAGATGTTTTTGCTAATCCTAAAGATGACAGCTTTGATAGTTCAATAAATCAGATCTATCAAACCTTTGATGGAGAAGATTGTTATCCGACATTAGAGGAAAAGGCAGCTATGCTTTTATACATGTTGGTTAAAAATCATAGTTTTACAGATGGCAATAAACGTATCGGAGCTGCATGTTTTATTCATTTCTTGGAAAAAAACAACATGCTTTATCAAAATGGAGCTCCAATATTAGATAATGCTACTCTTTTTGCTTTAACACTTCTTATTGCTTCAAGCAAACCGGAAGAAAAAGACACGATGAAGCAAGTGATTTTGAGTGTTTTGAATAGTGGAACAAACAATTATTAATACTTATATGTCTGTCCAATACTTATATATAGAAAGTATTGGACAGATAAAGTATTATGAAAAATACCCTCACGCGAAGCATGTCAAACCTGTAAGGTTTGATTATGAAAAGACTTCCCGAGTTTACTCGGGTTTAAGTGTTGTACTTAAGTTATAAAAAATTATTCTGCCTTTTGTAATTCAATCATAACATCTTTGAATGAATTTAGTGCTGTTTCTAAATTCTCAATGATTTCATCAGCTAAAATTTCCGGATCAGGTAGATTTTCAAGATTTTCTAAACTTTCATCTTTAAGCCAAGTAATATCAAGGCTAACCTTGTCACGATTAATAATCTCATCATAAGAAAACTTCTTAAAACGTTCACTTTCATCGCGTTTAGCAATATTATCTGCGTTATAGCATTTAATAAAATTAGCCAAATGTACATCACTAAGCGGATTGGTTACTAAACTCAAATTTATATTAGTACGCAAATCATAAAACCAAACGTCTTGTGTACGATGACCATTATCAAGTGGTGGGTATTTATCAAAGAATAACACATTAGCTTTGACTCCTTGCGCGTAAAAAATACCGGTAGGTAATCGCAAGATAGTATGTAAATTAAATTCATTGAGTAAACGACGGCGAACTTTTTCTCCGGCACCACCTTCAAATAATACATTGTCAGGAACAACCACCGCAGCACGACCATGAGAATTTAAGATAGTCATAATATGTTGCACGAAGTTGATTTGCTTATTTGACGTTGAGGCAATAAAGTCTTCTCGATTGTATTCTTCTTTTTCTGTGGTAACTGACCCATCTTCTCCCATAATTTTAAGAGAACCTTTTTTGCCAAACGGTGGATTGGTCAGTACCATATCGTAACGTTTATCACCGGCATTCATTAAAGAATCACACTCTCTAATAGGAGCTTTGTTTCCACCGATACCACGCAGATACAAATTCATGGTGCAAAGGCTGACAACAAGCGGTGTAATATCATTTCCGGAAAGTTTATTTTCTTTCAACTCTTTTATTTTCAGTTTATCGCTAGTTTGAGAGCGCATATAATCATAAGCTGCAAGCAAAAATCCACCGGTTCCGCATGCCGGATCGGTAACCGTCGTTTCAGGTGTCGGACGCATAACCTCAACCATAGCCTTAATTAACGGGCGTGGTGTAAAATATTGACCGGCTCCGGCTTTGGTTTCGGTTGCATTTTTCTCTAACAAACCTTCATAAACAGCACCTTTAACATCAACATCAAGTCCGAGCCAGTTTTCACCATCAATTAATGATACCAGTCTTTGTAATTTTGATGGTTCATTGATTTTGTTAGATGCTTTGGTATAAATAGCTCCGATAATACCATTCATCTTAGAAAGAGCGGTCAAGGTTTCGGAATATTGTGTTTCTAAATCAATACCAGAAAGAGACTTGAGTTTATTCCAACGATATTTCTCAGGAAGTAAAGATTTTTCACCAAGAAGTGTGGTGCGTTCGTCATCCATTTTTAAGAACAACAGATAAGTCAACTGAGCGACATAATCCATATAAACGACACCGGCATCTTTTAAGATGGTTGCATAATTCCAAACTTTGGTTACGAGGTTATTTTCAGTCATTTTATTTTTACCTAATATATTGTTTGTTTACATGAAGGACAAATGTTTCCACGTGGGTGAACATGCATACGAACTAAAGTCTTTTTGGTATCATAACACCCTGAGCAATACGGACCATCTTCTGAGCCATCATCTAATTTTTTCCAATACATATTATTTTTATAGATTAAATTTTCTTTTTGATTATTTGAAGCTATCAGTTCTTTCAGAGAAATATTCTCTTCTCTAATACTGAGAATTTGTTCTTTAAGGTTTAAAACAGTTTCTTTTAATTCTAAATCTTTAAGTTTATCTGCTATTTCAATAGCAGTCTCTATGTTTTCTTTTATAGTCTTTATTGTTTTTAACATTTTTTCTTTCCTTTGGGGTGGGATTGGTTTTCTTTTTTGATGCGGGCGAGGAGGATGGAGGCTGGTTCGTCGTTAGGGTTTTGTGCAACGAGTTTGCCCTCAAAGGCTTTTTTTAAGATAGATTGTTTAAGTTTATCAGCTTTTTCTAAACCCTCATTAACCGCTTTTTCCAATTTATCTGCCACAGCAAAGCGTTTTTCAATCTCTTCAACAATGCGTTTTTGTTCAGGGAGTGTTGGAAGAGGAAAAGGTAGTTCTTTTAAGATACTTAAATTTAGTACATCCATTGTTGCTCCATGAGCTTTCATCTTAAATAAACTGCGTAAATATTGGCTTTCAAAATAGAATTTAAAAAATTCTGGCAAATATTGATCAAAATCTAAGGTTACTTTTAACAATCGTGGATTAATAATGCCTTCTTCTATATTATTAGGTAAAATTAGAACTTTTCCAATAGTTCCAACTAAACTAATCAAAATATCATGTGGTTTAATTTTACAAGATATTAATTGTTCATATTTATTTTTATCGATATAATAATCTCCATAAAACGGATCTTGTGCAATAACTTGTTCCTGACCGTATATTTTATATCCTTTTTCAACATAAATTTCTTTTTTTAACGCACTACCAAACGGACCTGCTTTCAATGCATTCTTTTCTTTTGCAATTATTTTTGTTATGTCAACTTCTTTCCATTCGGTGGTTTTGTAAAGTTTTCCTTCAAAAGCAGATTTGAGGACGGATTGGC
This sequence comes from Alphaproteobacteria bacterium, assembly GCA_015062285.1. Taxonomy (GTDB): domain Bacteria; phylum Pseudomonadota; class Alphaproteobacteria; order RF32; family CAG-239; genus CAZU01. Next base: position 86,620 of record SUUY01000002.1, on the reverse strand, counting down.
GATACTGTTTGATTTGAGCTTGTGCTGTTTTAAGATTTTCCATTCCTTCGTCAATATCCGCAAATAAAGCCTCAATCTTCTCAACAATCCTTTCTTGTTCTCTAAGCGGTGGTAAAGCAATAAATTGCTTTGCATATTCAGAAATCCAGTATCGTTTATGAGTATCATTTTCGTAGTGAATTGTTTGCATCAAATAATAAATATAATCAATATTAATATTCGTTTTTGGATGTAGAATTTTCATCGCCGATGATTTTACCTTAAATGGAAATTTTACGATTTTTGAAGCTGTGGTAAAATCATCAAATATAATAACAGGCTCTTTTGATGCATCAAATATTCCCTCTTTTTCGTTTGTATAACCGAGAATAAAGCTTTTTCCTGCTGTTAATACGGCAGTTCCATGGTCTTGATAATCTGTATTTTCCACAATGTATTTTGTCGGCTGTTCATAATCTAGAACATCCTCAAATTTACACTCACACCAATTTAACGGAAGTTTATTAGGCATCTTCTATAGCTTTCAATTCCATTTTTGCACTATTTTGGATGTCGTAATTAAATAAATTTTCTAAAACATCGCTATCAACATCATCAAAATTTAATTCCATAGCTTTATTAATATCAATTTTTGCTTTAGCAAAATTATTTAATTTTAAATAACAAATCCCGCGATTATATAATATTTCAGCATAAAAATATTTTTCATAGTTGGTATCACCACTTTCAAATGATGGTAATATTTCTGTAAATAAATATATAGCTTTTTCATAATCACTATTACGCATTGCTATCATAGCTAGAGCGTTATTTATGGAATCTAATTGCTGATTTTCATGTTGTTTCTTATATTCTTCTGCTAACTTTTCAGCCTCTTCAATTCGATTGCACTTAACTAATAAATAAGGGAGATTTCTAATCTGTGTCGAACTTGTATCTGAATTACAGTAAATGCTTAAAAATTCACAAGCCTCATCATATTTATGGTTAAAAAACAATGAAAAATAATATATTTGAACCAATAAACCACTAAATGTGTCAGCCGATGTTAATTTACTCCAACTTAATTTTGCATACTGTTCTGCCATTTCTGTATTATTATAAAAATTAAAATAGATGATTGCTTCCAGGTAGTAGAATAATGCTTCTTTAGTTTCATCAGCATATTTCAATCCTTCTTTAGCTGCTGCTAGCGCCTGTGATAGTTTTTTTTGTACTAAAAAAACAAAAGTTTGTATATAGTATGCATAACTAAGCAACGAGGAATCCAATTTATTTTGCTTTGATATATATATAGCTTTATATGTTAATTTTAATACAGCATCATTATTGTCTGTATCGCTGTATATAGAGGCTAAATTTAGCAAACCATTTACATAAATTTCTGGAGTAACAGCATCATAATGATTTATAATAATTCTTAATACAGAGATTCTATCTTCTTTATTGTAATCTTTTTCCTCTTCTATCATAGAGTAAGCCATTTCAGCTAACACAGCATACGGAACTTTTTTCTTATCTATGCTAATTTCTTTCATATAGTTTAATGAATCTAAGATAACTTTCTCATATTTTTCATTATTAAAAGAATTGTATAATTCTCTAAGTTTAGAGTCTTTTTTAATATTTTTTTTATGATCATCCGAAATAGTTTTGGTAGATGGTCTAATTAATTTTTCATTTCTTAAATCATTTCTGATTTTGTTTACTTCCTCAGTATTTGAATTTTCGGGAGATACTCCAACGAAATTCTCAATCTGTCTGTCACATATCTTTTGGCAAAATCCTCTTAAGATTTCTGGATATAACAGATAAAATATTGTTAATATTGATAAACCGGCATATATATACCACGACCTCACGAGAAGATCTTTATAACTTATATCCCAAAAAGATATAATATAAGGTGTTATAAGGAAAATACTCCACAATCCTGCCAATAACAAAAAATCTCTTATCTTGTAGTTCATTCCTTTAGTCTCCTTAGTCTCTTCTGCAATTGCTCAAACAAGCCTTGATAATTTCACAAATATTTTCAATAGGAGGCAAACCTCCATCATCACGACATTCAATCGGTCGCCCGAAGAAATCTTTGACCAATTCAGCTTTAAGTTTTGCTTTTTCTTCTTCTGAAATGTATAATCCATCAATATAAGGGGTCGAGGTCATAATGCGATAAGCCATATCTGTGTATTGAAACTCTTTATCTTTGAGCTTTTTCGATTCTCTCATCATAAAAAAAGCAGGCAGTAAAATTGCAAAGAAAAGTGAAATTCTAACGAATAAATCTTTAGAGGTTATTTCTGTAAAATACAAAGCAAATGCAGAAAAAATAGCTAAACTACCCATTATAGCAACCGAAAACCAAAATAACCAAAATGCAGATTTTCTATTTTTTTCAGCATAAGCTTGATATTTTTTTGCATTGGCATTTCCTGCCTGCTCACCAAGCATTTCCCTAGATTTTGTTATATTGTTTTCTAATTGCTGAATTTTTTCCTGTGCTATATTTTCATATTGATTGCCAAGACGTTGCATCGTTGTATTAAGCACTTCATTAAAAACCTCAAAATTACTCCAGAGTTTTTTCAATTGAGCAATAAGAGCATTATGGGCACTCATTGAGGGATTTTCTTTGTACAAACTAAATGCCTTTTTTAAATCTGTATACTCACCTGTATCAATTCTGACAAAATTTATAAATTGTTTATTGTTAAGACACTCCTGAATAAATTCATTATTTGCCATGAAACCACGTTCTGACAAATTTTTTTGTATGTTAGACAACAATCTTTTTATCTGTGGGATACTTTCCATTTTTGTCCCTTCTTCCATCTTCTCTACTCCTTATCCTTTATGCCACCAGACTCAAGCTTAAATCAGCTAACAAAGGTTCAAGATTGGATCCGAAAATGGCGCGAGCTCGGAGGATGCCCCCTTTATCGTCCATAGCTTCTTGAATATCGTCTTTATCCATACTGACATTGGCAACAATGTAGTCTTTGATTCTTTCCAGCCACTCGTTTTGTTCATCGGTAAAGGTTATGCCTTTTTTGAGCTGGCGACCTTTCCAAAGGTTAAAACGTTGGTTGGCGACTTTATCAAATTCTTCTAACCGATCATCTTGACCGATAGCAAAACGCACCAGTTGCACCAAATTAGTCAATAAACGTGATGGATCTTTAACATGCTGAACCTTATCTTTTTCTAACTGTTCAAATGCTCGCCAAATTTCAATCGGAGCAAGCGGTGGTCGTGCCTCACGCATTTTATCTGCCAGCTCATGGATATTTTGATAAGTCAACTTTCGTTTGCTATATTGCGTGTTGTAAATGATAGAAAGTGCATCAATTTCATCTTTGTTGGTTTCAATAAATTCTTTGAATGATTCAACCACATGATGAGCTTTTTCGCTATTGATATCTGCAGAAATTACTTCATCTTGCGATAATTCATCAATATAAATGCCAGTCTTAGCGCTCATATCCATTAAAATGTTGCGAAAACTCGGTTTGTTGAAAGGTTTAACAGCATTTTCTTTAATCTGTTCAATTTCGGAAGCTGATTTTCCTTCTTGTTTGTCCGGATCAATCGCATTAAGTAATTGCCCTGAAATCTCGTGAAGAGATAAACCACCAGCTGATTCTTTAATTTTATGCTTTTCTGCTTCGTTTAGCTTGCGTTCAATATTAACCAGTCGACTGGCAACAGAGCTCAAAGTATCATCATCTGTTTTGCCTTGGGCAATTTGTTCAAGCATTTTCTTCAACGGAACCGAACGTTTACGCTCCAAAGGTTGAGCAGCCGTTTTTTTACTTTCGGTTACACCGACCGCATCAATCAGATAAAAGAAACCTTTGCCTTCAGCATTTGGTGTAACTTGTTTGAGATCAGTTTCATTAATCGAGCGAACGCCTCGACCTTTCATTTGCTCATAATACAGCGAAGAACGGACATCTCGCAAAAACATGACAACTTCCAAAGGTTTAATATCCGTTCCGGTGGCAATCATATCAACGGTAACAGCAATACGCGGTTGCGGAGAAATTCTAAACTGCTTAATCAGCTCCTCAGGTTTTTCTCCGGTAATATTATAAGTGATTTTTTTGCAAAAATCGTTACCTTGGTTAAAGACTTCGCGAACAATGCGGACAATCTCTTCAGCATGATGGTCATCTTTGGCAAAAATAAGCGTTTTTGGTGTCCACGCAAAATTTGGTTCACGATTGGGAAACAAATCGGTATAAAGCGAGTTTTTATAGCATTCAATAATTGTGCGGATTTGATTTTTTGCTAAAACCGAGCGATCCAAGTCATTTTTGCTGTATTCTAAATCCTCATCCAACTGCTCATAAGTGATTTTGCGAGTTTTCTTATCACGGACAGGAACAGGGAAATCTTTATCCAATTTACCACCGTTTTCACTAATGGCTGTTTTGATACGCAAAACTTGATAATCTACATTAACACCGTCGGCGACCGAGCGTTCATAAGGATATTCAGCCACAATATTGCGATTAAAATAACCAAAAGTTTGTTTTGACGGTGTGGCAGTTAAACCGATAATAAATGCATCAAAATACTCCAAAACTTGGCGCCAATCACCATAAATACTACGGTGACACTCATCAGTTATGATAAAATCAAAGAAATCCGGAGTTACTTTAGGGTTATAAGCAATCTCTTTAGGTTTGCCTAATGAACCTAATTCATATGCAGAAACTTCTTCATCGGCTTCATCATAAGTTTCATCACCTTTAAGCATGGAGTAAAGACGTTGGATAGTTGTAATAACAATCTTAGCGTCTTTATCAACTTGGTTTTGTTGGAGGTGTTGAGCAATATAAACTTCCGGAAATAAACGATTTTCATCAGGAAGGCGAAAATTTTCAAATTCTTTTTTTGTTTGTTTTCCAAGATTATTGCGGTCAACAAGAAATAAAATACGTTTTGCGCCTGCGTATTTGAGCAAACGATATGAAAAATTGCAAGCTGTGAAGGTTTTACCTGCTCCTGTAGCCATTTGAATAAGAGCTTTTTTATTATTTTGAGCTAAAGAAGTTTCTAAACCTTGAATTGCTTCAAATTGACAGTCACGCAAGCAGCCTTTTTCTAATACAGGCATATTTTGTAAGCGATTGCGCAAAGTACCATTATCTTGCAACATTTCATATAATGATTGTGGGGAGTGAAAAGCAAAAATGCGACGAGAACGGCAAATTTTATCGCGTCCGTCACAGAAAAATGTTTCATCACCGGTACTTTCATAAACAAAGGGAAGTGGCATCAGCCAGTTTTTTACATATTCTGGTAAATGGCAAGCATAACCATGGGATTGATTTTCAACACCACTAAGGGCAACTCCGGCTTTTTTAGCTTCAATGATACCGCAAGCTTTACCATCAACAAACAAAAGATAGTCGGCTTCGGTATTGTCATCCATCAAAAATTCACGCACAGCAACTCCGATACCAGCTGTGCGATCAAAATCATTTCGGTCTTGAATAATCCAGCCAGCATTGATTAGTTGTTCGTCTATAATTTTTCTTGCTTTTTCTTCAGGCGTTGAGGTCATTTGAAAGTTCCAAAAGTTACAATATGGCAGCAATTTTATACTCAATTCTTTGAAAATCAAGCTGAATCTTCTAACAAGTTGGGTAAAATACACTTTCAATTTTATATTTATTCTAAAAGGAGCAGAAGCTATTATACCTCTGTCCACTTACTTTCATATATAAGTAAGTGGACAAGTATTATATATGCGAAAAAAAATGCGTGATTGATGTCATATAAGGTTATTAAAGCAGATTAACCCCCGTTTTGGGAAATAGTGGGGGGAGTATTACTATTATTTTAGGATAGTTATCGTTACATGTTTTTATATGAATAAAGCTAACCGGAACAGCAGATATGCTATAAATTTTCAGTAAATATATATGTTTGCATAAATAATAACACATCATTTTTAGAATGTTGTGTAAAATCAATATATTACCTGTGTTAAGTGTTATTATTGTTCTGCAAAAATCGTCTGCCTTGCGGATTTTTTAAGTGATTTGTGATATTTCTATAAGGAAATGTCATGGATTAACTGTTATTCTCAAGGATTAAAATCATGACAGAATATAATACAAACAGATGTTTCAGTAGTGATTTATACCAACCAAACACTATCAAAATAGAGATGGATATTGAAGATTACATATATTTACTCGATAACCGCCGAAATTTTGTAGAAAATCATTATAATTGGCATATTCCTGATTGTTTATGGGAATATTTCTGCGAATGCATAAAAGATATGGGAGTTTATGGCAACAATCGACCTGATATTGTAGCCGATAATGCAATAATCAATGGAGATTGGGGAGATTTTGACGATTACAAACAAAAATTTGAAACAGATGAGGATTTTATCAAAAGAGTCGCAGATAATGTCTTTTATCTTAACAAAGATGAAAGAGTTGTTTGTTTTTCTATATGATAATGACGAAAGAAGCTGTTTATTTGAGTTTTGTAGGCTCCATAAACAGCTTCTTTATACTTTACAAAAAACTAACAAATTATTATAACTGTTTACAGTAGATTACAGTGTTTGTGCTTACTATTTGCTTACCGGTAAAATCAGAGAGTGAAAAAATAAAATGCTCAGATACAACAAAACCCTAGGTTTCCCTAGGGTTTGAAATGGTGCTCGGGGACGGGATCGAACCGCCGACACGAGGATTTTCAGTCCTCTGCTCTACCAACTGAGCTACCCGAGCATCAACCATCGAAAAGGTTTATAGCTGATAATTTTTTATATGTCCAGCTAAAAATTGCATTGTGATTAAATTTTTTATTTTTCTGCCAATCAAAACAAGACAACCGCCCGAATGGGCGGCTGTATTGTTGTCTAATATACGGTATTGGTTTCTTAAAAGTCGTATTGGAAACCTAAACCAAACATATTGCTATAAGCACGATATTTGGTGTCATAATCTCCGTTTACACTATTTCTAATATGCGATTTTTTCATAAACAGATGAGCATATCCTAAATCAAATTGCATATTCTCATAACGATAGCTCACACCGGCAGATGCCCAAATTCTGTCTGAATCCGGAATACGATGCGTACGATGTTCATTATCCGGAGTAGGTGATTGATCCCACGCCGTACCAAAACGCAATGTCCAATTATCATTTAGGTAATATTCAGTACCTGCAGAAATTGTCCATGTATCTTGCCAAGAATAATCAACCGGTTTTAATCTCAATCCTTTGGTGAAGCTAGATGTCATATCAAAATCCTTAAAGGAATCACCCCAACGAGTAAAACGTACTGAACCGGTAAATGCAACTTTTTCAAATGGTTTGTGATATGCAGATAATAAAACGGTTTCCGGCAAATCAGGAGATGCTTTTCCATCAGGATAAACACCAGCATAAGCACCTAAAACGGGGTGCATACTATAAGGAGAGTTTAATGAAACAGTGTGATCACCTTTTACTCTTTGTACTGATTTTGGTTTATATGATAAACCAAAGCGAGTGTTTTCGCTATGTTCATACATAACACCCAACGTTCCGGTATATGTCCAACCGTCAAGCTCAAATTTACTGCGACCAATATTGGTATTGCCAGCTTCGAAAGCAGCTCCGTTAATATTATTTGTCATCTTGCCATAAATATAGCGAGCTATAAAGCTTGCACCAAAAGACCATTTTGAGTTTAGTTTATATGCTGCAGATACATTATAATCAACCACCTCTAAGATTGACTTCATAGCCTTATCGGAAATATAACTGTCATTTTTATATTTTGTAGCCAAGCCGTAAGGAGCATAGATACCGGCACCGACAAACCATTTATCATTGATTTGATATTGTCCATATGCTGCCGGCAGAGGTACTCCAAAGTCCATCTCAGTTTGTTGGCCGGCTTTATTGTTTTGCCCTTTCATTTCCGAAGCCACCTCGGCAACAGTCATACTCAACTGCGCACCGGTTTTCTTCAATGTCATACCGGCAGGGTTATAAGCAATGGCCGAATAATCATCACCAACCACGCCGGCACCGGCAAAAGAGCGTCCTAAATTGGTAATTGAATATTCATTGAGTTGATATCCTGATGCATTGGCTTGCGCACTCCAAACACAAACAGCACACAAAGCAGTTGTAGCAAGTAATTTTTTCATGATAAAAGTCCTATTTATGTTAATATTTTTTGATTATAGTATATTGCTATAACTTATATTGAGATTTGTAAAGTAAGCACCTTTTTGCACCATAGTTTCCATAAAGATACTATTGATGGAATCAATGTATTAGCGGAGCTAACCGTAAAATATGGTGTGTAAAAATATATATTTGAAATTATGATAAAAGTATTTATGTCTGAATTATAATAAGGGCGGAGTTTTTTCCGCCCGTTTTTTAGTTTTTGATCAATGATGCTCCATGTTTTTCAAGTTCTTTTTGTCCTAGTTTATCATACTGATAATAATAAATTAATTCTCTCTCATTTATGCGATTAGCATCAATGGCCGCTTCAGGAACACCCCATAATATAGAGATCGGCCAAGTTAATAAATTTAGGGTTCCGTATAACCATTGGGAACTATCAGCAGCATTTCCGCTGGCTAAATAAAAGTTTCCGATACCGGGGAGTAGGTTTAAGGCTCCTGCAAAACCAGGACTTGCCGGTTTTTCGTATGATCCAACAGGTTTATCAATGGTTATTCCTTGAGCTTTAAGATTTCTTAATTCGTTTTGCTCTTGGCGGGTTAATGTGGTGCACGCTGAAATTAAGCAAGCAAGTATTAATATATAAAATTTAGTCATGATTTCTTTCTCCTTAAGTTATTATAAAAAACCACCTTAAAAACTTAAGGTGGTCGGAGAGTTCGAAAATCATATTGCACAAAATGACTCTTTTAGCCTTTGAGAATAACCTCTGAACATACGCTAAAAGCTCCCCGACCATATTGCTATGAATCGGGGATATATTTATTGTCATCTATAATTGCAGATAACAATATGTCGATGTTATATCCTAACACCGTGTGCAATAAGAGCTTTCGACAGCTCCGTACCATCTAAGGTACACGATAACTTTAGCAAAAAACAAATATAAAGCAAGAATATTTTGTATAATCAAAAAAAGGGGGGCAATCGCCCCCTCTATTCACTAATGACTTACGCCTAATGACTGATACTCGGCATTTGCGATTCCTGTACCATTGCGGTTATAAAGTCATCAAGTTTCATTAATTCTTGTTTTTCAGATCCTAAACGACGCAATGTAACAGTGCGATTTTCTTTTTCTTTTGCTCCAACAACAGCAATCACCGGAATCTTACTTACAGAGTGTTCACGTACTTTGTAGTTAATTTTTTCATTACGTAAATCGGTTTTGGCATAGATTCCTGCCGCACGTAATTTGGCAGCCACTTCTTCGGCATAGTCATTAAATTCGCTAACAATCGGAGCTACCACAACTTGTTCGGGCGATAACCACAATGGCAATTTTCCGGCATGGTGTTCAATCAATATCCCCAAGAAACGTTCAATTGACCCAAACAAAGCACGGTGCAACATTACCGGTTGGTGTTTTTCGCCGTCTTCACCAATATAGCTGATGTCAAAGCGTTGAGGGAGGTTCATATCAACCTGAATTGTTCCGCATTGCCATTCACGACCGATTGCATCTTTTAATATGAACTCTAATTTCGGACCATAGAAAGCACCTTCACCCTCATTGATTTCAAATTCATAACCATGATTGGTCAGGGCATTAGCCAAAGATTTTTCACACAAGTCCCAAATTTCATCAGAGCCGATTCTCTTTTCCGGACGAGTTGAAAGATAAATTTTGATAGTATCAAATCCAAAGTCCTTATAAATATCCAAAATCAGCTTCAAAGTCGTGATACATTCATCTTCCATTTGTTCCGGTGTGCAGAAGATATGAGCATCATCTTGAGTAAATTCACGCACACGCATCAATCCCATCAATGATCCTGAAGCTTCATAACGGTTAACTTTACCAAATTCAGCCATTCGTAAAGGAAGATCACGATATGAACGGATTCCTTGTTTATATACCAACAAACCACCGGGGCAGTTCATTGGCTTTATGCAAAACCACTTATTATCTTCGGTTTGACCGGAATAGTTATGAGCTCCATATTTTTCCCAGTGACCTGAAGTTTCCCACAAGCATCTATCCATAACTTGCGGAGTGCAAATTTCTACATAACCGTTATTTTCTTGACGTTTACGCATATATTCAATGAGTCTGCGATAAACTTTATACCCCTTATCGTGCCAAAATACTGCACCGGGAGCATATTCCGGTTCAAAATGGAACAAGTCCATTTCTCTTCCAAGTTTGCGGTGGTCTCTTTTAGCTGCTTCTTCCAACATTTGCAGATATGCGTCTAAATCTTTCTTGTTTGCCCAAGCAGTAGCATAAATTCTTTGCAACATTTCTTTTGTTGAATCTCCACGCCAATAAGCTCCGGCAACTTTCATCAACTTAAAAGCATCGCCTACTTTTCCGGTTGAAGGAACATGAGGACCACGACACAAATCAGTAAAATTACCTTGGGTGTAAAGTGAAATTGTTTCGCTTTCCGGTAAATCCTCAATAATTTCAGCTTTGTAGTTTTCGCCCATATCTTTGAAGAACTTAATTGCTTCTGCGCGAGGCATAACCTTGCGAGTAACTTTTTCATCACGTTTTACGATTTCGTGCATTTTTGCTTCAATTTTAGCAAAGTCTTCTGTTGTAAAAGGTTCTTTGCGAGCAAAGTCATAATAAAAACCATTATCAATAGCAGGGCCGATTGTGACCTGCACATTAGGCCATAGCTCTTTAACAGCTTCAGCCATAATATGAGAACATGAGTGGCGGATTATATGTAACCCTTCGGCATCTTTACCGGTGATAATAGTCACGGTTGCGTCGGTAGTGATGGGGGTAGTCAAATCCATTAATGTCTCATTTACTTTAACAGCCAAAGCGGCTTTAGCCAAGCCGGCACTAATCTTATTTGCAATGTCTAAACCGCAGACACCGCTCTCCATTTCCATCACACTGCCATCAGGCAATTTAATCGCAACCATATTAAATATCCTTTTTATTATTGTATTATTTTAATTTTTCCGCCGCTAATTCACGGTAGACCGCAATAGTCTTATCACACATAATTTGTTTTGTGAAGTTATCTTTTGCGTTTTTTTGTGCTGCTTTTGCAATTTTTTGCTTTTCTTCTTCGTTTAAGGTTAATGCCCAATCCAGAGCAGCGGCCAAAGAATAGGGATTTCCGCTATCAAAAAGCTTTCCATTAACACCATCTTTAATGGTATCAAGTGAGCCCCCGATGTTAGAGGCAACAACAATTTTTCCCATTGCTTGTCCTTCAACAGATATTCTGCCAAAAGCTTCCGGCTCAATAGCAGTTGAAAGAATCACATTAGAAACTTGCATCAAAGCTTGCGGATCCAGTACCTTTCCATAAAAACCTATTCTGTTTTTTAATCTATATTTTTGAGCCAAATCCCTAATTTCCTTAACATAGTTTACACGCCCTTGATCATCACCGGCAATAACACAGTAATAATTTTTATTTTTCATTTTAGACAATGCTTCTACCAACAAGTGTTGTCCTTTCCAACGTGTTACACGTCCGATTAGAGTTATAACAGGTTTGTCTTCCGGAATGTTATATTCATTTGTTGCCTTTATAACTCGTTGCTGTGATACCAGGTCAGGATTAAATTTTTCTACATCGACACAACGATGCACTAAACGAAGCTTGTTTTCATCTGCAGCATAATTTTTAAGAACATGATTTTTGATATGATTAGAAATCACAATCACACGCTCTCCATACGTCATAATTTTGTTATATACTTTTTTGATACCCCAAGGACCCAAGCCATATGTCCCATGAAAAGTTGTCATATAGTGCACACCGGCTTTTTTTGCAGCCCAGTAAGCACTCCAAGCCGGAGCTCTGGAACGAGCATGCACGATATTAATGCCGTTTTCCTTAATGAATTTTGCCAAAGCATCGGCATTTTTGCGCATTTTGAATATATTTTTAGTTTTAAGAGGTAATGTAAGGTGAGGTACCCCCATCTTATTCAAATCATTTACCAAACGACCGCCTTGAGAAGCCACAAAGTTTTTGATGCCTTGTTTTTGCAGTTCTGAAGCAATTTCTATTGTTCCAAGTTCAACTCCTCCCATTTCCAATTCCGGCAAAACTTGCAAAATAACGGGTTCGGAAGCTTGTTTTTTAGTCATATTATTATCCTCTAATCTGTTTATACGCAATTAAGTCCACCATACAACAAAAAAAAATAACCTCCAAGTAAAAAGAACCAAGCATAAACAACATTAACAATATTGAATAAGCCCAAATACTAATTATTTAAATTTTAATATAGTTTGGAGGCTAAAATGGTATTATCGGTAAAAAATAAAGAAAACAAAATCATCAATATACTGTTTGCCGTGCTGGTTGCGATGGTGTTATTAATAATCATGGGCATAAAGAGAGCCCAATCCAATAGTGTACCATCTGACCAAGAAACAATACTTAATGTAATTCCCATTATACCGAGGAATACAGAAATTACCAGAACACATATCGGTTATATAACACCTATCAAATCGGTTAATGTACTTCCTAATGTAAGTGGATATGTTCAAGATGTTTTAGTAGAGGGTGGGCAAAATGTAAAAATAGGAGATATTCTGGCAATAATCGATCAGCAGGAATATGATGCAGTACTAAAAGCAGCAAAAGCTACTACTGCAAAAGCACAAGCTGATCTTAATAATGCCGATATTTATTACCAACGAATAAAAAAAGCAGGCAGTAAAGCTATTTCTGCCACAGATTTAGATAAAGCTAAAGCATCATATTTAAGTGCTTTAGCCTCACTTGAGCAAGCCAAAGCAGAACAAAACAAAGCACAAGTTATCTATGATTATACTGTGTTGCAATCGACCATAGATGGGGTTGTCGGTAATGTTGATCTAACACCAGGAAATTATGTATCTCCTTCGGGAGGAGCTCTCTTTTCGATAGTTCAAACAGATCCTATCCGTGTTGTTTTTTCTATTTCAGATAAAGAATATTTAGATGCTGTATATAATCAAGGAAAGAATAATTTATTTTCCGATAGCAAAATTAAGCTGCAATTAGCTAATGGCAATATATATACTCAGACAGGAAAATTTAAGTTTACGGACAATATGGTTGATAAGTCAACGGGATCAATTTCTGTTTATGCCGATTTTGCCAATCCGAAAGGAGATTTAGTCTCTGGCTCATATGTAAATGTGCTTGTTAGCAAAGAATTTAAGAACGGATTTTGGGTAAAGCAAAACTACGTATATCTGACACCCAAAGAAACTTATGTCTATATAATTCGTAATTCACAATTAGTGAAAATGCCGGTTAAAATTATAAGTGAAAAAGACGGTAAATATTTGCTGTCTGACAATTTTGGCCCAAACGAATATTTGGTTATTGATAAAGTAAACAATCTTCCGTCTGACACAAGAATTAAATTCAAAATAAATTCGGGAGATAATAATTGATGTTTTCAGAATATTTCATTAGCAGACCTCGTTTTGCCGGAGTAATATCAATTATAATGATATTGCTTGGTTTATTAGCAATAATTGTGCTTCCGGTTTCACAATATCCTCAAATTACTCCACCGCAAATTGTTGTTAAAACCACATATCCCGGTGCAAATGCTCAAGTTTTGGTAGATACGGTTGCAATCCCGATAGAAAATCAAATTAACGGTGTGGAAGATATGCTATATATGTCTTCGACATCAGATGACAATGGTTCTTATGAATTAACCATAACTTTTAATATCGGAACAGATCCTGATATTGCTCAGGTAAAAGTTCAAAATCGCTTGCAACAAGTAACATCACAATTACCCGATATTGTAAATAAAGAAGGCCTTGAAGTAACCACACAAATGTCAAATATTTTGGGTATGCTAGTTGTTCGCTCTCCAAACAATACATATGATGATTTGTTTTTGAGTAACTTTGCATATACCAATATTCAAAATCCCTTAAGCCGTATAGAAGGGGTAGGCGATGTTTCTATATATGGCCCCCAATATTCAATGCGTATTTGGATAAATCCGGAAAAATTAGCATCATTAGGTTTGAACAGTAACGACATTATAAATGCCATATCACAACAAAACGTCCAAGCATCAATAGGAACAATAGGTAGCGCTCCCAGTTCTAAAAGCACATCTGTTGTACTGTCTTTAACTGCAAAAGGTTTGTTAAACAAAGTCGAAGATTTTAAGAATATTGCAATAACAACATCTGCCAACGGAGGAATTGTAAGATTAAAAGATGTTGCCAGAGTTGAGCTTGGTGCTGATACATATCAAATGCAGGCAGGATATAATGATACACCATCTGTAATTATCGGGCTTAGTCAAACTCCTGGATCAAATTCTTTGCACACAATGGACAATGTCAAAAAAGAGATAACAAAACTAAGTAAAACATTTCCTGCAGATATTGAGTTTAAGGTTGCATACGATTCTACCGATTTTGTGCGGGCTTCAATAGAGAGTATTATTGAAACTTTGGTTATTACATTTTCTTTGGTTGTACTGATAACCTACGTGTTTTTGCAAAAAGTGCATACTACCTTAATACCTCTAATTACTATTCCGGTATCTTTAATTGCTACATTTGCTGTTATTTATGCTTTGGGATTTGATATAAATATATTGACCTTATTTGCCATGATTTTAGCAATCGGTTTGGTAGTAGATGATGCGATTATTGTGGTCGAGCGAGTAGAGTATTTAATGGCAAATGAAGGGCTAAACTCCAAAGAAGCCTCGGTCAAAGCTATGCAACAAATTGCTAGTGCCATTATTGCCACAACATTTGTTTTGTTATCAATTTTCATTCCCGTAGGACTCATGGCTGGTATTACAGGAAAGATATATCAACAGTTTGCCGTAACAATAGCAACGTCGGTTGTGTTTTCTGCTTTTAATGCTCTAACCTTAAGTCCGGCATTATGTTCGGTGCTGTTAGAAAAAGACAAGCAGCAACAACCTCGAGGTTTTTTTAGGTGGTTTGATGAAACAATAGATTATTTTAAGCAAAAATATTTAGTTGTTGTCGGATGGTTTTCTTCCAACTTAAAAGGTACGGCTATAATAGTATTAGCAACGATTTTTGTTGTGGGCATAAGTTTTAAACTGACGGCAACTTCATTTTTGCCGGAAGAAGACCAAGGTATTATATTTGCCAATATCCAACTTGACGATATCGCCACTATAAACCAAACAAATCAGGTTATTTCAGACGTATCTTCCCAAGTGCTAAAAATGGAAGGTGTGAGATATTTTATTTCGGTTGCCGGTTACTCTATGTTGGGAGGAGGTGGCGAAAATGTAGCTCTTGGCGTAATCGGGCTAACTCCGTGGGCAGAACGTAAAGATAAATCAATGTCATCATCGGCAATATCACAAAGATTGATAAAGAAATTTGCTGGTACGTCCATTGCCAAAATAAACTTTTTTGCACCGCCAGCCATTCCCGGTATCGGTCAAAGCGATGGTCTGTCTTTGGAACTACTGGCAACAGATGGTTCAACTACACCATCAGATTTGTTTAAGAACTTAGGAATATTCTTAGGTAAGCTCAACGCGTCACCTGATCTAGCCTATGCCTTCAGTACATTTACCGCAGATACTCCGCACATATATTTGGATATCGATAGGACTAAGTTAGAAAGTTACAAAATACCGGTTGCTAATCTTTTTGCAGCTCTTTCTAGTAACCTTGGGTCCCGTTACGTAAATAATATTACCTTAAGCGGTCAGGTAAACAAGGTTATTGTTCAAGCAGATTCTGATTATCGTCAGAGTATTGAAGACGTAGAAAACATTTATGTCAGAACTCAAGATAACCAACTTATAAAGGTAAAAAGCTTTGCTGACGCTAAAATTGTTTTATCACCAAAAATAATTTCAAGATATAATCAATATACTGCAGCTGCAATTACAGCCCAAACAACACCTGAAGTCAGTTCGGGAACAGCCATAGGCAATATTGAGCAAATAAAACAATCTTCACTTCCTTCCATATTCGAAATTGCTTGGACAGGATTAAGTTTGCAAGAAGTAGAAGCATCTGGATTGGCGGTTCTCTTAATAGCTTTAGCTTTGGTGTTTTGCTATTTGTTTTTGGTCGCTTTATATGAAAGCTGGATGCTTGCATTTGCTGTTATGTTTTCAACTGTATTTGCTATTTTAGGAGCAATTATCGGTTTGCATGTAATGGGGCAATCATTGAGTATTTATGCACAATTAGGTTTGATAATGTTGATAGGCCTGGCCGCCAAAAATGCTATTTTAATTGTGGAATTTACCAAATCATATCGTGAGCAAGGTGACACTATCTTAGATGCATCTAAAAAAGGCGCAGAAGAAAGATTTAGAGCAGTACTTATGACCGCACTAACATTTATTTTGGGCGTTTTCCCGATGATTGTTGCCAAAGGTGCCGGAGCATCAAGCCAAATTGCCATTGGAACACCGGTTTTTTATGGAATGATATTTGCTACATTTGTTGGTATAATTTTTATTCCGGCATTGTTTGCTTTGTTTGAAACAATTAAAGAGTGGAGTAATAAAAGTAATAAAAAAGACGGAGGTGATCATGAAAACATATAAAGTGTTATTAATGACATCTGTTGTTTTGCTATCATCTTGTACTGTCGGCCCTGATTATAAACGCCCACAATTTTATAGTGACAATCAAATTGCCGCAAGGTTAGGACTAAATGATGCTAAATCGTCAATAAACAAAGAATGGTATCTTCAATTTAATGATCCAATTCTAAATAGCCTTATTGCCAGAGGTCAAAACAATAGTCCGAGCATAAATGTTGCAATTTACAAGCTTCGCCAGTCAAGGCAAAACCTTAAAATTAACATGACAGAAAATTTGCCGTTGTTAGATGCTGCAGGTAGCTATAATTACGGCAAAGACAGTATAAGTTATGGTGCTTTGGCAAAAACTGACTACTATCAAGCTGGTTTTGATGCTTCGTGGGAAATTGATATATGGGGCGGTGGGCGACGTTTAAATGAGCAATCATTAGCACTTGTTGTAGCTTCTGCTGCAAATTTAGATAATGTCAGGCTTAGTTTAACGGCAGAAATTGCAAATAACTATTTCTTATTGCGTCAGTTTCAACAACAACTGCAAATAGCAAATAAAAACGTAGTGTTGCAGCAAGAAATTTTTGATCTTGTAAAGCAGAAAAACAAAGCCGGATTAGCTGATGATATATCCTTAGAGCAAGCAAAATATGTTTTAGAAAATACACGAAGTCAAATTCCACAGTTAGAAACAGGAATAGTTTCCTATAAAAATGCTCTTACAACCTTGGTTGGATCTTTGTCTGGCGATTTGGATGAGTTGCTGGATAATCCTAATAAGAATATAGTTGCAAATTTATATTCTTTTGATATGGAAAATTTATATAATCTTCCGGTAAGTAGTATCCGAAACCGTCCGGATGTGAAGGTCGCGGAAGCAAATTTAGTGGCTCAAAATGCAGCTATCGGGCAGGCCATTGCATCAATGTTTCCTTCTGTAAGCATAAAAGCCTTTTTCGGCTGGCAGTCTGCAAATATATCAAATTTGATAAGCTCAAAAAAAGATGCTTACAGTTATTCTCCGGCCATAAATATGCCGTTGTTTCATTGGGGAGCTCTATATAACAACGTATTGCTGCAAAAATATCTTAAGGACGAACGATTGGAAGTTTACCGAGAAAGTCTGATAACTGCAGTTGCCGATGTAAAAAATGCGGTTACATCAGTTCAAAAAGAATATGAACGTAATCAATCTACATTACAGGCTCTAAAATCACAAGAAGAAGTAGCTTATTTAAGTTTAGATAAATATAAGCAGGGGTTGTTAGCCTTTAGTGATGTGTTAACCTCTCAACAAAACTTACTATCAGCCCAAAATGCAAACATTGTCAGCAACGCAATGGTGTTAAGCAATATAATAAGTTTTTATAAAGCTGTTGGAGGCGGATACTCTATTCAGGCTGATAATACTCGGTAGTTCCGAATATATTACGTATAAATGCGGGCCAACGAGAATGATAAAGGTTTATATTTGTAATTTCAGGAATAGTATGTTCTCTTCTCCAGTATCCTTTTTTTATCATGCAATTTCTATAATCTGCAGGGTCAATATCACTATCGTCATATCGTGAGTTTACAATTAAAGGCTGAGCACCGGGATAGGGAATATAACTAGCCCAAATACCTTTGTCAGATCTCCAATCAGCGCGAGTATTGAGTTTTGTTTCTTCTGAATAGAACCAAGACCTGAAATCGGGCATAAATGTAAATTCTTTTGCTACAATAAGACAATCAGCATGATCTCGAGAAAATTTTTCTACACCGGTATTTGTTTTTTCCCAGTGAAACACAATTTGACCCCGTCCCAAAGACAGCATTGTGCAAGAACAAAGAAAAAGATATGAGGCAATAAATAAAAGTTTTTTTCGCATGATGGTTCTCTCAAAAGTCCAAATTTGCGTAGTGCTTAGCAGGTAGTATACCTTTAATGCTATCCTTTAGGATTTCCTTAAAAGATGGTCTTGATTTCATTTTAGAATACCAAATTTTTGCACTCTTAAAATCTTCCCAAGGAACGCAACCTAAATAGTCCAAAATCGAAAGCTGAGAAGCAGCAGAAAGGTCAGCCAAAGAAATGGTATCAGTAGCCAAGTATTGTCGTCTGTCCAGTAACCATTCTATGTATTCTAAGTGATAGTTTAAGTTGTTTAGTCCGCTTTTCAATATTTTTGAATCCGGAGCATACCCAAAGGCAAACCTTTTGTATATTTTTTCATTTACAATATTTTTATATACATCTCTGGTGAATTTATAGTCAAACCAGTCGCATAAACGCCTAATTTCAGCCTTTTGGTTTGCATCGCCGAATATCAACGGGACATCGGTGTATGTTTCTTCCAAATATTCACAAATTGCATAGTTTCCCGATATTATTTTTCCATCGTTCAAAAACACGGGAAATTCACCGGCAGGATTCAGCTTTAAGAAGTCTTCCGACAGTTTCCAAGGTTCTTCTTCGCGTAAAACAAACAACATACGCTTTTCACTCATTTGCAAGCGAATTTTACGAGAATATTGCGATGACGGATGATGGATCAATAAAACCATGGCTACTCTTACTTTCGAAATATAGTTTTATAATATCCGATTCGTTTCAAAGGTCAAGGATGTTATTGTTCTTGTTCCATTCCAAAGGTTGGAGGAACAACCCCCTGAGCATCAATTTCTGCTTTATCAACCATTTGAATGATTTTTTGTTTTATTTCTTCAATATTTGCCGGAACATTCAAATGATTTGCGATTTTTTGCACCAACATTTTACGATACTGTGATAATTTTGATACCCCAATAAACATCGGCATTTGCCACAATGTTTGTCTGGCTACACTTATTTGGTTTCTCACGCCTAGCTTTGATGCTTCAATTAAACCATAATATTGTCCAATCAGAATATAATCAGCTTTTTTTGTAAACAATCTTTCAAATAGTTCATAGGTAGTATCTACCGATTCGATATCATAAAATTGTAGTTGTTTTTCAACGAAATTTGAATAAACTTCATGTTTAACTCTAACCCCTTTTAATTTTTGCAAGTCTTCGGTGCTTTTCACTTCACTAATTCTGTTTGGAAGCATAAATACTGTTATCGGGTTTATAATCGCGGCAGGGTATACCAATTCAATACCATCATACAAAGTTGTGTCATGGTACGCACCCAGAATAACATCAATATTACCTCGTTTAACTTCTAACACTTGTCTGTCATAGTCTTTATAAAGCACATATGTCGGTGTCCAGTTATTATCAATTGCCATATTGTCTAAAATAGGTTTGAATATACTGGCCAAGATATCTTCGCCTCTTTTATTTTTCACAGAATATCCAAATGGCGGATATTCTGTAAATCCGGTTGCAATAATTTCCTTATGCTTATTTTGGGGACGAAATTCACTAATCGAAAGAGCATAAGAATTAGCTGTTAATAATACACTTATTCCCAAGATTATTGCAAAAAAACAATTTTTTTTCATTAATTGATCCTAAAACAAACAAAAATTTACTATTGAGTAACCATACCTATTTATAATAATAGTGCAATTATGTTAAAAAAACTTTTATTTTTTTATAAGGAAATAATTTCAAATGGATCACTCGCAGAGCTATTCACAAATAGAGGTATCCGGACTTGGTCAAGCAGAACTTGAGAGCAGAGCTTTAGTGCGTACAGCTTCAGGTCTAAACCAAATTAAGGAAAACTGGAATGAGCGTAGAAGTGAGCTGGGAGAAGTATTAGAAAAAAATCGCAAACTATGGGCAATATTAGCATCGGCCATGCAAGAAGATGATTGTCCACAGCCTAAAGAAATCAGAAGAAATATATTATCTTTAGCAATGTTTGTTTTCCAAAGAACTGTGGACATTTTGGCTACACCTGAACCGCAAAAATTAGATATATTGATTAATATAAACATGAACATAGCCAAGGGTTTGTCTGGATCAGAAGGCGAAGAGGCAAAATAATTTTAATTTTTTTGCAAAAAATTGTTGACTGGAAGAATTAAATATATTATCAATCTAGTCGACCGATGGGGGTATGGCGGAACTGGTAGACGCGCTAGACTCAAAATCTTGTGGCCTCAGGCCGTGTCAGTTCGAGTCTGACTACCCCTACCATTGGTAAGCTCCGAAATAAATTCGGAGCTTTTTTTTATACAATTTGACAGCACCATTTGTTTCGCTTCAAATATACGTATGTAAGTATACTTAGCAAAATATTGTAAGAATGCTCACAGGTCCAACAAATATACAAATCAGCACGCAAATATATCACCACATACCAGACATTTAAAGTATATGCTATTAAAGATACCATTTCTAAATACATGGCTTCTTTAGTTTTGCCTGTACCGGAAATTACGCTTAGCAATATCATTCCCGGAACCAAAGTTATATATGTGGTAAATGATGCATAATATGCGGCAAGTCCTTTTTTAATCAGCTCCAAATCATCGGTGTATATCCGGCAAATTGTTTGTGGAAATGCCAACATAATAACACTTAACCCCAGAACTGCAATATAAGTAAGTTTAACTACTCGCAAAGATGATTTTTTTACTTCAGAGTCTAACCCTTCGCCAATCAGATTACCGGTTATGGTATTGGCAGTTGCACCCAATGCCGCCACAATCATAAACGGAAAACTGGAAACGTTACGAAGTATATTGGAAATTGCAAGCGATTCTTCTCCTAAGTTTTCTATCGCAATCAAAAATAAAAACCAAGTTGCCATAGAAATAAAATATTGCAACATCGTCCAAACAGATAATCGCAAAATTTGTTTGAGGATTGTTATTTTATAAACAATAAAGTTCAGGAAACCATATTTTTTCAAGTCTATATTAAGTAATATATAAATTACAAAAAACACAGTAGCAGAACACTCGGCAATAACCGATGCCAAGGCTGCACCTGCAATTCCCATTTCCGGAAAACCAAATTTTCCAAAAATCAAAAGATAGTCTAAAACAATATTTATTCCTAAGATAATAAAGGCATTATATGTCAAAACTTTTGTTTGTGTAATGCCAATAAAAAACGATCTGAATATTACCATCGGAAAAGCAAATAATAATCCATAAATTCGCACATCAAGATAAACAAGGGTTTCTCGAAAAACTTCATCTGATGATATTATTTGTTTTAAAATATAGGGGGAAAAAAGAAAAGTTGCTGCTATAATAACAATTGCTGCAATAAATAAAAAACTGATTCCCTGGTATACAACACCACCGATTTTTTCAAAATTTTTTTCACCGTTTCGACGAGAAATAATTATCTGCACACCAATTCCAAATCCGGCCGCAAGCATAAACACCATTATATAAAAAACACCTGCCAAAGCAGACGCTCCAAGCTCAATAGCTCCAACTCTTCCCAAAAATGCGGTATCAGTCATTCCTACCATTTGGTGGATAATCATACCCAACAAAATAGGCAGGGAAATCTCCAAAATTTTTCGATAAGAATATTGCATTATTAACCTCTTATTCACGCGTATCTGTATATTATAGCAATAAAATATATAAATTAAGGTTAAGCTTTTGTTAGTAGCATTCAGATCTCAAAAATATTTATATGAAATGGCTTATGATTGTTATCAGAAACAAGAATATTCCATTGCCTTAAAATATGCTCAAAAATGTATAAAAAAAGCCCCCGAAAATGTACCGGCCATATTGCTGTTAGCTAATATATATTATGCCCTGCAGAATTATTCTCAAGCATGCGATTTGTATCATCAGGTTTTAGATATTGATTCGCAACATTTAGTGGCTCGAATTAATATTGCAGATATATATATAATTCAAAAAAAATATGCTCAGGCTCAAGATGTTATCAAAAAAATAGAGCCGATTCGATATGCTGATTTTTTATGGGGAAAACTATATTTTGCGCAAGAAAATTATGCCTTATCAGAAGAGCATTTATATCGTTTTTTAAGCTTGGAAAAAGATAATTATTGGGCATGGAATTTACTGTCACAAGCAGCGCAAAAAAACAAACACTATCAATCTGCTTTAGATGCAGCATTAAAAGCTGTGGAAATAAGTAATGGTGCAGATTCTCAGCATCTTAATATGGCATATGCATTGTATGAAATTGCTGTTGAAAGCGGTAAAGAATGTGTAATTCCGACTCTAAAAAAATGGTATCAAAAATATTCACAAAATATTATTGTACAGCAAGTGCGAAACTGTTTTTTTTCATCATCGGATTCTAGTAAATCGGATTCGTTGTATATAAAAAAAATATTCGATGAATTTGCGGATTCTTTTGATGATGTGTTGCGTAATTTAGACTATATTGTACCAACAAAAATATCTCAAATTACAAAAATAAATATGCAGGATATCCTCGATAAAAAAATATCTATTTTGGATCTTGGATGCGGTACCGGACTATGTGCACAAAGTATGAAAAAAACATTCAAAAATGCTGTGTTTTATGGTGTAGATATATCATCAAAAATGTTGGAACAGGCAGCTGCAAAAAACATATATAAAAAGCTTATAAATGCAGACATAGAAACATATTTATTTGAGCAAAAAAATAAATATGAAATGATTGTCGCCGCAGATGTTTTTACTTATTTCGGTGATCTGAAAAAATTGTTTGAAGGTATGTACAATTCGCTAAAAAAAGATAGCATAATCGCATTTAGCATAAGTGAATTATCAACGTCAGATTCTATGTGGAAACAACATCTGTCAGGGCGTTTTTTGCATAGTAAGAATTATATCAAAAATCTGCTTTCTGAAACAGGTTTTTGTCACACGAAATTTGCTCCGTGTATATTACGAAAAGAAGGCGATAAAAATGTTAAAGGTTGGATAATTTTCAGCAAAAAAACGCAATAAAAAACTCCGCAGAAAGCGGAGTTTTTTGCAATTTACAAAAGCCAAAACTACTTAGATTTTTTAGCTGTTTTTGTTGTTTTTGCAGATTTTACAGAAGCTGTAGACTTCTTAGAAGAAGAAGTTTTTGAGCTTGCTGAAACCTTGCAAGAAGAGCTCTTTTTAGAACTGCAAGATTTTTTGCAGCTATTGTTAATTTGCTCTACAGCCATAGACCAAAAATACTCGTCTTGTCCTTGCGGGCAACCGGCATTTTGCCAAATGAAATAAGCTGCTTCTTGAATGGCTTTTTCATTGTTTTTAATCATAATCATTACTCCAAATAAAAGTTCGGTAAACAAGACTAATATACAATCAAAATTTTATCCGTCAACACCTAATCAAAAAAAATGATAATTTTCTTAAATATTTTTCTCTCAAGAATCAAAATACTTGCATTTAAAATCATTAGAATTTATAGATTAAATATTCAGATGCTTTTTTACCTAAAAACGCTGTCAATTATGTTGTTAATTTTAAGGATGCAAATATGGAAAATTTATTATCTAAAGAAGAACTCGAAGCCGTGATTAACGGAGATCATGGTAATGTTTTTGCAGTGCTCGGCATACACAAAAACAAGGGTAGTAAAGAAGTATTTATCCGCACCTACCAACCTCATACCAAAAAAATTGAGTTGTTGGGAAATGACGGAAAAACCTTAGGAGAAATGACCAAAATTGACGAGCGCGGATTCTACCAAATCAATCTCGGAAAAGTTGAAAATTTTGCTTACAAATTCCGCATAGAAAATGATATGGGAAATATTTATGAAGCAGAAGACCCATATCGTTTTTCTGCTACATTGGGTGATATGGATGTGTATCTTTTGGCCGAAGGAAATCACCTTAATATGTATAAAAAACTCGGCGCACATCCCATGGAAATGAATGGGGTAAAAGGTGTTGCTTTTGCCGTGTGGGCGCCAAATGCAAAACGAGTTAGTGTCGTTGGCGCATTCAATAATTGGGATGGTAGAGTAAATGTAATGCGTAAGCATCCGACCTGTGGTGTGTGGGATATTTTCATTCCAAATATAACAGAAGGTGAACTTTATAAGTTTGAGATAAAAACTTTCGAAGGGGCTATTTTAGTCAAAGCTGATCCTGTTGCTTTTTATTCAGAAAAGCGTCCCAATACAGCATCTATTGTATATGACATAGACCGCTATTGTTGGGAAGATGAAGGTTGGATGAATTATCGTGAAGAACATAATTCTTTTGATAAGCCGATGTCTATTTACGAGGTTCATTTGGGTTCATGGCGCCGCAGAGACAACAACGAATATTATACGTATCGTGAATTGGCAGATACACTGGTACCCTATGTTTGCAATATGGGCTTTACCCATGTTGAATTTTTGCCTTTGACCGAACACCCGTTTGATGGCTCTTGGGGTTATCAGGTTATCGGAATGTTTGCTCCGACCAGTCGTTTTGGCTCGCCTGATGATCTTCGTTATTTGATCGATAAATTTCATCAGGCAGGCATTGCCGTGATTATGGATTGGGTTCCTGCTCACTTCCCTAAAGATGGTCATGGGCTAAATGAATTTGACGGTACTCACTTGTATGAACATGCTGATCCCCGAAAAGGAGAGCACACCGATTGGGGAACAAAGATATATAATTACGGACGCACAGAGGTTATGAACTTCTTGTGTGCAAGTGCTCTTTATTGGCTAAAAGAATTTCATATTGACGGACTTAGAGTTGATGCTGTTGCTTCGATGTTGTATCTGGATTATTCTCGCAAAAACGGAGAATGGATTCCCAACATTTATGGCGGAAATGAAAACATTGAAGCTATTTCATTTTTACGTCGCATGAACGAACTTGCCTATTCACAAAACAAAGGCATTGTAAGTATCGCTGAAGAGTCAACGGCATGGCCTATGGTATCAAGGCCGACAAGTATGGGTGGTCTCGGTTTTGGATACAAATGGAACATGGGATGGATGAATGACACATTGAAATATATATCTCATGATCCTATTCATCGAAAATATCATCATGGTATGCTGACTTTCGGTTTGTTATATGCATTTAACGAGAATTTTATTTTACCGATTTCTCATGACGAGGTTGTTCATGGTAAGGGTTCAATGCTTTCTAAAATGCCGGGTGACGAATGGCAAAAATTTGCTAATTTAAGAGCATATTATGGATTTATGTATACCCACCCCGGTAAAAAATTGCTGTTTATGGGGTGCGAGTTTGGTCAAGATTGGGAGTGGAATGCGGAAGAGGGCTTGCGCTGGTTTCTGCTTGATCATCCTATGTATAAAGGCATGCAAAATTGTGTAAGAGACCTCAACCTTATGTACAAAGGCAACGCTGCGTTATATCAGCAAGATTTTGATTATCGGGGTTTTGAATGGATAGAGCACTCTAATTCTGATGATAGTGTAATTTCTTATATGAGAAAGGGCTATGCTCCGGGAGATTATTTGATTGTAATTTCCAACTTCACTCCGGTTGTAAGAGAAGGATATCGTATTGGTGTCCCCGAAAATTGTCGTTATCAAGAAATTTTTAACAGTGATGATGTAAACTACTGGGGAAGTGGTGTAAAAAACGAAGGATTTATGCAGGCGGTAGAAGGCGGGTGGAATAACAAGCCATATTCTATAACTCTACGCGTTCCTCCGTTGTCGACCATAGTAATCAAACCAATCAGATAAAAGGCAACACAATGGCAAATTTCAAAACTCTTGACGGAAAAGCATCTCCACTAGGATCAACTTATGACGGCAAGGGAGTGAATTTCGCCTTGTTTTCAGCCCATGCGACAAAGGTCGAATTATGTATTTTTGATGCTTCCGGCTCAGAGGAGTTGGAGCGTTATTCCATAACCTCCAATGACAATAGCGTCTGGCATATATATTTAGAAGATGCAAAGCCGGATTTGGTATATGGATATAGAGTCTATGGTCCTTACAAGCCGGAAGAAGGATTGCGTTTTAATCATCATAAATTGCTTATAGATCCTTATGGAAAAAAGCTGGTAGGAAAGCTTATATGGAACAAAGCTATTTTTGGTTATGATATAGATAGTCCTGAACAAGATTTGTCATTTAGCGATTTGGATTCTGCACCATATGTACCAAAGTCCGTTGTTGTAAATGATGATTACGATTGGGGCAATGATAAGCATCCAAGGCATAAATTTGAAAACAGCATTATCTACGAGACACAACTCAGAGGATATACCATGCTTCAGCCCTCAGTTGCGGATTCCAAGCGTGGAACATTTGCCGGATTCTCACACAACTCTGTTATAAACTACCTTAAATGGTTGGGAGTAACTGCAGTAGAATTTTTACCGATACATGCCTTTTTTGGCAATCGCCATAAAAAAGGATATATAACCGATAATTATTGGGGATACGAGAGTTTTAGTTTTTTTGCACCTGAGCAGTCATATCTGTCAGGAAATGATATTTCCGAAATCAAAGATATGGTAAAAAAATTGCATGCACATGGTTTGGAAGTTATACTCGATGTGGTATACAACCATACCGGAGAAGGTAATCAACTGGGGCCGACATTGTGCTATCGCGGAATAGATAACCCTACTTACTATGCCTTAAATCCGGAGAATAAACGATATTATTATGATACTACCGGATGCGGTGCATCATTTAATGTTCAACATCCTGCATGTTTGCGACTGGTTATGGATTCTCTTCGATATTGGGTGGAAAAAATACACATTGATGGTTTTCGTTTTGACTTAGCAACAACCTTGTCTCGTCAGCAAAACCAATTTACCCAACAAAGCGGATTTTTATATGCAGTAGAACAGGATCCGGTTTTGAAGAACGTAAAGATGATTGCTGAACCTTGGGATGTCGGAATGGGAGGATATCAGGTTGGTGCATTTCTTCCTGGGTGGGCAGAATGGAACGATAAATATCGTGATAATGTACGCCGTTTTTGGAAGGGTGATACGGCACAAACATCTGAAATGGCAAGCCGTTTAGCCGGTTCTAGTGATGTATTTAACTATAACAACAGGGATATATGGTCTAGCATCAACTTTATAACTGCACACGATGGTTTTAGTCTGTGTGACTTAGTGAGCTATAATCAAAAGCACAATCTCAGCAATGGCGAACAAAATCGAGACGGAACAGATACTAACTGGAGTTGGAATTCCGGTGTTGAGGGTGGAAGCGATAATCCTATGGTCGAAGAAAACCGTATGCTCCGCAGTCGAGCAATGCTTGCCACACTATTGATGTCATTTGGAACTCCTATGCTTGTAGCCGGAGATGAATTTTTACGAACCCAAATGGGCAATAACAATCCCTACTGTCAAGACAATGCTCTCACATGGATAAACTGGGAAGGAATTACAGACAAACATAAGAAATTTGCCTCATATGTCCGTCGCCTTATAAAAATAAGAAAGCAGCTTAAAATATTCGATCGTAATAAGTTCTTTACCGGAAAAAAGGTTGATAAAAGCGGATATAAAGATATTGCATGGTACACTCCATCAGGAAAAGAGTTTGAAACATCTGATTGGCACAATGGTGATCTTCGCAGTTTATCATATTGTGTATATACCGGAACAAAGTTTGTTTTCATGATGTTTAACGCAAACCATAAAGAACAAGATTGGAAGTTGCCTGATCTTTCCGTGGACATGCATTGGAACTTGATCTTAGATAGCAGCGGAAAGTTCAATCCTTTAGAGGTTGCATCCGGCAAGAGTATAAAAATTCCGGCATGGAGTGTTGTTGGTTTTGAAATAAAAAAATAAAAGGGGAACAATATGTCAACCAAGCTAAATTTACTTGCAGAAAAACTTGGCATTGCAACGTCATTTTGTGATGCCGGCATGGTTCAAAAAAACTATGCGGTAAGTGAAGATACCATACGATTTTTTGCAACAGAGCTTGGTTTTAAATGTGGTGACGAGCAAGAAATAGAAACCTCGCTACAACAAATAGATAACATGCGTTTTATCAATGTTTTATCGCCTATATATGTATGCAAAATTGATTTGGTAAAAATTGACGTTGTATTGCCCGATAAACAGAAAGTATCATCCATTCGTCTGAAAGATGCTAATCATAAGCTGCAAGATGTTTCATTTCTATTACAAGAAGAAATTGAAGAAAAGACTATTAATAAAAGCAAATTTCGCAAGGAAACATACATTATAAAAGGTATAAGAGAGCCCGGATATTATGAGTTAGATGTTCGCTTAGAAGATAGAAACTATAAGTCAATAGTGGCAGTTGCTCCGCAAAAATGCTATGAAACAGAGGGGATGGATCACAAACTTTGGGGGTTTGCAATTCAACTATATTCAGTTAGGAGCAAAAGGAATTGGGGAGTGGGCGATTTTACCGATCTTAAAGAACTGGTAAAACTCTGCGCCAAAAGCGGAGCCAATGTAATAGGCTTAAATCCGCTAAATGTGTTGAGCCATGATTTTCCGGAAAACGCCAGCCCTTATCAATCCATAAGCCGTCTTTTCTTAAATCCTATTTATATTGATGTCGAGCAGATACCGGAATTTGAGAATGCCGACAAACAGCTTATTGAAGGAATTTTGGCAGGTATCAAATCAAGCGAATATATCCAATATAACAAGGTATATCCGCTTAAGGTAAAAGTGTTGGAAAAATGTTTTAAACGCCTATTGAAAAAGAAAACATCCGCACGCTATAAAGATTTTATAAAATATTGCCAAACTAAAGGAGCAGATCTTGATAAGTTAGCTCTGTTTCAATGCTTGTATGAAAGCGAGAGCCCAAAAGTTTGGGGTGGATGGCGAGCCTGGCCGGAGGAGTTAAGATCTCCTTATGCTTCAGGAATTTCCGATTACATCTCAAATCATCAAGAACGCATAGACTTTTTCAAGTTTATGCAGTTTGAGGCAGAAAGGCAATTCGATGAAGTAAAAACCATTGTAGACCAGCAAAACCTTAAAATAGGATTATATCGTGATTTGGCAGTAGGGGTTGGCAAAGACAGTGCCGAATATTGGGGGGATAACGAGTTGTTTATACCCAAGTGTGGCGCAGGAGCTCCACCGGATGCGTTTTTTCCATGCGGACAACAATGGGGGCTGGGAGTGTTTTCTCCATATAAGCTAAAAGAACATGCATATGAGCCGTTTATAAAAATTTTACGTGCCAACATGCATAATTCCGGAGCTTTGCGTATGGATCATGTTATGAGCCTTATGCGTTTATATGTTATTCCTGAAAATTGCGATGAGGGCACATATATCTATTTTAATTTTGCAGATATGCTAAATATCGTCGCTTTAGAAAGCCACCTTAATAAGTGTGTAATTGTCGGCGAGAGCATAGGCAATGTGCCGGAAGGATTTATCGAAACCATCAGATCACGTAATATTCATTCGCTTAGTGTCTTATGGTCAGAGAGGTCGGGTGCCGGTTGGGGAGGATTCTTAGCACCGCAACACTATCCCGAACATGCATTTGCATCGGTTGGCACTCACGATATGTCACCACTAAAAATGTGGTGGTTTGGGTTTGATATTGAGCTGGCCTCATCATTGGGAATGATTACCAATGATACAGACAAAGCAAATGCTTATCATAAGCGAGAAAATGATCGAGGAATGCTGTTAGCATCTCTAGATGCTGCCAATGTGTGGCCTCAAGATCGTCTACGTAGCGGAAACTTTATTTATGGTGAGAATTATCCCGAAGGAATAGAAGAGGCTGTATGTGCCTATGTGGCAAAATCGTCATCTATTGTATTCTTGGCTCAGTTAGAAGATTTTTTGCATATGACAAAACAACAAAATCTTCCTGGTACTGACAGAGATAAGCACCCTAATTGGAGATTAAAATTACCGGTTGATCTGGAAAATCTTGAAAATGACATTGGCTATGTCCGCAATGTACTTGCCATCAGAAAAGAGAGATAATTAATTGTTTAAGCTTTTCTAGGTTTATAAGGCAATAAATAGCCTATAAATCTTATCTTAATTTACAATTAAAGGAATAAAATAATTGTCATGCTGAGCTTGTCGAAGCATCTCAAAAGATGTTTCAACTACACTTTCGTTCTTCTCAACATATCATTACTCTCCTAATCACCTACGCCTAATGATTTTTAACTGATTTTCTGCCTCAATAAAACTTGAGGATGGAGTTATTTAGGTATGAGGAACTTGAATAGACTCACCATGATCGGCTTGGCGATTTGTGGTGCTTTATTTTGCTATGCTAACGTTGATGCAAAAATAAACTACCCATAAAGCAAGATGCTCAAGAATTGGTTGGCAAATACTTTTGTAACGGAACAGTCAACAATAGTAATACTATGGGTAATTGTTCTATTATATCAAAAGTAACGTATAGCGGAACTTCACTTTCATTTACAACTCTGTATGAAAAGTCATACAGTTATGGCTCTGCATTTAATGTTGAATATACTCTAATCAAAATGATTATAAAAAACACTGCCGATATTTCTATCAGCAGTGTTTTTATTTATTTATATTTTTTTATCCTAATTTTTCTATAGCTGTATTTATTCTTCGCAAAGTTTCATCTCTGCCTAATATCACAGCCAGTTCGGTTGCGCCTCCGGGGGTTGTTTCTTTGCCACTCAACGCAATGCGCGCCGGATAAAGCACTTGTCCATTTTTAACCTCTAATTTTTCGGCTAAAGATTTTAATGCCTCAAACAAAGATTCATTGTTCCAATCTGCTTGTTCTTCCAGCACAGCTAAAATTTCCGGTAAAACTCGCTTAGCCACCAAAGGATCTGTTTTCATTTTTTTATTGCAGAACAATTCAACATCATAATTCGGTAGAGCCTTAATAAAATCAATTTGCTCGGCAATTTGTCTCAATGTTTCAATGCGAGGTTGCAAAGCTTTGCTTAGCATTTGCAAATTAATATCATTCGGTATATCAGCATAATACGGCAACACCAGTTGATGAAACTTATCTTCCGGCAAAGCTCTGATATAGCAACCGTTCATCCAAGTCAGCTTAGTGATATCAAAAATTGCCGGCGAACGATTAAGACGCTCAACGCTAAATATTTTTTTTAAGTCATCAAGCGAAAATATTTCTTCCTCAGTTCCCGGATTCCAACCCAAAAGAGCAATATAATTAATAATTGCTTCCGGTAGATACCCTTTTGCTAGCAAATCCTGAAAAGATGCATCACCATTGCGTTTTGAAAGCTTATGTTGGGCATCTTTCATCACCGGTGGAACATGCACATAATGAGGATGTTCCCAACCGAAATCTTCATAAATCAGGTTATATTTCGGGGTAGATGAAATATATTCGTTTCCACGCACCACGTGGGTGATTTGCATCAGGTGGTCATCTATCACATTGGCAAAGTTATAAGTCGGAAAACCATCTGATTTAAGCAATACGCCCTCATCAAGCTCATCGTAGTCAATTTCAATATCTCCGTAAACTTCGTCATGATATTTAGATTTGCCTTTTTTATTGATTGTCTGACGAATAACATATGGTTCGCCGTCAGAAATACGCTTCTTTGCTTCTTCAAGCGAAAGTTGCTTGCATGGATCTTGAAACTTGATGTTTAGCTCTTCGTTTTTTTCTTCATCAGCATCAGATTTTGAGCAAAAACAATAATGAGCTCCTCCCAGTTCTACTAATTTATGGGCATAATCAGCATATATAGATTTGCGTTCAGATTGCACATATGGTCCGTAGTTGCCACCGATGTCCGGTCCTTCGTCCCAGTTCATTCCCACGGTTTTAAGCGTGTCATAAATAATATCAGTTGCGCCTTCAACATAGCGTTTTTGGTCGGTATCTTCAATTCGCAACAAAAAATCACCTTCGGAAGCTTTGGCAATCAAATATTCATAAAGAGCGGTGCGCAAATTTCCGATATGCATATATCCGGTCGGGCTTGGTGCAAAACGAGTTCTTATTTTCATTATATTTTCCTTAAATTATATATTTTCTGTTTTTTTTCACATTACCCTAAAAACAATTTTTGACAAGTGTTTTATTCAAAAAAAGGAGTGTTTTATAACACTCCTTTTTGACAACATATAGTTATTATTGAGCAGTAATTTCATTACCCTTTGCATCATAGCGCACAACTTTTGCTCTAGATGAAATATCATTCAATACGGCTCCTGCAGCACTTTGCGCAATTGCAGCACGAAGTTGTCCCTTAGATTTTTCAAAAGAAGGAAGCTCTGTATCTCTAATATCTTCAACCAAAATTACATGATATCCGAACTTGGTTTTGGTTGGAGACTTGGAGTATTTTCCTTTCTCCATAGAAAAAGCTGCTTCAGAAAATTCCGGCACCATAACACCTTTTGTGAAGTACCCTAGGTCAGCACTATCTTTTGAATATTCTTTTGCCAGCTTATCAAAATTTCCACCTTTATCAAGTTTGGCAATTACTTCTTTAGCTTTTGCCTCGCTGTCAACCAAAATGTGTTTTGCCTTGACTTCTTTTTCCGGCTTGAATTTTGATTTATAATCTTCATATACCTTTTTAAGTTGATCATCGTTGATTAACTTATCAACTTGTTTTTCCAAAAATACTTTGCCTGCCAAGGCTTTTTCCATTGTTTTAAGCTGAGCTTTGTATTCTGGGCTCTCTGTAACTTTGTTGGCAACAGCCTCTTGATAAATAACTTCGTTTGCAACGAACTCATTCAAAGTTTTGTTATAAAATTCATCAAAGGTGACCTTTTCTTTAATTCCTGGAGCCAAATCATATGCTTCCTTAATTTCTGCGACCATAATGTTTTTTCCGTTAACTACTGCGGCAACACCATCTTTTCCGGCGGCATTAGCCAAAGTTGCGTTCAAAACCAACATGCTGGTTAGCGCCAAAGCACCGATCTTGCTTTTCTTCATGAATCAATCTCCTATATAAAATATTCAAAGCACTCATTTAGATATATAATAAAAATATTAATTATTCCAACTTTTTTTTAAGTTAGTTCATAACTTGGTATCAATCTATTGACTTCTGGCTTATAAAACACTAAATGTAAACTAATTGATAAGTTTAAATAAGGAAAATTAATACTATGATAGGCTCTCTTGCTCGCAAGCTGTTTGGCAGTGCTAATGACCGTTATGTTAAAAGACAATACAAGATTGTAGAACAAATAAACTCTCTCGAACCGGAAATATCTAAGCTTAGCGACGATGAGCTTAAGGGTAAAACCGAAAATTTCAGAACTCGCCTAAAACAAGGCGAAACCTTAGATGATATTTTGCCTGAGGCATTTGCCGTAGTTCGTGAAGCAGCTAAGAGAACTTTAGGGCAGCGTCACTACGACGTTCAGCTTATTGGCGGCATAGTATTGCATCGTGGCCAAATTGCTGAAATGAAAACCGGTGAGGGAAAAACCCTTGTTGCTACTTTGGCAGCCTACCTAAATGCCTTGGAGGGAAAAGGTGTTCATATTGTTACGGTTAATGACTATTTAGCAAAGCGCGATGCCGAGTGGATGGGCCAGGTGTACCGTTTTTTGGGTCTGAGTGTTGACTACATTGTTCATGGCAAAAATGATGAGGAACGTCGCATTGCTTATAACAGTGATATTATATACGCCACCAACAATGAATTGGGCTTTGACTATTTACGAGATAACATGAAGTTTCGTCGAGCCGATATGGTGCAACGTCCGTTTAATTACGCCATTGTCGATGAAGTTGACTCTATTTTGATTGATGAAGCCAGAACACCGCTGATTATTTCCGGTGCTGCCGAAGATAGTTCTGAGAAATATATTTTGGTTAATAAAATTATCCCGTTGCTCGTTCCACAAGATTACGAAAAAGATGAAAAAGCACGTTCTGTTACTCTTACCGAGAGCGGTATGTCTCATATTGAATCCTTACTTAAAGAAGTTGGTCTGATTCAAGACGGCGGACTATATGATATTGCCAATGTCAGTTTAGTACATCATGTAAACCAAGCACTGAGAGCTCATAAGATATTCACCAGAGATGTGGATTATATCGTTAAAAATGGCAAGGTTGTAATTATTGACGAGTTTACCGGTCGTATGATGGAAGGTCGTCGTTATTCTGACGGGCAGCATCAGGCTATAGAAGCAAAAGAAGGAGTACAAATCCAGTCTGAAAACCAGACACTTGCTTCTATCACTTTTCAAAATTATTTTCGTATTTATCCAAAGCTTGCCGGCATGACCGGTACAGCCATGACCGAAGAAGCCGAATTTAACGATATTTATAATTTAACTTGTGTAGAAATACCTACCAATCGTCCGGTACAAAGAGATGATCAACACGATGAAATATATCGTACCGAAAAAGAAAAATATGATGCTATCATCAAGACTATTTTAGAGTGCCATGAAAAAGGACAACCTGTTTTGGTAGGTACAACTTCTATCGAAAAATCAGAACTGGTTGCAGATTTGTTAAGCAAGGCATCGAAAGTTAAATTTCAGGTTTTGAATGCTCGACATCATGAAAAAGAAGCATCTATTGTATCTCAAGCCGGTGTGTCCGGAGCAATCACCATTGCCACCAATATGGCCGGTCGTGGTACAGATATTCAACTCGGCGGTAACGTTGATATGCGACTTAAAGAAGAGCTTAAAGGCGATGAGACCGAAGAACAAATCGCAGCTTTGCGTGAAAGAATAAAAGCAGAAGTAGAAGCCGATAAAGAAAAGGTTAAAGCGGCTGGTGGTCTATATATTCTAGGTACCGAACGCCATGAAAGCCGTCGTATTGACAACCAACTTCGAGGTCGTTCCGGTCGTCAAGGCGACCCCGGAACATCTAAGTTCTACTTGTCTTTAGAAGATGATCTGATGCGTATTTTTGGTTCTGATCGTATGAGTCTTATGTTGCAACGCTTAGGTCTTCCTGAAGGTGAAGCTTTAATCCATCCATGGATAAGCAAGGCTTTGGAAAAAGCTCAACAAAAAGTTGAAGAGCGCAACTTTGATATCAGAAAGAATTTGCTTAAATATGATAACGTTATGAATGATCAACGTAAGGTTATTTATGAGCAACGCAAAGAATTAATGGAAGCAGAAGATGTTTCTGATACTATTATTGACATGCGCCATGATCAAATCAGAAATATTATCTATAATCGTATTGTTTACGGCTCATCACCAAAAGATTGGCCGGTGGAAGAAATTAAGCAAGATTTGCTTCGTTTCAGCGGAATAGAAATGCCAATTACCGAATGGGCTGTCGAAAAAGAAATGGATAGTGAAAGCTTAGTCGAAAAAGTAACCTCTGTTATTGATAAAAAAGTGGCCGAGAAAAATGCCAATGTACCGGAAGATATTGTTCGCTTGGTTGAAAAATCCATTTTGTTGCAAGAACTTGACGGTTTGTGGAAAGATCATATTGCTACATTGGATTACATGCGTCATACAATTGTTTTGCGTGCTTATGGTCAAAAAGATCCTCTTAATGAGTATAAAAAAGAAGCATTTAATATGTTTTCTGATTTGCTCAATGTTTTGGGAGAAAAAGTAAGCTTTATTTTGCTCAGAACAGTGATTCAAAACAATGACGCAGATACAGTTGAAAATCAGAATCCCCGCCATAAAAATGTTCAGGCAATTCACGAGCGGCCGGAGGCATTGGTTGGCAGTGATAGTGGTTCAGAGGAAAAAGCAACACCTTTTCAATATGCCAAAGGTGAAATAGATCCTGATAATCCTCAAACATGGGGTAAAGTATCTCGTAATGACTTGTGTCCGTGCGGTAGTGGCAAAAAATATAAGCATTGTCATGGACAGGTATAAAAAGAGTTGGGCAGATTTTAAATAATCTGCCTTTTCCTTTTTAAATTTCTTGATTTTTTATTTTAAAGTTATAAAAAGAACTTAACTGATAATTATTGTTAAACTATAAATCTTATAGCATATGAAATTTATTGTTATCTATGTTGCCTTTGCAACGTTTTTGTTTGCCAGCGGAGCGATGATGCTTGTTCATTATAAAAAGCTTATACGTCGCATATGGGGATATATAGTATTGGTTATTGGTACATACGGCCTCATTTCTGCAATAAAGGTTATAGACTTTAAGGAAGGTTATATTGTCGCAGCCATTACCTTTTTGGTTTTTGGTGCAATTAGTGCTCTTATTGCAGAGCTGCTACTCAGAGAAACAAGCGATAAAAGAAAACGTTAAAAAAATGCTTTGAGGGAACTCAAAGCATTTTTTTATGTCCTAATAATCTATCAGTTCTAACATCTTGTCAACCAAATTGCGGGCACCTTCATAAATCTGAGGTAGAGATGTTGCCAACATATAGCATGGAGTGGTAACGATTTTGTGTTCTATATCAACGCAAACACCTGTTGCATCTCGCTCTTCGGCAACAGCACCCATTTTTTTCAATCCAACAGCTAAATTCTTATCATTGCCGATAGTAATGTGAATATTATTTTTACCCAAAACTTTAGCCAAGACAACAGGGGCAATGCACATAGCTCCAATGACCAGTCCTTCACTGTATGCTTCTTCTAAAGCTCTTTTTACTTCAGTATTAGCATCACACTCTGCCCCTTTTATACCAAAATCGCTCAAATTTAAGGCAGCTCCAAACCCTCCGGGAAGGATTATAGCATCAAAATCCTTAGCCTTAAATTCAGATAAATCTTTGATATTTCCTCGAGCAATACGAGCAGATTCTG
Organism: Alphaproteobacteria bacterium; assembly: GCA_015062285.1. Taxonomy (GTDB): domain Bacteria; phylum Pseudomonadota; class Alphaproteobacteria; order RF32; family CAG-239; genus CAZU01. The sequence goes on along the minus strand of SUUY01000002.1, from coordinate 49,329 downwards.
CCAATACATTACGGTTATCCTCATCTCCGGCAATAGCTGTGGCTTGTCCGGTAAAGTGATCTATGGTTCTGGCTTGCCAAGTATTTGGAGCAAAACATTGATATTGGCACCCGGATTGTTCAACAGCAAGCATCGCACAAACAGATTCATGAATTTCAGACCCGTCAAAAACACCGCAACCTGATAATACTATAGCAAATTTAGGTAATTGTTCTTGCATAAAAAATCCTTTCGATATCAAAATAGCTATTGTAAAAAAATACAAATGGTCTATAAATTAACTAATAAAGAATATAGTTCATATTTAAATGAAAGCAAACAAAATATGCAGTCACAAATAACAACCTTAAACAATGGACTTCGTATTGTAACTTCGAATTTCCCTCAATTAGAAAGTGTTTCGGTAGGGCTTTGGATTAATACCGGTTCAGCTTACGAAACTGAAAGCACAAATGGTATTTCTCACTTTTTGGAGCATATGTCATTCAAGGGCACCAAAACTCGCACGGCATGTCAACTTTCCGAGGAGATAGAAGATGCCGGCGGGCAGTCTAATGCCTACACTGCTCGAGAATTTACGGCTTACTACGCTAAAATGCTCAAAGATGATTTAGAAAAAGCCGTTGATGTTTTAGCTGATTCACTGGTTAACTCCACGTTTCCTGAAGAAGAAATTGAAAAGGAGCGTGAAGTAGTAGTTCAAGAAATTAAACAAACTATCGATGCTCCTGATGACATTATATTTGATTACTTTCAAGAAACGGCATTCCCGAATCAAGCTTTAGGTAGATCAATTTTGGGACCGAAAGAGAAGGTTAGGTCATTTACCAGAAAAACATTACAAGATTATCTGATAAGTAATTATGGCGCCAAAAACATGGTAGCTTGTGCAGTAGGAAATGTTGATCATAATGCATTTGTCAGTATGATTGAAAGTCGCCTTGGGAGCTATAAATCGGATACTAGCTTTGTTCCTGACAAACAGATATACAAAGGCGGATATTTTACCGAAAGCAGAAAAATCGAGCAGTCTCATATAGCTATAGGATTTGAAGGTCTACCCTATAAAACTGAGGATTATTATCCGACTATGCTTTTGGCAAATATGCTTGGTGGCGGAATGTCATCACGTTTGTTTCAAGAAATTAGAGAAAAACGTGGGTTGGCGTATTCAGTATATAGTTTTGCTGCATCACATACAAATTCCGGCATGTTTGGGATTTATGCCGGTACCGGAGCAAAAGATGCCAAAAATGTTGTTCCGGTAATTTGTGAAGAAATTTGTAAAGTATGTAATGATAAATTTAGCGATAAAGAACTTAAGAGAGCCAAAACACAAATGAAGGCAAGTATGCTCATGGTTCTTGAAAATCCGTCTTCTACAGCTGAAATGCTCGCCAGACAGATGCTGATTTATAATCGTATTATTCCGGTATCCGAAATGGTAGAGAGAATTGAAAAAGTAAATCTTAATGATATTCAGCGTTTGGCGCAAAGAATATTTTCATCAAACCCTACTTATACTCTTCTTGGAGCAATCGATCATCGCTTGGAATATGATGAACTGCAAAAATTACTTAAAAGGTAGATATTATCATAATATTAAATATTATTGAGCTAAAATAAGATAACTTGTATTTTAGGTGGAGATCGACGATGTCTCGTGCAGAAGATATTTTTCAAAAACTTATATATTTTGGCGAAGATGCTATTGATGAGTTTATTATTAATCGGCAAAGCGAAGAACTTTTCTTGGACTTTAAACAAGCTGTTTCTGATGGAAAAAATTTTACCACACTCCATAGAGATGATCGCAAAAACCTAGCCAAAGCAATTTCCGGATTTGGAAATTCGGAGGGCGGCGTTATTTTGTGGGGTGTTGAATGTTCCAGAGATATGGAAGTTGGCGATGTCGCAAAAGCAAAGGTAAAAGTTAAAAATGTACATCGCTTTTTAAGTTGGGTTGAAAATGCTATTTCCGGATGCACAATTCCCAGTCATAACCGCATTCGCAACCATATTGTCAGCGTTGATGATAATGGCAATGGTTTTTTAGCTACCTATATTCCTAAATCAGAAATTGCTCCATTAATGACCACCGGTTCAAACAATATATATATCAGATCAGGATCAAACAATGTACCAGCTCCTTATGCTGTTATAGCCGGTATGTTTGGCAAAGCACCATTGCCAAATGTTGAACTGATGATGGGCGATAGAAAAATAGAAGCTTTAGAAAACGTTGATGAAGATATGTTATATCCCAATAGCATTGATAATCCTCCGGAACAATATGTAAAAATAAGTTTTGCTATTCAGGCGGCAAATTGCAGTAATGTGATAGCCAGAGAATTATACATGTCTTGCCATACTATTAATGATGGCGGTGAATACAATAAGGTTCGTTTTTCAAACTACAATCAAATGGATTCTATATCCGGAATTGAAGGGCAATTAAATCTTATTACCCGACCGGAACTAAGGCTTCCACCACGAGGGGTCATCAGATTTTGCAAGGTTGAGGTTATTCTTTCGCCCTGCATTGAAGATGACTTTTTGTTAGAAGGTGTTATTGGTGCAGATAGAGCTACTCCTAGAGATTTTCGTATATATATACCGAAAAATAAACTTCGTTCATATGTCGCTAAAGTTATTAGGGCAGAAGAGGGCGAGCAGCACCTATTGAGTGAGTTTTTCAATGAATATGTAGACGGAGAAATATAATGCCAGAGGTTGAAATATATACCGATGGAGCATGTTCCGGTAACCCCGGATCCGGTGGTTGGGGGGCAATTTTGCGCTATGGAAAAATTGAAAAAGAATTATCAGGTGGAAGTCCGCAAACTACAAACAATCGAATGGAGCTGCAAGCTGTAATAGAAGCCTTAAAAGCCCTAAAAAAAGAATGCAACATAATTTTACATACCGATAGTAGATATGTAATGGATGGCGTAAACCAATGGCTTCCTAACTGGAAACAAAACGGCTGGAAAACCATAAACAAAAAATCAGAGGTTAAAAATCTTGACCTTTGGCAAGAATTAGATGCCCTTATTACCAAACATAAAATTAAATGGGTTTGGGTAAAAGGTCATAGCGGACATCCGGAAAATGAGCGTGTTGATAAACTTGCTCGTGATCAAGCAAAAGCATATTCTTTTAATGCAAATAGTTAAATAAATTCTCTAACGCATTCTCATCTATATTAGATGGCAATACCAAACCATTGGGCATGTTGGGAAGATATAATACATATAGAGGAATACTATATTTGCCGTATTTGCTCAATAGCTCTAAAGTTTCTTTCCTGTTAATGTCGGCATCAATATCAACTATTTCTATATTTGCGTTTGCAATTTTATTTTTAATTGCATCATTATCAAAAATCGTATGTTGATTATATTTACATAATAAGCACCAATCCGCCGAAACTTTTAACAAGGCATTTTGTTTTTTCTCTAAAATTGATGATATTTTTGCATCATAAGGCCCTGTATAAGATTCTTTATTATGATTTTTCTTTGATAAATACAATGCATTAGCAAATAATGTAGCAAGCAACATCAAAATCAAGCAGTAAGCAATTATATTTAATTTAAATTTCGCCTTTTTATATTCTTCATTTTTCAATTTTTGTGCCTCTATAGAAAGAAGAACTTGCTCTCTTAAAAACAAAATAATTGATACTAAGGACAATATAATGACTAAATGCCATATAATATGCCATGATGTTTGTGTACATAAAATAAATATCATTCCCAACAAACTTGTCCACAAAACTATATATATAAATATATTTATTCTTTTTAAGAATTTATACATATGTCCCAAAGGATAAGCAATTTCGGGCATAAAGTAAAATAACAAAAAAGGAGTGCAAACACCGACAAATAATGATGTTAGTACCAAAATCATTTTCCAATTATTTGCCAATAGTGCAAAACCTAAAATATCTGTATTATAGGTAATAGGCATAAATATCTGAATAAGAACTACAAATAATCCTCCGACAAAAGAAACATATTTTGAGTAGGACTGAGGTACTAATATTACTTTTTTTAGGTATAAAATTGCCAGAATTAAAACAAATATTGCAAAAAGTATAAGAGCCAGATTTTGATTTTGCATGCCGATTAATATTTGATTACCTAATATTTTATATAGGCAAAGATATGTAATCAGTATTAAGCCACCCATGATAATACCTAACATATTATATAAAGCAATCTGCTTTACATTATTGGCTCTGGTTCCGCCAAATCCACAATATAAATTAATATTTAAGAGCCAAATAAGAAGTATAATTGGTATGAAGTTTAAAAATATTCCTATAAAAAAAGCTGAAATAGAAGTTTTTATAAGTTTTATAATATGAGAGTCTTTTATAATCAGGCTGTTTTGCGGTTTTAGTTTTTTTCTTACGCTAATGTTTTCTTTGGTTGAGGCAACTATTGAATAATCTCGGTTTTCTATATCGATATTTGTTGATATTGGAATAAAACGCGCCTCAACGGTATTGTTATTTATTATAATCAAAGGAGGATAAAATTCTTCTTTTCCTTTTCCTTCAATATAAATATCAAAAAAGTCAATGTCATTTTTATAAGTACATGTCACCAACAATTGTTCACCTTTTTCAGTTTTTTCAATCAATAAAGTCTCAATACTCAAATCTTCATGATGCTGTTGGGGAGCGTAGTGGTGCGCCAGTTTGATACTTGTATCAGCCATGGAAAGTGGAAATTTATCATTTTTAGGATCTATTGGTTTCAGGCCTAAAATCGGTGATAATTCGTGTTTTTTGCACAGCCCTTTTGAACAAGTCGACAATTTAATATCTGCATTGAGTGTAACATTTTTTAAATGATCAACAGGGGTAAACTCAAAAGGAATATCTATCTTATGTATATAACCGACAGCACTAATGTCATGGTTAAAAAAGACACGCAGAGGAACAGGCCAATTAATTTTAATATTGTTTACATTATCTGATTTTGAAAAATCAACGTCTATTTCTTTTCCGTCCAAGAAGTCTCTTCGCAATACAATAACATCTTTAGGAATATCCAATCTGATAACCCCATCAATTTTTCCCGTATCAGTAATATACTTTTTGATACTTAAAAGTTTTGCCGATATATTCTCCGATTTAACCCATTTCCCGATTCCTCTGTTATCTTCTAAATTTTTTCCATCAAATAAACCATGTGATAAAAGCTTTTTCCAATCTCTGTTCAAGAGAGCTTTTTTCATTTCTTGCCGTTTGTCATAAGGGCTTTCTAATCCTAAATCTTTAGCTATCTTTTCTCTAATAGCTGCTTTATCTTTGGGAGATTTTGAATAAGCTACAACCTTTTTTATATCAACAATAACCAAAGGATCTTCTGATTCTTGATACTCTTCATTTTTGCCAAACTCATATTCATCATCATCATATTCTAAAGGAATATCATTTTCTAGAATAATCTCCTGAATTTTGTTCTTTAAATAATCATATGTTCTTTTAAATTTTATCCCGATTCGTAACATATTTTGTTTTCTATTTATCCACGAGTCGCTATAATCAGGATGAAATTCAAACAATTCTTCTCCAAAATCCTTATTGATTTGATTGTCAGGATATTTCTTGTCGAAATAATCCAACTCCTGCATAAACTCTTTGTATAGACCTCCATAGTCTATCATCTCAGCTTCTTTGTCTTCTTTAATGTCAATAATTATCTTTCCGTCTTGAGCTAAAGAAATTTGAGGAATAAGTAGTGACAAAAGCAAAAAATATATTATTTTTTTATATATCATGTATCTCTCTTTTAAAAAATTTATTTTTAAATTACGATAAATTATGTTAGAATACAAGTAATGAGTAAAATTTTTTAATGGTTTTCATATGACAGATAAGAAACAAATAAATAATTTAACAGGAAAATGCCTCGTTTCAGCCCCTAATTTAGATGCTGAACCATTTGTAAAATCGGTTATTTACATTTGCTCACACAGTCAATCAGGAGCAATGGGGTTCATGATAAATAAACGCATTAAAGAATTTTCTTTTGCTGATTTAGCGTGTCACATGCCCATAGATTTTTCTCGTCCGATTACTCCTATAGATCTTTATCAAGGAGGTCCTCTTGATAAAGTTCGTGGATTTGTTCTGCATAGTACAGATTACTTGCGTGAAGATTCACTAGCTCCCGGTGGCGGAATAGCTATTTCATCGTCTATGGAAATTTTAACAGATATTGCTTTTGGTGCCGGCCCCAAAGAGAATCTTATCGCTTTGGGTTATGCTAATTGGGCTCCTGAACAACTTGAGCAAGAAATAGTAAATAATCAATGGTTTGTTGCACCGGCCAGTCCGGAGCTTATTTTCAGAACAAAAGATGAAGAAAAATGGCAAACGGCTATTTCCTCTATAGGAATTGATTTATCCAGATTTTGTCTTAATTGCGGTCGAGCCTGATACATATTTCAAGTGTACGAAAAATTTTACTTTTAGAATAGAAATTCATTATCTTTTCAAATCGAAATTCAATCTTATAATTATTTTATCATCAGAAACGATGAAGGGAAAATATAAATTATTTTAGGGAGAATAATAATGACACCGAATAAACCTATGATGTTATATGATATTGTTGAAGATAATTTATCTTTGGTTAGCAAAATATACCAAAGTTTTGAAGCATTAGAAGAAACTTTAGGAGCTCTTAAAATGGAAGAGCCGTTATTTATGACTTATGCTGCAAAAAAATCATTTGCCCAAAACATTATGAGAACTACAAACAATGCCCATAAATTTAGAAATTAAAAATAAAAAAAATCAATAAAAAAGGCTTTGATTAATCAAAGCCTTTTGTTCTCCGTGTTATCCTAAATCAGCGATAATACTCATACTGATTATCTCATCAGGATCTGATACAGCTCCATTTGCGCCATTACCTTTTTTTATATTATCAACAAATTCCATGCCTTTAGTTACTTCACCCCATACGGTATATTGGCCATTGAGCCAGTCACAGTCGGCAAAGCATATAAAAAATTGGCTGTCTGCAGAATCCGGAAACATAGAACGAGCCATAGATACAGTGCCTCTTTTATGTGGCATTTTGTTAAATTCTGCCTTGAGTTTTACCCCGCTACCGCCTGTTCCGTTTCCATAAGGGCAACCGGTTTGTGCCATAAAACCATCAATTACTCGATGAAACTTTAAGCCATTATAAAATCCTGAGCGCACTAACTCCTTAATGCGTGCCACATGATTAGGGGCCACGTCAGAATACATTTCTATTACAACATCTCCATCTTTTAATTTAAGCACCAGAGAGTTTTCTGGATCTTTTACTAAGTATGAATGTTTAATTTTTTTTGCCCTTGTTTTACTGATTGTCAGCTTTTTTGTTTCATTACTTTTTATGCTTTTGGTTTCTGATTTTGCCAGTTTGGGTGTTTTTTTGTTTTGTAACAATTTGGTTTCTTTTGCCATAATAAAATCCTTTCTAAAAATATTATCTGGTATTTATATAGGTATTTATTTTTTATTTTGCACGTTCATAATTCAAAACAAACTCAACTCTCTTTTGGGCGCTAAGATTTTCCGGATAAAATTCATCAACTTCTTTGATCTTAGATTTTAAGCCAATTCCGTTTGCAATTTGAATTGCTAATCCGGGACGAGCATTTAATTCCAGCATCATCGGCCCTTTGTTAGCATCTAAAACAATATCTGCTCCCAAATATCCCAAACCGGTCATATCATATGCCAATGCACCTATTTTTAAGTGCTCTTTCCACATCGGCACTTCTATTTGCATCAGATCGGCACCTGTATCGGGTTGAATAGTAATCGGATAATTTCTGAGCACTCCATGTAAAGCCCTGCCTGTCTTGATATCTAATCCGACACCTACAGCTCCTTGGTGCAGGTTTGCTCTTCCTCCCGAAGCTTTTGTCGGTAATCTGGTCATTGCCATAATCGGATAGCCTTTGTAGACAATGATTCTTACATCAGGTACACCTTGATAGCTATAATCTTTAAAAACATCAGAAAAATGAACCAGCTCTTCAATAATTGCCGTATCGTATTTACCCCCCAACGAATATAGCCCACTCAATATGTTGGAGATATGCTGATATACATCTTTATAACCGATTTGTTTTCCTGATGCGGTCGTAAATATTTTGTTTTGATAATTACTGATTACCAAAACACCTTTACCTCCGCTTCCCTGTGCCGGTTTTATTACAAACTCACGATATTCTGAGATAATATCTAAAATATTTTCTACTTCATACTGGTATTCTATTTTTCCAATAAGATTTGGAGTGCTGATTCCAACTTTTGCCGCAATTTCTTTGGTTTTGACTTTGTTGTCAACCAAAGGATATAACGAGCGCTTGTTATATTTGCTTATAACATCAAAGTTACGAGAGTTCATGCCTAAAACACCGGCTTTTTGGAGTTGTGAAGGAGAGCAAAAGTTATTAAGCCAAGCAAACATCTTTCTACCTCAAAACAAGTGGCTTAAATCGTTTAAGCTCTAATAATCGATACCCGGTATAAGTACCAAGAAGCATAACTATAAATAAAATCACAATATTCAACTCGTTGAATGCGAACATAATATGGCGAATATACTCACTACTAACTACAAAATAAACTATTATAGCCACCATAAGAGAGAAAAATATTTCTTTTCCTGCGTTCAGAGCTCCGTCTTCTTCCCAAGTTATAGATGCACGTTCAATAATCCAAGCCGTAATGATAATTGGGAAAAATACTGCAGATTGTGCAATTCTCAAATCCATGCGAAAACCGATAATGGTGAGTGCTTGCATTATTAATATCACAAATATAACCACAGCCGAAATTCTCGGAACCAAGAGCAGATTAAATCTGTTCATCAAAAAGCGAGTTGCCAAACCTAGAGCTATCATCAATCCAAAACATGTCATTCCTGCAACAAAGCCGGTTTTAACTAATGCCATAGAGAGCAACATAGGGGTAAAAGTACCCATTGTTTGTACGCCGACAACATTTCGCATTAGCACAATCAATAATATAGCCAAAGGAAAGATTGATAGCCATTTTAATGTATTTTGTTGAGATAATGGCAAATTATAAATGGAGTAATCAAACCAGTTTTCCGTATCAGCTAATTTTGCTCTTTTTTCTGCTAAGCTCATTGATGAAACTACAGATTTTAATATTGAAAATTTTATAACCGAATTTTCGCCACCGATAACGTCTAACAGTGACTTTCCGCCTCTTTGGAATAATACAAAATTATCAGGCAATCCCTTTTTTCCGGTTTTAATATTATATATTTTCCAAACTCCGTCGATATATGCCTCAAGCATAAGATCCGGAGTTAATGATTTCTTACTCTCTTCCAGTTTTAATCCTCTGGCCGGACGCGAAGGTATGTTTTTCAATGCAAGAAGTTCACTGATTATCTCCACCATTTGTTGTTGAGAGTTTTTAATCGGAAGGTACGCTTGTACCGCAGGTTGTAGCGGCTCCTGATTCAAAAGTCTTATGATTTTGCTGACATCATCTCCGTTTTGTTTTTTTGCAAGATTCAAAATCTGTTTAGATGCAGCCATTTTTTGTTCATCAAAGAGAGGCATGTTAGGATTTTGAGGTTTAGCTGCTTTGGTTTTTCCTCTGGTATCTATATTATCAAATAACATAATTTTATAATATAGGTTTTGCGTTTCTTCTTTGGCTGGAGATGTTAGGCTGAGAATAGAACCCGACTTGTTTCGGTTGATTTTATATTCTGGCGCAATAATATTCTCTTCCAAAATTTTAAATGCATCATTACTGCGAGGTGTTGTCAAATTAACTTTTATCGGATCTCCGGTCGGATCAAAGGAAATATGAGCCTCAACAGACCAAAGATTTGTGTTCTGTTTGGGAGCAATACTAAATCCCCAATATCTTATTTTATAATAAATGCCGTAAGATGCGTATAAAACCGATAAGAAAAGAAAAAATCCTAAAATTCCACGAATTGAAACAAGTTTTTTTATCATAATTCAATATTCCAGATTAATGAAGAGTATTATCAATAGATGAATCTATCAAGAAGCGTCCGTTTATAATATTGCGGCCGATAAGACCTTGATATTCAAATTTTTCTCTGTCTGCTAAGGAAAATTCGGCATTAATAATCTCATTGCCGAGCTTAATATCCATATTAACAATATATCTGTGTTCATCTCTATTAATACGGCGTATGCGAGCTTTTCTGACAACTCGTTTCTCAAAATCGTGCTTTTCACCATTTTGTTTGTTAACCATGGTGAAATATATCCATTTTTCTCCATCTCGTTCAAAAGGGACAACATTTTCAACATCAATAGAAGACGTTTCAGCACCGGTATCAATTCGAGCCGCAAAAGGTGTCTTAAACGGAGGAAGATAAATAGGTTCTACTCCGCCGATAACTTCCAATCCGGAACTGATATTACCTGATTGCACAACAGGTGGAATAATGGCCGGCTTAATTTGATTTTGGCAAGCAGATAAAAAAATGCAAAAAACAAACAATATATATTCTTTTATGTAGGTCATTATAGTACTATATCTTAAATTTGAATTTTTTTTAATTTACTGCCAAAACAATATTGTTGTAAAGACAAATTTAAGAATTTTCATCAAAAAACCGATGCTTAAGTGCATGTATTTATTTTAGAAAAAGATACTGGCTCTCAAGCTGAATACCGTTGCATAATCAGACTTCTGATTTAGAGCCGGATTTATATAAAATTGCACATCTGGAGTAATGGTTGCCCATTTAGAAACGCCCCAAGCCCAATATGCTTCGAGAACAGTTTCTGCATCATGAGCTAATTTTTCACCAACTGCCTTTTCATCAATTTTGTTATAGGCAACTGCAAATCCGATCTGATCCAACGGGTTTCTGTCTAAAGGATTATTGTATACGGCACCCAATACATATGATCGATTTATTTCGGCGGTTGAGCCTGAAACTCCGTTGATGCGACCGAAAACTGCAAATTTTTCGCCGATATTTTGGCTGGCATTTAAAGACCAACCGTTAGTAGTTTCTTTTTGCACATCTACATAAGGCTGATTGTAGTATAAAATTGAATATTCACCGCTTCCAAGCCCTTTAAATGTAGGCGTATATGTCAAAGATGCAAAAGATGTATAGTGAGCATCACTTCCGGTCAGATGCGAAGTTGAAATTCCGTCTCCATCAATGTTATGAGCATCTTGAGCACCAAAAGCAAAACTCCATTCTTCATTCGGTGAAATTTGCAAGTATCCGCCCATTGAAGCTGTAGGGTAGGTTGAACTTGCGTTTTGTGATAATGCATAGTTTATAAAGTTTTCCTGCTGGTTTGAATCATAGGCAGTTCCGTCAAAATTATAAATAGGAAACTGTCCTAAACCCACTGTTAGCCAGTTCATTTTTCCCGGGAGCTGATATGTCAAATATAATTCATCAAAAGAATTAGATTGTGACGTATAGTCATTAATTCCGGTTACGGCACCAATTCTGTTGCCGATAGATTCTGCCGAACGGCCGGAATATTGTGCCATATTATATGCCAAATTGAGAGTGGCATTACCATATTCGTTGTTAAAAGCTTGCCAAGTGATAGAAGGATAAATCAATGTTTGAATACCTGTTTTTTTACCATTAGGAGCTCCATATTGCGGCATAAAAGAAACATCAACAGAGTATTGTAAACCATATTTATCTTGCAAGTGATTCTTAAAATATGAATATTCTTTACCCAAGTCTGTAAAACTATGAGATCTACGATGTTTTGAGGCTGCGACTCGCAGAGCTGCTCCCTTAGATTGATCAGGGGTATTATTTGCTGTTTCGGCAAAAGCATTTTCTGCAGATATTACACCAAATGCAAATAATGTTGCCAATGCTACGGAACTTAAAGATTTATTCATATCATTTCTCCCAAATATAATCGTTATTTTTTTATATATTTTGCATATAAGAAATTTAAAGAGATCAAAAAAAATAAATCCGGATGATAAGGGTTGACTTTTGTCTAAATATTATCTAACCTCACCACAAGCATTTATTATTAACACTTAAATCTATAAAATTATGAAAAAAGTATCGGTAGGAGTAAAGTCATGGACAGAGACTCCGGAAGTGGTTATGGAAAAGATAAATAAAGCTTTTCCCGGACTGAATAATAGGTATGATGTTGAAAGGCCGATCCTTTCACATATCAACGACACCAAGCCTCCTTATCAGCTCGGCTTTGTTGCCAAACTGCGACACAAGGGTTGGAGTTCTGATGTAGGGTGTGTCATCTACTATCCGTTCAAAGGTAGTTGTGTAAGATACTATAGCCAGAGGGGTGCATATCCGGTGGATAAAAGCTGGGAAAAGCTGTATTCTACTAAGCGAGGAAATATGAAGGTTACAACCCTCAATGGCGAAGCTGTAGTTATCTTTTCCGAGCAGTTCAGCAAAATTGACTAATCCAAAATCAAAGTTTATGGCTACACAATCTGGAACGTATCTTCAGGAAAACCATACCCCTGAAGTAATGACAAAGGTAATTTCCAAGAAACTGGCAACAGATCTGGAAAATTATGACAGGGTTTCTAAAGCCTATGTGGCTACTTTCCCAGAACACATTGAAGGTCCGGTATGGTGTATGGATCTTCATGTCGGAAAAAAAGTACACCTTGCAATCCTTGAGGAGTTTACTGCCGAATTAACAATTTATACCGAATCTCTTCGTCCTCGGATCTATTTTTCAGATAACCAGGTGTGGGAGACTGAAAAAGATGGGGTAAGGCATTCTTGGCAGTTGTACAAAAACTCAAAAAACAAATACTGCTTAAGGTATACACGTGAGTAAAAAAACAGTCTCTTGTTTAATGCAAGAGACTGTTTTTTTTGAGTTTGGTAAAATATTAAATTTCACCTATATACATACCTAACTCTTTAGCAGCTTTTACATAGTCACTATTTACATTAAGCAATGTTGTACCGGCACGAACAACTTCTGCCAAATCAACGGAGTCAACATGACCATTTTTCCAAATGACCATTTTGTTGTCTTCGCCTTTTTCAAGTAATTCAACTGCTTTTGCCCCATAGAGATAGGCCAAGTTTCTATCAAAAGCCGAAGGAACTCCGGAACGTTGAATATGTCCTAATGTGTTACTGCGAATCTGAAATTCATTGTAACGACTGCTGATTTCGTTGCATAAATATTGGCTGATACCACCATAAACAGCTTCACCAACCATGTTTTTCTTAGTAGAAACCAAGCTGCCGCTTTCAGTCTTAATGCCCTCAGACACCACAATAACAGCATGGTTACGACCGCTTGCCTTAATTGCTTTTAGTTTATTGATAACTCCGTCTATTGTATATGGAATTTCCGGAACCAAACAAACATCTGCTTGTCCGGCAACAGCCGAATGCATAGCCAAGTGGCCTGCATCACGTCCCATAACTTCAACAATCAAAGCTCTGCTATGCGAGCGAGCAGTAAGTTCCAAACTATCAATAGCATTAACGCATACCTGTACGGCAGATTGAAAACCTACCGAAAATTCGGTAATTGGAGTGTCATTATCCATAGTTTTAGGGATACCGATTACTCTTACCAAACTTCCTTTGCAATAGTTAGAAACAATATTCATGCTTCCGTCACCGCCAACCACAATAACGGCATCTAAACCAAGTTCTTTTACTCCAACGGCAAATTTCTTTGTCATTTCTTCCAAAGATTCCATTTTGACACCTTTGTTCAAAGAACCTAAATAAGATCCGCTCAAACGAGGCCAAGGAGTATCAGAAAAGTTTTGAACCGTCAAAATTTCAAAACTATGAGGCTTGTTGGTGATTCCGTCTGTGCCATTGTGGATACCATATACTTCCCAACCTTTTTGTGTTGCTGTTTTTACAACAGAGCTGATAACGGCATTAAGTCCGGCACAATCGCCGCCGCTGGTTAAGATTCCAAGTCTTTTTTTAGAATTCATATATAAACACTCCTTTTTTGAGTTGATTTTTTATCAAATTTGGTATATACTAATACAGATTTCTGAATAATATTCCAGTAAAAAATATTAATTAACAGAAATTTTTTTTATATTGAAAGGACTAAAGGTTTATGTTTTACCAAAACCAAACTAGTAAGCTTCAACATCAACTTTGCGAATTGAAATTGGAGGAGCGTCGTGTGTGCTCCGATATTCGCCATTTGGTGCGCAACAATCAAACAATCGATTTCTTTAAGGCCAAACAACTTAATTCTTTGCGCACGGGGCTAAAAAGCAAGATTAAAACCGTAGAAGCAAAAATTATGCCAAACATCATAGCCTAAGCAAGAAATTGCTTGCAATTTAAATTTTATATGCTATTTAGATAGCAAATTTGGCAATAACTCTTTAGATATTTGTAGAAATGAGGTGATTTAAGTGGTTCAAGTTACTGTTATTGGTAATGACGTTGGACAGTCTCTAAAAGTTTTGAAGAAGAAAATGCAACGCGAAGGCATTTTCCGTGAGATGAAATTGCGTCGTTGTCACGAGAAAAACTCTGAGAAAAAAGCTCGTCGTCAGGCAGAAGCTGTTCGCAGAGCTCGTAAACAACTCCGCAAACGCTTAGATACTGAAGGTTTCTAGTATTTTACTAATAAACTTCATAAAAAAGCACCGATAAATATCGGTGCTTTTTTTTTACAATCAGGTAATAAAATATCCCGAAAATCACTATTTTAATTTTCGGGATATTTTAACAAGGATTAAGCTACTTTAGCATCAAAGCTAATTACCGATCCGTCAATATCGGCTGTTGTGCCTCCTTGACATGTGTCGTTAAGCTTAACAGCCAAAACCTGATCGGCAATATAATCTTTGTTTTCATCTAAAGCTTTTGCAAGCTCAGAATCCGATGTGTTCCAGCTAAGCTCAATTCGATCAGAGATATTAAAGTCTTTGTCTTTGCGTAGAGTTTGTACCAATCTAACAAAGTCACGAGCCATACCTTCACGTTTCAACTCATCGGTAACGTTAGTATCCAAAGTAACTACGGCACGATTTTCGGCAAATGATTTTCCGGCAACTCCATCTTTCATTTCCAGTCGTACTTCAAATAAATCAGTACTTAAAGTTTGCCCGCCGATACTCAATGTTCCGTCTTGGTTTAAGCTCCACAGGCCTTGTTTGTATGCTCCCATAACTGCTCCCATATCTTTACCGAGAGCCTTTCCCAGCAAAGGAGTATAAAGATAAATCTTTTTCTCTGCATAGGCAGATAGATTATCATCAAACAAAACGTTCTTAACATTGAGTTCGTCTTTCACAATTTCCTGATATTCTTGAGACAATTTGTGACCAATCAAGGTTAAGCTTGCTAAAGGAAGACGATTGCGTAAATTCTTTTCCTCACGAATAAACTTACCGGCAGAACACAAGTCTTGCAAAAAGTCCATTTCTTCAACCAACTCTTTATTAAAGTTGATTTTTTCAAGCATTGGGTAGTCTGTAAGGTGCACGGATTCTTCACCGGTCAAATTCTTGAATACATATTCGGCCACAAATGGCATCAAAGGAGCAATAATCTTGCTCAAATTAACCAAAACGGTGTATAAAACATCAAATGCTTGAGTGTCTCCTTCCCAGAAACGATCACGGCTGCGGCGAATATACCAGTTATTCAAAATCTCCATAAACGAAGAAATTTCATTGGTTGCAGCCGAAACATCATATGTATTTATACCATTATTAACAACTTCTGAAAGATGCTTGAGTTTTGACAATATATAATTATCGATAGCTTCAGAAGATGTATATACTTCTTTGGCTTTGTATCCTTCGGCGTTGGCATAAAGAGTAAAGAAATAAAATGCATTCCACAAAGGAATTTGAGCCACACGAGCTGCCTTGGCAATTTCTTTGCCTTCTTTGTCAACAGCCAGGTTTCCACCTTTTAATACCGGAGAAGAAACCAAGAACCAACGCAAAGTATCAGATCCCATGCTTTCAAGCACTTCGTTAGGATCCGGATAGTTCTTCAGGCGTTTAGAAAGCTTTTGTCCGCCTTCTGCCATTAACAAACCGGTGCAAATACAATTTTTAAATGCCGGCCTGTTGTGCAATGCGGTTGACAACACGGTCAACGTATAGAACCAACCTCGGGTCTGATCCATTGCTTCAACAATAAAATCAGCCGGAAAATGCTCTTCAAACCATTGTTTGTTTTCAAACGGATAATGAACTTGAGCATAAGGCATAGAGCCGCTTTCAAACCAACAGTCAAAAACATCTCCCACTCTACGCATCATTGTTTGGCCGGTAGGGTCATCAGGGTTCGGGTATACCACATCATCAATATACGGTTTGTGTAAATCTTTTACATCAAAACCGGTTTTCTCCTTAATCTCGGCAATAGATCCAAATACATCAGTACGAGGAAACTTCGGATTGTCTGATTTCCAAACCGGAATAGGAGTTCCCCAAAAACGATTACGAGAAATAGACCAGTCTCTGGCACCTTCAAGCCACTTACCAAAACGTCCGTCTTTAATATGGTCAGGAACCCAATTAATTTCTTGGTTATTTTTAACCATATCGTCTCTAAAGTCTGTAACTCTTACAAACCAACTGGACATAGCTTTGTATATAAGCGGAGTATCTGTGCGCCAACAGAACGGATAAGAGTGAGTATATTGTTCTTTTTTCACCAGCAGACCATTGGTCTTGAGCCATTGCATAATTGGCTCATTTGTTTCAAATACTTGTAATCCGGCATAGTCTGAAACTTCTGAGGTGAATTTTCCGGCTTCATCAACCGGACAAACAACCGGAAAACAATCATCACAAGCACGACAAACATCAAAGTCGTCTTGACCAAAGCCCGGAGCAATATGAACAACACCGGTACCATCTTCGGTAGATACAAATTCTCCGGCCAAAACTTTGAAGCAACCTTTTTCTTTCAGGTGCTTAAAGTATGGGAACATTGGCTCATAACTCATACCAACCAAGTCTGATCCTTTTAATGATCCAACTTCAACGGCATTTTCAAGTTGTTTTTTATATCTGCCGAGCAATGCTCTGCCCAAAATATATTTTTGTCCGTCTTCTTCCATAACCACATAGTCAATATCAGCTCCTACGGCCAACATTAAGTTTGAGGGCAAAGTCCAAGGAGTGGTTGTCCACACAAGAATTTTCATTCCGTTTTCAAGCTTAAACAATACGGTAATGGCATTATCGGTCTTGTCTTGGTAACCTTGGTTTACCTCAAAGTTAGAAAGCGGAGTTTCGGCCGCCCAAGAATATGGCAAAACTCGATAATCTTCATAAACCAACCCTTTATCGTATAGTTGTTTGAAGTTAGAAATCACGCTTTCCATAAAAGACAGATCCATAGTCTTATAGTCATGATTAAAATCAACCCAACGACCGATACGCTTGAAAGTGTCTACCCAAATATTTGAATATTTAAGAACATCAGAACGGCAGAAGTTATTAAATTTCTCGACACCATATTCTTCAATTTGTTTGCGACCAGATACTCCAAGTTGTTTTTCTGCAGACATCTCAGCCGGCAAACCATGGCAGTCCCAACCCAAGCGGCGTTCAACTTTTTTGCCGTTCATGGTCTGAAAACGAGCAATCACGTCTTTAACGTATGATACCATAATATGCCCGTAGTGAGGTGTTCCGTTAGCAAACGGAGGTCCGTCATAAAAAACAAATTCGGCAGCACCATCACGATTTTGCACTGATTTTTCAAAAGTTTTATTTTCTTCCCAAAATTTGAGAACTTCCTTTTCGACTTCAACAAAGTCAGGTTTGGCCTTAACATCGGCATAATGTTTCATCATCTGAATACACCTTTTTTATCTGATTAATTGATTGGTAATTTTAAGAAACTTAAATGGTTTAATATGTGCAACAAAACTAGATCCCCCTAGGGGATAATATTAGATATGATATGTATATAAAAACTGCACATAAAATCATTCCTTCAAAACAATATTTGTTTATTATAATTAATACAATGTAAGCTTAGTGTCAATTAAAAAACAACAGATATTTAAGCTTGATTTTTAAGTATAGTCTTATATATTGACGGCAAATATTAATTATTAACTTTAATTCTAGCTATTATGAGGACAATTAGAATACTAAGCCAAAGTTGGCTCAATTTCTGTATTGGTGGTTTTGTCGGATTAGCTCTTTGGGGAGAAGACAACAATCATTTGTGGTTGTGGCTTGTCATTCTGGCAATTGGTGAGTTACCGTATATAGTATGCAAACTGATACTGATTCACCAATATTGCAAATTCCGCAAAGAATTTGTAAAGGTTGTAGATGACTATCCTTCTGACAAACGATGGCTGGCAGAAAAAGCCAATCGCCGCAAAACATCAAAATTTCCGTTTTTATACGAATAATTTTACAGCCTTGTTTTTATGCAAGGCTTTTTTATTGCACAAAAAAAAGATTCCGACTTTCACAAGTGGGAATCTTTCCAAACGTTATAAAACAAATAATGCCTGAACCTCAGAGCTTAGCCTCATCACGAGGATTGACTCCAAAAAATCAATATTTATGTTTAAGCAGTAAACTGCCTTTGTTATTCGTTTAAAAGGTTTCAGCCCAACCATAAAGATAAAGCAGAAACCTAAAATGCTTGTTCATTCAGTATTTCAAGGTGCTATGTTTAATCGGCACTCACGTGCGGACAAACCAAAAATTTCAACCCGATATTCAGCAGACGAAAACAAAATAAAACAAGCAATATAACTCTATATGTATATCTTACTAATTATCAAACGTGGTGATAACTAGCACAGACTAAATTTAATGTCAATAAGCTTATTTAGGACTAAAAACTTCTCCGCAAATACAAGGTTGCTGTACTCCGGTAGTAAAAGGATAGCTTGAAGGTATAAAATTAATTCGTCTCGCTGCTAAATATGCAAATGCTTGTGCTTCAATAGCCGAAGAATCCCAACCAAAATCTTCGGCAGTTTTAATTTCAATTTCCGGAAGTTGTTGCCGTATAAAACGCACCAAAGTCGGATTTTTTGCGCCTCCACCGCAAATAATTATGCTTTTGGGTGTTTCCGGTAAATAAAATGCAATAGAATAGGCTATTGCTTCGGCAATAAAAGCGGTGGCTGTTGCCGCTCCGTCTTCCAAAGAAAGTCCTTCCAGATGTTCTAGTTTATCTCTAAAAGTGTCTTTATCCGCGGCCTTGGGTGGAAATTTTGCTATAAATTTATGATGAGTAAGTTGTTTTAATATTGAAAGATTTACTTTTCCTGTTGCTGCCAATTTGCCATTATAATCCATATGCTGTCCGCCATGCTTAAGCACCCAATCATTAATGGCATTATTTCCGGGGCCGGTATCAAAAGACATCATTTCACCATTTATACCAACCCAGGTGAGTGTAGAAATTCCACCTATATCAACTATGGTAATAGGTTTTTCCATGTCAGCTACTATCGCTTGATGATATACTCCCGAGAGAGGCGCTCCAAGT
Organism: Alphaproteobacteria bacterium; assembly: GCA_015062285.1. Taxonomy (GTDB): domain Bacteria; phylum Pseudomonadota; class Alphaproteobacteria; order RF32; family CAG-239; genus CAZU01. Next base: position 29,797 of record SUUY01000002.1, on the reverse strand, counting down.
CCACCGGATAAAATATCTGCTTGTCTGAAGCGACTCACGGTTTTGATACCGGTAAGGTCTGCCAGCATCTGCCCGTTTCCTATATGATAAATATAATGCTCTGCAGGATTATGAAAGATAGTATGTCCGTGAAATCCGATAAGTTCTATATTTTGATCATAATTTTCTTTAATATCATTGACAATATTGGCATGAAATTTTGTTACATCTTCTTCAATAGCCAGTTTTTCTTGTTCGGTTGCGGTTGTATAATGTCGGTGTAACCAACGTAATTTTTCACGCAATTCATCATCATAAGGCACATCCAGAATAGTGCTTTTTTCAAACACATCGACACCGTCGGTAGCGATAACGGCCGCATTAACTCCATCTAAAGATGATCCGCTGATTAAGCCTAAAACTTTTCGGGCTTGTAGCATTTCCATTTAAAATTTAAACTCCTATCTTGCAATGCATAAATATTATGCTAATATGCGTTAAAATTTAGTTATTAATAATCGAGCGAAAAGAGGGACTAATGTCACAGTTTAAGTCTGAATTTATCAACATTATGGTTGAACGTGGTTTTTACAATCAATGCACTAATGAGCAAGGGTTTGATGATTATTTGTACGAATGTGAAAAAAACGGAAAACCTGCTATCGGATATTTGGGTTCAGACCCCACCGGAGATAGCTTGCATGTTGGGCATATTGTCCCGCTAATGATGTTGCGTTGGTTCCAAAAATGCGGACACAAGCCGCTGGCTTTGGTCGGAGGGGCAACTGCTCGTATCGGAGATCCTTCCGGTAAAGATAAGTTGCGTCCTTTTTTGTCAGAAGAACAACTTGCTCACAATAATGAGGGACTACGCAAATCATTTTCCAAATTTTTAAAATTCGGTAGTGGCCCCACAGATGCCGAAATGGTTGATAACTGGGACTGGTTTAAGGATATTAATTATCTGTCTTTCTTGCGTGATATCGGAACTTACTATTCCGTAAACAGAATGCTTACTATGGATAGCGTAAAAAGCCGTTTGGAACGTGAACAACCGATGAGCTTCTTAGAATTTAACTATATGTTGCTCCAAGGGTATGATTTTTGCGAATTATATCAAAAGTATGGCTGTCGAGCTCAAATTGCCGGTTCTGATCAATGGGGTAACATTACCTCAGGCACAGAACTCGGTCGCCGTAAATATGACGTTGAGCTTTTTGGTTTTACCAGTCCGATAATTACCGATTCTAATGGTAAAAAAATGGGCAAGTCAGAAGGGAATGCTGTTTGGATCAATGAAGAAAAATTATCTTCATACGATTACTACCAATATTTTAGAAACATTGGTGATGCGGAAGTCGGCAAATGCTTGCGTATATATACAGATTTACCGATAGATGAGATACGTCGTCTGGAAACTCTAAAAGACCAAGAAATAAACGAGGCTAAAAAGATTTTAGCTTTCGAAGCAACCAAGATTTGTCGTGGTATAGATGAAGCTAACAATGCACAACAAACTGCAATTCAAGTTTTTGAACAGGGTGCTGCCGGTGGAGATCTGCCACAAATTAACGGAGCAGCCGGCATGGGAATTTTAGATGCTTTTGTTGAAATAGGTTTTGTATCAAGCAAAGGTGAGGCAAGACGTCTGATTAAGCAAAACGGCCTAAAGCTCAACGATACACCTTTAAGCGATGAGAATTATCGCTTGACAGCACAAGATTTTATTGATGGTCAGGCTAAAATTTCTCAGGGCAAAAAGAAACATGGACTTATAAAACTGGGCTAGATAATAAAAAACTCCGCTATTTATAAAAAGCGGAGTTTTTTTTGATCTTATTTTGCTTGAGTTTTGCGTTTTTTCAGTTTGGTAAGTTTTTCGCTGACAACAGCTGTATCTCTGCCGGTTTTAGCAAGACGATCATACATTCTTTCTATTTCTTTTTCCAAATACGCGAGCTCAATTTCATTTTTCAAAAAGTTCTTTTCCTCTTCAGACCCGTTAAGATTAATATTTTCCATTTGTTCTATGATATCTTCGACGTGAATTTGACTGCTGGTTTTTTTCTTGATAAAATAAGGGAGATCATACGCTAACTGTCTGGCATGAGCATATGCTTCTTTACCGTCAGAGCAATCTTTGTGGCGAAGCTTCAGCAATCTGAAGGCAATTTCCAATTCCTCGCTATTATCCACCACAATAAACGGTACCGGATTTGCAAATCCGCTATTAACCAAAGATTTTAAAAATTCCAAAATATGGTAAAAGAAACCATCAATATTATAAATAATAAAAGGCTTAATTTTCAAAAATCCGTCTTGCATGGCAACGCAATCATAAGCAAGCTCATCTAGGGTTCCGACCCCTCCTGGAGCAAATACTACAATATCTGCTTCCAACAAGCGAATTTTGCGGTTTTCTAAAGTATCTTCCAATACAACTTCACTAATTTGCTCTAAAAAATCATCTTTTTCATAAAGATCAAAATATTCTTTAGTTGTAACTCCGACAATCGGAGCAACTTCACTATAATATTTGTCTTTTCTCTCCAGCCAGTTATCCAACACACCTTTAGCAACTGCTCCCATAACACCTGAATTAGAAAAGCCATAATCAAGTCTAAAACCCATTTTAGCAATTTTGGCTCCCAGCTTATAGCATTCGTCTACATATGCAGTCTCATTACCGCTTCTGTGTCCGCCAGACACACAAACTCTTAAGTTTTGAGAATTTTGGGTGCATTGGGTATTTTCCATATTTTATATCTCCTCTATATCTCCCAGAGCCTGTTTAGCGTAAAACTCTGAAGCAAATTCATCTAATGTTTGAGTCTCAATAGCATTTCTTAAGCCCTGCATCAGTCTTTGATAATAGCGAATATTATGCCAAGTAAGCAACATTACAGCCAAAACTTCATTACACTTTTGTAAATGATGAATATAAGCACGAGAATAGTTTTTGCAAAGGGGGCAATCACATTCTGCTTCCAAAGGCCTCGGATCTTCTCTGTGGCGTGCATTTCGAATATTGATTGTTCCTCTGGCAGTGAATGCCTGTGATGTACGTCCGGATCGGGTAGGCATAACACAATCAAACATATCTACTCCTCGTAATACAGCCCCAACAATATCATCAGGACGACCGACACCCATCAGATAGCGAGGCTTATCTTCCGGCAATTGCCCCGGAGCATAGTCTAGCACCTTAAACATGGTTTCTTGCCCTTCGCCTACGGCGAGCCCGCCAATAGCATAGCCGTCAAAGCCGATTTCTTTCAATTTCTCTGCCGAATAAGCACGCAAGTCTTCATAATCTCCACCTTGTTGAATGCCAAAAATGCCGTATCCTTCTCTGTCAACAAAAGCTTCTCGGCTACGTTTGGCCCAACGCATAGACATTTCAACCGACTTTTTAACCTTATCATACGATGCCGGAAGCTTTACGCACTCGTCCATGCACATCGTAATATTAGAATCCAACTTATGCTGAATTTTGATAGATTCCTCCGGAGATAAAAAGAATTTTTTACCATCAACATGCGAAGAAAATTTAACACCGTCTTCGCTGATTTTTCTGAGACCGGAGAGGCTCATTACCTGAAAACCGCCGGAATCGGTTAAAATAGGCTTATCCCAATTCATAAATTTATGAAGACCGCCCATTTTTTCGACCAAATCTGCTCCCGGACGCAACATAAGATGATATGTATTCCCGAGCAATATTTCTGCACCGGTTGCCGCAACAGATTCCGGCATCATGGCCTTAACCGTGGCACATGTTCCCACCGGCATAAAAGCAGGAGTATTTATAATTCCGTGTTTGGTGTATAATTTTCCTCGACGGGACTTTCCTTGTTTTCCGATAACTTCAAATTTCAGAGCCATTTTATATCCTTTCATATTTGCCAAGAATATTGCCTCAAATTGAGCCAAAAAGCAAGAAAATTAATAGTTGACAAATTTGTCAACTTATTTAGACTGCTAGCAATAATTTTAAATTTATGTTTAATTATTAAAATATATATTGTTATGGAAACAGATATTTTTTCCAATGGCCTTCAACTTTGCGTAGAAGAAAGTGATGTTAAAATGTTTTATATCGACATTTTGATTCGCAACGGAGCCGTGTATGAAGATAAGTCTAATTCAGGTATTTCGCATTTTATTGAGCATATGCTTTTTAAAGGTAGCAAAAATAGGAGTTCTAAAGAGCTTTTAGATAGCCTCAAGAGTATAGGTGTACATGTTGATGCGGCCACATCGCAGACATACACCTCGTTAAGAGCGAGTTGCTTGGAAAAAGATTTCCATCATCTCTTGTCTGACTTGAGTGATATGATAATTAATCCGGCGTTTAACCCGCAAGATGTAAAAAAAGAAGCCAAGGTAATCTTGGAGGAGTACTATGCTGATTTGGATGATTTAGATGACATCATCTACACCAAGATGTATAAGGAAGCGTATCGCAAAGGAAAACGCAAAAATACGGTGTTAGGCACTATATCTTCAATAAAATCCATGTCAGCAAAACGTTTGCGAGAATTTCACAATAAGTACTATGTCGGCTCTAATGTCTATATTTCCGTAGTATCTGCTCTTCCGGTAAATACGATAAGGGAGTGTATTTGGAGCTGTTTCAACAAACTTCCCAAAGGAGAGCCGGCAATACAACCTAAAAGTGAGTTTTCCGGCAAAATGGTGAAAATATTAAACGGCGGAAACTCCACTTCTGTGGCATATCTCTCGTTTGCAGCTTCTCCTCAGAGTTTGTTTGCTTTCGAAGATTCTATGTTGTGTGAAATCTTAGATAAAAGGTTGCACAATGAAATCAGAGAAAAAAGAGGGCTTGCCTACATGGTTGATGTTTCATTGGATCAAGATCAGGTAGATGGCATGTTGACTTTTGATGTTTCAGCATCACCTCAAAATATCAGGCAGTGTATAGAGCTTTTTGCTAAAGAGGCCAAAGATATTCAAACAAACTTGTGTACATCACAAGAATTGGAAGAGGGTAAAAACAAAGCTATTCTGAGTATTACAGAAGTAATGGATGAGCCTCGCAAAAGATGCGGATTTTATTGTATGCAACTTTTCCTGTATGGCAGAGTCTATTTTTTTGATACGATGCTTAATACGGTTTCATTTGTTAGCAAACAAGATGTTTTACGTTCGGCACAAAGAATACTGGGTTCTGAAGTATTGTACCTTTTCTGTGGCGAAAAGCAATATGTGATACCGTATGACTGCGTTTGTAAGATGTTAAAGAACTGATAAAAAAATCCTCATTTTTTCAAATGAGGATTTTTTTTGGTTTATAACTTATAATAATTATCGTCTTCTAAGAAACGACGGGATTTCCAAATTAAGTTTATCTTCGGTTGCAAAACCATTATCTGAATAAGATGCCGAAACAGGTTCTTGTACACGTTCTGCTTCTTTCTTTTTACGATTACGTTTTGCGATAGAAAAACCGGTTACTCGTTCAATAAAGGTCGGAATATATTCTTCTTCATTGTTAACAATTAATTTTTCTTCGGTTTCCTGCTTAGTATTCATACTTCCGCTTACCGGAGCATGATCCGGAAATAATTCCGGTTCTTCTTCTACAAATTTTAAAGCTGTTTTAGGAGTAAAAGAACTTTGTGATGATGACATAGCCGATTTTATTTGTTCTTCTTCAGAAGATTCATCATTTTTGTTGATTATTGCTTTAAATAATGCAGATGCATTTGGCATATCTTCCATTACTGTAGATTTTTCTTCCAAATCAAAATCTTTGATTGCAACAGGTTGTGAAGACGCAGCCAAAACAGATTCTTCTTCATCAGTACTATTATCTAAAACACTGATGGCCTCAATTGTTGAATTATCAACTATTTCTTCAACATCATCGCTAATTTCCGTTTTTTTGATTGCAGCAAAAGTCTCTAAATTATTTTCAATAACCTCTCTTGGAGCCATAACTTCCGGATCCGGCTTCACAAATTCTTCAATTTTGGGTTTAATAGATGTTGTTTGCATTAAACTTCTTTTAATGCCTTCACCTTCGATACCAGTTGCCACAATAGATACTCTGATTTTTCCGCCAAGTGTGTCATCAAAACTTGATCCGAATATAATGTTTGCATCTTCATCAACTTCTTCCTTTATACGGCTTGCGGCTTCATCAATTTCAAACAATGTGATGTCAGCACCGCCGGTGATGTTAATTAATACACCTTTTGCACCATGCATAGAACAATCATCAAGTAGGGGGTTAGCCAAAGCTTGTTCTGCAGCTTTAATTGCTCTGTCATCACCTTCGGCTTCACCTGTTCCCATAATGGCTTTCCCTTTATCCTCCATTATTGATTTAATATCGGCAAAGTCCAGATTGATTAGCCCTGGCATCATCATCAAATCGGTAATTGAACGAACGCCTGCGTACAATACATTATCAGCCATTACAAAAGCATCAACCAATGTTGTATTTTTATCGGCGATTCTAAACAAGTTTTGATTCGGAATAACAATTATACTGTCAACTTCTTTGGTGAACTCAGCCAATGCTCGTTCAGCAGTTTCATATCTTTTTTTACCTTCAAACTGGAATGGTTTAGTAACAACGCCGATAGTCAAAATGCCTTTTTCTTTTGCGATTTTTGCCACAACCGGAGCTGCGCCCGAGCCTGTGCCGCCGCCCATGCCGGCGGTAATGAACACCATATTGGCGCCATCCAGTTCTCGTTCGATTTCTTCACGAGCTTCCTCAGCTGCCAATTTTCCAACTTCTGGTCTGGCACCGGCTCCCAATCCCTTTGTAGTTTCTAATCCGAGTTGAATTTTCCGACTTGCTTTAGAGTTTTCCAAAGCTTGAGCATCAGTATTTGCGACAATAAAATCGATTCCTTCCAAGTTTTGTGTTATCATATTATTAACAGCATTTCCGCCACCGCCTCCAACACCTATTACTGATATACGAGGCTTTAATTGCATAACATTTTTTTCTGGAACAGCTAATTTTATTGACATGGTAATTCTTACTCCCGAAACCTAAAAATCCAATTTGACTTTAGGATAAAGCAAATATGTTTAAGGTTTAGTTACCAAGAGAAGAAAATATATATTTTTTTAGAAGTTTTGTTGCAACCAAGAAAATATTTTTCCAAATCCTTTGGCGTTTCCCGATGTTGGTTTGTTAATTATCTTACCGGGTTTTCGTTCGCTATAATTTAATGCAAAAAGTAACATTCCGATACAAGTTGAGAAAGAAGGGCCATAAAGAATATCAGGTAGGCTTAATATATTTTTGGGACGTCCGAGGCGAACTTGTTTGTCTAACACCATGGACGCAATTTCTCTCACACCGGCTAGTTGAGACGCCCCACCGGTTAGGACAACTCTATGATTAAATACATCTTTCAATCCGGCTTCGGCAAGCTTATGGTTCACCATTTCGAATGTTTCCTCGATTCTTGGTGTGATGATTTGGATAAGTTCTGCCCTTGGTATTTGTTTGATGCTACTGTCATCTTCTTCACCAACCGGATAGACATTAATGGTTTCTTCGCTATCTTGTGAACTCAAAAAAGCGCAACCATGCAGTGTTTTTAGTCTTTCGGCATGAGAAAAAGATGTTGTCAAACCATAAGCAATATCGTTGGTAACATTATTTCCGCCAACCGGTAGTGCAGAAAAATAAAACGGATATCCATGACGCCAACAAGCAATTGATGTTGTTCCGCCACCCATATCAATTACGGTTGCTCCCAACTCTTTTTCATCATCAACAAGACATGCCAGGCCTGAAGCATATGAGGGAAAAGCTTTTCCGGCAATTTCCAAATTTGCATTATTAACAACGGTAGTTATATTTCTATACATTATTTCGGGAACAAGCCCCAATAAAATATCTACCGAAAGAGTTTCACCAAATATATTACGTGGATCTTTTATTTCTTCGCCCCCGTCCATACTGTAGTTTGTATGCAAACAATGGATGAGTTCGCAACCTTCAACATTTATTTTTTGAGTGCCTTTATCGACAACTTTTACTAAGTCGTTTTCATTTACGGGACGATTTTTGTTTAGTGTAATGGTTGAACTTTTAATAAAACTTTTTATTTTGTCTCCGGATACATTAACGATCACACGATTAATACGTTCATTTGCCATTTGTTCGGCGGCATCAACCGCATTGCCAACAGATATGGTAGCTTGATTGATATCGGTTATAATACCGTTTTTAATTCCTTTAGAAGCATTATATCCGTAGCCGACAATGTTTATACGTTTGTCCCTTCCTATTTTGGCGATAACACAACATACTTTAGAAGATCCTATATCTAAAGCTGCTATTGTGGTTGGTCTGTTAAAGGAATGCGGAGACATGCTTTATACCTTAAAGTTTTTGTTCTTTAAATTTATTAAACTTAGAAATGTCGTCTAAAGACTCTTTTCTTAGTTTAACCACTACTTTATCTGGTAATCTTAAATCAATGATGGTTAATTTACGCTTAAAAATGCCTTTGCTTTTATCAAGTTTTAATAATTTCTTCCACGCTTCTTCAATGTTTTCTTCCGGTAACTTTATAGTAACACCTTTATGTATATCGTCAAATATTACATTCCACCTACGTTTGGAAATATAGTTGGCAACCTTAATTCTGTTCACATATTCTTCATTTGTGTTTTTTAATGTTTCAATAAGGTGCTTAAAGTTTTTTGGTGCATCAGCACCCACAATAAGTAAAATAGGTTTTGTAATCTCATATTTAGCTTCAATAACATTTCCATCGGCATCAAGCGGATAAAATTTTTCATTTATTTGCCATATGGCTTTAACTTCATTTTCAACAATATTTATGGTTATTGTGTTGGGAAAAAATGATTTTCTTATATTTGCTTCTTTAACCCAAGGCAACTCTTCAAGTTTTTGTTTCATTTCACGGATGTTGATTTTCAATAGATTATCGCCGCGATTTAGATTTAATTTTGCCAATATATCATCTTTTGCCGCTTTTTCTCTTCCACTGATGATAATATCTTCAAGTACTATTCCTTTTTCGCCACACCAATCATAAAAGGCATTAATGGTTTCATCAATTTGTTTTCCGATTAGGTTATTTCTCAATATTAAAATGATGCAAGATATTGTTATAATTATAAGCAACAAAAAAACAGAACCAAACAATCTGAATGGCCATTCTATTTCAGGTTTAATAACAGGTGCTTTAATTTGTTTTACTTCTTTTCCCATATCTTACTACTTATTGATACCCATACGTTTAATTTCCCACTCTAAAGTAATTGAGGTTTCTTCTTTTACTTTTTTGATAATTGTCTCTCCTAATGTTTCTAAGTCTAACGCACTTGCATTGCCTGTGTTTTCCAAAAAATTGCAGTGTTTGTCAGAAACTTTGGCGCCATTAATCTGCAGTTTATCACAATTAGCCTTTTTAATTAGCTCCCAAGCTTTCAACCCTTCTGGATTCTTAAATGTTGATCCGGCTGTCCTAATATTATGAGGTTGACTTTTAATTCGATAATTTTTTTGCTCATTGATGATTTTCAGTGTTTCCGCCGGATCTTGCGGTAAAACTTTAAGAGTAAGCGAGGTTATAATCCAATCATCTGGAAATAAGCTATGTCTGTATTCTAAGGATAAATCTTTTGCCGGAACAATTTTTGTTTCTCCTTCACCATTCATAACTTCTGCTCTGATAAGAACGTCGCTTAATTCCTTGCCGAAGCAACCGGCATTGGTTTTTACTGCCCCGCCTAAATGCCCGGGAATGGAAGCCAAAAACTCAAGTCCCCCCAATTTGTTTTCAAGCATTATTTTTTTTAGCACAGCATTTCTCATTCCGGTACCACAGGTGATTTCCCCTTCACCCAAAGTCCATTTTTTATAAAATTTGCTGTTTAATTTAATAACAACACCTGGAATTCCTCCGTCTCTAACCAATAAGTTTGATCCGCCACCCACAATAGATATGGGTAAGTTATAGGGTTTTGCTTTCAAAAACCAGCTCAAGTCATCGTTATCTTCCGGATAAAACATGATCTCTGCCGGCCCTCCGACAGCAAACCATGTGTGCTTTGCCATTGGCTCATCGCACAGATATTTTCCTCTTACTTCAGGTAAAAGCTTTAGTAGACTATTCTGTTTTTTTCTTAACCCAAACATTTTTTATCTCCTAGTGCTTAACAATTTTCTTTTCAATCTCATTAGCAAAACGTTTTGCTGCATCATTAATCCCTACTTTTTTGGCTGCATCAGACATTTTTTGCAGTTTTTGGGGTTCGGAAATTAATTCTAAGATAACACTTTTTAACTTTGCGGTGTTAAACTCGTTTTGACGAATAATAATTCCGGCACCGGCATCAGAGAGTTCTTTAGCGTTTGATGTCTGATGGTCATCGGCAGCACTTGGAAGCGGAACCAATATAGAGGGAACACCGGCCACAGCTATTTCTGATACCGAAGATGCTCCGGATCTTGTGATAATAATATGAGATGAAGAATATAATTCAGCCATGTTTTCAAAAAAATGGCTAACAGTGACATCTGCAGGTATTTCGTTATATACATTCAATATATCCTCTTCTTCTCCTTTTCGGCATTGCTGATATATTTTTATTTTAGATGTAAATTCCGAACCCAATTCTTTTATTGTTTGCGGCACAATTTCACCAAAAACTTTGGCTCCCTGACTTCCTCCCAAAACAAGAATTTGAAATTTATCATTTTTGCCAAATTTGGGGTAGGGTAGCTTTGAAGCTTCAATAATAGATGCTCTTACGGGCATTCCGCACAATACATTTTTTATGTTTTCCGGTGTGTATTTAACTTTTTTAAAGCTTTGAGCCACAAATTCGGCATACTTACATAACATTCTGTTTGTTCTGCTCATAACAGAGTTTTGCTCGTGCAACACCAAAGGAGTACCTGTTAATACGGCAGCCACTGATGCAGGAAAAGAGGCATAGCCGCCAAACCCGATAACACATAGCGGTTTTTTTTGCCATAATATAACAATTGCCTGTATAATACCCAACAATGTCTTGGCAATGCTTTTTATCTTAAATAGTTTTGATTTTCCTACAATACCTCCGGAAAGAACAGCATAATTGGGAATTTGTCCTAATTTTCCTTTGTAGTTGTTTTTACCACGGCTATCGGTAATTAGCATAAGATCGTAATCTCTGCTTTCCAGTTCTTCGGCAAGAGCCTCTGCCGGATACACATGCCCTCCTGTTCCGCCCGCCGTAAGAATAATAAGAGGCTTATTTGAATTTTTTTGTTTATTCATCCTGATCCTCCGCATGTACGTTTTTTCTGGTGATTGCTAACAGCATTCCTAATCCAAGAGCCACAGCAAGTAAAGATGATCCGCCATAAGAGATAAGCGGAAGAGTCATGCCTTTGGTTGGCATCAAATGGAGTGAAGATGCCATGTTTATGATACTTTGTAATCCAAAGCTGGCAGCCAATCCTGAAGCAGAAAGCACAATGAATAAGTTGTTGTCTTTTAGCGAAATTCGCAACGATCGTAGGACGATAGCCGCATATATGACAATAATTGTTAAGCATAAAAACATCCCGTATTCTTCAGCAGCCACAGAAAATATAAAATCGGTGTGAGCATCGGGAATATGCATTTTCACTACTCCTTCTCCGGGGCCAACACCGAAAATACTACCGTTTTCAAAAGCTTTTAATGACTTTTCAACTTGGTAGCTCAAGTTGTTTTCCGATGCCAAAAATTGTTGCACACGAGCCTGAACGTGTGGAAATATAAAATAAGCGCAGACCAGCGATGCGATGCCGATTCCGCCTAAAATAAACACCAATAAAATAGGTAAACCGGCCAAAAAAAATTGAAAACCCCATATGGCACTAAGCACCAAAGACATTCCGACATCAGGTTGCAACAATAATAAGCCAAGAGTAAAAGCAAATAAGCAGATTGAGAGTATATTACCGGGAAAATCATTATATTTTTTTTGGCCGTCAAATAACCACGCGGCAACAACAATAAATGTTGGTTTAACAAATTCAGACGGTTGCAGAGAAAAACCACCAATAGAAATCCATCTGCTCGCACCTTTAATTTCCATTCCCCAAAGCAACGTAAAAATCATCAAAATAATTGTAAGTACATAACCAATTATAGCTGTACGGCGAATGGTTTTAAGATTCTGCATTGACAACAAAATAATCAATCCATAAGCAACAGGAAGAAAAATAAACTGCCTTTTAATAAAATGAAAAGCCCCGACACCAATTGTCTTAGCCACTGCCGGAGACGCCGAAAAAATCAAGACGGCACCGATAATTCCTAAAAGTCCGATTAAGATCAAAAGTGGTTTATCAACGGTCCACCACCAGTTGGCTATTATTCCTCGATTGTTTCTGGAAAATACAAACACATCTGCTCCTACTTATATAACAAAGCCATAAAACCCAATATTTCTGCAATTATGCCGACAATACAAAATCTAGTGACAACTTTAGTTTCTGCTAAACCGCATTGTTCAAAATGGTGATGCAGGGGAGCCATTTTAAAAATTCTTTTTCCTCCGCTGTACTTAAACCATGCAACTTGAAGCATTACTGAAACTGCCTCAGCTACAAATACAATTCCGGTAATGGCCAATAATATTTCATGTTTCAAAATAACGGCTATTGTACCTAAAAAAGCACCAAGAGCAAGCGAACCGGTATCTCCCATAAACACTTTTGCCGGATGAGCATTAAACCACAAAAAGCCAAGGCAAGCTCCTCCAACTGCCGCACATGTTACAGCTATTTCTGCAGCCTTTGGAACAGGAAGAATATAAAAGTTTCCTGATAAATCAGAACCGCATATATAAGCAATAACCAAAAATACAGGTAAGATAATTACCATAAGTCCAGATGCAAGTCCATCAAGTCCATCAGTTAGATTTACGGCATTTGATGCGCCGGCAATAACAATCATAGCAAACGGTACATAAAACCAACAAAGATCCAAAGAAAGATTTATAAAATATGGTATTGTTACTACAAAACGAGATTCTTCCGGCATTTCGTACGATATAACCAAAACAGCGGATAGAGCGGTTACAAATTGTAAAATTAACTTCATTTTTGCAGTCATGGCATTAGCTGTTTGTTTTTTTACTTTTGTATAGTCATCAATAAACCCGACCACACCATAAACACTGAGAACAGCCACAACAACCCACACCAAAGTGTTTGTCAGGTCAGCAAATGCCACAATAGACAAAAGTGAGGCAAGTAAAATCAGGATTCCTCCCATGGTTGGAGTTCCTTTCTTTGTCTTCAAATGCGATTGAGGTCCGCATTCTCTGATCGGTTGTCCTTTTTCTTGATGCGCGTGCAATATTTTTATCATTCTGTTGCCATAAGCAAGAACAAGAATTAAAGCAGTGAAAAACGCCATAAAACATCTGGAATAAATAGTATTCAGATACTCCGGAGCCGATAGGGTATTAAAAATATATTGCAGCATGATTGGTTTCCGTAAAGTTACAAATATTAAAAAGATTATAAATACCTAAATTTAAATAAATGGTAAAATATAGCATACAAAAATATATAAATTACCTCAATGTGTTTTTGGCACGATATTTGCATGTATTGTTGTAAGTTTAACTATGAAATTTATAAGGTTTGCTTCTGATGATACATGTAAAGGCTATGAAATCTATTGTTTCTGTGATGTTTTTCGTCGTTTGCAGTTTGTTTGTTTGCGATGCAAATGCAGCTTCTCGTATAAAAGATATTGCCGACTTCGAAGGAATTAGAGACAACCAATTAGTCGGATATGGCTTGGTCGTGGGTTTGAACGGAACCGGTGATAACATCAAATCGGTAGATTTTACTCGTGAAAGTCTGATTTCTATGCTTGATAAGATAGGTATCAATGCTCGTGGTGGTCAAATCAAATCCAAAAATATTGCAGCTGTAATGGTGACGGCTAACTTGCCTCCGTTCTCTCGTCAAGGAAGTAGAATTGATGTGATGGTTAGTGCTCTTGGTGATGCTAAAAACTTGCAAGGTGGTACACTGTTGGTAACTCCTTTAGTTGGAGCAGATGGTGCCGTATATGCTGTAGCTCAAGGGCAAATTGCAGTAGGGGCTATGGCTGCCAGAGGAGCAAATCAGTCTGTTTCTAAGGGAGTTCCGACATCGGGGCGCATTCCCAGCGGGGCAATTATCGAAAATGAAATACCGTTTGAATTAGAAAGCTTAAAAACAATCACTATTGCTTTGCGTAATCCGGACTTTACCACTGCTCGCCGCGTTTCCGATGCTGTTAATGCTATGTTAGGAACGGTAGCTGCAAAAGCCATAGATCCGGCAACTGTTGAACTTGATATTCCGGCAAAGTATAGAGGCAAAGTTGTGGATTTGATGACAAAAGTTGAGCAACTTCAAATTCAGCCGGATCAAATGGCAAAGGTTGTTATAGACGAAAGTTCCGGCATAGTTGTAATTGGTAAGGAAGTGAAAATTAATCGATTGGCCATTGCTCAAGGTAACTTAACTATAAAAATTACAGAAGTTCCGCTTGTTTCTCAACCTCTTCCGTTTACTAATGGAGAAACATTCGCTACTACAACAACGCTGATCGACGTTGATGAAGACAAAGATGCAAAGTTGACAGTGTTGGATACAGGCATTAGTTTGCAAGATTTGGTAGATGGCTTGAATTCACTAGGCGTTACTCCCAGAGATTTGATAAGCATCTTGCAAGCTATAAAAGCCAGCGGAGCGCTTCAAGCAGAAATAGAGGTGATATAATGACAATATTAAATACAGACAATTATACACTCTTTACTCAGGCGATGCAAAATAGTCCCTCTGTTTCGCTTAGTGCAAAAGATCTTAAAAAAGCAGAGAAAACTGCCGAAGACTTTGAGGCATTCTTCTTAACCAAAATGATGGAGACAATGTTTGAAGGTATCTCGACAGATGGTATTTTTGGTGGAGGGCACGCAGAAAAAATATATAGATCCATGCTTTTAGACCAATATGGAAAAGAAATGGCCAAGGTCGGAAGTGTTGGAGTAAAAGACAGTGTTATGCGTTCAATTATTGAAATGCAAGAAATTGCAAGCAACGGGTATATCCAAGGATAAGGAGAAAGCTAATGGAAAAATTTGATTTAGAAGAAATCAACAATAAGGTTGCCGATTTGTTGGATGTTATTGATAGTTTTATTGAAATTTTAGAAGTAGAAAACTCGGCATTAAAATCTTTTGATGTCGAAAAGGTTAGCTCTTTGTTTGAGCAAAAAAGCAAAACAGTTTCTGCATATCGTTCAATGAGTGCATATTTCATAAAAAACAGCGATTATATATCGCAATTAGAATCAGACCTAAAGCAAGAGCTCAAAGAAGAATCAAAGGCTTTGGATGCATTGCTTAAGGAGAATGAATTGCTCTTAAAAACCAGAATGGAAACCAGCAAAAATGTTATGAATACCATTATTAACATTGCTAAAATAACCAACAATTGTAATGCAACTTCGTATGGCTCACGCGGATCATATTCTCCTATGGATAATAATAAGAATGCGCTTGCCATAAATAGGACATTGTAGGAGGTGTATCATGGCGCTTATCGGTAGTTTATCAACATCACTTTCCGGAATGAAGGCTGCACAAGCACAGTTAGATATTGTTGGTCGTAATATTGCCAATGTTGATACTGTAGGCTACACTCGAAAAACCGCTCAGCAAAGTAATGTGGTTAAAGCCGGATATAGTTTGGGTGTTAAGTTGGAAGACACAACAAGGCAAGTTGATGAAGGATTATTAAAAAGCTATCTTTCGTCTAATGCTCTGACTAATAATTACTCATCACAAAATGATTATTTGGGAAGAATAGAAATAACCTTAGGTACTCCGGAAGGAGATAACTCTATTTCAGCTAATGTATCTGATTTACAAGCTGCACTTGATACTTTTTCTACCGATGTGACATCTTCTGCCGGAAGATATAACCTCTTAAATCAAGCTTCTACTCTAACCTCAAGATTAAACAGCATATCAAGTGAAATTCAAGTACTTAGAGGAGAGGCCGATCTGCAGGTTGCAGAAGGAGTTTCTCGAATTAATGATCTTCTTGACACTTTGGATCATCTAAATGAGGAAATTGTAAAATACGATGTTTTGAATTATGAAGGAAGAGCCGATCTCCTTGATAAAAGAGATACAGCTTTAAGAGAGCTGTCTGGAATTATCGATATATCATATTTTAAACGTGATAATGGGTCTTTAGTTATTCAGACCACAAATGGTATAACATTACTTGATGGTGAACCTCATAAGCTGTCTCATGCCGCCGTTACTCAAACCAATCCGCTCACAACATATGCAAGCGGAGGGATAGGAGGTATTTTTGTTGATGGCGAAGATATAACAAGTTATATCAAAAATGGCGAACTAAAAGGTCTTATAGATATTCGAGACGTTGTTCTCCCATCATTACAGAGCCAATTAGATGAGCTCGCCGGTATTATGAAATCAGCTATAAACCAAATTCACAACCAAGGAACAGCTTTCCCAAACACTCCATATTCTTTAAGCGGAACACGCACATTCTTACAAGATGATAATGGAGTATACCAACAAAGCATAAAAATAGAGAGCGGAGATGTCAGATTTATGATTGTGGATGCCGAAGGAAAACAGTATTCAACGGCAACTCTTAAAGGTGATTTAGGTTTTAGTGAAGGCTCCGTTCAAAATATGGCAAAAGTTCTGCAAGATTGGTTACGTTCTGCCAATGGTCCTAATTTGCCACAAGCCGAAGTTAATTTTAATGCCGATGGCAAGCTGGAAATTTCTACCGGCGATAGTAATTATGGCCTTTCGATTATAGATACAGCTTCATCAACTCCCGGAGCAGAACAACAGAATGTAAAAATATCCTTCGATGGTTGCAACAATGGTATTTATGGGCAAAGTTTCGAAGGTTTTTCAAGCTTCTTCGGTTTTAATGACTTTTTTGTAGATGATAATCGTACCAACATATATGACTCCAATGTTGTCAATTTAAGTGCCAATTTAGGAATTACAACACCGGTTGTTTGGAATTTTTCAAATGAGACATTAGGGTTTAACGCCGGACAATTAACCATAAATCCCAATGAAAGCTTAAATCAAATTGTTGCCAACATTAACAATGATCCAAGCTTAAATAAGTTAATTAGAGCCTCATTAGTTCCTAATGGAAGCGGATATGTTTTCAGATTAGAAAGTATAACTGGCGAACAGCTGGAAATTTCTGAGATCCAAGGCAATAATCTGATTGGAAGATTAGGATTATCTCCATCGAGAGCAGGAATGTCCCAGAGTATATCCGTTAGAAAAGACATTATGACAAATCCAAGCCTGATTGCTGGAGGATCTCCATCGTTTAATACATCTACCGGAAAATATGTTTTGACTGCCGCATCTAATAACATTGCAAACAAAATGGGTGAAGTGTTTACTCAAACCCAAAATTTTAAGCAGTCCGGTAACATAGCACAAACTCAAGCAACTTTAGCAAACTATGCTTCAACATTTGTTGGTAACATAGCATCACAGGTAAGCACTTCTAAAAGTTCATTAGAATATCAGCAAGAACTAACTAATTCTATTGCAACAAAAGAAGCTAAAATAAGTGGTGTTGATTTAGACCAAGAATTGGGGCAACTGATTATTTTTCAGCAGACATATGCTGCATGCGCACAAGCTTTCACCGCATCTAAAGAAATATTAGACATGTTGCTGAACATAGTATAGGAGTATAAAAAATGACAAGAGTACCCACATATACAACAAATATGAATTTATTAAATCAAAGCTTAAAAATTAAAAAAGAATTTGAGCTTTATAACTACCAAAGCATTACGGGGCTAAAATCTCAGTCATATTCCGGATACGGAATGAGTGCCTATAGCATTGTTAATTTAGAAGCATCATTAAACATAACATCAAATTTCATTGAGAACAATAAGCTGTTAAACATAGAATTAAACACAATGAGCACATCTATGGAAACAATTACCAATACAGCCAATGATCTAAAACATATGTTGAATAATTTTAGTGGTTCAAGTGTTAAAAATTTAACACCGGATTATACAGGTGGTGAAATTACTTTCACAGATAATAATCAAGATAGTTATATCGGTCATACCATTACAATTAATGGAACACAATACACATTTACGGCAAATGATGATAGCGGAAACAATATAGATTTATCCGCCATTGCAGCGGATAATGGTAGTGAAGGCTACGCCACAAAGGTTATGCAAGCCCTGAAAAACAAAATAGATCCCACAGGTAATTATCCTGATTATGAATTTGATGAAGCAACATTTAAGTTTCCTCTTTATACTATAAATGGCGGTTCATCAATTCTTTCAGCTCCTGGAGTAAAGACTGGAGAGCCCTATACAATGAATTCTGATCAGGCTCATAACCTAAATGAACTTCAAACTTTTGCTTTTACTTCTATGCAGATGATTACAGATGCATTAAATGTAGAAGCCAATGGAAAATATCTTTTTGGCGGTGGCGAAGCATCATCATCTCCAATAAAGTTTCCGTTTGGAAGCCTAGAGGAATTTCAATCATATTATGATGGAATTAATATTAAGTTTCCCAATAATGCTGCGGCAAATTTATGCAATCGTAGTACTAGTGCAAAACAAACCGGTGGAATTACAATAGATAACATTGAAGGAAACCAATTCAAAATTACATCTGATAATGCCGGAGGATTTTTAGAAACAGCTGTTGTTGCCAATCCTGCGACAGTAGGCACTCTCACTTTTAATGCTGATAAAAACACCATAAATGCTACGGAATATGGAGCATTTAACAGTATTAAGGCTGGCGATACATTAGTTTTGAGCGGAACAGAGAATAATAATAACTCCTTTGTTGTTAAATCAGTATCTGCAGACGGTAAAACAATTACTTTTGAGGATAATGATGGGCACAATATTGTTGCCGAAGATGCTAAAACAGATCCGACCGGAATAACCATAAGCACATCTTATCCGATTGGCGCTATAATAGAAATGAATAACATGGGCAATAATGTTGCTCCAAGAGTTCAAGTGACTGGGGTTAATGCTGATGGAACTTTAAATGTAACGGCTGATCCCGGTTATTTTGCTACAGACAGTACGTATATTCCCAATTCTAGCCAATGGAGTATGGAAACATTTTCGTATTATACCGGTGGTGACTTGGCTTTGGATCGTCGTATTTCTGAAAATCAATCAATATCAATGGATATAACTGCAAATAATGGTGCGTTTGAAAAGCTATTCAGGTCTTTAGGGCAAATCGCTCAAGGTAATATGGTTGACACTTCAAATCCGGCAGATATCAATGGCTTGATCGATGTTGATAAAGCCGCAAACATAGTTTATGAGGCCATATCATTAATGCAAAGCGCAATAGATGATTCCGGGGAAACAACAAAGTCAGGGATAAATTCTAGTCTATATGCTGTTACAGCCAAACTAAGTGCTAACTTCGTTTTGCTTGATAGCGTTGATGAGAATTTGACTTTAGTGCAGAATAATTTGCAAAACAGTATAGATTCAATAAAGAAGGTTGACCAAACGGAAGCCGCTGTGAAAGCTCTGATGGCACAAAACACACTGGCTGCATCATACTCTGTATTACAAAATGCAATAAGTATGTCTTTGTTGAATTATATGGATTAATTGCTGATATTCTTTATCACTTCTTCATGGTCGCTAAAGGGCAAAACTTTTCCTTGGACATATTGTCCGGTTTCATGCCCTTTACCTGCCAATATTAGGATATCACCAGTTTTTAAATCATCTATAGCTTTTTTAATTGCTAAAGCTCGATCGGCAATATTTATTCCCTTAGGGCAGGATGCTATTATTTGTTCTCTGATAGGAGCCGGATCTTCAAATCTGGGGTTGTCATCAGTTACATAAACAATATCAGCCAAATCATTGGCTATTTCACCCATTATCTGGCGCTTGCCGACGTCTCTGTTGCCGCCACAGCCAAATAATACATTCAAATTTCCTTTTGTATGAGGTCTGAGCGATCTTATAACATTTTCCAGGGCATCAGGCGTATGGGCATAGTCAACATAGATTGTAGCGCCATTAGATTTTTTTCCGACCAATTCTAATCTTCCTTTAGCACCTTTAATTTTTTCTACATGTTTTATAACTTCTGACGGTAGATTTGTCAGTTCTGCAACAATACCTATTGCACACAAAACATTCATTGCCTGAAATTCACCGGCCAGAGGAATATTTAAAGAAACATTTTGCCCATAATATATTATATCTAATTTTTGTCCTGAGGTAACAGGGGTTGTCTTTACAAGTTTTATTTCTGTTCCGTTATATCCGTAGCTGACAACTTTTCTTTTGTCACATGCTTCTTTAATTTTTTCAAATTCCGGAATATCGGCATTAAGAACAGCTACTCCATTTTCAACTAAATTTTCACTAAATAGTTTGAGTTTTGCAGCCAAATAATTATCCATGGTTTTGTGATAATCTAAATGATCTCGTGTTAGATTTGTGAAACCGGCAACATTAACATTAACACTTCCCAATCGATATTGTTCAAGTCCATGACTGGATGCTTCGATGGCGAGCCATTCATAACCATCATCGCTTAATTCTTTAAGCTCCTTCTGCAATACGGCGCTTACCGGAGTGGTGTTTGGCGAAGGAATTGGCGGATTGTTTCCTTTTATTAGTCCCAATGTTCCGTTACTGGCTGCTTTATAGCCCATCAATGTTAGTATCTGTCTTGTAAAATCAGCGATAGATGTCTTCCCGTTTGTTCCGGTAATGGCAGCTATATGTTGAGGTTGTTTTCCATAAAAACAAGAGGCCGCTTTGGCAAAATCTTTTGCCGGATTTTTGCTTCTGACAACCACAACATTATCCGGAGCATTAATACAGGCATCTTCTCCGACTAAAATTGCAATGGCACCTTTATTTATCGCATCTTCAATAAACTTATCATCATTTAATGATCCGAACAAATATCCGGGTTTAACTTCTCTGGAGTCAGCGGTGATACCGGTAACTTCAATTTTATTTTCATCTTTTGTAAATTTATTTAAGAGCATTATTATTCTCCTTTATGCCAATATGAGTAAATATTATGCCTAAACTCTAAAAAAGTATTTAATTTTTAAGATTTATATTTTAAGATAACTTACAACAATAAATAAAGGAAGCAACCGATGAAAAAAATTATATTTGCAATATCTTTGTTATGTAGCAGTTATGTGTGGGCCAAACCGGCAAATATTTATTTGTTTTATAATTCAGCCAGCGAAAATTTGGCTGAAATCTCCCTTAATTATAAAGATATCGCAAAAGCTTTTGATGATGTATACGGTCCGGCTTCCGATGAACTTCCGGATAAAGTAAGGATTGAAGATTTTTATGTATCAAAATTTCCGGACGGAAGTTATGTTTATATACTTAATGCCCCGTTTAGTTGTGGGCAGTTGGGTTGCACGACGGCTGTTTATAAAAGAGATTCTGATGGTGATTTGATTGAAAGTGAGAGTATTTTTCCGGTAAAGTGTAAAGAACACGGAACAGATAAGCTCATATGTATTAAAGGTGGCTACAAGCTTGAGAAAAAAGATGCCGCTCCTAAAAAAAGAGGACCGGTACATTATCCGGCGCCAAAAGAAGAATAGGATAAAATATGTGGGCTGATGAAAGTGTGTTTTATCACATTTACCCCATAGGATTTTGCGGAGCTCCGTCTTTCAATAATTTTGTTTCAGAACCAAGATTTAGGCTTTCAAAAGTATATGACTGGGTGCCGCACCTAAAGCAACTAGGAGTTAACGCCATATATTTTGGCCCCTTAATGGAATCATCTTCACATGGATACGATACCAAAGATTATTTTCTGGTAGATCGGCGTTTAGGTAGTAATGAAGATTTAAAAAAACTGGTATCCCATTTACATCAAAATGGAATCAGAGTTGTCATAGATGGGGTTTTTAACCATGTTGGTAGAGATTTTTTTGCTTTTGAAGATGTAAAACAAAGTGTTTCATATTCTAAATATTGCTCTTGGTTTAAATTAAACTTTAACAGCAACAATCACTATGATGATGGTTTTTGTTATGAGGGATGGGACGGTTGCGATGACCTTATAAAGCTTGTATTAACTAATCCTGAAGTTAAAAATCACATTTTTGCAGCTGTCTTAAAATGGATTGATGAATTTGATATTGATGGTTTGAGGTTAGATGTTGCCCATTATTTGCCTTTAAGATTTTTGCATGAGCTCAAGCAAATTTGCCTACAAAGAAAAAAAGATTTTTGGCTTATGGGAGAAATGGTTTTTGGCAACTATTGCCGTTTAGTAAATTCACATGCTTTAGA
Source organism: Alphaproteobacteria bacterium (assembly GCA_015062285.1). GTDB lineage: Bacteria > Pseudomonadota > Alphaproteobacteria > RF32 > CAG-239 > CAZU01. Next base: position 7,394 of record SUUY01000002.1, on the reverse strand, counting down.
TAGTTGCACAAATTATGAGCTTTATAAGGGACTTCACTCATCATGTAACAATAGAAACATGTTCGAATTGTCACATACGTTAGATCGTCAATTTGGTAATCGAGGTATATACAATGGTGTAAATCTCTATAATTTTTTAGATAATCACGATGTTTCTTATATTTCATCTAAAATCAAGGATTCAAAACAAATTAAAGTACTCTACGCTTTGTTATTTACTTTACCCGGTATTCCGTCCATATATTATGGTAGTGAATGGGGACAAAAAGGAGTAAGATCAAGGAGCGACTCGGAAGTAAGGCCATGTTTTTTAAGCCCCAAAGATAACGACATAAGTTTGCATATAAGTTGGTGGGCTAAATATCGCCAAAACAACAAACCCCTAAGTTATGGAAAATATAAAAATCTAGAAACAAGGCAAAATCTTTTAGTTTTTCGAAGAGAATATAAAGATCAACAAATTGATCTTGCTGCAAATATAGGAAGCGAGACACAAACGCTACTGCACTTTGGACAGGAAAAAATAATAAAACCTTACGAAATGGTAATATTGTCGCAAAATAATATGCAAAAAAGCTAAAAAATAATTATATTTTACTTGATTTTTCTAAAATAATTGCTATATTAAACAAAAATATCGAAAATTTACAAAATAACCGTAACCAGTTATAAGGATTAAGATTATGAAAAAAATTTTAGTATTAGCTGCTGTTTTTGCCCTTTCAGCTTGCGCATGTTGGGATCATTCTTCTGAAACACAAGAAGTGGAAGTTGAATATAGAAATGTTCAAACTCGTCCGGAAAATTGTGATTATTTTGATGGTAAAACTTGTTATCGTTACGTTCGTAGAGTACACCAAGTTCCGGTATTGAAATATCGTGAACCGGCAGTTAAATCTTGCGGTTGCGGTGGTTGTAAAGAAACAGCTTCAAATACATGTTGCGGATATGCCCCACAAGTTAGAGAAACACGTGAACCTGTAGAAGTTGTATATAAAAAGACAACATATAAAACAGTATGCGATCCTCAAACCACAACCAGTGTCAGCTATGAAAGAGCTCCATATTCTGAAGCAGAACAGGTTGTTGTAACAACAGGGTCAAATGAATAATTTCTCCCCAATATCAAATATTGATATTGACAATCCCCGAAAACTCCGACCTTGTCGGAGTTTTTTTTATATAATATATTGTTGATATTTGCAAAATATTGGGACAGAATAATTACCCCATACCAGCATGTTTTAATAGTATTTATTTAGTGAAGTAAATAAATATATGTGTTGACATATAATGGTAAAATCAAGAATTAGTTATCAAAAATTTTCAAAAAATAAATGCGGCATTATTTTAGTAAACAGACACCAAACAAGAATAGAAGCAGTATATAAGTTGGTAAAGCATTTTACCCGAGAATACGATAAAATCATTTGGATAGGCGATTGCAATAAATTAAATAATCAAGACTATATTATTATAATAAAAAAGATATTTGGAACTCTATATAAAAAGATAACATTTTTTTCTTATGAGAATATTCTATTTTGTGATGACAATTATTTGTCGCTTTATCATATAAGTCGTGAACAAAAAATATTTTGTATTTTCGACGCTGCTCTAAGTCTTAGACACACAAACAGCATAAAAACAAAGCGTCTGTTGTCACTAAGGAGTAATTTTACATACAGATTACTTTTATCTGATAATTTATTCTGTTGTTCAATACATGATATTTATGCGCAACTGCAACTCATATCTCCTTATAATTTAAGCCTGACAGAGGCTCAATTCAAACAACTTTACATGCCATTTTATACCGACAAATTTAATATTTCAAAACGATGGTCGCAACGAAAACATGAGAAAAGTATAATTAAATGGCTAAGGAAATACATAATATACTGTAATTTATCGGGAGGCTTAAAAGTCATTAACTATACATTTTATTTCAATTTAACAGATGCAGAAAAAGAAGATTATTATCAAGAAAAACAAAATTTTTTAAGTAAAAATACATACTGTTTATATCTGCCGGTTGTCCAAAGTTTTCAGTATTTATATACAATTTGTGAACATAAAATCAAAGTTTTTTCAAAGATATTAAACAATATCAAGCAACGGAAAGAAAAAGCAATTATCTACGTGAAATATATGGGAGAAGTTAGATTTTTGCAAGAAGTAGGCATTTTGCGAGATTACAAATATGTGATTATTACCGGAACAAGAAATAAAAAAAGAGCAGTAAAAATATTTTTGGAAGAAGCAGATATTATGATTTGTATATATAAGGTGAATATTCCCATAACATTCTTGCATGATTGTAAAAATGTGATATATTTTTCACAAACATTTGATTATTTGGATAAAAACTATATATTTTCAAAGCTTAACGAAAATATAGTGGTTAGAGTATTTGATTTTTGGGTTAATACAACTCTGGAAAATATGATTAAAGATAATTTGCGCAGAAAAGTAAATATGATAAATAACTTGCGTGAGTTTCTTGCAAAAATTTAGGTTAGGTGCTTATGAAAATATACAAAGAAAAAAATGTTTATGAAGCAACACAAGAAAGGCTAAAGTTCATTTTTGAGAATTTTGACAATATATACGTATCTTTTTCCGGCGGAAAAGATAGCGGTTTATTGTTGAATATGGTTTTGGACTATAAGCGCAAGCACAACATTAAGAAAAAGATTGGGGTTTTTCATCAAGACTTTGAAGCTCAATATCAGCTAACCACCGAATACATTACCCAAATGTTTGATGATAATCTTAATGACATAGAGCCATACTGGGTCTGTTTGCCTATGGGATCTCGTTGTGCTGTCAGCAACTTTCAAATGTATTGGTACCCATGGGATGATGAAAAAAAAGAACTTTGGGTTAGACCCATGCCGGATCGTCCCTATATCATAAATTTAGATAACAATCCGTTTGATTTATATCGTTACAAAATGTCTCAAGAAGATTTATATGTTGAATTTGGCAAGTGGTATGCAAAAACGCATAAAGGAAAAACAATTTGCCTGGTAGGAATACGTGCCGATGAATCAATAAACAGGTACCGAGCTTATGTCAATGTTCGTAAAGAGTTGATGAAAGATTCTCAGTGGACAACCAAAATCGGAAAAAATTTATATAACGGGTATCCGTTATATGACTGGGCCACAAAGGATGTATGGATTGCCAATGCCAAAGAAGGTTTTTTATATAACAAAATATATGACTTGTTTTATAAAGCAGGGCTAAATATAAATCAAATGCGTGTATCTAGCCCATATCATGAGAATGCCAAAGATAGTTTGAATTTATATCGTATTTTAGAGCCATCAACTTGGGTTAAGATTGTTTCACGAGTAAATGGAGCAAATTTTGCAGCTCTTTACGGAAATACTAAGCTCATGGGCGTTGGCAAAATAACATTGCCCAAAGGTCATACGTGGCATAGCTATGTTAAATTTTTGTTGGCAACACTACCTAAAGAAATTAGAGAAAACTATATTGAAAAATTTAAAACTTCGATTCGCTTTTGGTGGAAAAAAGGGGGTGTTGTGTGCGAAAATGCAATAAAAGAGCTTGATGAGAGCAATTACAAAATCGTAAACAATGGCAAAAGTAGTTACCGCTCAGATAAAGATCGCATCAGATTTTTAGGAACTCCTGATCATACTGATGACATCAAGTCTACGATAGATATTCCGTCTTGGAAAAGAATGGCAGTTTGCATCTTGCGCAATGATCACCTCTGCAAATCAATGGGGTTTGCTCAAACTAAAAAACAAACGATGAGAGAAAAGGAACTTATGGAAAAATACAAAAAATTATAAGGATTTGACATGAAAAATTTTACCAGCCCTGTTTATAATGTAATTGGCGTTCCCGTAGAGAAGGTACGGGCGAATGACTATAACCCTAACCGAGTTGCCCCTCCGGAGATGAAACTTTTGGAGCTTTCCATTTGGGAAGATGGTTTTACTCAACCGGTTGTTTGCTATCATGATAAAGAAAACGATGAATATATCGTAGTTGATGGTTTTCACCGCTACACCATCATGAAAACATCGGAACGTATCTATGCCAGAGAGAAAGGAAAGCTTCCTGTTGTAGTTATCAATAAAGAATTGGGAGAGCGTATGGCCTCTACCATTCGCCATAATCGTGCCAGAGGCAGTCATAACATAGATCTTATGAGCAATATTGTCGCTGAGCTTTTAGAAATGGGTAAAAGTGACAGTTGGATATGCAAAAATATCGGTATGAGTGCAGATGAACTTCTTCGCCTAAAGCAGGTTACCGGTTTGGCATCGTTATTCAGAAATGAAGAATATTCACAAAGTTGGGAAATCGAATAAATTTTTATTCTCGTCTTTAATATTGGTATTTAGCTCTTATATCCATCTTATTAAATAATTTGGAATATGGAGACAACTATGCAATACACTGTTCTTAATAATGAAACTCAAATGCCGATTATCGGCTTGGGAACTTGGCGTTCCAAGTCCGGAGAGGTATATTCTGCGATTCGCTGGGCTATCAAAATAGGATATCGACATTTTGATTGTGCTTCTGTCTACGGAAATCAGGAAGAAATAGGTCAAGCTCTGTTTGATGCCGTTAGAGAAGGAGATATCAAGCGTGAAGAATTGTTTATAACCTCAAAACTATGGAATGATAGTCACGCTCCACAAGATGTTCTTCCGGCTTTAGAGCAGACATTGCAAGAATTAAAGCTTGATTATCTAGATCTATATCTTATACATTGGCCGGTTGCCCAAAAAAAGGGAACAATCATGCCACAAAACGATGAAGATTGGATTCCTCTAGAACAAATTCCGCTTGAGGCAACATGGGCAGAAATGGAAAGAGCCTATTCTGATGATAAGTGTAAAGCAATAGGCGTTTCTAATTTTAATATTGCCAATTTGCAAAAAATCATTTCGTCTGGAACTATTATTCCGGCAGTAAACCAAGTGGAAAGCCACCCCTTGCTAGCCCAAAATGAATTGATTGAATTTTGCCGAAAATATAATATTGCCATTACCGCTTATTCTCCATTAGGATCACAACACCTTGACGATCAAAACCGAGTTATTGATAACCCGACAATAAAAGAAATCGCAACAAAACTTGGTGCAACTCCGGCTCAAGTAGTTTTGGCATGGCAAATAAGCAGAGGTGTTGCCGTTATTCCTAAATCGGTACACGAAAACCGCCTGAAAGAAAATTTTGCCTCTTTGGCAACAAAACTTGATAAAGATGACATCGCTCAAATAGATACATTGGATCAAGGCTATCGTTTTATCGGTGATCAAAAGTTTATCAACGAAACCGCAGGCTACCATAAAATATTTTAGATAGGGGATTAAAGGCAATATCAGGTTGCAATTCTTGTTTCCTATGGCAGAATAAAGCGAGAGGAGACAATAATGACAAACCCATACCAATTATATTGTGGTGATAGCTTTGAAGTTATGCAAGGTTTTGCAGATGAAACCTTTGATATGATATTTGTCGACCCTCCATATCTTATTTCTAACGTAGGCACCAGTTGTCAAAACGGTAAACTTGTCTCTATCAATAAAGGCGGGTGGGATAAAGATAGTGGTATAGAAGCTAATTTTGAATTTCATAAAAAATGGTTGGCCGAATGCAAAAGACTGCTAAAACCCAATGGTACCATATGGGTTTCCGGCACATATCATAGTTTATACCCTTGCGGTTTTGCTATGATGCAGCTTAAATACCATATCTTAAACGATATTATTTGGTTTAAGCCTAATGCCAGTCCCAATCTTTCTTGCAAATATTTTACAGCCAGTCACGAGAGTCTTATTTGGGCACGTAAAAACAAAAAAGCCAAACATTATTTTAATTATCAGGCAATGAAAGAAGGGAATTTCCCCAAAGATATGATAAAAAAACCTCATTGCCAAATGAGAAGCGTATGGTCCATTTTTGCTACTCCGCCGGAAGAAAAGAAGTTTGGTCGTCACCCAACTCAAAAACCTTTAGCCTTGTTAGACCGCATAGTTTCGGCATCAACCGAAGAAGGAGCCATAATTTTAGATCCCTTTATGGGTAGTGGCACAACCGGTGTCGCCGCCCTAAGAGCAGGACGGACATTTGTTGGCATAGATAATTGTCCCGAATACGTTGATATTGCCGAAAAACGTCTCAAAGACGCTCTCAATTCCAAACCTCTGTTATAATTTATATTTTAAGAATCCGCCCTCTAATGTTTTTTTTGTCCAATGTGTCAGATTGTGATTGCACGACTCGTAAAAATATGATATAGTCAATGCATATAAAAAAATTAGTATGCCTACTATTAAGAAAATCTTCAGTTGTTTCTGCTTTTGCAGTTAATAATTGTTTCTTTTTAGTGGGCAAAGTTTAACCCGTCTTGTCGTAATTAAAAGACGATAACGCGACAAGACATAAAACCCAAGTACCATGGCAGCAACTAAAGAGACTCGAGCAAGAAAAGTAGAAGAAGCAACTCAGAGGTGGATTGAGATGGAAACATCAGACCTTGTTAAAGAGTTGAATGAACTGGAAGAGAAGGAGGAGCTTCTATCTGAAGAGATTTCGATAATAAGAGCTTTGAAGAAAGCTCTAAAAGAGATTCTTAAAGATAGGGATATGGATGACATATATCGCTCCGATGACTATATGTCTGAGGAAGATATGCTCCGCTCCATCAACGGAGACTATTAGAAAAATTTACGCACCTTGCGATCCTAACCACGGATCCAAGGTGTTTTTTTATTGGTGAGCTCGGGCGGGTTACTTCACTACGTTTCGTTCACATCGACAATCAGCAATGCTGACCGGCGTACTCCCGTCCGCCTTTGTCTTGTAGTCAAACCGCCTTCTCGTCGTTTCAAACCCCTCGATCTCATGCAACAAAAAAACCTCCCATTTAGGGCGAGGCAATAAAAAGCCAAAAGTAATTGGCTTTTTATAACGCAGATTACTCTATTGTTAGCTTGTGAGTGAATGAAAATGAAACGAAACAAGCGTTACAAGAGAGGTGACCGAAGCGAGTTAGAGAGCGATAGCGAACTTATGAGCAAGAAGTTTCTTTATTGGTGAGCTCGGGCGGGCTACTTCACTACGTTTCGTTCACATCGACAATCAGCAATGCTGACCGGCGTACTTCCGTCCGCCTTTGTCTTGTAGTCAAACCGCCTTCTCGTCGTTTCAAACCCCTCGATCTCATGCAACAAAAAAACCCCAACCATAAATGTTGAGGCTTTTTTATTGGTGAGCTCGGGCGGGTTCGAACCGCCGACCCTTTGATTAAAAGTCAAATGCTCTACCGACTGAGCTACGAGCCCGTATCAAAACGTCGAAGGTATGTATAAAAGATAATATAAGCTAAGTCAACT
>SUUY01000008.1 GCA_015062285.1 Alphaproteobacteria bacterium | reverse complement strand
TGGTGAGCTCGGGCGGGTTCGAACCGCCGACCCTTTGATTAAAAGTCAAATGCTCTACCGACTGAGCTACGAGCCCGTATCAAAACGTCGAAGGTATGTATAAAAGATAATATAAGCTAAGTCAACTAAAAAAATAAAAAAAGTAAAAAAAATAAAAAATGTAGTATATTTATTAAGAATTATATGATATTATACTCACAAATGAAGGTAACAAACTCTAAAAAGAGGTCAAAATGGATAACGAAATGACTAATTCTGAAGGCACATACGATATTTTGCAAAATAGTGCCGGTGAAATTCTTATTGTTTTAAAACAACGCAAAGGTGGGCCTGAAAATCCTCGTTTTGTATATGATGGTGGTAGCAACGCATTGCTTTATCGTAGTCGTGAAAGTGCTGTATTTTTGGGTGATATTAACGAAAATGCAAGGGCTCCGCTAAAAAGAGTAGATGAAGTGTTGGTTGCAGAAATCGACGGAGATGAAGTCGCCAGAGAATATGTTGTTCCGGTAAGATTTGTTCGCGATCTTAAAGCTGTTTTGAGCTAATTTATACACATAATTAATCTGATTTAAAAAATAAGGGCTTTAAATGCCCTTATTTTTTGTTATATTTGCAATAATTAAACTAAGGAATAATAAATGGTTTTACCCCTATTTTTAGAGCTTTTAGCTATTGTTGCACTTTTTTTGTTTGTTCGCCATAGAAGAAAAACTATATGGCCGATTTTTAGTTTTATGCTATGTGCCATAGTTTTTTGGGGATACTATAATAATTATGGTTTCATTTCTGTCGAATCTGATTCGCTTCAATTGCTTTCATACTATAACTTAAAGTCAAACCTTATTATTTCATCTGGTGTTGATATCCAAGAAATTATAAAAATACTTTTTCCTGCTTTGTTGGGACTTTTGTGGTTTAACATATTTTCAAAACAGGAAGAATACGCGCTTACTCTTTCAAATATTATGATTTTGGCGTTTGCTACAGTAATATTTATGGTATCATCACAAGATGTTATACAGTTGATGGTTGGATCTTGTTGCTTTTCTATATTGGGATTTTATCTCACAAAAGATATTTTAGGAGGTAATAAGTTCTTGTTTTATAATTTTTTTTCCGAGTTTTCACTATTTACTGCCATAACGATAATGTACTCACAAGTTAAAGATATTGCAGTTCCGTTTCAAATTAACATGTTAGAACAAATTGAATATAAAAATCTGATATCAATACTTGTCATGCTGGCTGTGTTAATCAAATGTGCAACATTTTTGTTTCAAGATCAAATTTTTGAATTAAGCCGGCTTAATTATGGAAGAATATGGACTATATTTTTATTAGGTACCCCATTATCTGGTTTGATTATATATAATAAGCTTTATTACGTGATTCATATATCCAATTTTTCACACTTTACGCTGCAACTTGTGGTTTGCTTGTCAATTATATGGGGATTGTGGAACTTTTTGCGACAAAGTGAGCATAAAATACAAATTCTTTTACTTGACATGATGTTTTTTGCCCTATCTTTAATTGTTATGAAGCCAAATTATAGTTCTTTTGTGCAAATTATATCTCTGATAACTTTGTTGTTTGTTTGTAATTGGTGGCATACTTTGCCAACCATGAAGAAAAATAATTGGCAGATAATCATAAGCTCTCTATTTCCTTTGATGTTTTTAACATCATTACAATTTGCCTCTTATAATAAAGAAAAACTCTTATTAGTAATTGTGTATATTTGTTGCATTATTGTGCGATTAATCATTTCCAAATTTATATCAGCAGAAATAACAACATATTCGCAAATATCAATCACAACAAAAGTATACGATACTCTAATCGTTGCGCCATTGAGCTTATTAGGCAGAATTTTGTGGTTGGCAGTTGATTTTATTGTTATTGAGCGTAGCCTTATCGGAACAATATCATCATTAACTAAGAAAACCACCGGAATCCTGAATAAATATCAAGAAACAAGATGGAAAAACTGGATAATATTTTTTATATTGGGATTGGGGCTGATTTTGTTTAACATAGGAAATTATATTTATGAGTAGTTCTTTTGCATTGTTGTCGCTTATCGTAGCCCTTCCTTTTTTGGGAATGCTTTTTGTATTTACGACAAAAAGTCAAAAAGAGACACAAGGGCATAATGCTTTTCACGTATGTGTGTTTACCATTTTTGCTAATATCGTTTTGATTTGGCGTGTGTTTATGCTCATAAATGAAAAAAGTCGAGATCTGCAACTTCAAGAAAAATTTAATTGGTTATCAACTCCGGATATTAATATTGTTTTTGCTGTCGATACTTTTTCTCTATTATTAATATTATCAATGCATATTGCTGTGTTAATAGGGCTAATTGGAGTAAGATCAAATATATACAAACAAAAATCGTTAATGGTATTTACCTTGCTGTTTTTAAGTATGGCAACCGGATTCTTTGTTGCTGCAGACATATTTTCGTTTTATATGTTTTTTGAAGCCATGCTCATACCTCTGTTTATGTTGATAGGAATGTTTGGTGAGGTAAAAAAACAAGACTTGATATACCGCTTCTTCTTATACAACTTTATTGGTGCACTATTACTATTCAGTGCAACAATGTTGATTTATTATTACTACGGAAGTATTACTCTGCAACAAGTTGCCAAAATTCATATCAAGTCAGGAGTCGGAATATATGTATGGAGTGCCATATTTCTTGCATTTATATCCCGAATTCCGATTTGGCCTTTTCACTATTGGATATCATCAATAAATAGCGGAATACGTAATCCTTTGGCTTTTGTAATTACATCTTTTATGCCAATTAGCGGCATTTATGGATTTATTCGTTTTTTGCCATCAAATTTCTCCGCAGATATTAACAATTATATTGTATGGATAAATATTATCGGTGCGGTTACCATGGTGTTTATTGCTCTTATAGGCCTTATAAATCGAGATGCTCAATACAAAATATTTTCATATGTGACGATATATAATATTATGTATTTGTTGGGAGTGTTGACAAATGATAACATCATAGAGCATAACATAGGTTATTCGTTATTTTGTTTTGTTATTATTGTAGCATCATTATCTGTAATTAATAGCTATATATATCACAAAGAGCAAGAAAATGATAGTGACAGTAGAGGATTTTTGTGCCGAGCCAGAAGACTTTCATTGGTTTATTCATTTATGATTATTGCCGCTATCGGTTTGCCGGTATCTGCTATATTTATAAATAATTTTCTGATACTTTCTAAGCTATTGGGAGCTAATTTAGAAATCGGCGGATTACTTATATTTGCCATATTGATTGTGGGAGTCACACTTTTACAAGAATTAATACGGTTAAAGACAAATGATGCAAATTGCAAACTTGGTAAAAATGACGATATATCAACTTGGCAGTTTGTATTTATGCTTTTTGTGATATTTGTTTTGGTTATGTCATTCTTAAATCCGTTATGGTTTGTAATTAACGAGTAGAGGCTGCAATGATACAGAATTGGCTGATTTTACTTCCAGAAATTTCATTGATGTTATTTTTTCCGGTAGCTATGGTTGTAAACAAATATCGAGAAAGAAAAACATCAAAAACATTTTTTACCTTGAGCAAATTGTTTTTAATTTGTGCCTCTATATTTACAATTGTCTTTTACAATAAAAGTGTTTGGCCTGAGTTTTGGGTAAATAATCAGCATTCTACTCTGTTTAAGGAACTATTATATATTGTCGGATTGGCGTGGTTCTACCTTTCTTCCAAATGGTTTTTAAATAAAAATCGTCCGTCATTCGGATTTTATATGATTGGTATGGCGATAATACTATTGTTGGCAATTTTAATATCTGCAAGAAACTTGATAATACCTGTTTTTTTTGTTCCTGCTTTATGTTTTCTCACAAAATGTATGATAAATCAACATTGGGATGAAAACAAAGTAAAGAAAGTATCTTTAATGTATATGGTGTTTGCCACCATTTTCTGTTTCTTATTGTGGGGAGGAAGCTTAGGTATATGGTATGAAACAAATTCCCTCAGTTATACATTTATTGCAAAGTATACATCTTTGCCAGGCAACAAATCTTTGCTTATTTATTTTTCTTCCCTTATGATTTTGAGTTCGCTTTTGTTTATGATGGCTGGAGCTCCATTTCATTTTTGGTTTATAGATAGTATTAGCGTATCAATATTGCCTGTATGTGGTTTTCTTACCCTAATTCCTCCTTTTGCATATTTGTCTTGTCTGATTATTTTAATGAATATATTTGGTTCGATATCTCCTGATTTACAATCGTATATTCAGAGTGTATCTCTTGTTTCCCTTGTAATAGGGGCTCTTTCTGCTAATGCTCAAACAAATATTCGACGCCTTTTTGCTTACGGAACAATTTATAATTTGGGTTTTATGCTTTTAGGTATTTTAAGCTTCAAATCCGATGCAATTATGAGCGCTTTTGTATACACACTTATATATGTTATGGCAATGTTCGGTATATATAGCGTATTTCTAGCAATTAAAAGCAAGGGCGATTACCTTAGTTCAATTGATGACATATATGGCATGTCAGAATCAAAACCATACATTTCTGTTGCTTTTCTGATATTTATGATATCACTAATAGGAATTCCGCCATTACTCGGGTTCTGGGGACGTTTGTCACTGATAAATGTTTTGGTCATGGAAGGACGTTGGTGGCATTTCTTTATGCTTATGGTTGCTTTAATATTCATGGCGAATGCATTCTTGCGCATTATTGGCAAACTATATTTTGAAACAGCCAATTGCCATTTTGACAGAACAGATAAAGCAATATATATATGCCTGTTTATTAATTTGTTGTTGGTGCTTGTCACAATATTAGATCCCACATATTTGTTGCATGATACCGAAATAATTTTTCAGAAAGGGTACTAATGTACATACAAGACTGGCTTTGGTATGATTTAGATGAAGTTTCAAGCACTAATGATGTTGCAATAGAGCTTTCTGTAAATAATGAAGCCGAAGAATATATAGTGTCGGCAAAATCTCAGACAGATGGTCGGGGCAGAAGAGGGCGTAAGTGGCAAAGTCAAAATGGAAATTTGTTTTTTTCCCAAGTCATTAAAGATCGAGAAGATATCTTAAACAAACTACCATTTCTTGTTTCATTAGCCCTATTAGAGACAATTGTGTACTTTGAACCCAAAGCCGAAGTAAAAATTAAATGGCCCAATGATGTTCTGGCCAATGATAGAAAAATATCCGGAATTCTGCTTGAAAAAGCCTCTGACAACTATATAATCATAGGAATAGGGGTTAACATAAAATCATCGCCAACGTTGGATGTATTGTACCAAGCTACAAGTCTCAAACAAATAGGAATAGAAACAGACAGAATAGAATTTTTAAATAAGTATATTGAGAATTTTGATAAAAAAATTAATCAATTACAAAATAGTGGATTCATTTCTATTATCAAAAATTGGTTGGAACACGCAACGGGAATTGGGCAAAAAATTATTGTTAATTCAGAACACAGATCTGAAGAAGGGCTGTTTTGTGGTTTGGATATTGATGGAGCACTACTTTTGCGACAAGGCGAGCACATAAAAAAGATATATGCCGGAGATATATTTATAAAAAAGGACAATACAAAAAATGGATAAAACACTTAATGATTTGTTACCGGGTTTTAGTGAAAAAGGAATATATTTTGTTTCTTTGGGGGGAGCCGAAGAAGTTGGCTTTAATATGTATGCTTATATTGTTGATGGCAAAATAATAGTTATAGATTGCGGTTATGGATTTTTAAACGACGACTTCCCTGGAATGGAATTAGGATTTGCCGACGGTTCATTCTTAGAAAATTATCAAGACCAAATAGAAGGTCTGTTTATAACACATGGTCATGAAGATCACTTTGGGGCTGTTGCTCACATTTGGCCAAAGTTGCAGTGCCCGATCTATGCCACAGAGTTTACTGCCGGACACGTATCGCGTCGTTTGGCTGAGTATAAATTAGAAGGATTGACTAAAATAAATGTTATCAGAGATGGAGAACATATTAAATTAAACAATTTTGATGTTGAGTTTGTTTCATTGGTGCATTCGGCGCCTCAAAATACCGGCCTCATTATCAGAACCATATACGGTAATGTTGTCCACGCTACAGATTGGCGTTTTGATGATGGTAAAATGGATATACTTTTTACTAATCATCAATCTCTTGAACAGGTAGCACAAGAAGGCGTTGCTCTTTATGTCGGGGATTCTACAAATATGGCAAGTTCCGAACTTGAACCGACAGAAACAGAAGTAAGAAAAAGTTTAATAAACTTGTTGCCAACACTAAATGGAACAGTTGTAGCAACATGTTTTTCTTCTAATATTATGCGCATGGAAAGCTTGTTTTTGGCCGCAGAAGCCGCAGGAAGAACTCCGGTTGTGGCAGGAATGAACCTAATGCAAAATCTGGAAATAGCCAAAGAATGTGGCTACCTAAAAAACTGTCCAACATATATAGAAGCAAAAGATGCTCGAGAAATTCCTTTAGATAAGATTCTGTATATTTGTGCCGGATCACAAGGAAATTATAAGAGCACGCTAACCAGAATTGCCAATGGAGAAAATAAAGACATCCAACTTGGTAAAGGAGATGCAATTATATTTTCTTCAAAAATTATTCCCGGAAATGAAGTTAAGATTGAACGCATGCAAGAAAAGCTAAGAGATGCCGGTGTAGATGTTATTTCCAGCGAAGAATATTTGGTCCATGCTTCCGGGCATGCAACACCGCAACAGATAAAAGAAATGTACAAGCTAATCAAACCAGCTGTAATTATTCCGGTTCATGGTGAAAAAAGAAATATCAGAAGCCAAAAAAGATTGGCGCAAGAATGTGGAATTCAAGAGGTTTTAATTGCACGCAATGGTGAAGTTGTAAATATTTTTGAAAAAAAAGCTAAAATGTGTGGCGTCATTCCTATCGGAATGTTGGGGGTGGACCGCAAGCAAATAACCGACTTGGCATCACAACTTGTAAAAAATCGCAAACGTATTGCTTATAATTGCAGTTTATTTATAAGCGTTGTGTTTTCAGAGGATTGGCAACTTGAAGATCTGCAGATTTCATCTATTGATATTTTGGAAGAAGGTGCATTCAATGATTTGCGAGATAAAATAATAAGTGAGACAAAACAAGAAATTAATGACCTGTTGGTTAAACACGACTATAAAATTCCACAAGTAAAAGAACATTTAAGTGCCAAAATTCGTAAGAAAATATATAACGCCACCGATATCAAACCGGTAGTATTTTTTCATTTCTGCAAACTTGGAGATAACTAATCAAGCTGATTTTTGCCACTTTCCCTGAGCATCTTGTTGCCAGTAGGTGCATTCATTATTTGTTGTTTTTATTTTTTTCCACATGTTTCGTGCTTGTGCAAGAGCTTCTTCAGATGCTCCGTCAAAAATAACAAAAATTCTGCTAAATGTTTCAACATCAGCATCTTCAAGATTTGCCCCATCTACCAAAAACAGCATTTCTGCCTTATTAGGATTATCCGTTTCTGAAGTTAGCCATATAGGCTGGATCTGTGCATTACCATCTTTTTTTGAGCCATGGGGTAAGAATGATTGTTCCTCAAAACTCCACAAAATGCTATTTATGAACTCAACTCGTTCAGGATTTCCAATGCGAACAATAGTATTTGCACCGGTAGCATAAGCTTTTTCCAGTAACTTGGGTAAAACATTTTCAAGAGGCTGTTTTTGTAGATGATAAAAATTTATTTTACTCATGGCTTCACCGATACCAACATGGGATTGTTATTGTTATTAATTGTTAAGACAAAGTAGCGATTATTCTCTTTTACTGCATCACTCACAAAATTAACAAAATCTTGTTTGGTAACAATAGGGCGCCTATCTACTTCAGTTATAAAATCACCTTTCTTAATTCCCTTTGATGCGGCATCACTTGTCGGCAAAACATCAGCCACAATAACACCAAAAGACGATGTTGATATGTTATTTTCTTGTTTGTTGTTGTCGGTAACTTCTATAACATCAAGCCCGGCAAAATAATTTTTATTAAATGTATTTTGCGGATTGGGTGCTATGTTTTGATTAATTTCCGGCATAATTTCAAGCTTCAGCTTCTTGTTAAATTTTAATCCATTGCGCATAATTTTAAGTTCAATAATCGAATTAGGTTGTGTTTCCGCAATTTTTCGTGAAAATTCTTTCGGTGAAGTAATTTTATTGCCGTTGAGTTCTGTTATAATATCACCGGCTTCAATGTTTGCTTTTTCTGCCGGCGAGCTTGTGCTTATAGAGCTGACAACAATTCCATTAGCATCAGTTTGAAGGCGAATTTTTATACCTAACCAGCCTCTTTCGACTTTACCTTTAGTTTTAAGTTGGTTGATAACAAATTTAGCCAAATTAATCGGGGTTGCAAAACCTATTCCTATATTTCCGCCGTTGGTTGAATATATTGCAGAATTTATTCCGATAACCTCGCCATTCATATTAAACATCGGTCCGCCGGAACTTCCTTGATTAATAGATGCGTCAGTTTGGATAAAGTTATCATATAATCCGGCTTCAATATCGCGTGCTTTTGCTGAAATAATACCTGTAGATACACTCCCGCCCAAACCAAAAGGATTTCCGATAGTGATTATTTGGTCTCCTACTCTGATTTCGTCAGAATTTCCCAGTTTAGCCACAGGAAACTTTTGTGCAGAGCTTAGCTTAATAAGAGCCAAATCTGTTTTTTCGTCAACGCCTATAACACTTGCTTCAAAAATATTGTTATCATTTGTGGTTGCAATAATTTTTTGTGCTTTATCAATAACATGATTGTTGGTTATGGCATATCCTTCTTCATCAATAATAAAGCCTGATCCGAGTGATGTATTTTGTGAATTTTGCGGTGAAAAATAATTGTTAATTTGTGGATTGGGGCTGATAATTCCCAAATTATCATCATTTTCCATATCGCTCGGTAATAAAGTAGTAGAAATATTGATTACACTTGGTTGCAGGGTTTCAACCAAATCTGCAAAGGAAACAAGCTGTTGAGCAACAGTTACTTTGCTCAACAGCACACACAAACATATTGTAAATATGGCTTTTGTTTTCACTTTTAGTTCCCGGTTTTTCTAAAGAATTCAAAAAACTCGCTGTTTGGAGCCAACACCATAGAAGTATTTTCCTTGTTGTTAAGAGAATTTTTATAGGCTTCAAGTGAACGATAAAAAGCATAAAACTTGCTATCAACACCGGCTGCATTATTCCAAATAGCAATAGCTTGTTGGTCGCCTTGACCTCTTATTATTTGTGCCTGTTTTTCAGCTTCTGCCACAATAACTGCAACTTCTTTTTCTGCCGTAGCTCTGATTTTTTGAGCTTCTTGTTGGCCTGTTGCTCTAAATTCTTTGGCATCTCGTTCTCTTTCTGCTTTCATACGAGCATTGATTGCTTGCAACACTTCCAAAGGAAGATCGGCTCGTCTGATCCTAACATCTGCCACACTAACGCCGATCTGTTGGGCATCTCCTTTTACTGCTGTGCTGATATCGGCCATAATCTGTGTACGTTTTTGTGAGAGCAACTCTTGCAAAGTAATTCTACCCAAAATTTTTCTCAGTGATGAGTTAACGATTTCTTCCAATTTTGAACGAGCCTGATGTTCTGTTCGGACGGTTTTATAAAACTTTAGAGGATCTATAATTCTATAACGAGTAAAACTATCAACATCTAAACGTTTCTTATCGTTTAGCACTACTTCTTGTGCCGGCGGATCAAGATTTAGCAATCGATTATCATAAAATACCACTCTTTGAATAAATGGAATTTTCATTTTTAATCCGGCATCTTGGATTACTCTGACCGGCTCACCAAACTGCAAAACAATAGCTTGTTCAGTTTGTTTTACGATATAGAAAGTATCTAAAGCCAACAAAACTAATAAGCCAATCACGCCTGCCAACAAAATTTTGATTCTATCACTCATTTTATTCTCCTTTGGCATTGTTTAAACTTTTTAGTGGTAAAATTGGCAATACATTACTTCCTTCTGCTGAGGGATCAATAATTACCTTATTAGAATTAGAAAGTACGGATTCCATAGTTTCTAAATATAATCTTTTAGATGTAACTTCTTTTCCTTGCTTATAGGCATTATATACCGAGAGAAAACGTTCTGCCTCACCTTGAGCCTTGTTTATCACTGCTTGCTTATAAGCTTCGGCATTTTGCAATCTTTGAGCAGCTTCGCCTCGAGATTTTGGCAAAATTTCGTTGCGATAAGCTTCTGCTTCATTTTTGAAACGTTCCATATCAGCCTTTGCTCTTTGCACCTCATTAAATGCATCAACAACTTGCTTTGGAGGATCTGCTTTTTGTAATTTTACACGAACGATTTGGATGCCTGCTCCAAATTCATTAAGCACTTTTTGCAGTTCTTCTTTAGTTTCGTCTTCAACCATGCCACGATCTCCGGAAATAATCGGCATCATCTGAGACTGGCCAACAATTTCTCGCAACACGGATTGAGCCGCAACCCTAACCGTTAAATCAGGGTTTTGCATATTAAAGAGATAGTCTTTAGCGTTTACGATACGCCAAACAATAGTTAGGTTAATATCAACAATGTTTTCGTCTCCGGTTAGCATGTGGCTTTCGGTAAAATCATTACGATTTGTGGCTTCAATTACGCCCAAGTTGATGCTTCGTTCTTGAGTGGTATTAACTTTTTCAACATTTTCAAACGGATATGGCAGATGATAATGCAATCCGGCATCAGTAGTACGATTATATGCTCCAAAACGCAAAACTACACCTTCTTCGTTTGGTTGTACTTGATAAAAACCTGAGGCCAACCACAGCAAGACAAGAGCTATACCACCCCAATACCATTTAAATTCTGGCTTGAAGTTTATTGTTTGCGGATTCTTAAATTTTGGTTTTGGAGTTTGGTTTTTGGGAGATTGCCAAGGGGTTTCTTCATCATCTTCCCAAGGATTTGGAACTTTTGCCATTAAAATATCCTTTTCTCTTTTTTAGTTGCTTTACTAAAATTATATAATATAAATATAGCAATAAGACAACAATCGATAAAATATATCAACAGAAAGAACAGAATATGGAAAACAAAATTAAGGCTATTGTTGAAAAATATTTTTCAAGTGCAGATATTGAGAATATAGGTGTTTTTAATAATCGGGTTATCATAACATTGCGTAGCAACGCCCACGATGATATAAAAACCAAACAACTGGAAGAAGAGGTCAAAACTCTGGAAAATGTTAATAAGGTGTCGGTTATTTTCACCTCATCGAAACAAGCTCTTCCCCTTAAGGAAGATAGCGGAAAATGGAAAGTGTCAGGTGTAAAAAAAATAATTGCTGTCGCATCCGGAAAAGGTGGCGTGGGCAAGTCTACAACAGCTGTAAATCTGGCAATGGCATTAGCATCCAAAGGAAAAAAAGTTGCATTGTTTGATGCCGATATATATGGTCCTTCTATTCCTACCATGCTCGGATATGAAGGGGCAGCACCAATTTCTTACGACGGTAAAACTTTTGAAGCATTTGAGTTTCAAAATATCAAATCTATGTCCATTGGTGCTCTGATCGATCGTAATACTCCGCTTATTTGGCGTGGGTCAAAAGCCTGTGGGGCTATCGAGCAACTGTTAACTGAGGTAAACTGGGGCGAGATAGACATCATGGTGGTTGATATGCCTCCAGGCACCGGAGATATTCAAATAACCTTGTCACAAAGACTTGATTTATCAGGTGCAGTAATTGTTTCTACTCCACAAGACATAGCATTGATTGATGCCATAAAAGGCGTAAATATGTTCAAAAGGGTAGATGTTCCGATTTTGGGCATTGTTGAAAATATGAGCTACTATATTTGCCCGCATTGTGGTTCAAAAGATGAAATTTTCGGTCATGCCGGTGCACAAGAAACTGCCAAAGAAATGGGTGTGCCGTTTTTGGGAGAGATACCTCTTCATATAGATATTCGTACTTATGCCGATGGCGGAAAACCGATTGTTGTTGCTGCACCAAACAGCGAATATGCCAATGCATATTTGGATATTGCCGATAAGGTTATTACCCAACTAGGATAAACCTAGAGTTTAGATTTAAGCTTCATTTCGAGGTCAGATATTTTTAAATTAAGGGCCTGATCTGATGAGTATTTTTTTGCTATAGCAAGTTGCTCTTTAGCTGTCTGAAAAGCTCCGATCCTTGTTGAATATTCTGCAGAAGCATAGTTAGCATGAGCCATTTTGTTTTGCAAGCCGTATGCTCTTGCCAGCATAAGCCATGCAAAAGTAGTTGGTCTTGAAATTAAAGCCTTATTTAAAATGTTTATAACATTTTGAATATCTGCTTTTGAGGGATTATCTTCTAAAATGCTTTGGGCATATGCAATTTGCAAAAGAGATGAATTAGGCATTAAATCTAAGGCTTTTTTATATTCTTTTCTCGCTTCTTTTATTTTTCCGGTTTCTAAATATATTTGTCCTTTTAGTTCATGAAAAAACGGATTATCCGGTTGTTGCGCAATAAGGTTATTAATTTCATTAATTGCTTTAGGAAGTTGCATGGCCTTAAAATACGCAATACTTCTGGCATAAAAAGCTTCAAGCGAATTATTGTTTGTAGGGTATCTGTGCAATGTTTGCTTATAAGGCATTAAAAACGCAAATAATTTTGCTTTAACCAGATTAAATCGTTGTTGCATTTTGGCATCATCAACTTGTTGTGTTTTGTTTTTTGCATTTTCAAAAAAACTAATTCTCTCTCTTGTTATTGGGTGTGTTCTAAAATATGGGGATTCCTGGAACCCTTGCATATTGTTGCGTTTTTCAACCTTTTTCATGAAGTTCAACATTCCATCGGGACTTTGGTTTGTAGCTTTTAGTAATTTTATGGCAGCTTCATCAGCAGAGCGCTCTTCTTCGGTTCGATATTGCAAATAGTTTGTAAGTGTCGAACTTTGAGCGCCGAGCATTGTTGCCATTGCAACATCTCCTCGTCCACTCAATACGGCAGCAGCTCCGGCGGCAATTGCCGATGCTAAACCAATTTCTTGCAATGATTGGTTTTTTAGTTTTTGTCGTATGATGTGTCCCCCGGCAATGTGCCCTGTTTCATGTGCGATTACTCCGCTGATTTCATTTGGGCTATCTGCGGAGATTAATGTCCCCGTGTGAATAAATAAACGATTCCCGTCAGCGACAAAAGCATTTAAGCTGTTGTCATTCACAATATATATATTGTTGGGTGTAAAGGTGACATTAGCAGCTTTAAAAAGAGGTTTTGAAATATCGGCAATCAAAGTCTCGGTCTCTTCATCACTTATCAAATTTATACTTTGAGCCCTCACATCAAATGTGTACAATAAAGTAATTGGCAGTAAACAACTGCCAATCACTTTAAAGATAATGTCTTTACTTATCCTTTGATAAGCTTTTTCCACCAAGTAGATTTCTCCTTTACTGGTTTAGCATCTTCTTCCGATGATGCCGAAGTATCATGGCTGTCATATAATATAACAGCTTCTTGCTTATCTTTCATCGGTTGAGTATTATCGTCATAATCTTTTTTCTCTTTGCGACGATCAAATCTGTTGCGTCCGTATCTTCTATCACCACGGCCACGTTTTCGTTCGTAATATGTTTTGTCTTCTTTATTTTCAGTAGCACTGCCATTGTTTTCGTCTCTTGATTCTTCTTCAGTAGTTTCTGTTAAATCATTAACTTCGGTTAGAGGCATAACAATAGCTTTTTCTTCTTTGGAAATTTTTATTCTTTCCATTCTATATCCGGATACACATTTAATAGTATCATCAGCACAAATGACAATATCCATTTTATATTTTTGTTCCAAATCTATCAAATTTTTGCGTTTTTGGTTAAGAATATAAATAGCAATTTCAGAAGGGATATACACATTAAGTTTAGATGTTCTGTTTTTAATTCCTTCTTCCTCAATTTCGCGTAAAATGAATACGGCGCTTGATTCCGTTGTTCTGATAATTCCTTTTCCTTGACAGTGTGGGCAAGTTTGATAGCTATTTTCCCAAAATGCCGAGTGGATACGTTGACGCGAAAGTTCCAACAAACCAAACATACTCATTTTTCCAATTTGAATACGTGATCGGTCTTTTTTTAGAGCCTCTTTCATGCGTTTTTCTACAGCATGATTGTTTGCCGGCTCGTCCATATCAATAAAGTCAATAACAACCAAACCGGCCAAATTTCGCATTCTGAGTTGGCGCGCAATCTCATCACAAGCTTCTAAATTTGTTTTTAAAGCTGTTTCTTCCAAGCCCTTTTCTTTAGTAGCTCTTCCTGAGTTTACATCAATAGAAACCAAGGCTTCTGTCGGATTTATTACCAAATATCCGCCTGATTCCAATTGTGCCGTGGTATCATGCAATTTATCAAGTTGTCCTTCAACCTGAAAACGTTGGAACAAAGGCATATCATTGTTCTTATAGCTTTTAATCTTCTTAAGATTATGTGGAGATAAAATCTTAAAGAAATCTCTTGCTGAATTATATGCTTCTTCACCGGCAACAATAATTTCTGATGTGTCTTTGCTATATATATCACGCAAAGCACGCTTAATAAGATTACCCTCTTCATGAATCATGACTGGTGCTTTTTCGTTTAATGCATCTAAACGAATTTTGTTCCATGTTCTGATAAGGTAATTATAGTCTCTTACAATGTCTGTTTTAGTTTTTTCTTCACCTGCTGTTCTTACAATAATTGACATGTCGGTTGTCAAAGGCAAATCTTTAACAATACCCTTTAGGCGGTTGCGATCTGCTGCATTGGTTATTTTTCTGGATACGCCCCCGCTTTTAATACGATTCGGCATCAAGACACAATATCTGCCGGCCAATGACAAATAAGTTGTCAGCGCAGCTCCTTTGTTTCCTCTTTCTTCTTTTACAACCTGAACTAAAACAGTTTGCCCTTCTTTAATTACATCTTGAATTTTATGGCGATGAAATAATTTGCGAGCCTTCATTAATTTTCTTTGTAACTCAAAATCCATATTTTCGTCATCATCGTCATCATCAATATCAATATCGTCTTCAACAAGAGAAGAATTATCAGATTTTTCTTCGCTGACGCTGACCTCTTCTCCTTCATCTTCAGTAACTTCCGCTTGAATATGGGTTTCTTCACATCCTATATCTTCTGCCAACACTTTTAGCGTTTCTTCATTTTGAGATCCATCAAGCTGTTCACTAACAATTTGTTCAGCTTCTTTTTTTGCCTCTTCCTGTTTGCGAATACGTTTTTTTAATAAACGCTTTTTTTGTGGAGCTTTTTTGGTGGTTGATTCTTCTTGCGGAATATTATCTGCAACTGTTTCTGGTGTTAAATCTGTAGTTTTTTCAGTAGCTTCGGCACAAGGCATTGTCTCTATAATTTCGTTGCCGATTACATCAGATTCTGTTTTTGTTGTTTCATCTTTAATTGTTTCTTCGGCGGCTTCTAATTCTTTTAAGCGTTCTCTCTCAGCTTCTCTTGCGGCCCTGGCAGCGGCTTTTTCCTGACGAATTCTTTCTCTCTCAGCTTCTCTTTCTTTGATGGCTTGTTTTTTGCTTTCAATTATTTCGTTAACTTCTGCATCAATTTCAGTTAATTCATCTTCGCTTACGTTATAATAATCGGGATGAATTTCGCCAAAAGCCATAAATCCGTGCTTATTTCCGCCATAATCAACAAAGCAAGCTTGTAAAGAGGGCTCAACCCTCATAATCTTACCTAAATAAATATTTCCTTTTATTTGTTTGCGATGAGTGGTTTCAAATTCCACATCTTCCAAACGATTACCATCTAAAACGACAACCCTTGTTTCTTCCGGTTGAGTTGCATCAATTAACATTCTTTTCGTCATTAATATTCTCCTATTGTCATAAGAATATGACAAAACATTATACCAACGCCGGAAGAATATCTTAAAGATGAAAACGCAGAAACTACACTTCTGCTAAAAAAACATTAAATATAAAAAACTCTACACGTTTCAATTTTCTAATCTTCAATACTAGTAGCAAAGCTTGTTTTGATTCTTGTTTATTATGGAGCTTTGCTAAAAAACTCTTCCGACACAAATTGCCTTTTTTTTATTGATTCGGCAGCAATCTATCCTAATGATGAGGTTGCGATACCGAAATTTGCCTCGTATAAAAGAACTATATGCACAAAAACAAGACAATCCCGATACATTAACCCGAACCAACTGCCATTAGCATATATGTTTTGATTTAAAACTCAACAATAAAATTATATTATATGCCATTTTATTTTAAGAGATTGGTAAGAAGTGGTTTGCTATAATAAAACGAATATGACAAATAAGGATATTGTTGCTGATGCGTAAAGTGCTTTATATTTTACACAAGATTTTGTATTTACTGATGTTTTGCACGATGTTTGCCGAACATGTTGACGCTGCTCAAATATCTGACATGCGCATCGGACACACTACAAATAATATACGCCTGGTTTTTGATTCCGATTCTGGCTTTGATTATAAGGTGTTTTTGCTTAATAATCCTAAAAGATTGGTGGTTGATACCAAAAACGTAAAAATAAAATCATCTATAGAAAAAATAAAAGATGCGGGGGGGCTTATTTCTGATATCAGGCTGGGAAATGTTGGTGTTAGCGGAACACGAGTTGTTTTCGATTTGACCTATCCGGTGGCTATTAAAAAAGTTTTTATGCTTCCTCCGCAAAGTAACTTTAGCTGGCGATTCGTGGTTGATCTTATGCCTGTAAGTAATAAGGAGTTTGCTTCTAAAATAGGCAATGATCATGCTTTTAATAATGATGCATACGATTCTGCTACTACCCCAAAGGCATCGCACTCGGCTAAAAAAAATTCGCAAACAGTAGCTTTAAGCAAAAAAATAATTGTTTTGGATCCTGGACACGGAGGGGTCGATCCCGGCGCAATCGGAGTTTCCGGTGTATATGAAAAGAAAATAACTTTAGCAATGGCCAAAGAATTAAAAGAAGAACTTGATAAAACCGGAAAATATAAAGTTTACCTCACTCGTAATCGTGATGTTTTTATCCCATTGCGTGAACGAGTTAGAATTGCACGCCGATATGATGCAGACCTGTTTTTATCTATTCATGCCGATAGCGCGGCAAATAAAAGGGCAACAGGACTTTCTGTGTATACACTGTCTGAAAAAGCATCGGATAGGGAAGCTGCCGCATTGGCCGAAAAAGAAAACAAAGCAGATATTGTTGCCGGTTTGGATTTTGCCGAACACTCCAAGGAAGTTTCAGATGTTTTACTAAATCTAGCTCAACGAGAAACACTAAACAGGTCGTCCGAATTTGCAACATTTATGGTAAATGAAATGAGAAAATCTATCCATACACTAGATAATACTCATCGTTTTGCCGGTTTTGCTGTTTTGAAAGCGCCTGACGTTCCTTCTGTTTTATTGGAATTGGGTTACTTATCAAACCGCACGGAAGAGCGGCAGCTTCAACAAAAATCATATCGCCAAAAATTAGCTAAATCAGCACGTCTGGCAATAGATAAATATTTTTCTAATATGAAACACGGATCTGTGTTTTAATATTTGACTTAGCTTATTTTTTTGAGTATTAAATAGAGAAAATATATGTTTTTTTATATGGGTATGTCATGTTTAAAGCTCTGTCTTCATTATTAAGTACATTTTTCTTTTTTGCGGTTATTGCTTTAGTGCTTATAATAACCTCGGTTTGGCAAATTTCGCAAACTTTGCCTGATTACAGTCAGTTGGCAGAATATGAGCCGTCGGTAACTACTCGCTTATATGCCGGAGACGGGCAACTTATGATGGAGTATGCTGCCGAAAAAAGGCTGTTTGTTCCGGAAGAAAAAATTCCTTCTTTAGTAAAAAATGCATTTATAGCTGCTGAAGACAAAAACTTCTACTCTCATTTTGGTGTTGATGTTTTGGGTATAATGAGAGCAGTAATTGATAATATAAAAAATATTGGTCGAGGCAGAAGACCAGCCGGTGCATCTACAATCACTCAGCAAGTTGCTAAAAACTTTTTGTTGACCTCCGAAGTATCATACGTGCGAAAAATAAAAGAAGCTTTATT
This sequence comes from Alphaproteobacteria bacterium, assembly GCA_015062285.1. Taxonomy (GTDB): domain Bacteria; phylum Pseudomonadota; class Alphaproteobacteria; order RF32; family CAG-239; genus CAZU01. The sequence goes on along the minus strand of SUUY01000008.1, from coordinate 35,632 downwards.
GGCGCTTAGAATAGAGCAAGCCTTCAGTAAAGAGCATATATTGGAACTATATCTAAATGAAATTTATTTGGGAAATCGCTCATATGGTGTTGCCGCTGCAGCTTTGAACTATTTTAACAAGTCTTTGGATGAACTTACAGTAGAAGAAGCTGCATATCTGGCTGCTCTCCCTAAAGGGCCAAATAATTATAATCCCAAGACCAAGTATGAAGCTGCTGTCGGCAGGAGAAACTGGGTTATTGATCGTATGCTGGAAGAAGAATTTATAAATGTGGAAGAGGCATCGGCAGCGAAGGAGAAACCTTTGGAAGTTGTTGAGCGTCAAAATAGTTTTGTAAAACACGCTCAATATTTCAGCGAAGAGGTTCGTCGTCAGGTTGACCATATGTTTGGAGAAGATGCTCTATATGAAGGCGGACTTTTAATTCGTACCACATTAGACCCACAACTTCAGGAAATGGCTACCAAAGCATTTGAAACAGAATTGAAAAATTACGATATTCGTCATGGTTGGAGAGGAGCAATAGCCAATATTGCTTTAGATGGTAATACTCAACAGTCGTTAAAAGAAATTGCAACTCCGGCAGGAAAGGATAAAAATTGGCAAAAAGCTGTTGTTCGCGATGTTTTTACTGTTAAGGCAGAAATTGAAACCGAAAATGGAGAGCAAGGAATAATTCCTTTAGCTCTAATTTCTTGGGCACGTAAAAACCTAAAAAATCAGAGTGTGGGCGGAGAGCCGAAAAATGTTGCTGAAGTTTTGAAAAAAGGTGATGTGGTTTTGGTAGAAAAAGTATCTGATACAGTTATAGATGCAAAAAAACTTCCCGCTAATACATATGATCTTCGTCAAGTTCCCAATGTTGAAGGTGCTATGGTAGCTCTTGATCCTCATACCGGAAAAGTGTTGGCAATGGTTGGCGGATATTCATTTCAAAAATCTCAATTTAATCGAGCCACTCAGGCAATGCGCCAAACAGGTTCGGCTTTTAAACCTATTGTATATCTAACAGCATTAGACAATGGCTATTCACCGACAGATTTGATCTTAGATGCTCCGTTTGTACTTGATCAAGGTGTTGGTCTGCCGAAATGGAAGCCGGTAAATTACTCTAAAAAATTCTATGGTCTTATGACTTTAAGACAAGGAATTGAAAAATCTCGTAACCTAATGACTGTCAGGTTGGCTCAAGATGTCGGTATGGATAAAGTATCTGAATACGCTAAAAAAATGGGTGTAAATCCCAATTTGCCACATTTACTTTCCATGTCACTTGGAGCAGGAGAAACACATTTAATTAATATGGCATCGGCATATGGTATTATAGTAAATGGCGGAAAGAAAGTATCTCCGTATTTCATTGAAAAAATTCAAGATAAAAATGGTAAGACTATATATAAGCATGATAATCGCAAATGTAATAATTGTTTGGTTAATTTTTGGCAAAACCAAGAAGTTCCACAGTTGGAAGACAATCGTGAGCAAATTGTAGATCCCTTGAGTGCATACCAAATGGTAAGCATCTTAGAAGGAGTTGCACGTCATGGTACGGGTGCAAAATTAAGCCGGTTAAATAAACATGTTGCCGGCAAAACCGGAACCACAAACAAAAATCAAGATTCATGGTTCGTTGGTTTCTCGCCTGATTTGGTTGTTGGTGTATATGTTGGTTTTGATGAACCTAAGAGCTTAGGAAAGTTTGAAACCGGAGCTGCATTGGCGTTGCCGATCTTTCACAATTTTATGCGTGATGCGTTGGCCAAACAACCGGATATTCCATTTCGCATTCCCACCGGCATAAAGTTGGTCAGAGTAAATCACGATACCGGAAAGCCGGCTCGTCCGGAAGATAAAACAGTTATTGTTGAAGCCTTAAAACCGGAATTTAACTTTGATGAAAAATCTCAAAGAATAATCGGTTCATCAGCCAATGATAACGATCCTAATAGTACTACAAAACAAGAATATAGTGACGACAGTGAAGATGTTGTGCAGTTGGGATCCGAATATTAATTAGAGCAATAAGAGGTAGCAATGCGTTCGGAAATATATGAGATTAGTCAAAATGTTAGGCAGTCGTTAGATCTGCTAAGGAGGTCACTTTGACTATGATAATGCTGTTTTGCGTTTAGAGGAATTAAGTGCTCTGACGTCTGATTCTAACTTGTGGAATAACCCCACGGAAGCTCGCAAACTTATGTCGGAAAAAAACAATTTAGAATTTTCTCTCAACGATTATCAAAATAAAGAAACATCTCTTGCAGATTATATAGAACTTGCCGAAATTGCAGAAGTCGATGGCGATGAAGATGTTATAAATGATATAATATCGCAATTAAAAAATTTGGAAAAAGAAACCAAACATAGCGAGATTGAAGCCTTGCTGTCAGGCGAGGTTGATGCCAATGATGCATACCTTGAAGTTCATGCCGGAAGCGGCGGAACAGAAGCGCAAGACTGGGCTGAAATGTTACTTAGGATGTACAGTCGCTGGGCAGATTCTCATCGTTATAAGCTTGAATATGTAGAAGAAACAGAAGGTGAAGTCGCCGGCATCAAATCGGTTACCGTTAAAATAAGCGGACATAATGCATATGGCTGGCTCAAGTCTGAAAGTGGTGTTCATCGTTTGGTGAGAATATCGCCGTTTGACAGTAATTCTCGTCGTCACACTAGTTTTGCTTCTGTTGGTGTATATCCTGTTATTGATGATGAAATAGAAATAAATATTAATGAATCCGATTGTCGTGTTGATACGTATCGTGCATCTGGTGCGGGCGGACAACACATTAACAAAACTGATTCTGCTGTAAGAATAACTCATATACCAACCGGCATAGTAGTCCAGTGTCAAAGTCAGCGTTCTCAATTTCAAAATCGAGATGCCGCATGGAAAATGCTTAGAGCCAGATTATATGAATTAGAGTTAAACAAGAGAGAAGCAGAGGCAGAAGAACAAAGAGATGCTTTGAGTGATATCGGATGGGGACACCAAATCAGATCATATGTTCTACAACCCTACAAAATGGTAAAAGATTTAAGAACAGAAGTTGAGACATCTGATTGTCGTGCCGTGTTGGATGGGGATATAGATTTGTTCTTGGCGGCATCGTTGGCAGATAAGGTAGGAAAATAACTAATGATCAGAAATTTATTCAAATTTGTTATATCTTTTTTGGCATTAGGATACATAATTTTTTGTGCTATGGTGTATTTTGTGCCACAGCTTTTCTTTTATAATCCCACATCTATAGAAGCAAATATTGAAAATGCTCATAAAAGTTCTTATCCGGCTCAAAAAGTCGAATATCAATCAAAAGACGGAACTCTCCTTTATGCATGGTATACTCCGCCTCAAGATGGTAAGCCGATAATCGTATTTATGCATGGAAACTCATATAATATTGAAAAGTTTTATCATAAAATGCTTCCGTTCTATCAAGCCGGATATGGTACAATGCTTCCGGAATACAGAGGGTTTGGAGGCATTGAAGGTACAATAACCCAACAAGGTTTGGAGCAAGACGCCTTGGCTGCAATAAATTGGCTTAACTCTTTAGGGATTAAAAATGACAATATAATACTTTACGGAATGTCATTAGGTTCTCATATGGCCAGCTATGTGACAGTTCAATCAAATTTCAAAAGTCTGATTTTAGAAGTTCCATTTGATAGTTTATACAATGTAGTTAAGGATCGTGTCTTTATCCCTTTACCTCTGGAATATATTGTTAAAGACAAATACGATAATATTTCACTGATAAAAAGAATAAATATACCGATTCTGATTATGGGGGCATCGAATGACAAAGTTGTTCCCATAGCTCGAGCGCAAAATCTGTTTGATAATGCAAATTATCCTAAAAATATAATCATATATCCGAAAGCAGAACATGGAAATTTATATGATTACCACAACTATAAAGATATTATGAAATGGCTAAAGTCACATGAAAAAGCTTGATCAGAAAACATATCGCCTTAGACGTATTTTTGATTATTTGGGAGTAGCAAGTCTTATTTTGCTGCTACTGTTTATATGGCAATTATATCGAGGTGAGGTGATGGTTCCCTTTTTGAAGCCATATATTATTAAAGCTCTGAATCATGACAATACCGAATATCAGGTGAGTTTAGATTCTGTTAATTTGGAATTGGTCAGATCTTTAAGACCTCTAAGAATAATAGCAAACAATGTGACATATCGCAAAAGTGATGATTCTTTGATTATTAATGCTCCCAAAACATCAGTATCATTTAGTATAAGGGCATTGTTAAATGGTATTATCGCTCCAGGGTCAATAGATGTGTATAATCCTCAGGTACATATTTTTACCAATTATGGAGTAAGCAATGATAAAAAAGATGAAATTAATCAAAAGAAGATAGAATATTATTTTGATGTATTTAACAATTTTTTAGAAAGGTTTAATTCTGAGGATCTGACATATCCGGAAAGCTTTATTAACAGTATCAACATTGTTGGTGCCGAACTTGAGCTTCATGAGGTTGATTTAGGAAAAAAATGGACATTTTCCGATGTTAATTATCATTTTGAAAGAGGTTTTGGAAAAATAGAGACATCTATAGATTCTTTGTTCAATTTCAAGCAAACGTCATCGTCGCTAGGCTTTGATGTTGTTTATCGTAATGGTAGCGGAAAATTAGCGGCAAAATTTTATTTTTCTGATTTGGTTCCTGCAAACCTCGTAGCTCTTTTAACCTCGCAAGATTGGAAAGATAACTATAAAGTAGATGTTCCGATAAATGGCAGTATAGAAACTATGATAGATCTAAACAATGTGGTAGAGTATCGCAAAGATCTTCCCAACCATATAGAAGACCTAATAAACACGATTAATTTTTCTATAGAAGGGGGGCATGGTAAAATAGCTTTTTCAGATAAAGAAGAAGATAATTTTAATATTGGCTCTATAATGCTTAATGGAGAAATAAGCGGAGATTTAGAAAAGTTAAGCATAAAAGAAGCCAGATTGGAACTCGATGGACAAGAAGCATTATTGGGTGTAGATATCGGTGGAGTTAAAAATTACTTTTTGAAATCATCGCCAAATGATTTGAGAATAACAATCAATGCCTATGTAAAAAAATTACCTACAAATGATTTATTTAATTATTGGCCCAAATATATCGGTACTGTTGCATGGAATTGGTGTAAAGACAGCATGTTTGACGGGTATATTTCCGATGCTTCGTTTAAATTTGATTTTGGCTACGACAAACAGCAAAAAAAGATTGTATATAAAGGCTTGAGAGGAGAAGCAACAGCTGATGGTGTGTCGCTGAAATATTTAAATGAAATGCCTAAAGTAACAGATATATACGGCAAAGTTTATTTTTATCCGGATAAACTGCATATGGTTTTTGATAAGGGTGTTTCAGACAATGTGATTCTTGAAAGTGGCGAAATAGAATTATATGATTTGGACAAAGATAATAACTATGCTCATATTAAACTGTTTGGTGTAGGCGAAATTAGTGATATCTTAAGACTTATTGATAATCCGCCATTGGGCTATACATCTGAAATGGGTATTGATCCTTCTATTATTAAGGGAAGTGCTCAAGCTAACTTAGATTTAAATTTTGAACTCAAGAAAAATTTAACTCCACAAGAGGTCAAGGTTGAAGTTTCTGCAAAACTTCAAGATATAGTTATCAATAAATTAGTTAATAACAAGAAAATAGAAGCCAAAAATTTAGATCTTTTGGTAAATAACCAAGGTTTGAAGGTAAACGGAGTTGCTAATTACGACGGTCTGCCGATAAGTATAATGTGGAATGAGAATTTCATGGCCAAAGATTATCAAAGTCGCTATCAATTAGGTTTTAACTTTGATAATAATTTCAAGCAAAAAATGGGGCTGGATTACAGTATTCTCGGTAATGACTACATTCAAGGTTCAATTCCGGCTCAGGCAACTATAACAAAATATTCTGATAATAACATAATAGCAGATATAAATGGAGATCTGCAAAAATCGGATATTGATTATTCTTTCTTAGGATTTAAGAAAAAAAGCGGAACAGAGGGAGTTATTACCGCGCGTCTTGACGTCAGCGGTGGCAAACTCAAAGATGTTCCGGAATTTTCGCTTTCCAAGCCTAATTTCAACATAAAAGGTAGGATAAAAATTTCGGATAGCGGAGGTGTAAAGCTCATAGACATATACGATATAAAGGGGCCCAAAACATCAGCTCAAGCTAAAATAGATATGGGAGAGAACACAGGAGATAAAATTAAGATAAATGTCTCTGGTCATAGCTATAATTTATCAGACTTTTTTGCCAAAGACGAAGATGATATCAAAAAATCAAAGGCTAAGCGTCAACTTAAAAAAGAGCAAGAAAGCAATAATGAATCAGCGGAAGAAGATGAGTGGAAAGCCTCAAATGATACCGACATTAATATAGCAGTTGGTAAGTTATGGACTAATGAGAATATTGCAATACACAATTTTGCCGGGTCAGCAAAAATATTAAAAGGTGTTGGCATTAACGAGATGCGCCTAATCGGGAATTTTGCACCTTATTCTAAAAAGTCTAAGCCTACAAATTTAAAACTTGAGTATATTCCTAGAGCAAATAACGAATATTTGCTAAACATAGAAAGTAATGATGCCGGATCGACCCTAAAGTTTTTGCGCATATATGATAATATGAAAGGCGGTCGTTTAAGCATAAATGCAAAGAGAGATGCTAATAAGAATTTTATTGGGCATGCCAAGGTTAGAGATTTTAATTTGCATAACACTCCGGTACTTGCAAAGCTTCTGACTGTTGCTTCATTATCCGGCATGGTTGATCTTTTGACAGGAGATGGAATAGCCTTTTCACATTTTGATGCTCCGTTTGAATATAAAGATTCGGTCTTAAAGGTACAAGATGCTAAAGCATTTGGAAATGTGCTGGGAATTTCAGGCAGCGGAATATATATAAGTAAGTTTCAAGAATTTGATATTAAAGGGTTGATAGCTCCGGCATACGGATTAAATACATTTATAGGGAAAATACCTTTGGTAGGAAGCTTGCTTAGCGGAAAAGACGGAACAGTTTTTGCTGCAAATTATTATATTACCGGCAATATTGATGAGCCCAATATCAACATAAATCCTCTTTCTGCTTTGAGTCCTAATTCCTTAAAAGAGTTGTTTTCGTCGATATTTGGGAATGATTAATGAATATATATCATAAACTAAAAATAGGACTTGACTATCATGGAGTGGTAGATACGAGGATAGAATATTTTACCCTATTTGCTAAGGAAGCTCGTAAACGAGGACATCAAATTTATATTATCACCGGAGGTCCTAAATATTTAGTTCAAAAAAAACTTGATCAGCACAATTTTTGTTATGATCATATTTTTGCTATAGTAGATTATTTTCAGGCAAAAGATCAAGTTAGCTACGACGCCAACGGAAATTTTCATATTGCTGAAGATTTATGGAATAAGGCCAAAGGAGAGTATTGTCGGATAGCAGGAATAGATTTGCAAATAGATGATAGCTTAGAATATGCTAAATGGTTCAAAACTCCATATTGTTTCTATCATCAAGAAAGTAAAATTTGTATTTTGACGGATAACCAAAAAATTAACTTATTTGGAAACATACAAGATACTTTAGATGATATTGAAGAAAAATTTGCCGTTTCTTCAAAATATTAGTAATTTGTTTAGATATTTTTTATATTAAAAATGCATACAATATAAACTGTCAGGTTCACAATATGATTCGTGAAGAAATTGTTCATATTAATGGTATTCCTAAAAAGCTCATTATCTTTTTGCATGGTTATCTTGATGATGCCGATACCGTAAATTTGCGCCTAAAAAAAATGATAGATACCATGCCGGATTGTGCAATTCATATTCCTCAGGCACCATTTCTGTGTGAAGTTGATAATCACATGCGTCAGTGGTATTCTATGTATCGATTTGACCCTAAATATGAAAGAAAAAATACTCCTAAGATGAGTGACTTTGTGGAATATTACAATAAGATGAGTTTGGGATTGGCTGAGACACACTCATATTTAGAACCCTACATCGAACAAACACTTGCAGAATACGATTTACAGGCTTCAGATTTATATTTGTGCGGTTTTTCTCAAGGAGCAATGTCTGCCATATATACAGCCCTTATGTTTCCGGAAAAAATTGGCGGCTTGCTAAGTTTTAGCGGTATAATTGCAGGATTTGAATATTTGCAAAAAAATGCCAAAAATCATCCTTCAACATTGCTTTTACATGGAACAGAAGATAACTTACTGCGTCATGCATCAATGAAGTTTACTGCAGATAAGTTAAAGAGAATTGGTTGCAGCGTAAAGTGCATAAGCATCAAAGATGCCAAACATCAAATTACATCAGAATTTATAGAACACGGAGTTAAATTTATAACAGGGCAAATATCTAAATAAAGGGAAGTGTGTTTATTATTCCGCCATTTTCAATTAAATTATTTTTATCGCGTTCAATCTTATACTCAGAGTGCTTGCCGAAATTTCTTTCATATATTTCGCCAAAGTTGCCTTGTTGTTTTATTGCTGATACAACCCAGTCAGGATGAAGGTCCATCTGTTTCCATAAGTTAGGAGATGACCCAAGCAAATTTTTAACAGATCCGCTTCTAATTCCGATAAAACTGTCTATATTTTTTGAGGTTATTCCTTGTTGTTCTGCAAGCTTAGGGGCATTTAATATCCATTTTGCTGCAACTTGAAATTCCGGATTTGCTTTGGCGACATAAGCATATACCGGTCGATAAGATATGATTTCTGGTAGAACTCTTATATCATTATCTTTACTGACCAAATTTTCGGCAATACTCTTGATATAAATTTCGCTTCCCGAAATCAGTTGACAGCGCCCCAAATAAAAAGCTTGCTTTGCTTCCGCGGCGGTAGAGTATTTTAAGATATTAAATTCCATGGCGTATTTCTGATTGTAATCATACAAATTTTCATAATCATTCGAATTTGCAACTACGCAAACATTAGACTTTTTATATTTCTGCATGGAGTTGGTATCGGATTTATGGCGTTCAGCAAATATCTGCTTGTCAATATACAAAACATCTGTGCCAACCACCGGATGAGTTACTTCTTGTTTTGCAGAAATTACCTGATTTCCTAACATAACATCAATTTGCCCACTATCTAGTGCTTTAACAACATCTTTTCCTGATATGTTTTGTAGTGTAAATGCTTCAGCTTCTCCTAAAATCGCCAAGGCAAAATTTCGACAAATATCAGCATCAAATCCCTGCCAAGAACCTATTTCATCTTTATATGCAAGAAGCTTGTTTGACGTGTCAGTACCGCAAACAACACGATTTCTACTCATAGGGTAACGCAAGCTGTTACTTTTAGCCCAAGAAATGTTATTGTTAAAAAATATTGCAATTGTCAAAAAAAACAGGATCAGTTTCATTTTATTAACCAATTTAGTATTATAATTATTCAACAATACAAATTATAAGGCAAAATTTTATGAAAAGTAATCTTTTTTTACGAGTTATTAGTGTTTTGTTTTTTCTGTTTGGAATAAGTGAAGCTATGGCGATTCCTGTTTCATCGGAGGATGCTGTTTTATGGGCTAAAAAAAATGGTCAACATCTAATGGATACATTTCGAGAAAAAGATTTTGTAAAAAAATATAATGAGCTTGATGCCATATTTGATCAATATATCGATTCTGAATATGTTGCCAAATTTGTAGTCGGTAAATATTGGCGAATGATGAACAAAGAGCAACAATCAAGGTATGTTTCTATATTCAACAGATATGTAAAAGCTTTATACAAAACATTTCCGCTCGATTTTGTGAATCGGCTTAAATATGAAGTGAAAACGGCATTTATAGATGGTAACTTTACGGTAGTTAATGTAATAGTGAATATGAATATTGATAGTGATGCCCCGCTAAAAGAGTATTTGCTTAGCTTTCGGTTACACCAAACAGCAAAGGGGATTCAGCTGGTTGATATAAAGGTTGGTGAAAGTAGCTTATTGCTTTCATATCGCCGCAAATTTTATGAGCAAATAATAAGTCTTGAAGAAGAAATAGAATGGTTTTTAGAAGATCTGGAAGATATGGCAAAATCCGCAGAACGTAAAAATCAGGCAAAAATGAATCAATATTAAAAATATCCTTGAAATTATGTGGCAAAACCTATAATATCGGCAATTAGTTTTTAATAACATTAACAGGTTAAACCAAATGACAGATATAAAGGTTCGTTTTGCACCAAGCCCCACCGGCTATATGCATATAGGCAATACTCGTACAGCCGTGTTTAACTGGCTGTTGGCCAAGAAATTAGGCGGAAAGTTCATGCTTCGCATCGATGATACAGATGTGCTTCGCTCTAAAAAAGAATACGAAGATGCTCTAAGAGACGTTTTGCAATGGATGGGTTTTAACTGGGATGAGGAAGCACGCCAATCGGCACGCCTTGATCGCTATAATGAGGTTGTAGAAAAACTAAAGTCTCAGGGTAGGGTATATGCTTGCTATGAAACAGCCGAAGAGCTTGAAGTTATGCGTAAACGCCTGATGAGCAGAGGCCTTCCTCCAATTTATGATCGTAGTGCTTTAAGGTTGACGGCAGAACAAATTGCCGCATATGAGGCAGAAGGCCGCAAACCTCACTATCGTTTCAAATTGGTGGAGGGTGAAATTTCTTGGAATGACATGATCCGTGGTGAGTGCCGTTATGATGCCGCAAAATTAGCCGATCCTGTTATTATTAGGGCCGATGGTTCATATTTATACCATTTACCTTCTGTAATCGATGATGTTGATTTTGGTATAACCCACATTATACGTGGTGAAGACCATGTTACTAACACTGCTTTGCAAATTCAAATGTTCTTGACTATCGGAGGCAAATTACCTGAATTTGGTCACTTACCTCTTCTTACCGGAGCCGAAGGTAAACTCTCTAAACGTCTTGGTTCATTAGGGGTTAGAGAGCTTAGAGAAGAAGGAGTTGAGGCTTTGGCTATCAGTTCATTTTTGGCCAAACTCGGAACTTCTGAAGCAATTGAACCATTTTACGATTTAGAAAGTTTGGCTGCATCGCTTGATTTTGGCAAACTTGGACGTTCTCAGCCTAAGTTTTCGGTAGAAGAATTACAAACATTTAATACTCACTATGTTCGTTCTTTGCCTTTTGCTATGGTTAAAGATCGTATCAATGTAGATGAAGATTTTTGGAATACTCTTCGCGGAAATCTAAACAAAGTTTCTGACGTTGCAGATTGGCAAGATATTTGTTGTCAAAAACTTAAACCTGTGATTGAAGATGCTGACTTAACTTCACGGGCAGCCTCAATTCTCCCTCCGGAGCCATGGGATGAAAATACATATTCTGCTTGGGTTTCCGAACTGAAAAGTGTTAGCGGCAAAAGCGGAAAAAATTTATTTCATCCGTTGCGTATGGCCTTAACTGCAGCTCCTCAAGGTCCGGAACTGAAAGTGTTATTGCCACTGCTTGGTCGTCAAAAAGTATATGATCGTTTATTGGGAAAAGAAGCCTAAGGAGCCAAAATGTCTGCCATATCTTTATTCAATACATTACACCGCCGCAAAGAAGAATTTGTTCCGATTGATGCCAAAAATGTTAGAATGTACGTTTGTGGGCCGACAGTTTATGACAAAGCCCACTTAGGCAACGCCAAAACTCCGGTGGTTTTTGACGTTTTATATCGTTTGCTGCGTTATGTATATGGCGAAGATCATGTTACTTATGTTTCAAACATTACCGACGTTGATGACAAAATACTAAACAAGCATAAAGAGACGGGCAAGCCAATCAGAGAAATTACCGAGCAAACCTATCAATGGTATGTTGATGATATGGCAAAGCTTAATGTTTTGTCTCCCAATCATCGTCCCAGAGCCACTGAATATATCAATGAGATGATAGAGCTGGTTGAACTTTTGTTGCAAAACGGGCATGCATATCAGGCTGAAGGTCATGTTTTGTTTGATGTCGATTCTATGCCTTCATACGGATATTTATCAGGTCGTTCAATGAAAGAAATGCTTGCCGGTGCCAGAATAGAAGTTGCAGACTACAAGAAAAATCCGGCAGACTTTATTTTGTGGAAACCATCAGAGGCTGACCAACCGGGGTGGAACAGCCCTTGGGGGTATGGTCGTCCCGGTTGGCATTTGGAATGTTCTGCCATGAGTTCCAAACTATTGGGAGATAGTTTTGATATTCATGGTGGCGGTTCAGATCTTATTTTTCCGCACCACGAAAACGAATGTGCCCAATCATTATGTGCACACCCTGACAGCAAATTTGCCAACTATTGGGTGCACGGCGGAATGCTTATGGTAGATGGTGTGAAGATGAGTAAATCTCTTGGCAATTTTTATACCATAGATGAAGTGTTGGCTAAGGCACCGGCTGAAGCTTTGCGACTTTTGTTCTTGTCAACTCACTATCATCAGCCATTTAATTTTACTTTTGAGGGACTGGCACAAGCCAAAACAGTTTTAGATAAATTCTACAATGCCTTGCTGGCAAGTTATGATGTCGAAGCATTACCGGCAGAGGCTGATGATCGTGTCGTTAAAGCTTTGTCAGATGATCTTAATACTCCTTTGGCAATATCATATTTACACGAAATGGCAAATGCCTTGAATAGGGCAACATCTTCTGATGAGAAAGCAAAAATTAAAGGTGTTTTCTTATCTTCTGCCGGTTTGTTGGGACTGCTTTACCAAGATCCTAAACAATGGTTTAAGGGCGAAGAAAATGATGATGAAGTTTCTTTTATTGAAGCCAAGATTTCAGAAAGGTCAGAGGCCAAAAAGTCTAAAAACTATGCTCTTGCAGATCAAATCAGAGAAGAATTGAAAGCCAGAGGAATTATCTTAGAAGATTCTCCTCAAGGAACTTCTTGGAAAAGAATATAAACCAAATAAGTGAAAACCAAGCAAAATTTTCATTTACCGAAAATATCCGGACGAACAAATTTAGGCATTGCATCTGAAGGAGGTATATTGCTCTGAGTACTCATGTTTTTATTTGTGTTAGTTGCACTTTTGTTCACATAAAAACAGTTAGTTCCTTCAAGCTTATTATAATATTTCTCTATTCCGGGAATATATTCGTTTTTGCCTAAACACAGTATGCCGCTTTCGTTTTGGCAATTGCTGATTTTTTGCAATATTGCATCTTGATACTCTTTAGCAAAATAGCGCAAAACATTACGACAAAAAACAACTTCATATTTTGCTGTATACGTAACATCATCAAGCATATTATAGCGGCGAAATTCCAACATTTTCATAACGTCGTTATTTACATGCCAGTTATCATCATCTTTATAAAAAAATTCCAGTATCGATTTGGCAGATAATCCCATTTGGACTTCAAAATTGTTGTATATACCACGTTGAGCTTTAGCTATACCTACAGATGATATATCTGTCCCCAAAATGCTGACATCCCAATTATCCAAACCGATAAATTTTCTTTTTATGGCAAAGGCAATAGAATAAGCTTCTTGCCCGCTGCTACACCCTAAACTCCAAAATCGAATTTTTTTTCTTGAGCGATTATTTTCTCTGATGCTGGGAAGCAAATGATTTTCAAATTGATTAAAAACATCATAATCACGATAAAAAGATGTATCAGAAAAAGCCATTTCTTCGACCACATTAGCAATTAATTGCCTATTTTCTGTTTTTAAGTTAGCAATAAGTTCTTCGGTTGAGCTATAACCTTTTTCTCGAACAATATTAGATATTTTTTTATCTACGACAAAATATTGTTCTTCGTCAAACTCCCAGCCGGCATTGTCTTTAAGCAAGGCTATCAAAAATTCAAAATCTTGTTTTCTCATGCCAATATCCTTATAACAAACCTAAAATTGCAAGTTTTGAGGCAATAATATCTTCGTCAAACGGGCGCATAATAAAATCATCGGCTCCACCATCTAAAGCCTGGCGAATTATTGCTGTTTCGGTAATATACGAGCAAAACATAAAACGAGGTTGTTTTATTTTGCGATCTGCTCTTATTTTGTATAAAACATCGATTCCGTCAATGAGGGGCAAATTCCAATCGCTAATAATCAAGTCCGGCTGAAAAGAAACGCATTGCTCTAAGATATCTTCACCATCTTCGGCTTCGCTAACCATAAAACCAAAGTTTTCTACAATTTTTCTTAACAGCATGCGCATTATTTTTGAGTCATCTGCAATTAAGCATCTAATCATTTTCTACTCCAAAACAAAACATAATGACGGAGAAGTTTGGCCGCCTAATTTTATATTATTATTTTTACATACATCAAGCAAATATAGTAAAGGAACATCTTGTGCCGATAGATTATCCGCAGTTTGGTGCAAAACTTTTATGGTTTGTGCTAATTTATCTTCAGCAATCTTTGCGTCTTTTTCTATTCCGACAAGAACTTGGTTGTTTTTTTCAACAACAAAAATTGTACCGCCTCGAATCAATAAATCGCCTAAAGCCATAACTGCCAGCATAATAGCTTTGCTATATTTAATATTCTCAAAATTGATATCAGCCAAAGGCGGGTTTTTTCCTCCAATGGTAGCCAAATATTCATTAATTGTTTTATTTACTAATGCAATGTTTTCAATATTTGCATTTCCGACACCAAATGCCATACGAAAAAATTTTAATCTTGCCGATAATGTTGATGAACTTATTTTCAAAATAGAATGAATATCAGACAGAAAGTCCATATCACCTTCTTCCAGCAATTCAACAGCATTTGCAACCGCGCCAATATTGCCGATGAGATCATGGCTTATTCTTGTGCATATTAATTCTGATACATTGTAGTTCATATTTACTTGCCCCTAAAAACTGTATAAATCCGTATTCATGTATCGCTGATCTTCTCTGGACATTCTTGTATAATCAAGCTCTTTGAGCATAGGATCTTCCATCATCAAATATCCGGTTGAAGCTTTCATAAATGGTTTATTATCTCCAAGTCCCCATGTAACCGTTTCTTTATCGTCTGGTGCACCATATTTTTGGTTTATTTTCTTCCAAAAATCATAAATTTTTATGTTGCGCAAATAAACTGATTTCGGACTGTTTCCGGCAATATTTGCAGCCTGACTCTTGTATGTGACTTTATATACTTTATTGTCTGTAAAGTTACTTGTAAAGAAAACTGAAATCTCTTCTTTAGTATCATATTTTATGTACTTGGTTTCTTGCACATATTGATGTTTGTCTTTTTTTGCCTTTTGAGCAATACAAGCCTCAATTCGTTCATAGCCGACAACACCGGAATTTCGGCAAAATTCTTCATTTCTCCATTTAATAAAGTTTGGTATTTGATATTTAGACATAACTTTTTTAAACAGTCGGTTTTTTAGGGTGGAATCTACTTGTTTTAAGCTCATACGAAGCATGACACCGGAAATATCAAATACCGACACATTAGATCGATTCGAAGAGCTTTTGCTCATTGTTTTGGCATTTTCGACCATTGTTTCAAGAGATGAAGTATCTTGCGAGGCATCGGTTTTTTGCTTGCTGATTAGTTTATCAACCCAAGTAGTGTCGTTTCCTAATAACGGTAAATTCGGCTTTTGCGCTTGCTCATCATTTTTTATGGCTTCGGTTAATGCGTGTTCTGAAGTGCTTTGTTGTTCACTGTTTTTATTTTCTGTAGTTGCAGAAATATTATTTTCTGCTTTTTCTTCAATAGTGTTTTCATCTTGAATATCTGGCCTAAAATCTTCAGATTGTTGTTCAATTTCAACCGAATCAACCTTAGGAGTTTCTAATGTTTCATTTGGGGGCACTACATTTTCCTCAACAACCTCTACAGTAGTATCCCCATATTCGATTCCGGTATCAAATGTATCTCCGTCAAAGACAAATTCCTCCATATCCTCGCTGGCAAATGATGCAGTAGGACAAAACAAAATTACGGACAATACAACAAACAACAAGAAACAACGCATTTCTTTCTCTTTTTATCTTAATGTACGTGTTTACTATATATTGGTTTATAACAGATAGCAAACATTATACTCAACTTATCATAAGAAGTTTTTATTTACTTTTAATTATAAAAAACGTATAAAAGCATAAATTTATATGAGAGATACGTTGATGACCAATATTGTTCACATTATCGGAGCCGGTTTGGCCGGATCAGAAGCGGCTTGGCAGCTGGCACAAAGAGGAATCAAAGTCGTTGTTCATGAAATGAGGCCCAAGATAAAATCTCCGGCGCACAAAACAAATTATTGCGCTGAATTAGTTTGCTCTAATTCTTTGCGCTCAGATGATTCCTCTACCAGTGCAATCGGGTTGCTTCATGAGGAAATGCGTCGTGCCAGCTCATTAATCATGAATTGTGCAGACCAAACTAAAGTTCCCGCCGGAGGAGCATTGGCGGTTGATAGAGATGGATTTGCTTCATTAGTTTCGCAAAGATTGCTATCACATGAAAATATTAGTTTTGAATATGAAGAAATAACCGAACTTCCTAAAGGAAATGATGGAAGATGGATAGTAGCCAGCGGCCCCCTCAGCTCAGAGAGACTCATTAAAAGCATCTTGCAGGAAATAGATAATCAATCGCTTAATTTTTATGATGCCATAGCTCCTGTAATTTATAAAGAAAGCATAGATTTTTCTAAGGCTTGGTATCAGTCTCGTTATGATAAGGGTGATAAGTTTGATTATATTAATTGCCCTCTGACCAAAGAACAATATTATGCTTTTGTAAATGAGCTTTTAAATGCTCAAAAAGTTGAGTTCCATGACTTCGAGCAGGCTGAGTATTTTGATGGGTGTCTTCCTATAGAAGTTATGGCAGAAAGGGGAATCGAAACATTGGTTTTTGGTCCTATGAAGCCGGTAGGGTTGACCAATCCGCATAACTCGGCGCAAAAACCTTATGCCGTAGTGCAGCTAAGGCAAGATAATAAAGAAGATACTTTGCGCAATATGGTTGGTTTTCAAACTAAATTAAAATACGGCGAACAACAAAGAATTTTTCGTATGATTCCCGGTCTTGAAAAAGCCGAGTTTGCTCGCCTAGGCGCAATACATCGCAACACTTTTATTAAAAGCCCTGTTTTGCTTGATCAATACCTTCGTTTGAAATCTAGACCAAATATTAGTTTTGCCGGTCAAATCACCGGTTGTGAAGGGTATGTCGAAAGTGCAGCAATCGGGTTTTTGGTAGGATATTTTGTTGCTTCAGAAATGCTGAATAAGAAAATGGTTTTGCCACCCAAAGAAACAGCCTTTGGAGCAATGCTTTCTCATTTAAGTGATGATACCGATACTGAGCACTATCAACCCATGAATATTAATTTCGGCTTGTTTCCAAGTATTATAGGCGAAACCACAGTTAACGGCAAGTTTCGCAAAATCAAAGGAGCCGAACGCAAACAGGCATATTGCCGGCGTGCTTTGAGTCAGATAGATGAATGGGTAAAAAAAATATGCCAATAAAAGAAAAAAATTTTCCGGTTGGTTTGTTTTTATCACCAAAGATAATTCCTGTGGTTGCTTCATATTACAATGCCGCCCGTTTGATCGACGATATTGCCGATAATGCAAATTTATCATGTGATGAAAAGTTAGTCCAACTGGATCAAATTGAAAAAGATTTTTTTGCTCAAACCTCAGATACGGTTGCCGGAGAATTGTCACAAATTTTTTCTAAACATAATCTGTCTTCAGGATTATTTACTGATTTGTTGGAAGCTTTTAGAAGAGATGCCAAAAATCAACAAATTGAAATTTGGGAACAACTTTTAGATTATTGTCGCTATTCTGCAGCGCCGGTAGGAAGATTTTTGCTGGCTTTGCACAATGAAAATCCTGCAACATATTTGCCTGCTGAAATTTTATGTACGATCTTGCAGATTGTAGATCATATTCAAGATCTTAAATTCGATGTCTGTGAGCTTCGCAGATGTTATATTCCAAGCGAGCTCATGTGTAAATATAATGTAGAAAAAACAGATATTTGCTTAACGTATGCAACACCACAATTAAGATTGTTGATTGACGAAATGGTTTCACGTCTGGAACATATGGTGAAAGATGCTAAAATTTTGCTGCGTCTGATAAAGAATACTCGCCTTAAAACCGAAGTAGCTGTTATCTTTTCCTTAACTAATTCCATGTTAAAAAAAATAAAAAAAGGAGACATTATTGCAACTTCGCCAAAGCTTACAAAAACAGATTGGGCTAAAGCTGTTTTTTATGGTTTGGGGGTAGGACTGTTTTTAAGGACAAAATCGTGCAACATAATCAGATGAAGAACATCAAAAAGATTGTGAAAAAATCAGGCAGTTCGTTTTTTTGGAGCATGCGTTTATTGTCAACACCAAAACGAAATGCCATGTATACCATTTATGCATTTTTTCGCCATTTAGATGACATTGTTGACGGTGAAGAAGATGTTGGCAAAAAAATAGATCTTCTTAATGCTTGGCGTGCTGAATTGAATAATATCTACGACAAAAAAGTCCCAACAACGGATATTGGCCGTAAGATATATAAAAACTGTATGCGATTCAAGTTACCAAAATCAGAATTTATAAAAATGTTAGACAGCCTTTCTATGGATCTGCCAAATCCTATGCAAGCTCCGAGTTTGGCCGAATTTAATAAATACTGCCGAGGCGTAGCCGGAGTTCCGGGAAATTTAACGCTAAGAATATTTGGTTGCAATGATGAAACTATAATTGAAAACTTGGCTACTTCATTAGGACGAGCTCTGCAGATTACCAATATATTGCGAGATGTAAAAGAAGATGCTTTACTGAACCGAATTTATATACCTTCGGAATTTTTAGATAAAGCCGGTATTTCTTCTCGCGATCCGGAAGTTGTTTTGGTGGACAAAAATTTGATGGTGGCTAGAGAAGAATTGGCACGTATGGCTGAAAATGACTATAAGAAAGCATTTGCCGAAATAAAAAAACTTCCTCAAAAAACAACTCGACAAATAAGGCTGATTGCAAGTGTCTATAAAAGATATTTTGATATTATGCAAAAACGAGGTTGGGAGGTTATTTCTCCTAAGCCGGTAATAGGAAAATTCAGCAAGCTATGTTTGTTGTTGAGAGCATTTATGGGCAAGTAAATGACGAGAACAGCAACATATCATATTATCGGCGCCGGTGTTGCAGGATTATTTTGTGCTAAACTTCTTAAAAATAAAATTAAAGATTCTCACGTTGTCGTTTATGAAGCAGCTTCCCAAGCCGGCGGACGTTGCATGTCATACCATGATAAAACTCTGGAACAAAAATTAGATAACGGAACTCATGTTGTTATCGGAGCAAATAAAGAACTTGCAAAGTTTGTTGATAAAAACGAATGGGAATCCAACATAATATTTTGGGATGCAAACAAAAAAAGTTTTTCTGATAATAAAAAACTATACAAAAACCATATTTTAATGTCGGTTTGCAATACCCCTGCCGAGCAAATTGCAAAACCGATTTTAAAAAATATTTTATACCAAACTTTTCCATGGAATCGTTCTAAATATAATCTTTATTTCTCAAAACAAAATTTAAGTCAAAAAATTATAAATAATTTAGCTTCGTATGCTGATGAAATAAAATACAACAGCAAACTTATAAAAATAGAAAGCCAATTTGGCAGAGCAGCCCAACTTAATTTTGAAAAATATCAAGTAGATCTAAAATCTGAAGATAGAGTTATACTGGCTCTGGACAATAAACATTACTCCAACCTTATGGGCCAAACAGAACTTGCACATAACAGCATAATCAATATAAGTTATTATACATCGGAAAAAATACATTTCCCACCAAATGCTTCTTTTTTGGGTATAGTAAACGGGATTGTTGATTGGGTTTTTGTTAATAATAATATTTTGAGTGTTACTATTTCTGCAGCAAATGATGAAAACACCGCATTACCTGAATTGGCAAAGAAAATATGGCAGGAACTAGATGCTGTTCGAGGGGTAAACTCTGCGTTTATCCCTCCATTTAAAGCATTTAAGCACAAATATGCCACCATAGCACAAGATGAAAAAACAAACGAACTTCGTCCCGATAGTGCTTTGACCGAATATCCGAATGTTGTAATTGCAGGCGATTGGACAATGAAGAATCATGTCTGTTGTATGGAAACAGCATATCTTTCGGCAAAAAGAGCCGTAAAAGCTATAATTAAAAGCAAATAAAAAAATCCTCGAAAGAATGCTACTTTCAAGGATTTTTTTTTGAATGCTGATTTATTAAATACAGTTCAATACGTTCCACGAGTTTATTTACTTCTTTTTTTGCTGGTCAAAAAAGCTTCAATTGATGCTCTTGCAGCTTGTTTATGGGCCTCGTTTACTTCTCCGGTGCTTGAATTTCCTGTTTTTCCTAATTTTGGAGAATCTTTTAAGGGGCCAACTTTAAATCTGTGATAAGCTCTTCTGTCTTCGCTTTCCCCTCTTGATATAGTGGTTTTAGCTCTTTTTAATCTTTCTTCTAATGGGTCTTTAGGCTGATTTTCATTTAGCTGTCTTCTATCTTTTATACTATTTAATTTAACCATTAATTTTTCATCATGGGGAAGTATTTTTTTCATTGTTTCCGGATATTTTTCAAATAGCTCAGGATTTGATAGTAATTCATTTAAGCTTCCACAAGGACCAGGGCGATATCCGTTATTTACGAGAATAGCTAAGTTTTCAATATTGTTTTGCACACTTTTTTCCCCATATTCACTTATTTGTGCATGATAACCACTTGTTACTCTTTCAAGTATCATGTCGACTAATTCTCCGTCTTGTTGTCCGCTTTTGCCTCCTGCCTTGATGAGTTTTTCTACGGTTTCAGGAGATCTTGCTGCATAAATCATTCGGTCCAGTAATGTTCGACCAAAATCATCTAACGCATTTATATCTTCATTTTTCCACTCTGTGGTTTCATGATTTTCATTATTTTTATTATCCATTATTTAGCCCTCCTATAAATAATTTTATACATGCATATTAGCATATTGCATAAAATAAATCAAGCTCTATTGACAAAAAATAAAAAAAACGCTTTCAATACTTATCGAAAGCGTTTTTTTTGCTGAAAAGTTTACGATTTATTTTTTTGGTTCATCAGGATCACGCAAAACATATCCGCGTCCCCAAACGGTTTCGATATAATTTTTACCGCCAGAAGCCTTTTCTAATTTCTTGCGTAACTTACAAATAAACACGTCAATAATTTTTAGTTCAGGCTCATCAATACCACCATACAAATGGTTTAAGAATTGATCTTTATTCAAAGTTGAACCTTTACGCAAAGAAAGCAATTCCATAATTCCATATTCTTTACCGGTCAGATGTAGTGCTTTGCCGCAAACGGTAACGGTTTGATTGTCTAAATTAACTTCAACGTCTCCGGTTTTGATCAAGGAATTAGAATGTCCCTTAGAGCGACGTACAACAGCCTGTATGCGTGCCAAAAGTTCCGATTTATCAAACGGTTTTGTCAGATAATCATCGGCACCATAACCTAATCCTTTAACTTTTTTATCCGGTTCGCTAAGTCCGGAAAGAATCAATACCGGAGTATTAACCTTAGCTGCACGCAAATTTTTGAGAACTTCATATCCGTTCATATCAGGCAACATTAAATCCAGGATAATGATGTCATAATCATATAGTTTGCCGATTTCTAAACCGTCTTCACCCAAATCAGTGGTATCTACAATCATGCCCTCTTTTTTGAGCATGGTTTCAATACTTTGTGAAATGGCATAATCATCTTCTACCAATAAAACACGCATAGCACTATTCCCCCGTTAAAGTATTTATCAATAAATGCATCATAGCCTGTATTTTTTTATTTGTTAACTTTTTTGACAAGCCTGTTAATAATTATTAACAACTATTATGTTGATAACCGTAAAAATAGCTTAAAACTAAGCAAAAATGCTATATATTTAAGTCAAGTTAAGGGGAAATATTTTGTCTGATAGAGTTCAAAACATTTTACAAGAAATATCCAAGCTTGATATGTCATCATATTATGGCAAGGTTACCGGTGTGCAAGGTTTGTTTATTGAAGTGAGCGGTATTTCGTCTGGCCTTTCCATCGGTGATAGGTGTTCGGTAATAAATATTAACAACAAGCGAATTTCATGCGAAGTTGTGAGTTTCAAAGAAGATAAGCTTCTCCTTATGCCGTATGCTTCACTCGAGGGTATAGGTCTTGGTTGTCGAGTCGAAGTTGAAGATGCTCACCCTGTTATATATCCGCACCGTTCATGGTTGGGAAGAATCGTCAATGCCTTTGGTGAGGCAATCGATGGTAAAGGTCCGCTAATCAAAGGCAGTAAACCCTATTTTATTAAATCATCTCCTCCTCCGGCACAATTCAGAGATCGCGTTAAGGGCAAGGTTGACTTGGGAGTAAAAGCGGTAAATACGTTTTTGACGATATGTAAGGGACAACGTATGGGAATTTTTGCCGGTTCCGGTGTGGGAAAATCAACTTTGATGTCCATGATGGCACGCCATACCGATTCTGATATTTCGGTTATTGGCCTGATTGGCGAAAGAGGAAGAGAAGCCAAAGAGTTCGTGGAAGATGTTTTGGGGCAAGAAGGACTGGAAAAGTCAGTATTGGTACTGGCAACATCAGATGAAAGTCCGTTATTACGTCGTCAGGCTGCATATGTTACTATGGCTATTGCCGAATATTTCAGAGATGAAAATAAAGATGTACTATGTATGATGGATTCTATAACTCGTTTTGCTATGGCTCAACGTGAAATATCACTTTCGGTAGGCGAGCCTCCCGCATCTAAAGGCTATACGCCCAGCGTATTTTCTGAACTTCCGCGTTTGCTGGAACGAGCTGGTCCGGGATCAGGAAACGGAACAATAACCGGATTATTTACGGTTCTTGTTGATGGTGATGACCATAATGAGCCGGTTGCTGATGCCGTAAGATCAATTTTGGACGGGCACATTGTATTAGATCGCTCTATTGCCGAACGCAATCGCTATCCTGCAATTAATATTTTGCGTTCCATTTCTCGTACAATGCCGGATTGTGATACCAAAGAAGAATATGAACTTGTTGCAAAGGCTCGTAAATATATTGCTTCATACGAGGATATGGCTGAGCTTATTCGCTTGGGAGCATATAAAAAAGGCTCTAATCGTGATGTCGACGAAGCAATCTTCTACTACCCCAAAATTGAAGCTTTTCTTTCTCAGGGAAAACAAGAAAGATTCTCATTAAGCGAGTGCTACGAGCTTTTGGGAAATATTTTGGCCATTCCATACACATTTGAGGTGTAGCATAGATGCCCAAATCGCTAAAAACACTTAGTCGTATCCAAAAATTTAAAATTGATGAGCAACGAAAATTATTGGTTGAAAAACAGGCCGAAGAAGAAAGAATTATAAATAACCTCAAGCAGCTTGAGCAACGTTACAATGAAGAAAAATTATTTGTTCAAGAAAATCCTAATATTGGTGACTTTGGGCTTTATACCAAACGTTATTTAGAGATAAAGCAAGAACAAGAAGAATGTTTATCATTGGTTAGAGAACAAATAGAAGCAATAAGAGATAAAATATCTGAAATGTTCAAAGAGCAAAAAACTTTTGACATTGTTGATAGAGAAAGAGAGAAAGCCAACAGAAAAGAGCTTGAACAGAAAGAACAAAAGCTCCTTGATGAAGTTGGTACCAATGCTTATATTAAACATCATGATGAAAATAACACATAAGGAGCAACACAATGTTTGAAATGATAGCCTTGCCTTATAATATGAATGATTTAGAGCCATATGTTAGCCAACAAACCTTTGAATATCATTATGGCAAGCACTATAAAAATTATGTAGATACCTTAAATAAGCTCATTGCCGGTACGGAATTTGAGAATATGACCTTAGAAGAAATTATTAAGGCAGTTTATGGTAAGCCGGAATACCAAGCTATATTTAATAATGCCGGACAAGTTTTTAATCACCAGTTCTTTTGGCACTCTATGAAACCAAACGGCGGAGGTAAGCCAAATGCTAAATTGTTAAAACAAATAGAAGAACAATTTGGCTCATATGAAGATTTTGCAAAAGAATTTAAAAATACGGCAATTTCACAGTTTGGTAGTGGATGGGCCTGGTTGGTATCTGATGATAGAGGCCTAAAAATTATCAAAACGGCAAATGCGGATACTCCTATAGCACACGGTCAAATTCCGATAATTGGTATCGACGTATGGGAGCATGCATATTATTTAGATTATCAAAATCGCAGATCTGATTTTATAGATGTATTTCTCAACAATTTGGTAAATTGGCCTCAAATTTAAAGCTTTTTACTTGAGTGATCATATACCTCAGAACCCCATTCTGCGGAAATCTTCTCAAGCTTAGAATCTATATTGCGCAATCTGCGACTTGCTGAAGACCTTGAAATCATGACAAACACGTTAGGAAGTTCAAAATAAAGAATCATTCCCAGTGCTGCGGATCCGAGCATGATTATAATATTAAATACATTATCCATTATGTTTATAGCATGGTTGGTAATAAATTGATTATAGATATTAGCTACACAAATAAACGTACCGGCAAGATTAAAAAAACCGACAATTATCAATTTGTGGGTATTTTTAGAATCGGTCAACATAACGGTTATCGATGGCAATAATCCTATCAAAAGGATTATCACAATTTGCAACGACCAAAAAGAGAGAAGTATAATAGCAAGAAACATCAACAATTTTTGTGATGTAGATAGTTTAAATTCATGTTTTTTGGTCTGATCTTTTTTACTAAGTTTATTCATTTTAGCACCCAATAGATAATACTGAACATAAAAGATGCCAGCATAGTTAGAATAGATAGCATTGATGCAAATTTGACAGCTAATTCTCTTGCTTCATCATCTAGTTTTGCATCACCGGCAAGAATCCTGTTGCGCTCAGTCATTAAAACGTTTATTTTCTTTAATACTTCAGCATAGTCTCTGCGATCTTTTAGTTTGGCCTCATCATTTTCAAGTAGTTCATAGAGCCCGATTATTTTTCCGTTTTTAGAAATTTTTACTAATTCTCTCTCTAAAAATTTGCGATATTTTAAGTTGTGAAAACTTGTAATAATCGGTTTAGACGATTTTAAAAGCCAACGTGTCAGATTATTCAGCTGAACCGGTCCGTTTTTGTTTTGAATGTTGGCATATAAACGAATAACCGCAGATATTCTTAAAGCATCTTGATTTGCATTAATATCAGTAATTATACCATCAATTTTTTTACCCATTTTGCAACGCAAATAAGCAATTATATTTTTATCAAAGGGTAGTCTATCTTCAAATGCATTATAGTTAAGGTCAAGAGCTTTTAATAGTTTTGACGGGGTATTAACAAATTCTTTGCCAACCAATTCGCTTATACACGGTAAATCCTCATCAAATTCATACATAACTCTATCTATGCCATATCCGAAGCTGTTTCGGGCTATGGCAGTCTTAATATCACTACTGTTTGCCGGGGCATGAATATATGGCTGTTCCTGATACCAAGTTTTTATCAGATCACTGGAAAAAAGGTTGTAAAAAACATCTAGAGGTTGATGTGTTTTTATGTAGTGATATAACGCCTTTGATAATCCGTTTGGAAATATGAATGTATCGCCACATTTAATCGGCAATGATGAATCTAAGTAAATTGCAATCATCGGAGCCAAAGTAGCTGCGCTCTCATTTTCTTTGTTTTGCTGGAGAAATTTATCCATTTTACTGTGGAGTTTTTCGTTTTCTAATCCATTTTTAATCCAGTCCAAAAGTTTTCCGTTTTTGGCAAGTGTAAAAGCATCGGTCGGATTGTTCAAAACAGCCAAAGCTGCAGATTTAGTTGTATAGTACTTTTCTCCTCCGATAGTGAGGGCTCGCATTGATTTATCCGAACCGTCAGAGTTGCTGAAACTACTGTTTTTATTATCTATAAAATTAAAAATGTTTATCGGTTTCCATCTTAGTTCACTATCATCTTCCAACATTCCTTTTAAGATTGGCGAAAATTGACCATTAATTTTTTCACCATTCAAAAGTACCAGAAGTGAACCTTTTTTCAATTTCTGTTGAATTAACTCTGCCGTTGTTAAAGAGGTGCTTATTTCTTTGCCCATACCGATCCCCAGCAATGTAACACCGGCAGCATATATATCATCACTGCAAGATCCGTTTCCGCGTCCTTGCGGAATGCACAAGAGACTTTCTGTGGTTTCGTACACATCGGGTTGGTATAAGGCAGGAAACGTAGCTGCGCAGTCACCTAAAACAATTTCTGCGCAATCGTTATCCTTAAAAAACAAATTATCCGGTCGAATTGCGCGATGTGTAACGTGATATGTTCTTAAAGATTCGCAAGCTGAAGCCATAGACGATGCCAAGGACTTAAATTTTTCGGTTGTGATTTTTTCTGTCCAGGCAACGTCTGAAACTTTAGGGCCTGTAGGTTTCATATATATCAACGCCATATTCATAGTGTTTTCAGGCGCATAATCAACAACGCTAAATTCAACAAGTTTCAAAATATTAGGATGATCTATCGATTTTAGATATGGTAAAATAGAAAGTCTTGTCGGAAACTTATTATCACAAATTAAAGCAAAAAGTTCTTTTTGCGGATTAATTTTATCTTTAACAGCATACGCTTTTGCTCCATTAGTATCAAAAGCGGGCAGTGGTTGATTGTAGTCTATTTCAAATCGTTCTTTTACTGTATAAAAATTTTCACTGTTTGCTGCATCTTGGTTTGTTGTAATTTCCGATGTATTTGCTTCTTCTGGAGACATATTGAATTCTTTCACGTGTTAACATAGATAAGTATAGTATATTCAAATATTATTAATAAAATACAAACATTTTGACATTGTTTCATTTATGAACTAAATTTTAATAATGATAACGATAAATAACAAATGAATATGAATATAGACACATTAGATTTAGAAAATATTGAAACTTCCGATTTGGAAAAGGAATCCAAACCGGATCTGTCTGTTTTAGAAGATGCAAAAAAATATGGAATAGATTTGGACACACTGGAAAATCCCATTGCAGTAAAAGAATATTCATCTATTCCGTCTGCTGAATCATCATCAAAAGAATATAAGAATTTATGGCATGATTTTGATGTAAACCTTAAAGACATCATCAACATTTTTTTCGAAAGTTCAGAACGTATAATAATTATTGTAAGCGATGATAAAGTTGTTTACTTAAATCACACAGCTCAAAAGTTGCTTGATATAAAAAATGTAAAGGCTATAGCAAACGAACCGTTTTTGAGTTTGGTAGATAAAGATGAATGGAGTATCCTCACATCAAACATCGGAGAAATGCTTACTTCCGGCAAAAAACAACAAGTGCGTTTCAAATCTGTTAAAGGAAAGTTTGTGCCCACAGAAGTTCAAGCTATATATTTGCCTGATTCTGAACATTTTTCATTTATATTGGTTGGCGAGCATAAGCGCAATCAAGTTACCGGTTTGTTTAATAATTTGTATGATGATCTTACCGGACTACCAAACTTCTTTTTGTTTGAAGACAGAGTTCAAATGGCCGTAAATAATGAAAATTATAAAGATCCCGGATATCCCAGAAATTTAGTTGCCGTTATTGGAATAAGTATTGATAATATAGAAGATTTTCGCAGACTTCACCTTGAAGAATTTGCTTTAAAGAAACTGGCCAACACTTTGGTGCTTAGCCTCAAAAAGTCGTATACCGTTGCTCGAGGATTAAAATATCCGTTTTGGGTGTTGATACCTAATATAACAAATGTTTATGAACTTGAAACGGAAATCAACAAGATTACAGCGATTCTGCAAGATGGCATAAGCGATAATTTCACAACTCATGAGTTGGTGACAAGTATTGGATATAGCACTTATCCATCACCGTCTCACTCAGCCAAGAAACTCATGGAGCAATCGATTTTGGCTCTCAAAGAAGCTCAATCCTATTCGGATAATAGAGCTATCAAATACAGTCAAGAAAGATAGCAATCATAAAGGTCAAGATAAATTAATAATTTTGATATTTGGCTTGTCTGAGACAAGGCACTTTACTTTTAATAAAAATCAAATATAATGCCGTACGACATTATATAATTGTACGATTTAAATTTTTATATTATGGGAGATTATTTATCACTATTTACAGAGGAAGTCATATCGCAAGGATGGCTTACTATTCTCAGGTTTAATGGTTTTATTATTTTTGCCTATGTAGCGGGAACTTTCATTAAAGAATTTATTTCTCATGTGAAAGATCGTGTTTTTGTAGGAACACCTCTTGTCGTTGCTGCGATATTTATAGGCTTGTCTGTTTGGTGTGGTATCTTTTTGTTGGGATGTCCGCATGACGAGGTAAAAACAGTAGCAATATCGTGTTTTTTAATTGGCACTATATTAGGATATATTGCCGGAATACCTAAAGAGAAATAAATAATATTTAATTACAGAAAATATGAAAACAGTTGAAAATTACGTTTATATTGTAGATTATATCTATGGTATAGTTATAGCTATTGTCATTGTGGCTGTAGTGATAGGAATATATCTTGATATTTCTTCTCGCAAAAATAAAAAACATCAAGAATAGCAAATATTGTAAAAAAACAGAGGCGTCTTAGAGCGCTTCTGTTTTTTTGTGTTTTGTAGAAAAAACATCTTAGAAGTGGTAAATAAAAAAGTCGGCGATGTTATCATGTGATGTAGATAACAACATAGTGCCGATTTAAATTTTTAGCTTCTTAATTGATTAGGGAGTATTATTATGTGCAACAAAACCCGCCATAATGGGCGGGTAATATTTTGTATCCCAGCTCGAATGGCTCACTTTTATATGCTCGCCTGTTTCGGCTTCTTCGCTTCGCTCATCGGCATACTCCCGTCTGCCTGAAACCTCAACCCAAACTCGCTACTGCGAATTCGCTTCTCGGAGATACACCACAATACAGCAAAACCCGCCTTTTATGGCGGGTTTTGCTGTATTGGTGATCCCAGCGAGAATCGAACTCGCGTTTTCGCCGTGAGAGGGCGACGTCCTAGGCCGCTAGACGATGGGACCATTAAAACAACACCTTAATAATATAATTTTTTTTAACATGCAAGGATTTTTTATATATACATTCTTAAAAAAATTAATTGTAGTTGATTTTTGTGTTACTGTTTCCTATATTTATAGTGAAAGGTTAATTTATAAGGAAAATCTAATGATCGAAAGAAGTTATTCTCGTGCAAATGCTGCCCCGATAGTTAATTTGGGTTTGCGCCAGTATATGGTAAAAGTATACAATTTTATGTCTGCCGGACTTGCTCTTACAGCTCTTACTGCATACTTGGTGGCAAATACTCCATTACTTAAGTTGTTTTTCTCAATGTCACCGCAGGGTCAAATTTCTTTATCAGGATTTGGCTGGTTGATGTTTATTGCTCCTCTGATTATGATTTTTGCGTTTGGCTGGGTTATTACCAGTGGAACTGCATCTCAAGCAAAGACATTGTTTTGGGCTTATGCTGCAACAATGGGAATTTCTTTAACTCCGATTGTTTTGGCCTATACCGGAGCAAGCGTAGTCAGAGTGTTTTTGATTACGGCCGGAACATTTGGGGCTATGAGTATCTACGGCTACACCACTAAAAAAGATCTAACCGGTATGGGATCATTTTTGATTATGGGTTTGCTGGGTATTATCATTGCAATGATTGTCAATATCTTTTTACAAAGTTCTGGTCTTGACTATGCTTTATCTCTTTTAGGGTTGGCAATTTTTATCGGATTGACAGCATTTGATACTCAAAAAATTCGTAGAATGTATTATGATGCCGATGATGATGAAATAGCCATCAAAAAGGCAGTTGCCGGAGCCTTATCGCTTTATATGGATTTTATTAATATGTTCATATATTTAATGCGTTTCATGGGCGATCGTCGCTAGAAATAAAAATTTTATAAAGCCCTCTTTGGAGGGCTTTTTTATTATAAAAGGTTTCTTCAATCTTTTCCATTCTATGAATAATAATTTTGTTTGCAGTCATGATTTTTGAGGCGTTGGTGTCTTTGGTAGTTAGTTAAAGGCTAATTCGCCTTGACCATATAAGCAGGATTAGTTTATGATAATGAAAATTTGTATTGAAAACAGGAAAAGCAATGAAAGATATAAATCAGCTAACCCCTTTGGAAGCAGCGATAGAACTTGAATATTTGGCAAAAGAGTTAGCTAAAGCCGATGCTGCATATTATCAAAATGATGATCCGTATCTGGACGATGCCGAGTATGATCGCCTCAAGCATCGTAATACGGAAATAGAAACAAAATTTCCGGAATTGGTGCGTGTTGATAGTCCGTCAAAAAAAGTAGGATCAGCAATCAAAAGCGGATTTTCTAAGGTTAGCCACAGTTTTCCGATGCTATCTCTGGGTGATGTTTTTTCAATAGAAGAAGTAGAAGACTTTATCATGGGGGTAAAACGTTTTCTAAACAGCCCTGCCGATATTGCTTTTATGAGCGAACCCAAAATTGACGGGCTTTCTTTTTCAGCCCGCTATGAAAATGGTATTTTTGTTAAAGCTGCAACTCGTGGAGATGGTATAACAGGTGAAGACATTACCGAGAATCTCAAAACAATCAAGCAGCTTCCCTTAAAAATTGAAAATGCTCCTGCCATATTGGAGGTTAGGGGAGAAGTGTATATGTCTAAAGCAGACTTTTTTGAGCTAAATGAGCGATATGCCAACGAAGGTAAAAAGACATTTGCCAACCCAAGAAATGCTGCTGCCGGATCTTTACGCCAACTTGATGCTAAAATCACCGCAGAAAGAAATCTTAGTCTTTTTGCTTATACTTGGGGTGAGGTTTCTCAAAAACCATGGAAAACTCAAGAAGAATTTTTTACCTATCTTAAAAATTGGGGATTTCCGGTTAATCCCAACAACAAACTTTGCCAAAACATTGCGGAATTGGAAGCTAATTTTGCTCATCTTATGGAAATAAGATCTTCACTGCCTTATGATATTGACGGTATGGTATATAAGGTCAACTCAATTGAGTTGCAAGAAAGACTGGGTTTTTTGACACGTACGCCAAGATGGGCAATTGCGCATAAATTTCCGGCCGAACAAGCAATTACCAAAATCAATAACATAAGAATCCAAGTCGGTCGTACGGGGGCTCTCACACCGGTTGCAGATTTAGAGCCGGTAAATGTCGGCGGTGTAATTGTTTCGCATGCTACCTTACATAATGAAGATGAAATAAAGCGGAAAGATATTCGCATTGGCGATATGGTTATTGTCCAACGTGCCGGAGATGTGATTCCGCAAGTTGTACAAGTGATAGCAGAAAAAAGAACAGGAGCTGAAAAAGAATTTGAATTTCCGCATAATTGTCCGGTTTGCGGAGCCCACGCCATTAGAGAAGAAGACGAAGCCGTCAGAAGATGTACGGGAGGTCTTTCTTGTCCGGCTCAGGCAATAGAGCGAATTATTCACTTTGTATCCAGAGATGCTTTTGATATTGCCGGACTGGGTAATAAAATTGTTGAAGATTTTTATGCCGAAGGAATTATCAAAACGCCGAATGATATTTTTACTTTAGAAGAAAGAAACAACGGCGGAGACGATCTCTTTTCTATTGAACAGGGATTGCACCTGGAACGTAAAGAAGGTTGGGGAAAAAAATCAGTTGATAATCTGTTTGCTGCCATACGTAACAAACGCAAAATAAGCTTACCCCGATTTATATATGCTTTGGGAATCAGACAAGTCGGAACCGCAACAGCAAGAATCTTGGCCAAAAACTATGGTAGCTTTGCTAAGTTTATGCACGATATGATCAACAAAGAAACCGGCAAGCTTGTAGCAATCGACGGTATTGGTGCTGCTATGGCAACAGATATGGTAGAGTTTTTTGCAGAAGAACACAATTTGGATATTATCAATAAGTTGCTAAACCATGTTGATGTAGAAAATTTTGTAGATGATACCAATTATAATACTCCATTGGCGTCTAAAACCATTGTTTTCACCGGAACTTTAGAAAAAATGACCAGAGCAGAAGCTAAGGCAAAGGCTCTTTCATTGGGCGCAAAAGTTGCCGGATCGGTATCTAAAAACACCGACTTTGTAGTGATGGGGGCAGATGCCGGATCTAAAGCAACCAAAGCTAAAGAACTAGGAATTAATATTTTGAGTGAAGATGAATTCTTGGAGTTAGTAAAATGATACCAGATTACTACGTGGAGATAAAAGGTGATGATTTCATCATTGACATGATGTATGCCAAAACCACCAATAACATGACCGGAGTTCCTGTTTACCAAGATATAGGTTTGGGGAACAGAGCTTTTGTTCATAGAGATATGTGGGAAGTGCTGAAAAAAGTAATTCCCATTTTAAGGCAAAAAAATCTGAAAATGAAAATTTGTGACGCAGCCAGGCCTATCAGTGCGCATAAAAAATTTCTGGAAATTATTCCGATTAAAGGCTTTTTTGCTCAAGATCCTGTCAAATCTCAGCATTGTCACGGAACGGCCATTGATGTATGCCTGTGTACTCCTGACGGACAGGAATTATCCTATCCCACCAAGGTAGATGCCTATACTCCGGATATTGCTGCAGATATTCAACATGGAAATACCGATACACTCAAAGAACATTTAGTAAAGGCTCGTCACGATTATTACCCTGAAGGCATGGAAACTGAAATAGCCAATCGTGAGAACTTAAAGGAAATTATGGAAAGTATAGGATTGGTCAGTATAGAACACGAGTGGTGGCACTATGATTTGCCCAATGGTAAGCAATATCCGTTATTCGACTTATAGAACTGCTGTATATAAAAAAATTGTTGACTTTCTTAAATTTTGACATTATAGACAAAATTAGAAACACATATAAAAAATAAATAATTATGAAACACCGTATCGTTAGCTGTCCTCCTCAGAGTGAGTTAGACAGAGGTTGGAAAGAATATTCAACCAAAAACTGCCTGTTTTTTGACAGCAGTATGAAGTTATGGAATGTAAGCAAATATCATGGTGAGTATTACCGCCAATGGTGTCCTCCGAACTTCGAAAATGATAATTTATTGTATTTCCGCTTTTATAGCAAAACTATTGGGTCTTGGCCGGGAAATCAATTATTTGTTCATTTTGTGATTAACAAACAGACCGGTAAGGTTGTTTATTTTTCCGAGGATAAAGAAAAACCGACCAAACTCTATCTTCTGAAAAAAGAGCAAAGCTTCGTGATTGATACTGGCAGAAATTACAAGGCTTATTTGTTCGACGGCAAAAAGTATAATGTTTTTGTTGCCGACAGTCTGTCAAAAGGCTGGCAAAGATATGTAAAAGGTTGCCAACTTGTATTTGAATGTGCCGGAAGTCGCATCAAACTCGGATATGGCAATCCTGAGCATAGAATAATGCTTGACAAGGCTAAAAAGGCAAGGAATGAAATCCCGTAGGATTTCATTCCTTTTTTTGTGTTTTAAAGCTTATTTAATGATTTTATGGCAAAATATTTACAATATGTATCTTATTGACGAAATCCGGTTGACAAATTTTGTCTAAAGATGTAATATAAGATTAAAGGTGAATATTCTCAGGAGAGAAAAGATGAGTGAAGAAATTAAGGTGTATCCCAGTGGAGAACAAGCTGCCAAGTTGGAGGCTTTTGAAAAATCTATTGAAAATGGATCAGTTGGAAATATCTCAGAAGACGAAAAAAGAAGACAAAAAGAACTTGAAATGAGTGATGAAATTGCTCGGGAAGCATTTAATTATTTTAAGGATGGTAAATTAAGTGTATATCAAACGTTAGTTAATGGTATGAGCAATCCAAAGCTAAAAAAACTTCTTTCAACACCATTCATGAGTACTCTTGCACAGG
Source organism: Alphaproteobacteria bacterium (assembly GCA_015062285.1). GTDB lineage: Bacteria > Pseudomonadota > Alphaproteobacteria > RF32 > CAG-239 > CAZU01. The sequence goes on along the minus strand of SUUY01000008.1, from coordinate 1,671 downwards.
GGGCGGCAACAGTGGCGTGGACTGGTGCGGCGGTGATATCTGAGAAAGTAGATGCAACTTTGTTCCTTGCCACTTCCGGTTTGGCTTTTACTGCTGCTGCCAACACGTTGAACTCTCTTCGCAAAACAAAAATGGCTAGGGTTTTTGGTTATGCCCTTAAAAATTCATTTAAAGATTCGCACAATACTGCTGAAAAAATTGAAAGAGCAAAAAGCATTGCTGATGCCAAAGAAAGAAGTAAAAAAATTAATGAAAGCAAAGATAGACAACAGGCTGTTTTAAGCAACTCTTCTGAGCCTCAAACAACTAATAAAGAAAAAAATACGCTCATTGTTGAACGTCCTTTTGATAAGTTTATGGAAGGATATCGTGCTAACTTAAAACAAAACAAGTTTAGAGGGGGAAAATAGCGATGGAATACGAGATCGAAAAACAATATACTATTGCCGAAGATTCCTCCGGTGTTTTGTATTTTTTCATTAAAGCCAAGAAGGATTCTCCCAGCAAACCGCAAATAATGTATGATGGTTTTGAGCATGCGATTTTTGTGCGTTCACCGGAAGAAAAAATTATCTTAGATTACATTAATCCGCAAATTAGAGATAAGCTTCGCAAATCTCGCGAGGTAATTGTTGTTGAATCTATTTTGGACAACATCAAAGACAGCTACTATACTTATATGAATATTGTCGATAAGATACCTTTAGACTGGAGCCAAATAGGTCTTTCAACTTGGGAAGAAATATCGCTTAATGCCTAGTCAGATAGCATAAAAAACAAAAACACAAACCCCGACTTAGATTTTATTCTTAGTCGGGGTTTCGATTCGTTAATCCATCGTCTTCTTACAATGGGGCGACAATCATCATCATTTGTTTGCCCTCGAGCTTCGGCTCCGATTCGAGCTTGGCAACATTTTCCATATCATCAAGCAAACGCATCAACACATTTTTGCCCATATCATTGGCACTAAGCTCACGTCCCTTAAAACGCATTGTAAATTTAACTTTGTTTCCCTCGGCAATAAACTTCTTTGCTTGTTTAACCTTAACTTCATAGTCGTGGGCTTCAATCATTGGACGAAGTTTTAATTCTTTAGTTTCAACAGTTTTCTGATTCTTTTTGGCCTCAGCTTTGCGTTTTTGCATTTCATATTTATATTTGCCAAAATCCAAAACTTTACATACCGGAGGTGTAGCTTGCGGAGATATTTCTATCAAATCCAAACCGGCTTCATCTGCGATTCTCAATGCTTCTTGTATCGATACGATTCCTCTGTTTTCACCGGTTTCATCAATAAGTCTAACTTCTCTAACTCTAATTTCTTCATTAATGCGTGGTCCATCTTCGTCGCGTACTGACGCATTTGTACTCTCTCTTGCTATTGTAGCCTCCTATATATATTTAAAGTAAAAAATTCTCCACAAAACATCATATAGATTCGCAAATCTATTTGTTTTTTTATCTGTGTTGCTACACATAATACAAAAGTAATATTAGTTTTCAAGCAAAAAAGAATAGCTACACAATATTTTCTTACGTGGTTTTTCAAAGGTTTATAAGAAAAGATAAAAAAAAGCAAAATTTTTTGCAAAAATGTGTTGACAATGGGATATAAGTTTACTATAACGCCGAGTACCGAGCGGTGAGGTAGAGCTGTGAGGTAGTTAT
>SUUY01000004.1 GCA_015062285.1 Alphaproteobacteria bacterium | reverse complement strand
CGGTTACCGTCAAAGAACTGGCGTTCTCATTTTGAAATAAACTATTAAAATCATAACTGGAACCCGACACATTAGCTAATTTATCTACTACTATATCGCCCTTGAGTAATGTGTCCTTATCAACATTTAATATTGATTCTGCTTTAGCTACCAAGCCTTCTATTATTGACTCTGCTTTGGTTATTAATTGCCCTCCCTTCTCTACTATTGTATCTATTGCTGTAGATGCTGCTTCTAAAACTAGTTTTCCGCCGAAATTTATTATTGAACTGTTGGCTACACCACCTTCAAATACATTTAAAGTACCACCATTTATTGTTGTATTGTTAGCTTTGGCTTCATTACTTACATTCATTACACCATTACTATCAACTACAGCTTTATTTGCCGTTCCGCCAAAGACATCAAGAACATAATTAATCTTTGATTTTCCTCCAAAGAACACGTTGGTGCCAAAAATTTCCACCCCTCTAAAACCGCTTATAGTATTATTTAATTCAACTCTACCTGTATTATCTCCGCTTATTACTAATTTATTGAAATCAGAAAATTGCATTTCTGCTATTTTAAATTCTTCTTCTAGTAAATAATTTCCATTATCTAGTTTTGTAATTTTTTCAGATACAGGTTCATTTCCTAAAAATGTCTCATTATATGATGAAGATACAAAGCAATATGACTTGTCTTTATTACATTGATAAATACCTCTACTTATCTTTAAGTTAAAATCATTCTCGGTAATTTCTGAAAAAGATTTATTATAAGCGTTTGTAATTACATATCCTTCAATACGTTTTCTTAACTCTATTGTTAGTATGTTATTTTTGCCTTCAGCATATGCTCTTTGTTTTATAATGTATTTATTTCCTACATTTTCAATAGACACATTAGGATCTTGATCTAAGTTCTTTATAAATTCATCGAATTCTTCATGAGAAATCCCTTGAATATTACCTTCTAATTTTTCACCATAACGATTTATTTCGTCATCAATCTTAATCACACCATTGTTTACGGCTATTAAGTCTAGCATAGCACCATCAGCCAAATAAATAGCCTCATCTCTTTCTATTAAATTACCATCACCGTCTTTAGATATTACTTTATTACCGGATATTTCTGATTTTCCATTGTCCGCAACAATATCTAACCATCCTTGACCAAAAGTTATAGCTCCACCGTCAGCCCAACCATTAGAGCCTGTTGCAATTGTTTTATTATCATAAAAACTGGTATTGGTTAGATTCATATAACCATATCCGTTTTTTACAGCACCTCCTGAAGCATAGCCATAATCTCCATCACTTTGTACTACATTATTCTTAAACACAACATTATTGTAAGTAGTTACTCCGCTTTGTAAAAACATCGCTCCTCCCAGAGCGTTTCCTGTTTTTGCATAAGCTTTATTACTATCAAACACAGAATTATTAAAATTGAGACTATCAACCCATGCATATAAAACACCACCCCACGCTAATCCGTTGGTACTTGCCAAACTTATTGCTTGGTTTCCATAAAAATTAGAATTATCAAAATTTGACCCTAAACCTCCAAGACCCATAATAATAGCTCCACCTAAACTGCCATCATATCCAAAAAATGGACCGGACCCATCATTAGGAGCATAAGAAATAGCCATATTTCCGATAAAATTACCCAAATATTCCGTACTTCCTGCATTATTAATAACAGCACCTCCTACTGCGGTATCATATCCGGTAGAAATATTTCCAACAAAATCACCTAATATTTTTTCAACAACATAGTCATTACTGATAGCAGCACCACCGGAATTTACATTATTATTTTGTGATATTGTTTTATTACCTACAAAAACACCGCTAATTTCTCCAATTGCATTTCCTGCTGTATTTGCGATAGCTCCGCCGTAAGATTCATTATTGTTAATTACGCTATTACCAACAAAAATACCGGATATTTTCTCAATAGCAGATGTCCCGGGAACATAAACCCCTGCCCCCCAAGCTTCTCCATTTTCAGGCAAAATAATTTCATTATTAATAAAGTTACCGGATATTTCTGTTTCATTAACAGCAGTTATTCTTTCTGATGTTTGCGAAGAATGTTTAACCATTACAGATGATTCTGAAGGACCTGAAACCTCATCAAAAGAATATCTTCCGTCTTCGTGCTTTACCCAATCATAATATTTTGTAACATCACCTGATCCAAATTCTTTTTTTGGTGCACCAACATAATCAACAGCCCAAACAGATGTGCTATTTAAACCCAAAAATGCTGCCAAGATAAATATCTTGCAGCAACTTCCAAACCATGATTTAAAACATTCTGTTTTCACCATAGCACACCTCCTAAGTTCTTGTCATCTATGCCTAATGACTAACGAGCTCTCATTATACCACATTTTGTCCCAAGTATACAATCAAATGTAATAGAGTTTTATTAATAACATCTTAATATAAACATCAGCATTTCTGCCGATTCTCACCAAACCGAGACTCAGATTCGTTTTGAGTCTTGTCATTTTTTTTCATATTTTATTTTTTATTATCTCCGAATCGCTTTAAGATAATATAGAAATTGCTTTTTTTACATCTTTCATATTATCAAATACATATTTAACATCAAGATTTCTTATTTTGTTTCTATAAGTATCATTCTGACAAATTTCACTACCAACAAAAGCAATAGGTGTCATATTTGCTTTTATAGCAGCAATTAGTCCTACAATAGAATCTTCAATAACAATACAATTTTCAGGTTTATATCCCATAGTTTTAGCCGCTAATAAAAATAAATCAGGCTCCGGCTTGCCTTTTTCTACCATATCAACTGTAAAAACATTTTCTCTATTAAAATATTTTTCAATACCAACGGCTTTAATTTTTAATTCTGTTTTAGAATATATTCCTCCAGTTGCAATACATTGTTTATATTCTTTCAATTTAAAAATATCTTCAATATTTTCAGTTAAACATATACCGGAATGTATTTTATTTATATCTGTTTTAAAGGTTTCTTCCCAAAATAAATCATCTGTAATTATGCCTAAACCATTTAAGACTTCTCTTTTGTTTTTATCAGCCATTCCACCAATATATTTATTTGTGGTTTCCATATCCCAATTAAGGTTAAATTCCTTGTTTAATTTTTCTAACCTTACTTGTAACCATAATTTTTCAGTATCTGCAATGACTCCGTCAAAATCCCATATAATAAGTTTTTTATTCATTTTATCACCCAAAAAAACAATCCCGCCAAAAGCTCATACAAGCGAATTTAAGGCATTTTATGATATTTATATTAACAAACAATAAAAAAACGCTCCAGAGTCAAAAAACAGGCATTTTTAGACTTGCAACAATTTTTCTTTAATTTTATAAGAGCATAAAGAGGTAATAAAATGTCAGATCAAACAATTTATGCATTATCAACAGTTTTTGGAAAATCAGGAGTAGCTATAATAAGAGTCTCTGGTGAAGATGCTTTATTATCAATTTCTAAACTGACAGATATTAATATTAGTAACATAAAAGCAAGATACGCTTATTTTACTAACCTAAAATCCATCAGTGGTGAAATATTAGATAAGTGTCTTGTTCTATATTTTAAATCACCCTACTCTTTTACGGGAGAAGATGTTGTTGAATTTCAAATTCACGGCTCTAAAGCTGTAATATCATCTTTAATTGATAATCTGGGACAATTAGATAACTATCGTTTGGCAGAACCTGGTGAATTTTCGAAACGAGCATTTTATAATCAAAAAATGGATCTTACGGAAGCTGAGGGTTTGGCAGATCTTATAGATGCAGAAACATCAGAACAACAAAAGTATGCTATTCGTCAAATGGAAGGAAATCTTAAAAATTTATATGAAGGTTGGAGATCAGATCTTGTAAAATTACTATCTCATCTGGAAGCATATATCGATTTTCCTGAAGAAGATATTCCTCAAAGCGTAATCGAAAATATGCAAAACGATGTATTTAAACTTTCTGAAGCAATAAAAAATCATCTTCAAAATAGTTCTTGCGGTGAGATTTTAAGAGACGGATATAGAGTTGTTATTGTGGGTCCTCCAAATGCCGGAAAATCGAGTTTGCTTAATGCTATTGCAAAAAGAGAAGCTGTTATAGTGTCTGATATAGAAGGAACAACAAGAGATTCTATAGATATTCATTTAGATTTAGGTGGATATCCTGTTGTTTTTACTGATACTGCCGGTCTCAGAGAAACTGAAGAAATAATAGAACAAAAAGGTATAGAAATAGCTCTACAAAAAGTAAAATCAGCAGACCTTATTATTTGCTTATTTGATGGTTTAAAAGATAATACTCAGTTGTTCGATAATATATCAAAAGATTCTAAAAACAATGTATTAATAGTAGCTAATAAAAGTGATAAATTAACATCTGAACAGTGTTTTAAATTGAAAAATAAAGGTTATTTGGTTATATCTGCAAAAAATAGTAGTGATATAAATAAATTGTTATCTGTAATACAAGATAATATAAAACAAAAATTTACTTCAGGTTCAAATCTTCTTATAACAAGGCAAAGATATAAAGAGGCTCTTAATAATGCTTTAGATAACTTAAACAGATTTAATTTTGATAAGGACATTGAATTAACAGCTGAAGATATACGTTTGTCAGCCAGAGAAATAGGTAAGATAACCGGTCGTATAGAAATAGATGAGATATTAGATAAAATATTTGGTTCATTTTGTATAGGAAAATAAATATATAATGACTGAAAATATATTTGATGTAATAGTTGTTGGTGGTGGACACGCCGGTTGTGAGGCTTGTGCTGCTTCAGCTCGAATGGGTGTAAAAACAGCTTTAATTACACATAAAATAAATACGATAGGTGAAATGTCTTGTAATCCGGCAATAGGCGGACTTGGAAAAGGACATTTAGTGCGAGAAATAGATGCTTTAGACGGTTTAATGGCCAAAGTAATTGATAGAGCCGGTATTCAATTTAGGATGTTAAATGCTTCTAAAGGACCTGCAGTTAGAGGACCAAGAGCTCAAGCTGATAGAGAACTATACAAAAAATATATGTTGCAATTCTTAAAAGAACAAGAAAATCTTACTTTAATAGAAGGAGCTGTTGAGGGACTTATTTTTGAAGAAAATAATATAAAAGGTGTTATACTTGCAGATAATACTGAAATAAGAGCAAAATCAGTTATCCTCACCAGTGGAACATTTTTGAATGGAGTTATGTTTATAGGACATGAAATATCTGTTGGAGGCAGAGTAAATGATGTTACTTGTACTGGAATTACACCGTATTTAAAGCAAAAAGGTTTAAGAATAGGAAGATTAAAAACAGGAACCCCTGCCCGATTAAACGGAAAAACTATTAATTGGGATATATTAGATATTCAAAGCGGTGATGAAAAACCACAAGCATTTTCTTTTTTAACCGATAATATAACAAATCCTCAGATTAATTGTTATATAACTCATACTAACGAAAATACCCATAAAATAATCAGGGATAATTTTTCAAAATGTGCATTATTTTCAGGTTTAATAACCGGAATAGGACCAAGATATTGTCCTTCAATAGAAGATAAGTTAGTAAAATTCGCCGATAGAACATCTCATCAAATATTTTTAGAACCTGAAGGATTAAATACTGATGTTATATATCCTAATGGTATTTCTACATCTCTTCCGGCAGATGTTCAGGAACAATTTATCCATACTATGAAGGGGCTTGAAAATGTAGAAATTTTACGTCCTGCATATGCTATTGAATATGACTATGTAGATCCGCAAGAACTGGATAGTTGCCTTTCTGTAAAGAAAATAAAAGGGTTATATTTAGCCGGTCAAATAAACGGAACAACCGGATATGAAGAAGCTGCCGCACAAGGTTTAATTGCCGGAATAAATGCTGCTTTATTTTCTCAAAAAAGTGATAAAACTTTTACAATAGATCGCTCAGAAGGTTATATCGGAGTTATGATAGACGATTTAATTACTAAAGGCGTAGATGAACCATATAGAATGTTTACTTCTCGTTCTGAATATCGTTTATTGTTGCGAGCAGATAATGCCGACCAGCGTTTAACAGAAAAAGGATGGCAAATAGGTTGTGTTAATAAATATAGATACGGTGTATTTAAAGCTAAAAAACAGGCTATTGATGAATTTAGAGAAAAATCCAAAGAGCTATATATTTCACATTCTGAATTAGAACAAAGAGAATTAAATATAAAGCAAGATGGTCCAAAAAGAAGTTTGTATAATTTAATGTCTTATCACGATGTTTCACGTGAAACGGTATATGAACTTTTTCCGCAAATTAAAAATATTAAAGATGAAATTTATGAACAAATAGAGATAGAAGCTCGGTATGCTGGCTATATAAAGAGGCAATTCGCGGATATAGAGGTATTTAAGAAAGATGAGAATCTGAAAATAAAAGAAAATATTGATTATAGCAAAATTGGTGGATTATCGAGAGAAATGGTTGCTAAACTTACGAAAGTAAAACCATCTACTATTGGTGAGGCTTCTCGAATACCGGGAGTAACTCCTGCTGCAATAACCGCTATATTAGGCTATGTAAAAAAATGAGTGCATATCCTAATATAGAAACAGCACTGAATATTTGGCAAGAAGGTATTGAATATAGATCTTCTACAACTAATTTTTTAACACATGATGAATATGTATTTCATACTAAAGGTGTTGCAGAAAGTGCAAAAATAATAGCTGAAAATACAATGTATTTAAATCCTGAAAAAGCATATGTATTAGGGTTATTGCATGATTATGGCAAAAAATATGATGAAAGAAAATCTAAAATATTTCATGTAAAAGCCGGATATGAAGAAATGCTAAAAATGGGTTATGATGATGTTGCTAAAATATGTCTCACCCATAGTTTTCCTAATAAAAATTTTGATGATAAAGATTATTCTTCATATTTACCCGAATGGCTGGACTGGTCACACAAAAAGCTTAAAAGTGTAGAATACGACGACTATGACAGATTAATACAACTATGTGATATGTTTTTTGAAGGATTAAATAAAGTAAGTTTTGAAAAAAGATTTTTAGGCATAAGAAATAGATATAATTTAAAACCTGAACAAACCGCAAATATGGAAAAGTTTGCTTTATTAAATAAAGAATATTTTAGTGATTTATGTAAGGAAGATGTTTATAAATTATTAAACATCTCAAATATATAATAACATAATGATACCTGATTTAGATATAGCAAAAAAACTGATAAATAATGTTTGTAAGATAACCAACGAATTAAACGAAAAAATGGGTTTAAGTCGAGGTATATCACGCATACACTATAAAAACGTTGCTTTTTGTGCTCAAAAAATAGCAAAAAAATGCGGAATGGATTATCAAAAAGCTTATATATTAGGTCTTCTGCACGATTACGGCGAATATATAGAAGATACTGTGGAAGGTACATTTCATGGTACGGCCGGATATGATGAAATGCTAAAAATGGGTTATGACGATGTTGCTAGAATATGTCTCACCCATAGTTTTTGGGAAGATATATATGATCCTGAATATTTTACATATCATAGTTCAGAAATAATCAGAGCAAAAGAAATAATATCTGATTTAGTTTGTGATGACTACGATAAATTAATTCAACTTAGTGATCTAATGTCGTGTGGTGATAAAATTGTTAATGTTGGATACAGAATAGACTGGATTGCTAAAAAATATAAATTAGACACATCAAAATCAGTGTTAAGAAAAGAAAAAGCAATAAAATTAAAACAATATTTTGATAAAAAATGCAAGCAAGACGTATATAAAATAGTAGGGATAAAGTAATGCAAAAATATACATATCATACCCATAATTCATTTGGAGGTTTGTTTGATGGTTGGTCTTCTTGTGAAGAAATGATCTCAACAGCAGAAAATAAAGGATTTGAAGAAATAGGTGTCAGCAATCACCTTATATACCATCCCAATGTGCCAAATGCAAATAAGATGTACTATAATGATATAAATAAAATTATAGATGTTCATAAAAGAAGTTTTGAAGAAATAGATAAGGTAGCATCAAATCACTCAATAAAAGTATACAAAGGACTTGAGGTTGACTTTTTTCCTTCTTTAGAATGGAGAAAAGATTTTGAAAAAATTATAAAAGAATTAAATCCCGATTATTTAATTGGATCAACTCATTTTATTAGAACAGCAGATGAAACAAGAATGTATAATATATACCATCTTGATTGTCTTCCTGCAAATACATCTAAAGAAGATATGAAAGAACTTCTGACTAATTATTGGCTAAATATTATAGGGGCTGTAAAAAGCGGTTATTTTAATTTTATTGCCCATATAGATTATTGTACTCAATTTAATCTGTGTACAGAAGTTGAGTGGAATGACTTAAAATATAGTGTTATTGAAACTATCAAAGACAAAAAACAACCTTTTGAAATAAACACAGGCGGAATAGATAGAATAGGAAGACCATATCCGGATTGGTGGATTGCTGAAGAACTTATAAAATTAGGTGTACCTGTTATAATTAGTGATGATGCTCACGGTGTTGAAAGAATCGGAGATAAATTTCCCGAAGTAGAAGAATTCTTAGATAAAGTAAACTGTAAAAACAGATATAAATTTTAATAATTTGATTCAAATAACGGTGTATAAGTGTTTGATTTTAGAGTCTATTTAAAATAAAACTAAATATGTGTTTATAAGTCGTTTTTTTATGTTTTAAAATTTTTATAAAAAATATAAAAATAAATCATGAAAAATTTTTGCGACACATATGATGTTTCACGTGAAACATTTTCTAAATTAAAGATATACCACTCGCTACTTTGTGAGTGGCAAAATAAATTTAATTTAGTTAGTAATTCTAGTTTGGAAGATGCTTGGAATCGACATTTTTTAGACTCGATTCAACTATTTAATCTAATTCCTAAAAACTCTAAAATAATGTATGACTTTGGCTCTGGAGCTGGTTTTCCTGGAATGGTACTTGCTATAATAGCTAATGAAAAAATGCCGGAATTAGAGGTAAATCTTGTAGAGAGTATATTAAAAAAAACAATGTATTTAAACGAGGTAAAAAAACAAACAAACACTGTTGTTAATATTTTAAATAGCAGAATAGAAAATTTACCTTCTCAAGTTGCAGATGTTATTACCTCAAGAGCAATGTCTTCCTTAAAAGATCTTTTAGGTTATGCTTTTCCTTTTTGTGATAAAAATACAATATGTATATTTCCTAAAGGAAAAAAATATAACGAAGAATTAGCTGAAGCTCATAAATATTGGAAATTTAAATGTAAAATACTACCGAGTCAACAAAGTGAAGAAGGTAGAATCCTTGTAATAAGTAATATATCTAAAAAAAAGGAGTTAAATAATGCCTAGAATTTTAGCCGTTGCCAATCGCAAAGGAGGAGTTGGTAAAACCACAACTACGGTTAATGTTGCAACAGCAATGGCTGCTGCCGGAAAAAAAGTATTGGTAATTGATCTTGACCCACAAGGAAATGCATCAACATCAATGGGTATTAATAAAAAAGGAAGAATGGCTTCGAGCTATGATGTCTTATTAGGAGATAAAAGCCTGACAGAAGCTGTCGTTTGGACTGAAATTCCTAATTTTTCTCTAGTACCTTCCTCTCCAGACTTAGCTGGTGCCGAGGTTGAACTTGTTAATGTCAAAAATAGAGAATTTGCATTAAAAAAGGCATTATATAAAGATGCAGTAAACTACGATTATATTCTGATAGACTGTCCACCTTCATTAAGTTTGGTTACAATAAACGCTCTAGTTGCTGCAGATGCTGTTATTGTTCCTTTGCAGTGTGAATTTTTGGCACTTGAAGGTGTAACCGATTTAATAAGAAATATAAATCAAATCAAAAAGAATTTTAATCCAACACTTGCTTTACATGGTGTTGTTCTAACAATGTATGATCGTAGAAATAATTTAAGCCAAATGGTTGAAGATGATGTAAGAAGCTTTTTTGGAAAAAAAGTTTATAATACGGTTATTCCAAGAAATGTTAGAATATCAGAAGCTCCGTCACACGGAAAGCCTGTTTTGTTGTATGATTTTAAATGCCCGGGGTCACAGGCTTATATTAGTCTTGCCGGAGAAGTATTAAAAAGAGAAAAGGAATTGATAGCATGCTAGATAATGAATTAGATGAATTATTAAATGATACACCTTCCGCTTCAAACCAAAAAAGAAAAAGCTTGGGTAGAGGTTTAAATGCTCTAATGGGGGATATTTTTGAAGAAGAAATAAGCAGCGCAAAATCTACGAGTTTAGTAAATATAGAAGATATTTCTGCCGGAAAATATCAACCCCGCACAGATTTTGATCAAGAAGCTCTAAACTCATTATCTGAATCTATTAAAGATAAAGGTATTCTTCAACCTTTGCTGGTTAGAAAAATAGATAATAAATACGAGATAATTGCAGGTGAAAGACGATGGAGAGCTGCTCAAAAAGCCGGACTTACTGAAGTACCGGTAATTATTAAAGATTTGACAGATAAAGAAGCATTGGAAGCAGCTTTAGTTGAAAATATTTTAAGAGAAAATTTATCTGTAATAGAAGAAGCCGAAGGTTTTAAGCGTCTTATGGATGAATTTTCACACACTCAAGATGCTGTTTCCCAAATTGTAGGAAAATCAAGAAGTCATATTGCAAATACTTTACGTTTATTATCTTTACCTGCAGAAATAAAAAATATGATTAAAGAAGGTAAATTATCTGCAGGACACGCTAGAACATTAGTTGGTTTGGAAAATGCATATGATTTGGCTTTACAAATTGTAAAAAAAGATCTAAATGTACGTCAGGCAGAGGATTTTATATCTAGGCAAAAAGAACAAAAATCGGCAAAGCCTAGAGCCGAAAAAAATAACGATTTAGCTGATATTGAAAAATCTCTGGTTGATAAATTAGGATTAAGAATTAAGATAACTCCAAATAAACAAGGCGGCGGAAAGGTTGTTTTACAATATTCATCGGTTGCTGAATTAGATATGATTATAGATACTTTAGAACAGAAAAAACAGGTATTAACTACTCAAAACACTGTATTTAAAGCGACAGAAGAAACTTCGCCTACAGATAAGTTCTCTATAAAAATTGTTGATTAATTAAAAGGAATTTGAAATGACTATATTAGAAAAAATGTTGGAAAATTGTGAAAAAGCAGGATATGCAACTACAAAAAATGTTCAAAAAATAGCAAACGCCAAACAATTGATGTTTGGTGAAAGTGAATGGCATCGTTGCCCTTGTGACGGAAATAATCCGGCTCGTTACTGTATTTCAGAAACCTGTCGCCAAGATATAGAAAGAGACGGTGAGTGTCATTGTCACTGCTATTGCAAAAAAGATATTGCTTAACATAAAACAGCCTCAAAACGAGGCTGTTTTTTTTAGGCTGTTAATTATAATTTTACTAAGAGAAATATACAATGCAAAATAATATGGATTATTTTATAAAAACATGATCTAATGCAATAAACAACCAACACAAGGAGTTAATATGCTTTTTGTAAAAAAGTTTTTAATGGGATTTGGCGCTTTTTTGTTAATATTAGTAGGAGGAGCGGGAATTCAAAGCCAAAGTACATTACTTCAAGGTACTGGATTTATAGGTTTGATTATTGCTTTGATTGTTTTATATATCTTTGCAAAAATGGCGTGGCGAGCTATGGGATGTTTACCCTCGATTCTTATAGTTTTTGCTGTTTTATTCTTTATATTTTATGCTATCGGTATTTTTAATGGCGGTGTAAAAAACATAATACCTAACTTTAAAAGTTTTTTAGGTCAAACAGTTTCATCTGTTCAAGATCCTGTGAATTATCCTGATGTCGAAATTAATAACGAAGAAAAAGCTGCTCAAGCACCAATATTGGAAAACTTTTCTTCTCCAGGTAATCAACAACCAAAACAACAAGCGACAGAAAAATCAGGTTTTCTTGATGAATTGTTTAGTAGTAGAAATAATAATAACTATCTTCCTAACCCTAAACAATTGCCGGTTATATACTCAAATGTAAGAGTTGTTAGCGGAGATACTCTAATCATAAATGGTAGATATTTAAGAATATTTGGTATAGATGCTCCGGAAAGCAATCAAACATGCGCAGATAATAAGGGTCAATCATATCATTGTGGAAAACATTCTTCATCTTGGTTAAGAAGTTGGCTACAAGACAATGAAGTTGAGTGTCGAATTCTAAAACAGGATTCAAAAGGCAACATGGTAGGAATTTGCTTCTTAGGAGAATATGATATTGGTGCGGCAATAGTAAATAGCGGATGGGCTGTTGTTTATGCAAATCATAGCAGTATATATGTGCCATATCAACTTCAAGCGCAGAAAAACAAAGACGGCTTGTGGCAAGGTAAGTTTTATATGCCTTGGGATTGGCGCAGGATTCAAGCACGTAAGCCTAAAATTAAAATAATTAACAAAAAGCCAAAACGCAAACGTACATTCTTAAATCCTTTAGGATAATCTGATGTATAAAAAAGAAATATTCGCAAAATCAGAAAAAGATACCATTAGGGTAGGGCGGTGCTTGGCAGAAATTGCTAAGAGAGGTGATTTTTTTGCGCTTTATGGAACACTAGGAGTTGGAAAAAGTGTTTTAGCAAGAGCTTTTATCCAAAAATTTTGTGGAAATATTGAAGTTCCTAGTCCTACATTCACTTTATTACAAAGTTATGAAACAGATAGCTTTGATCTATATCACTTTGATTTATATCGTATAAAATCACCTGAAGAAATATTTGAAATAGGAATGGAAGAGGCTATTTACAACGGAGTTTTATTGGTTGAATGGCCGGAAAAAATGGGCAATTATATTCCTAAAGATGTTTTTAAAATAGAAATATCAACTGAAAATGATGGTCGTAAAATTACAATTCATTGTAATTCATCTGAAAAACAAGAGCGTTTATCTATGTTGGAGTTATAAAATGAGCTCTAATATTCATGCTTCATGTGTAGTTTTAAAAAATAAAGGGGTTTTAATAAAAGGAGTTTCTTCCAGCGGCAAATCTGACCTTTGTTTGAGGTTGATTATGAGATATGGAGCCCGTTTGATTGCTGATGATAGGGTTGACCTTACTATAGAAAAAAACAAAGTTATTGCTTCAGCTCCAAAAATACTCAAAGGATTGCTCGAAGTTAGAGGTATTGGTATTATAAAACTTCCTGTTAAACAAACTGCAAAGATTGATTTAGTTATAAACCTAACCGATGAAAAAGAAAAAATAGATAGGATTCCTGAAATAGAATATTTTGAGTTTAATAACATAAAAATACGCCAATATTCTTTATGCGGAAAAGAAGATTCGTGCCCTGATAAAATATTGGCTGCGATTACTTTACTGTGATAATTTAATTTTGATAATTGATTCTTTGTAATATTGATTTTAGAATAAGATTAACACCAAACAAAAGAAAGAGAAGCGAATGTTTTTAAAACATATTGAAAATTTTTTGAGAAGACAAGGAAAGCCTCTAGTAAAGTTTTTTTCCGGATTGGGAGAGTTTTCTCTTTTTGTTGCACAATCAGTATATAACTGTTTTACGCCCCCTGTCTATTGGAAAAATCTATGGCGACAAATTATTGATATGGGATTTTATTCTTTGCCCGTTGTAGGTTTAACAACAATTTTTGCAGGTATGGTTATTGCTTTACAAAGTTACTCTGGTTTTATGCGTTTTGGAGCAGAAGGAGCTGTTGCCTCTGTTGTTCTTATTTCTGTAACCAGAGAGCTTGCCCCTGTATTATCTGCTCTGATGGTTGCCGGTCGTATCGGTGCCGCAATGGCTGCGGAAATCGGAACCATGAGAGTTACAGAACAAATAGACGCTTTAGTTACATTATCTACAAATCCGTTTAAGTATCTTGTAACACCAAGAATATGGGCAGGGCTTATAGTTATGCCTCTTTTGGTTTTGCTTGGAGATATTATAGGTATTTTTGGCGGATACGTTGTTGGTGTATATAAATTAGGATTTAATCCGGCAAATTACATCAACTCTACGATCCAAAATTTACAGGCTATAGATATAACAACAGGTTTAGTAAAAGCCGCAGTTTTTGGATTTATTATTTCTGTTATGGGTTGTTATAATGGCTATAAGTCAAAAGGCGGAGCCCAAGGTGTTGGAACAGCCACAACAAACGCTGTTGTTTCTGCTTCTATTTTGATTTTGATATTTAACTACGTAATTACCGAACTTTTCTTTTCTAAATAGGTTTATGGAGAATAATAATGAGTGATACAAAAATAAAAATATTTAATCTTCATAAAGCCTTTGGTCGTAAAGTTGTTTTATCTGGTGTAGATTTAGAGATAAAAAAAGGAGAATCTTTGGTTGTAATAGGCGGATCAGGCACCGGTAAATCTGTTTTGATTAAGTGCATACAAGGCTTACTGACACCCGATTCCGGATCTATTATGGTTGATGATCAAGAAGTTGTAGGTATAAAAGAAGAAGATAAAGAATTACTTCATTCTAAAATGGGAATGCTTTTTCAAGGCGGAGCGCTGTTTGATAGTTTATCTGTGTGGGAAAACGTCGCATTTGATTTACTTGAAAACAGAGGAATGAATAAAAAAGACGCAAAAAACGAGGCAATAAGAGTACTTCGTTCTGTTGGTTTAGCTCCTGATGTTGCAGACTTATCTCCCTCAGAACTTTCAGGAGGAATGCAAAAACGTGTTGGACTAGCAAGAGCTATAGCTTCAAAACCTGAAATTATATTTTTTGATGAGCCCACTACCGGTTTAGACCCAATAATGTCTGATGTTATTAACGATCTTATTATTGAGTCTGTAAAAGGTCTGGGGGCTACTGCTTTAACCATTACTCACGATATGACTTCTGCCCGCAAAATTGCCGATAGAGTAGCTATGCTTTATAAAGGCAAAATTGTATGGCAAGGTACAGTAAAAGAAATGGATAAAACAGATAATCCATATGTTCGCCAATTTATAAACGGTTGTTCTCAGGGGCCGATAAAAGTGGAGGTATAGCTTTGGCTAAAAAAGATAACAAACAATATATTTGCCAAAATTGTGGTTCTGTATATCCTAAATGGCAAGGAAAATGTGATGCTTGCGGAGAATGGAACGCAATAGTTGAAGAAAATACAGGGCATGATGGTTTTTCCAATCTGAACCCTAAAAGATCCAAAGGCAATATAATAGAGTTTGTTCCTTTAAGCGGTGCAGAAGAGCATTTAAATCGTATGAGTACAGGAATTAAAGAGCTTGATAGAGTCTCCGGCGGAGGACTGGTTTCTGGGTCTGTAATTTTGGTTGGCGGTGATCCTGGAATAGGAAAATCCACTTTATTGTTACAAGCTTGTGCTAAGATAGCTAATCAACCTGAGGGCAGGGAGGTTTATTATATTTCCGGTGAAGAAGCAATAGATCAGGTCAGGCTGCGAGCAAAAAGACTTGGACTTGATAATTCTCCGGTAAAGCTTGCCAGTTCTACTGAGATTAAAGATATTGTCGCCACGCTGGAAAAATCCAAAGCCGCGGTGGTTATAATAGATTCTATTCAAACCATGTATTTAGATGAAGTAGAATCAACACCCGGTAGTGTATCTCAAGTCAGAGCGTGTAGTTATGAATTAATAAAACTTGCAAAACGCAAGGGATTTACCTTGTTTTTAGTAGGACATGTTACAAAACAAGGCGCTATTGCCGGACCAAGAGTTTTAGAACATATGGTAGATACTGTTTTGTATTTTGAAGGTGAAAGAGGACATCATTTCAGAATATTACGAGCTGTTAAAAATCGCTATGGAGCCACAGATGAAATAGGCGTATTCGAAATGCAAGATCAAGGGCTTGTAGAGGTTGAAAATCCATCTGCTTTATTTTTAGCAGAACGCCAAGGAAATATATCAGGATCTTGTGTTTTTGCCGGCATAGAAGGTTCGAGACCGGTATTGGTAGAAATACAAGCACTTGTTAGTCCGACAAGCTATGCCAGTCCCAAAAGAGCTGTTGTTGGATGGGATTCTAACCGATTATCAATGGTTCTTGCCGTGCTTGAAGCAAGGTGTGGTATGAACTTAAGCTCGCAAGATATATATCTTAATATTGCCGGTGGGCTAAGAATTTCTGAACCTGCAGCTGATTTAGCTGTTGCAATGGCTGTTATTTCTTCTCTTACCAACAAACCGTTGCCTGCTGACATGGTTGTTTTTGGAGAAATTGGTTTATCAGGAGAGATACGCTCGGTGTCTCAACCATCTCTTCGTTTGAAAGAAGCCCAAAAACTTGGTTTTGCTAGCGCTATAACACCTTCAACACACACTAAAGAAAAAAAGGCTAAGGTTGATATAAACATCTTTGAAATAGGTAACGTTCAACGCCTTATAAACTGGTTTAATTAAAGGAAAAAATATGCATAACCTAAACAATCTTGATATAATAATTTTATTTATCGTCGGTATATCGGCCCTTATTGCTTTATCAAGAGGACTTGTAAAAGAAGTTCTGTCAATAATAGGATGGATTTTAGGAACAGTATCTGTTATATATTTATTACCGATAGTTATCCCTTTTGCTAAAAATTATATTGATAATGGTTATATTGCGGGAGCAGTATCATCGATTTGTATTTTGGTTTTGTTTTTTATTGTGTGGATATATACAACATCGGGAATTGTTGGAAAAATACGTACTAGTAAATTAAACGGAATGGATCGATTGCTTGGTTTGTTTTTTGGAATTGCCAGAGCTTTCTTGCTTACTATACTTTTTTATATTCTTATGGGATGGGTTGTTCCTCAAGAAAGTCAATCTGATACGTTTAAAAAGTCAAAATATTTTAATTTAGCAGGAAGTTTTGCTGATCCTTTAGAAAAATTAATTCCGGAAGAAACAATGAAACTTATAAAAGATAAAGCCTTGTTAACACAAGAAGATAATGAAAAAGAACAGAACGCTAAATCAGAAGCTGATATATTGTTTGAAAAGCTCAGTCAGCCCCGAATAAAAAAAACAATAAAAGAAACAGATGACAAAAATTCTAACGAAACAACCAAAGGTTATAAGGAATCAGAAAGAGATAATTTAGATCGTCTTATAGAAAATATGGAATAAGCTATTCTTTCTTAGATTTTAATTGTCCGCAAGCTGCTAAAATATCCTGCCCTCTGGCAACTCGAATAGGAGCCTCATACCCTGCTTTTTCCAATATATCAGAAAAAGCTTTTACTTTATTGCTTTGACTCGGTTGGTAACCACATCCGGGCCAAGGGTTAAAAGGAATTAAATTAAATTTGGCTCCTAATTTAAACTTTTTCATTAAAGCAATCAGCTCTTTTGCATCATCGGGAGAGTCGTTAAAATCTTTGAGCATCAGGTATTCAAAAGTAATATATCTGCCGGGACTCATTTGGTTTTGATAATCAAGACACCCTTTCATAACTTCTTCTATAGGGTAACGATTGTTTATAGGCATAATCTGCGACCTTTTTTCATTATTCGGGGCATGGAGGCTAATAGCTAATTTACACCCCAACTCTTTTGCTACAAGGCCTATTTTGGGAGCAATACCTGATGTAGATAAAGTTATTTTTCGTTTAGAGATAGCTATACCATCGCCATCAGATAAAATCTTTAAGGCCTTAAAGACATTTTCCGGATTGTGCAGAGGTTCACCCATACCCATAACAACAATGTTTGATAAATATCTGGTTTCATGTGTTGGAGACGGCCATTCTCCATAAGCATCTCTAGCTACCATAAATTGGGAGACAATTTCGCCTACTGTAAGGTTTCTGGTTATTTTTTGACTTCCGGTATGACAGAACTTACAGCCTACCGCGCACCCTACCTGAGTAGAAATACACACAGCTCCTCTATCTTCTTCCGGAATATAAACAGTTTCGATTCTCTGTCCGTCTTCAAATTCCAGTAACCATTTATGTGTTTTGTCTTTTGAAATTTGCTCAGTAATAATCTTAGGACGAGTAATTTTAAAATTTTCTGCCAGCTTAAGTCGAAGATCTTTAGAGAGGTTAGACATTTTTTCAAAATCGGTCTCTCCTCTATAGTACAACCATTGCCAAAGTTGCTTAGCTCTAAAAGGTTTTTCTCCTATTTTTGCAATTTCTTCTGCAAGCTCCTCTTTAGATAAGCCTATAAGTTCTTTTTTTGTCATTATTTTGCCTTGCATTTATTGGAAATTGCTCTATATGCGTTAGAAAAACCGTTTAATGAATAAGTGTCTTTAGTCTTTGTTCCCTTAGACGATGTTCCGTGAACAACCATTCTTGAACCTCTTTTCATTGCTTCAACCATTTCTTTATCGGTTTTTTCGTTTGTTGTCCAAGCTTTATCTCCGCTAGTGAACAGTTTGTCAAAGGTTTTGGCGCCGATTTTAACTTCTATTTTGGCATCTTTCTTAAAATTATATCCGGCATTAAAGTTAACGACATTAAAAGAATTATCTTTTGGCCTGTGAGTTATAACAGCATAAATATCGCCTCTTTTTGTATATTTGCCTTCGTCTTTTTTAGGTGTAGCGGCCATATAGCATACTGCGCCGGAGCTATCACGATAGTAATAAGCAACCCAATCGCCATATTCTCCCAAAACCTGCGGGGCAGAAGCCATAGAACTAGAAACATTAATAGAAAGAGCTAACAATATAAAAAACAAAAATTTTTTCATCTTAAAATACCCACATTTTTCGTTAAAATTAAGATAATAATAATTGAAAAAAATATAAAAACTGTTAATTTCAAAAAAAATTTCAAGGAAATTATAATGATACGTGACAAATATCTCGATATAAAAAAGCTAATTAAAAATAAAAAAATTTTAAGATTGTTTCTTGTTGTTGCTCGCCACGGCGGAATTTTACGCTTTGTAGGCGGCGCTGTAAGAGACGCCTTAATGAATATAGAAGGAGCAGACTTAGACTTAGCAACAGATCTTTCACCTGATGAATTGGTAGAAGCTTGTAATGAAGAAGGAATAAATACGGTAGCAATAGGTATAAAGTATGGCACTGTAGGAGTTATTATTGATGATACTTTGCTAGAAGTTACATCTCTTCGTAAAGATATTAAAACAGATGGACGTCATGCTGAAGTTGAGTTTACAGACAATTGGGAGACAGATGCTTCTCGTCGAGACCTTACAATAAATGCAGTATATGCAGATGAAAAGGGAAATGTTTTCGATTATTATAATGGAATTGAAGATCTTGAAAAAGGTGTTGTTCGCTTTATAGGATCTGCTGATAAAAGGATAAAAGAAGATTATTTGCGAATTTTGCGTTTCTTTCGTTTTTATTCAATATTTGGCAAAGGAAGTCCTGATAAAAAAGCGCTAAAAGCATGTATAGAAAACAGGGAAGGCTTAAAAAAACTTCCCATGGAAAGAATCAGAGAAGAACTGTTTAAACTTCTAATGACATCTAAGGCAGTAGAAACCATAAAAATAATGCTGGAAAACAATATTCTGAGCTATGTTATGCCCGATTGTCAATATGTTGAAAATTTGGACTTTTTGAAAAAACTTTTTAGTGGTCGTATATTGCCGTCAAAATCACTTCTTTACTTTTTTATATTATATCAACCCGATGAAATATTAGCAGATAATTTGGCTACAAGGTTGCGTTTCAGTAAAAAAGAAAAACAAAAATTTGTAAAATGGGCAACGATTAAAACATCTATTGAAGAGTTAACAAACCCGTTGTCTCTCAAACATTTAGCATATGAACACGGAAAAGATTTTTGCTTAGAAAAATTATTGCTGGTTACAGCAAAAAACAAAGAAGAAATACCTGACTTTTGGAATGTTTATGCAAATATTGAAAAAACAGAAGTTCCTGAATTTCCGATTCGTGGCAAAGATTTACTAGATAAAGTTACTAAATCCGAACAAATAGGTAAATTGCTTCAATATTACGAAAATTTATGGAAAGAAAGCGATTTTACTCTCAGTAAAGATGACCTGTTATCGTTAAAATACAGCAAAGTATCAGGAGAATAAAATAACACTAAAAAGCATTTTTCAGATGTTTTATTTTCCAAGTGTTTGAAAACAAAATAACATCAAATCTGATATCAGAGTTTTGATATATCTTATGTGTTGCAATAAAACTTTCAGCAGCTCTGCGGATTCGTTGCTGTTGTTTTGGTAAAATAGAATATGCTGCAATATTAATATCTTGACGTTTCTTTACTTCTACAAAAACTAACGCATTGTTTTTGCTAACAATCAAATCTATTTCTCCGGCTCCTGTTCCTTTTCCTGTCACATAGTTTGTTGCAACTTTTTTATATCCGTGCAATCTAAGAAAAATCAGAGCAATAAATTCTGCAAAATGTCCTGAACGATAACTATTCATCTTTTATTTTTAACGCTAAGTTATAAATTTCATTTTTATTAAAACCATATTCGTCAACCATCTCTTTTACTGCTGATTTTAAACTTGTATTTTTAAGTTTTTCTCGCAAAACAGAAAAGATATCAATATGTTGTGCTTCAGGTTGGTTTGGAGGAGCAATCATCAACACCATTTCTCCTTTTGGAGGATTTTTTTCAAAATGACAAAGAAGCTCATCAGCAGTTCCATTTATGCATTCTTCAAAAATCTTGGTAATTTCACGAGCTACAGCAATCTCTCTTTTGGTGAATATATCTTTTGCAATTTTAAGAGTTTTTTCGATTCTGTTGGCTGTTTCATAAAAAACTAGGGTAGTATTTATATTTTTTAAGCTTTCAAACAAATCTTTGCGAGCTTTGTCTTTGTTTGGAATAAATCCATTAAACATAAAACTGTTTGTCGGAAGACCTGATAATTGTAAGGCACAAATTAAAGCACAAGCACCGGGAATAACAAAAACATCAACATTCTGTTTTTTGCAAAGCCTAATGAGCTTATATCCGGGATCAGATATTAAAGGGCTTCCTGCATCACTGACTTGGGCAACAGATTTTCCTTCTAACACCATGTTAATAATGCTTTTTGATTGTTCAGATTCTGTATTATCGTCTAAACGGATAAATTTCTTTCTTGTATTTAAACCCAGCAAAGAAAAAAGTTTTTTTGTTACTCTGGTGTCTTCACATGCTATAATATCAGCGTTTTGAAGAACGTCTTTTGCTCTTTCAGAAATATCCTTTAGGTTTCCGATGGGGGTTGCTACAATATAAATGCCGTTTTTCACAATACCTCTCTTTACAACAGCTAAAATATCAATTACAACATATATCAGATTGTTTTATATTTTGGGATAAAAAGCAAGTGTTAAAATATTTTGGATTATTTATAGTCAGCTTCATGCTTATTTCTTGTTCTTCCTCCAGAGATGTTGTTAATAGAGGAGGAATAAATGATTTTAGTTCAGATATCAGTGAAATAAATATTTATTCTGGTTCTAATTTCAGAGTAGGGGTTTTGCTTCCATTGAGCGGCGCGGCTTCTAAACATGGTAAAGGATTAAAAAATGCTGCCATGCTGGCATTGGAAGATATAAAGAATCCAAATTTGGTTTTACAATTTTACGATACCCAAAGCTCTCCGAGCGGATCGAGAATTGCTGTAGAAAATGCCATAAACCAAGGCTCATCTGTAATTATCGGACCTTTGATGAGTTCAGAAGTTCAGGCCATATCGGAAGAAACAATATACCAAGGAATTCCTGTAATAGCATTTTCAACTGCTCAAGATGTGTTACAGCCTACAATTTATTCTCTTGGTTTGTTAATCGAAGAGCAAGTAGACCGAATAGTTAGCTATGCCGCAAACCAAGGGCGTAAGAGATTGGCGCTTCTGTTGCCAGATAATTCAACAGGTATAGCTGTTGCAAAGTCAGCTGTAAAATCCGCACAAAAAAACAATATAGAAATAAGTGTTATTGGTTTTTATTCGCCAAATACATCTGATTTTTCCGGCATTATAAAACAAATGACAAATTACGAAGAGCGACACGCTGAAGTTGTTCGCTTGCGATCTGAATTGGAAGCAAAAGCCAAATCAGGCGACAAATCAGCAATGTATGAGTTAAAACAAATGGAAACCAAAGAAGGTGTTGGAGATGTCGGCTTTGATATGGTTTTAATTCCTGAAACAGGAGCAAAATTAACTTCAGCAACATCAATGTTTGCATATTACGACGCAAGTTACCCCGATGTTCAATTTTTAGGAACATCTGTTTGGGAAACAAGAAAATTTAATAATGAATCCGTAATGCACAAAAGTTGGTTTCCTTCAATCTCTCGAGATAAAAGTGGGTATTTTGCTAATAAATATTATAACACATTCGGAGATAAACCAAGCAGTCTTTATTCCTTTGCTTACGATGCGGTTGCCTTAATTAATGAAATATCCAAACACGACAGTAAAGATATTAACGATGTGATTTTGGATTCTAACGGATATTATGGTATTACCGGAGCATTTCTTTTCAATAAAGATGGAACAAGCAGGCACAGTTTAGATATTGTAGAAATAAGACCGGAAGGTAATATTATTATAGATTCTTCATCAGGAAAGTTTGTTGAGGATTTTGAGGAAGAAACAAATGAAATAACAAAATCTCCTAAAATATTCGGAAAAGACGTTCAATCCGCACAAATAGCTATTTTTGGGCGTTTGCTTCCTGAGGAGCACCAAGAAACAAATCCTGAAGAAGAAAACCAAATTTATCTTGAAAATTAATAGCGATCTGTTAATTATAACGGAAGAGAGCGGCAGGTCAATCCTTCGCCAATCCGGTCAGGTTCGGAAGAAAGCAGCCGTAACGAATAAGATTGAGGTTGTTCGCTCTCTCCAAGTTTATTTTAGGTGTTTTAATGGCAGAAGAACAAAAACAAGATAATTACGTTGTTTTAGCACGCAAATATCGTCCTCAAAATTTTAACGAATTATTGGGGCAGGATGCACTAGTGCAAACACTCACCAATGCTATAAAAAACAATCGTTTACATCATGCTTATATATTAACCGGAATTAGAGGTGTTGGTAAAACTACAACCGCTAGAATCATCGCTAAAGCGCTCAACTGTAACGGCAAAGATGGTTATGGTGGTGCGACAATAAACCCCTGTGGAATTTGTGAAAATTGCCGATCTATATCCTCTTCTCGTCATATAGATGTTTTAGAGCTCGATGCTGCTTCTCGCACAGGTGTTGATGATATGCGAGAAATCCTTGATGGCGTTCGTTACAAGCCAACTAACGGGCGCTATAAAATATACATCATCGACGAGGTTCACATGCTCTCAAAGAGTGCATTTAATGCCTTACTTAAAACATTAGAAGAACCACCTTCTCATGTCATATTTATTTTTGCTACAACAGAAATTCGCAAGGTACCGATAACCGTATTGTCTCGTTGTCAACGTTTTGACTTGCAACGTTTGAGTATAGAAACCTTGGTTTCTCATTTTAAAAATATAATTAATAAAGAGAATTTGATCGCTGAAGAGGAAGCGTTGCATTTAATCGCAAAAGCCGCAGATGGTTCTTGCCGAGACGGACTGTCTTTACTGGATCAAGCAATTTCTTTAGGTGGTGGAAGTGTACAAACAGATGTTGTTAAAAATATGATTGGTTTGGCAGATAGAAACCAGACTTTCGAATTATTTGAAAAGCTCATCAGCGGCAAGACCGAAGAGGTTGTAGGTATTATATCCCAAATGTATAAAAACGGAGCAACGCCCTTAGTTGTTTTGCAAGATTTAATAAACATTACACATCTTATCGCCAAGGTAAAAATAGTTCCTTCATTTGCCGAAGACAGTAGCTTATCTGAAAGCGAAAAAGAACTATGCAAAAGATTAGCTCCTAATACGCCTGTTGCTTTGTTATCAAAAATATGGCAAATGATGATTAAGGGATTATCAGAGCTTTCATATGCTCCGGTACAAATAGATGCTTTAGAGATGATTTTAATCCGTATAGCATATTCAGCTAATCTTCCCACACCATATGAAATTTTGAATGACGTAAAAAAAAACTCTAATTTAGTCACAAACTGTGTAAGCAAAATCTCTCAACAACCTCAGAAAAGTGAAATAGAAGCTATCGTTCCCGTTTCACAAAACACAGATGTAAAATACCAAACGTTTAACACTCCGGAAGAATTAGCTCAATATTTAGAGATAGAAAAGAAGGTGTTACTGGCATATACCTTTAAGCACGACCTTTCTTTTAGTGAATTTTCTGATGGTAGAATAAAGTTTACCGCATCAGAAAAAGTAAATAATGACTTCTTGCTTAATTTGCAAAATATATTGATCGAAGCTACCGGCAAAAAATGGGATTTAGAAGTATTAAGAGGGCACTTAGGCGAAACAATTGCCGACAAAGAGCAAGCTTTAGATAATGCAAATAAAAAAAGCGTATCAGATTTACCTTTGGTAAAAGCTATACTATCGGAGTTTAAAGGGTCAAAGATTGAGACACTGACCCGAAAAATAAATAAAGAGGAAGATGTTTCTTCTGAATTTGAAACTACAGAAACTTATTTTGACGAGGACTTATAAGATGATGAATATTCAAGGAATAATGAAACAAGCACAAATGATGCAAAAGAAAATGGAAGAAGAACAAGCAAAACTTGCTCAAGAAGAAGTAGAAGGGACATCAGGCGGTGGTATGGTTAAGGTTGTTCTTAACGGAAAATTTGAAATGAAAAAATTAACCATAGATAACAGTCTTGTTGATCCTGAGGATAAAGAAGTTTTAGAAGACTTGATTGTTGCCGCTTATAATGATGCTAAAAACAAAGTTGACGCAAAAATGCAAGAAAGCATGAGTGCGATGACCGGAGGGTTAAATCTAGGAGGATTAAAGCTACCGTTTTAATTGGTGAAGATATGAGTGGAACAGATATAGAAAAACTGATTAAGCAAATTGCAAAATTGCCTTCTTTGGGAACAAGATCTGCCCGAAGAATAGTCTTGCAAATGCTCAAGAAAAGAGAGCAAATAATGCTTCCTTTGATAGAAAGCTTGCAAGAAGTATCTGTTAATATAAAAACATGCGAGGTGTGTGGAAATTTTGATACATCATCACCTTGTTCCATATGCCAATCACCGAATAGAGACGGACAAATTATATGTGTTGTGCAAGATGTTGCTGATTTGTGGGCCATGGAAAGAGTTTCTCAATATAAAGGAAAATACCACGTGCTTGGCGGAATATTGTCCGCTTTAGAGGGGGTTGTTCCCGAAGATTTGAATATCGATTCTTTAATAAACAGAATATCACAAGAAAATATAACAGAAGTTATTTTGGCTCTACCGGCAACTATTGATGGCCAAATAACATCGCATTATATTTCCTCAAAGTTAAAAGAATTTAATATTAAAATAACAACCCTGGCTCAGGGCATACCTGTTGGAGGGGAGCTTGATTATATGGACGAAGGAACATTGCAATTAGCTCTTAATTCAAGGAAATCTTTATAAAAAGAACCGCCAAATTGGCGGTTCTTTTTATAGATGTTTATTTTATAAACTGTTTGCACAATTCATAATCTTCCGGAGTGTTAATATCTGCCGGTGCATTTTTATTTAGGCGAATATCTCCCACTAATTTAGCTCTAATCTGCATACCATTTTCTAAAGCTCTAAGTTGTTCCAAAGATTCTCTTTGTTCTAAAACACCGGGTTCTAGAGATACCATTTTTTGTAAAGATTTTGCTTTAAACACATAAATACCGATATGGTGATATAAATCCTGATTTTTACATTTTTCCGGATTACGAGTGTAAGGAGCGGTTGCGCGAGTAAAGTACAAGCATCTTCCTTCTTCTTCTCCGTCTTTAAGTCCCATAATTATTTTTACTACGGCAGGGTTTGTCTTGTCATCTTCGTTTTTAATAACCATTCCGCAAGTTGCAATATCGCAATCCGTACGTTCAATCATTTCAATCAAAGGAAGATTAACTTTAGGGTCTACGTTTAAGTTATCTCCTTGAAAATCAACTACAATATCATATTTTGTACCATCAGGATCAAGAACTTTAAGAGCTGCGGCAATACGATCTGTACCGCTGGGCAAATTAGGATCTGTTAAAACAGCTGTTGCACCGAATTTTTGGCACTCATCGACAATAACCTGATCTCCGGCAGCAATAGCAATATCTCCATCTATGGAATTTTTAACATTTTCATAAACGCGTTGAATAATACTTTTCCCGTTAACATCTAAAAGGGGCTTATTCGGCAATCTGGTTGCTGCCATTCTTACCGGCATTAAAGTGATAACTCTGCTCATTTCGTTCTCCAATCAATTAATTAGTTTAACGATATCAGAGCACAAAAAGCAATACAAGTCAAAACAAAAAAAACACCTCTTTATTAAAAGAGGTGCTTACGGAAGAATAACTTAAGGGCATAACTTGTTTTGTAGTTTCTTTATTTTTCGGTTTGTTACCGTGTTTTTGAGAAATGCGATAATCTCATCGTCAAGTTTCATGCGTTTTTCCGCAAGATTCCTGTCAAATTGTGAGGTTTCCAAGTAATACTGCAAAACAGTTTCTAAAGGAAATTCCAGACGCAAAAAAGCACAAGACCGATATGCTTTTTCCACTTCTTCATCGCTACAATTTGCGATGTTTTCTTTTAGCTCATTAATATCTCCAAAAAGGCCAAAACCTTTTGCAAAGTTGAGCGTTGTAATTTTAACAATCATATATCAATAGTTTTTATAATTATACATAAAGTATGATCATACTATTAGATAATATTAAAATTTCAACAAAAAAAGCTCGCCAAATAAGCGAGCTTAAATAAATTGGTGGAGCTAAGGAGGATCGAACTCCTGACCTCTTGAATGCCATTCAAGCGCTCTCCCAGCTGAGCTATAACCCCAATAACAAGGCGAATATATGCAAACTATTACTCGTTGTCAACAGTTTTATTATGAGTCTCCGAAATATCGTTTTTGATATCCGCTTTTGCAACCCAAACTCCAACACATTTTCAGTTCTGTTTCTTTTGTTGATATATCTATTTGTTCATTGATAATTTTGAAGTCATTTTGCATATAAAAGACAATAGCTTTAGAATTTTTGGAGAATACATTTAATGACAACATAGGATAATGTCTTTTTGCTGTATTCAGAAGTTTTTTTCCGATTTTTTTATTTTGCCATTTTGGAGCAACAAACAACGCTCCAATATGCTTATCATCAACAATAGATATAAAACCTTTAATTTGGCGTTTGTCTTCAAAAACAAGAGTTTTGGCATATGGTAAATAATGATTCTTAACAGAATCAAGCATATTCAGCCAATAGTTTTCATCAACAAAATCATGAGATTGCAAAGAAGCCTCAAGCCAAATTTGCAAAATCTTCTCAAGATCATTTTTTGTTGCGTTTCGGATCATTATATATCCAAGTCATCTACAAATTTTGCACGTTCGATAATAAACTTAAATCTGGTTTCCGGATTTTTTCCCATAAGTCTTTCTACCATTCTTCTTGTTTCAAAGGCTTCTTCTTTTCCTTCTTCAGTATTTGTTGATGGAATAGTAACCTTAAGAAGCAAACGATTCTTCTTATCCATAGTAGTTTCCTTAAGTTGTTGGGCACTCATTTCACCCAAACCTTTGAAACGGCTAATGTCTGGCTTTTGATTTCCTTTAACAACTTTTGCCAATATTCTGTCTTTGTCGGCATCATCTTGAGCGTAATAGTTCTTACCGCCAACCGCAATTTTATATAAAGGAGGGGTGGCAATATAAACATGCCCGTTTTCCATCAATTTAGGCATTTGTTGGTAGAAGAATGTCATTAATAACGATGCAATGTGGGCTCCGTCAACATCAGCATCGGTCATGATAATAAT
The DNA here is from genome assembly GCA_015062285.1 of Alphaproteobacteria bacterium. Lineage (GTDB taxonomy): Bacteria > Pseudomonadota > Alphaproteobacteria > RF32 > CAG-239 > CAZU01. Next base: position 152,346 of record SUUY01000004.1, on the reverse strand, counting down.
TTTTTCGTAACGAAGATTTTCTTCTTTATAATTCTCTTTTGTTCCGCAACCAAGAGCTTCACACATATCTTTTATTTCTTGATTCTGCATGATTTTATCAAGACTTGCACTTGCTACGTTTAAGATTTTTCCACGCAAAGGAAGAATAGCTTGCGTGAATCTGTCTCGCCCTTGCTTTGCAGATCCGCCAGCGGAATCTCCTTCCACAATAAATATTTCTGTACCTTCAGCTGCGGCTTGAGAACAGTCGGCCAGTTTACCGGGAAGGCGCAATTTTTTAGTGGGGGTCTTGCGGTTTTGGATTTTTTCTTCTTTCTTCTTTTTTCTGGCTTCAGCTCTTTCTATCACATATTCAAGCAAAGCAGATGCGTTTTCCGGATCAGATGACAACCAGTGATCAAAAGAGTCTTTAACAGCCGATTCTACAAGGCGAATAGCTTTATTTGATGTTAATTTATCTTTAGTTTGCCCTTGGAATTGTGGATCTCTAATAAAAACCGAAAGCATAATACTGGCATCGCTCAAGAAATCTTCAGCCGTAATGCTGGCCACTTTTTTTACGTTGGCCATTTCGCCATATTCTTTTAATCCTCTGACTAAAGCAGATTTAAATCCCATTTCATGAGTTCCGCCTTGAGGAGTAATAACAGTGTTGCAATAAGAATTGCAAAATCCGTTTTCGTCTTCAGTCCAAGTTATTGCCCACTCAACTTTTCCTTCGTCATTAGCAAGTTCTGCTTCGCCAAAAAAAGCTTTGCGATTAATTGTTGCTTTAGATCCGATTTGGTAGTTTAGAAAATCTAAAACCCCATTGGGAAAACACAACTCTGATTCTTGAGGTGTTGTTTCTCCTTCACCCAAAATTTCAGCAGAACATCTCCAATTAATTTTTATTCCTTTAAACAAGAAAGCTTTAGAGCGAGCCATGCGATAAATTCTGTTTGGTTGCAAGTTTGAGCTTGCTCCAAAAATTTCCGGATCAGGCTTAAAAGTAATAGATGTGCCGCGACGATTTGGTGCGTTTCCGATTAACTCCAATTCGCCCATAGGATATCCGCGAGAATATTCTTGGCGATATAATTTCTTATCTCTTGCAATTTCTACAATAAGTTTTTCCGATAAAGCATTAACCACAGATAGACCTACACCATGCAAACCTCCGGAAACCTTATATGCATTCCCGCCAAACTTACCGCCGGAGTGAAGCTTGGTCATAATAACTTCTAAAGCCGATTTATCGGGATAACGAGGATGCGGATCAACCGGAATACCACGACCATTGTCGGTTATGGTAATGGAGTAATCAGCATTCATTGCAACTTCAATTTTGTTTGCAAAACCGGCAACCGCTTCGTCCATAGAGTTGTCTAATATTTCTGCAACCAAATGGTGCAGGGCGGTTTCATCTGTTCCGCCAATATACATTCCGGGACGATGTCTGACCGGTTCCAAACCTTCCAAAACTTCAATACTGTTAGCGCTATAATCACTACTTGCAGAAGTAGTTGTTGCTTCAAACAAATCTGCCATAATTTCCTCTTAAAACTCATAAATTTAGCTTAAAGTAAAACATTTTCCAAAGCAAAACAAGCACAATTTCCCGGCGATTAACAAAAAACACCAAAATTTGTTGCAAAAATAAGGTAAAAAACTCTTGCATTTTTAATTGTTTATGTATAAAAAGAGTCCCAAGTCAGCAATGGTGCTGACTTATAATTCACACGCAGATTTTATCGGAACCGAATGAGGTTTCGCTCCGGTGCCGTGAGGCTCAAGAGAATCTGCGGAGGTTTAACCGGAAAAAGGATATTTTATAATGACTCTTCCTACATTTACAATTCGTCAGATGATTGAAGCTGGCGTACACTTCGGACACCACGCTCGTCGTTGGAATCCGAAAATGGCTCCGTATATCTATGGCAAAAAAGACAATGTTCATATCATTGACTTGCAAAAGACATATCCGATGCTTTATACAGCTTTGGCAACAACACGCGAAATCGCTGCTAATGGCGGTAAGGTTTTGTTTGTGGCAACTAAGCGTCAAGCTCAAGATATTATCAAAGAAAATGCCGAAAGATGTGGCCAATACTATGTTAACCAACGTTGGTTGGGTGGTATGCTCACTAACTGGAAAACCGTACACAAATCTATTTCTCGTCTCGTTAAATTAAACGAAATGGCTGAAAAGAATGAGTACGAGGGCTACACCAAAAAGGAAATGCTGAACCTTAAAAAAGAGCAGGAAAAGCTCAACAAGGAACTTGGTGGTATCATGAATATGGGCGGACAGCCTGATCTGGTTTTCGTAATTGATACCGGTAAAGAATCTTTGGCTATTAAAGAGGCTAAAAAGCTGGGTATTCCGGTAATTGGTATTTGTGATACCAATGCAGATCCTGAAACAGTTGATTTGCCTGTTCCCGGAAACGATGATGCTATTCGTGCTATTCAGTTTTATGCCGAAATGATTTCTGCCGCTGTTTTGGACGGTATGTCTGCACAGATTGCCGCTCAGGGCGTTAAGGTAGAAGAAATGGTTGAAAAAGAAGAAGCAAAAAAACCTGCTCGCAAAAAAGCTACTAAAAAAGCTGCTGCAGAAGAGGCTGTTGCTGAATAATTCTAAACCATTTTAGAAATATTATCTAAACTTGCGGCGGTATTTACTTCTTATCAGATGTAATATCGCCGCTTTTTAATCAAAAAGAGGGATTTATCAAATGACAGAAATTACTGCCGCTCAAGTAAAAGAATTGAGAGAAACTACCGGTGCCGGTATGTTGGATTGTAAAAAAGCTTTGGTAGAAGCTAACGGAAATATGGACGAAGCCGTAGATTGGTTACGTAAAAAAGGTTTAGCCTCTGCTGCTAAAAAAGCTAGCCGTATTGCCGCTGAAGGTTTAGTTTCGGTTTATGTTGAAGGTAATACCGGAGCTGTTGTTGAAGTTAACTCTGAAACAGACTTTGTCGCTAAAAACGAAATATTCCAAGAATATGTTGCAGATGCGGCTATCGTTGCTCTTAAGAGCAATGGTGAAGTTTGCGATATGAAAACTTTTAATTGTCCAAAATGCGGAAAAACTTTTGAAGAACGTTTAACTGATATGATTGCTAAAATCGGTGAAAATATGAACCTTCGTCGCGCAGCAACTCTTAGTGTAAATGATGGCGTAGTTGCTTCATACATTCACAGTGCTGCCGGAGCAAACATTGGTAAGATAGGAGTTTTGGTTGCTCTTGAATCTACGGCAGATAAAGCAAAATTACAAGAACTCGGCAAACATATTGCTATGCACGTAGCAGCTACATCTCCATTGTTCTTGAATGTTGAAGGTGTTGATCCTGCTGCTGTTGCTCATGAAAAGTCTATTTTTGCTGAGCAAGCTAAAGCATCAGGCAAACCTGAAAATATTATTGAAAAAATGGTAGAAGGTCGTGTTCGCAAATATTACGAAGAAGTTGTATTAGAAGAACAAGCTTTCATTATGGATCCTGATAAGAAGATCAAACAAGTTGTTGCGGATACAGCTAAAGAACTTGGTGCTGATATCAAATTAGCCGGTTATGTTCGCTTCAAATTAGGTGAAGGATTGCAGAAGAAAGAAGAAGACTTTGCTGCTGAAGTTGCTTCTCAATTAAATAAGTAATCTTTTTATTCTATACAAAAATAGCCGCCTTAACTAAGGTGGCTATTTTTTTGTTAAAAAGGGGATTACATCTCTCTTTGTCCTCTGCCTAAGGCTCTGCTGTTCATCATATTTTCACGTTGTTTTTGCAATTCATATTCTTTGCGGCGCTGCTCTCTTTTCTTTTGTTCTTGAGGTGTTTCTCTGTAATTAGATTTAATTTCTCTTAGTGAAAGCAGTTTGTTGATAATTTGTTTTTGTGAAAGGCCTTTGGTTGAGGTTTTTAGAAATGATAATATTTTTTCTGGAGTCAAATCTTCTGCAATATCATCTATGTTCAGTATTGATTTGTCTGCAATTATATTGTTTAGTTCTACATTTAAGGCTTCTTCAAAATCTGTATCATCATCGTCATCCAAACACTCTTTAATAATCTTAACTAAAAATTCTTTAAACAACTTATTGACTAATTTTATAAAATTTTTGTTGGTAACAGTTTGATTTTCTGATGCATTCATCAACGCAAAAAGCAACAGATTTTTTATATATTTTTTTTGTTTTGCAGAAAGCTTAAAGTTACCGTTTATTCCAGATTGAGCGGCATCTAACACAAGCTTTCTTTCTTTACTGAATTTGTTGCTCATCTTCCTCCCCTATCTCCTTCTCGAACATTGATTCTAATTCTTTGCATTATGTGATGTTTTATCATTTCTGCGCTAAGTTGCCAATATTTTCCTTTCTTTGCTCGTATATAAGGCTTAAAGGCGTTAACAACTTTGCTATACACCGCTTTCTTAAATTCTACAATCCTTTTAGGTGCTTCTGATATATCTACCCACTCATATGCCTTAAATTCTACTTCTTTAGGATTAGTGTTAAAGTTTATTTCGCTGTCATCACCGTTAAAGTAAAACAAAACCCAATATTGATCTTGTCCTACAAATTTATTGTTTTTGAATTTGGCGAGCACGTAATCAGGAAAATCATAACGTAAAGATTTAGGCATTTTAGCTACTAATTCTACAGAGGTAATTCCGGTTTCTTCTTTTAATTCTCTTTTTGCCGCATCGATAATTTTTTCATTTTTATCGATACCTCCTTGAGGAAATTGCCAATTAAAATCATCGCTATCGGCTCGAGCGCACATCAAAACCTTTTTATTTTGGTTGAACACAACAATACCAACATTTTTACGATAATTTCCCGTCATTTATTCAATTACCAAGTTAGATACAGGAACCAAAGCAAAAGGTTTTGTCAGCTCCATGTTTTTAGCTTCCTCATATTCTACTTGTGGAGAAAATGAAGAAATCCAATTATATAAAGAAATAATAGCAACAGGTTTAGGGTCAATAACGACAAGTACGTGTCCTTTGCTAAAAGCAAGGTCCTCAGCTTGTTTAAACTTTCTTTCAATGGATTCTTTTCGAAAATCTTTATCAATAACAATATCGGCTTTTTTTCTTGCAAGCCCTTTAATTTTTATTGAATCTATTCCGTTACCGCTCGTTGCATCAATAACAGCCAACCCTCTGCTTTTTAATTCGTTTAACAAAGCAACAAGAATTTCCTCATTATCTTTATCTGCTATTCCGTCATTAATAACAACTCCGCCTATAGGAGCATTTGTTGATAGGCTTTTTCTTAACCGCTGCATAGCATCTTCTTTTGTAATTGTGATGCTCATCGACATAGGTCCGCTGTCGGCTTTTAAGAAATCTTTAGATGACAGTAAAAGGTCAACATATGTCTCATGACCAAGCTGTCTTGTTTGCAAAATCTTTTTTTCCGGATTTATGGTATATGGAGACAAAGAAACAGAAACTTCGGAATCAAAACTTTTAGATATTTTTTCTAAAGAAATTGGATCAAAACCAAGTCCTTTTATGATAACCGCAACTTTTTTAAAATTCGGCTTTGTTTCTACGCTTTTTCCGTATTCGCTCCACGGTTTTTTGCCATCAGATGATATTTTAGGCAAAGCTAAGGAATCTGAAATTTCGACCAAATCTTCGGGGCTTTCTATATGTCGTAGCACTTGTGTTTGCTCTTTGTCTTTAAGCTTTCGTAAGTTTGGGATACTGTTAATAACATCTTCCAAAGAAGAAGGCTCTTTGTTTTTTTCTTCATTCTTAATTGAATATGTATTATCCCATTCTACTTCTGTAGAAATAATTGTCTGTTGTTTTTTCATCATTTCATTAAAAGAAGGTAAGGTTAAAACAAAGCTCGGAGATTTGTTTGTTGTATCAAACATAAGTTTATCAAGTTTTGAATTGAAGGTTGCTGCACTTTTTTTCTGAGCAACTATAAGTCCGGCAAAAGCTGCAAGTATCACCGCAATTATAGAGATAGCTGTAAGAGCTTTGTATGATGCAATTTTTTTTATCGCCATAATCACCTCTTTATTTTTTGGAATAAATACCTAAGGCTTTAACTAAATCAACAGCTCGAGACAACTGATAATCTTTACGCCACTCATCATCCTTCTCACTGTTTTCTTTTTTTACTTCTTTTTGTTTATCTTCTTTTTCATTTTTTAGGGCATTGCTGTATTCTGCTTCACTGAAGTTATATTCACTTTTTATTTCTTCTATTTTTGCAGGATGGACCAAAACATCAGGCTCAATACCCTTGGCTTGAATAGATTTTCCGGAAGGGGTATAATAACGGGCAGTTGTTAATCTCATAGCGCCATAATCACCTAAAGGAACAACTGTTTGAACAGATCCTTTTCCAAAGGTTTTTTCACCAAGTAATATAGCTCTTTTATGGTCTTGTAAGGCTCCGGCCACAATTTCAGAAGCAGATGCCGAACCATCATTAATTAATACAACAATAGGCATGCCGTCTAAAATATCTCCGGCTTCAGCCGTAAAACGAACAGTATCTTCGGGGTTTCGAGATCTTGTTGAAACAATTTCTCCTTGGTCTAAGAACAAATCCGAAACAGCAACAGCCTGATCTAAAAGTCCGCCGGGATTGTTTCTAACATCTAAAACAACACCTTTAATTTTCTTTTCCTGTTTTGCTTTTGTTATTATTTTTTTTACATTCTTATCTACGTTTTCACTAAAAGAAGATATACGAATATAAACTACATCGTCTGCTCGAATTTCACTTTTTACAGATTGGATCTTTATTTCTTCTCTTTTTAAAGTAACATCAAAAGGTTTTTCATTGGTTCGTCTAATTGTTAGTTTTATTTTTGATCCTGGTTTGCCTCTCATTTTGTTTACCGCATCATTCAGAGTCATTCCCACAACACTTTCTTCATCAATGTTTGTAATATAGTCACCAGGTTTCAAACCGGCTCTGGATGCTGGAGTATCGTCTATCGGAGAAACAACTTTTACCACCCCTTGTTCCATAGTAACTTCAATACCTAATCCGCCAAATTTTCCTTTGGTTTGTTCGCTCATATATTTAAAGCTTTTTTCATCAAGATAGCTTGAGTGAGGATCTAAAGATTCAAGCATTCCGTTTATAGCTGCTTCAATCATTTTTTTATCTTCAACTTCTTCTACATATGATAGCCTTGCTCTTTCCATGACTTCGCCAAACAAGTCCAACAATTCATAGGTGTTAACATCTTTTTGAGCATATGCATTTGAACATAGTAGTATTGTCAATATGCAAGCCAATATATTTACAACAAAAGATTTTTTCATAATATTTTCCTGTTTTATAAAGTTAAACTTTTATCCACGCCATAGGATTTATTGGTTGGTTATCTTTTCTTATTTCTAAGTATAGTTTAGCGTCGCCATCCGACGGCATTTGTCCGATAGGTTCCCCTGCCAAAAGCATTTGTCCGACTTCAACATCCATGCTTTGCAAACCTGCTAACAAAGACAAATATCCGTCACCATGTTCTATAATAATTAAATTTCCATAGCCTCTAAATGGCCCTGAGAAAACTACAGATCCGTCAAAGGGTGCAATAACTTGTGCTTGGTTTCTGGTCTTAATTGTAATTCCTTTAGCCGAAACACCCTTCACCACTTGTTCGCCATAAGCCATTACAATGGTACCTCTAGCCGGTATAGGTAAAGACCCTTTTGCTTGTTCAAAACCTGCTGCTTTTCCTGTTATAACAGGAGGTTGATATTTTATCAAGTCATCAGACTTTTTTTCGGCAAGTTTTTTTTGAGCCAACAACTTTGCCTTTTCTTCTTTACGTTTGTTTTCTAGGCGTTGATTCTCGATTCTCGTCAAAAGATCTCTTAAGTCATTAGCTTGGCTTGCCAGTTTTTCCATGTTTTGCTTTGCTTTTTCACTTTTAATTGCCACCGCACTTCTCATTTTATGTTTTCTGCTAGCGAGCGCTCTCATACGGCTGTGTTCAGATTCTAAAATATTTTTTTGTTTAGAGATTTGTTTGATTTGTCTTTCTACCAATGATTTTTTTTGCGATATGATTTTCAGTTCCTCTCGGATTCTTGATGCGTTTTCTTCCAAGTAAGGTACTGTTTCTCGCAGAAGCATTGCGCTTCGAATAGTTTCCACCGGAGTCAAAGGCTGAACAAACAAAGCCTCTGTTGGTTTAAGAGCAAGGTTTTGCAAAGCGGCTAAAGTTTTAATAAGATTATCGTCTTCTTTTGAAAAAAACTCTTCTGCCTCTGCTAAATCTGATTTAAGTTGTTCCAGACGTTTTTCCATTAACGACAATTTTTCTTCACTGTTTTGAACTTTTTTTGCTGCTCCGATCATTTCTCGATTGATTTTACTAAGTTCCAAAATTATTTGTGTTTCTTGTGCCTGAAGCTTTTTGTGTTCAATACTTTGCTGTTGTACTTTTTGTTCTATTTTTTTTAAATCAGAAGAAGAAACTGCCTTTACGTCATCTGTTGCAAACAGTAAGAGTGCTGCAATAGATAAAATTTGTGTAAAGGCAGTTCGCAGTTCCATATTTTTACTTCACCAATAAAGAATGTCCGGTCATTTCTTTGGGTTGTTCAATATTCAACAATTCCAACATTGTCGGAGCAATATCTGCTAAACAACCATCTTTAAGAGCTTTAATTCCGCTTTTATCGTTAACTAAAATTGCGGGGACTTTACCTACTGTATGAGCAGTATATGGTTGTCCGGTCTTCTCGTCTAACATCTTTTCAGCGTTTCCATGATCTGCCGTAACAATCATAACGCCACCCACATTTTTAATTGCGGCTTCAACTTTACCTAAGCATTCGTCAACGGCAGCCACAGCTTTTAGGGCTGCGTCCATGATGCCGGTATGCCCGACCATATCGCCATTTGCATAGTTGCAAATGATAACGTCAAATTTTTTCGATTCAATAGCCTCAACCAATTTATCCGTAACTTCATAAACGCTCATTTCCGGTTTAAGGTCATACGTTGCAACTTTAGGACTGGCAATTAGGATTCTTTCTTCTCCATCAAATTCTTTTTCTTCTCCTCCGTTAAAAAAGAAAGTGACGTGAGCATATTTTTCTGTTTCTGCAATGCGCAATTGAGTTAATCCGTGGTTGGCAACAACCTCTCCTAAGATGTTGGTAAGAGCCTCTGGCGGAAACACTGTGTGCATGAAACGATTATGGTCAACTGAATATTCCGTCATTCCGACATGGTCAGAGAATTTTACAATTTTTTTGCGTTCAAAACCGCTAAATTTATCATCAGCGAGTGCATATAATATTTCTCTGGCTCTATCTGCTCTAAAGTTTGCCATAAGAATAGCATCGCCATCTTCCATACCGTTGTAATTGCCGACAACACAAGGAATTACAAATTCATCGGTAACTTTATCGGCATATGATGCTTTAATAGCATCATCAGAAGAAGCAAATCTCTTTCCTGTTGCAGATACCATATTATCATAAGCCAGTTCTACACGATCCCAGCGTTTATCTCTATCCATAGCATAAAAACGCCCTTCAATGGTTGCTATTTTTACATGGCTTAGATCAGAAACAGATTTTTCAAACTCAGCCAAATAATCAACAGCAGAAGATGGAGGGGTGTCACGTCCGTCCAAAAAGGCATGAACCCATGTTTTAACTCCGTTTGCATTTAATATTTTGCATAAAGCAACAATATGCTCTTGTGAAGAATGTACACCACCCGGAGACATTAATCCCATAACATGAGCAGCTTTGCCATTGTTTTTCAAAGTGTTTATCATGTTTACCAAAGTCTGATTTTGGGCAAGTGATCCGTCTTTTACTGCCAAGTCAATTTTAGGCAAATCTTGCATAACAACCCTGCCGGCACCCAAATTTGTATGTCCCACTTCGGAATTTCCCATTTGTCCTTCAGGAAGCCCAACAGCCAAACCATAAGTTTCAATAAGACTATGAGGATTATCTTTATACATTCTATGCCAGTTTGGTGTGTTTCCCATTTCAATAGCATTATCTTGGGTCTTTTCTTCTCTATATCCCCAACCGTCTAGAATCATAAGTAAAACAGGTTTTTGTGTCATTTTTTTATCTTCTTTCAATATCAGTTTGTTTAATTGGTCTTATTATATATAATAAAAGTTATTATAAAAGCATTATTTTGGTGTTTTTTTTATTCTATTATTTGTTTCCAAATTTTTGCCGGTAGCCCTGATCCATAGACACCAAGCATAGAAGAATTATCGTCATTGCCGAGCCAAACACCTGCTACAAGTTTGTTTGTAAATCCAACGAACCAAGCATCCCTGTTGTCTTGAGTTGTGCCGGTTTTACCTGCTGCAAATCCTCGTATTTTTGCGTTTTTCCCTGTTCCGGAAGAAACAACATATTCCAACATATTAATCATGTTTTTTGCTGTTTCTTTATCAATAATTTGATTCTTTTCACTGGCGTTTCTTTGATATAATTGGAAGCCATCTTTGGTGTATATTTCTTCAATAGTATAAGGCCAAACAGCTAATCCGTTGTTTGCTATAGTTGCATATGCCGTAACCATATCAAGCACGCTCACCTCAAAAGTTCCCAAAGCCAAAGAGGGGGTGTCTTCAATAGGGGTGGTTATGCCAAGCTTTTTTGCTGTGTTTATAATGTTTTTTCCGCCAATTTTCTGTGATAAATTTATTGTTGCTAGGTTTAGCGATTTGGCCAAAGCTTGTTTTAGAGAAACATTGCCGTAATTTTTTCCATCATAATTTTCCGGCTGCCAATCCTTTATTTTAATTGGATTGTCAGATATTAAATCAGTTTCTTTCCATCCGTTTTGTAAAGCGGTTAAGTACACAAAAGGCTTAAAAGCAGATCCCGGTTGTCTTAAAGCAGAAACAGCCCGATTAAATTGGCTTTTGCTATAATCAACACCACCTACCATCGCTTTAACTCTTCCGTCCAAATCCATAATAACTATTGCGCCTTGAGAAATGTTTTTGTCTTTATTTTTTTCTATTTCTTTTTGCAAAATTATCGAAGCTTTTTCTTGTAGTTCTTGATCTAATGTTGTCAAGGCGTAAATATCGGCATCGCGCTCTCCTATATGTGCATTTATTTCACTATATGCCCAGTCGGCAAAATAAGATGCACCTTTTACTTTTACATTTTTTTCTTTCCCCAACGGCATGTTTAGTATTGTTTCTCGATTTTGTTCGGTGATTAATTCGGCATCTTGCATAATTTTAAGAACAATCGCTGCTCTTTCTAAAGCTTTTTCTTTTGCTGCTACAGGGTTATATCTGGAAGGTGCCTTTAACATTCCGGCAATTACGGCGGCTTCTAAAGGATTTAAATCACGAGATGTCTTTTGAAAATATTTGTGACTTGCCGCTTCTATACCGTATGCTCCAGAGCCTAAATAAACTCGGTTTAGGTATAGAGTTAAAATCTGTTCTTTGCTGAATTTATGCTCTAGCCAAAACGCTAAAAGAAGCTCTTGTGTTTTGCGGTGGATGGTTTTTTTTGATGTTAAAAACAGGTTCTTTGCCACTTGTTGCGTTATTGTACTTCCACCCTGAACATACCTGCCGGCAAAAATATTTGTAATCATAGCTCGAGTAAAAGATATAATGTCAAATCCAAAATGTTGATAAAACCGTCTATCTTCGGTGTATACAATGGCATCAACCAAATACTGTGGTAATTCTTCAGAACGTATAACTTCGGAATATACTGTTCCAAATGTTTGAACCTCATTTCCGTTGTCAGCAATGATGGTTGTTGAAGGTTGTCTTGTTCTATTTATGGCATCATTCATATTGGGAAGCGTCAACAAGCAAACTCCTATATACAAAGCCAGCAAAGCTAAAGCAAAAAGGCTCAACTTAAACAAAGACCAAAACAAGCTTCTTTTGGAGTTTTTTCTGCGCCGAGAAGTTTTCTGATTTTTTTTCTTAGTTTTTTTAGCCACGATTCGTTATCCTTTCGCAATGAATATAGCGTAAATAGGTTAAAGAATATTTATCCGCAGAGCGTTATTTATTGTTGGCTAAGAATATTTTTGCAGTTATATTTATGAGTGTTGTTATAAGCGGAGATTTTCTATGTCTAAAAGAGTTTGTCTTATTGACGGTTCGGGTTACATTTTCAGAGCTTTTTATGGGTTGCCCCCTTTAACAGCTCCTGATGGTACACCGGTAAATGCGGTATATGGTTTTACCAATATGTTCTTAAAATTAACAACCAAAATCGGATGTGATTATTGTTTAGTTTTATTTGATGCCAAACGGCAAAATTTTCGTAATGAAATATATCCTGAATACAAAGGAACGCGCAAAGAAATTCCCGAAGATTTAATTCCTCAGTTTGCAATAATACGTAAGGCTGTAGATGCCTTAAATTTAAATTATTTAGAAATGGAAGGCTATGAGGCAGATGATTTAATAGCAACATATTCTGCTAAAGCGCTTGCTCAAGGGTTAGATGTTACTATTGTCTCCGGCGATAAAGATCTTATGCAGTTAATCCGTCCTGGGGTAGAATTTTATGATCCGATGAAAGACAAATTTTTTACTCCGGAAGATGTTAAGGAAAAGTTTGGCGTATATCCTGATAAGGTTGTAGATGTACAAGCTCTTGCCGGAGATAGTACCGACAATGTTCCGGGTGTGCCTGGTATCGGCCCGAAGACTGCAGCACAATTAATTAACGAATACGGTTCTTTAGAAAATGTGCTTGCAAGAGCATCTGAAATCAAGCAGGAAAAAAGACGCCAAATGTTGATTGATAATGCTGAAAATGCCCGCATATCATTACAGCTTGTCAGTCTAAAAAAAGATGTTCCCGTTGAGCATAATTTAAACGAATATATTTGTCGAAATCCTGACGCTGAAAAACTAAATAATTTTATTGCAGAATATGAATTTAAGACACTGAAACCAAGGGTTGAAAAATGGATATCGGAGCGGTGTTCTGATATTGCCGATAGGGGGCTGAACAGTGTATTTAAAGACATAAAAGAAAATTATAAAACTATTTTAAGTGAACAAGAGCTTGTGTCTTGGTTAAAAGATGTGGATAGTTCGCATAAAATTGCAATAGATGTTGCAAGCGATGGGCTAAATCCTTTTTTTGATAATATTTATGGTGTTTCTCTGGCAAGCTCTGAAGGGTGTGCGTGCTATGTTCCTTTGGCTGTGTTTTCGGACAAAAGTACAAATTTGGATTTGTTTGCAGAGACAAAAAACGGTGTATCGTTTGATATTTTGCTAAAAAACATATATCCGCTGTTAAGGAGCCGATCTACATTAAAAGTTGCTCACAACTTAAAGTATATTATGCACGTTTTTGGACGTGTATCCAAAAATTTTGAATGCCTGCCGTACGATGATGTTTCCGTACTTTCATATGATTTGGATAGCTCTGAACATGGACATGGTATAGAAGAATTGGCTATGTTATTTTTAGAAAAAAAATTACCGAAAAAAGAAGATTTGCTTGGCACGGGAAAAAACAAAATTAATTTTAGCCAACTTAATGTCGAAGAAGCACAAAACTACATGTGCAAAAGAGTAGATTACTGTTTACGTCTGCATACGCTTTTTAAAAACAGATTAATTATTGAACATAAAACAACGATATATGAAAATTATGATCGTCCATTATTAAAAACATTATATGAAATGGAACAAGAGGGTGTTGCCGTAAACGCTCAATCCTTGCAAGAACTGAGCCGGTATTTTGAAGACTTGATGAAAAATATTGAGATTCAAGCTCACAAAATTGCCGGAGAAGAGTTTAATCTTGCTTCACCCAAACAAGTAGGGGAGATATTGTTTGTCAAGCAAGGTATTAAAGGCAAAAAAACCGCAGGAGGCTCGTGGGCAACCGGAGCAGAAATACTGGAAGAAATTGCCGCTGAGGGAAATCAGCTTGCTCAAAAAATTCTTGAATGGAGAGAATTGAGTAAACTAAAATCAACATATACAGATTCGTTGTTTGCGTTGCTGGATAAAGATTCACGTATTCATACCACGTATTTGCAAACGGTTGCTAATACCGGACGATTAAGTTCGGTTAATCCGAACTTACAAAACATTCCTGTTCGATCAGAAGAAGGAAGAAAAATAAGATCCTGTTTTGTTGCTAAAAAAGGATACAAGCTTATATCATCAGATTATTCTCAAGTGGAGCTACGTTTGTTAGCTAATGTAGCTGACGTTAAAGCTCTAAAGCAGGCCTTTGCGGAAGGAATAGATGTTCATACCGCAACAGCATCACATGTTTTTGGGGTTGCTCCGGAAAAAGTTGATGCCGGTTTGCGTCGCCAAGCAAAAGCCATAAATTTTGGCATAGTTTATGGGATATCCGCATATGGTTTAGCTAAAAACATAGGGGTGGAAACCAAAGAAGCAAAAGCGTATATAGACGCATATTTTAAGCAAATGCCGGAGATTAAACAATATATGGAAGACACGATAGCGTTTGCTCATAAGCACGAATTTGTGCAAACACCGTTTGGTCGTCGATGCTCTGTATTTGGTATTAATGACTCTAACAAACGGATCGTTGCAAACGCTGAGAGAGCAGCCATTAATGCTCCGATTCAGGGCGGAGCTGCAGATATAATCAAGCTTGCGATGATAAAGATAGAAAAAGAAATAAAAACTGCCGGGCTAAAAACAAAAATGTTGTTGCAAGTTCATGACGAGTTGATTTTTGAATCTCCAGATTCAGAAGTAGAAGAAGCTTCGAAAATAATCAAAAATGTTATGGAAAATGTTGTTAATATGGAGGTTCCTTTTGTGGCAGAGGTTGGTGTTGGAGCCAACTGGACAGAGGCTCACTAAAATATATGATTTTTATGCACAAAAGCTTGGAAAAATATAGTTTTTTGCTTGGTTAATTTTAGAAATTGTTGTATGTTTTTCTGTAATAAATTTGCTAAAAATATAAGGAAAAACAAGATATGAGTTCTGAAAATACTGCAGAAGAAATTAGTAACGAAGAAAAATCATATGGAGCCGATTCTATTAAAGTTTTGAAAGGGCTTGATGCTGTTCGTAAACGTCCCGGAATGTACATTGGTGACACTGATGACGGTTCTGGTTTACATCACATGATTTATGAGGTTTTAGACAATGCAATTGATGAAGCCTTAGCTGGTTATTGTGATAAAACAGAGGTTATCTTAAACCCAGACGGTTCGGCGACTATTCGTGATAATGGTCGTGGAATTCCGGTTGGAATGCACAAAGAAGAAGGTGTGTCTGCTGCAGAAGTTATTATGACAGAACTCCACTCCGGCGGTAAGTTTGATAACAACTCATATAAAGTATCCGGTGGATTGCATGGCGTTGGTGTTTCTGTTGTTAATGCTTTGTCGGTATGGTTAAATCTTCGTATTTGGCGAGAGGGAAAAGAACATCTTGTTACTTTTTCTCACGGAAACGTAACCGAACATTTGAAAG
The DNA here is from genome assembly GCA_015062285.1 of Alphaproteobacteria bacterium. Classification (GTDB taxonomy): domain Bacteria; phylum Pseudomonadota; class Alphaproteobacteria; order RF32; family CAG-239; genus CAZU01. Next base: position 136,899 of record SUUY01000004.1, on the reverse strand, counting down.
TTGTTGGAGACGCTCCAAATCGCCATGGTACAGAGGTGACGTTCTTGCCTTCTCCGGAAACCTTTACCATGACAGAATTTAATTTTGATACTTTGGAGCGTGCAATTCGTGAAAAGGCATTCTTAAATTCCGGTGTGTATTTGAAGTTGATAGATAATCGTGGCGCAGAACCGCGAGAAGTGGAGTTTCACTACGAAGGAGGGTTAAAAGCCTTTGTAAACCACATAAATAAATCAAAGTCTCCTTTGCATGAAGAAGTTATATCTTTTTCTGGCGAAAAGAATGATATTACGGTTGAATGTGCTTTGCAGTGGACTAATGCTTACAACGAAAGTATGTTGTGCTTTACCAATAACATTCCTCAAAAAGACGGCGGAACTCACTTGGCAGGTTTTAGAGGAGCGTTAACTCGCAGTATAAACAACTACATTTTGGAAAATGGTCTTTTGAAAAAAGAAAAAGTTGAGCTTTCCGGTGATGATATGCGAGAGGGCTTAAGCTGTGTTCTTTCTGTTAAAGTTCCGGATCCGAAGTTTTCTTCTCAAACCAAAGATAAACTCGTTTCTTCAGAAGTTCGACCCGTTGTTGAAGGCGTCGTTGGTGATAAACTTAAAGAATGGTTAGATGAGCATCCGGCAGAAGCAAAAATTATTGTCGGTAAGATTGTTGAAGCTGCCACAGCTCGTGAAGCTGCTCGCAAAGCCAGAGAATTAACTCGTCGTAAGGGAGTTCTTGATGTTGCGTCTCTCCCTGGAAAATTGGCTGATTGCCAAGAGAAAGATCCTGCTTTGTCAGAAGTATTTATTGTCGAGGGAGATTCCGCCGGCGGTTCTGCTAAACAAGGGCGTCACCGTCGCAATCAAGCAATTATGCCTCTTCGTGGAAAAATTTTGAATGTTGAAAGAGCTCGTTTTGATAAGATGCTTAATTCTGCAGAAATTGGCACAATTATTACTGCTCTCGGTACCGGTATTGGTCGAGATGATTTTAATGCTGATAAGTGCCGTTATCACAAAATCATTATCATGGCCGATGCCGATGTGGACGGAAGTCATATCAGAACATTGTTGCTGACATTCTTCTACCGTCAAATGCCTGAGCTTATTGAACGAGGATATGTCTATATTGCACAACCTCCACTCTATAAAGTAAAGAAAGGAAATTCGATTCTCTATATCAAAAACGAAAGAGAAATGGATGATTACTTGGTTAGAGGGGGCTGCGATGATGCCACATTAATACTTGCAAACGGAGAACAGATTGTAGGACAAGATCTTATAGATTTGGTTGAAAAAAATCGCAAAGCTCGCAGTTTGATAGCGACATTAAGCAAAAATGTTCCGGAAAAAGTCATTGAGCAGATGGCTATCTGTGGATTGTTTAACCAAGAAGTTGTTAACGATAAAAGTCGTTTAGAAACAGAATTGTCTAAACTTGTTGCTCGTCTAGATGATCAAGAAGCGGAATATGATCGTGGCTGGAAAGCCGAGATAGATGCAAATGGCGCACTGGTGTTTTCTCGTACATTACGAGGTGTTACCGAAAAGCATGTTGTCGGATCTAATATTTTAGACAGTCAAGAAGCACCGATTCTAAACTCTATGAGTGATGTTTTGCGTGAAAACTTTACAACATCGGCATTGCTTGTTTCTAAGCAAGGATTAGAAAAGAAAATTACCGGTCCGGTAACATTTGTTGATGCTATTATCGCTGCCGGCAAAAAAGGTATTTCTATCCAACGCTATAAAGGATTGGGAGAAATGAATCCGGAACAACTTTGGGAAACAACTCTTGATCCGGAAGCAAGATCTTTATTGCAGGTAAAAATAGACCGCATGGAAGAAGCTGATGAAACTTTTGCAACACTCATGGGTGATGTTGTAGAACCTCGAAAAGAGTTTATTCAAGAGAATGCCTTAAATGTAGTTAACTTGGATATCTAAACAAGCAAACCCCTCGTAAATAAAATTACGAGGGGTTACTTGAATGATCATTAATATAAAATATATTGACTAAACAGTTCAAAAACACTTAAACTCTTTGCAAATGTTGTTATATGGAAAGAAAATGAAAATACTTCCTTTGACTTTATTTACACTGATTATGCCATTCTCGGTTTTTGCCGGAGAGTGGGAATTTGATGCTAGTGGAAGTACAAAAGCCTTATATGGCTACACAGATGTTAGCAAACGTTTTGAAAAACAAAATGATAATAATCACGGAATAGGATATGGTGAAATAAACCTATCAGCAAATTATATTTCAGATTCTGAAAAATATAGTTTGGGTATTTATGCCGACATAATGGGTGGAATAGATAGAGAGCTTAAAGATTATAATCAAGGAAGTTGGGGAGAAGAAGTATACGGTATTTTAGATACTCCATATGGCCAATTGATGCTGGGACAAACATTCAATGTTGCGTCACAATTTCATCAAGGGGCACCTGCTATCGGTGCTTTAAAATCAGGAAACGATGTTGTTGATTTTATTGTAAACCCAAATTGGAAAAGAAACTCTCATCAAACTAAATTTGCCACCTTAAATGCAACATACATCAACACCGATGGAGTTGCTCCCAAAATAAGCTATATAACTCCGGAAGTATATGGAACAGCTGTTGGCTTTTCTTTTGTTCCTGATAGTTACAATCGCAGGGGGCTGATAAACAAGCATGCCCCATATGCAAATCAAGAAGGATACATTGCTTCCCTGTATAGCACTCAAGAATTTTATGGGTTTAACGTTAGTGCCTCATTAGGTTTTGCTCGTTTCCAAAATATTGATAATGAATTTTCGGCATCATTGTTGTTTGAATATGGTAATTGGAGCCTTGGCGGAGGTTGGCGAAAAACATATATCGACGGAGAAGATAGAAAACACTCGTCAAGCCATTATTTACCATATATGTTTGACACCTATCGAGAAGGATACGCTTGGGATATCGGGGCCGGTTATAAGTTTGGTCCTTACCAAGCATCTTTGTCATATTTTGAAAGTAAATCCGAACATTATTCCAACCAAGACAAGATTTGGATATTTTCTAATCAGTATCAAGTTAATCGCTATGTGGATTTGTATTTCGCTGTTGCTCATGTTGATTTTGAGGGGTATAATTCAGATGTCGATAATAATAATCAAGGCTGGGCTTTTGTTACTGGTTTTGGGCTAAATTTTTAAGGATGAAAAATGCCAAATATTTTACTACTTTCTCAAAACGATGCTTTCGCTGCAGATCTCGCAGAACAGATACAATATTATGCAAAAGATTATATCATTTTAAATAAAGAAGATTCCGAAAAAGCAGATATTATAATTGTTGATGAAGATACTTTCGCTTTAAACAAGATAAAACATAAGGGACCACTGTTTTTTCTGAGTTCAGATTCAGAAAACACATCTGTACGAGCAACCAAAATTATTTCGAAACCGATAAAGCTGAGTTTTTTATTAGATGAACTTAAATCTTGTATAAATATTTTTGAAAATAGTAAGGATGGTTTTTTATCTTTTAACAAATATGTTGTTCGTCCTATCAGCAAAGATATTGTAAACAAAAGAAACAACGAAGAAATAAAACTGACAGAAAAAGAGATTTCGATTCTAAAATATTTGTATAAAAACAAAGATCGCCTTATTAGTAAAAATGAGTTGCTACAAGAGGTTTGGGGGTATTCTCCCGATGTAAGTACGCATACCATAGAAACCCATATTTATCGCCTGCGTCAAAAAGTCGAACACGATGATCCGGAAGCTCAGCTTATTTTGACTGCTGATGGAGGTTATCAACTCAAAATATAAGACTAAACTATTTTCCTTTGCTTGCTGCAACTTTTATTTTCATCTTTTGAATATCTTTAATATCAAGTTGCTTTCCTTTTTTTTCTGCAGTTTTTTCAATTACTTTGCGATTTTTTTTGTTGGATATTTCTTTTTCTATTAGCTTTTTGTTTTTTTGTTTTGTTAGTTCATTTTCCTTAACTTTATTATTTTCTTGTTTCAAACTACTTTTTTCATAACTTTCGGTGTTTTGACTGTCTTTTGCGATTCTTTGTTTTTCTTTAAGCATTAAATTTGCTTGATAATCAAGTTCTAAGCCACGGAGCGCATTTATTTTTTTTATATCACTTGTATTTGGCGTCCACTTATTTACAAATTCATTTTTATCAAGAGACATGTTGTATTCATTTATAACATGGTTCCAATATCGTCCACCAACTTCAACACCTGATGCTGATAGTTTTTGTTGCAAAAAAGCAAAAGATTCTGTGTTTTTATTATCATTTGAAACATTTGATTGGGAACCCACAAGCGCTAACTCGATTTGTTTGAAAAAGCTTGATTTTTCCGGATTCTTTTTTTGCAAAACAGAAATAATGGCAAGCAAACCACTTCGTTTCTCATCATTTACAAATCGTGAAGCTCCAGGTAAGGTATATATATCTAAACGATCTAATGCCAACCTTTCAAGTTTATTTATCCAAAAGAGTATTTCTTCTTCGTCTTCAAATTCTACACCCAAACTGATAAGCATCAACAATAAAACAGCAACACTTCTGTTTGTTAGATTTTCAAGATATTCTCTAATTTGTTCTAAAAAATTAAGACTGTAAGTTTTTACAATATGCTTTTTTATCTGTTCTTTTTCTTCATCAGAAGCGCCAAACAACTCAGCATTTTCTAAAGCTGTCTCTATTGTATGCAGCAGATTTTGTTCAAATTCATCTTCATTAAATTCAAGAGTTTCCATGTTATTTTAAGAATCCTCCTGATTGCATTTTAAAAAGCTTAGCATATTTTCCTTGTTTTCTTAAAAGGCTCTCATGGTTTCCTTCTTCAATAATCTTTCCTTTATCAAAGACCAAAATTCTATCCATCTCTTTAAGTGTTGAGAGGCGGTGGGCAACAGCTATCACTGTTTTTCCCTTCATAAGCTTTGATAAAGATTCTTGAATATGCTTTTCGTTTTCGGTATCAAGAGAAGATGTTGCTTCATCAAAAATTAATATTGGCGCATTCTTCAGTACAGCTCGTGCAATGGCTATACGTTGGCGTTCTCCGCCAGATAAAACCACACCTCTATCTCCAACTTTTGTGTCATAACCGGATGCTAAATTTTTAATAAAATTATGAGCAGAAGCTGTTTTGGCAGCGGCGACAATTTCTTTGTCCGATGCATTAGTTTTCCCGTAACGAATATTGTCTTTCAAACTACGATTAAACAAGCATACATCTTGAGGTATTGTTGCAATATGCTTATGTAAAGATTCTTGTGTAATATTACGAATATCTTTTCCGTTGATTTTTATGCAGCCGTTTTTCACATCAAAATACCTTGCCAACAGCTTTATAAAAGTGGATTTACCTGCTCCACTGGCGCCAACCAAACCTATCTTTTCTCCTGCTTTTATAGTTACATTCAGGTTGGAAAAAATTTTTCGATTATTCTTATAAGAAAACTCAACACCGCAAAAAGAAATTTCTGCTTTTTTTATTTTTAGTTTTTCTGCTTTTGGTAGGTCGACAATCTCGGGATCTACAGCCAATGTTTCTAAAGCAGAATTGATTCTGCCCAAAACCCTTGAAAGTTGGTTATAACCATAGGTGATATTAAAAACCACTCCCGACATTGTATAAAACAGACCATTTACAAAAATAAAATCAGTAGATGTCAAAATAGCATTCTTAAACAACCAAGCCGTATATAGCAAAAACAACATAAATGAAATAACAACAGCTAAATGCTGAATGAAAATAATAAAGGCTCGACCAATTTCCTCTTTGCTTTCTGATTTGCGCAAAATTCTGAGAGCTTTTAATAGGTTAAGCCTTTCATATTTAAAATTAGCAAAGCTTTTAATTTCGGAATAATTAGCCAAAGAGTCCACAATCATTCCGTTTGCTATGCTTTGTTTTGTGCTGGAATCTTTAGATAGTTTATGAAGTTTTTTTCCCAATAGCAGACCTAAAGATATTATTGATATGGCCCACAATACAAATACTGGCGTTAGCCACAAGCTTACAGAACTTAATATGATTACGCCTATCATTGCATAGCAAACGCTCCAAACACTATCTAAGCTATGATGAAACAGCTCTGTGACACCGCTTTGTAGCTGTTGCACCTTATTAGATATATTTCCTGCCATTTCATGTGAAAAAAAAGCTATGGAATGCTTGTTTACAAAATCAAACACATCTCTAATCACAAGAGTTCTTATTTTTGGCGTTATTTTGGCGCTTATAATAAATCCGCTATTTGGAACGGTTGTTCCTAACAATTGAGTTAAAAATGCCAAAAATATAAAAGAAAGCAAATCGTGCCATGCGGATGGAATGCTGGCAAACCCGGATATTGTTTCATATATTTTTGCTAAGTAGTAAGGCGTAAATTGTCTGCAAATTTGCCCGATAATTAATAATATAAGCATAGCAATAAGTGCTGTCTTGAAAATTTTTGTATAATGCCAAATAAATTTGAATGCGTTTTTTTCCATAAAGCTGTTTCTTTTTAACACTAAATTGACACTTTTGTAATAATGTTATACCATAGTAACATTATTTTTGCAACAATCAAGGAAATACAATGGAAACACAATACTACACTCTGATCGAAAAACAGGATTTTTACGAAATTATAGAAAACAAGTATGGCGAGTTGGCGATTTTTATTGACGCCAGGGAAGGAACACCGGTTGAACCGGTTTTAGAATTTGACGGTAAACATACAGCTCTTTTAAAAAGAGATGCTCGCTTGGCTGTCAGGCTAGATAATATCAACAAAGAGACCGTAGCTCCTTTGGCTGAGTCAGAATTTGTTTTGATTGTTGAGCTCAAGGGCAAAATGGTAGAAAGAACATACGGCGTTCCGGTAGAAAATGTTGAAGAAATTGTTTTTGAGGGAAAATCAACTAGAGCAGATGAAATCGTAAAAGTAAAAACAAGAGATGAGCTGATCAAAGAATTTGGTGCCGTCAAGGTTTGGTCTAACGGTTCAGAAAAATAATAAGGAGTAGCAATGATAGGATTAGTGCTTGTAACTCATGGCAATCTGGCAAATGAATTTGTCTCTGCTATGCAACATGTTGTAGGACAACAGCAAAATGTTGCAACAGTATGCATCGGTCCGGAAGATGATATGGAGGTTAGGAGAGCCGAAATTTTACAAAAAGTAGAAAGCGTTAATTCCGGAAAAGGAGTTGTTGTTCTAACCGATATGTTTGGGGGTACTCCCTCAAATTTAGCTATTTCCATAATGGATAGAGCCAAGGTAGAAATTATTGCTGGTGTAAATTTACCCATGCTTATTAAGATAGCAAAACTTCGTAAAGAAAAAGATCTTAAAGGCACAGTTGAAGGGGCTCAAGAGGCAGGAAAAAAATATATTAACATAGCTTCCCAGTTGTTAGGACTATAGACCATGAGCGACAAATTAATCAAAGAATTGGAAATAAAAAACAAAAAGGGTTTGCATGCCAGAGCTGCAGCCGCATTCGTAAAAACAATTGAACCATTCGATGCTGAAGTTGAGGTCGAGAGAATTGGACAAACCGTAAGCGGTTGCTCAATAATGGGGCTAATGATGTTGGCAGCATCCAAGGGAGCAACGGTCAAAGTCACATGCTCCGGAAAAGATAGCGAAAAAGCAATGTGCGCTATTGAAGAGTTGCTTAATAACAAATTTGGAGAAGAATAGATTGCCCAAAAGCAAGAACAAAGCTCCTCGCAACAAAACCATAGAGCTGTCTCGTATTGAGGCGGCTTTATATGTATCTCAATCAATAAAACTAAAAGAACCGACAGCCCTACCTGAATTAGAAAATCAGGTAATATGCCAAGATTGTTTTAAGGCAATGAATTATATGCCCGATAATTGTATTGATTTGATGGTTGTAGATCCTCCTTATAATCTTACAAAAAATTTCGGGAAAAATATTTTTAAGGCAATGGAGGCCGATGACTACATAAAATGGCTAGATGCATGGCTTCAAAAAACTGTCAGATTATTAAAAGAAAATGCCAGCATATATATCTGTTCTGATTGGAAAACATCTTTGTTTGTTCCTGAAGTTGCAGGAAAATATTTTATATTACAAAACAGAATCTCTTGGGAAAGAGAAAAGGGCAGGGGAGCTCTTAACAACTGGAAAAATTGTTTGGAAGATATTTGGTTTTTTACCAAGGGTAAGGAATACACGTTTAACCTTGATGCCGTAAAAATTCAACGCACGGTGTTGGCGCCATATAGAGATAAAAAAGGAAAGCCTAAAGACTGGAAAGAAACAGAAGGTCAAAAATATCGTTTAACATATCCTTCCAATATATGGACCGATATATCGATACCTTTTTGGTCTATGCCGGAAAATACTAATCACCCGACACAAAAACCGGAAAAGCTAATTGCTAAGTTGATACTAGCATCAAGCAATGAAGGAGACATTGTCTTTGATCCGTTTTTGGGATCCGGAACCACAGCAGTAGTTGCAAAAAAACTAAACCGCAAATTCATTGGTATAGAACAAGAAAAGGAGTATGCGGCACTTGCTCTAAAACGATTGGATATGGCCGATTCTGATTCTAAGATTCAAGGTTTTGAAAATGGAATTTTTAAAAGTAGGAATTGCGGCCATTAACTATCTTTAGGCTAGGGTGTGTTGTTTTATTGTAAATTTGTCTTACATCATAGTTTGCACGTTGTTTAATATAAGGAGAAAAATTATGTCATGTAAAGATATGAGAGACAAGCCATCAAAAATGGCAGCTTCTGAAAATTCTCAGAGTACAAAATCTGCAAACACTTCAAAAGAAAAAGACAGTAAAACAACCTCGTCTGGCGGTTGCGGTTGTGGTTGCAATTCAAGTTATTAAAAAAAATCCCTCTTGTTTTATATTTTGCTGACAAGAGGGATTCTTTATATTTACTAATTATAATTATTGATTATATAATATGCCCTGATTAATAAGATAGGGAATTCTAAAAAATGGAAAGATTGTTTTTAGCAATATTGTTTACCTTGTTTTGCCATAGTGCCCATGCTCAAAGCGCGGAAAACATCAAAAAAATAGAAACATATCTCAATAATCTAAAAAGTCTTCAGGCAACATTTGTGCAAATGGCCAGTAACGGAGCTACAGCTGAAGGGCGTTTGTTTATCAAAAAGCCAAATAAAATTCGTATGGAATACGCCGATCCGGTAAACGTTTTGATTGCCGGAGACGGAAATTTTATAGTTTATAACGATACAGAGCTAGATCAGGTTTCTCATATTGATTATGACGATATACCGGCAAGCCTGATTCTTGGAAATGATATAAAAATTGATGGCAAAAACATTAAAATTTTGGATTTTTATCAGGATAGCGGATCAACCTCAATAACATTGGACTATGCTCAAAAAGGAAATTTAGGACCTATAACTCTGGTTTTTTCTAACAATCCCATGGAGTTAAAGCAGTGGAAAATTATTGACCCTCAAAGTGTCGAGGTTTCGGTTTCATTATATGACGCTCAAAAAGATCTTCCTCTTGATGATAAGATATTCAAATTTAAGGAAAAGAAATCATCTCCAAGATCTTATAAAAAGAAAAGATAGCAATGCCTAAAATTAAGCTGGCAACATGGAATGTAAATTCGATTCGTATTCGCTTAGAACAATTAAAGTTGTTTTGTAGCCTCGTTTCTCCTGACGTTATTTGCCTTCAAGAAGTAAAAGCAAAGGAAGAAGATTTCCCCTTTGGAGAAATTAGAAATATAGGATTTGAACATATAGCTTTGTACGGTCAAGCCGGATACAATGGCGTTGCCATATTATCAAAAACTCCATTACAAAAAATAGAGCAAAAAGATTGGCTGGGGAAGCACGACGCACGCCACATTAAAGCCACAATTCTAGATAATGTTGAAATTAATAATATTTATGTTCCCGCCGGTGGTGATATTCCTGACCCGATAGAAAACATATCATTTGCCCATAAGCTTTGCTTTATTGATGATGTTGCGGAGTATTTTGAGCAACATAAAACTAAGTGGCAAGATAAAAAAATGATTATTTGCGGTGATTTTAATGTTGCTCCTTTGGAAAACGATGTTTGGGGTCATAAGCAGCTGCTAAAAACTGTATCACATACGCCCATAGAAGTTGAAAGAATAAACCGCCTCTATAATTCTTTGGACTTTATTGACGTTGTTCGCAAAATATATCCGGAACCACAAAAAATATATTCTTGGTGGAGCTATCGTAATCCAAACTGGCAATCAAACGATAAAGGAAGACGTTTGGATCATATATGGGTAACTCCCAATTTACAAAGCCAAGTTGTTGATGCCTACGTTATAAAAGAAATGAGGCTATCCAATCGACCGTCAGATCATGTTCCTGTTGTCGTTGAGTTATCGTGCTAAAAGAAACTGTTTTTTTTACCCGATTTTTAGGAATTGAGCATAACCTTTAAGAGACGAAAACAGTTCAGGATTAGTTGTTGTAATCCATGCTTGCGCTCCAAGTTCTTTTATCTTTTCAATCAGCGCCTCTCTTTTACTGTCATCTAAATGAGTTGCAATTTCATCAAGAAGGAGGATGGGAGTAAATCCTCTATGTAATATCTGACATTTAGTTTGAGCGAGTATAATGCTGATGAGTAAGGATTTTTGTTCGCCCGTGGAACAAAGCTCTGCCGGCATTTTTTTCTTACGATAGAAAACTTTAAAATCTGTTCGATTAACCCCATCTACAGTTTCATTATATTGGATTCGTTTTCTTTGAGTTGCTAATAATCGACGGTACCTATCTTCAACCTCTACCGCAGGCATCGTATCAAGCATTTTTTCTATTGTACCATCAAGTTCGAGACGCACACAGGGAAACACGTCATCCGGTTCGTTTTCAATAAAAGTGTTTAGTCTTGCAATTTGCTCTCTTCTGGCGGCTGCAATGGCTACTCCGACACCTGCCATGTTTTCTTCAAGACTTGCTAACCAAGCATTATCGTTTCGGCCTTCTTTTAGTAACTTGTACCATTCTTTATAATAGTGCTCAAAGTTAATAATTCTTTTTGCGTGTTCCATATCAAAAGCAAAGACCAGTCGATCTAAAAAATTTTTTCTTGGTTGGCTTCCTCCGCGAAAAAGTCTGTCCATTTGGGGTGTAAGCCAAATTGTTGATAAATATTTTCCCAGTTCTGCTTGAGAGGATACTTTGTTTCCATTAATTTTTACAACTCGCCTTTCATATAACTTATGCTCATCATCTTCTTCAATGGATTCTCGAAAACTGTTCTCAACAGCTGTACCAATAGAATAAGTATCATTTCCCTGAAAAGTCTCTGCTGCAATAGCCCAATTAAAAGGAGAAATCATTTCTGGTTTGTATTCATCATTTTCCGGTACTACAATCCTCTTAATATCAGCAAGACGCGCCCCCCTAAGACCTTTTCCCGGGGAAAGAAAAGAAATTGCTTCCAAAATATTGGTTTTTCCGGTTCCGTTTTCACCATGAATTACAACTATATCAGACTCTACATTTATTCGTAAAAATTGATAATTTCTAAAATCAGTTAAAGTCAGGCGAGAAACGCCTGACTTTTCGCTGTTAATTTGATATAAGTTATAAGCCAAATTACTCATTTAAACTCGCATCGGCATCAATACATAAATTGCACTGGCATCGCTAGTGTCATGGATAACTGAAGGAGAAGAGCCATCAGCGAAGGATATGCGCACAGTTTCGCCTTTTATTTCAGCCAAGATATCTAATAGATAGCGGAAATTATATCCTATTTCTAACGATTCGTGATCATATTTTGCATCTAAATCTTCAGAAGCGTTTCCTAAATCAGGGCTTGATGTCATAATAGTTACTTTGCTTGGATGGGTAATCATCTTAATAGCTCTGGTTCTTTCTGCTACAACAGATACACGATCAACAGCAGAAGCCAATTCTTTCACATTGAGCTCAAGAGTTTTATCATTGTCTGTCGGGATAACTCTTTCATAGTCAGGATAGGTCCCGTCAATTAATTTAGAAGTTAAAGTAATATCTGCCAAATTAAAGCGAACTTTATTTTCTGATATTTCTACCGTTACATTTTCCACAGAATTATCATCAAGAAGTTTTCTGATTTCAGCAACGGTTTTGCGTGGAATAATTACACCTTTTAGGTCTTCCGCACCTTGCGGTAGTGGAGATTCTACACAAGCAAGACGATGCCCGTCTGTAGCAACGATTCTTAATACGTTGTTAGCTCCTTCTTTTTTTGCATGAACATATAGACCATTGAGATAATATCTTGTTTCTTCAGTAGATACAGCAAATTGAGTGCGATCAATCACATCTTTAAGCTCGTCTTTTGCCATCACAAAACTTGTCGGAAGTTTGTCGCCGGATATCACCGGAAAATCTTCTACGCCGATAGTAGAAAGAGAAAACTTTGATCTGGCTGAAGAGATAGTGAGCTGACCTTTTTCATCCGGATATGTGAGTTCAACTTGTGAGCCGTCAGAAAGCTTACGAACAATATCATATAGCATATGAGCAGGAGCGGTTGTTGCTCCTGTTTCTAAAATTTTTGCATCAACAATTTCTGTAATTTCGGTGTCCATATCAGTTGCTTTAAAACTTATTCCATCGCCTAAAGCTTCGATTCTGACATTAGAAAGAACAGGGATTGTGTTTCTTTTTTCTACAATACTCTGTACGTGGCTCAAAGTCTTAAGAAGAATTGCGCGTTCAATTACAAATTTCATTTTTTTGGATCCATAAATAGTTGTGTTTATCATTAACCACATTCTAGCACAAACAATCAAAATCAGAAGATAAAAGATAAATATTCAACAACTTTTTGCAAAAGAAAACCGCACAGTTTTGTGCGGTTTTTTTAGTGCGTTTAGCAGATGTTATGCATCTAGAGATCTTCTCAGAGTTTCAATGCTTTCGGCCAAAGAAATATCTTCAACAATCAATTCTTCTACTTTGCGCACGGCATGCATAACAGTTGTGTGATCTCTATCAAATTTCCGTCCGATTTCTGGTAGAGAGCGAGAAGTCAATTGTTTGGCTAAATACATTGCAATTTGACGTGGTCGAGCTACATTTCTTGCTCTGCGAGAAGATTGCATTTCTTTAACGGAAATATTGAAGTGTTCAGCTACTTTCTTTTGGATTTCATCGATAGTGGTTCTCTTATCAAAAGAGCGAAGCATGTCTTTTAACACATCTTGCGTCATATCTAAAGTTATTTCTTTATCGGATAGCAGTTGAGAATGAGCAATTACACGACGTAAAGCACCTTCAAGTTCTCTTATATTTGAGGTTATTTTTTGAGCTAAAAATTCAGCAACTTTAATTGGAAGTTCAACACCGAGTTGTTTTGCTTTGTTGTTCAAAATTCCGATTCTTAAATCAAAATCTGTAGGGTGGATATCTGCAACCAATCCGCATCCTAAACGAGATTTAAGACGAGCCTCTATTCCTTCCAAATCAGCGGGAGATTTATCTGCGGAAATAATGATTTGGCGACCTTCCTCAATAAGAGAATTGAATGTGTAGAAAAATTCTTCTTGAGTGGTGTCTTTACCTCCCATAAATTGAACATCGTCTACCATCAAAACGTCAACTGAGCGGAACTGTTCTTTAAAAGCTGTTGTGTCTTTATAGCGCAAAGCTCTAACAAATTTATACATGAATTTTTCTGCAGACAGATACACGATATTACGACTGGGATCTTGCTGTTTAATATGCCATGCGATAGCATGCATTAAATGGGTCTTTCCAAGTCCGACACCCGAATATAAAAAGAGAGGGTTAAAAGATATGTTTCTTGACTCTGCAACTTTACGAGCTGCAGCATAAGCAAATTCGTTTGTTTTACCGACAACAAAATTATCGAAAGTATACTGAGGGTTAAGAGGAACAGACAAAGAGTCGTTCATGGTTGTTTCATTGGTGTTGGCAAAAACCGAGTTTGCTCCGGATTGATATATGTTTTGTGGTGCCGGAGAAGAGGATATTTTCTTTAACAAAGAGCGGCATGTTGGGTTATAGAGGCTGTTTGTTTCTTCGTTAACAGTCTGTACTACGAAATTAATATTTTTGATTTCCGGATTTTTCTTTTCCCAAATTTTGTGGATTCGATCGCTATAGTGAGTTATAACCCAATTTCTCATAAAACGTGTAGGTACACATATATTCATAACACCTTCAGAAAAAGATCCTAAACTAAGAGGCTTCAACCAACTTTCAAAGGCCGTATCGCCAACTTCTGATTTTAGTTGATTGCAAATTTGTCCCCATTGATCCTGAACGGAAGAATCTGTGTTTATTGCTTCTTCAGCCATTGTAACTCCCCAATTAAATCAAAAATTAAAAACCCTATGCCGATCAGTTTGACGCAAATATTTATCTAAAGGCAAACCAAACCCTATCTTAAAAAACAAGATACCTTTGTTTAATAAGTTTTGTTTTGCCAAAGACAATTCTTTCTTTGTAGGAGGGCTTCGCTCTTTATATCTTAAACAATCCCCATTATTTATTTAAGAGCAAAGCCCGATACTTGCGACTTATCTGAATAAGCAGATTCGTCATTTTTATTTATTTGTTAGAGTCTTTTGAAAAAATTTTTTTCAACAGTGCATCTTAACAAACTCTTAAAAAGTGATTCGGATCTTATAGATTATTTTTTCGAATTACAACACAAAAACAACAGAACATTCACCGAACATTGCAATTAAATTTCTTGACATAGATTCTTTGCAGAGTCGCGTAGATTCGGCGGTTTATAAAGCAAAAAGCACAGACCCCAAAAGCCTGTATAAACAGGCGGGTCTGTGCTTTACAAGTGTTTGGCTCTAAATAAAATTAAAGAGCTTTAACTTTCTTAGACAAGCGAGATGTTGTGCGAGCAGCAGTGTTCATTTTGAAAACACCTTTGCGAACGGCACGCATCAATTCAGATTCTGCAATTTTGAATGCAGCAGCAGCTTGCTCTTTGTTTCCGCTCAAAATAGCAGCTTCGGTTTTCTTAATAAAAGTACGAACGCGACTTCTGCGAGCACCGTTAATAATGCTTCTTTTGTTGTTGCGGATTATTCTGTTTTTTGCCGATTTATGATTGGCCATTTTTCTTCTTCCATTCTAAATAAAAGTTACAAACAAATTTTAAATGTAATGCTTTATAAACTCTAACTGGTTTGCAAGTCAACAACAATTTTCATAAAACTTTAGATTCCTTCGTTTTTTTGTCCCATTGAAAACAAAATATCCTTAAATTCTTCGGTGTTTATGCTCAATCGGCAACTTTTGGCTTCTAAATCTATTCCGTTTTGAAGATTCGTGTTTTCAACTTGTCTGATAGTTTCTTTTGCAAGCATAATGGCTTGATTCGGCAAAGATGCGATTCTTTTTGCTACGCGCAAAGCTTCTTTATCTAAGTCGCAAAGAGCAACAACTCTGCTTATCATGCCACAGCTATCTGCTTCTTCAGCTGAAATAGCTTTTCCTGTTAAAACAGCTTCCATGGTTTTTGCTTTTCCGATTGATTTTACGAGTCGAGAGCACCCTCCTAAAAACGGAATCATTCCGATGCTTGTCTCCGGATATCCGAATTGTGCGGAATCTGATGCCAGAATAATGTCACAAGCCAAGGCTAAATCACAACCGATTCCCAATGCATAGCCGGATACAACGGCTATCAGAGGTTTTGTACAATTGATTATTTTTAGAAACTCATCTTGCCATGCTTTAAGAGCAAAACTTTGTTGTGATAGTTCATAGTTTAGCTCGTTAATATCGATTCCCGCTGCAAAAAATTGATCAAATCCTTTAAGTATAATAACCCTGATTTGATCATCATATTCCCAGTTTTGAATTTGGTATGAAATATCGTTTAGCATCGAAAGATTAACCGCATTCATTTTCTCCGGTCGGTTCATCGTAATAAAGCCGATACAACCATCTGTTTCGGTAATAAGGTTATTTTCGGTTTCCATATTATTTTCCTATTTTAAATTTTGCTTTTTACAGTAACAATGATTCTTAAAGGAGATGCATTTTCGTTTTTTATTTCCATTATTTCTCCTTCTCTTTCAAATATAATTGTGTTTTCTCGTTTTCCTTGATAAATCCAGCCCATTTGCGGTAGAGTTTTTTGATAAAATTTCTCTACTTCTGCAAAAGAAAAGTTCTTGCCTGATAACACGGCTTGAACCAATCGACTTTCTTCATTACCGAAGGATATATTATCATTTTGTATTTGTACCAAACCTTCCATAATTGGCACATCTTCAAGACCATCAATAAATGTAGCCCAAGCAGAAGAGCAAACAAGCGCAAAAGATAAAATAAAAGCAAATATTTTCATCTTGTTTCCTATTTTTGTTTATGCGGACAATAGAAAGTAGATCTTCCGCCCATTGTTGCTTTTTGGATTCCTTTTGTTTTTTCTAGATCACAAGTGCAATCAGGGCATCGTTGTCCGGTTTTTTGATAAACGCAATGTTGGTTTTGAAAATATCCCAAACCTCCGTCCGGTTTTTCATAATCTCTTAAAGTTGATCCGCCGGCAGCAATAGCTTTTTTCAAAACACTTTGGACATTGTAAACCAGCTTTTCACACTCGGCAAGAGTAACCTTGTTTGCCGGTCTGAATGGGGATATTTTTGCACCAAACAATGCTTCTGAAGCATAAATATTTCCGATTCCAACCACTATAGATTGGTCCATTATAACAATTTTTATCGGAGATGCTTTTTTTCTGATTTTGCTATATAGGTACTCAGCACTGAATTTTTCGTCAAAAGGCTCGATTCCTATATTGCAAAACAAATGAAATTTATCCAAATCATTTGTTTTACAATATGTAAACAATCCAAATCTTCTAGGGTCATTATATGTTATATATCCTTTTGATGTTTTGATGATAATATGGTCATGTTTATCATATCTGTTTTTGGATTCGGTTATTGATATTTTTCCGCTCATTCCCATATGCCAAATAAGACTATATTTGTTATTTAGCGAAATGATAATGTATTTTGCTCTACGTTGATACTTTAGTATTTGAGCTCCGGTAATAACGTCAGCTATATCGCAAGGCACTTCTTCTCTCAGTCTATAATTATTTATGTTAATGCTTTCGATTCGGCATTTTCCTAACGATTTTTCAAGAGCAGTTTTTATTGTTTCTACTTCAGGTAATTCAGGCATTTTGTCCTCTTGTAAATATGATTCAATACATTATAGATGTGTTTTAAGATATTACAAACTATAAAATAATACCTGCTTAAAAATCTCATTGCTCTAAAAACGGAAGTAATGTATACTGAAAAATCTGTTTAATAAATTTAGAGAAATAATGATAAAAAGAACCAAACATCGCAGCAAGTATTTTGCTCCACAAAATGGGCATCAGGCGCATTGTTGCGATCATAAAGGGTGTAAAGAGGCTGGTGAATACAGAGCTCCCAAAGATCGTTCTTTGAAGGAGTATTATTGGTTTTGCTTAAAACATGTGCAAGAATATAACTCTAAATGGAATTATTATGATGGAATAGAATATGAAGAAGATGAAGAAATCGAAAACAAGCAAAGGCGTTTTCGTTTCGGCTCAAGAGTTAAATATAATTTTGGTTTTGATATAAACGGAAATTTTGAATTCTTTGATGATTATTCTCCTGATTATTCCATCATAAAAGAGGCGAGGTTCAGCAAAGACGAGCTGCAATGCTTAAAAATATTAGAATTAGATATTGATAAAGTTGATGTTTCATCTCTCAAAAAACAATATAAAAAAATGGTAAAAAAATACCATCCCGATCTTAATCCCGACAATAAAAAAGCCGAAGAAAGTTTTAAGATAATCAGC
This sequence comes from Alphaproteobacteria bacterium, assembly GCA_015062285.1. Lineage (GTDB taxonomy): Bacteria > Pseudomonadota > Alphaproteobacteria > RF32 > CAG-239 > CAZU01. The sequence goes on along the minus strand of SUUY01000004.1, from coordinate 119,043 downwards.
ACAGCATACAAAAGCCTGCTTATAAAACTAGGTGGAAAATAATTAATCTCTGTAGATATCTTTAGCGGACAAATTTCTTATATCTTTAACATCTTTTTTCTTATCCGTTTTTGTTTTTTGCGGTTGGTTTTCTTTTGCCAGTTGTTTGCTCTTTTCTGCGATTTTATTAATATCCTTTTTGTCTTTGCGACCGGATTTTTTTAAAATCATTTTAGCAATTTCTCTTTCATCTGTTGATTTTTCGCCGGCGTTAATAACCTCTTCAACCTTCATCTTTTCAAGAGCCTTTAATTGTGATTCGTCAGCAGCCAAAGCAACGTTTTTAATTTTTTCAACGCCTCGCAACATTGTAACCGTTTCTTTTGAAGATAGTACTTTGCCACCGGTTTTAACTTTGTTTGAAAGTTCTTTACTTAAGACTTTTTCTAAGGGATTATGAACAAGCGTTGCGTCGGCCGTTGTTTCGTTAACAAGTTTTTTGTTAATGCCGGCAAGCCCGGCTTTTTTAGCCATAAGATCAGCTTGCATAATTGCCTCCATTTTGCCGACGGTTTGTTGCATTTTGGAGTCGTTAATGATTTTTTGTTGCTTTACCTGCTTTTTTTCATTTTCGTTCAATGCATTATATAGTGAGTTATCAATATCAAGAGGCATATTAAAGAGATATTCTTCTTCATCTTCTTCGTCATAAACATCTTTAATTTTTTTTCTGATTTTTTTTAGCCCTTTAGGAAGCTGATCGGGCTTAACGGATATTTTTGTGTCTAAAACTTTTTTGGCAGTAGCTTCATATTCTAGGGCTTTTTTCAGATCCGTTTTTCTTGAGTTTTTTTCTGTTGCTCCAAAACCTTTTTTGTTTTTATTCCACTCAATGTTCGGGTTAGAAGATTCTTCTGCCATAAACAAACTCCTCAAAATGCTTCTACAAACATATTGGCATATAAAACAATGTTTGTCAATCAAACTACAATTTTTTATAAGTTATCATTCGAGATCCATCAGATAAATTACAGGAAGAAATTTGCACATCATCTTTGTTGTTTCGATTCAGTACAAAAGTTTTAGTTGTTATTGATAACATATGCTCGGCAATATTTTTTTTCAGGGTCTGCCAGTCTTCTTTCTTATTAAAAAACGATCTTTGAGAATCTAATAACTCATCTATACTTGGTTCTTCTTGCAGAAAATTTCTATCGGCATTCCAAAGCTTTATATATGATTGGTTATAAAAACTTAAACGTCCGTTAGTGCCAAAAATCAATACGGCATCAAATAGGTTTTCAAGCATTTCATGCTGTTTTGTTAAAAGCGCGTTGTAGGCGCTTGTTGTGGCCAGTCTGTCAGTAATGTCTTCAAAGGCAAATATTAAGCCACCGGCAGGATAAGCGGCTCGCATCCGACTAAGAGTCCTTCCGTTAGGCAGGTGCAACATATCTTTTTGCGGTTCTATAATCTGTGAAAACTTCTTCTGTTCTTCGTTCTTAAACATCAAATAGTCAGGAACTTCTGGAAGCAATCTTTTTTCTCTTATTGTATCTAAAAAAGTTGCATATGAAGGTTCTGTTTCAAACCAAACATCATCAAGTTTCCATAAAGAAGCAAAAGCATGATTATGAAAAGCCAGTTTAAGGTCTTGGTCAAAAACAGCAAAAGCAGTGCCCAATGTTCCTAAGATTTCAAGTTGTGCGTTTTGGTGTATTTTCAAATTTCTTTTCAAATCATCAAGCTTGCTGATGTCAACCATGGATCCGACAGTATAAATCTTATCTAAGCAATTTTCGGCATGAAAAGGTGTTTCGATAATTTCCATAGCCAAACGCTCACCGTTTCGGATTATGTTTGCAATAGATTTTTTTTGCCGATTCGATGTGATAGCTGATTTTGCTAATTGTAAGGCTACATTTTCTCCGTTTGCGGCAATAATTTCTACTCCTTTTTTGATTACATCGTCTTTAGAACAAAGATTACAATATTCCAAATATTTTTTGTTGCAATTTATTATCTTAAACTTGTTATCTCGTATCCAAGCTGGAAATGGCAAATTGTCCACCATATCCTGAAGTTGCGAACGCAGCGTTTCGGCATTGTTTTTCGCTTTTTCCAAAGATGAAATTTTGTTGGCTTCAAAACTAACGTCCCTAAACCAAACCATATCACAATATACGTTGCCGTCGATTCCGTTAATCCTACTGCCAGCCAAATGAAAGCATTTGTTTGCTGTTTTTATCATGAAGTCATCATCAAAAGAAACACCGTCTTCACGCAAAAGAAGAATGTATTTTTGAATTTTCTTTATATCTTCTTTATAAAAATTTTTCAAAATGTCTTCAAAAGACGACTTAACACCATTTGGCAAATTCATAATAACAGCCAGTCTTCGGGAGCACCTTTCTACAATATATTGTCTGGGATCATTGACTTTTTGATCGGGATAAATAAAAGCAAAATAACCGTCTTTCGAGGCATAGAGAGTTTCGGCATACCTTTCTCTGTCTCGATTAAGAAAGTAATTTTTTTGTTTGAGCCTTAAAATGTGTAATAACTCAATAACAATAACGGCTAAAAGGACAACGATAATTCCCCCCAAAACATACCAAAGTTCCGGAGCAGCATAATACATATCACTTAAAAAAAGCCAGTCGATCATCACTATTCAAATATAAAAGGTTGTTTATTTACAGATTTTAGTATATAAAACGATTTAATTAAACCCCAAAATAATGATTGGTGGAAAAATGTATACACTATCTTTTGATACAACGGCTGCAGCTTGTTCAATTTTGTTGAAGAAAAACGATCAAGAGGTTTCAAGATATGTAGAATCAATGGAATTTGGACAGGCCGAAGCGCTTATTGTAAAAACTAACGATATTCTTAAGCAAAATAATTTGTTGTTTGCGGATATCGGAGCTGTATTTGTTTGTGTCGGTCCGGGATCTTTTACCGGGGTGCGTTCTTCTGTATCGGCTGCCAGAACATTCCAACTTGCATGTCCCAATTTGCTATTGGGAGGTATTTCGGCTTTTGATGCTTGGATTCTAGATATTAAGCCTGAGGAAATGTCAGAAATTAATGCCGTTATTATAGAAACTAAACGTGAAGACTTTTATATTCAGCTTTTTGATATTGAATACAACAAATTAACTCCGCCTCAAGCCCTTACTTATGATGATATAATAGATATGCTAAAACATAAAAAAGTATCATTGGTTGGAGATGGAGTTGAGCGCTTTCTAAATCGTCCGAGCGGACTGGCGCTGCAAAGCATAAAGTTTGGTGACTTTTTAAGTATTGAAAACATTTGGCAAGCAGGAATGCGGCAATATGAAAACAAGCGTTTTGATTATCCGAAACCTCTTTACTTGCGAGCTCCGGACGTAACTTTACCTAAGCGTTAAGCTGCTCTACCTAAAAGGTTTTGAATTGTCAGGCGAATTTCATCTTGATGATTTGCCTCTATAATTTCAACAATTTCAACTTCTTGCTTATCTAAACGACGATTGATTCCTAGTGAATCGTAAAATTGTTTACTGTTATTGTAAAGTTTTGCTGCTTGCAGGCTGTTTCCTTGAGCATACAAGTGCTGAGACATGTTTTTGCTTGCATTTGCAACTTCTCTTGGATTGATGTCGCCGTCAGCCATATTCAAAACATTCTGATAAGCCCAAACTGCACGATTAGACGTTTCCGCTCTTGAATACATATCCCCCAGTCTGCTCCATGCTGAAATATTTTGAGGTTCAAGCTCGATAGCTAGCTCAAAAGCTCCTGTTGCTAGGTGAACATCGTTTATTGCAGCAAGATTTCCAAAAACCAAAGCCTGTCCGGAAATTTCTCTGTACAATTCGTCTTTTTTGTTTTCGGGGCCGCTCGCTGCTTTGTCTATATTATAATCCATTAGGTTTTCTATTAAAGCTAACGCTGGTGTGGCATCTCCTTCTGCTAAGTGGTATAGAGCGTCTTCCTCGTTCGGCAAAGACGTTTTTTCTAAATATCTGAAATCTTGGTTCTTGCACATGCTGATAAACCCTTTTACAGAATCTATTAATTGCAAAACATCTTCTTCTGAGCTCATGTAGTGATTCCTAAACATGATGGTTTGTGCAATTTTCAAGTCATCAACACCCCGTCCAATCATATCAATTATCAGGCCTGTTAGCTCATTAAGCTGCTTGTTACTTTGATGATAAGACAGGTTTCGTAAACCACTTTGATTTACGTCAACATCAGAACTTTGTTCCGGAAATTTTCCCTTTTTCCAGTCCAAGTCAACAAGATTTTGCTTGTTTGGAGTATAGACGCGCTTATTTTGCTTCTGTTCTATAGATTCTTTTTCTTTTTTTTCCTTCTTTTCTTTTTCTTCTTTTTCTTGTTTTTGTTTTTTCTTTGTTTTTTCTTTTTCTGACGATTCTCTTTCGGCTTTTGCCAGCTCTAATTCTTTTTGTAATTCTTTTTCTAATTCAAGTTCACGTTCTTGATTACTTAAAAATTTATTTAATTCTTCGGCATCATCATCGTTGGATACATCGTCATAATCTTCTGAGAGCGAGTGTTCTTGATTGCTGTTTTTAAGAAAAACGATTATTGATTTTATGTATATTATTATAACTAAAAGCAAAAACATGACCACGGCCAAAATCATAAGGACTATGGAGGCCATTCTCAAATTATCAGTTCCGGATAAATAGTTATTTAGAGTGGTTAGTAGCACATCGACATTCTTGGTTATAATGCCGCCAATATCAGAAGATTGAATTGTTGTTACTAGTTGTTCATGCATTTTTTTCAAACCATTTACAAAATATATTTTAAGCTTTAGAATGTCAAGAAAATTCAGTATAAACCGAAAAAGTTAAAAAAAGTTAAGAGAAACAAATATGGGATATCTTTCGCAAAAGAAAAGATTAAGCAGAGAAGCTTTCCTTTTAATGTTTTCGTTATATGCAACCGGAATATATACGATTCTTTCTCTGTTTTTTAAGGTGGGGTTCTTTAGGGATTCCTTGTTTCATGTTTATCTTTTAGAATTGATACTGTTGCTGTATTCATTGTCTCTTAAAAAGGTTTTGCACGCCGGATTCTTTGCTTTTTTTGCCTTAATCGGATATTTTCAAATATCATCGGCCGCTCCGATATTTTTTCATAATAAATTAGATTCGTCGCAAACAGTTAGTCTGATATATGACTTCGAAAAAATCATGCTGACAGATAAAAAATTTGACACTATTGAAGGATCGCTGATTGTTGACAATCAGAAATCTTTTCCTTTTTTACAAGTATTGGCAGACATCAATCAACCGATAATCATAAGTGTTGAATTAGATAAGGTATCTGCAAAAAAAAGAATTGAAGAGCTCAAGGCATTGACAAATTTCATAAGAGAACAAGACGTGCCTACTATTGTGATAGGAGATTTTGGAGTGCCGGCATGGTCCGCAGAAATGCGTCGATTTATGGAAAATACAGGGCTTAGTGTTAAGAACAGTTTAGTCTTTTCTAAAAAAGGATGTAAATTTTGCTATTTATCAAGTCCCAGATTTTATGTTTTGGGATTTAATAATGTTGGCATAAATAAGCTTAAAGTTAATGATTCGATTTCTCAAATAAAAATTTTACTCGGCATCAAAAGCATTTAGTGTCGATTTTAAATAAGAAATTAATTCTTTATCTCCGGATTCTTCTGCATACTTTAATGCCGCAACTTTATTTTTATAACCTTCTTCTTTGCGGCCTTTTCTATACTCTGTTAGGGCAATATTGGCATAGTCTATTGCAACGCCGCACCAACGTTCATTGTTGAGTTCTGAGCACAAGGATTGATTAAACAAACCTTTGGCTCGAGAAAAATCTTTTTTCTGCATAAACAAAATACCTAACAAACTGTATGCGTTTGCAATATGAAAACAAGTTTGTTTCCCCGTAGCTTCATCAATAATATTACGTAATGTTTTTTCAGAAGCCGAAAAATGCTTCTGCTTTAATTGTGCTTGTGCAATTAAATACATCATTTCAAGTTTTGCAGATAAATTATTTGTTGCCATATATAGTTCAACAGCATGTTTTGCTAAAGAAACCGCTTTTGCGTATTGCTGTTTGGCAAATGCTGTTTGAGCAGAAATATCATAGTTCAAAGATAAACCTCTGAGATTTTTTTGCGAACAATAAGTTAATGCCTTTTTTATCCATGCGGTTGCTTGAGGTAGGTTGTTGCTAATCAACATGGTTAAAGCTTTTTGGTTGTATATATTTACCAAACTGTCGGCATTGTTCATCTCGGCAAAAAGATTTATTGCTTTTTCAAAATAATCAATTGCTTCATCAAAGCGCTTGTCCATCACCAATAACATACCTATATTGCCATAGACTTCAGCTTCGGCCGCTTTCGCGTTTATGTTTTTGAATAAATCTGCCGAAGTTTTTAGCATTATTTGAGCGGTATCTGGAATTCCTGATGCTCTGTATATTGTGCCATACAACAAATATGCACATGCTTCTTCAAAAACAAAACCAAGTTTCTGAAACAATTTTATTGCTAATGCGGTTTTATGTGATGCTGTCTCCATATCGCCTTCATTCATGGCTATTTTTGCTTCGGCTAGTAGGAGTCTGGCTTTTTCATCATTATTTATCGCTTTTAGGTTTTCTATAAGTTTTGACGCCTTTTTGAAATCAAAATCAAGCAATGCCAATTCTGCATTTATGAGAGGATGGAGTGATTTTGTTTTTTTGCCGCAGATTAATTTTAATTCATTCGCCGAATATATTTTTGTAAGAGAAGAAAAATTTCCCTTTTTGATTTCTGCAAAAATAAACACGAGCTCTTTTTTTGTTTTTTTATTTAGTTTTTCTGCTAATTTTAAGGAAAATGCAGACGAATACCAATTTTGCAGTGATAATTTATTTAAAATACACCTTTCTAATAGCCTAAAAATCATCTGTCTTCTAAGGCCTCTTAAATGATGATGTACGCCGATCAATAGCACTATAAGCAATGTAAAAATAAATAAGAAAACAAGCATAAAATAACTTTTCTTTACTCAATGTTAGTTTTTAATCATTATAATGATAACATACCTTAACATAAATCTATTGTATAGGAAATTTTTATTATGAGTATTACCAAGCTTAAATCTAAAGAACTTTATACCAGATGTGACCCTAGAAAATTCAAGTTTTCTACAACGGCAGAGTTAGAAGAGAGACTTTCCGCTTTAGGGCAGGATAGAGCCCTAAATGCTGTGGAAATTGGCATAAATATTCAATCTAAAGGGTACAATTTATTTTGCTTAGGCCCTGAAGGAACAGGGAAAACAAGTTTGGTAAAAAGAGTATTGGTTGAGGAAGCTAAAAAAAGGCCTACTCCTGAAGATTGGGCATATGTTTACAATTTTGAAGAACCTTATAAGCCTCACGCAATAAATTTTCCTGCTGGTGTAGCCAATGACTTTGCCAAAGATATAGATAAGCTGATTGAGACAATTTCCGTGACTGTACCTGCAATCATGGAAAGTGATGAATATAAGAGCGGCATAGAGGCAATCAACGAAAAATATAAACAACACAAAGAAAAGTATATAAAGCTTTTACAGAAAAAAGCTAAAGGGAAAAGCGTTTCTCTTTTGCATATGCCTGTTGGTTTAGTCGTAGCTCCGGTAAAAAACGGAGAAGTATTAAGTCCAGAAAAGTTTGAAGAGCTTCCCGAAGAAGAAAAAAAACAACTTTTAGACGACTTAAATCAAATGCAGGCAGAAATAGAAAGCACAGCTCAAGATTTGCCACAATGGGAAGATAAACAACGAAAGGATACCGAAGATCTCAAAGCTAAATTTTTAAAGCTTACGGTCAAAAAGCCTATTGATGAATTGCACGAAAAATACAAAGGTTGCAAAAAGGGATTGGAATTTTTAAAAAATATTCAAAAATATATTATTAATAATTCTGACGAATTTTTGCCAGAAAATGAAAGTCCGGCGGTGAGTGCGGACGGAGCAGGAGAAGATCCGCTAAGCGCTCTGTTTTCGAAGTTTAAGCAGCCTGAAGAAGATAAGTATGCAAAATTTAAGGTAAATGTAATCGTTAAAAACGAGCCTAACTCAGGAGCGCCAATAATCCATTTGGATCATCCTACCCAAGGTAATTTGGTTGGTAAGGTTGAAAGGATTCAGCAATACGGAGCTTTGCTCACAGATTTTAGTTTGATTAAGGCTGGCGCTTTGCATAGCGCAAATGGAGGATTCTTACTTATAGATGCTCGCAAATTATTGATTCAGCCTTATGCATGGGATTCGCTAAAAAGAGCCTTGGCATCAAAAGTGATTAAAATAGAAGCCCCGAGCGAAGAAACAACGTTTACAACCATTTCTCTTGATCCTGAGCCGATTCCCTTGAATGTAAAAGTAATTTTAACCGGCGATGCCGAGCTGTATGAGTTGCTCTCAGAACGGGATCCTGACTTTTCCGATTTCTTCAAGGTCGAAGCTGATTTCGGTGTTTTAATGGATCGTACGCCTCAAAATGAAATTGAGTATGCTAAGCTTATAGGTTCGTTGTCTAAAAAGAAAAAACTTCGTTCGTTAAATAAGCAAGCGGTAGCAAAGGTTATAGAACATTCTTCTCGTTTGGCAGACAGCTCAGAAAAACTAACGGCACATATTGCATCGATAGGAGATCTATTGCGTGAAGCAGATTATTGGGCGCGAAAATCAAAAGCTAATCAAATTGGCAAAAACCACATTGAACAAGCTATTGAAGCTCAGATATATCGTAGTGACAGAATTAAGCAGTCAATGCTTGAGCAAATAGATAAAGGAACAATATTAATAGATGTTGATGGTAAAAAGGTAGGGCAAATAAACGGATTGGTTGTTTATAACTTCTCTCGTATCTGTTTTGGCAAACCGGCTCGTATTACCACACAAGTTCGTATCGGCAGAGGAGAATTTATTAATATCGAGCGTGAAGTAGAAATGAGTGGCCCTATTCATTCTAAGGGTGTGCTTATTTTAGAAAGCTTGTTGGCCAATAGATTCGCTAAATATTCTCCGCTTTCTTTATCGGCAGCTATCGTATTTGAGCAATCGTATGGCGGAGTGGACGGAGATAGTGCTTCTTCAACAGAGTATTATTGCTTGCTCTCTGCGATTTCCGGAATACCGATTAAACAGAGTATTGCCGTGACCGGATCAATCAACCAATTTGGTGAGATTCAGCCTATCGGTGGTGTGAATGAGAAAATAGAGGGATTTTTTGATGTTTGTGCTCATCACGGATTAAACGGTGAGCATGGTGTTATAATTCCTCGTACCAATGTTAAAGATCTCATGTTAAGAGAAGATATATTGAAAGCGGTGGAAGGTGGTTTGTTCCATGTTTGGGCAATAGATACTGTTGACGATGGTATAGAGATTTTAACCGGAGTTAAAGCGGGCGTGGCCGGTAAAAACGGACAATTCCCTAAAGGAACGGTAAATCGTAAGGTTCAAGATAGTTTGGAATATTTCTATAAGCAGTATGCCAAATATGCTAAAGAAACACATGGTTGTATGTAGTTAAAATCAAGACTACGCATAAAAAGCCAGAAACATTGCTTTTCTGGCTTTTTGTGATAAAAAAATAACCTCTTTAAAAGAGGTTTTAAATGGCGCGCCCGAGAAGATTCGAACTCCTAACCTTCTGATCCGTAGTCAGATGCTCTATCCAATTGAGCTACGAGCGCATCGCTTTCGTATAGTGTTATTACATTGTTTCATTTATAAATGCAAGTAAAAATTTTAAATAATTTAAAAGATTTTTAATTTGTTTTACTTAAAATACCATTACAGAAAACAAATATTTGTAATATATTCACGTTATTGCTTGTTTTTTTATAAAAATAACTTTACAAAAAAAGTTATCAGTGTAAAAACATAAGTGTATGTATTTTTTTATAAAAGGTGCTTTATTCGATGACAAAATATGCATTAAAAATGTCTTGCTCATTAGTTGCAATGATGGTTCTTGGTGGTTGCGCTTATTCTTCTGATGCGTTGTTCCCATCTTTATTTGGTTCAGAAGAGCAAGAAGCAGTTGCCGCAGAGGCATCTGCAACAGAAAATATGGCTCTTCCTGCGTTAGGTTCAACAAACTTTGAGCCCGTAAAGGTTTCTGACGGTAATGATACAGGAACCTTTGTTGGTCAAAAAGTTATAACATTTCGCAAAGAACTTAACCAGTTGCAGACATCTATTCGCAATAACAACGCGCAGTTACAGCAAATCAGATCATCTGTTGTAAGTAATGCTTTGCAATATCATAAAACAATAGGCACTATTGAAGCAAAATTACAGGTAGGTACAACCCCTGGCAATCCACACATGTTCAACATGTTGGAAGAAGCACAAAATAATATTCAGGTTATGAATGCAAACACTAATGCATTAACCCAGTTGGCAGGTAAGGTTGCAGCAGATACAGCTAATACTGAGTATCTTGTAAATGCTGTTCGTGCTGCATATACAATTTCCGGAGCAGTAGATGAAGACCATCGTCAACTTCGTGTATTGGAGAATGAAGCCAGCCAAACGGCTGTTTTAATGAATAGCTTGCTTAATGAGGTAAATAGCGACATTTCTCGTCAGAAACAGTATGTGAATACTGCTAGCGAAACTGTTGTTGGGCTGAGCTCTGCTATTAAAGTTGGTAGCTTTGGTGTTAGTAATGTTCCTCTGTATGCCGGTAATTCTATGTCTTCTTTTGGCGGTGTTGTTTCCGCTCCAACAGTTAATAGTTCAACGCCGTTGTTTGTTGCTAAATTTAATAAGTCTGGAGTTAAATATCAGGACGGCTTAAAACAAGCAGTTAGCAGTGCCCTATCTAAAAAACCCAATGTTGTTTTTGATGTGGTAGCTGTTAGCCCGTCTACAGGCGCATCTGCAGTTGCCAAAAACAATGCAACTCAGATTTTTCAAGAAATGATCGAGATGGGCGTCTCTGCCGCAAACATCAATCTTTCTGCTAAAAGCGGAAACTCATCTGAAGTCCAGATATTTGTAAAATAAAAAAACAAATAAAAAAATATCCGCTTAAACAAGCGGATATTTTTTTTATCGATTCTATTTGTTTTCTATTGCAAGAGTATCAATTTGAGGCTTCTGATGCGTTAATATACTTATTACTCTAATAAGAGTATCTCGCATTTCTTGTCTGTGCACAACAATATCTACCATTCCATGCTCGCGCAAATATTCGGCTCTTTGGAAACCGATAGGGAGTTTTTCCCTGATTGTCTGTTCAATAACTCGAGCTCCGGCAAAGCCTATAACGCAGCCCTTTTCTGCGATATGAATGTCGCCAAGCATTGCAAAAGATGCAGACACGCCGCCGGTTGTAGGGTCTGTTAAAACAGAAATAAATGGTAAACCTTTTTCTTTTACCAAATTAACTGCAGCAGCAGTTCTGGCCATTTGCATTAAAGATAAAATACCTTCTTGCATACGAGCTCCGCCAGATGCAGATATTGTAATTAAAGGATAATTTCCTTTAGTTGCAATTTCGGCGGCTTTAACAATTCCTTCACCAACAACCGTTCCCATAGATCCACCCATGAAACCAAAATCAAAAGCTGCAACAACGCAATTTATCCCGCCGATTGCTCCTTGAGCAATTCTAATAGCATCTTGAGATCCTGTTGCTTTTCTGTATGAGTGCAGGCGATCTGAATACTTTTTTGAATCCTTAAAGTTTAGGGGGTCTTCTTTTAATTGTGGCAATGCTATCAGTTTATATTCCGCATTATCAAAAAGCATGGCAAATCTTTTTAGTACAGGAAAGCGTAAATGATGGTCGCAAGCCGAGCATACAAAACTGTTTTTTTCCAATTCCTTGGTGAACAACATTTGTCCGCATTGAGGACATTTGGTCCACAGATTGTCTGCTATTTCCTTGGTCGTAATTTTTTTTATTTTCGGTCGTACAAAGTCAGATAACCAGTTCATTGCTTTTATCCCAATTTAACATCTAAGCGTTATCGGTGTTTTTGTTAGATGAGAATAATTTTTTTATTCTTTCACCAAAAGACACTTTAGCTTCATTCGCCACGAAAGAAGATTCTTGTTCTTTAAGTGTTGCAATATTTTCGTGTAAACCTTCTACTTCTTTAGCCAGTTTTTCTTGCTCTTTGCTTAGTCGCTTATATTTTTTCTTCTGTTTGCGCAAATCCTTACGAATCGGAGCATGCGACAACCATGAAAATAAGCATCCCCAAAAGAAACCGACCGATACCAAAAATACAATAGCCACGCTAAGGGATACTGTTACCTCTATGTAAAAAGGCCAAAGATTAAACGTTGCCAAATCGTTGTTTACAAAGGCAAATACCAAAACAACAACCAACAAAGGCAGTCCGATTAGCACTTTGAGAAATCCCATATTGCAACTCCCTTAAATAAACTTACTTGTTTAGTAGCTCAAAAAGTTGTTTGCCGGTCTTAAAGTGAGGAATATTGCGTTCTTCTACTTTAACCTGTTCGCCGGTGCGAGGATTCTTTGCTATTCTTGGAGAACGAGTACGCACAGAAAATGCGCCAAACCCTCTAAATTCTACTCTATCACCTTTAGCTAAAGAGCTGATGATTTTATCAAATATAACAGCTACAATTCTCTCAACATCCTTAGTCATAAGGTGCGGATTCTTTGCTGCAATTTTTTCAATTAATTCTGATTTAGTCACTTTTTTTCCTCATTATTATTTAGTATAGTTTCAGTATATCATAATTATTTTTATCGCAAATATCAATATCACAAATAAAAAAAGCCAAATATTAAAAAGCGAGTTTATCCAAAGCTTTTTTTAACTATCATTAGCCAGATGTGTTAAATGCGGATGGTTTTCTCCTTCGCCTAATTCAATATTTTCAATTTTTTGGATTCGCTTGTTGATTTTTCCTGATGACACTTTGATACCTTCAATATCTTCATTGGCCTGCTTAAAGTGGCGAGAAAGATTTTCGATTCTCCCGTCAAGGCGACTAATGTCATCAATTAAAGAACCTACTTCTTTTTGAATAACTCCGGCTTGTTCTCTCATTTTTGCATCTTTTAGCACGGCGCGAACAGTATTTAGTGTTGCCATTAGTGTTGTTGGAGACACAATCCAAACCTTTGAACGGTAAGATATTTCTACAACATCGGTAAAGTTTGCATGTAATTCGGCATAAATAGCTTCGCTGGGTAAAAACATTAGGGCGGAATCTGCTGTTTCGCCATTAATGATATATTTTTCAGCTATGTCTTTTATGTGTTTCACAACAGATGCTCTAAAAAAGCGCTCGGCTTCAATTTTTTCTCTCTCACAATTGGCTGACCTCAAAGCGTGATAGCTCTCTAGGGGGAACTTAGCGTCAATAATGATTGTTCCCGGAGGATTCGGTAATTTGAGAACACAATCTGCTCTTTTTGTGTTAGATAAAACAACTTGAAATTCATAGGCATTAGGAGGCAAAATAGATGATACCAGGTCATTTAGTTGTATTTCGCCGAAAGCACCACGAGCTTGTTTATTTGATAGAACTTCTTGCAAAGAAACAACTTGTTCTGACAGTGAAGATATTTTTTGTTGCGCGACATCAATTTTTGCAAGTCGCTCTCTTAAATCTGTCAGTGTTTCAGATGTTTTTGTGGCATTTTGTTGCAAGCCGTCACCAACGCTTTTAGTAACAGCTAAAAGCTTTTCGTCAATAATCTTCAACATGCTGATTCTTTGTTCGCTGATTGCTTCAGCTATTTTAGCTTGTTCTTGTGAATTGTGTTCTCCGAGCTGAGATAGTCTTCCAACAATTTCAGCTTGGCCTCTAAGCAAAATGTCGTTATTGCGTTCGTCATTTGATTTATGTTTTTGTAACAAATAAACCAAATTTATTACAGCCAATACCAATACAGATAATAGCAAGCACACAGGCATATAATTTTGTAATATATTATTTAGATTCTGCAAGTTGTCTTCCCATACGCAAGAATTTTTCGGTACGACGTTTTTTTATGTCTTCTTTGCTTTGCCCCATGAGTTCTTTCAGGTGTTTATGCATTGCATCGCCAACTCTCTCTATAGCTTGCTCTCTGTTTCTGTGGGCTCCACCTATAGGTTCGGCAATGATTTCATCTATAACGCCAAGCTTACGCAAGTCTTGGGCTGTTAATTTAAGGGCTTCGGTTGCTTCTTTAACTTTATCGGCAGATCGCCATAAAATAGAAGCGCAACCCTCCGGAGAAATAACCGAATAAATCGAGTGTTCAAGCATCAAAACTCTGTTTGCGGTGGCAATGGCGATAGCTCCGCCAGATCCGCCTTCGCCAATAACAACAGATATTATCGGAGTATGAATCTGCAAGCATTTTTGAATTGATGAGGCAATAGCTTCAGCCTGTCCTCTGGCTTCGGCATCGATTCCGGGGAAAGCTCCCGATGTGTCAACAAAGGCTAATACCGGCATACCGAATTTATCTGCCATATCCATTAGGCGCTGAGCCTTGCGGTAGCCTTCAGGTTTTGCCATGCCAAAGTTATATTTTATACGAGATTCAATATCGTGACCTTTTTCTTGGCCTATAACAACAACAGATACCCCCTTAAATCTTCCGATTCCACCAACCATAGCTTCATCATCACCAAAAAGTCGATCGCCACAAAGCAAGGTAAAGTCTTCTATCAGGTAATTTATGTAGTCAAGGCAGTGTGGACGTTGAGGGTGTCTGGCAACTTGAGATTTCTGCCAAGGAGTCAGGTGGTTGTATATATGGCGCATATGTCTCTCCAGCTTTCCCTGAAGGCGCAAGATCTCTTGAGAGACGTCGATTTCTTCATTCTTTGCCATATATTTCAAACTTTCAATTTTCGATTCTATTTCAAAAATTGTTTTCTCAAAGTCTAAAGTATCAGTATTTTTACTCATTTTGTACTCTGTTTTTGTTATAAATCTGATAACACATAGCATGTTTTTTTAAAAATTTCGACTCTTATTTTGCTTTTTGTGCAATAAATGGCATTTTTAATTGGAAAAAACAATAGTTGTGATAATGTATTTTTATGTTTTTGCAAGGAGGTAATATGCTGTTGGCGGTGTTGTTTTTTTGTTTGATTTTTTCATCTTTGCTTTGGTTGTTTCTTTCCATAGGATTTGTCTTGGATAGTTTGTCTGGCATATCTTTTTTTGATGCCGGAATTGCCAACATTATTTTGTATTCTTTGCTGGTATGTTTGCCTATTTATTTTATATGGGCGGTTTTTGGCTATATAAATCAATATGTTCATAATCGTACGGTTGATACGCGCTTACAGCTTTTACTCAAACAGTCAAAAAGAAACCAAGATTATTCGGACCTGATAGCTCGAGCACTTATTGAAGCAGAACAACGTATAACGGATGGATTTGTTTTAAGCAAGGTTGATTTATTGTTGCTTGATATTAACGAATTGTTGTCCGAAATTATAAGGGGATGTAAATTAGCTTCCCCGGAGCAAATCGAAAATTTATGGACTAAAGTCCAACATGGCGGTAAATGGTCTTTTGGCAAAGTTATTATCGAAATAAACAATTCTCAATCAGATTTCAAGAAGAGAATATTAGACAAATGCTTATCGGATGCTTTTTTAGGCGGAACTGTGCTAGAGTTTTGTGCGCGTTACGATGCGGTTGTTAAGATACTGGAAAAACACGATAAAGACAGGTTGTTTTTAGATATAATGGAAACCGGCGTTATGGGAAAGGTTTTCTCAATACTATTCCCGATTGCGGCCGATATAAACAAAGGGCGCAGCATTGTTGTTGCACAAAAAGAAGATGTTGTGCCGGAAACGAGCATGGAGCCTGTTATAGAAAAAGAAGAGCCCGAGGATAAAGAGGGTGAAGGAGATTCTTTCTTAAGCAAGATTAATGTTTTTAAGAACAACAAAAAAGAAGAAGACGAGGTCTATCAGCCGGAGCTTAGAGATCCTTTTTCAATTGCCTTGGAGCGTAGTTTTGCTGAAGAAACACCGTTAAACGAGCCGACTATTTCTGCTCAAGCAGCAGAAATTGAAGTGTCTCAAGAAGTTACAACTTCGATGCCGGATATTGAACTTACCAACACACAAAAAACTCTTGCATCATTACAGGAAGAATGGAAAGAATATTCTCCGGAAGCTGAAAAAACAGAGCCTGAACCTGCAAAAACAGAAGAAAACCTTATATATCCTTTTGCCGGCTGGTCCAACGAAGAAAACTATAATAAATGACAAACAAGCGCAACATTTTTTGGTTTTTGTTGTTTTGCATGATGGCAGCGCTTTCTGCTAATGCATCGCCTATTCGCTACAAGCAATTGTCATTATACGATTCTCCGTTATATCAATCAGGCTTTACAAACTTCAAATATGTTAATCCTCACGCACCAAAAGGCGGAAAAATAACTTTACCGGCGTATGGTGGTTTTGATAATTTTAATCCCTTTATTCTTAAAGGTATAGCCGCACCGGAAGTTGCAGAACTTACTTTAGAAAGTTTAGGGGTGATTCCTGTTGATGATCCGGCAACGGTATATCCTCTTATTGCTAAAGAGTTTGAGGTTGGTTCAAATTTTGTTGGGTTTATTGTTGATGAAAAAGCATCTTTTTCAAATGGTGATCCTATTTTGGCAGATGATGTTATTTTTAGCTATCAGTCGCTTATCAAAAAGGGTTCACCATTTTATAGGGTATATTATTCCGATGTTGATAGAGTGGAAAAAGTAAATGACCGTCATGTTCGTTTTTATTTCAAATCCGGCACATCTAACAAGGAGCTACCTTTAATTTTATCACAATTTAAGATTTACTCTAAACAGGATTGGGAAGGAAAAGATTTTGCCAAGCCCACCTTGCAAAAACCTTTGGGGAGTGGACCATATATTTTAGAAAAATTTTCTCCGAACAAATATATGGTGTTTAAGCGAAATCCGACTTATTGGGCAAAAAATATTCCTTCACGTAAAGGATTTTTCAATTTTGATGAAATTCGTTTTGATTATTATCAAGATACAACGGTTACTCTTCAGGCATTGTTTGCCGGCAGTATAGATTTGCGTGAAGAATATATCGCAAAAATATGGGCAAGCGGCTATAACAATGACTTGGTGAAGTCGGGCAAGGTCATTAAAGAAGAAATACCTCATAATCAACCGGCGACACTGCAATATTTTGGCTTTAATACCAGACTTGATAAATTTTCGGACCCCAAAGTAAGAGAGGCAATCGGCTTAGCATTTAATTTTGATTGGGCGAATAAAAACCTGTTTTATGATCAATACCGCCGTATAGATAGTTATTTCGCCAATACAACAATGGCAGCTAAGGGATTGCCGCAAGGTAAAGAGCTTGATTTGCTCCAAGATGTTAAGGATAATGTGCCTTCCAAAGTTTTTAGCACACCATATGTGCTTCCCACGCATAATGACCACATACAAACACGAAAGAACTTAAGGCGTGCGGTGGAACTTTTAAGATATGCCGGATATGATTTTGTTGATGGGAAGATGACTCATATTGCTAGCAACAAACCGCTGGAAATTGAAGTATTAGGTAATGCTGCCAATGGTTCGTCTTTCACTCGAGTTATGCTTCCTTTTATTGAGAATCTAAAGAAAATAGGCATCAAAACCACATTTAGAAACCTTGAGGTAAATGTTTTTAAAAATCGACTGGATAATTTTGATTTCGAAGTTGCTATTTTAAGTATCCGCATGAGTAATCTTCCCGGCAATGAGCTCAAAGAAGTTTTTGGTAGTGGATCTGCCGATATAAAAGGCTCATACAATTACATGGGAATAAAAAATCAAGCAGTGGATAAGCTTATAGATACTATCATATCAGCCCAACAAAAAGAAGAATATATTGCTGCAATCAAGGCGTTAGATAGAGTTTTATTGCACGAACATTATCTTATTCCTCAGTGGTATTCTCCCCACAACAGGATTGCATATCATAAGGGGCTTAAGCATCTGCAAACAGATTTTCCGGCAGGATTTAATATATACACATGGTGGAGGGAGCAACAGCAATGAGAAACTACATAGTCCGACGTTTGTTGCTAATTCCGATAACTTTGCTTGGCATTTTAGCTCTGAATTTTATTATTATTCAGTTTGCTCCCGGTGGTCCGGTAGAGCATGTTTTGGCTAAATACAGCGGCATGAATGTTGATGCTACCGGTAATATATCGGGGTCGGCAATAATGTCGCAAGAAGTATCATCGAGCAAATATCAAGGATCAAGAGGTGTGCCGGAAGATTTGATAAAAGAGCTAGAAAAACAATTTGGCTTTGACCGGCCGGCATATGTCAGATTTTTCAAAATGGTGCGCGATTACATAATATTTGACTTCGGGAAAAGTTTTTACCAAGACAAAACTGTGTGGCAACTAATTAAAGAACGCATGCCTGTATCTGTTTCTTTAGGCTTTTGGTCTACCCTGATAATATATTTGATTGCCATTCCGCTTGGCATAAAAAAAGCCGTATACGATGGGTCAAAATTTGATGTTTTAAGTTCTTTTGCTGTTGTTTTGGGCTCTGCTATGCCGGTATTTTTATTTGCTGTATTTTTGATAGTGTTTTTTGCCGGAGGAACATATTTTCAGTGGTTTCCACTTCATGGGCTCACATCTGATAATTGGGAAACATTATCATGGTTTGGCAAAATCAAAGATTATTTTTGGCATATAACTCTGCCGGTATTAGCTATGGTGGTTGGAGGTTTTGCGAGTCTGACAATGCTTACCAAAAATTCATTTATTGACGAGCTCAGCAAACAATATGTCTTGACTGCCAAGGCCAAAGGCTTGAGCCAAAATCAAGTTTTATATGGCCATGTTTTTCGTAATGCAATGTTGATAGTGATTGCCGGATTTCCAAGTCTTTTGATTAAAATGTTGTTTACCGGATCATTGCTGATAGAGGTTATATTTTCGCTAAATGGCTTAGGCTTATTGGGGTATGAAGCAATAATGACCAGAGACTATCCGGTGATATTTGGCACATTATATATATTTGCTTTGTTGGGATTGTTGCTAAAGTTAGTATCCGACATTGTCTATACGGTTATAGATCCTCGCATAGATTTTTCTGCTCGCTAAGTAAATTTAGGCCACAAACAAATCTTTTATCTTATCAAAAAAGCTTTTTGCCTCGGGTTGGCAAGCATCATCTTTACTCTCTGCTCTAAACTCTTCCAATAGTTGTTTTTGCTTTGCAGACAGATTAACCGGAACTTCAACTCTTAGCTTAACAAACAAATCACCTCGAGATTTCGAGCGAAGCAAAGCCATTCCTTTGCCTTTAAGTCTTATCACATCATCATTTTGCGATCCGGCATTAACAGACAATTCCAGTTTTTCTCCGTCAATAGCGGGAATTTCAACTTTTCCGCCCAATGCGGCACAGCACATCGAAACCGGAACTTTAGTATATAAATTTGCTCCGTCACGAGTATATAGGGGGTGCTCCTTAATGTTTACAAAAACATACAAATCGCCGTTAGGGCCGCCACGCAAGCCTGCCTCTCCGCCACCGGATATTCTCATTCTGGTATCATCGTCTATACCGGCAGGAATTTTTATTTTTAATGTTTTTTCCTGATGAACAAAACCTTTTCCCTTGCATTCAGGGCAAGCATCAACAACAAGTCTTCCACTACCTTTACAATATGGACAAGTTTGTTCCACCACAAAAAAACCTTTTTGAGCCTGAACACGTCCACGACCATGACAATGTTGACAGATTGGAGCCTCTTTCCCATCTTTTGTGCCGTGTCCGTGACACTTTTCGCAAGTAGCTGAAGAAGGAAATTTAATTTCTTTTTCGACACCGGAAAAAGCTTCTTCTAAAGATATTTCCATATTATATCGAACATCATTACCTCTTTGTGCATAAGATGTTCTTCTATCCTGAGCTCCTCCCATAAAATCAGAAAACACTTGTGAAAAAATGTCTGAAAATCCGCCGGCACCAAAATTAAACTCAAATCCGCCAAACGGGTTTCCGCCGCCGGCACCCCCCATTCCGTTGGCAAAAGCCTGATGCCCATATCGATCATAAGCGGCACGTTTTTGTTCGTCTTTCAAAACCTCGTATGCCTCGTTTATTTCCTTAAACTTGGCTTCGGCCTCTTTGTCTCCGGGGTTGCGATCGGGGTGATATTGCATTGCCAATTTGCGGAAAGATTTTTTAATTTCATCTCCGTTTGCAGATTTAGCAACGCCAAGAATTTCGTAGTAGTCTCTTTCAGTCATAGTCAAATATTCACAAATACAAAAACAATAGCTTTTACTTAAGACAAAAAACCTCAAAAAGCAAGCAATTAAATAAAATGTTAAGCATTTTACAATTATAATAAAAAAAAGCATATTTTTTTAGACAAAATACTTGTCATTATTGTCTAAGTATGATAAAGTCTTAATATGGTCAAATTTTTGAGGGAGAAATCCAATGGTCAACTTCAGTAAAGAGCAACTTGATGCAATTAGAAACAGTGACGAGTTTATAGATTACCTTGCAGGCAAGGGTAACGATACCAGTGACGAAGCAGAAGAGACAGCGTTAAAAGAGTATATTGCCGATCAAGATAATGTCAAAAAATGGATGAAAAAATTCGCCAAAGAGAGCACTAAAGCTGCAAATACATATATGGAAGGCGAAATAGAGGATGTTGACTATGAATATGAGGTAAAACCTCGCAAAAATAATGCGGACAGGGCGCTTATAATTGCAAAACAAGGCCAATCTGACGTATTTGAATTAAGAACATCTGCATATGATCCAAGAAAAGGAGATTTAAGGGGTGAAGTTGGTTTTGCAAGAGTTGCAATGATTGGTGATAATAAACAAGAATTAGAAATAAGCACCTTTATAGGTAAACTTATCCCGTGCGATATAACCGCAAATGAAGGTGTAATAAGTGTCGAAATAGAAGGATACGACGAAATTTTGCTTGAAGTTTCAGGAAAAAATCATACAGAAATTCAAGAAAAACTACAAGAACAATTACGTGAAGCGTTGAAGGAAAAAGGTGCTGAAAATGACACAGCAGTAAGTTGGTCTGCAAGTTTAAGCAAAATATACTCCGATGCTGTTTATGCCAGAGATTTCTTAGTTAAAGATAAAAAAGAAATGCAAAAGCGCCTAAGCGATATAACTTATGTTTATACCGGAAAAGCACCGGAAACACCGGTTGAAGTGTTAGATGATGTTAAGCCTATAGTTGATGAAAAAGAAGAAAAGAAGGAAGAGAAAAAATCTCCTAAGCTTAAAGATGGTGAAGTCTTAAGTTGGGTAGAAGAAGAAAAATCGGATAAACACTACGAATATGTAATAAAGGAAAGCACTAAAAATGCCAATGGTCATTTGCGTACTAACCGCAGTGTTGTAGAAAGAGATGGCAAAAGCGATAGTTTTGTTATTAAGGAAACCACATCTTTTGACAAGGATAACAAACATACACAAACCCTCAAATCTAAAGATATTACGGCTAAACTTGATGGTTCGGAATTTGAAGGAATAATTTTGTATGGTAACAAAAGAAAACCAGAAGAGTTTAAGGTAAAAGTAGAAAAAACTGAAGAGAAAGTGATCCTATCTAATGGTAATGGTAGGCTTGAATATCCAGCAAATTTCTTTGAGAGTGAAGAAAGCCAAAAGGAATTCATTGAAGCTGTAACGAGAGCATACGGTCATAACGATGCTGTATCCATAGTTAGCAGTATTGTTGCAGCATATCAAGATGTACAAAACGTTAGCACTATTTTACAATCTCATGTTCGTGAAATTAAAGGGATAGCAAACCCTCCAAGAATAACAGATATTGTAAATAATAAAGAAGAAGTGTTAGACAATGTTATTGATGATATAAACACACCGGAACCGATGCCTGAGCCCACACCAGAGCCAGAGAAAACAGATTTGAGTTATGTTCCGGATATAGACCAAGTTCTTCGCCAACATGGTTTTAAGGATGATAATTTTATAGGGTATCTTAGCGATAGAGTAAAGAATCCGAAACCAGGAGAAGAACTGAACGATAAAGAAAAAGCATTTTTCCAAGCAATAATAGATGCATATAGAAATGGCGAATACAAAAAAACAATAGTTTCTTATAGCAAAGAAGAACCTAATAAATACAGAAGGTTAAATCTTGAGTTAATTAAGACCGAAGAAGATGTTAAGATTGCCGAAAAAGTTATGCAAGCTTTTGGCTACGATATTGTTGCTGATTATCGTGAACATCCCGAAAAGGTTGGCTTCCCAGTGAGAGCACAAAAAGTTGAACCGACACCTGAACCTACACCGATACAAGAGGTTACTAAATATGTTCCGGATATTGATGCCGCTCTTACTCAACATGGCTTTAAAGACGATGAATTCGTAAAAGGGGTTGAAGGTCTGTTGGATAAAGAAACAGATGAAAAGAAGAAAGCTTTTTATGAAGCAGTAATAAAAGCTTATAAAAGTAATGAATACAAAACAAGTAAAAGGAAGAATCTGAACGAGGAGTTGATAAAAACCGAGGAAGATGTAAGAACTGCAGAAGAAGTTATGCAGGCTTTAGGTTTCAATATTGAACCCGGTAAGACAAATTATCAGGAAGAAGCATCTGCGCATGTAGATTTCCCTGTAAGGAATCAAAAAGTTCTTGAAACAGTTGTTATAGATGATAGAGAACCCACTCCTGATCCGGACCCAATCATCGACGATGACGAGTATGAGGTTTGGTATGAAACAGTAACCAAAACAGAAGAGATAGAAGTACCTACAACAGTTTTTGAAGAATCGCGTGAACGTAGTCCTAATTCAGACGATAATAGAAGATTGTTAGCAGAGTTGCAGCTAAAGGTTTTAAGAGAATTAGATTATATTGATCAGCCTTTATATGATGCTGCTAAAAACGATCCGGAAAAGGCAATTGCAACAATTAATGAAAAAATGCCATTAAAAGGAGAAAAAGCAGATCGTTTCAGCGATGTTATGATAGATAAAATTCTTGCCCAAAATAGCGATTTTAAGAAATTGGCAATCCCATCAATATTGGCTAATTCTTATGAAAGAACAGTAGCAAGATTAGAGATAGCAAAAAGAAAGAAAGATAATAATGATATAACGTTTTTATCGGAACAAAAAGAGCGTTTAGAAGTACGTATGGATGATCTGACGGAACAAATGTATACAGGCGTCATCTCCATCAACTACGATAGGTTAAATTACAGCGACAAAACAAACATAGCTGATATTTATGACGGATATGCAGAAATGCTGAAGGTCAGAAGACCTTACGCAAATGAAGACTTGCAGAAAAAAATTGATCTTGTACAGAAAAAATTAGATGCAGATATTGCAAAGTACGATACAGCATGGGGTCTTGATGCTATAACTAAAGACAATGCCACCCAAGTTGAGCAAAATTTTGAGAACTTAACTGTTCGTTTAGGAGAAATTTCTCAAAATCTTAGCGAAGAAACATATAA
Organism: Alphaproteobacteria bacterium; assembly: GCA_015062285.1. Classification (GTDB taxonomy): domain Bacteria; phylum Pseudomonadota; class Alphaproteobacteria; order RF32; family CAG-239; genus CAZU01. Next base: position 95,545 of record SUUY01000004.1, on the reverse strand, counting down.
TAGACTATCCAATGTTCAATTTTTTGATAAAGATAATAATTTAATACCGCAATTTTTAGATAAGGACGGAAATCCTGTAGAACGTTGGAGTGAAGGCTGTCGAATTGCTCCGGAAAGTCGTTTGGAAGCAATTATTGATTTTGCTAAGAACAACACAGCAATTCGTCAGATGTCAAGTTCTCAGGAAGTTAAAGATGAAGAACTTAGAGAAGCCTTTGAGACAGAGCTATTGGTTGAGCTATTTACTATAGACAATGTTGCTCAAACATATAAAGGGGTTGCAGAAGAAAAAGACAAGTTCACAGATCCTAAATATAGGAAAGAGTTTGAAGAAAGGATCTTAGATCTTGAAAGACCTCTGGAAATAAAAGACCATATGTATACAAAAGCAATTAGTATTGAAGCTAACAATACGATGGCTTGTATTAATAGAGTTTCTAAGAAAGTAGGAGCAAACAGTCCGCTCCTTCGCAAGATACATCAACAAATAGCAAAACATGACCCGTTAAAAAATGACAGATTCGAAAATGGTGGAATATCAAAGAAAGAGGCTCGAATACGACTTGGTTTAGACCTTGTTAAAGGATATGCAGTAACAACGGTAGTAAGCACCGGAGTCAAGTTAACATCCGCAGCTATTGCAACAGCTACAGGGGTAGCAAGAGCAAAAGTTGCTGCAGGTGTTGGTTTGGGGCTTGCTCTTGTTGGTACGGGTGTTAATTTCGGCATGTATTGGCGCCAAATGAAAAAAGCAGGGCTAAAGCCTAGTGTTAAAGACTTCTTTACTTCAAAAGACCTAAGAGATGCTCATTTGGCAACCCTATGTGGTTGTACGGCTGGCGGATGCTTCCTTGCCGGAATGCCAAAATTAGGTCTGGCAGCCGGAGCCGGAGCTATATTCTTCTCTGCTAGAGGAACATACAAAAAAGCACAAAAACTTGGACTTGGTGAAATAGAGTCAGGTGCTTGGGGATTTGGAAAAGCAGCTACTATTGTAGCGGGTGCTATGACCGGACAAGTTATGGCAGATGCAATTCAAGCCAGAATAAACACCATGTTCCCTGATAATCGAATATTCCAAGAAGAAAAGCTTATAACTCCGGGGAAAGATGCTGTACCGGGGACAGATCCGCAAACAGTTATAGATTATGATGCTTTAAACAGTGATGCAGAACGTTATATTTTGCAATACGATCGTTTAACACCGGAGGGATATCAAAATTATCTTGATGCGGTAGACACGTACAATCAAGCTCACCCAGAAGCCCCAATAACTCACCCGGCATCATTATATCTCAATGCCTTAAATGCCGGTATGCCTGCGGAAGATGGAATTGCACGTACTCTATATGGATATGACTGGAGAAGCACCAACGATGTGCCACTAGATGCCGTGCAAGCACTAAAAGGTTTGATTAATTCGGATGGCTCAATTAATCATGATGCCGTACAAGCATATAACGAACATAATTTTCAAAATAGAGTAGGACTTGGAAATTTCGTTGGAAAGGTTAATGGAGATGTAACCCAACGTCCTGATTTATATCCTCATAAAAATCCTAATTCAACTTTTTCTGATATGAATCAGTCTACCAAAGTAATTCCGGGAACTCCAGGCCAAGATGCTGTTCCTCCTGATTATGATCCTGTTGCTAAAGAAGGAGGCTTTGCCGCTGGCTTGATTGAATTTTTCAAAAGAGTTCCAGAAAGAGTTCAAGGTCTCAAGAAGCGTTTAGGTGGTTTTGCTGATAAAATTTTCCGCACAGAAAGAACTGTAATGGAAACAAAAACAGTTGAACGCGAGGAAGTAATTGAACACAAACGTAAAAAGGATGTAGATATTAAAAAGCTAATGATGGATGAGTACAAGATTGTGTACGGCAATGTTGACGAAAAATCAGATGCTTATAAAGCTTACTATGAAAGGGTTGAGCAGGAGCGTCAAAAAGAGAATCCTGACCTCAGCATGCTTGACTACTTAAGATACCGTCGTGGAAAGTTAGACGAGCTTGTTGATAAGAGACTTGGTATGTTAGAGGCAACGCCTTCACATGACGGCCATATTTCTCCCAGAAACGAAACAACAATGGAAGACGGAACAAAAGGTGTTATAGCAAAAAAAGATTACGCTTATTGGGCAGAGCATAATGATGTTGCTTCAGCAATGATTGTCCAAAACACCAGACAAAGCCTAGAGGAGAGTAACTTGTCTCCAAATAATTATACGGGGAAAATTACACTGAGTCACTTTATGAAATATATGGAGGGATTTTGCACGAAGAGCGAGATTGTTGCTGATGGTTCACGGAGAGCAAGCTTGATTCCAGAATATAAACATTCCGGAAAAGCGGTTATCTATACTAATCTTGATGCATATCTGGTTAAGGGGCTTCCTCTTGAGGATTGCCAGCAAGAGATTAGAAGAGAAGATATAAGAGACTATGCTCTCTTTAGAGAGGAAGGTTGCAATCATCATACGGCTTGTACTAAAGTTGGAGAGAAACAAACCAAGCATGACAAGCAAGTTATTGCAAAAAAAATGCAGAAACAAAAAAGCTTCGTTAAATAATCTCTTCTCATAAACCAAACCCTCCCAAAGCAATTTGGGAGGGTTTGTCATACCAAGCAAAAAAATTATTTACCGGTCTTAATGCGTTCAATCAGCTCTTTAACAGAAGGTACTCCGTTGCGATATAACGGATCTGTTGCAAAACGATATACCTGATGTCCGGCAAACAGCAAATTATCTATAATGCTGCCATTGTGGCTAACATCATATAATGTTTTGTGTATGCAATAAGATCTCGGGTCTGGCAAACGACCTGTTGTACCTTTAGCTTGTGACCATGAAGAAAATTGGCATTGAGATAAACAGCCGACGCAATTTTTGCGATCTTCTTTCATTTGTACCCACTCGTCCGGTGTCAAAAATACCAAAGTCGAATCCGGAGTTACTACTGCTTCGGAATATCCGGCAACAATTTGATTATTTGCTTTTTCGGCATCTTGCGGACGAATATAAACTGTTTTGGTTTCGCTCATTTTAAAAGCATGCGAAAATTCATCGTTTGCTTCTTTTACAAATTCAACCTCACCTTGTTTGCGATCTATAAGACGAGACAAAAAGGTGTTTTTGATTGCCGAAGAAAAGAAACCGGTAGGACTGAATTTTTGCAAAATCACATCACCTTGTTTCAATTTTAGCATCAAATTTTTCCAAGCATCGCTAATTGGGCTTTCTTTGGTAATCATTGGTCTGGTACCAAATTGGAAAGCGATCTTGCCGATTTCCGGATTGTCAATATAGTCTTGCCAGTCTTCCAAAGCCCAAATTCCACCGGCCAAAATAATTGGTTTTTCTTGCAAACCCAAAGCATTCATTGTGCTGCGAAGTTCTACCAAGCGAGCATATGGGGTCTGCGGTTCATTGGGGTTTTCGGCATTAGATAATCCGTTGTGTCCGCCTGCCAACCAAGGATCTTCATATACAACACCGCCCAAATATTCAACAAAGCGGTTGTAAGCTCTTTTCCACAAAACTTGAAAAGCTCTGGCCGAAGAAATGATAGGGTAATAATAAACTCCGAATTTAGATGCAATTTCACCTAAATTATATGGCAAACCTGCACCACAAGTTACGCCGTTAATCAAACCTTTTGCTTTTTCTAATACTCCGGTCAAAATTTGCTGTGAGCCTGCAAGTTCCCAAAGCATGTTCATATGGATTCTACCGTTGCCACCGGATACTTCATGAGCAACTTGAGCTTGTGCCAAGCAACCTTTAATAGACTGTTCCACCATTTCCAAATGACGAGATGCTCTATCTCTATGCTCATAATGTTCACGGATAACGTTTCCGTTTTCATCATAATAGTCAGGACTCACTCCGGAAAATGTTCCGACACAGTTTTCTTTTGCCCAAGCGCCGGAAGATCTTCCGTCGCTGGCATTAATACCTTTTCCGCCTTCTATAAGGGGAAAGACCTCTTTGCCGGAAATCATAATAGGATTAAGATTTTTCAATGTTTTTTCCTTAAAAAATAAATTATCGGCATGATTATATTTTTTTTAAGGCGCAAGTTCAAGTAAATTATGCGGAATGTCATTAACTGAAACTAAAGCGATAATTATACATATAAGGGCATATACTTGCAGCATGTCGGTTAAGTGCTTGCTTCTTAAAAGAGGAAGTTGTTTTTGATATCTGTGTATAAGATGATTTATCCCTAGCATTGCAAACGTGGTAACAATCATTTGAATGCCGATTCCACCGGCTTTGATAACACTTTCTATTGGCGAAAGTATTATATGCAGAAATCCAAAAAACAGCATATAAACCAAAACAACAGCATAAGATATTTTTTGCATTTTAGATTCTAAGGCCTTTTTTATTGCCTTGTTTATCGATATTTTTTCTTGCGAGAGGTTTTCTACCTCGATTCCTCTGATTTTTTCCGGAGTTTGTTTTTGTTTTTTTATATTGTGCATTTCATGATAAAACTTGTCTTCGCTCATGCATAGTCCGCAACCTTTTGATGTAAAAAACACATGATTCGGATTGTTTTTGCAAGTACGTAAGTTGTGCATCAATTTCCACAAATGCTCTTGCCATTCAAATGCACTCGGGCGATTAGCTCCTTTGGTGAAAGCTCGCTCAAACATTTCTAAAGTGGTTTTATCAAAATATTCATGAATACTATATGGGTGAGGTGCTTGATATTTATCGGGCCACAAGCCATAGGCATAATTATAATTTTCGATTCTGTTTTGAATAGTCAGCATTTCGGCATCATTTTTGCGTGGGGTTCCGGAAAAAGGGTGGATCCCGTTGTTAAGCAGTCGAAATATAATTACCGCCAAAGCAAATTTGTCCTGTTCTTCGCCCATATCCTGACAAGAAAGCTCCATTCCTTCCGGATAGATATATTCTTCGCTCACAAACTCTGCCGGATAACGTCCTTTTTCGCCTTTGATTGAAAATCCGTCACAATCAACCATTGCTACCAGCATGTTAGATTTATATACCGAAACATTAGATGGTTTCAAATCTACCATATAGTGTCCGCATTTATGCAAAGATGTTATCATTGCCGCAACATTATAGGCTGCAAAAATACGATATGCATATTTTTCAGATAGGCCAAGTTTTTTGCGTACGGCTTTTTGCATCAAATGATCTAATGAAACAGCCTCGTTCATATTAATCAGAGGCATCATATATCCCACACAAAAACCTTGTTCATCTTCCAACAAGGCTTCCGGCCATGCAATTTGAGTATAATAAACTCCATCGGTTTCAACCGGCGGAAAATTAGGTTTATTAAGTAGCATAGCTTCTAATTTTTGGCGGTTGGTTGAGCTTTTTTTAGTATTATGAAAAACTTTTGCAACTAACTCAGGGTGTCCGACAACTTCATATATCTTTCCTGACGCACCTCCCCGATTCAGCATTTTGCCCAATGATATTTTTTCACACTTGGCGTCAGCATACACAGCATTAAATGTTATGTCGTTCTCCATTTCCTACCTTACCTTTATCCATACCAATGTCTTATCATCAGAATTTATTTTTTGCGCTTTGGGGGCATTTAGTGTGTTTGCTAAAGCTTTCAAAGCTTTAGCTTTGCAAGATGATTCAGTCAAAAACTTGTCAATCGGAACAATAAAACCGGATTCGATGTTTTGAAAATCAGGACTGAAAGAAAAGTTTGTTAGCCCATCTGTCATAAGAAATATTGTTTTTGCGTCATCAAAAAAGGTCAAACGCAAACTGTTCTCCCAATCGGACTGAGTATAAAAATATGTTTCGCAACTAAAATTTCCGTTCTCCGGACGAGAGGCCGTAAAATCATTATAGTCATTTTTTATGGCTATGGCAGCCCCGTCGCCGATATGAAAAAAGACACCTTTATTCTTGTAGTAAACTACTCCAACAATAGTTGCCGCAAAATCATTGAGTTGAGCTTCAGATTTAGTCGAATTATGTCTGTGCAACATAAGTTTTTCTCGAGAAATACGAATTCCATTGCAAATAGAGGTATTAATACGGGAAAAATCTGCGTTTTTTAGTAAATCGCAAAGTGTTTCACAGGCAATTTTTGCACCTATTTTGCCATATTTGGCAGATCCTGCGCCGTCAGAAACAACCGCTACAAAATTTTTGCCCCTTGAGTGCTTGGAGTAATCTTGACATGCCAATTTGCGGTGGGCATGCAAAGATCCGGTCACACTCGCAGCAACAATTTTGATGTTGCGGTTATTCTTCATTCCATTCTCCAATATCGTCAAGCAAGTCCAAAGTATTAGGAGCTGCTCTGGAAACACAAGACACACTACGAGAAAGCCATAGGAAGAACTCTGTAAATTTTAATCCGGTAAGGCGCTTTGGTGATATAGTGGAGAATTTTGCCAATTTATCCAGATTTGCACCCTGAGTACCAACTGCGTGGATTACCACTTTTTTATGATCTTGTGCCTTGCGACATTCTTTAGCAACAAATTCCCAATCATAGTCTGTCGGTTCACCGTCACTAATTAAAAAAATCCACGGACGTTTGGAGGTGATTCCGCAACTATCGTAAAGGCATTTTTGCTCTTCAATTTTTCTTAAAGCCAATTCCATTGCTTTTCCCAAAGGGGTAAGTCCGCCGGCTTCCATGGTTGGAGCTTCAAAATTCATGGCATCTGTCCAGTCAGAAGATATTATAGCTTCGTCTTTGCCAAAAGCTTTGATAATCAAAAGTTGCACTCTTGAACTGGCATCGATATCTTCTTTTAGTTCTTTTTCCAAAGCTTTCAGGCCGGCATTTAGCTGTTTTATTGGCTCGCCACGCATCGATCCTGAACAATCCAATACCAAAACACAAGGAGTGCGTTCGTTTGCATTGTCAGCAAATTCAACATAAGGAATAAGCTCTTCTTCAAAAGTTTTATCGACCATAAAAAATCTCCTTATTAGCGGTATGGGTAAGTTCGGGGATAATTGCTTCCCGGGATAGGCTCCGGAGCAGATATCTTACCGCAAGAGGTAATTCCAAATATCAAACCTAAAAGTACCAAACATATATATTTTTTCATAACCATTCCTTTACTTGTTATGTGTATAATAAATATATAGCGAATAAGAGTTAAGTAAAAATTAAGTTATACAGAGAAAACCATGATAAAAAAAATATTGTTAATAGCCTTCTTTGTGCTTTTTTCCCTTTCTGTCCACGCCAAAAGCGGAATAAATATCTTTGCTTATTCTCGGCCGGCACCTAAGACCCCTGTATATACGCCGGCAGAGCAGGCGATATCGCTAGAAAACTTTAAGGGTGAATTTATTTTGGTTATGTTTTGGTCTCGGACTTGTGCCCCGTGCATAAGAGAACTTGATGAGATAAATGCTTTTGTAAACAAAACCAGAAATACCGGAATAAAAGTTATGTTGGTATCTGATGCCGGAGAGTGGAAGTCTTTATCGGAGCAAAGAAATCTGCTCCAAAAATACAAAGCCCCGGATGTGGATTTTTATACCGATAAAAACGGAAAGTTGGCAGGCGACTTTGGTGTGTTCTCTTATCCTCACACAGTACTGGTTGACCAATCCGGTGAAGAAATCGGACGTATTAGTGGTAGTGTAGACTGGGATGATGATGACGTTGTTGAATATATATATAAGTTAAAAGCAAAATACGGACAAGGTAATGACGAATAAAGTTTATATCAGTTGGGAAGATTTTCATAAGCATACAAAAGAATTGCTCCCCACCTTACAAGAAAAACAATTTACAAAAATTATCGCTGTTAGCCGCGGCGGGCTTATACCGGCAGGAATATTAGCCTATGAGCTTAATATCAGAAATGTTCAAACCATAAACATTTCTTCGTATGATGATATGATAATCAGATCTGATCAAGATATTGAATTTGAATCATCTTTAAACAACATAGATCAACATACATTAATTGTAGACGATATTTCTGATACAGGGCGTACATTTAATTTGTTAAGAAAACAATATCCTGACGCATATTTCGCTAGCGTTTATGCCAAACCGCAAGGAAAAAACAGCACGGATAAATATGCTGTTTTGTTTCAAGATCAGTGGGTTGTGTTTCCTTGGGATTAAGATTCTATAAACAGCGGTAGTCCTCGAGCCATACGTGTCATTTGGGTTTCAATAGATGTTCCTAAGTTCATTTTTCCACCCTTAATGATACCACGTACTTGATCGCCTTTTGTTGTGTCTGGATTCGCAAACAAAAATGAAGCTGATGCTTTTTTTACAGAAGTACCAATCAACGACTGGTGCAATACTCCAAGCATTCCACGAGAAAAAAGGTCATAAGCCAAGTCTTCACTCATACCACCTGCTGCGGCATATTTTACAACAGAAACTATGGCATCCGCAACGTTGTTTGCATGAATGGTAGATAGTACTAAGTGTCCTGATGTTGCAGCGCGTAAAACTTCACTTGCAGTATCTGGAGTTCTAATTTCTCCAACCATAATATAGCGAGGTTTTGATCGAAGAGCAGATTTTAGTGATGCACCCCAATCTCCTCCTACGGGCATTGTTTGTTTGCATAAGCCAAGCCCACCATTTGCAGCTTGATAAACACCATCAAGAGGTTGTTCATTAGGATCTTCAATGGTATATGCAAAACCTCCTTCAGCACATAAATATTCTTTGAGTAAGCTGGATATAGATGTTGTTTTTCCAGATCCGGTTGCGCCACTCCATAAAATAAGTCCGGAAGAATTTCGCAAGGCGAGTAAATATTTTTCGAGTTGCCTAGGGTATCCTAAGGAGGCAAAGGATGGTACTTGTGCAGGCATTTTTCTCACACAATATTGAATACCGTCTAAAGCAACTGTCCTTTCAACACGATAATAAATTCCGTCATAAACAACAGAATAACTGGGGTTTTTTTTATCCCAAGATGTTTCCAATAAATTATAAAAAACATCAAAGTCATCTGGAGTAAACAGCATCAAAGCGTTTGTTGTTTGCCTGTTTGGTATATACGCTTTTTTGTCCGGAGTAATATATATATCAGAAAATACTGTTTCGGCTATTTTTACCATGATGTATCCTTTTATTATAATTCTTTTTTATTATGCTAATCTAAATAGGTTAATAAAGCAATAAAAAGGGCAGACTTTATTTTAAAGCCTGCCCTAAGAAGCAAAGATTAATTTAAACTAAGCGTTCTTTTTAAGAGCCTCGCCCAAAGCATCTCCAAGAGCAGAGTTTCCGGTTGCAGAAGAATATTCTTCCAAAGCCTTTTTCTCTTCCTCAATTTCGAGAGCTTTAACAGAGAGGTTCAGTCTACCGTTTTTCTTATCAACAGAAGTGATTTTTGCTTCCAAAACATCACCTTCGTTGTAGTTTTCCGGATTTTGAGCTGATTTTTCTTTAGACAAGTCAGCTTTTTTGATGTATGCCGCAGCGCCATCAACTTCAGCAATAACACCTTTATCATCAGAACCTTTAACAGTTGCTTTTACAATGTCACCTTTTTTGAAGGCAGCCAAAGCGGCACCGTTTGTGTCTTCTGTAAGTTGTTTAATGCCAAGGCTGATGCGTTCTTTTTCAACATCAACCTCAATGATTTTAGCTTGAATATCTTGTCCTTTGGTATATTCCTTAACAGCCTCTTCGCCTGATTGATCCCAAGCGATGTCTGAAAGGTGAATCATACCGTCAATTTCATCAGACAAACCGATGAACAAACCAAATTCGGTAATGTTTTTGATTTTGCCTTCAATAACAGATCCGACCGGATGTTCTTCAATGTATGCAGCCCAAGGATTTGGAGTGCATTGTTTGATTCCGAGAGAAATACGACGCTTATCAGCATCAACTTCCAAAACTTTAACTTGAACTTCTTGAGAAGTAGAAACGATTTTGCCCGGATGTACGTTTTTGCGAGTCCAACTCATTTCAGAAACGTGAACCAAACCTTCAATACCGTCTTCTAATTCTACGAAAGCACCATAATCTGTGATGTTGGTAACTTTACCGCTGTAAATACCGTCAACTTGGTATTTGTCAGCAACGCTTTGCCATGGGTCAGATTCAAGTTGTTTCATACCCAAAGAAATTCTTTGATTGTCTTCGTTGAATTTAATAACCTGTACTTTAACAGTTTGACCGACAGACAAAAGCTCTGCAGGGTGATTAATGCGTTTCCAAGAAATATCGGTAACGTGCAATAATCCGTCAACACCACCCAAATCAATGAATGCACCATAATCTGTGATGTTTTTAACAACACCTTCGAGAACAGAGCCTTCTTTTAAGGTATCAATGAGTTCTGCACGAGCTTCTGCACGAGTTTCTTCCAAAACAACACGGCGAGAAACAACGATATTTCCTCTAACTTTATCCATCTTCAAAATTTGGAATGGTTGGGTAATACCCATCAAAGGAGTGATATCTCTGATTGGGCGAATATCAATTTGAGATCCCGGCAAGAATGCAATTGCACCGTTAAGATCAACGGTAAATCCGCCTTTAACTCTACCAAAGATAACGCCGTTAACGCGTTCGCCGGAGTTGAGGCATTTTTCCAAATCTTGCCAAGCTTCTTCACGACGAGCTTTTTCACGAGAAAGAACAATGTTGCCGTCTTTATCTTCATAGCGGTCAACATAAACTTCTACCAAATCACCGATTTTGAGTTCGGCATTTTGGCCAAATTCACGCATAGGAATGCGTCCTTCAGATTTCAAACCAACATCAACAGTAGCAAAATCAGAAGTTAATTTGATGATTGTTCCCTTAACAACAGAACCGGTAATGCCTTTGTCGCCGAATTGCTCGTTCAACAAAGCTTCAAAATTTTCGTTGGTTTCAGGGATTTTAATATCAGTATTGATCATATATTAAACAAATTTCAAAAATGCCATTCCTCTATAAAATTAAACACTGAGGCGGACTTGTGTGAGGTTAACATACCGCAAGCAGCACACCCTGCGATTCGCGGTTGCTTAATTTATACAGATAAATATTTATTTTTCAAGCTTTTTTACAAAGAATCGATGATTTTGCAAACTTTTTCAAAAACTTGCTGAGCCGTATAATTTGAGGTATCTAAAATTATAGCATCTTCGGCTGGTTTTAATGGTGCTGCAGATCTTTTTTCATCACGTTCATCACGTTCTTTTATTTGGCTCAATACTTCTTCATATGTTTTGACGATTCCTTTTTCCTGAAATTCTTTATATCGTCTTTCGGCACGAACTTCTGAAGAAGCCGTCACAAATAGTTTAAGGTCAGCATGCGGACAAACAACAGTACCGGTATCTCTGCCATCATAAATAACTCCGCTTGCTTGCGATCCATCAGCAAAAACAGGGTTCAATGCAAAATCCTGTTGCATCTTTAATAGAGCATTTCTAACTTCAGGAATTGCAGCCACTACAGATGCAGCTCTACCCCCGATATCAGAGCGAAAATCAGGATGCGAAGATAACGACATCATTTTTTGAAAAGTAAGATTTTCTGCAATGTTTTTTGCGTCAGCAGTATTATAAATATCTTTCTCGGACAATACAAGTTCCAGCCCAACAGCTCGATATACCATTCCGGTGTCAAAATAAGCCATTAAATATTTTTCTGCCAATTTTTTTGCTAAAGTACCTTTTCCTGCAGAGGCAGGTCCGTCAATGGTTATAATCATAGTTTTATCCGAAAATTATGTTTTTGTTTACTTTCTAGGTATAAGATATACCCATTAGCCATTGAAGAGAAACTTTATTTAACGGTTATGCCAAGAAAAATAAAAAATGAAAGAAGATAAAGAAATAAAAACTCAAAATAAAACCAAAATCAGAATTTGGACAAGTACACTTTTGCAAAAAGGTTCTGTTATTACTCTTTCTGAGGACCAATCTCATTATTTGTGTAATGTTATGCGCCTGAAAAATGGTATGGAAATTTTATGCTTTAATGCCAGGGATGGGGAGTATCTGACCCAAATTATTAAAATTAGCAAAAAAGAAACCCAAATCAGAGTCCTGGAACAAACAAGAGCAGCAACGCAAACACCGGATATTTGGCTTATGTTTTCGCCTATAAAAAAAGACAGAATGGATTTCTTGATAGAGAAAGCTGTAGAATTAGGCATAAAAAAACTTGTTCCGGTTATTACTCAATATGGAATAACCGACAAATTGCGCTCAGAAAGAATTATCCTACAAATGGTGGAAGCAAGTCAACAAAGTGAGCGACTTGATGTTCCGGAACTTAAAATTCCTCAAAAATTAGAAGCAATATTAGATAATTGGGACCAATCGCGCATATTGTTTTTTATGGATGAACGTAGAGACGGAAAAAGTTGTGCCCAAGTATTTAACGAAAACCACAGCGAAAAAGTAGCAATTTTAGTAGGACCTGAAGGTGGTTTTTCTGAACAAGAAGCCAAATTGTTGTATTCAAAACCATTTGTTATACCGGTGTCTTTAGGTCCAAGAATTTTACGAGCCGAAACAGCGGTAGTTGCGTCATTATCAATTTGGCAGGCCGTTTCTGGAGACTGGAAAAGCAAGGAGGAACTATGAAAATACTTATAGCAGATGATCATGAGTTATTTTTAAAAGGATTGGAACTCATTCTTCATGATTTTGACCAAAACATGACTATAGTGTCGGCTAAAAATTATACGGAAGTATTTGAGAAAATCAAAGATAATAAGGGTTTCGATCTTGTTTTAACCGATTTGGCAATGCCTGGATCTGATTGGTTAGAAGCCATTGAGTTTATACATAAAACGTTGCCGGAAACGCCGATAATAATATTATCTGCAGTATTTGAGAAAGAAATTGTGCAAAAAACTATAGAAATTGGAGCGGCGGGATATATTCCGAAAACATCTTCCAACGCAGTGATTATTAGTGCCGTAAACCTTGTTTTATCCGGCGGTGTTTATATTCCTCCGGAACTGCTTCAGGCAACAAAACAAAATGAGTTTGATTTATTAAAACAGGTTGAAAATATCACGGAAGATCAAAGTTCATCAGAAAAAATTAAAATCTTATCTCCTCGCCAGATTGATGTAATTCGTCTTATTGCACAGGGAAAGGCGAACAAACAAATAGCATATGAGCTTGGCTTAACTGAAGGTACTGTAAAATTACATGTAACGGCAATATTGAAAATATTAAATGTATATAACCGCACCGGTGCCGTTATAGAAGCTAATCGTTTGGGGTTAATTAATAATAGTAAATAGTAAGAAAATGCAAAAATATTTAGAAGTTTTCGGAATAAAAAAAATGCTTTTTCTTTGGCAAGAATATAAGCGTGAAGCAGATCTTTCTTGGCAAAAGATGGATAAGCTTGATTGGGAGCAAAAAAAGCTGGTTTTTCATAACTGGCGTTCAGGGAGTAAAATATTTGGCATGAATGAATTTGCTCGCAAAAGCCAAATTATTGAAGAAAACATTCTGAAAAAAAGGTTAAAAAAAGCATCATTGCAAATATTAGAAGCTAAAGAGTTATTTGATGTAGAATTTAAGGAAGTAGAACGGTTTTTTATGCAAATGGAGCAATAAAATGATAGATGAAGATAACAATTCTAAAATACCGCCATATTCAGGTGTTATATATGGTGATATATATAGCGACATAGATAAGTCAAATTCTTTTGATGGTAAGCTTTTTTGTAATTTACGAACATTTTTTCAATATGATAGACTGGTAAATGCAGCACTGCATGGCGTAAAAATAAATCAAAGCGTATTGCAACTTGGCTTGGTTTTTGGTGACCAAATAGATCAAACAGCTCAAAGAGTAGGGGCTTATGGTCAGTATGATATCCTAGATGTTAATGGATTGCAGGTTTCTCGCAATAAAGAAAAATATGGGCACATATATCCGGCTATGAATATTTTTCAGCAAGATGCATCCAAAATAGAGATTGAAGAACAATATGATACCGTTTTGTGCTTTATGTTGTTGCAAGAACTCCCTCCGGCAACCAAAGCTAAAGTTATAAACAATGCTTTAAGGGCAGTTAAGCCAGGAGGCGAGGTTGTTTTTATAGATTACCACAAACCATTGTTTTGGCACCCCTTGCGTTATCTGGTGCGGATGTATAACCGTTTAAAAAATCCCTTTGCTGAAAAACTTTGGGATCGCAGCATAGAAAGCTATGCTAATCATCGCACAAACTTCACTTGGCGTAAAAGTACATATTTTGGAAGAATGTTTCAAAGACTGGTAGCAACAAAAAAAGTAAGCCCTCTTGAAGTAGCTTTCGCTACTGATAGCAATAAAAAAGAAGAAGCATTTTTACCTGATTTCTAAGATTTTTTTTGCTATTTTTTCTGATGTGTTCAAAATATGTTTTGGCTTAAAACTCAAAGCGTTGGGATCATCAACCATCGTTGCGTAGTTCCCATCAACAAGAGATTGCGCAAAGCGCATATGTTTTTTTGTAAGCCATCCTTTTCCGCAAAATATCAATGCTGATTTGCCGGTGCCACAAGCTTCACTGCACATAGATACGGAGTCTCCCGTGATTAAAATTTTATCTGCACAAGACAAATACCCCATGTAAGGATTGTCTTTCTTTTCTCCCCACAAAAAAGTATGCATCGGAACACCTTGTAGCTGTTTCATAATTTCTTTTTCTGCTTCGGCACCTGTTCTTCTTGAGGTTGTGATTAAAATAGATCCGCCCAAAACATTTACAATGTTTCTTGCTGCTATTCCCAAATTTCTTGCATTTTCAAGACCGAAAGGATGGCCTTTAATAGAGCCGCCAACAATAACCGATAACCATGGTTTAGGAAGATCTTTGAACTCATCATGCCACTTTTCAGCAGCCTCTTTTACTGTTTTGTCTGTTACTCTATGAGGGCATCCTGTAATCATAAAGAAATTTGATCCGTGGCATTTTTTTGCATCATGCTCGGGAACAATAATCAAATCCATCTTTTTGATGCCAAAGTTTCCCGGGTGCATTAGTTGAATAATTTTGCTCTTTCCTTTAGATTGTTTTTTTAGCTTGAGGGCAACCGTTGCGGTTCGTCTGCTGGTCGATAAAATTAAATTGGGAAAATCCTCGTTAAGATTAGAGCTTTTTGCTATGTTAACACCAATAAATGAGGCCCTTTTTAAGAAGTTAGGTAATCTTGCCCATTTGTTGTAAACCAACTGCTTTTCTACTACTTCAATTTTATCGCCGATAGCTTGTATAATTCCTTTAGCTTGCCCGACACTTCCCATTCTGTCATCAAGTAGCACCCACATTGTTTTTTTCATATTTAATAACTTTCAAAAAAAAATAGTAAATCGATTCTGATAATAGTAGTATATTTCTAATTACTCTAAAAACAATCTTTTTGTGGAGGCAACAAAAATGAAGATGTTTTTTGCTTTTGTTATTTGTTTGGTTTTGTGCCCGTTTTCGGCGCAATCTCAGTTTTCATCTCAAAGAGATGCCCAATATATTGCCACCTTAAAGGCTGTAGTTAACTATAAGATAAACGATGAAGAAAATTTATCCAATATTGAAAAACTTCGTGAAAACGCCCGATTTAATCAAAAGTTACAAAGAATGTTAGATAAGTTACAAAACACCCGCACCAAAAATTCAACTAATCAAAAAGTGTATGACATTCTGATTAAAGCCGGAAAAGAAATATATAATACCTTAGATTAATCTTTGCTTAATAAAAATATGGTAACATTAGAACAAATTAGGCAACATGGAGGTTAATATGGAATACCAATATGATTATGACAAAGCTCGTAAACACCTAATGGATATGCGTCGCAAAGTAGTTGCTCAAAAAGGAGGAATCACTGTTGAAGGCCTTTCCCCTTTGGAGGTAGAGAAAGAGAAGAAAAAGACCTCTGTAAAGTCTTCAAAAACGCAGGAGATTAATTAATGAAAAGATTTTTAATGTTATGCCTTGTAGCGGCAATAACATCTTGTGCATCAAAGTCTGAACAAATTGCATGGGAAGAGCCAAACTATAATTATATTGCTTCCCATGTGAGAGTTGTTTCAAAATCCCCAACCCATGTTGTATATGAATACAAAGATATTCGTGTTGATGAGATAGCTCCGGTTGCAGCTTTATATTGTCAAGACAGAGGCGGAAAACAAGCTTCATTATATGAAATTACAATGCGACCGGATTACTACCGCCGAGCAACATTTGTTTGTCAGAAAATTACTCAATTTTAGTAAACAAAACTTGCAATAAGCCCTTTTTCTTCCTATATAGCACATAAGAGAGGTTTTTTAGTATGAATAAAAATTTATATCATGTGCTTGGAGTTTCGAAAGATGCATCAGAGGCAGATATTAAATCTGCATACCGCAAGCTTGCACGCAAATATCACCCTGATTTGAATAAAGATAACAAAGATGCTGCTGAAAAATTTAAAGAAATATCCTGTGCTTATGATATTTTGGGCGATAAAGAAAAACGTAAAAAATACGATAATAATGAAATAGATTGCGATGGAAAACCAACAGGATATGGAGCAGGTTTTGCCGGTGGTGGAAATCCCTTCGGGGGTGGTTCATATTATAATGCCGGTGGTGGAGATTTTGACTTTTCATCGATTTTTGGCAGTGATATTTTTTCACAATTCACAGGAAGTCAAAGTGGCTTTGGCGGAGGATTTAGCTCGTCAACAAGGCGTCCTCGCAAGGGAGAAGACATCAACTATACCATGCGCATAGATTTTCTTTCGGCAGCTCGTGGTGATGAGAAAACCGTAAATATCAATGGCAAGAATATTAATGTAAAAATTCCGGCAGGTACTAAAGATGGTCAAACACTTCGCCTTAAGGGGCTTGGGCATCAAAGCTACAATGGAGGAAGTGCTGGAGACGTTTTAATAACACTCAATGTTGATAAGCACCCTTATTTTAATCTTGAGGGTAATAATATTTTGATTGATTTGCCTATATCCGTAAAAGAGGCTATATTGGGAGCAAAAGTTACGGTTCCTACCATTAGCGGAAAAGTTGTTGTTAATATTCCTCCATATGCTTCCAGCGGTGAAAAATTAAGGCTAAAAGGCAAAGGTATCAAAGGAGGGGATCAAATCATTGTTTTGAAAATTATCTCACCCAAAAAAACAAATTCAGCATTAGAAAATGTGCTAAGAGAAGTTCCCGATGAAGATATAAGGAAGTTTTGATGCTTTTAGATTCTTTAAAATATTTTAGTTGGTACAATGAACCGAACAATGTTCGTTTTGTAGAAAATGGAATGCAAATTGATACTAAACCGCAAAGTGACTTTTGGCAAAATTCATTTCATAACATAAAAAAAGATGACGGTCATTTTTTTTATTGCGAAAAAAATGGTGATTTTTCTGTGATTGCTCAGTGGAGTTTTGATAATATGATTGCATCTGATCAATGTGGTCTGATGCTAAGAATTGATGAACGCAACTGGATGAAGGTGAGCATTTTAAGTCCGGACATGAGAAATATCCAGATAGGAGCCGTTGTAACTTCCAACGGAAATTCCGATTGGTCATCTCATTTCTTAGATTCTCTGCCCAAAGAGATTTGGTTTAAGGCGATTCGCCAAAATAATGATTATGGTGCTTTTTATTCTCTTGATGGTGTAAGCTTTCATCAAGTGAGGATGTTTACGTTGCTTCCTTCTAATAACACCATAAAAGTTGGAGCATATGCTTGTTCTCCGCAAAATCGCAGTTTTACTTGTGTGCTTAATAATTTTTCTTAAATTAATGACGCTATTTCAGCTCTTAAGATTTCGATTCCTTGTTTTTTCTCAGAGCTTGTTGTTAAAACTCTTGTGTATGCCGCAGCATGTTTAGAGATTTCTGCTTCTGTTTCTGTTTTAACTTTAGCAAGAGCGTCTTTGCCTATTTTATCTGACTTAGTCAGAACAACTTGGTATGTGACAGCAGCCTTATCAAGCATCTCCATTACTTCTTTGTCGACCTTCTTGATTCCGTGTCTGGAATCTATAAGTAGCATAACTCGTTTAAGGTTTACTCGACCTTGCAAATATGCAAAAATAACCTTCTGCCATTGTTTTACCAAATGTTCAGGTGCTTGTGCATACCCGTACCCTGGTAAATCAACAATGTGAATTTGCTCATTGAGGTTAAAGTAATTAAGCTGCTGGGTTCTTCCCGGCGTGCTAGATGTTTTTGCTAGTCCTTTTTTGTTGCAAACAGCATTAATTAAACTTGATTTTCCAACATTAGATCTACCGGCAAAAGCCACTTCCGGCATATCGGTTAATGGAAGTTGCTCAAGCTTTGCAACACTAATAACAAAATCACAACTCGAGCTAAAAAGATTATTAGCCTTTTTTATCTGTTGATCACTAAAATCTTTTTGCCCAAAGTCCATCGATTATACTCCAACTTTTTTCATTATAACACGTTGTTGAATGATTGATAATACGTTGCTTAGTGTCCAATAAATAACCAATCCTGAAGCAAAGTGTCCCAACATAAACATAAATACAATCGGCATTAAAGCAAACATTCTTGCCTGATCTTTGTTTGCCGGAGTCGGATTGAGCTTTTGTTGAATATACATGGTAAGGCCCATTAAAATCGGCCAAACACCGATGTCTAAGAAAGAAGGAATGCCGATTCCCGTAATTGCAGAAACAGTTAGAGGATCTGGAGCCGATAGGTCTTTAATCCAGCCAACAAAAGGAGCATGGCGAATTTCAATAGCGATGTTTAATACTTTATACAAAGAGAAAAATACAGGGATTTGAATAAACATCGGCAGACAACCTGATGCAGGGTTGATTTTTTCTTTGCGATACAAGTTCATCATTTCTGTTTGAAGTTTTACTTTGTCGTCTTTAAACTTGTTTTGCAATTCTTGAATTTTGGGTTGAACCTTTTTCATCTTTGACATGCTTTCAAAAGATTTATTTGCAATAGGGAACATTGCCAATCTCAAGAGTGCAGCAAACAGCAAAATTGCCCAACCCATATTTCCGATAAAGCGATATAAGAAATCCAAGATATAGAAAAACGGTTTGGTTAAGAAATAATACCAACCAAAATCAACTGCTAAATCAAATTTTTCAATATTTAGCTCTTTGGTATATTTATCAAGCAGACGAATTTCTTTTGCTCCGGTAAAAAGTTTTGAGCTGAATGTGCCAACAGAGCCTTTTTCAATTTTTATTGCTTCACCGACAAAATCTGTTTGATATGTGTTTTCGGCGGTTTTTGCAAATTTGACTTTGCTTTGGGTGCCGTTGTCCAATATTAAAGCACTTAGCCAATAATGATCCGAAAAGCCTATCCAACCACCGGTAGAAGAAAATTCTTGTTTTGGTTCTTTTTTGAAGCTATCCAGCTTTATTTCCTTTAGGGTTTCATCAATTACACCTACAAGACCTTCATGCACAACTTTAGTTGCACTTTGAGATGTTGAGTTACTGCGATTAATCAATCCATAAGGGTATAATTCTATGTCTTTATCGCTATTGTTTTCTACTATTTGTTCTACGCTAAACATATAATTATCATCAATAGAAATTTTACGAATAAATTTAATCCCTTGTCCGTTGTTCCACTCAAGAACCACCGGATTCTGTGAGGTTAATTTTCCTGACTTATACTTCCAAGAAGTATCGGCATTGGGCAGAGCAATACCTGATTGTGTTGTAAGCCAACCAAATTCTGCATAATACGGAGTTTCTGTTTGAGCTGGATAGAAGAGCTCTACATTTTCGCTGTTTGGTGTTAAATCTTTTTTGTATTTAGTTAAATAAATGTCATCAAAGCGAGCTCCTTTTACTCTCAAAGATCCTTTTATTTCTGTATTTTCGATTTGAATACGAGCCTCGTTTATCGGAGCTATTTTAGTAGAAACTTGTTGCTCAATTGCAGGAGCCTCAGTTGAAGACGATTGCGTTGTTTCTACGCTGGGAGTATCTTGCTTTAATGTGGTTTCTTCGCCATTACGAGGAAAAAACCAGTTGGTTGCAAAAATAACAACCATAGATACAATAATGGCAGCATATAGCCCTTTCATTTCTTCTTTCATCGAAAATAAACTCCTAATAAAACATAACTTAGCATATAATTAGTATATTTTACTTACTAAAGCAAGCGATTAAATTATTTTTTCTTTGTTTTAGGTGGAACAGGATCATATCCGCATCCTCCCCACGGGTGACAACGAAGTATTCTTTTAATGCCCAAAATAGAACCCTTAAATACTCCGTGAATTTGTAAGGCTTGAATAAAGTATTCAGAACAACTTGGTTTGTAACGGCAAACATTTGGTAAAAAAGGGGATAGGCATCGCTGATAAAACCTAATCAGCAATATCATAAATTTTTTCATTTTTAGATTTTTCCTTGTTTGCCAGTTGATAGTTAGCATCAGTCAACGCTTGAGACATATGTGCTGTTAATACATCAAAGGGAACATCTGCAGTATTAAATCTTCCTATTAATACATAATCAATTTTAGGTAAAGCATGATTGGGAAATATTAGAGCGGCAGCGGCACGCAGACGACGCTTTACTTTATTGCGAACATTAGCTTTGCCAATTTTTTTTGTTGCGGTATATCCCAAGAAACAAGCGTCTTCAAAGACTTTTTTACTTTGAGTACATAAACTAGGAGCCGCCTGTAAAATCAAACTCGGAAAAACCGACTTGACTCCTTTGGCGGCTCTAAGAAAATCTTTTCTTTTTTTTAAGATAAGAACTTTCATCTCTTAAGCTGAGATTCTTTTACGGCCTCTAGCTCTGCGAGCAGACAACACTTTGCGTCCGCCTGCTGTTGCCATACGAGCACGAAAGCCATGGCGACGAGCTCTTACCAGCTTACTTGGTTGATAGGTACGTTTCATTTGTTTTCTCCGGTTAATTATTGTTATTTAAAGCCTTGGTAAACGTAAATATCCAAGGTCCTCGGACAGCTATGCTTATAAATATTTATTTGTTATATGTCAATAAAAATTTACAAACCTTTTCCACCTCTTAAAATTGCTTCTGCCTCGTTCGTATAACTTCCATCTGCAGAGTGTATAATCAAAGGCGGAGCAATTACCAAAGGAGCTTTAGAATCTTTCTTTGCTCTTATAATAATTCGTTTTGCTTTCTGCCCTTCTTTTGAATATAACGGATAAATTTGTATTTCGCCAAGACGATTACCTATAATGTTAAGAATATCTGATAAAGCCTCCGCTCGATTTATCATGTAAAAATAGCCTTGCGGTTTCATCATTTTGATGCAGAAATCAATCCATTTCTCTAAACCTGTATCACCAAAAGTATGGGCAGTCGCTTTGCCTTTTTTGGGGGATGTTGGCATTTGGCTTTCAAAATATGGAGGATTTGAAAAAACATGATCAAACGAACAAAAAGGAAGGGGTCTTGTAAAAATATCACTATTAATATAGGTTAACTTATCAAAGTTATTTTCCTTAGCACTAAGATCCGCTAATTCAGCCAACTCCGGCTGAATTTCCAGTCCTACAATTTTATCAACAATTTCATTAAAGCAATCTGCTAAGCAAAGGCTTATGGCGCCGGTTCCGGATCCTACATCTAAAATACTATTTCCTTTTTTTATATTGTGGGCTGCTGCAGCCAAAAGAACGGCATCACTGGACGCACGGTATCCATCAATCGGTTGAAAAACTTTTACTCTCTTGTCTAATAAATAATCTTCACTATAATCAACCATAAATTACTCCTAACTTTGAGAGTATATTAGCTTAAAAAAATAAAAAAACAACAACGGAGATATTATTTGACGGTTTTGGAAATATGGTTTTTGGCATTGGCATTGGCTGTAGATGCTTTCATAGTTTCTTTTTCTTATGGCCTTGTTATAAATAAGGACCGATTTAGTTCTTCCCTAAAAATATCCGGAGCAACGGCATTAGGGCAATCAATTATGCCGATTTTGGGATGGTATGGAGCTAAAAGTATTTATCATCAAGTAGAGCAAGTAGACCACTGGATTGCATTTGCAGTGTTTTCTTTTTTGGGGATAAAAGTTATTGTTGATTCAATAAAAGATGAAGAAAAACATCAATCATCCGGAAAACAAAAAATTTCATTGAGAGAGTTATTCTTAATAGGGGTGGGTACATCAATAGATGCATTTGTCAGCGGTTCTTTATTGTTTTTTGTAAAATCAGATTTATGCAATTCCGTAATAATTATCGGAACAACGACATTTATATGTTCTCTTGTCGGATTCAATTTGTGCCGCATATTTAAGAAGTTTTCGCATCAACCTATGGAAGTAGCTTCAGGTATAATTCTCATAGGGCTTGGTTGCAAAATTCTTGTAGACCATCTTTTTTTATAAAAAACTTGCTAATTAAAAATAAAAGGAGTAAGTTCTGAATCCTTTTATTACAATTAGTATTTATTTTTAAAACCCAAATTTTTATGGAAACAAATTTCAAACTTTACAAAAAGTGGAGAAACATACTTTTTGCTCTGATCTCTTTAGGCGCTATAATTACTGCCCTTGGATTCATAATGAACGGTCTGTCCATGTGCATAGCCGGTTTGTTGGGAATATTGATCTTTTCTGCGTGGTGTATCGTTTTGAAAGATGATTTTAACCGACACCTTAAACTTATGGAAGAGCATGGCGTTAAAGGGCCAAGAGAGATTGTGTCTTGGTTGCTATCAGCAAGAGAAAAGGAACAAGAAGATTTGCTAACCTATCTTCACAGAGATGATTTATCAAAAATATGTGATGCTTTTTTAATTCATATCGAAAATTATCCGGAAGATACAAAAGCTAAGTCTGTCTATCAGAGACTTAAGATTTTTGTATAAAAAAAGACAGTTCAAATAGAACTGTCTTTTTTTATTTCCATTCAATATATACTCGTGCCAACTCTCGATTATCTTCACAATCATAGGTGCAAATGCTATGAAACGTATGCATCCCTTCGCATTGGGTTGAAACTCTTATTTTCTCACCCATGTGTCCTTCTTTTTTGAACGCAATTTCAATATGTTTAGGATCATGATTTAATCTAAATTCAGGATCAACGGCTTCACAAGCCCAAAGGGCATAAACAGCATTGTTTACATGGCGATTCATATCAATATCATCAAATCTCACTCTGAATTTTGTTTCTTCATCAACTCTTTCTATTTCCGGAAGTTTTGGAAAATCAGTTTTTAAGGCGTGCTCGTCTAAAACCTTATATTCTGGTAGGTTTTCTCTAAGTCCGACAGGGCGTTTTCTTCTAAAGTCAATAAGAATCCATTGGCTTGATGCTCTAATAATACTTTTTCCGTTCTCTCCAAACACCTCAAAATCACGAACAGCACCAACTCTTTTCTCTTCAGAAGGCCAAGTTGTAATTTTAATTTTTTCATGAACTTTAGGGAGCCGATCAATATCTAAAACATAGTTTGAACCTACCCAAGCCATTCCTTTTGATAAAACATAGTCAATTCCTAGTCCCATTTCTTTAGAATGATTATCTGCCATGTCCTGAAATATATTCATCAGGGTGAGGATTCTTAAGTTATTGTTTCTATCACATTCATAAGTTCTAATATCATATTCGTTTATATGTTTTTTTAATTTCATCGTGTTTTCCTTTTATGACACATTTCTCTAAATTTGGCTTGGCAGCGTCTTTTGCTCAGGGTCCTTTTTAAGAAGCCTGTTCCCGATGTTGGTTTCTGCCACATCTCAGAAAAACATATGGATTCACCATGTGAGCTTGCCACCAACCATACAGCTGGTTGTGTTGATATTTCCTTAAAATGTTTTTTTTCTAGTTTATATATGTGATTATTTTGAGGAGTAGGACTTGCTAGTTTGATTTTTGATATCTTTGCGAGATCGCGGCAATAATCCGTAATATATTGAGGGCAATGAGTTGGAATAAATGTTGGCGAACTTAAAGTGCGGTTTAATTTTTCCAAGTCTCCCCAAAAACCATGTCCGACACTTTGTAAAAATGGGTGTTTGTCAACATCAGCGAACTTGATACCTCTGGCATTAAATTGTCCCCTGAGAGGGTTAAAAAAAGTGCCTGAAGTTATAATACCAAAACTGTTATCCGGTGATTCGGCAAAATAATTATGAATATCATTAAAAGTGCCGACAACGACAAAGCCTTTTTTTATGTTTTGAGGTCTTCCTACATAAACATTTATTCTGTTTTTAGCTAATTTTTCAAAATCAATTCCATATTTTTTTATTAATTCTAAATAACTATAGAAATCTTTATTACCGTAGAACACAACGTCTTTTTTATTTTTAAGAGCTGCCAAAAAAGCAATCAAATACATTTCTGCATGTGTCGGATACACAGATACAAAAATCTTTTCTTTGTGGCATTGTCTTATTAGTCGTACAATTTCCTTATAAGTATCTATTTCTTTTGTAGCAAATCCATCATCTGCTGCGCCATAAAAATCAGCAACAACATAGTCTATCTTTTTTGCCAGTTTATTTAGCCTTTTAAGATTGGTAGGCTTTCTAAAGCAGGTGCTGTTATCTGTTTTCATGTCTCCGGTATGATACACACAAACATCACTATTGCTTTGAATAATAAATCCTAAACTATCAAAACAAGTGTGTGAAGCAGGAAGAATTTCAAGCGTAAGAGATCCGAGCTTAATAATATCCCCAATATTTATGATATTAAATTTAGGGCGGTTATTTGTTGGTATGCAAAATTCATCGCAGAGTTGGTCTAATATCAGCTTTGTATATTTTCCTCCGTACAGTTCTGGAAGAATATATCCGGCCTTAATGTAGTGTACAACACCGTTCAAATGGTCAGGATGTGAATGTGTGAAAAAAATAGCCTGAAGATTTACTCTTTTGTTTGTTAAAAGTTCTCGTATATCAGGAAGTGCAGCTATTGAGTTTTTTATGCCCAAAGCCTGATGGTTATCAAATTTGCCTAAATCAACAATTATGGATGAAATGTTTTTTTTGCCGTTTACAAGACTTATGTCGGTATATTGGTAGCAATGACCACTAATCTGATCAATATTATTACCGCCCAATGGGCGCCAATAAAATCCGGTTTCAGAAAGATAATCCGACATAAGTCCTCTAATTGTAAATATTAAAGCCCTCTTTTCTTGCGATACTCGGCCAACTTTGCTTCTCTCCATGCGCTTGCTTCTTTAGCAATGTTTTTTTCGATCATAGTTTTGTTTTTAGCATAAAGTTGGTTACTTGCAAATTTGTTGGCGGTATTTTTGGCCTTTATTCCAAACAAAGAAGGTGTTGCGTGCATGGCTTCTCTGAGAGAAGCATAGGCGTTGACCAGCTTTTGTTTGTAGATTCTGGCTTTGCGAGGAGCTTTAGAATGGTAGTCTGTTGCAGCTTTAATCCAGTTTCTTCCGTTTTTCTTGTACAACGAAGTCAAAAACTTAGCGCTATATTCAACGTTTTTCTTTGGATCGAAAGCTTCCTCTATGCTCTTGAAAGCGTTTGGATGGTATGCAAGGTTAATTTGCATACAGCCAACATCAATACTCTTAACGCCTGCCTTCTGAAGTTTTTTTACTTCGCGAACGGCTTCGGCTTTTGTTTTGAAGAAAGTTCCTTTTCCTTGGGCGTTAACAGTCCAAGGCCAAGCTAATTTTTGTTGACGCTTAGCATCCCATTTTCCTGTTTCTACACTGGAAATGGTTGTTAGCAAATGTTCTTTGATTTGGTATTTTTCTTCAAATTTTTGTGTTTCTTTTATACAAACCAGAGCGTCATCTCTAAATTCGGCATAAGCTCGAGCTTGTACAGGCTGACAAAACATCAGCAATATTAACAAAAACATTAAAAATTTTGATACGATAAGTCGCATCCCTCTGTTCCCCTAGGCTAGCCAACAAGTATCCCTCATGCAATAAATATGCCAATTTCAACTTGCCACGCGGCAACAAAAATAAAATAGCCTAAGGTTGGTGGACCACAGATTTTACTGAGTTATAAACCAAGTAAAACCTTCACTATTTGTATAAAATATTAACAAATAGTTTCAAAACAAGGTGAGCTTATAACATATTTATTTTTTTAAATCCAGTAAAAAATTACCCAATTCCAAAATGCTTTGGCATATGTTGTGGCTAACAGATTGAAAATCAGACTTTTTCTTTAGTAGTTTTTCGTCCATATACAGCCCTCGATTTATTTCAAGTTGCAGTGTATATATATTTTTTCTGGGCTGACAATAGTTAAAAGCGATGTAAGCACCTGCGAAGGGTCGATTAAATTCCACCCGATATTGTCTATCTTCTAAAGCTCGGCTCAAAAATTCGGACATTTGCGTTGGACAGCTTTCATCAAACAATGTGCATAAGCAAAAATCAAGAGGTTTATCATCGTTCATGATGTTACATATCATCGATGGCATAGAATGGCAGTCAATTAACAAACAAAATCCAAATTTTCTAACGCAACGATCAACAAGTTTTTTTAGCTGTTTGTGATACGGATCATATACATATTTTAATCGGTCCATGCATTCTTTATAAGAGAGTTTTCCTTCATATATGTTTTTGTTAGGATAAATTACTCTATGAATTATGCCTAAACCTACTCTACATCTGCGGCTTATTGCTGAAGACTGATTTGGCGCATCAAAAAACATTCCTTCATCAAGTTCTACCTTGTCTCTGTTTACGTCAACAAAAGTTCGAGGGATATTCATACTTATCAAAGGAATACCGGCATCAGAAGCCTCTTTTACAATCTCTGAAACAAAACAATCTTCTGAAGTGCGTAGCTCTTCTTTTGAAAGACAAGAATTGTTCAAAAATTCTTCAGGAAAGAGTGTTCCGGCATGAGGAGAGGATAATACTATCGGAAATTTTAGATCTTTTGCGTTGTATTCCTCAAAGATTTTGATCTTTTTATAGTCAATCCTAAAATCCAGTTTTTTCTCGCTCACATTATTGCTCCTTGATAGAGGAAAGTATCAATACATGGTAAGCCTAAAAACTTAAATATTCGCTAATTTATTGCTTCCGTTTAGAAAGCCAATATTGAATCATGATAAAAGAAGCAATCCAAGGAAGCATTGTCTCAGAAGTTTCTTCAATAATTTTCAGGTTAACCTGCAATTGTTCCGGCAAAGGGAAGCCATGGCTTCTTTTGTAGTTTGCCGGAAAACGATCAACAAATTTGCTAAATACTCCAAAAACACACAGGGTTATAACAGACCAGCTGGTTGGATTCATTTTAAAAAATGACACAACAAGATGTTTAGTATATTTTTTTATTAAATAAATCAAAATAGTCGCCAATACTATCAAAATAGATCCTGCAACAATTTTTTCGCTTAACGGGTTGTCGGGATTTAAAAAGAAACGAGATTTGAAAGCGGTTGTATCTTTGCTTGCCAACCAATGCTGAGCTCCCATCTCTCGTAAAAGAGCCGTAATTCCTAAAGTGCAAAATAAAATAAAATCGATTCGTTTTTCTTTGTTTAGTAAAAAGAATTTAGCGAACAAAACAAACGTCATAAACAGTGGTATGTATGAAAAATGAGTTATTTCTTCTAATGGTCCGTGATCTTTTAAAATATATGCAAGATTGTCATATCCGAAAACAAATAATATGCACACGAACACAAGCCATACAATAAGAAAAAATGAAGGGACAAATAAAGGAGATAGAAGCAGTTTTCTCATTAAATTAACCTTTAAAATATAAAATATTGCGTAGAATGTAGCATAAAAAAAGAAGAAGTACACATATTTATTTTAGTTTTTTATAGAAAGGTAGGTAAAAACACTTGCCAAGAAAAAAACAATATAGTAAATCATAGACAAATAATTTCGGGTGTGTAGCTCAGTGGTATGAGCACTACGTTGACATCGTAGGGGTCGCTGGTTCAATCCCAGCCACACCCACCAATTCCTCGCATGCGTTGCGAGGTTTTTTTATTTGGAGTTAAATTAAAGCTGTTGGTGGTAGTCTTTGTTTCCAAAATTAGCAAGGCGCATCTAAAATTCTTGCTTTAGTTGGCGGTCAAACATAGATTTTATTGTTGTTTTAATATCAGCTTTTTCATAAACAGCTTTGTACAAAGCCTGACAAATAGGCATATCAATATCTCTTTCATCAGCAATTTGCTTTACTGCTTTCAGAGTAGCAACTCCTTCGGCAAGTTTTCCGAAGTCTTCACCTTTAGCGAATTTTTCACCAAATGTTCTGTTATGACTATGTTTTGAAAATAAAGTTGCCTCATAATCACCAAGGTGAGACAAGCCATATGCCGTACGTGCATCTCCACCCAATACGGCAATAAAACGTCCGACTTCGACCGGAGCTCTAGCCATTAAGGCACCTTTTAGCCCGTACCATTCTAATCCATCTAAGATTCCGGCGGCTATGCCTATAACATTTTTCAAAGCAGCACCAACTTGGTTGCCTATTAAATCAGCTCCATAATAAAAGCGAATAAGCTCACTTGAAAACATTTTAATTAAGCGATCTGTTGTTTCTGGATTATCGCTATCTATCACGGCGCAAGAAGGAACGCCTTTCATGTAATCTTGCACATGTCCCGGACCGCCAAGGGTTGCAATGCCAATATTTTGTTTGATTTCTTGACGCATAATATCAAGCATTGTTGCCGCCCCCGGATCCTCAAGCCCTTTCATTGCCAATAAGAATGTTTTTCCTTCAAGATTATAAGAGCTCAACTCCTTACATAACCCTCTAAAATATTGGCAACCAATAGATATGATAATAGTGTCATTTGCCAAAACAGACATCAAATTGTCGTGCAAAATCATATTATCAGATAATGTTAAATATGGATTTTTGCGAGTATCGCGTAATTCAATAAAGTTTGGAGAAGATGGGATATCATACATATCCAAATCATATCGACAATAATTTGCCGCATACCAACCTAAAAATGTACCCCAACGTCCACAACCGATTAGCGAAACTCTAGTCATTGCAAAAACCTTTCGTTAACTATAATTGATAATCTATATTTAATGTATAAGTCACATATTTGCAACCAAGAACTTATAGAAGTACACTAATTGTTGAGGGTAAAAGTTTATGCGGTGCTTTTTTTTGCTCTCTGACGAGTAACAATTGCTCCGATATGGTCAAACTCTGTAAATGAGTGATATGCGTGATCAAGGCTTTTCTTGTCACAGTCATAAAATACTTGATTGGCCAAGCTTTGGATGGCATTATCAATACGTTTAAAGGCGCTATTATAATCGGAATTATAATTGTTTTTAGTCTTCTTTTGAACGATTGAATGATAGGCGGCAATAACCTTAGCGGTTTCATCAGCGGAGTTGGCGTAACCTTTTTCTTCAAAATCACGCATAATCCGTGCTGTTGTCTGATAAAAGCACTTATTTGTTAAAATACTCTTTTGTTTTTTGTTATTACTATCAATTATCATCGCTTGTAATCCATAGTTTAACAGGTTGTCTAGCACAAAATATAACGTTTTGCAAGAGTTTTTATAGCCTTTATTTACTCATATAATACATAATTTAGTTTAACTAAAAGTTAATTTCACCCCATTTATGATTTTAGCTAACAGAAATTTAAAATATTTGTTGCAAAAAAGCATTTAATAAGCTAGGTTAAGCCTGTTTCGAAAGGATAGATGGCCGAGTGGTCGAAGGCGCACGATTGGAAATCGTGTGTACCTCCAAAGGGTACCGTGGGTTCGAATCCCACTCTATCCGCCATTTTATAAAAACCCTTCTCTCGCGAAGGGTTTTGCTTTAAGTACAGAAGGCGGTCCTGTTATGAAAATCGGGGTGTTTGATTCGGGTTTAGGCGGTTTGGTTGTTACTAAGGCATTTATAGATAAGATGCCCGAATACGACTACGTATATTATGGCGACACGGCTAATCTTCCTTATGGAGAAAAGACCTCGGAGCAAATTTTATCATATACGGTTGCCGCTATAAAATTCTTAGTTTCACAAAATTGCGGTCTTATTGTTGTTGCCTGCAATACAGCAACAGCAATTGCCTTAAGATTTTTGCAACAGCAATTTATGCCTTTTTTTGCTCCGGATGTAAAAGTGCTTGGTGTTGTGATACCAACAGTTGAAGAGGCACTATCATATAATGCCAAAAAAGTTGGCGTTATATCTACTAGAGCCACAACATCATCGATGATATACAGGCAAGAACTACTAAAAATAAATTCTGAGCTTGAAATAAGAGAAATAGCTTCACCGGAATTGGTTCCTGCCATCGAAGGGAACGATTTTGCCGAAGCAAAAAAAATATCAGAACAATATGCTAAAAAATTTGAAGATATGGATTCTTTGATTTTAGGCTGTACGCACTACCCTCTTGTTAAAAACATGTTTCGAGAGTGTTTGCCACAGGTTAGAATCATTTCTCAAGATGAGCTGATGGGAGATAAGCTTAAAGACTATTTGCAAAGACATATTGAAATAGACATTTGCCTTAGCCGCAATAGTGATTATAAATTTTTAGTAAGTGAGTGGAATGGAGCCTATCAAAAAGTTGCATCAACTCTTTTCCCTGATATTCCGATAAAAAAGGTAGAACAAAATGTATAAAACATTTTATTTGTTTAGACATGGCGAAACCGACTATAATTTGGAAAAGCGGTGGCAAGGTTGTAGTGTGGATTCTATACTAAACCCAAATGGCATTAAACAAGCCAAAGATTTAGCTGACAAACTACAAAATAGTCAAATTCAAATTATTTATTCCAGTGAGTTAAAAAGAGCATTGCAAACATCATCTATTGTTGCCGCCAATTTAGATGTTCCGCTTTATACTATCGCCGCTTTGCGCGAAGGAAATTTGGGTGGAGCCGAAGGGTTGCTTGTCAGCGAAGTAGAAACCAAATATCCGGATATATTCAAATCTTGGTATTCTGACGAAAATGACATGCAGATAAGCTTTCCCGGTGGTGAAACAAAGCAACAAATGCAAGATAGAATGTTTAATGTCTTGATGTATTTACTTGATACGCCACAGGAAACTATAGGTATTTGCTCTCATGGCAGCTCCATTCGCTATCTTTTGATGAAGTTTGGCATTATGCCTCATCGTATGATAAATACCGCAAGATACAAGATATGTTATTGTAATGGTAATTGGACAGCCGAGAGATTAGATTAATCTACAATCTCATCGGCATATATTCCATATAGATCTTGCCGAGGAAGCCAGCCATCGATTTTATCAAATTGGACTAAGCAAAAATTACTTTTCGCCGGGCACTTTTTGATTTCTCCTACAACTTCATCTTCTACTTTGGCAATAACCTTTGCTTTGTAGTCATCTTTGGCATAAATATTGTTTTCGCCTGGAGTAACAACCTTTACAAATCTCTTTCCCGAAAGCATAGATTTGTGTACCCAACTTTCAGAACCTTGCCAATCTCTAATTTTTCGATAAAGCTCAAATTCTGCAATAATTTCAACCGGAGCAGATTTTTGCATATATACCCAGTCTATCGGATAGCGAGATCCCGGTCCTGAACGAGCATTAATATGGTTAGAGCGCAAAGATACAAAACGGGGAATTGGCAATCCTGTTTCTGCACCATCTTGATTTTCTTGGGCGTTTGCCACAGAAATTGTTATTCCAAAAGCAAAAAGAGCAAGTAAAAATCTTTTCATTTTATCCTCTTTAATCTTTTTTTATCATGTTATGGGATATTATCGCATCATTAAGTGAATAAATTGTAAAAATAATCAAACAAAATATGAAGGAAATAAAAAATGGATATTATCCGAATCGCTCAAGACCTAATCAGATTCCAGTCTGAAACCGGAAACATTTCTGAAATAAATAAGGTAATGGACTATATAAAAAAACTATTTGAAGGAACATCTGCAAAAGTTGATATTTATCGCAATGTAGAAAAAGCACCGGTAATTTTTATTCGAAATTGCGACACTTCAGATTTTGATGTTTTGGTTTTAGGGCATATCGATGTTGTAGCTGCTCACCAAGACATGTTTGAGCCCAAAATCAAAGACGGAAAGATGTATGGACGAGGCACTCTTGATATGAAATCTTTTGCTGCTGTTGCCCTTAATTCAATGGAATATGTACTTAATAAGCAACTACCTATAAAGTTTGGTGTAATTCTTTCTTCCGATGAAGAAAAAGGAAGTCATGGTACCGAAGCATTTTTAGAAATGCACCGAAACATGAAATCTAAAATCGTGTTAGATAACGACGTTGGTGGAGACATAACCAAACTGGTTTTGAAATGCAAAAATCCGGTATTTGTAAAGCTTATTGCCAACGGAGAAGCAGCTCACGGATCAAGGCCTTGGGACGGCATTGATGCAAACGAATTAATGATGAAAACTATATCTAACTTGCGAAAAATATATCCTTATTATGCAAAAAACGATTCTATTCCGGCAGACAAATGGATTGATACTATGCATGTTGCAAAAATTAAAGGTGGCGAAGTAGCAAATGTCATATGTAATTATTGTGAAGCATTGTGCGATATTCGTTTAACCGAAAACAGTTCTGTTGAAGGGTTAAAAGCAAACTTAGATAAATGTATGGAAAACGGCGTAACATACGAGATTGTTTCTTCATCAACGCCGGTGGTTATGGATAGAAATGATCCATATATATTGAACTATAAAACATTTGCCGAACAAATTTTAGGGCAGGACTTATGTTTTGAATATGAAGGAGGCGCTACAGATTCGAGAGCCTTTGCCGTTAGAGGATCAACCGTTATAATGCATTCGGGTAATGGTGACGGAATGCATGCCGAGGGCGAATATGTGGAAACAGACTCTGTATTGAAGATTGCCGATATTCAGATTAAATTTTTAGAAAAACTGGCATCAAACAGATAGAGAACAATTGATTGACAAAGAAAAATATCTGTTTTATTTTCAAGACAGATAATAACTTTTAATACTATAATTATGGAAAAAATTCAACTTTTGTCTTGTCCTGTTCAGCAAGCAGATGCTCTGCATGCTATGAGCGAGTTTCATGTTAAAGACGTTAGAAGATGGTTTCAGGAATATGCTCTTCCTAAAGAAAAGGTTTCTAAGCCTTTTGTCGGTAAAATGAAAATTGAAAATTCATGCTATCCGATGATTGCTGATCAAGAGTTTCTCAGTTGGGAAAACGATTTAGTATTTTTTGCCTTTGGCAAACGAAGAATATCTTTGTTAAAGTCTGAAAGGCGAATGTTTATATGGCGCCCTTTGAGCAAAAGTTTTTTTGTTGTGCCCGATAACATTATTTTATTGGACTTCACATGCCATTATGACACTAACAGAGTGGGAGGATATACTTTCTTATTAGAAAAAATGCCGGAGAAAATCATTCGCGATGAATTTGCCTATGGTAAGCTCCATACTCTTAAGGAAACAAGCTCTCTATATCGGGAGTTTAGCTTGTATCCTGACAAGCTTAAAGTACTGGCAGATATCTTAGAACAAGAACGATCATGGACAAATTATGATTGGTGGGCAAAACCTCGCAAATATACAAGGGATTATCCTGCAATGTTTTTTTTGCGTAACGACATGAGCCATGTGTGTTTGTACAATCTGAAATATCCAAGTGAACCGCATGGAAATTTTGGAGAAGTTGACGAGTAAAAAAAGGAAGCTTAATGCTTCCTTTTTTTGTGGGCAACTTTAGCGATATGGATAATTTGCTTGCTTTTTATCTGATTTGGCTATAATCAAAAGGTAGTGTCCCCGTAGCTCATCAGGATAGAGCAACAGTTTCCTAAACTGTGGGTAGGAGGTTCGAGTCCTCTCGGGGACGCCAAAAGCCTATTTTAATAGGCTTTTTTTGTGTCCCCAGGACGAGAACCTCCTAGAAGGAGGTTTGACTACCAGCAATAGGCGATACGGGGGTATCGCCGGTTTTGCATCGCAAAAATTGCGCCTGTGCAACTTAAGCGGAGCGCAAAGTAGTCCTCTCGGGGACGCCAAAAGCCTATTTTAATAGGCTTTTTTTGTGTCCCCAGGACGAGAACCTCCTAGAAGGAGGTTTGACTACCAGCAATAGGCGATACGGGGGTATCGCCGGTTTTGCATCGCAAAAATTGCGCCTGTGCAACTTAAGCGGAGCGCAAAGTAGTCCTCTCGGGGACGCCAAAAGCCTATTTTAATAGGCTTTTTTTTGTGTCCCCAGGACGAGAACCTCCTAGAAGGAGGTTTGACTACCAGCAATAGGCGATACGGGGGTATCGCCGGTTTTGCATCGCAAAAATTGCGCCTGTGCAACTTAAGCGGAGCGCAAAGTAGTCCTCTCGGGGACGCCAAAAGCCTATTTTAATAGGCTTTTTTTTGTGTCCCCAGGACGAGAACCTCCTAGAAGGAGGTTTGACTACCAACAATAGGCGATACGGGGGTATCGCCGGTTTTGCATCGCAAAAAGAAATTTGATTGTTAATTAATCGACATATAGAACTTGATTATTGCCATCTACACATTTTTGTGTGACTTTGCCACTGGATTTAGATACGACAACAAAGCATTCTTGTCCGGTATTGGTCACAGTATAGTTTGTATAGCCTGTTGAGTTAGAAGAAATATTACCAAGGGTAAAACCGATTAATCCGGCAGCAAGTGTGCTAAGCGGTTCAATGTGGTGCTTTGGTTTATGGGAATGATGCACAACAACTGGAACATGGTGCTTTGAGGGAAGATTGTGGTGTTTGTTAGGACGAGCCATTGCCGGAGCAGTAAACATAACAACAGCTAAAAGTGTTAATAGAAATTTTTTCATGTTTTTCCTTTCGCATAAATATCTTATCCCTATTTCTTATAACGAAAGAAAATTATCAAAGTTCAAAATTAAGCACAAAAAAAGGAGCTCGGGGAAGCTCCTTTTTTGTTTTACAGTTTTAGGTTAGTAGTATACCCAACGAACCGCGTTTCCAGTATCATCAGCAGAGTTGCTACATTGAGTTGCGGCTTCTGATATTGAAATTGGGATAGATTTGCCATCTGTGCCACCCATGGTATAAACTGCTGCATCTGCTGATAATGCGGGGTTTGCTTCGGCTTCTAATAAGGCAGCTTTAGTGCCAGGAGCCGGACCTACAGCGATTGAAACCAAACCTGAACCTGCCTGAGATCCCCAATCGGCGGTGGCGATAGATACGCACGCTTCTTGGGTCAAACCTGTATATTCAACATAAAACTGTCTTGTGTTACCATCAGGGTTACCGACAAAAACAGATCCGTTATAGGCATTCATAATTCCGGTAGCGGTTGCTTCTGTTTCATCAGGTTTCAACATGTCTCTCGGAACAATACCCATTTTAACTGCCAACTCAGGTGTCAGGTTAGCGTAGTCAACTGATGCAGAGAACAAAGAACGAATGTTCATAACCAACATTGAAATCTGATCTAAAGTTTTATTAACACGATATTTAGACATTGCTCTTGAATAACCGGAGATACCACCAATAGAAAGCACCCCGATAATTGCGAGCACACCAAGCATTTCCACCATGGAACGACCCGATTGCTCATTTTTATATAAACTATACATAGTATCTCTCCTTAATATAAGTTGTTCATAGTTTAACTATAACAAATTAATAAATTATGAACAATCTTAACATTAGTCATAAAATATTCAAATAAAGTTATATTTTTTTTTGATATTTATGACCTTAGTTATAAAACCCTATTCGTTGTGCCATACAACAGTTGCTCCATTGTGGCAGAATTTTTTTGCTGCAGCTCTTGTTATCGGAAGTTTGTGTTCTTTATCGGCCCAAGAAAACAATACTTCTTTTTGTTTGAATACGATGCTTAAACCGCTAATACTCAACCAAAACTTTTGATCATACTCTGCCAAAAGCAATCCCATGCATTGTTTTTTAGTTAAATTTTTATACACAACATCAAAAGATTTTGCAGTAGGCATAATAATTTCTGCATCAACACCTTTTCCAATCAACACCTGATTTCCAAGAGAAGAAAGCAATATTCCGTTTCGTAACATTGTATGAGTATGTAACTTTTTGTCAAGCACCATTTGTGTATTTAATCCCCAAAAATCAGGACGATGCTGAAAATATGTTCTGATATTTGCTGTCAAGTCCATTAATTCTTGAGCCGCAACAATATATTCCTTATTTGATTTTGGCCAAACAAACAAAGTAGCCATACTAATCAACAATAAACAGCAAACAATAACCATTCGCTTATTGTTTTTGAGGTTTATCTTCATACTAGCTACCTCCCATGCTGCTTGTGATTTGGTCTTGCATTTCAAATGTTCCCATAACTGCCCATGCAATTACCGCACCTACAGCTAACAAAGCAACCATGTTAAGTATTCCGGCTTTTTCTTCAATCATATAAACAGATTCTTCTAGCCAATCATTTGCTAAGTTGTTTAAAGCTTCTTCAAAGTTATCAAGCTCTGAATATATTTTTAAATCACTGATAATTTCTGCATCCGGAAAGTCAAGTCCGGTTTTAGCAAGAGCCTGTCCTAGGTTGTCACCATTATTAATAAAGACAAGAGTTTTATCAATTCTTTCTTTTAGATATCTGCTTGAATCTCTACGTAATGCACGCATTGCCGTAGACACCGGTGTTCCTCCTTTTACCAAGGCAGAAAGAGCCAATAGCCAGCTGATTCCCACAAATACTTTATACAAAGACCAAGGTGGAAT
Source organism: Alphaproteobacteria bacterium (assembly GCA_015062285.1). Lineage (GTDB taxonomy): Bacteria > Pseudomonadota > Alphaproteobacteria > RF32 > CAG-239 > CAZU01. The sequence goes on along the minus strand of SUUY01000004.1, from coordinate 58,930 downwards.
ATAATCAAAATAAGCTCTGATTTTGCCAGTCCAGATTCCGATTGTAAAATAAATTGTTGCCATGACAATTGGCAAAATAGAAAAAGCTACCAACCAATTTTCTTTAATCCAATCGGATAAATCAACTAAGTTTCTGGCCAGTCCACGCCATACAACAGTTGGCGCTGCATCAATCATTGGTGGAACCATATACACGCCAATCGCATAAATAATCAAAACCGACATCATAACCAAAAAACTTGGATAAGCAACAGCCCCGATGATTGGACGGATCATCTTAGTAGAGCCTTCTGTAACCTTAATTAAGTTAAGCAAGGCTCCTTCTAAGTCAGAAACATCACCCACCGAAAGCATAAGTCTTTCTCTGGCCGGAGCCCACCCTTTTAGGGCATCAGAAAATGGCTTACCGTTGTTTAAAGCTTTTCCCCAAGCAGCCAAAGCAATAGCTAAAGGTTCTCCGGGATTTTTTCCACCGTTACTTGCTCCGTCATAAAGCATGTCTAATGCGTCCATAAGCGAAAACCTGTTTCGCATCAAAGATGCAATTTTTCGATATAGCTTCAATCGCACTTTGTTTGAAAAAACAATTATCATTTTGGCATAAACTTCTTCTATGGCGTTGAGCTTCATCATAGCTCTTTGCATAGAATCGGATTTTTTCTTAATTTCTGCCATTATTCTCTCCTAATATACTGGGCGTTGGTCAAGTAGTCCACACCAACGCTCAACTTCATCAAGGTCAATAAACCCTTTCAACATTCTTTCTATAGCCGCTTCTTTGAGCGTGCGTCCGTTCAAATCACCCGTCCAATAGTCAATAGCTTTACGAGTTTCGCCTTTTATCATTAGTTCCAAAAACATTGCATCGGGTAATATAATTTCCGGAACACACATTCGACCTTTTACACCGGTATTATTGCAATATTTACACCCACGACCTCTAACATAACTGTTTTCGATACCAAAGTCGCCCAAAGCTGTTTTTAGACGTTGCACCGAAAGATCATTATAACGTTCTTTTACTGATATACGACAATGCGGACAAAGTTTTCTAAATAAACGTTGAGATATCAATCCTTTAATCAGTTCAGGATCTAGCAGTTTGAATGTTTCAACTCCCATATCCCGTAAACGCATCAGAATCGCCGGAGCAGAGTTTGCATGCAGTGTCGTCCAAACACCATGTCCGGAAAGAGCTCCTTTAAATGTAAGTTGCGCTGCTGATAACGAACGCACCTCTCCCACCATCATTACATCGGGGTCAGAACGCAAAGCTGCTGACAATGCTTTGGTGAACTGTTCATCTTTTTCTTCTTCGGTATTGGCGTTTGTCACCGGCATTTGTCTTGCCCCGGGAATAGGATACTCAGGAGGATCCTCCACTGTAATCAGGTTTATTTCATAATTTTTTTCTTGTAATAGCTTAATCATATTGCGTTGTAATGTTGTTGATTTTCCTGAACCGGTTGGACCTGCCACTACATTCAGTCCGGTTGGCACAGCACGCAAACGATAAAACAAATTTTCTTCAAACTCACCGAAACCTAAAGAGGCTAAATCGCCCGATCCATCAGGGTTGTCATCAGCATATAACAGACGCATAACCAAATATTGTGAACCGAAGGCGATAGGGTTAAATTGTAAACGAATAGCCAACACATTGTGCGGAAGCATTAACTTTCCTTTTGATCCGCGCAGAGGAGTAGATCCTAATTTTTGTGCGGCCTGAAATTCGTTTTGGGCATAGTTTGAATCAGATACATCAGCCGATGCGAATGCCGCACGCACAAAAGCTTCTCCCCAATCTTTATTATATTCCATTTCGGTAACCATCATACCATTTGTACGGAACATAATTTGGGTATTATCGGAAACAACAACGTGAATATCTGAAACTTTTTGTGTCGCGGCTCGTGTGATTACGTTCACAAAATCTTTTTGCATTTGCAGTTGGTCTAATTCTGCGTCTGCGCTTGATGCTTCTGCTGCTTGAGCACGCTCTCCAATACTGTATATTGCGTTGATTTCGTTTTGTGAAACATATGTCGGTTTTAAGATGGCTAGTTTCTTTTTGCGAGCCAAAACCTCAAAGCTGAGCACTCGTCCGTCAAATTTGTGAGTTTCCGATACTAAAAAACGGCCATCGGAAAACAGAGCCAACAATCTTCGAGTGTCATCATTAATCACTAGCGAAGAGCCAGACAATGTCAAAAGACGATTTCCATTAGAAAAATATGTTTCTATGATTGATTTTTTTTCTTTATCTTCTTTTTGAGTTGTTGATGAACTGCCAGAATCAACACCAGCATCAGTTGTTAATTCTGATGCCAGCGGTGAATCTCTATCGTCTGAGAAGCTATCTTTCTCTTCTTCTTTCATTATCCTTTTACCTGGCCATCATAGAGCTTCCTAATCCGGGAACGCCACTGCTGGCAACAAAGCCCGAAGATTTTATTCTTTTGGTATCTTCAGTTGTTTCTTGCGCAGGAGATTCGGAGTTTTTAGAGTTAGGCTTAAAGCTTTTTAATTGTTCTTTAGGCAAAATACCTCCGGCGGCAAAGTATAAATACTCACGTATACCGTCTTTTTGAGCTTGGACATATGTCAGAGTTATATCTTCAATTTCGTGCCTGCTTTGTAAGATTGTGCCTTTTTTTACGTAGAAGGAATTTTCATCTTGGTTAATCAATTTTGCAACCAGTTCTCCGTTCTGACCTCTGATTTCCAATACGGCATACATTTCATCTAATCTGAGGGGTTTTTCAGCTTCTTCTACGACTACCTCTGTTGCCGCACCTTGAGAAGCAACAGATGCATCATCGGCTACACCCTCAGCAAAAGGATTGCGTTTTTCTAACTCTCTTTCTTGAGCTTCAATTCTTGATCTGAGGGCCTTGATTTGATTTTGCAAATTGCTAACTTCTGTTTTGTAAGCATCAATAACAATACCGGATTTATTATCTACAGCCTCAATGTTGCTTTTGATTGTTTCAAATCTCTTCTTTGTATTTTCAAGCAGTGCTTGTTTTTCTGTCTTTAGATCGTTGATTTGCTTATACAAGGTAGCATTATGGGCAATCCATTTTTGATTCTCTGCCAACATATCTGTCTTATAAGAATTAAGCAAACGCTCTTGACGAACTTTTTCAAATTGAAGGTCTAATTCCCGCAATTTTTGTTGTTCTTCCAAAACCTTCTGTTCTTGCGCATTTTCCCATTCAATTTTTTGACGTTTTTGGGCTTCTGCTTTTTCTTGCTCTTGAATAACTGCCTGTTTACGCTGATTTTTTATTGCTTCAATTTCGTTCTTGACTTTTTCTTTTCTTAGCTCAAGATTTAGCAACGCTGTTTGTTTTTCCAAGTCAGACATTTGTAAGAAAACTTTATCATCAAGAAGCTCTTGATCATTAGAACCAAACAATCCTACACCGGCACCGGGCTTTTCTAAAATTTCACGAGGCATACCCACAGATTCTTTTTCTGTAGCAACCGGAGCTGTGATTTGCGGTGTTTCTGGAACATCTGCCTTTTGGGTGTCCTTTTTCGTGAAAGTATCAGCGTTTTTGCTTTTTTGTGGTGCAAATATATCATCTGAAGAAGTACCGTCATCATCAAACATTGCTTCCTCTGAAAGAGTAACAACGCCTTGAGCATACAAATTATTGCTTGCAGATATAAGCAATGCCAAAGTTAATCCGATAAAAATATTTCTCTTTTTATAAAACATAGATCGCTCCCTCATAATGCCAAGTTCTATCACTTGGAGAATATCTTATTACTCTAATCTCAAGTCCTGAATATTTTGTTAATAACTCAATCCAAGTTATCGGATTATATTCAGAGTTAAACGAAAATACCAAATACTTATATGATTTTCCGGTTGATTTACTGTTTGATGACTTTACCTCTCCGGAAGATATGCTTATGTTCAAGCCCAAAGACTGAAATTTATCGTTAAGCTCATTTTGCAGGTCTGTAAGTGATTTTTCCGGAGCCGATAATCTTTTTTCAACCGCAGGTAAATTTAAAGTTGCTGAAAGCATATTACCATTAGGTGTAAAATTATAGCCCGAAAAATTGAGCTGTGAATCTTCCAAAGCCTTTGTAGCCCAAGAAACTCTGCCCACATTTCTTGCCCAAGTTGTTGCTGCAGTGCCACCATTGCATGTTACTGGGCCGATGCTCCAGCCCGGAGGCATAATTTTGCTAAGATCCATTGCTCCCTTGTGGCAGTTTTTCATGATGCTTGCCGGATCAGGTAGTTTATCCCAAGGTTTAACCTCTTCTACTACAGGAGCGGCTTTGGGAACAACTTTAGGCCTTACCGGGGCAATAACCGGCCGTACGGTAGGAGTTAAAAACAATTTGTCTACTAAGGTAGAAAGCAGCCAAATTCCCACTACGGCAGAAACCACAACTACCATCAGAAGCTTAGTTCCTCTAAGACCTTTAATCTTCTGAAGTCTTGATTTTGCCCCTTTGGCTAAGAGCGCACCAAGATCCATCTCTTCTGTTTCTTCTATTCCCCATTCTTTAGGGGCAATTTTTTTGCCCCAATCCGGAACGGCCAACATAGACATGAATTGCTCTTTTGCTTCTTCTTCGGTCAAAAACAGCATATCGCCATCGGAAAGTATAATGTCATTACGAATGCACGTATACCACCAACCTTGATTGGTTTTGAATACTGCAACAAAAGAGCCTACATTTGATAGCGCTGTTGCAAGGGCAACTGCAGCGACATTTTCTCCGCTTTGATAACCTTCATGAGAAACACAAATACCAAACTGCGGAGCTTTTCCGCCTTTTATGCAGAAGAGGTCTGCTCCTTCCAAAACACCGGCCGAAGCCTCTTCCACTTCTTGAAATGGATCGCTGGCATTTTGCAATGGTTGCCAAAACAAGCTTGTGGCATAAACAGTACCATCAACATTGATTTGTGTACCCCAAGTCTTTCTTTCGGCAGAGCCGTCAATATCATCATCTAGCAATTTGGCTTCTTCAAGCACGGGCTTTCTCCATAAAAACGGCTAGTTCATTGACATTCTTGTTTCCGGTGACAACGGTGTTTCCAAAACAACCGGAGTCAAGATAATTACCAATACGCTACGTTCTTTCTGCGCGTTTGCATAACCTCCTAACAAAGAATTTTCAGCAGAACCTGTTCCTTCTTTATTTGTGGTGTTATCAACTTTTTCATATCCGGTAAGTATCAGAGATTCACCTGAAGTCAAAGCAACTTCTTGAGTAAATGCTCTTGATTCAACCTTGGGATTTTGAATGTATTGGTTTTCAGCCTCTGAACCAAATTCAACTTTTTCCAAAGCCACCAAATCAGATAACGTCATGTTAAACATAATAAGCATTCTGCCGTGTTCTAAAATACGAGGCAACACATCAAGCGTAAATCCGGTTTCTATTTCTTCGGTTGTAACCGAAATGTCGTAGTTGTTTCCGTCTGTTCCGCTATTTGTTTTAGTCATTTCGGCAATATAATTTTGTTTTTGTGTCACTTGGATCGGAGCTGGCTTGTTGTTCAGCGTTGTAACCGTTCCGCTTGTTACTAAAGAGGTGTTTGCTCTTTGAGACAAAGCTTTAATAGCGGCATTTGCTGTCCAGTTTTTCTTCAAGATACCCCAAGAAATACCATTAGCCAAGCTTTCTGATGAGGCCACAGATGTAGAACCGGTCATGCCGATAGAAGTAACGCCATCATTAAATGTAGCTTTAAGATCTAAGCCATAGTTGTCTGTGTCTGTAACCGAAACCTGCAAAACCTTAACACTGATTGCCACTTGACGAGACAAGCGAATGTTTTGTTCGTTGATATATTTTGCAACTTTCTTTATATCGTTGGGAGTTGCGGTAAGGGTAATTGTTCCATCAGATGGAGACATTGTAAGTTTTGCACCTTCGCCGAGCATGGTATTGATGCTTCTTTCCATATTTCCCCACATTTCAACATCAACCGAGCTGGTTAAACTTACAGAAGAGCTTCCGCCTCCTCCGCTTTGGCTGCCGCCAACATTTACAGACATTGAAGGCTTTGTCGGTAAAGAATAAACCACAAAGGTTCTGGTTATATATTTATAGAAATGAATCTCTTTTCTTTCGTATTTCCACCAAATACCAAATCTGGAAGAAATCTCGTCAAGAAGTCCGCTTAGCGGTCCTTGATATGAAACGAGCATTTTGTCAGGATCTGCCCAGTCTAATGAAGTTTCGCCGGATGATGGTTTGTTTGCAGCGCCTTTTGACTTAACATCATTTTCAAGATGTGTTGAATAACGAATTCCAATAGATGTGGTTTTATTAATCATGTCGCCAATTTCAAACAAAGTAATAGGCCTGTTACTGACGAGAGTAATACCATCTTTGCTTTCCAAATAAGCAGGCAAAGGCTCTCCGTCATATTCTACCTCGCTGGTATCACCTAACCAAATTTCGTCTTTTACTTTTATCAGATCCTGATTGGCGATTTTTGTAGGTACTTTTGCTTCTTCTTTAAGCTTAGTAGCCGCATCAACATCTCTTTCGATAGTTGCGTCCATTTGAGTAGAAATAGAGCAAGAGGCTATAAAAGCAATAGCTACAGCCTCTAAACCAAGCTTTTTCCAATTAATTGTATGCATTTTCATCTTCCATTGTCTCCACAACTAAAACTCTGTTTCCTACATAAAATGTTGCTGTTGGAGCGGGTCTTGCTCTTGCAAATGTTCTTATCAACGCAGCACTTACATCAGAAAAACGACCTCTAAACATGGCTCCGGCAGAAAGGGTGTAGTTCCTATTGCTGTTCCAAATCAATCTCCATCCGGCGCGTTCACTCCAATCTGTGAGTAAGCCTTTAAGAGTACTTCCTTCTTCTGCAAGCCAATCTTCAACCATATCTTCTCCGCTAGCAGCATTTGATGCGCTTGCTTCTTCGGCTGCTTCCTCGATAGCAGCATCAACCTCTGCCTCGTAATCAGTTACTTCTTCTTCAATTGTTGGTGGAATAGCGGCAGACATGTTGCTGGCACCACCGCTGGTGACAATGTTCTGATCAATAGGAGATCTTTCGCCAAATTCTCTGTAATCAGCAGCGGTTTCTCTATAATTAATAAAGCCTTCGTCGCCTGCGCTCTGAGTATTTGTGGCAACATAAGCCTCATCATAAGATGAGTTGCCGGCTTGATAATAAGTGTCACCTTGATTTTGTGTGTGCGTGCACCCAACAATCAAAAACATGGCAGAAAAAGCCGCTGCTTGCATATATTTTGAGTTCATTTTGGTTGTCCTTGACTTAAAAGTGGTCATATTTTTTCCTATCATACATACTGAAAATTAAATAATCAAGCTTATCAACACACTTATTACCATTCTTGATAATAGCTTATCTTTGCCTTGCTTGATGGTGTTTCATTTTCGGCATTATCGTCTGTTACAATTCTAATAATAAATGAGTTTGGTTCTCGTTGTGTAAATACGGTATTTATTTTGCTGTAGTTTACACCTTTGTTGGTTAATATGTTATACAAAAGATTCAGTCTTTTTTGTTGCAACATTGTTGCGTTTGTTCCGTCGATGCGAATTTCTAAGGAAATTGAGTTGTTCTCGAGAGTTTTGGAGGCAAAAGCCTGAACCCAACGCAATGTTTGTCCGGATATTTCAGCTCTATTCGGCTGAAAAGACAGACGCATTTCTGTCGGCATTATTTTTCCGCTGAGCTGCGATTTTACAAACTGTTTACTGATATCGGCCAATATATCCGGTTTTTTCTTTTGATCGGTGAATTTTTTAACCGATTTTGCAGAAGAGCTAAACAAAGAGCCTAAAGAAGACAAAATTTTGTTTTTAGATGCTTCTTCTTCAGGTTTTTCGGCTAGAGGAGCATTTTCGGCAAGAACGGTCGATTTTTCCGGCTCGGCATCTTTGTTGGTAGGATCAAAAGACAATTTAGGGGTAAGGTTTTTGTCTTTTATAATGTCGTCAGGGATTGGAATAAGCAAATTTTGCACGGTTTCAGATGCGACTTTAATTCCTTTTTTTGTAGGAATCTGCTCGGATAGCGTGTTGTTTATTTCTTTAATTTCCGCTTTGTAGTGCTCTTGTTCGTATATTTTTTGGTTGCGATTTGCTCCTTTAGCTTTAGCTGCGATCCATGGGGATTCCTCGGTAGAAGCTGTATCTTTCATGGGGCGCCATGCGCTGTCTTCGGGATTTGAAATATTTTTTAAATTTGGGGTTTGCTGGTTTTCTATGCTTTTAATAGGAATGCTTGCATCGGTAAGCGCTACCTGTTTTTGTGATATTTGTTGCGACCCGTCAAATATGGCAACATTTTCTTCGGCAATGACCCCACGTTCAAGCGGAATCAAAAGTGAAGATGTGTCGTTTTCTTGTGCAACGATAACCGCTGGTTTTGTTTTTTTAGGGACAATGTTCGGTTGTTGCGTTGCGGATAAGGTGATATTTGATTCAATAGCGGGAGCCTGTAGGGGAATAGCTATTTTATCTTGATTAGAAGAAGTATATATTTTTGCCGGCATGGGGTTTTTTGGCGGAATATGCTTTGATGCTACGACAGTTGCTTCCGCATAAACGATTTCCGGCTCTGTCTCGAGGGGTTTTGCTGGCAAAACAGTTTCTTTTTCTTCAAAAGAGACGGGGATTTTTACATCATCGGCAAAAATCACATCATCAATTGTTTTTGGGGCTATTTCCGGCAACTTGTTTAGTGCGATTTTTTTGATCGGCGTTGCAGAATAATGGGGGTTTACTGTGGAAGATTTTAAGAATAAAGCAATGTTTTTACCGGAAATTTTAAGAGGCTTTTCAGTGGGGCGGTATGTATGCAAATAAATGCCGTTTGCCGCAAAAATAGCAAACAGAGAAACAGAAAAGCTATAAACAAAAGTTTTTAAGCCTGTTTTTTGCATAAAATTAAACCCCTCTAAACCTTAGATAAATCAAATTGCGACTCTTGGCAAGAGTCCCCAAAAAATATGCACAGATAAAATTTTTTGTTTTCAATTCTGAGGAAGGAAATGCCATTTCCGTTACCTCGGGCTATATTTTTGTCATCCCGAGCCACATTCCCGTCATCCCGAGCCACATTCCCGTCATCCCGAGCTTGTCGAGGGATCCCCTGTTACTCTGAGCCTGACAACGAGCTTCAATAGATGTTTCGACTACGCTACCGCTCCGCTCAACATGACAAAGTAGGAAATGTCATCCCGAGCTTGTCGAGGGATCTCAATGTCATACTGAGCTTGTCGAAGTATCTCAAAAGATGTTTTAACTTCACAACCGCACTGTTCAACACAACATTACTCTTCTAATCACTTACACCTAATGACCAAATAATTTCATGTTTACAAATGCTTAAGCTCTGTGAATTTTTTGTTACAGCAAAAAAATCAACGTGTAAACAGTATGTTAACCATTTTATGTTATAAGCAATTTTGCTAGAAAAAACTGCAAAAATAAGTTATTCTATAAGAGTATAAAGAGTTTTGCGTAAATTATATAAGGAGAAAAACTATGCGATTTATTAGTAAAAACATTTGGACAGTTTGTCTTGTAGCTGTGTTTGCCTTGTTGGCAATGTCAGGTGAAGCATCTGCTCAAACAGTTATGAATGTGGCAAAAGATAAAGGTCTTGCTACATTTAAGGCTGTAAAAACCATTATCTTTATTGTTGGTGGTTTTGGTTTGGTCGGCGTAGCTTTTGGTGCTATTTTTGGTAAAATCAACTGGAAATGGTTTGCCGGTCTCGCTGTAGGCTTGGCAATTTTGGCTGCTGCCGGATCAATTGTAACCTATGCAACAGGTACAGGTGAATTGAATTCTTCTGGTGACTTCGGAGATTCATTCAGCTCTGCTGCTACACAATAGTTGTTTGCAAAATGTTTGGGCCGTCTTTGTGCGGCCCAAGCAGCAAAAGCTGGTTTTTAATATTGTCCGCTAAATACGGTAGATATTAAAAAGTAGCGAAAAACCACAAAAATGATAATACAGGAGGTAGCTATGAAAAACATCAGACAAATATTTGCGATAGTATTGTTAGCGGTATTTTGTTGTTTACAAAATGCTTCTCCTGCCTGCGCTGTTGATGAGCCTGCAGCAACATCAGAAGGTAGTACAACGTCAGGGTCCAGTGCAATTAACTGTACCACTAATAGTGGATTGTTTAGCGGCTTGGTGAAAACCGGAGCCGACATTTTTAATAATTTGCGAGATCTTATATATGTAGTATCCGGCTTTGGTATTATAGCCGTAGCTGTTGGTGGTTTCTTTGGTAATCTTAACTGGAAATGGCTCGGTGCAATTTTAATTGCCTTAGTAGTCATTGCTTCAACCGGAGAACTTATTAATACCATAGTCGGTTGTAAGATTATAAGTGAAAAACAAATAACAGATACATTAATCGATCCGAATAGCGCAATGCCGGAAGGTGCTACGCAGGATTAAAATCAAAAAACTGTAACAAACAAATTAGATTTTTTGTGATACAATTATAAAAATATAGGTAGCTTTTTGATACGGAGGGTGCCATGACAAATATAAAAAACATAATCAATTCGTTGGTTTTAGCGGGAGTGCTTGTTTGTACACCGATGTTTGTTTATGGCGCCCAAGCATCTGAGGAAGACGTCAAAGTGGCCGAAGTGAACGTAGCTGAAGCTGAACTTAAGGTAAAAGTCGCCAAAGATGAGGTGAAAGCCGCAGAAGCTAAAGTGAAAAAAATTCAAAACGAACTGAGCTCACTAGAAAAGGAAAAAGATGCTAAATTCCAATATTATGGTTTTGCTTCTCAACTTTGTCATTCTAGACTTGGTCCTGGTCCTTATGTGCAATATAGTAGCCAACTTCTTGATGCTCACTACACTTTTAGCAATGCTAGAGGTGGTACAACTATGAAACGCGAAGATGCTATTAAGGCCTGTATATCTGATGCTAGCCGAAAGATGATACAAATATCTTCAGAATATAGAGAAAAAATAGATGGCGCCAATAGTCGTCTTAAAAAAGCTAAACAACAGCTTTCAGCTGCAAAGCAAGAGCTGACACAAGCAGAACGAGAGTTGGAACAAGCAAAGAACGATTTGTTAATGGAGGCTTCAAAAAATTTGAGAGAAATGAGTGCTGAAGCTGTTACAGAAGATCCGGTTTTAGCAGGAACAGTTGAAAGAGAAGAGTTATTATCAAAAGCATATGAGCAAAGCCTTGATGCTAAAGAAGCTGCATTAAAACAAGCAAAGGAAGATATGGAAGATGCTATCAAAAACACAGAAAAAAAGTTTGATGATGAGATAGCAGCAATAAAAGCGAGAGACTGTGAAAATGCTCCGGATAAAGCAGAATGTCAGGCACAAAAAGCTTTAGATCTGGCAACAAAAGAAAATGAAAAGGCTAGAGAAGTTGCTTCTATTACAGCAGCAGAACAAGAAAAAGTTGCCAAAGCACAAGAAGCTTATGATGATAGATATGAATATTTAGAAAAAATGGTTGCAGCCGCGGATAAACAAGCAAAAAAAGATCTAAAAGCTGCCGAAAACGCATATAAAGATAATATAAAGCTTATTGAAAAATGCGAAAAAAATCCTAAAGCAAAGGGTTGTGATAAGGTTGATGAAGCAAAAACAGCTGTAGCATCTTATGAGGAGAAAAATCCTCAATCTGAAGCTGTAAAAGAACAAGAAAACAAAGTAAAAGAACAAGAGCTTAAAGAATATAACAAAGCTAAAGATGCTGTTGAAGATGCACAAAAGAAAATGAACAAATATTGCGGTGGAGAAGGTAAAAAAGACGAAGCCAAGTGTAATGCCGCAAAAGAAGCAATGGCAAAAGCCTTAAAAACAACCAATGCATATGAGGAAAAAGTTGCTGCTGCAGAAGCAGCCGTGAAAGCAACTAATGATGATGCCGCAAAAAAAAGAGCAGAAGAAGAAAGAATCGCTGCCGAGCAGCAGGCTATTGCAGAAGCTGCAGCTGCAGAAAAAAGAAAAACAGATGCGGATAATGCCAAACAAAAAGAAGCAGAAGCTAAGACGGAATATGAAAAAAAAGCTGAAGAGCTACAAAAAGCACAGCGTGAATGTGCTTCCGGTAAAAGTGAATCTTGCGATAAAATAGATGAATTAAGAAGCGAGGTTGATAAGGCAAGAAATGCTTATTCTAAAGCTCATGAAGATGCACAAAAGTTAGGTGTCAAAGAAGAAAAGATACAAGATGGGTATTATTTGGCTCAACAAGAGTTTAACGAAAAAAGCGAGGCTTTAGAGGCTGCAAAAAGAGAGTTAAAAGAAAAAGAAGCGGCCCTTGCCGAAGCCAAAGCAGCTTGTGAACACTCTAAAAGACTTAAATCAAAACAAGGAAGAACTGATGCTGAAAAATATTGTGCTCAAGCAGAAAAGCTGGAAGCTGAGGTGGAAAATATCAAGAACGATGTGGAGACAAAAGCAGCAGATTTCAGGCTTGCTAAGGAAGACTTGGCGTTCGCCAGAAGAGAAGCATTTCCTCATGAAAATCAAGATTATTTGGGCTTCAGTGTTAATAATAATGACAAGATGTATAATAATGGAAAGAAAGATGTATTTAAAGTTATAACTCGTCGTGCCGCATTTATTCTATATCATCTCAAGCCGGTCATCTACATGTTGGCAGGGTTTGGGCTCATCGGTTTTGCTTTTGCCGCTATTTTTAACAAAATAAGCTGGAAATGGTTTGGAAACCTTGCTATTGGTTTGTTCCTTGTTGCCAACACGGGTCGCCTTGTTGAATATATGGTGTTCCCAAGCAAGGGAGGAGCAGATTATATGGAATTAGAAGGGGTTGGTGTATTAAATTCCTTTGGAGATAACATAACCTTATCTCAAGCTCTCGGAGATGCTCAATATGCATGGGTTGATAACACATATTATGTTCCAAATTACTCTCCCTCAATAGAAAACAATGCGCCAAATACGGACGGTTTAGCTAATATGCCTTCCGAAGAAGAAAACAAGAAAAACACCAGAGGATTTTGCGAAGCAGAAAATGAAGGGGGCGGATTGTTTGGTGGAGGAGCATTCACTAGCTGTGTAAAAGATATCATTTCTGCCGGTAAAAAAGCTGCAGATACGGTTAAACAAGCTCAGTCTACAGTTGATGCAGTTAAAAATACCGTTAACCAAGTGGTTAATGCCGCCGAAAACATTGGCGATGCTGCTGTCGGAATGGTGCAAAACCTCAAAGAAGGCGATTTGGCCGGAGCATTCGATGAAATAGCAGTTATGGGCGAGAATGCTAATAATATATTTGCTTCTACGGGATCTATGATCAACTACGCAAACGACACAACATTAAACGTTAGTAATAATATTCAAGACATGGGTCTTAGTCGAGATGAGGTTGCTGAACTTGAGCTTCGCCGAGCTGCAGGGGAGGCCACCAACAGTGTTGGTGCTCTGCTCAAAGGTCAAACACTTGATGAAGACGGCAGGGCTGAACGTACTTATACCGGAGAAATTGCATCTAATAAGGATAAAAACAGAGATAGCGGTCAAAGCGGATTTATGGATGTCGTAGATGAAGTGGTATCCGGAGCCAACACCACAAGAAATACAGTTGTCGATGCTGCTAATACCGGCGCAGATTTTGCCGGAGCGGTTCAAAACTTCTCTGTGCCAAATAAAATGACCGAAGGAAGACTTCATGGTAAAACACCAACTATCAATGATGCTATAAATAAAAATAGAAATCAGGAGGGGCCGCAACCTTAAGTGGCAAGGTCGCTCAAATTGAAGTTTCCTTGCTTACGATATCTGAAGCACCTGTAAGCGCAGCTGAAGGTTGTGAGCAAGCTCAAATAGCAACAGATTCTGCTCAGTATGCTTATAATAGTGCTAGCTCAGATCTTTATAAAGCTAAAACCAATGCCAAGAATGCTTTTGAAGAGGCTACACGCTTAAGAAATATTGCTGATAAGAGCGGTTTGTCGGCAGACAAAGCAAGAGCAGATGAAGCTGCTGTTAAAGAACAAGAAGCTGAAAAAACAGCCAAGGATGCGTATGCTAAGGGAGCTACTTATGCTAAAGAAACTGCAGAAGCTGTCATCCCGAGCCTGTTAAGTGATTCCTTGCGATGTTTTAACTGCGTTGTCGCTCGAGCTGACATTCCTATCCTCTCTCTAATGACTAATTACTAATAACTCAAAATTAACTCATTTTTCATAAAAAAACGCTATTCTGATAGTATTAGGATTCTTCTGTTTATAAAAGTAATAAGACATATTGCATAAAAAAAACAGAAGAGTATCATAAAACATGGCTATATGAGGGTAGAGATATGAGAGAGGTAATCTTAAAAGCAGTGGCAAATCCTCCCAAGATTCTTTGGGGGCCGTTTTTGCCGACTATTCTCAATATGGGTATACAGTTTCCGATCATGTTTATGTTTATCGGGACAGTAGATGCAAACCCGTTGATTTTCATGGTTAGCATCATTATAGGACATATTGTCAGTATAGCTCTTGGTGCAAAAGAGCCTCATATTTCTGCTATGATACAAGCATATGGTCAGTCAGCCAAAAGTTCAACCAATCTTTATAAAGTAAAGGGGAATAAATTTGCACCCTGATTTTGATTTTTTTAGCACCTTTGTACAGGGACTTAGTAGTCTGGAAGTTCTTGTTGCTGTTATCGGATTTATCTCGGCAGCGGCTTTCGCCGGATTTTGGGCGACTAAATTCGGCCACTATGTTTTGCCTCAGCCGAGAGAGTCTCGGGTGTCTGACTTTTTGCCGTTCAACAAATTGTTGTCGGATGGAATGACGATTCGATGCTATAATGGTTCGTTAGCCCGTGTTTTTAGTGTAAACGGAACAGATTTAGCCTTCGTTACTGACGAGAAGGTTATGTCTATGATGGAGGCTCGTAAGGCTTGGATAGACGGCATGTCTGATCTTCAGGTTACGTGTCGCGTTATCACTTTGCGAGAAAGAATACTTTTGGAAGAAAATAATGCCGATTTTAACAATCATTTACTTGAAAGCATTGATAATGTCTGGAGTTCAAATCTAAATCGTGTATATAGCAACTCTCATTACATAGTTTTGTCTGTGGAAGATAGAGATGATAATCTCAAAGATCTTAACTACGCATCACAAGCCCTCATGGCAACACTAAACGAATATGGAGTTTCTGCCCTATACGAGGCCGAAGGAAGCTCGCCGGAAGACGGGCCGTTGGCTGTATATGCAAAAATTTGCAGTCCTATTACCCGACCTCAACCTCGAATTGGAAATGCCGAAGGCTATCATTTGAATGAGTTACTAACGGCTGATCATATTCATTTTACCGGTGAAAATGGACTTATTCGCTTTTTTTCCGGAGAAAAAGAAAAATATGAAATTGCAATGGGGATAAGGTCATCCGGCGATTATATGGATGAGGGAATGGTATTCTCTTTATTGTCGCTTGATGCCGAAATGGTGCTTTTGCACAACATTCGTCCTATCTTTAAGCCACATGCCAGAGCTTTGCTCATGCAACAACAACGCATGGCAACAATGACCAGCTTTTCAGGAGATGTGATCAATCAATATAGTGAAGTTTTAGCTGCAATAGAAGACAGTGACGCCAATCACCAGTCGCTAACCGAATATGCTATGGCTATTCTGCTTCAAGGTGATAGTAAAGAAGAAATAGAATATGCCGAAAGCGAGGTGCAAAGAATATGTCGCTTATTTGGCGTAACACCGGTAAGAGAAGGTTGGGTGACGCAGGCCACGTTTTTTAACCAGTTTCCAACATATGAAACGCTACCTCGAACATATCGCTATTTATCAAGAGTTGTGGCTGCGGCAATTTGTTTTGATAAGCCATCTGAGGGCTTTTCAAAAAGCGACTGGGGACCGGGAGCTATTAGTGTATTCCGTACAGCATCCGGATCTGCATATAAATTCCAATTCCACGTATCGGGTGATGAATCGGCTGTTGCTCACTGTTGTATTATTGGACCAACTGGTCAAGGTAAGACAACTTTACTTACTTTTCTTGCCGGACAAGCCATGCGTCACCATGACCTCAAAGTATTTTTCTTTGATCGTCATCGTGGTGCAGAAATTTTTACTAGAGCTATTGGCGGTGCATATATTGGTTTTGAGGGTGACGAAAAGAATGTTTCTCTAAATCCGTTTGATTGTGAAAACAATGCCAATAATCGAGCATTTTTGCGCAGATGGATGAGAGCTATTACGTTGGTTGATGATGCCGTTTCAGAAAAAGAAATTGCTCGCGCCGTAACAACTGCTTTTGATTATTTGCGTCCGGAAGAGCGGCTAATGACCAATTTGTATAAAAGCTGTTTTTCGCCGACAGGGAATATGCGTAGAGAGCTTTTTAAATGGGTTAATCCTGATCAATATGGAAAAATATTTAACGGCGATACCGATAGTTTGGATCTTAGGTCAAAACGATTTATGGCTTTTGATTTTACTCATATTTTTGAAGATGAAACCTTAGCTCCGGCCGTGATCAGTTATATTATGCATCGTATTCAGTCTGAAACCGGAGAAACCGGTGTTCCGTCTCTTATTATGATTGACGAAACCGCGCCGATGCTTAAACATCCGATGTTCAAGGATTATTTTGTGATTGGCTTGCAAGAAGGCCGTAAAAAGCGCCAAGCATACCTTTGTGCCTTCCAGCAACCCAACATTATTGATAAGCTCGGTGTAGGTGAGGTTATCCGCGGTCAATGTCAAACCGTTATATTCTTTCGTAACCCTCAGGCAACACCCGATGATTACGAGAATTGGAATTTGACTGATGCCGAAACAGATTTTATTTTCGGTCGTAGTTATCGTGAATTTCCATATGCTATTTTACTTTCTCGCCCGGCTACCGGTGAATCTGTTATTTTAGATGTCGATTTAAGCGGTTTAGGGCCATATTTGCGATTATATAACTCCGGTCGTAAAAATGTTTTGTTAGTGGAAGAGCTAATCAAAGAATATGGTGAAGAAAACTTTGTTACAAAATATTTAAATCTTTAAGGTTTTGAGCCAAATAGATTTATTAAAAACAATAATTGTGCTATAATTTTATATATGGGCATAGACAGGAGGTTGGCATGAAATATAGAGAGCAAATCAAAGTATTTGTTGCTTTTTTTATAGGGGCAATTGAGATATGCTCTGCAAAGCAGGCTTATGCTTTATTTCCGGCATTGGATACCAGCAGTTTAGTGCAAGGTATAGAACAAACAATTACAGCAGTTAAAGAAAGCACGGTTGTTGTAAATACTATGGAAACTGTCAAAAAAACGTCTGCCGCAATCGGAACAGCCAAAAAAACTGTTACCGAATATGTTACTGATGCCAAAAAAGAACTTGAAGAAACCGTTAAAAAAGTCAACGAATATAAAAAACAAGTTGAAGAATATGTTGAAGAAGTAAAAGAATACAAGAAAAAAGTTGAAGAAACCATAGAAGACGGAAAGAAAACCATAGAAGACGGAAAAAAAGCTATAGAAGACGGAAAAAAAGCCATAAAAGAAGGAAAAGAGGCTGTCACAAAAGCTAAAGATACTATATCTGAATCCATAGAAGGCGTAAAATCAGGAATAGAAGCAAAAACAGGAATAACATTAGATAAAAGTGAAGCGACTGAGGACGATGCAGAACAAGACATTACTGCTGAAGAACGGGTTGTTTTACCAACAAAAAAACAACCCGTTATAGAAAACAAAATACCTATGCCGTCATCTACCCGTAAAACGTTTGATATAAGGGAAAATAAAGGCGCTTTATTAAATTCTGAAACAGTTATTCAAAGAGTAATAGACAATGCAACTATAGAGGCAATAAAGGTTAAGGAAGAGCAAAAAACAATAGAAACAGATGAAACTGTTAAAATAGAAAAAGTTAGGTCTAAGGCACAGCCGATTAATGTCAAACTACAAAATGTTACGAAGCAGCCTATTAAAGATAAAACTCCGATGGTTGCTCCAATTCGTAAACAATTTACCACATCTAGTGTGCATCATGAAGAAAAGTTGTCTTTTGCTTTTGCCATAACAGGTTTGCCTGATAACGGAACAAACATTAACGGCACAGTTGTAATTCCCAAGATGCTTGCAATGACTTGTGATTTGACATCAGAAACAGCACTTGAGGAAGGAAAAATGGATAAATGCTTTTCATTTTTAAATGACCACCGTCTTCAGGCTCAGGCAGGAGATCCCATAGACGCTCCGAAGGTTTTTAATGATGCCTTGGTTTATTATTCGGCACTTAATATTGCTGAAGCAATAAAAGCCATTAATGATTCTGACAGCTTTGAAGAAAATTTTGTTGAAGCCATAGAATTTGCTCCCGATAACAATGCTCAAGATACATACAGAAATATTGTTGAGATGAACAAAATTATAGATATGCAAATGAACACATTGCTTAATATGCTAAGCACTAATATCATCGGGGATGTAATTTATAATTACAAAAGCAATGTTTATTCTAGTAATAAA
The DNA here is from genome assembly GCA_015062285.1 of Alphaproteobacteria bacterium. Lineage (GTDB taxonomy): Bacteria > Pseudomonadota > Alphaproteobacteria > RF32 > CAG-239 > CAZU01. The sequence continues at coordinate 40,435 of SUUY01000004.1, read as the reverse complement.
GATTTTCAACCCGTATATGGTGATAAAATTGCATCAGATACAGGAACAGGTGCTGATGGCGTTATGATTTTACCTAAAAGTATGGCCAAAGCTTGCGGCATGGGTAGTATAGAAATCACAGATGAAGCCGCGGTTGAAGAGTGCTTTAATGCTATTGCCGGTATAAAAGGTGATGCTGTATATACGGCGCTTAAGAATGAAATCCTTAGAGAATTAAATCAAAAAACCATTGAGTTAGCTCTCAAAATCAAGTCGGAATCAGGTGATTTTAAGGATAAGCAAAAAGAAGCTTTGGAAGACAACAACGGTGTTCAAAAATTTAGTGCTGCTGCCGGAGGTGTGGCAGAGGAAAATGCTGGAGCCGATATCAGAGGATCTCAAATAGATAATATTGCACTTTCAACCATGTCTGCTCAGAATCTCCTCAAAATTATAGAATTATATTCGGCCAAACTGAATTTGGATTTAATGTATAATTTTTATCAAAATGATGCTCCGGGCAGACGATCATTGGCAAAAGCAAAGCAGAAAGTGGAAATATAGGAGAGCATAATGAAGATAAGGGGGCTGACATTAATATTTTTAATGCATATGCTGATACTTTTCAGCAAGCTTTCTTATGCCTCAACAGATTATTTAGAAGTGGGAGTGGAAGTTGCAAACGGCATAGTAACCAAGGCTGGAAAGGTGCAGGAAGAAATAGCATCAACCATAAATGGGTTTATCTCAGAAAAAATGTCTAAAATAGCCGGTGACTATATGCAGATGAAAAAGAAACTAAAGAAAGTAGAACGCACAAAAGAGCGCATGGAAAAAATTAAAGAAAGACAAGAACGTATAAAAGAACGAGCTGATAAATTCAAAAAAAGAAAAAATATTTTGATGAAAAAAAATGCAAAATTACAAGAGCAAGTTGAAAAAATTCAAAAAAAATATAACAAAGCCAAGGATGCAGTTGAGAAACAGGTTGCAGAAGTACAAAAAGATGTTGCCGAATTAAAGGAAAAAGCCGATGAAGCCAAAGTTTTGATTGAGGATGGTAAAGAGATAGTCGGAGATAGCGCTGAATTTGTTAAAAATGCCCACGCAAAAATTGATAATGCTGTTGATATGGCAGAAGAAATAAAAATGTCGGCAGAAAATAAATTAAACAAGCTTAATACAGATATTAGTAATGTCAGAAAACAGGCAGAAGTTTCACCACCTGTTTCTTTGGGTAATGTTAATTATCCGGTTGTTATGCCTGATGCCGATAATATCGGTGAATTAGCCCAAGAAACAGCTACCGATGTTGAGTTTGTTAACGATATTGATGTCGATGTTGAGGCTCTTCTTAAAACGTCTGTTTCTGCCGATGAAATTATGGAACTATCCGAAATAGACGATGTTGAAGCCTATGGTATTGCTACAGAAATCGGACAAGTTAACATTCAAGATCAGCTTCAAAACTTAAATAAAAGCAAAGCTAAAAATAAAATTATAAAAAAACAGATTATGTTGGAAGGTGATGTGTCTACGGATAGTAATCGAAAGCTATTTGACAAGGTCTCCGAAAAACTTGATTCGGTCAAAGCCACACAAGATTTGATTAAGGAGGCAATAAATGAATAAGAAAATATTCATAAATATACTTATAGGTATGTGGGTTACTACATTTTTTGCTACAAACATTTATGCCTTTGAGATTCCCGGATATATAAAAGATCCTCAAGATGTTAAAGCAAATGTTGATGCTATCATCAAAAAAAATGCACCAGATGCCACATCATCAACAACAGCAAGCGCAACAGAACGTCAAAGCGCTATTCAGCTCAATCAATATATTGCATCTTTATATGGCAAAGCTATTGCTACCAGAGCAGAATACATTGATTCCGAAAAAGCTTCATCTGCCGGTGTTGGCATAGATGCAGGAGAAATTAGTGATATAGTTGGTGAAGCTTCAGAACTGACAGGAAATGATAAGTTGGAAAAGGCAGTTTCAACGGGTGCTAATATATTAGAGAAAGTGGCTAAAAAGGCAAAATTCATAGACAGTGCATTTGAAAATATGGCGGCAGGAGATAAAAATCAATCTTTGCAACAAAACGTAAAAGAATCACTGCGAAGGAACGCAATAATAATTAATAAAGTTGTTGCTTTAGAAGCCGAGATTATGAATTTGGAAGCACTGTTAAGGCTGAGAAGCGCAATAAGCGGGCAAAGTTACAATTCGGAAGATGAGGAGTAAAATCATGCGGAAGAACAGTTATATATATACATGTATAATTGCAATACTGATATTTTTTGCTCCACCAATGATATCTTCTGCTCAAGCTTTGTTTTTTAAGATTGATATAGGAAAAAGCACATCAAAAATAACTAACTTTTTCAAGACAACCAAAGCAAAATGCGAAAAAATAATGGAAGATATACAAGCTTCTCAGTTTGGGCAATTTGTAGGAGATGGGATAAAAAACACCAAAGCATCAATAGCTTTTGCTAAGTCAAAAGTTCAGCAAGGTATGGATTTTTATAATAAAACTAAAAAAGAAGTATTAGACGGAGATGCATATGAATCAGCAATGGTTTTAAAAGAGATTGCCAATAAAGGAATAGAATTAAAAAAATTAGAAGAAGAAAAATTAATAAAACAAGAAGAAATAAATCAAGAAATAGAATTGCTTAAAGAGCAAACCGCATCCAAAATAAATATTTTGATGCAAAATATGACTGTGTTAGCCGGGAATAAAGAATTATCAAAAGAAACTATTGCCGAAGAGCAATTTCATATACAGTCTCAAGTAGAAGACTTGGAAAAAAGGCTACAAGAACAAATCGAAGCATTGAAAATAGAGTTTAATGCTATTGAGAATGAATATAAGCCTCAAGAAATTTCTATTGGCAATGAAATTACCGAGCTTAGCAATGAACTTGCAAAAATAAAAGAAGATTCGGAATATTTGAGCAAAAACAATGATAAAAGCGCCAAAGAAAGGATGACCGAGGATTATGAAGAGCTTTCTTTACCCGATGGAACAACTTATACATCGGCTCAAAGAACACAAATAAAAAAAGTTCGAAGAAAAAAAGAACAAAAAAATAATAGAGAGACAATGTCAAAATTAGTAGAAGAAAGAAACGAAATTTCTACTATGGAAAGCGAGGTTAAAAGTATTTCTAAGACTGCTGACAGTCAACCGGGAGAATCAGAAACATCAGGCATTGCCACTCAAGTATTAAGCAAACAAATAGTTCTTGTGCGTAGTTATATCTCTTTGATGATTGCTGATCTTAAAACGCAGGTTATCAATGAAATTAGTGATTTTGATTCTATTACGCTTTCCAGAGCCAAAGAAAAGTTTAACCTCTGTGATTATACTGATCCCGAAAACCAACAAAAAGAAAGTTTTATCAGTGTAGCTAAAGAAGGTATGAAAAAAGTTACAGAAGGCGTAGAGAATGTAACAGAAACATTAGGACAGGCGGTTGAACAAGGACAGCAATTAAAAGAAAAGACTGAGAGTGCTGTTTCTGCCATTACAGAAGCAGGTTCTGCTGTAAAAGACATAACGGATAGTAACGCGGCAGATCTAATAAATAACATGGGAGTAAGGTGATGAAGAAGCTGATTTGTTTTGTTATACTTTGTCTTTTGATGTTCCCATCTCGCATTTTTGCTCTCGGTCCTGCTTGTGTTGTGACCGATGGTTGTCCTATGTTTGATTTTGTTGATGAAGCCGGTGCTATTATGAAAAGTGTCGGAAGTCTGGCCAACAATGTGCAAAAAGTTATAAAACAAACTACAGATAGCATTAATAATGCCAGAGTGTTTGTAGAAGGAATGGCGCAAGGTGAAATGCCATCTTCCGGTATCTCAAACAACAATCCGGGGCAGCGTACAATGCAAAATTGCTTATTCCGCGGAACAGAATATGACAATAAAAATGCCGATGATGTTGCTGATTTGGTTACCATGTTATTTTTAGAAAGAACAAGAAACCAAAATGAAGCCGATAAACAGCTATTTTATCGTGAAAAGTTTTATCATGACTCTATAATGGAAATCAAAAGCGCAATAGAAGCTTTAGAAGAAGATTTGCAATCTATAACGGGTGAAAAAATAGAAAAAGCAATAAAGCTTTTAGAATCAGGAGAAGGATCAGGATCAGGGTCTGATGGCAATAAAAATGCTATTGACACCGAAGGTGATGCCGGTAATGCAATTGCTGACTTATATGATGTGCTCCTCAAAGTAAGCGCATTAAGAGCACAATTCATAGCGGTTAAGGCGATACATAATGCCAAACCTTTAGAACAACCTGAAGATGAAGAAATATTAGATAAACAAGTATTTTTGAATGTTCCTAAACTTTATATATCATCAGAGATAAAGAACTCCGAAATCTTAGCTTTTGCTAGAGCTGAGGTGTCGAGTGATAATGTAGTTGATTCGCTATCTGCGTTGGAGGTTTCGTCCAAGATTTCTGATGGTAGCCTGAGTTATCTTGATGATCTTGTTTTTACCGTTGCACCGGATTCTCCAAATGCTCACGGATATATAAAATCCGAAGAAAAAATGGAGCAACTTCATGCTATAGCACCTTTGGTTGAAGATGTTAATAGAGCGCGAGAGATTCACAATCTTATAAATCGCTTGGAAAGCTACGAAGCTCTTGCAAAATCTATGGAAGAAATGCGAGAAAGACACAAAAAATCTATTGAAAAAGTGGAACTTGCTGATAAATGTGCCAGATCATATATCGGTAGACATTTTTCTGATGTAAACAAAGTTTGGGGAAATAACGGAAAAAATATCACAGACTATGATTCTCGTAAAGGAATTTCAGGATGGGCTTGGCAAGCATATGAAGCAGCAAAGGCAGCAGAAACCGTAGAAACCAGCACAGATGATATAAAAGTTTTGGATATTGAGGTTTCTCAAGATGAGATAATCACAGATAAAACGGATATGGATGCAAATGAGGATATGCTAAAAAGTAAGACCTCTAATATCTCAAATAAAAGTCAAGAAGCAAAAAGAGAAGAGGAGGCGCGTCGTTCAAATATGCTGTCTTGGCAGATTGGTTCAGAGGCTTCAAAAATGTTGGCTTCAGCTCCCGAACAATGGGAAAAAAGAGTTAACTACCCTGCTTTTAGTATATGGAAAGATGTAAAGTTTTTTTATAGCAACTATATCGACAAAAAATACAATAACATAATTAATTACCTAAACAAATTTTCTAAATTTGATGTGGTAAGAGTAGTTGCAGATGTTTTAGAAAAAGGAGCAGACCCTGCTAACATTGATTTAAGCGATATAAATGCCCTAAATGATACATTGAGCCAGGAGCTGAAAGATGAAACAGATAAGTATAATGCAAATGTTGCTTACGCGCGAGCTCAAAACAACCCTTCGGTTAAATCATTGTTAGCAAAAAAACAATCGTTACTAAAAGAGATTGAAATTAATTCAAACCAATTAAAAATAGAATTGGAAGAGCTTTCCGACATGCGCAATCAGGTGCATGCATCTGCCGGAGATGAAATGAGGGCGGCTGTTACATATATCGAACCATATCCTGCAAATATAAATGCGGCATCTGTAGGAAAAGGTACAATAATAGAAGTTAAAAATGCTTCCGATAATATGGAAGATTTTATGTCAAAAAGTTCTACAAATAAGGAAAAACTTGGCATAAAAGCACAAGAAAAGAAAGTGCAAGATAGCGAAAAAAAACAAGCATATTTAAAAAAAGAGTTATCAGATTTGGAAGAAAAAATTAATTCACTGATACTTGATTCTCAAGATGGAGGTGAAGATATTATGCTTCAATTGGCAACCAAAAAAATAGGGCTTAAGGATATGGTTGCAAATATGCTCAGCAAACATCAAAACGATGATGTAAATATTAAAGATAGAATAAATGCTTTGATAACAAAAGAGTTAGAAAATCGTAAAAATGATGCTAATGCAATAGTTGAGGCCGGTAATGCATATCAAAACCTTGTTCGCAATGCAAACTCAGAACTTAGTAGCGCAATAAGTCAGATGACAATATTAGTAAACAATGCAAAACTTCAAATATTAGCATTAGGTGATGATTTGTATGATCCAGCTAATCATCAAAAGATTGTAGACATTCACCGAAATATGATTGATTCTGTAAAGGCAATATCAATTACCGTTGATGGTGGATTTTTACCTCCGGTTAGAGGGATTATGTTGTTTGCAAGCTTGCTTGGAGCTGACACTTCAGTGGAAGAGGAAGATTTTTTTGTAGGAAGTCCTGCAAAAAAACGCGATATCAAGGCTCCAAAAGTTGTATTTAAGGATGGTGTTCCTCCCCTTAGAGAAGTATTTCATTTTGATTTGACGGACTTTATGAATGTAAAACCATTCTCAAAAAGAGGTAAAAGAAGTTCCAAAATAAATGTGCAAGATTTTCTTAATTCAGGAGCAGAAATACCAACTGTTTGGAAATATTTATTGCGCAATCCGGTATTTGTGGAAGATGACCTTGATTTGGCTGAATTATTCTCCTTGGGTTGTCAAGACACAACATTTTATCGTCACGGAACAATGCCGTGTAAAGTAAAAGGATCGTCTATGATTGCAGATGTCAATGTTGAGGTGAATGATACTCTAAAAACCGTAAATGTAAAATATAGCATCAGGCCGGAAAGCGCATATGCGGGTAAAAAATTTAGTGAGTGTACAACATTATATGCTAAGGGTAAAGACGTGTATAGCACATATCGTGGTATAGACGTATCTAAAGAGTTGTTCCCTTCAGATATTTCTCCGGATTGTGACGGAAGCGAACTTGGCACATTGCTTACCATGGATAAAAAAGGCAATATTTTATTCCGTGAAAGTGTCTATGATGCTTTCTATGAAATATGGGATGAAAAGGAGAAGGGAAAAGAATTAAGCAAGACAAAAAAACGTAAAATGACTGCAATTGATCCCACTCCGTTTAATCGAAATCAAATAGGTGAGTTCTTAAAATATGCAGAATCAGAGCAAAAAATTCGTCAACAATTAAAAGAGTTGGAAAAGGAATATAACGAAAGCAAAGAAGAACTATTAGGGCTATTGCGTCAATTTGGTTTTGAGCCGTCTCCTGATTTGAATATGGCAAAAAGCGAAGATAGTCTTCTTGTAAGAACCAAACTACGCCAAATAAAAAATCAAAATATTGCCTTAGCAAACGAAAAAATACAAGAAATAGACATTGTTGATAATCCGGTTGTTGAAGAACGCATCAAAGAACAACAAAGTATTATAAACGCAATGCATTTAGATAAAGATGAAGCGATTATTATTGGCGAAGGATCAGACGATCATAATGATTTTGAAGAAAAGATTAAGAGTGCAAAAGCCAATAAGAATGTGGTATTATCGTATAAAAACAAAATTAAGAATACACAAGATGATATTGCGGATTCTGATTTTCCGTACTGTTCAATTTATTAAAAGGCATAAAAAGACATGGTAACTCAACAAATAGAAAGCGGAACACAAGTAAAGGCTATTAGTGACCAAACAAAATCGACGCCCGAATTTTTGGAAAAAATGATAGCGCAGACAGAGGGAGCTAAACTCACATATTATTTGTGGCTTTCAAGGCTTTTTATCGTTACGGCTGTTGCCTCAATGCTTTTACTTATAAGTTTTTCTTTGTCATTGTTTCGTTTGGCACCCATGGTTTCGGTGGAGCCTTTTTTGGTTATCAACCAAGATAACAGCAATGAGATTGTACGCTATGAACCTATTACCAAAGACATGGCATCTAAAACAAAAATGATGGAAATGTTTGTTCGCCAATATGTAATAACTCGTAATACATTCATCAACGATCCGACAGAAATGCGTACCAGATGGTTGCCTGGAGGTATAATTAACTATTTGTCTGCACCAAATGTTTTTCTGGATTTTTATGTGAAGGTTGATCGCCAATGGGCAAAGTTGTTTAGTGAGCCAACATCTAAAGAGGTTGAGATAATATCTGTTAAAAGGCAGGGGGGTGAAAAAAGTCCGGTTTGGAAAGTAGACTTTAAGACATACGAGTTGTCAGATATGTCAGGTAGCGCATCTGCTCGCGAACAATCTAATTTTAGGGTTCGCTACTGGACTGCATCGGTTACTTCATACTTTATTGCTGAAAGAGTATTTTTAAGTCGACGTTTATTAAATCCGCTAGGATTTACAGTAACAAGATATTCACAAAGTGAAGTAGAAGTATTCTAATTTGTTGATAAGTATAATTAAGCTGTTAGACATTTTAATTAAAAGAGTATAACTTCATAATAACTGGACAAGTAAATGTACATTATATGAAAGGCTGTTTCTTATGAGGTTGTGCTCTAAGGTGTTGATAATCGTCGGTTTATTTATGCTTTCAGGGTGTTTCGGTTCTTATTATGAGCCTGAGCCCGTTGGCATTGGTAGAGGAAGCAATGAATTGAAAATGTCTCCTTGCGCATGTATGGAGATTGATCTTCCTAAAAACTTGCCTGATTGGTTTGTTGCAATAATTTAGTTTGGAAACATAAATGGTTGAACAAATACAAAATTCCGCTGTAGGCCAAAAAATGATCGGAACGACATCTGGGCGATATTCAGGCTCGGCAACAAAGTCTGATTCCGATTTGTTTGTGGCAAATGTCGGCGAAAAACGCTATCTGTGGACGGCGAGAGCCTTTGCTGTGATTACGGCTTTGAGTGTTTGTTGTAATATTGTGCTGATGCTTGCTATTTTTCAAGTTCTTCCCCTTTATCGCGTAGAGCCTTTTTTGCTCACATTTCAAGATAGATCAGAGCAAGTTTACAATATTCGTCCGATGAGCGGAGAGTTGAGGAGCCAAAAGGCAATAACAGAGGTGTTTGTTAGAGAATATGTGTTGTTGAGAAGCTCTTTTAGCCGAGATGTGCAGGAGATGGATGCAAGGTGGGGTGCAAGCGGTCCAATCAGGGAGATGTCGTCGCCTCGTGTTTATGATGAGTTCGTTAAGGGTACTGCTCAGAAGGCTTTGTCTGTCATTAAAAGCAGGGGCTTATCTAGGGAAGTTAGAATATTGTCGGTTAATGAATTGGCCAACGGAATTTGGCAAGTAGAGTATGAAACAAAAGATATGTATCCGGAATCTGTTCGTCCGGAAATAAACTACTGGACTGCAGCCCTTGGGGTCCATTATCGTCGAAAAACGGTTAAATATGGTGATAGATTAAAAAATCCTGTCGGGTTTACGGTTGATAGATATTCGTTGACCTTTAATAAGGTGGAGTAAGGAAAGTGTTATCTAAAGTTTTAAAAATATGTTTATTGTCTTGCTTAGGGTGTGTGGTTTCACACTCTTTGAGTGCGCAGGTTAATCAGCAAGTGATGGATGCCAGCGCTGAGCAGGCTCAAGGAAATTATGCTCCTATGAACATGGGATATATTGGTTTTAATTCTTTAGGTATGACACAAGCAGCATGGCTTGATCCTATGCAAAATTTGGGCGAAGGGCAGAGCAAGCCTGCTTACTCAAGATACTACTGGTCTCCAGATTTGGTGCTCCCGATTCGTGTTCGTGAAGGAATGCTGACATTAGTAAATTTTCCTGAGTGGGAAATGATAGAAGACATATTTATTGGTGATAATGCAACATTTGATGGGCAAATATCATCACCAAACTCATTGATGCTATATCCGAGAAAGGGTGCAAACGTTGGTGTCGATACCAATATTATCGTGTTTGGCCGCTCCGGAAATCGTTATGTATTCTACGTTCGTAGTGAAGCTGTTAACACAGAACGCTTGACTAACTCAATAATTGACATTGATGTTATTGGTGGAAAAGAAGGTGTCGGGGGCAGAGCTAATCTTGGTCAATCAAGCGGTGGAGTGCTTGGTGCTCATACCGGAGGTACAACGTCTGGTGCTATGTCTGCTTCAGCAAATTATACCAGAAGTTTTCAGAAAAGCGATTGGCTAAAAAGCATTCCTTTAGACCCATCTAAATTCAGATTTGATTTGGAAGTATATGTACCTAATCCTGATGACGTTGTTATTGCTCCGGAGCGTGTATGGCGAGATGATATTTTTACCTACATTGACTTGGGCAAAAAATCTCTCAACATGATGCAGCGTCCCGTTGTTAGTTTAATTGTTGAACGAATGGAAGTTCCTGTTGGTTTTAGAACTAAAGGCCCCGACAATAGGTTGATTATTGTTGAAGGGGTGGGAGACCTTGTTCTTCGTAACGGAAAAAGAATTGTTTGCATTAAATTGCGTCGTTCAGACATGTCAGGGTTGGAATATGCTATTGATTCTGCCGATTATCTGCCTCCTACGTGGGAGGTTCCGGGGCAATCTGTCGGAGATGTTCAGCAAGGAGGAATGAATAAAGCGCAAATGCCGAGAGAAAATGCAGTTGGCCAATATGATATTCAGCTAGGTCAAAGCCAAATGATTTTGCCTCAGTATGCGTCGGCTGATTCTGTAGGTGGTATAGATTATTCAAAAATGATGAGAATCAGTAATTCAGGCGTAGTCAACGCAGACCCTTATGTCAAACAACATGGCTACGGTTCAGGGTTCTCAGATGAAAAAAATTCAAACATATCCATTGAGCTTGGAACAGATAGCAACGTAAATAATTTGGAGAGTTTATGGAATAAGCTTTCGGGCCAATATAAGGAAGAACTCGGTAGTTATAGTCCTTTCTTTTCGGTAGATGCCCCTGCCGATGGACAAGGTAAGGAATTGTTCCATTTAAGAATAGGCCCCGTTAATACTTTGTCAGAGGGTGATAAGGTGTGTAGTGTTTTAGGGCGAAACGGGGTATTTTGTAGTGTAGTTAGAACACAGTAGCGAGTTGCTATGGATAAAAAGAGCTTAACACATTCCGAACAATATGTAAAAAAGACCAATCGTATTATATTAACGATTGGTCTAAGCTCTTTGTTTATATTTGTATTTGGAGTTTTTTTGCTTATTAAAAGCAATCAGCAAGAAGAGGCATATCAAGAACCTGTCTTTACGGATAATGCCGATGTCTTGAATATAGAAACATCAGCTCCCTTAGCTCAAAATATAGAGTTTTCTACTATGGAAGGAGAGACTCCTTTAACCATAACTCCAGATCCGATACCTATGGGTGAGGTTGTGTTAGGAACTGAAGCTAAAAATGTTTTGACCATAGGAACAAACGGAAAAATTGCAATAAGAATTGTTAGTGTTGAGTTGGCAGACCCGCCGGCAGACGGATTTACTTTCGATAGTCAGTGTGAAAATGTTGACTTGTCCGGTAAAGCAACTTGTAACGTAACAATGTCATGGGCTCCGCTTGTTGCCGGAAATGAACAAAACAACTTTATAATATCGTGGTATGAAATTAGTTTGGGGCAGGCAAATGTTAAATCAGCTAAAGTAGCTGTTACTGGGTCTGCAGTTGCCAAAGAAGATTGCACAATTTGTGAGATGCCTGATAAATCAAACACTACGCAAGAAGATAAAAGTTTTAAGGCTGTCAGAAAAATTATCGGGCCAGATGGTAAGGTTATCGGGCTTGCAGATGAAGATGGTTATATAAAAGACGAAGCTGGAAATATAATAGGGCGTGTCGATAATGATGGCATGGCTATTGATGCCGATGGAAATATTTTAGGCATAGCTGAAAACAGAAAAGCAGTATATGATGAGTTTGGAAATTTGATAGGATATGCTAATCCTGATGGAACTGTTGTCGATGTTGATGGCAATGTAATAGGAAAAGTTTTACCGGATGGTACGGTTGTCGATTTAAACGGAAAAACAATAGGAAAGATTGTTGATTCTGGTTTGGTATATGATGAAAATGGAAACGTTATCGGCAGAGTAATGCCTGATGGAACTGTTGTTGATGCAAACGGGAATATAATAGGGCGTGTTTTGCCGGATGGAAGGGTAGTTGATCTGAGTGGAAATGTTATTGGAAAAACAAGCTCTCCCGGAAAGGTGGCTGTTGATGCTGAAGGAAATGTTATCGGCGTTATTATGCCAGACGGTACAGTCGTAGACAAAGATGGTAATATAGTAGGATCTGCGGATAATGACGGAAATATTACAAAAGCAGATTCAATTGAGGGAGCGAAAGTTGGCCCCAAATCTCGTTTAGCGTATGATGCAGACGGAAATGTTATCGGGTATGTTGATGAAAATGGTAATGTAAGAGATTTTTCCGGTAAGGTTATCGGCAAAATGAATTCTGACGGAACAATAGTTGACACGAATGGGAATATTATAGGTCGAGTAGGCGCTGAAGGAAATCTTATTCTTGATGAGAATGGAAACATTATCGGATATTCTGATGAAAATGGCGTAATACGCGATATAAATGGCAATGTTATAGGCACAGTTGGAGCCGATGGTCAAATTATTCTTTCCAACGGCCAAATTATTGGTTCTTTGGTTAATGTTAATTACCTGCCTATTACTCCTCAAGGTAAATTGCTTGGTAAAGTAAGTAATGATGGTAGTATCGTTAATGAAAAAGGAGTTGTTCTGGGCAAGGTTGCTTCCGGTGGAATTGTTAAAGATATCACAGGAGCAAAGATTGTTGCTAAAATGGTAAAAGGTGGTGCTGTTGTCGGTTTTGGTTGCAAGCAATTAGGATATTTGGACAGTGATGGGCTTATAAAAAAGAATAATTCAGATGAAGGGTTAAAAATCACACCGGAAGCAATCGTTTTAGATGAAGAAGGGGCGCAAGTCGGAAAAATAATTCCAACAGGACAAGTGCTATATAATGATTGCCAGGTTGCGGGTGTAATAGATTCATCAGGGATTGTGAAAGATTTTAATGGAAAATATGTCGGGTGCGTTAATCCTGATGGCAGTGTTTTAAATGAAAATGGTGAGTTTATAGCTCATACTCCATATGAAGGCGTTGCTGTTGATTATGATGGTAAATTTTTAGGCAAAGTAAACTCAAATAACATTGTCATAAATAATGTCGGAAAAGCTGTAGGATGTGTGGGGTTGTATGGAGACGTATTTAATGGTAAAGGAGCCTACATAGGAAAATCATTAGGAAGTCAATATGGTTTCGATTTTAATGGTAAATATCTGGGACATTTGGACAGTGATGCTCAGATTAGATCTTCCGGAAAATCAAAGCTTAGTTTATCAGCTTCCGGGTTATTGCTGGATAAAAATAATAAAATTTCAGGTTCGATATATAACGGGGAAACAACCATTGGCGATGCTAAAGGAGAGGTAATAGGACGTTTGTTTGCAGACGGAGAAATATATAATTCTGATGGTGTTTCTCAAGGAAAAATAAAAAATGATGGAATAGGGTTCTATGGAAATAAAATAGCTAAAATAATCCCTAAAGGCGAAGTTGTTAATATTAAAAACGAAATTGAAGGCTTCTCTGACGGAAGTGGCAAAGTTGTTAATCGCTATGGTGATATTTTAGGAACAATTAATGCTGATGGAAAATATTATAACCTTCGTGAAGAATACAATGGAGCGATAGTAAAAACAGGTTCGGCAATAGGTTATGACGGATCATATTTGGGATACGCCACAGCATCAGGAAAGGTGATAAATGGCGAAGGAATTGTATCCGGTTATAGTACTCATGATGCTAAGGTTATAGATTCTCAAGGAAAAACAATTGGGGAAATAATATCAGAAGGTATTATGGTGGATATTTGGGGGAATTATGGCGGAATGCTTAATTCGTTAGGAGATGTTTCCAATACTAAAGGTGTTGTTATAACTGCTATTTTGCCAGGTGGTTCAACCGATGCTAATCTTAGCCTTGTATACCGTGGTTCTGTCATCGATTTTGGCGGCGATTTGATAGGAGTAGTGGCTCCGGATGGCAGTGTGGTGGATCATTCTAATGTTGTGATAGGTAGAGCTTTGCCGGATGGTAATGTTTTGAGCTCTTCCGGAAAACTTATCGGCGAGGTTCTTAGTGGCGATATCGTCATTGATAACAAGGATAAAGTTGTGGGTTATGTTAATTTTGATGGAACAATAAAATCATCTAATGGTACTATCGTTGGTAAAGTTATTTCAAGTGGATTGGTTCTAAATAATCAAAATGAGATTGTCGGTAAAACATATAAAATAGGGTCAACCATATTAGGAAATGATGGTAAATATAAAGGACGCTTGGCCTATGATGGAAGTGTTATAGATGCTGAAGGAAAAGTTATTGGAAGAATAAAAAGCAACGGTTCCTTCATAAATCTTGATAAAAAACTTTCGGGCTATGTCCTGCCGGAATTAGCTAAAAATCGGAGGAATTAACATTGAGATTAAGACTGCTAAAGACTTTTTATTTTATTGCCAACGTGGGATTGGCAATGTTGTCTTGCGTGGTTTCTGCTGAAGCTCAAGAGATTACGGCAATAGATTTTAACGGTGCTGTTATCGGAAAAGTTATTCCCGATGGTAAGGTCGTAGGTTTTGAAAATCAACTTATAGGTAATATTACCGCAGATAGTTTGATCGTTGATTTTAAAGGAAAGTTAATAGGCGGCGTTGTTCCCCAAGGTATTGCTATAGGTAATGATGCTAGATTACTAGGTAAGGTTGGCAACGATGGAGCTATTCGATTACCTTCCGGTCAAGTGGTAGGAAGAGCACTTCCTAATGGTTTAGTGGTAAACGAGCTTTTTGATGTTATTGGCGGTATCGTTTTTCCCGGAATTGTTTATGGCGATAAAGGTAGCATTGTTGGTAGAGTGTCCGGAGATGGCGCATTTGTTAACCTAAATGGGCAAAAGCTTGGTTTGATTACGCCAGATGGTTATGCTTATCGCAAAGTTGATGACGAATATGTTCTTTCCGGAAGGCTTATTTCTTCAAAAATGGTTGTCTCTTTGCAGGGTGATTTTATTGGAAGCGTTGTGCCGGGCGGAGAAGTTTCAAATTTTGATTCTGAGGTTATCGGGCATATAAAAGCTAACGGTTATGCTTTTGATGCCAAAAACGGCATAATAGGACATATTGTGAATACCGGATATGCTTTTGATAATAATGGAAAATATATTGGCATTATAACATATAACGGCGAAGTTGTTAATGCTGACAATATAATCGGAAAAATAAGAGCTGACGGAAGCATTGTTGACGATAGCAATTCTTCTAATATCGGATATGGTATAAGCTTTGGCGCAACCGCTACAGATTTAAGAGGAAGATATTTAGGAAGATTGCTTCCGGAAGGATATATTGCGAGAGCTCAAGAGAAGTCTTATAGCGTAGGAGCAGGAGGTGTTGTTTTTGATGATAAGGGGCGACTTATCGGTAAAATTAGCAAGACAGGTCCTGTTTTTGATTATAAAGGAGAACTTCGAGGGCATGCCCTAAGTAACGGAACGATAATATCCTTAGGTGGTACGCCTATAGGTCAGATGGTGGGGAATAAGGCCTTTGATCTTTCAGGCAGAGAGATTGGTGCCGTTGCTACAGATGGAATAGTATTTGACGCTAAAAATAAAGTGTTAGGTGTTCCTGGTATTAATGGTCAAATAACAGATAATGATACCAGCCTTTCTGTGTCATCTCAAGGTTTTGTTTTTAACCAAGAAGGAATGTTAGTTGGCGAAAATGTTGCTCTGGGAGGCATATATACTCCTAACGGAACATACGTTGCGTCAATTGGGCTTGACGGCAAGGCTTTGTCTTCGTCCGGAAATAAAATAGGTGATATTGTAGGCGGAGGGTATGTTCTTGATACGCAAAAGCATCTTCTTGGAAAGAATATTGTTTCAGAGTTTTTCGCATTTTTTAATAATAAATTATTTGGAGTAAAATCTGAAGAAAATTTACTTTTAGATACATCAAAACAGATTTTTGCTAAAATAATACCGGATAATTCGTTGGTGGCTACTGAGGAGCTAAATAGTGTAAATTATAGTCCTCGAATAGGAATGTCTTATGATGACGGTGTGATATTGGACTTTAGCGGAAATTTATTAGGATACGTCGACATTCTGGGTGATGTAAGCAAATTAAACGGAACAAAAATCGGCAAAATTTATGATAGGAACTTGGTTGTTGATAATAATGGCCTGGTTATTGGAAATATCACAGCTTATGGAGCATCTGTAAATAATAATTGTGATTTTGTTGGTGTTTTAACACCCAGAGGAGATATTCGCAATCATCGAGGAACATATTTGGGTCGAACGCTTGGTAATGGTTATGTTATTAGTGATAGCGGAGCTAATATTGCCCATATGGTTACACGAGGACCTGTTATTGATTTCTCAGGACGAATAATCGGATTCGCTAATTTAGACGGTTATGCATATAATGTTGATAACGGACAGTTGGGGTGCATGAATCGTAAAGGCTATTTGCTTGATGGCAATGGAAAGATTTTGGGCCGTAAAGTTTCGTATTCTACTGTTATGGATTTTAATGATAAAATTATCGGACGAAGCGTGCTTGATGGTCAGATTATAAACAAAGACAATCAAACAATAGGATATCAACAACCTAATGGTAATGTAAATTCATCATCAGGACTTCCTTTAGGTGCTGTTTTTGATTATCGTTTCGCCTTTGGTTTAGATAATAAATTGTTGGGATTAGTAAATGAAGAAGGAATTGTTTTTGACGATAAGCAGGAAGATATCGGATCGGTAAATTTTGAAGGATATGTTATAAAAAACAAAGATAAAATAGGATATGCTTTGTTTGATATGTATGTCTACGATTTTGACGATAATGTTGTTGGCTATATCAATCGTAACGGTAGTGTTGTTGATTTTAATAATCAGTACTTAGGGCAAATAGACAGAGGATTTGTTGTCGACAAGAAAGGAGAGGTTGTTGCTCGAGGATCCAGAGATTATAATATAAGAGACAAGTCTCGCTTGATTCTTGGTTCTTTAAGATTAGATGGGAAAGTTATAAATTTTAATAATGAAGTTGTAGGAACGCTGGATAAAGTCGGCAATGTTAGCAACTCTAAGGGAGAAAAGATAGCCCAAGCATATCCGTTGCAGTACTATAGCAATATATCATCATCAGATAGAAAAATGATGTTTGACAAAGATGGAAACTTTATCGGCTACCTTGACGAAAACGGAAATATTGTTGATGAAAACGGAAATTTAATTCAACCTCTATCAAAAGATAAAGAAAATTTAATCGAGCAAAAGCACAATGTTTTTGACAAGGATGGAAATTTAATAGGAGTTACCGATGATGATGGCAATGTGCTTGACGCGAATAATAAAGTTATAGGTAAAATAAATGAATCCGGTGAAGCTGTTGATGGTAATGGTAATATTATTGGTGGCATAGGAAAAAATTGGTACGAGAAAGCTCCATTACCTACTGAGGTAGTTGATAAAGAAGAGGATATTTCTCCGGCATTGAAATTGTTGGAAAAAGGAACATATAAGAAATCGTTGGGTATTGCTCTAACACCTGATGGCGAATATTTGGGTGATATTATGGAAGACCATAGGGTTGTTAATAAGGAAGGAATTACCGTGGGGAGATTAATGCCTGACGGGTTAGTTATTGATGATGACGGTAATCTGATAGGAATTAAAGAGACAGATCGTCCTAGCTCTTCGGGTATGTTTGTTCCTCCGGGAACTTTTGGTGACGGAGGAGCATATGGAACAGGAGCCGGAACTCCTAGCAATTTAGGTCCTGGGGGTGGATATGGACCGGGAGAAAGATATGATCCAGCCCGTCAAGCGGCTTTAGATGCCGCAATGGCCGAACGCAGAAAAAATATAAGCGTTGGAAAAATAAGCAGTGGCATACGAAAAGAAGCCTTTGATGGTATGCAGAAAGATTGGTCAGAACAAGGAATTAATAAGGTAATTTCTTCGTGGCGTGTAGATATGAGTGAGATGATATTTTCGGATAAACCGATTCCTGCCGTCATAGCAAGAGCTATCGATTCTAACAATCCTGCTCCGATAACTGCTTTTGTGGAAAGAAACGTATATGCTGAAGAAGGCAGAAACGTAATAATTCCTGCCGGAAGCCGATTGATTGGTAGTTTAGGCGGTGTTTCGGCCAGTGCAGAAAGCACTTCAGAATCTGCAAGAGTGCAAATTTCATGGGAGCGCTTAATTCGTCCTGATGGATCAATATTTGTGTTTCAGGCACTTACAGCAGATGCGCAAGGGCGAGGAGGTGCTTTGGGGTATGTTGATCAGCAATTATTTAAGAAATACACACTTCCTATCATGACCAGCAGTTTAACAAGTGCAACGTCATACTTCATGGCTCCAAGTGATGATAATGATGGTGAAAATGAATCTCCTCGTCAGCAAGCAGCTAATGATGCACGAGAAAATTTCATAAATGAAATGAATCAGGTGTTTGATGAGATTTTGGCCGATAAGTCAAATATTAAACCTCTTACATATATTCCCGCAGGTACAAGGATTATAGTATTTCCAAATTCAGATTTGTGGTTGCGTTCGGTAGAAAGAGATAGCGAGGAAAGTGCCAAGTTCCAAGCAGATAAACCAACAATATTGCTTGATGACACAAAGGGAGGATCTCTAAAAGACGGTCCTACACCGCAACCGGGAACATCGGTGTCGTCAGGAGGCGATGTTGTGTATGACGCCGGAGCTGATGTTGAAGAAGCACAAAATGTTGCTTTGATTGATGACACAAGTAGTAAGAAAAACAAAAAAAGTGCGCCTTATATAGCACCACCGCCTCCACCGCCATCATCGACATCGACAGTTGCTCCTGCAACGCCATCAACCAACTCAGGAAGCAAGAAAAATAGTGATAATGCCATACCGGCTCTATTCTAGGAGATTAAAATGAGTTTTACAGTTTTAGAATCTGTGTTGCGTCCTTTATCTTATTGGTACAACCAAGATAATATTGAGGAGGTGGCAATTAACAGATCTGGGCAGATATGGCTAAGACTGCGTGGAAAACGAGCTTATCCTTGGGTTATGTATAAAGATGAAAAACTTACAAAAGAATACTTAACAGATCTTTTATACATTATTGCAAACACCTATGAGTTGCCATTTGACCCTACTGAAGGAAATCCGGTTGTATATGCTACAATTCCCGGTGAACATCGTTTCTCTGCTATTTGTGGGCGAAATGTTATGTATGATAACGATGATCTTACCGGTGGCATAGCTCTTACAATCAGAGTTCATTCTGATGACGTTTCTTTTGGCTTGGGCGATTATGGCTTGATGCAAGGAGAAAGATTGCACAAGATAAATCCTTTGAAGGATATTAAGTCGCCTGAAGATCCATATGAACGTTTGCTTTTAAGTATTAAGCGTGGAGACCACATTCTTGTTTCTGGAGCCACAGCAACAGGAAAGACCACCTTCTTAAACAATTTACTTAAAATTTTAGATATAAACAAACGAATTTTAACTATTGAAGATACAAGGGAGCTTATTGTTCCTCATCCAAATCGTGTTCATATTACATTATCTAGAACAGAGCAAACGAATGCTTTAACCTACGCTAAAATAATTGACTTAGTTGTTCGTTTCACCCCTGATGCAATAATAGGAGGCGAAATATCTACCGGAAATGCAGGGGCAATATGGGAACTTATGGGATCGGGACATGATAATTGCCTTGCTACAATTCATGCAGAAAGTTCAGAAGCCGCATATCAAGCGTTCACAGATCGTATTCTTCACACATACCCTACGATAGACCGCAAAAAAACTATCGAAGAGATGCATCAAAAACTAAGAGTAGTACAAATTAACAGAGATGGAAACCTACGTGCTGTTACCGAGGTCACATAATAAAATTTGAAATATTGCTGGGATTTTGGTTACAAGGGTGGAATATTTAATTGGACAATATCACCTGGGCGTATTTTAGTATTTGAATAACGCATATTACCAGTCTCTATGATAAATCGTTGTCTTCCTGTAACCTGTGATGCCAGATCATAAAAGTCTCTTGCAATCATATCTTGTCGTTGGGGATTCATAATATACAAGACGCATCCTTGATTTCTTTCAGCTACACCGCAGCGAGCTCGCCCTTTAGGTATTTCTTGGTTTATAACCACACCTTGTAATCCGTTTCTGACAACTTTTGTGTTATTAAAAAAAAGTTTTCCTATAACCACGCCAATAAATAGTATCGACAATCCGACAACAAGCAATATCCCTTTAGGTAAATTGTTAGATCTGTAGTTTGTATCAAGCGATTGTTGATTGAATTCATATTCGAATTGTTCTTCTGATGTTTCTTCAGTTTTTAATTTTCTTTCTGCAACTGCAGGCAGTTGCTCTTCATCAAGAAACTTGTCTAAATTAAAAGCTTCATCCGGAATACTATCTTCATTATTTTGCGTTATATTTCTTGTTTGATCTTCTTCTACGAAAGGATTCTTGTTAATAATTGGATTCGCTGTTTCTTTTTTTTGAGTAGAAACGTCAGCACCAAAAGAAGGTGCTTGTTGCAAAGGCATCCTGTTTATAGGCCTTTTAATTTTTTTTAGAGTCGGTTTTTGAGGCGTTGTTTGCTCAATATCCATTTTTCTTCCTTACATATTATTTTCCAGATGTTTTGTTGTTTTTAGGGTTTTTATGATTCTTGGAACCATAAAAACTATGGTTTCTGATTTTGGAGAATCTATACCAAAAATTTCATTTGGAATTCCGATTATCAGCAAATTTTCACCCAACTTATTTCTGATATCAAATTGTGTTATTTCGCCGTTTTTTCCCTCTAAAGTAATATTGGCAAAAATCTTGTTACCTTGTTCAAAAGAAGATTTTGCAAGCAAAGATAAATGGCTTTCCACAGAAGCAGTATTTGCACATTTGCCGATATCAAAACGAGAAAACCACTGATTTGGAACAATGAATTTTCCTTCGGCAATAGGGACTACTTTTGCCATTCCGCCAAGGAAGGTATCTAAGCTATTGATGTTTATGTCATTAGATGTAGTAAGGATACGTCCGAGAACACCACTTTTTGCACTTTTTACTGAATCAACATTAAATGTTCCAAATAAACTTTGCCAGTCAACATCTTGCTTGTTATGAGGATATAACGTAAACACTCTTACATCGTAAGCAATAAGTATAGGATTTTCCTCAAAGTATCCAATTAAATTGGATATTCGATTCTTTAATTCAAAATCTGCATCAAAAGTTATTGTATAGTCATCAAAGTCGGCAGTAAATTCTGTTATGCCGGCACCTCTTAACACATCTAAAATAGCCAACAATATTGGTCTGGATTGAGGAACATATAAGCTAAAGTTCGCTTTGCGGCTAATTCTTAGTGTTTTTGATGATGCATTATAAGCATAATATATTTCAGCGGCATCAGTTATTACATCAATAACCTCTGTAAGCTCTCCTCTAAGATTATCTGCCGATATGCTGGCATAAGGAGCATCTTTTGCTACTAATTTTATATCTGCTTCTTTGGTCAATTTTAGCAGAGCCTTTTCTGCCGGCATCGTGTCAAAAGAAAAGCCATTTACTTCAAAACGAGGCAAAATGTCATTGTTTCCATTTCTTACAAGATCAAACGCACGTAAATTATACGGAATTGTCGAGATCATAGGTTGTGTGTTCCAATTCACAAAACAACGAAGAGGAACCTCAAGATCAAGTTTGTCTGCTCCTTTAGGTGTGCGTATTTTCGGATATGTCGGTTTTTGCACCGATGTTGAATATGGTTTATCATCAGATAGCTTTTTAACAACGGTATCTCGCAAGTTATTACATCCGGCTATTAATACACATAGAGTTAAAATAAAATATTTATATAGTTTCAACATTTACATATTTCCGTTATTTGTATTAGATCCTTGTGGACTGGTCTGCGGTTTAGGGACGCGAGGTGTTTGCTGCGCAGAAGTTTCTTGTTTCATCAGCTTATCAATAACTTGATCCATCGACATACCGGCACCGCTTGTCGGATCTTCAGATTTTTTTATTGGACCTAAAGCTTCTTTCATTTTTTTGAGTTCGTCTTTGTCTTGCTTTATCATTTCGGGAGATGAATTGTTTTTTAGCTCCGCCTTAAACTCATTTAAATTTTTTTTGAGAGAATTAATTCCGCCGGCAACTTTTTTTTCAACATATTGAAACAAGTTGGGATGAGAAAGGATATAGTCACCAGTTTCACTTATTTCTGTTAAAACATCAAGAATATAGCCATAAAAAGGATATTCTTCAATTGCAATATTTCCTTTTCTGACGCAACGAGCGGCGATTCTAGATATTGTTCTGTCATAATAGTCTTTTAGCAGAACATAATTATCAACATACCAAAAATCTCCATTGGTTTTCACGCCATCATTAAACTTCTCTGTAGGTTCCATATCAAACTCTCCGTTTTCTTTTTATAATTTAGATTAGACGAGATTTTTTGTAAATTATTATTTTAACTTTATATATCACTATTTTAGATAGGGGTCTTTAGTTTCTTCATCATCAATTAAATTATCATAAATAGAATAATTATGAAAAATGATATTGTTTTCCAAAGGACCTTTTGTTTCATTAACACAATTGATGGAGCCTGAATCAAAAATAATTTCTCCGGTATAGATTCTGCTATTTGCGCCTAATGGCTGTAATCTTGCTTCATTGTTTTGGCCCTCAGTTTGTTGATCATCCTCTACGTATTCCCATTCCCAGTCAATTCCTTCTACGCCTTCGTCTTCTTCAGTTTTTTCGATGTTTTCGTCTGAAAATCCCCAATTATCGGGTGTTTCAAAAGAATTTGTATCTGAAGTTTCTTGAGTTTCAAAATAATTGCTATCTTTATCAGGTATAAATCCCCAACTGCTGGCATCTTCTGTATTTTCATTGTCAGATGATACATCATCAATTGAAGTTGAATTTTCTATGCCGGAGACAACATCATCAAAAAAACCAAAGTTAGAAATTTCGGACTCATTTTCCGATTCTTTAGAAGAAAACTCTACAGATGGTTCGGTATTCTGATTAATGTCCGTATCAAAATCTTGTTCATTAGCTATTTCTAAGGCTAATTCATTTTCCGTAAAATCTTTTTCTTCAACATCGGGTTGTTCATAGACTTCGGCAGATGCCATGTTGCTGTCTGTTGTAAAGAAACCCAGATCATTGGTTGAAATGTTGCTATTATCAGAAGAACTCTCTGTTTGCAAAAATACTTCGTTTGAATTTTGAATATCAAAAAAATTACTGCTTATATCTGTTGTTATAGATTCTTGCTCAGCAATTTTCTTTTTCTTTTTTTTCTTCTTTTTTTTCTTTTGTTCTAAGATCGGAGTTTCGTCTGCCAAGGTGTCAGCTTCTTGCTCAGCAAAGACAATGTTTTCTGAACTATTATCATTATTTTTATTTTCATCATCTCTATGGTTGGTCTCTTGATCAACAATGGGAGATATAACTTCTTGTTGAGACATTATAATCGGTTGTTTGTGGAAGTTTAAGGCATCTATAATACTCTGTGTCGATGCTTTTTGACTTTCCCTAAACGCTTCCGTAATAACAGAAGACAGTTCTTTGGTTTGGTTTTTGGCAATTTCACGGTATAATTTAGACTGGGCTTCTATCAAGTCTCCAAGCGCATGTTTAGGAAATTTGACTTCAACATTTGCTGTTGATGTATTAAGAGCGCCCAGTTTGTCGGCAATGTTATTTAAAACGGCAGTATAATCAGATGAATTAATCTGAATATTGTTTGAAGCCGAGGCATTTCCGGAATTCTGATTCTGATTATTGTTTTGCAACATCATCTTTAATAGATTTTGTTGGTTGTCATTAATCAACCTTGATATTTCCAAAAAAGTATTTTTTTGTCCTGCATATAGTAACGATGCTATTTTCTCAAATCTTTGTTCGCTTTTTTGCCACATATTAGTGCTGTCATTATTCTGTAGATTTGTATTTTTAGTTTTTTCTTCTAATTGAGCTATTTTTTCTAATACGTGTTGTTGATTGCTTAAAAACATCTGAATAAGCTGTTTTGACATAGAATTATCAGTAGTCTGCTGAGCTGTATTTGCTTGTGCCATAGTGACAGCTTTTTGCTGAATTTGAAGCATTGCCATAGAGATTTTTTTCATTTCTTCCCTGTGGGCATGGTTTTCTGTTTGCATTGTTTTTAAAAAGCTTAAATGCCCTTGATTCATAGCCAAGGCAATTTTTTTTATTTCATCATGTTGTGTGCCTGCGTTTTGCTGCAGTACATTTCCCAACGTTGTAGCAAACTCTTTTGCAAAGTCTCCATCCATAGATAGTTTCGCAGAAGCCGGATTAATGGTTACATTTGTAGGCGCTGACGCAGGGGTAGACATCCCCGGATTTTGTATTTGTGTTGATGCCTGAGCTAATGCCGTGGCTAAGATTTTTGCTTGATTAGTATCGGCATCATATTGCCCCTGAATATTTATGTTTGAAGGAACATGTTTTTCAATCCCGCGTTGTTCTGCGAGATCATCAATATATTCCTGCAACAAAACGCCTCCCGGTATTTGTCCGAACATTCCTCGTACTTCCGGTGAAAGTTCTAATACCATTTCGTTAAATGCTTCTTTTTTGTCGGGACTAAAAATATGGATTTGACGATAAATGTTTAAGAAACGCTGAGCTATCACAAGCGGATCTTCATCGCCGTTGTGTTTAGCTTTTTTTCTGGCATCTAAAACAATATCTTCTTTCATTGCAAGACTCTATTTAAACTTCATCCATACTATCAATTTTAGATCTAATGTCGTAAATTTAGGGTTAATAAATACAAAAAAACCGCTCTACTAAACCATACTATAAAATTTGAATGGTTTATAATGAGCGGTTCTTAAAACATTGATATTCTAAAGGCTGATAAACACAACCTTATGAACATTTTGCATATCGTTATTAGATAGCTCGATTCTTTCTTCCGGATTCCAACGTATACCATATATACGACCTTCGTCATTCTCTCTGATAGAGATGATCATGGCTTCCGTTTCAGAAATCATATATACGGCAATATCTCCAACGCTGACAACTTCTTGAGGATCTACAAACAAAATAGATCGTGTCGGCAATAACGAGCCCAAACGACGAGTGCACAAATTAATAGCATATGCATCTTTTTTATTGTAAAGTTGTTCTGGACGTTGAACTTTTTTAATTTCTTCTTCAAAATCCAAAACAATATTTCCGTCTTTGCCGGCCGAACCATATACGGAAATTTTCACACCATCAGGAGCCGAGCCATTAAATGCAGCTATTGCTCCGCGAGGATTAGAAAGAAGTTTGTATTTGGCATCATTGCGTTGGATGATCTCTTCCAACATACCTTTTTCATCAAGGCTCTTAATTTCTTCACGCAATTCATCGATAGAGAGCTTAAGTGCTTTTGCGATGTTCTTAAATTCTTTATCAGAAACCTCACGTTGTCCCATCTCAATGCGATGATACACCGACAATGTCATGTCAGCACTCTCTGCAACTTCAATCAATGTTAAGTTTTTCTCATTGCGAATTTGTCTTAATCCGGCACCCAATGTTTTCAATCCGGATTTTTCATTTATTTTATTGCGACGTTCTTGTTCTCTTCTCCAAGCCTGAACAATTTCTTGTTGAGAGTTTTGTTCATTAACAAAAAGCTCTTGTAACGGACAGTCCAAAAATTCAGCAACTCTGACTAATTGTTCTTGATCAACGCGACGATAACCTTTTTCAATTTTAGATATTGCAGAAAGACTAACGCCCAAATGATCTGCCAGTTCTTGCATCGAACGACCGCGCAAACGACGATACATTCTGATTTGGTTAGGGAAAATAATTTCTTCCATTTCAGGTTTCCTTGCAAAAAAATAAACAATAAAAAACTTGTGATTCGCACATCACATCTATGGATATATTATTCAAAGAAGAATATTAATCAAGGAAATAGTCAAAAAAAAGACAATTTGTGTACAAATTATAGAGAATATTGGCAAATATTATGACCTAATTATGATATCTGCCAAACTCATGAAAACTTTTTCCACCGTCAGTCACAGCTTTATTAATGGCTTTTGCCTCGTCAGATCCAAACCCGAAAGTTCCACCATTTTGCATTTCTCTGTCAAGATATCTCGCACCGCTATGCGTACGATATTTTTCATGATGGGCGCTTAATCCGTAATTGGTCTTATAGCTGTCTTTCTTGATTTCTCCTGTAGCAGTACCGTCTGTCGTTTTGAATGTCGATTTTGCCTGGATCATTCCGTTTGATTTTAGGGTTTCACCTTTTCCGTTTGCATCAATATTAGTAACCTCTGTATATAATCGTTTTTCACCATTTGCATTTGCCGAGCTGACAGCTATTCGAATCTTGCGTATTGAACCATCTTCCATTTTTTGATCATAGCCGATATATTTTCCATCGTTATTAAATACGACTGTTCTTTCCAGCTCCGCGCCGCCGGTTTGTTTTTTTGAAGCATAGGGCATGCGTTGTTCTATAGCGGCTTGTGTTGTTGCCGTTAATATAAGTTCGGCTCGTTCTTTGTCTTCTTTTAGTTTGTCTATCTCTTCTTGATTTTTGAGCTCAGCATTTTCTGCTTCTTCTAATTTTTCTTTAATAATAAGGTATTCTTTTTCATATTTTTCCTGTAGTTCCTCAAACCTGGTTTTGTCTTTTCCTTTTTCTAACTTACCATTATCCTTAAGCATATTTTTGGCATTTTGGCTATTGTAGCGTATGCTGGTGTTTCCGTTTTTGTCGACAACAATAGTAAAATCGTCAGTTTGTATTTTTCGAGAACCATTTTTATTTTTTTCATCAACAACGAATGATCCTGTTGAAGTTTGCGTAACCATAGACTTTTTCCTGCCTTTGTTTCTTTCCCAGCGACCATTTCCACCGGTGGTATCAGAATCGCCGATAATTTTATTTGCTTTTCTGTTTCTGAATGCACCTTTGATTCCGCCGACAGCCCATCCAAAAGTATTCTTAACAACTTTTCCTGTGGTTTCAACACCGGCTTCAAGAGTTTCTTTTCCGGCTTTAACTGCAAAGCTCTTAGCTGCAGAAGCTCCCATAGTACCAATTTGACTTCCGATGTTGGTACTGCTTATTGATCCGGCAAATTCTCCGGCAAATTCTTTTGCTGTTCCTAAAACCGACCAAGATAATATGCACATAAAACAAATTTGCAAAAATGCCGTTCCGTACCATGAAAGTTTTGTTAATACATTATCAACAGTTACATCACCGGCAGCACCGACAACAAGTAGAAATCCTTCTACCAACATGAGAGAAATCACAGAAACAAACACAAAAGCAAACATCGAGTTTAAGAATGTTTCCCAAATTTTTTTGGTGTATCCGCTTGTTGCCTTAAACGGAAAACAGGCGATTCCAAAAGGCAACAAAGCTCCTGCCACCGCAAGCTGAAATACGGCATCTATCATCATAAACGGAACACCCAAAATTATGACCATTGCTCCGACCCATAGTCCCAAGCCGACAAACAGATACCCCCAATGTGGAATAATAATAAAAGCTCGTTCCCAAGATTCTTTTATACATGCCGCGCCTAACTCTTTAACTGTTTTTGCTCTTAGTTCAATAAGCGACATAGTGCAAAGAATACTATCTCCCATGGGTTTGGGAAGAGCGCCTTCTTCATGGTCATATATACCGCTAACACCTTTACATGATGGAGGAGTTTCATCTAAACCTTTGCTATCAGGACTAATAACCGTTTGAGCCAGCCTTTGACCTGTAGTATATATCGGGCTCAAAAAGTCATTAAAGAAATTTATTGCGCCGGTGCTCAAAAATACAAGCACTAGCATTATAATAAAACTCTTATTCATAATAGTTGAAATCAAATCTTTCAGATCGCGCACTTCCGGAGCCGACACAAAGGTGATTATTTGCAATGCAACCCAAATTGCAAAAGCCATGGCCACCACACGCATCATAGGTATAGAAAATGTGTTGATGGATTTTTTGGCCACGGAACTTGCTGTGTTAAAGAAAACTACAAACAAATCACAAAAGGAGCAATCAGGTGCATAGTCAATTACTTCTTCTCCTGCTCCTCCTGCTCCTCCTCCTCCCATCTCTAGTAACTGAAGAACCATATCTCGTTTTTCACGAACTTGAGTTCTCTCTAACAATTCTTCACGCTCTTTTCTTTGTTTTTCTCGATACTCTTCTCTTATTTCTTCTGGCGTTAGTTGACTTCTCCGCTCTTTTTCTGCTGCCCACCCGTCCCGTAAGTGTTCAAGAGAAGATAGTTGGCTTCTCTGCTCTGATTCTTCTACAATGGCTTCCTCCATTTCCATTCTTTTGCGTACCATTTCCTCAAGTTCTTTTTTAGCCTCCTCGGACGTTAATTCCTCTTCAAATTTTTTTAGTTTTAGTTTTGCCGAAGTGGATAACAAAAAATCAGGTTCACTTCCATAAGGTACTCTCCATTCTTGAGCCAATACTTCGTTAATTGGCACAAAATATCCAATCAAACAAGTTAATAAAAGCACTGAGCATAAAGAAGTCAAAAAATGCTTATGTAATTTCCATAATTTACTCATCATTTTTCTCCCCCATCTTTTTTATCATCTTCCTTTTTGCCCTTACCGGTAAGTTTTCTTGCAATCCATCCGATACCTTTATTTAGTCCTCTTCCTCCTTGATACAATGCGGCATCTCGCGCCCAGCCTACAGGCTTCATGGCAATATCTTTTCCTGCTTTGACTGCGGCGGTGGCCATATGATGCATCGGGCTCGAGTTGCCAAATGCTTTGTCTGGAAAGAACTTGTCTACCAAGTTTGGTACGGTTTGTTGCAATAATTTATAAGAATACAAAAAAGCGAACAATAACAACACAAATGTAACTTCAAAAAATCCGAGTTTTTGGCTTACATAATCTAAGTCCGCTTCTGAGGCATCACCGGTACGAGCTTTGTCAAAAGATTCATATAGTCGGGCAAGTCCGGTTACTCCACTATTTTCAGCATTTTCAATTCCTGTGTTATCCATTTCATAATTAAATACAGCCTCATGAATGTTGATAATAAAAGTAGTTGTCATGGCAATAAAGGCAAAAGTTGCCGCAGCTTTGGCAATAATACTGACACAAATACCTACCTTATCTTTGGTTATTTCAAATGGCCATAGCCCAACAGCTAATGGAAGCGCCATTGCCGCAAAGCCGATTTTGAATGCAATATCCAGCAAATAAAAGACGAAGGCAACAGTAAGCAAAAATCCGGTAAACCATATGAATGCTCCTTCGAGCCATAAGAACACATTGGTAAATACCCAGTCTCCAAACCAAGTTTCCATTACAGCGGCGCCGCCATCTTTCAGTTTAGAGTAACACATCACCGCATCACCCAAAATCATATTTTCCGCTAACATGTCGCCGATAGCTTTAGTTGCTCCTAAAATAGAGTTCATTACCGATTTTGAGATTAATCCTACCGGTCCTTTATAGGTTACTTCGGGAAATTTTACAATAACGACGCCGGCATCGGGATCACTTCCGCTGGCACTACCCTGTACATATGTAGAAGACAAATCCAAATAAGCTGCTCCCGGAGATTTCCATGGTGTTTGGGGGACTGCTTGATGATATGCAAAGTTATCAGGAAAAGAAGCTTCTTCGCCTTTGCAATTTGCGAAGTTTACTGTATAAAACACACCTTGTGATAAACGTAAAGGGTCAACATAGGCATTATTATATTTTTTTCCTTTCCATGTGCCGTTAAACATTATATCCAAATGCAAATGCGCTCCACCTTTAACTCCCGTGTTGCCGATATAGCCGATTTGTTGTCCTGATGCTACCTGATTATTCGGAAATCTAAAATCAGTATGAGAACGTGGTTGCATATGCAAGTAACGATGAGTCCAAGTATTTCCTAGCTTGTCTTTAGTTTGTATGGATGCATAGTATCCGGCTGTAGAATTCTCTCCACCATTATATGCTATAGTTCCTCCTGCTATTGCAAAGACCACACCGCCTTCTTTGCCTTGGGTTCCTATATCTATACCTTTATGTGCTGCAGAACCGTAGCATTGACCGCTAGCATCCTTATATGCACCGGGAACACATCCTACCTTGGGTCTTTTTCTGCAACCAAAGGGGCTTGTTAGTCTGCCCACATTGGTCCCCGGAATCAGAAAAGTAGGAATATCCTGTGATACCAAATTTTCTTTATCAAGTTCTTTTTGGGCATCAATAAGAGACTGTTGCCCTTCTTCATATTTTATGGTTGTTGATGTCTCTTCTGTTGTAACAGAGGTTCCTTTTTCTATTGCTTCAAAGGCGGCTTTTTCTTCTTTTTCGATTTCTTCATAATCCTCATCGCCCCAGGTATACTCCTCCACCGAGGCTTTGATTCGATCTTCTTCCCAGTATGCATGCGCAATTTTAGCACCGGCACCCATAATCGGATTAATAAAATATTTGCTGACCATGCTCATTCCGTTTTGAATAAAAGCAAATGCCAACATTATCTTAAAACAAAACTTAAACAACTCATTCAAAACGTTTGCCGGTTCTATTTGCGTCATTGAAGAAACAACGCGCAATCCCCATAAAGCAATCCAAATCAAAGCTCCGACTTTGAGCAAAACTATTCCTGCCTTTTTTGAAACTTCAATACCCTTTTCAGCCGCTGTCATAAATGATGCAGTCAACCGCTCTATCACCATACAAGACCAGCACCCTGAAGTATATTTTGCTCTTATACCATCCATATTTGGGCAAGAACCTATTAATGCTTGATATACGCCCCCTAAGTTAGCTTGCACTCTTTCAATATTTTCATCGCGAATCAAATCAGTAGATTCAATTGCTTTTATGGCTTTTGATGCCGCAATATCAGCATATTTCTTGTATTCGTCCATAATAATAAAGAATTCTGCTTCTGTAATTCTTTTTTCTCTAAGGTCCTCCATTAATTTTTCTTCAAAGGATTCAGCATCAGCTTCTGCCTCAGAGCGTATGAAAGTGGCTTCCGCAAACTTATGAAGGTTTTTTACAGGGTCTCCTTTGATTTTCAATCCTGCTGCTCTAGCAACATCCAGCACATAATTCGCATCGTCATTAGTCGTAAAATATTCAATAGCTTCAAGTTCCGAGGCATCAGTTGCATAATAAACCATATTAGTAAATAAGTCCCTTGATGCTGAAGCTTTTTTTATTACTTCAGGAGGTTGGTATTTGAAAGAGGCCTTGTTTATTGCAGAAAACCAACGTTGTAACTGTCGAGCTTTCCCTTTAAGGCCAAGAGATTCAGCAATTTCTTCAGCAGTAGGCGTTCTAGCATATGTATTATTTGGTGCTATACAACAAAAACAAATCAGAAAAATATAAGCAACATATCGTAGCTGTATATTCAACAAAGAAATAACAGTATTGTTGAAAAACATTTTTTGTTTCAATATGTCAAACATCTTCTTCATATCTACTCCTTATTTCTGCGGTCGTCCGGCAATTTCACTCATTTTGCGTTTTAAATCGCCACCGGCAGTAAGCGCTCTTCCCAGCTTGGTGTTATCATAAAATCCGGTTTTTTTCAGCGCCCAGTCGACACCACTAAAGAACATATCTTTCAAAGCACCGGCAACTGCTTTTAGGTTTTGCTGAAATTTACTCTCAACCCCAATGCCTATAATTGAAGTTGTGAGTTGTTGTGTTGTTTCCAAACTTTTCCACACCAAAAACCCGATCAGCACCAAACATACGGTAACCAAACTAATTTGAGAAAAATGGCTGAATGCATCGTCCGGATTAAACAATTCGCCTGTTTCGGGATCTGTCAACAAGGTCATCATGCCAAGCAAAATTGCCGAAATTATGGTTGCAAAAGCCATCATAAATGCCGCAGAATGCATAATGTTGCCAAATGCAATGTTTGTCCATTTTTTGGTAGGCCCAAAAGCATAAGCCATAACAAATATAGGCAACATCAAAACCATCATGCCAAATCTAAATATGCTATCCACCAAATAAAATACAAATCCCCAAATCACCATCTGAAACATTGCCATCACCAACAGTCCGGTCACAACCGGCAATAGCCCCGGCATCGACATCGACACATAAGCCATTTTGCGACCTATTCGCAGTTTATCTACAATATTGCATATCATACAGTTCATGCTTGTTTCATAAGATGACGGAAAACCCTCTTCAATACTGGCTTTTGCTTCTCCGACCATTGCACAAGTTGTTTTTACGGCAAAGTCTATTTTTTCACCAAACACGGTAACCGAGCTTATTTTATTCTCGGCAACGCTCATAATTTCGTTGCCGAATTCCAAAAATGTTCCATAAATAGGAAACAACGTATAGTTTAATAAGCTCAACAACATATTGGTCGATCCGGCCATCACTCCGCAAAACAAGCAGATGAAGGCTTTTTTTAGTATTTCGTTCCACACTTCCGCAACATTGGCCTCAGCAACCGAGCTCACAAATTTTAATATACGAATTGCCAACCAAACTGCAAACCCCATCATCATCACATTTAGAGCTCCGGCAGACAAATTTTTATATTGCTTCATAATTTGGCTACCGATGATGCTATATATATTTTTTAAGATTTTTCCTTGCCAGCAATCAATAATGTCTTGCGGATCTTGTTTTGCTACCTCATCGGCTTTGTTTATAGGTGACATGTCTGCAGAATCTCCGGTATTAAAAGCATTGTTTTTGCGAGCTTCACCATCTGAGCATGCAGACAACAAGAAAACCGCTGCCAACAAGCAGACAATCAATTTTCCTAAGGTTTTTATGTCAATCTGCATAAACATTTTTATGATTCCTTTTTGTTACGCATTTTGTTTATAGCCCTTTTGCCCAAATTATAAGGCGAGCGCAAGGCGGCCTTGCCGAATCTTTCCACCTTATCACTAGCAGATTTTCTGACATCCTTGGTTGCTTTGAGCGCAAGGCTCTTAGCAGCCGAAGTACCCATGGTAGCAATTTTCGGAGCAATTGCACCTTTACCCGTGAGAGTACCGCTGGCAAATTTATTGACTAAAGAAGGAGCTTCTGCCAAAAGTTTCAAAGCATATATACAACAAAACAATAAGATCAAAAACTCAAATCCGGTAATATCCGTAAGTTCTATAATTTCCTTAACCTCATTATTGTGGAATGCATGAGCAATAGCAACTAATCCTTTACCATTTTTATTTTCTCCTCCAAGGCTCATTGCCTCATCAATCAACCTTATATCTATGGAAATAATCATTCCGATAAATGCAAAAGTAAACACACTATTCATAAACATATCTACTCCGACTTTGGTGTAATTTGCCGTCGCCTTAAAAGGCCAGGCCGCAACCATAAGAGGTAGCAATCCGCCAACAATACCCATTTGTACAACCGCATCAAGCAAATAAAATACAAAAGCCAATGATAGTAAAAAGCCAAAAACAAGTATAAGTGTGCCTTGTATCCAAATCGAAAAACCGTCGACCATCTTACTTTCTTGTGCATCATCGCCCCAGTCTATCAGACTGAAATTTATGGCAATAATTCGGCCTCCCGTGCACATCATTGCCCCACCCACGGCTTGCATTTGCGAAAGTGCCGTATTAACCGTAACCACAAAATCTTCAATTTTCTTGTAAGTGTGGTTGTTAAGATATGCTCCCCCGGGACTGCCTTTTGCAATTTGTCCTTGGTCACTTTTTATCTTGCCCAAGGCATTAGCGCTTATTGAGGCCCCGCCAAATTCCAAGCCGGCATACAAAAGGGGATTAAACGCATATTTAAAAATATTTGTCGGATAGTATAATAAAATTATAGCTACCAAAACCTTGAAGCTTTGGCGCAACAAATTCCCCAAAAATTTAGGAGCATCTTGCTTGGTGAGCGAAGATACATGTCCCAAAATCTGAATAGCTATCCATATAGCAAAGCCAACAGCTAACAGTTTGGCAAAAGATTGTGCAATATTAGTAAAAGATATATCGGCAAATATTGCGGTTCCATTATAAACAACTCCTACCAAATTGCAAAAAAAGCATTTTTTGTAATGATGCAGTTTAATAGGCAGCACCTCACAACCATAAAATGCTCCTTTTTCTCCCCCCTTCAATCCATAAGTAATAGTAGCATTTTTTCCGGTTATAACATTATAATTTTTACCGTCAGTTCCTGTACCTTCTATAAATTCACTCTTTTGGTTTATCCACCACTTATCTTCATCGAAAAAGCATTGTTCGGTTTTCGGATTACAGTCTTCAATTCTCCAACCAGCAAATCGCTTCCATGGGAAATATGACTCTGTCGTCGTGCTTTTGCTCACACAATCATGATAACCAGGATTATAATTAGGAAGAATTGAGAATGTAGGAAGAAGCGGAGTAAGAGTCATTTGAAAAGCGTGTATACACTTATACTTACTTAGATCACATATCTCGCTACCACATTGGGCAAGATTCTCATTGTCAGTATCAAACAATTTTTTTATTTCAGCATTAAGATCTGCCTTATCAACATAAGTTTTAGCATCCATAGCTTCCAACGGGTCTATCTCTTCACACCACGCAAAACTCGGCTGCAACATAAATGCTGTCAGCAAAAAAAGTTTTGTTATTTTAGTCCAAAGTCCCATTAGTCCCTCTTTATTTTGCGCAAACCTTGCTCAAATCAAAGTTTATACACACATATATCGTGCTATATACTACACTCGCTGATTCTATCATAGCACATAAATTACTTATAAAGTGTTACAGTTTTTTGATTTTTTTTATAAATATTGATTTTTCTATAAACCATGCTATAAGCAAAGCATATCTCATATTTTTCTATCAACTATTTAACACTATTTATTATGAAAAAGATTTTATTACTTCTATCGGTAATCGGCATAATCGTATGCTCATGCCAGCCCAAACTCAAATATCTCGAAAACACCAAGTACTGCTATATCGACACCAAAGAAGGCAGACTTTGGGGAATTGGTTGGCACAATAGATGCTACGTTTACCCCGAGTATGAATCTATAGACGAAAACCATAAGGTAAACGGCTATATCGCCTACAAACAAGGAAAATACTATTTCTTTGATCACAACGAAACCATTGGTTGCAATGGCGAAGCATTGTTAACCCCTTTGCAAAAACAAGACACATATGTCGGCATGGGGTGTTTCGAACACCTCTATAAAACCAAATCTCAAAGTGGAGTTTATGCAATTTATGGTTCGAATAACTGGCCGGGAGATGCAACATATGGCCCATTTGCCGATTTTGTTCCGGGAAATTGCGGCTACATGTTTAAGGATTCTCAAACAAAAAAATGGGGTGTCGGCAAATATGGCGATTGGGAACAACACAATCCTGATGCCGCCATACCGGAGAGTAGGTATCGCTTCACTCCATGCGACTCTGTGCTCATTGCTCCGCAATACGAAAAAATCGTCAATATTGCCTACCATCATGAAATGACAACTCGTCGGTGGATTGGGTATCACAAAAGGTCAGATGTCAAATGGTATTGCTATGATGGTGCAAAATGGCATGGATTCGATATCGAAGGCAAACCGATTGCGGTGGATTATAAAATGCTGAACAGAGCTCTGAAAGCAAAACCTCGCTCGCAAAGAGATTTCTTGCTTAATTATCAGCGCCTGGGAAAAGAAGAAGCATCAACCTACCTTATATTTGTTGAGCTTTTCTAAACAAAAAAACTCTTCGTACAAACGAAGAGTTTTTTTGTGTCAATCCTTGTTTGTTTTGAAAGGTGATCCCAAAACAAAAAATGCAATTATCAGCATCACGGCTACCATTAAAATGCCAAGCCATGTAGCACTGCTTGAGGCGATCCAATCAAAAATACCAAAATAAACGGCTCCTGCCAACAACAACAAAACAAATAGTGTAATAAAACCGGATTTTATCATAGGCAAATCCTCTTAAAATTTTCCGTTTTTCAGAAAGTTAATCACAGCATTGCATAGCTTTTCGTTCTTAAAAACATTGCCCCAATGCGGTGCAAATTCAACGAGATCACAAGCATTTTCTTTTTTACAAACATATTCGTTTGAAACAGAGAGCATTTTTGTTCCGCTTAAATGTTCACATGTGCCTATAAATCTGGATTCGCTCAACACAACTCCAATGTCAACGTCTGAAATCGGATTTGCGATTCTTTCAACATTGTCAGGGTCCAGCTCTTTTGCCATTGGGCCGGCAATAAACCCTAAAATCGGATTATTAGACATTTTAACAAGTAACGAACTTCCGGCTACGCAAGGATTTACTTCAACGATTCGTCCGATTCTTAAGTTCTTCTGCCAAATTCTTTCTTTAGCAAACAGTTTTTGCAATAAAATATTTGAAGACCCTTTGGTTACAAACGAAATCGTGTTTACATCTTCTAGATGTGTCAAAAAGAAGTCTAGCTGTCTGACATGTCCGTCAATTTCTTTTTGGGTCGACGGATAGTTGATCGCTGCTGCCATAAAACCTTCTTTTAGAGCAGCTCTCCACAAAGGCTTAAAAATATTTTTCGATTCGCCCAACCCATGCAACATAATGATCATATGTCCTTTTTGGCGAGGCAATTCAAAAGCTTCAATATATTTAATAAAAGCTTTTCTGCATTCATCAAAGCTTCCTTCAAATCGGCAAATATCCCAATTGTCTAAAAGACGGCAATTCTTATTGGTGTAGTTGCGTTGAATACGCCATTTTTGGTAAAAGAATACATCTTCCCAAAAATGTCCGCCTCCGCAAGTGTATCTGCCATCAAACATTCTAGCTCTCCGTTGTTATTGAACCTTACCGACGCCATTCGTGTTAGGAATAGCGGTAATTGTAACTTTTGCATTGTCTCCGCCATTCATCTCTATCAATATTTGCATGGCTCGATTATTTCTTATATACGTCATATGGCTTATCTTTGCTCTGACGGTTGCAACTTCAATCCAATTTAATTTTGGCATTTCAGATACATAAAAATCAAAGATGCTGCTGGAATTAAAGGGAGCTGTGTATACTAAACTGCCAATCCAGTTTTCACCATTGCCCAAAGCTTTGGTCTCGTCCAAATCAACCATTGCATCTGCAGGGAAAGGCACATCCGGAAAATGTGCAAATGCCGGAGGAATAGCTCCTCCATCGAGTCCCATCAGATTCGGTCGCTCTGTTGCGCAGGCCGAAAGAATTAATACTAAAGTTAAAGCCAATAGTTTGTTTTTTATCATTTTTACTACCTTGTCTTAAATGTCTAAATCAAATAAACTGGTCGCATTCTATAATATTATAGTTAACAAAAAGAAAATAATTGCACAGAAAAAATTATATATAAAAAATTGTATTTTTCAAAGGTTTATAAGAAAAGATAAAAAAAAGCAAAATTTTTTGCAAAAATGTGTTGACAATGGGATATAAGTTTACTATAACGCCGAGTACCGAGCGGTGAGGTAGAGCTGTGAGGTAGTTATATTACAGAGTAAATAAGCAAGAGGATACGCAGGCGGTATATACATAACAAGATATATACGGTCTGAGTATAGAATAAAGGAACCAAGAAAATTCTTTATGAGTAATCAGGCTGGGATTAAACATTTAATATGAGAGTTTGATCCTGGCTCAGAACGAACGCTGGCGGCAGGCTTAACACATGCAAGTTGAACGGGATTGTTCAGTAGCTTGCTATTGAACATGAGAGTGGCGCACGGGTGAGTAATACATGGGAACATACCTATAGGTACGGAACAACTTCTGGAAACGGATGCTAATACCGTATAATGCCTGAGGGTTAAAGATTTATCGCCGATAGAATGGCCCATGGCAGATTAGGCAGTTGGTGGGGTAAAGGCCTACCAAACCTACGATCTGTAGCTGGTCTGAGAGGACGATCAGCCACATTGGAACTGAGACACGGTCCAGACTCCTACGGGAGGCAGCAGTGAGGAATATTGGGCAATGGGGGCAACCCTGACCCAGCCATGCCGCGTGAGTGAAGAAGGTTTTCGAATTGTAAAGCTCTTTCGGATGTGAAGATGATGACGGTAGCATCTAAAGAAGCCCCGGCAAACTTCGTGCCAGCAGCCGCGGTAATACGAAGGGGGCAAGCGTTGTTCGGAATTACTGGGCGTAAAGGGTGTGTAGGTTGATGTGTAAGATAGTGGTGAAATACCTGAGCTCAACTTAGGAATTGCCATTATAACTATGCGTCTAGAATCATGGAGAGGATAGCGGAATACCCAGTGTAGAGGTGAAATTCGTAGATATTGGGTAGAACACCGGTGGCGAAGGCGGCTATCTGGCCATGTTATTGACACTGAGGCACGAAAGCATGGGGATCAAACAGGATTAGATACCCTGGTAGTCCATGCTGTAAACGATGAATGCTGGTTGTCGGCTGATTGGTCGGTGACGAAGTTAACGCGATAAGCATTCCGCCTGGGGAGTACGGCCGCAAGGTTAAAACTCAAAGGAATTGACGGGGACCCGCACAAGCGGTGGAGCATGTGGTTTAATTCGATGCAACGCGAAGAACCTTACCAACTCTTGACATCCTTATCGGGGAGATTGGAGACAATTTCTTTCAGTTAGGCTGGATAAGTGACAGATGCTGCATGGCTGTCGTCAGCTCGTGTCGTGAGATGTTGGGTTAAGTCCCGCAACGAGCGCAACCCCTGCTTTCAGTTGCTAGCAAGTAAAGTTGAGCACTCTGGAAGGACTGCCGGTGACAAGCCGGAGGAAGGTGGGGATGACGTCAAGTCATCATGGCTCTTACGAGTTGGGCTACACACGTGCTACAATGGCACCTACAAAGGGCAGCGAGATTGTGAGATTGAGCGAATCTTAAAAAGGTGTCTCAGTTCAGATTGTACTCTGCAACTCGAGTACATGAAGTTGGAATCGCTAGTAATCGCGGATCAGCATGCCGCGGTGAATACGTTCCCGGGTCTTGTACACACCGCCCGTCACGCCATGGGAGTTTGTTCTGCCTGACGGCGTTGAGCTAACCGAGCGATCGGAGGCTGGCGACCACGGTAGGGTAAGCGACTGGGGCGAAGTCGTAACAAGGTAGCCGTAGGGGAACCTGCGGCTGGATCACCTCCTTTCAAAGACGAAGGAATACTGCCTACGTATCCTCTTAAGAGCCTAGGGTTTGTAGCTCAGGTGGTTAGAGCGCACGCCTGATAAGCGTGAGGTCGGAAGTTCAAGTCTTCCCAGACCCACCAGTATTGGGGGTATAGCTCAGCTGGGAGAGCACCTGCTTTGCAAGCAGGGGGTCAGGAGTTCGAACCTCCTTACCTCCACCATACTGAGGAGTAGTAATGGCGAAAGTCATGTTATAGAACAGAGTAAATAAGAGAGAAGAATTAGAGTAAGATCTAATGGAGAAAGTATAATATACCTTTTTTATTAATAAGATAAGAACGGGTAGATTTTACTGAGATGAGTATAGATGATCGGGAGATTATTTATACGTAAAAGAATCAAGCGTAATAAGGGCATTTGGTGAATGCCTTGGCAATCAGAGGCGAAGAAGGACGTGATACACTGCGAAAAGCTGCGGGGAGTTGTGAATAAGCATTGATCCGCGGATATCCGAATGGGGGAACCCACCACGCGAGTGGTACTTTCACACGAATACATAGTGTAGAAAGAGCGAACGCAGGGAACTGAAACATCTAAGTACCTGTAGGAAAGGAAATCAACCGAGACTCCGAGAGTAGTGGCGAGCGAAATCGGACCAGCCGATGGATATTATAGCGATAACCGGAACGATATGGAAAGATCGACCGCAGGGGGTGATAGTCCCGTACGGGTAGTAAGTTATAATATTCTTGAGTAGGGCGGAGCACGAGAAATTCTGTCTGAAGATGGGGAGACCACTCTCCAAGGCTAAGTACTACTGATTGACCGATAGTGAACAAGTACCGTGAGGGAAAGGTGAAAAGCACCCCGATAAGGGGAGTGAAACAGAACCTGAAACCGAATGCTTACAAGCAGTAGGAGGGGCATTAAGCCCTGACTGCGTACCTTTTGTATAATGGGTCAGCGAGTTAGTGTATGTAGCAAGCTTAAGCCGGTAGGTGTAGGCGCAGCGAAAGCGAGTTTTAATAGAGCGATAAGTTACATACATTAGACCCGAAACCGAGTGATCTAGCTATGAGCAGGTTGAAGGTTGGGTAACACCAACTGGAGGACCGAACCCACTTCTGTTGAAAAAGAAGGGGATGACTTGTTGCTAGGGGTGAAAGGCCAATCAAACTCGGAAATAGCTGGTTCTCCGCGAAAACTATTTAGGTAGTGCGGTGATCGGACACCTTGAGGGGTAGAGCACTGGAAGAGCTAGGGGGGAGCGATCCTTACCAAACTTTACCAAACTCCGAATACTCAAGAGTGATAATCACCAGACAGACAGTAGGTGCTAAGGTCTATTGTCGAGAGGGAAAGAGCCCAGACCGTCGAATAAGGTCCCAAAATTATGGCTAAGTGGTAAAGGAAGTGAATTGTCCAAAACAGTCAGGAGGTTGGC
>SUUY01000007.1 GCA_015062285.1 Alphaproteobacteria bacterium | reverse complement strand
CAACCACTGACAAAAAAACGTCCTTAAAGGACGTTTTTTTTGTTTTAGGTACCTGACAACCAATATTCATACAATGGTGTAAAACAGACATTATTTGTAATAAATTACGATTGATACGACTTATTTCACTTGTGATTAAGATGTCATAAGTTTTTAGTTTCTTAATCAATTTCCCTAATTTTCGCTCATCTAATGGCTTTTTTGATATTTCAATCACCGAATATTGATTATTATAATACTTCACAATAGCAAAGTTTATTTAGAATAGAAGAAATAAAACATGCTCTTACTCATCTATTAAAACTTGTGTAAAAAATATTGCTAATTCAGAAAATAAATTATAGTCTGTTTGGTGTTTTTATGAGGAGACTAGATATGGCAAAAGAAATTGAACGCAAGTTTTTGGTTGTTGGTGATGACTGGAGATCTTTAGCTAAAGGAACTAATTATCGACAAGGATATCTTAACAGTATAAAAGAGCGTACAGTTCGTATTCGCACGATTGATGATAAGGCTTTTATGACAATTAAGGGGCCTACTGTCGGGGTAACACGTATGGAGTTTGAGTATGAAATTCCACACAACGAGTGCGTTGAAATGTTGGAGCATTTGGCCGAACAGCCAATTATTGAAAAGAATCGCTATAAAATTCCGTTTGGCGGATTAATTTGGGAAGTTGATGAGTTTTTAGGGGTCAATAAAGGATTGATTGTTGCCGAAGTTGAACTTTCAAGCGAAGATCAAGAATTTGCTAAACCTAATTGGGTGGGTGAAGAAGTTTCCGGTGATCCACGTTATTTTAATTCTAATTTGGTAGCTAATCCATATACAACATGGAAAAAATAATAAAAGGAACAGAAAATGGCAGATGTTTTTGCAAAAAATATTGCGGTATCAGCAGAAGATGCCGCAAAGTTGACACCTCGGGCAGAGTTTAGAGTTTTTGGAAGAGATATTATTGAAAGTGTTAAAGAGCATATGTGGGAGTGTAAGGCTGTGCTTTATAAAGCACGCATAA
Organism: Alphaproteobacteria bacterium; assembly: GCA_015062285.1. Taxonomy (GTDB): domain Bacteria; phylum Pseudomonadota; class Alphaproteobacteria; order RF32; family CAG-239; genus CAZU01. The sequence continues at coordinate 60,713 of SUUY01000007.1, read as the reverse complement.
TGCCCGAGGAAGTTTATGTTTTGTCTAAAAATACCAATGAGGCAAATGTGAAGGTTCGTGACGGTTTATTGGATATTAAAACCAGAGTAGGGGTAACTCCGGAAGGTTATGAGATTTTTCAACCTCGCGGAAAATTTCAATTTCCGGTAAAAAAAGAAGAGTTGGCTACTATTTTGGAAAATCTTAAAGTTGAAATTAATCTGGATAAATCAGAATATACCTTTGATGAATTTTGCGATATGGTGCGTGAAAACAGCAAATTAGCATTGGTATCGGTTGAGAAAAAACGCTATGGATTTTCAGTGAATGATGTAATTTGTGAATATGCATATGTTTGGATGAACGGTGCGTTGGTTGAAACAGCTTGTTGTGAAAGTGAAGATTATGGACGTATGAAAGAAGCGGTCGAAGCTTTAGGTTTGTCTAAAATGCCAAATACAAATTATCTAAAAGCTGCAAAAAAAGTGGTTGGTTTTTGATTAAATAAATTAAAAAGTTGTTATAGCAAAAGGCCTTGGGATAAACCTAAGGTCTTTTTTGTTTTATAATGTTGTTAATTAGTGACTATATTATTGATTGTTTGTGTCGATACAGTATAATTATTTATTATGTAATTATCAGAGAGGAAATAAATAATGATTAGGAATATATTTAAGCTTTTGCGAAACTACATTTATATGGTGATTATTGCTCTGATGAATAGGCGTTGCAAAACAAAAAAATATTATGTTTCTATTTGTGGAATTTTTAAAAATGAAGCCAAGTATTTGCGAGAGTGGATAGAATTTCATCGTATTGTTGGTGTGGAGCATTTTTATTTATATAATAATTTTTCATCTGATAACTATATGGAGATTTTGCAGCCATATATTGATTCTAAAGTTGTGACGTTGATTGATTGGCCACATCAAAAAGGGCAAGCATTGGCGTATAATCATTGTTTGCAGAATTTTAAGGATCAAACATCGTGGCTGGGCTTTATTGATCTTGATGAGTTTGTTGTTCCTAATAAGTATGATAATGTATCTGAATGGCTTAAAAAACACGAGAAGCAACCGATGGCATTTGTTTATTGGAAGTTTTTTGCTTCAGGAGGTAATGTGACAGAAAATAATAAAGCTCTGGTTTCTGAAACTTATACATTATCTTCATGTTTTAGCAGCACACAGAAAATGTTTTTTAACACTTCGTGGGGCGATTGGGTTAAAAAGATAAGAATTGCACATATTGTAAAGTTAAAATATTTAGGAACATATGTGCCTAATGATCCGATGCTATTTTATGGTTTTTTGAAGAATAAAAAGGAAAACGATATTCAATTGAATCATTATTATAATAAAAGCTACGAGTATCAAGTTAAGAAAAAAATTCCTAACGGCAATGTGTTAGAAAATGTAGAATATACTTTTGATGCTTTTTATAAGAAGGAAAAAGTATGTCGTTTTCCGGATTATAATATTTATCCATATTTGGTTAAGCTGAAACTTGCTTTAGCTAAATATAAGTCGTAGGAAGTGAGTGATTTTATTTTTAATATTTAATAAACATCTTTGATGATGCCGCCGCCTAAGACAATATCGTCTTGGTATAAGACTATTGATTGTCCGGGGGTGAGGGCTTTTTGCATATCGTCAAATTCTACTTTTATGCCATCTTCATATTTGGTTACGTTTACCGGAGTTGGTTTTTGCGAAGAACGAACTTTGGCTAAGGCTTTGAATGAAGTTTCAGGCAAATCAAAATCGTGCCAAATACAATTATCTGCAGTTAAAGCATTTTGGAAACCATCTTCATCAAAACCAAGAATTACCTCATTTTTTTCTTTGTTGAGGCCGATTACGTATAGCGGGCGTTCGGCAGATATACCAAGACCGCGACGTTGGCCGATAGTGTAGTTCCAAATACCATTGTGGCGTCCGAGAATTTTACCATCTTTGTTTACGAAATTTCCGGGGCAAGGAGCAACATCAAGTAGGTCGCTATAATCTCCGGAATAAAAATCTTGGCTGTCTGCTTTATCATGAACCTCTAAGCCGGCTTTTTTAGCCAGTTCTCGAATTTCTGATTTGGTGTATTCCCCAAGAGGAAGCATGATTCTTGCAAGCTGATCTTGCTTAAGACGATAAAGAAAATATGATTGATCTTTAGACAGGTCTTTTGCTGTGCGTATAAAAAATCTTTGTGTAACAGGATTATAGTCTAAACGAGCATAGTGACCTGTAGCAAATTTGTCAAATTCAAGTCCGTTGTTTTTGGCAGTACGGGGCAGGGCTTCAAATTTAATGTTGGCATTGCACCAAATACATGGGTTTGGAGTTCGACCATTTAGGTATTCCTGCCTAAAGTTGTTTAGCACTAAATTTTTGTATTCTTGCCGGCAGTCAAAAACATAATATGGTATGTTTAGATTTTGGCAAATTGATTTGGCAGATGCGATGTCTTGCTCTTCTTTAGGGCCAAAACAGGCTTCTTTGCCTTTGGGGGCTAAATTGCGAATAACCTGATCCCAAATAGTCATGGTTGCACCGATAACTTCATGTCCGGCTTCTTTAAGCAGCAGAGCGGCGGCAGATGAATCTACGCCGCCACTCATTCCAACCAAAATCTTCATAGTTTAAAGTCCTTGTAGATTAAAACTTTCTTGCAGATATGCCATTCTTCCAGTTTTTTTCTATTTTTTCAAGAGAAATTCCTTTGGTTTCAGGAACAAAAAAGTATACAAAGAACATTGAGATTATGGTTATTATTGCAAAAAGCCAAAATGTGGCCGCGTTTCCGATTGAATTGAGAAGCGGTAAAAAGCTCAATACAACAATGAAATTGAAGCCAAAGTTAGATACTGTTGCCGCACTCATGGCAAGCCCCCTGATTTGCAAAGGCATGATTTCTGAAATCATGATCCAGCAAACCGGACCTAGGCTCATGGCAAAGGAAGCAATGTAAATAACTACTGATGCTACGGCTATCCATTTGCTTGCATTACCGAGTTCTTGAGCCCAAGCAAATGAGCCTCCTAATGTAATCAAGCTTATCAGCATTCCCCATAATCCGATATATAATAGTGGCTTACGTCCCCATTTATCAGCATATGCAATGGCAACCAAAGTCATCACAAAATTAACAAAACCAATACCAATAGTCGCATATATTGCTCCAATATGGGAATCAAAACCTGCAATTTGGAAAATTGTCGGGGTATAATAAATGATTGTATTAATACCTGTACATATTTGCACAAACATAATACCTACACCAACAAAAATCGGCATAAACATCCAACGATGAAATTTGGTTTTATTTTCGCCTTTTTTGGTGGCTAAAGTTTCTCTGATTTCTTGTAGGTGCAACTCTGGATCACTATATGGTTCTATTTTAGCAAATGCCTCTTTTGCTTCTTGTTCTCTTCCTTTAGAAAACAACCAGCGAGGAGTATCACTAAGAAATAGAATACCGATTAATAAAATAACGGCAGGAATTACTCCTGAACCCAACATCCAACGCCAATTAAATTCAAAGTTAGCAAAAACTCGGTTGATTAAATATGACAGAAGAATTCCGGCCGTGATTGCTAATTGAAATAAAGATACAAACATTCCTCTGATGTTTTGTGGAGATATTTCTGATAAATATAGTGGCACGGCAAAGCTTACCATGCCTACGGCAATTCCGATGATTATGCGTGATAGAATCAACTGATTTATGCTTTGGGCATATCCACACATTATGGAGCCGATGATAAATAATAGGGCCGTGGCAATGATAATTTTTTTGCGTCCGTAAAGATCGGCTAAATATCCGTTAGCAGCCGCTCCGATAACAGATCCGGCAATGGCCGAACTTACAAGCCAACCTTGTTCAAACGGAGTCATATTCCACGTTTCATTGATAAACAACAAAGCACCGGAAATGACACCCATATCAAATCCGGACAGCAATCCGCCCAATGAGGCAACAACGGCTACAATATATAGCCAAGGTGATGTGCGATTAAACTTATCAGTCATAAAAACCTCCATATTGTTTTTGTGACTGATATAATATTTGTTTATCAGAATTAAAGGCGGCGATAGTCAAAAAATACCGGACGACGTCCTTCTCTTATGGCTTTTCGCTGATATTTTGTTTCTACCCAGTCAGCAGGAGGATTTTTCCAGTCTTTGCCGCATGTTGCTGTCCAGATAAAATCTTTGTTTTGGTGCATTTGACGTAGTACCCATGTTTTGTATATGGGGTGGTCTGTTGCTACGCGGAAAATTCCACCCGGTTTTAAGATGCGGGCAATTTCTTTTAGGTTGTCAGGATTTACAAATCTTCTTTCGGCATGGCGTTTTTTGGGCCATGGATCAGGAAAAAGCAAGAATACTTTATCAAGTGTGTGGTCGGGAATTTTAGCAAAGAGGAGGCGAATATCATCAGCATATATGCGAATATTGTCAACTCTGTCGGGAAGCAATTTTATTTCCTCGGGAACGTCGTCTGCTTGTTTGATACCGGTGATGAGAGTTAATAAATTAGCTACTCCGTTTTTGAATACCTCAGCCCCGATAAATCCGGTATCGTGGTTAGCCAAAGCTTGTCCGGCAATGTGTTCGCCGTTGCCGAATCCAATTTCTAAACATACAGATCTTACCGGAACTCCAAACAAGTCTAAAGGAGATATTGTGTTATCTTTTTTTAATTCTACCTGTGGCAAAAAACGTTCTAGTAATGATGTTTTAGCTTTGCGTATTTTGCGTCCTTGACGGCGACCAAAGAAATGAGGTTCAGAGTTAGAATGCATTTTGTAATTCCTTTACCATATCTAATTTTTCCCAAGAAAATTCTCCGTTGTCTTGAGGTTTGCGACCAAAATGTCCATATGAACTGGAAGGTGTATATATTGGCTTTTTCAGTTCAAGGCGATTAATTATTCCCGCAGGAGAAAGATCTATATTTTTCTTAATATATGACATAATCTCAGTTTCAGGTATTTGAGATGTTTGATTGGTGTTGATATATAAAGATAATGGTTGGCTTAAGCCAATGGCATAAGACACTTGCAAAAGACATTCCTTGGCTAATCCGGCCGCTACAATATTTTTTGCTAAGTAACGAAGCATATAAGCAGCAGATCTATCAACTTTGGTAGGATCTTTTCCTGAAAAAGCACCTCCACCATGCGGAGCATATCCTCCGTATGTATCAACAATAATCTTCCGTCCTGTTAGTCCGGCATCTCCGTCCGGTCCGCCAATTACAAATCTTCCGGTTGGGTTTACTAATAAATTTTGCGGATTGGGGAGCAAATCTTGTGGTATAACATTTTGAAGTGATTGCTCTATAATTTCTCTGACATCATCAATATTTAAATGTTTATCATGCTGAGAAGATACGAGTACTTTGGGTAATGATATAGCTTTTCCTTCATTGTTATATTCTACGGTTACCTGACTTTTGGCATCAGGTCCTAAGCCACACTTTGGGTTTGATTTACGAATTTGGCTTAAATTTTGCAAAATGCGGTGCGATAAGTATATAGGCAAAGGCATATAATCAGTTTCGTATTCGTTTTCTTTTTTAGCATAACCGAACATAATTCCTTGATCTCCGGCACCGAGCTTATCTACGCCAAGAGCAATATCTGCTGATTGGTGATGCAAGTAGCTTTCTATTTGCACGGTTTGCCAATTAAATCCATCTTGTTCGTATCCGATATCTTTAATGGTATTTCTGACGGTTTGTTCAATATCTGCTGTGCTAAAAGATACAAAAGAAGATGTTTCACCGGCAATAAATACACGATTTGTTGTGGCCATGGTTTCTACGGCACAACGAGCATTTTCGTCCTTTCTTAAATGCATATCTAAAATAGCATCAGAAATTGCATCGCATACTTTATCCGGGTGTCCTTCTGAAACGGATTCACTGGTAAATAAAAAAGACATATTGCACCTCTATAAAAAATTTGCAGTCATAATAAAAAAAAGCCGGCAAAAAAACCAGCTTTTTTTTCAGAAATTTATATTTTTATTCTTCATCATCGTGGGAATAGTTATTGGCGCTTTTAGACATCGCAATAATCAAGTCAAAAAGGTGACGAGCTGCCTTGCGATTTGGAATTTTGTAGTATGCCTTAACCAGTTCCAAGGTTTCTTTCTTTTGCATAGGATCAACGGTGTATGTTTCTTCCTCTTCTTCTAAGAAATTGATTTCTTCTTCGGGAAGGGTGAACATGCGAGGTGATTGATTGGCTACTGATTTATCCATATCTTCAAAAAAGAAACCAATAGGGGTTTCTAAAACCTTGCTGATGTCCCAAAGACGGCTGGCACCAACACGATTCATTCCTCTCTCATATTTCTGTACTTGTTGAAAGGTTAGTCCTAATAAAGTAGCTAGGCGATCTTGTGATAACCCGAGAAGCGTTCTTCTTAGTCTGATGCGATTTCCTACATGCACATCAACAGGGTTTGGAGCACCTTGAGGTGTGCGTCCACGACTAGATTTTCTTATTTGTCTTACCATTTTATTAAACCTGTTTATTTGTTACGTCATGGTTAGAATATGATTTTATTTTGAAATCGTCAATATGTTTTTATATAACATTTTATATGAAAAAGTATAGGTATAAAAAACTTTGATTTTCAATGTGTTGATTTGATGTTTATAAGAATGGCAATTGCTAATATTACAGAGCAAAGTAGAATCGGAATGATATTGCCATACAGACCATAATATGTAAAAATTTTGGAGGGTTTAGGGAGTTTTATATCCAAGATGTCTCGTTTTCCCAATGGAATTTTTCCAATTATTTCGCCAAGAGGAGAAATTAAGGCAGAAATTCCGCTTCCGGCAGAGCGAGCTATGGTAATACCTTCTTCAACTGCTCGCATTTGTGCTGAAACAAGGTGTTGGAATGGTCCGCTTGATATGCCATACCAACCGTCGTTGGTTATGTTTATAATCCAATCCGGTTTATTCTTTTGATTCAGTATATTGTGGGGAAATATAATTTCATAGCATATTAGTCCGCCAAAGCTAGGGTGTGAAGATATTTTAACCGGTTGCTTGGATATTCCTGATGAAAAACTTCCTATTTGTGAGGCTATCGGTTTAAGCCATTCGGGCAAGTATTGGCGAAACGGAATGTATTCTCCAAAGGGAACAAGGTGTGATTTATCATATGTAGCAACTATTTTATTAGCGGAATCAATGACAAACATGGAATTGTACATATTATGTTGTTCATTGTTGATTGGCTGATAGCGTATTCCTCCGGTGATGAGTGTGGTTTGAGGCATAAGAGCATAGGAGAGCATTTGTCTATGATATTCATCATACTCAATAGAAAAAGGAAAAGCTGTTTCGCTCCAAATTATAAAGTCAATTTTATCAGCACCGGGAAGTTGTGACATTTTAATATGCTCATATAAATTATCTTCTAAGTATGATTGGCTCCATTTTAAACTTTGAGGAATTGCCGGTTGAACAAAACGAATGGTGGTTTCTGATGCTTGAAGTTGGTGCTGTTTTATATGGAATATGCCATACACATATAGTGATGAAAATATCAAAGTTGGAATTAGTAAACTAATGAATATGTCTTTACGGTTTGAATTAAGAAGTGCAAAAAAAGGAGCAGAACAAGCCATAATTACGGCTAAAGATAATAAATATGTTCCGCCTATAGCCGCGGTTTGGATAAGTTGAAGGTTAAAAGCAAGAGTGGTGCCAAATAAATTCCAAGGAAATCCTGTTAAGAAAAAGCTTCTTATCCATTCTGATAATACCATAAAGGCAGAAAATCCAAGATATTGTGAGATTGGTGATTTAAAGTATTTGGTCAGCCAAGACGGAATAGCTATAAACAAACCAAAAAACAATCCTGATGCCAAAAATGCAATAGGGATCAACCAACCAAAAGTGTTTGCATCTATAAGCAAGGCGTTATTTATCCATGACAGGCCAAATGCAAAAAATGAAAATCCGAAATAATATCCGGTCTTAAAAGCTTTTATTTTGTTTGGTGCTTTAGTTATGAGCCATAATAATACCGGAAAACTAAGGAACAATGTAGGAAAAATGTGAAATGGCGGTAAGGCTAAGACACTAATCCAACCGCATATAAATGAGCTTAAACGATAGTGTTGCAATAATCTTTCTTTAAACACAAAGGTTACTCCTGATATGGGTTGGGTATATTTAAAATATTAAGGATCTTTGTTTCCAGATCTTCCATGAAATCTGCTTCATCGTCTTCAATATGGTCGTATCCGAGTAAATGTAAAATTCCGTGTACAAGTAAATGCGAAAAGTGATGCTCAAATGAAATGTTTTTTTGAGATGCTTCAGTTTGCATTGTTTCTAACGAAATAATAATATCTCCAAGTTCCAATACATCATTAATATATGAAAGATCAAATTCCGGATCATCAATGTTGGCAAATGACAAAACATTAGTAGGCTTATCTTTATTTCTAAATTCTTTATTCAGGTAATGTACTTCTTCATCATTACTAAGGCATAAGTTTAATGACATTGGTTTGTTTATGGTAAATAAATCGGAAGGGTCAAACTTGTTTATGAAACGTAGTGCTGTTTGCAAAAGGTTGAAGCATAAAATATCAGCGTTGGGAAGAGTTTCTTCCCAACGCTCATCGTTTACGGATATATTAATAACCGGATTATTCATCGCCATATTCTTTTTTACTGCGTTCTTCGTAAGCTTTAACGATTTTTGCAACTAATCCGTGACGGACAACATCTGTTGCACTAAAGCGAACAGAACTGATACTTTCAGTTCCCTTAAGAGTGTCTAAAGCATCTCTTAGGCCGGATACTGTTCCTCTCGGTAGGTCTACTTGTGAAAGATCTCCGTTGACAACCATGCGAGAATTTTCACCCAAACGGGTTAGAAACATTTTCATTTGCATCGGGGTTGTATTTTGAGCCTCGTCTAAAATTACAAATGCATTAGACAATGTCCTACCGCGCATAAACGCAAGGGGAGCAATTTCTATTTCACCCAAGGCAATTTTTTTATCAACTTGTTCTGCAGGAAGCATTTCATACAAAGCATCATAAAGAGGACGCAAGTAAGGATCAACCTTTTCTTTTAAATCACCGGGCAAGAAACCAAGATTCTCACCAGCCTCGACGGCCGGACGGGAAAGAATTATTTTATCGATTTTACCTTCCAACATCATAGAAACGGCCAAGGCAACAGCCAAATATGTTTTACCGGTACCGGCAGGTCCTAAGCCAAACACCAATTCATTTTTCATCATTTCTTGAATGTATTCAGCTTGGGTGGCAGAGCGAGGATAAATGTGGCGTTTTTTAGTCTTCAAAACAATGTTGCTAAGGTCTTGAGCTGTAGATGCTTCAATATGTCCGCCGGAAATTCTGATAGCAGCTTTAACTTCCTCTTCATTAATATTGATGCCTTTGCTTACCTTGTTATACAAAACATCAATAGCGGTTTTGGCCTGTTCGATTGCTTCGGCAGATCCTTTGATGTCCATTTGATTGCCAAATGATCCGATTTCAACGCCCAATATTTTTTCAATCAGGCGAAGATTTGAATCTTGGGGTCCAACCAATTGTTGAACGAGGTGATTGTTAAATAGTTCAAAATGAATTTCAGCCATTTTATTTTCCTTCCACAATTCCGGATAGCGAGTTGACAGTTGCCTCAATAACCTTAACGTTAACGATCTTGTTGCAAAAATCTTTGCCTATTTCGGCATGAAGATTTTGCATATAAGGTGTGCGTCCGATAAGTTCTCCTTTATGGCGACCTTTAATATCAAATAATACCGGCATTATCTTACCAATACTTTCTTTATTAAAGCTTAATTGGTGTGAAGATAATAGATTTTGTAAAATATTAAGTCGTTCTTTTTTGATGTTCTCAGCCACTTGGTTGGGCATTATGGCGGCAGGAGTACCTGCACGCCGAGAGTATTTGAATGAAAATGCCTGACAGAATTTTACTTTGTTTACTAAATCCAACGTATCTTCAAAATCAGAATCGGTTTCTCCGGGGAAGCCGACAATAAAATCAGAAGAAAATTGCAAATCCTTTCGTGCATCTTTTAATTTGCCGACAATATCGAGATATTGGCCACGACTATGACGACGGTTCATTGCTTTGAGGATTTTATCTGATCCTGATTGTACAGGTAAGTGAAGATAAGGCATTAGTTGCGGTAAGTCTCTGTGGCATTCGATAAGGTCTTGGTCTACATCGGCCGGATAAGATGTTGTATAGCGTATTCTTTTTAAGCCATCTATTTCTGCCAGCTCTCTAAGCAAATAGGCGAGATTACGTTCTTTGCCTGATTGGTCAATGCCGTGGAATGAATTAACATTTTGTCCTAAAAGGTTTATTTCGACAGATCCTTCGGCAACCAGAATTTTCGCCTCGCTAATAATGTCATTTATCGGGCGAGACGTTTCTACGCCACGAGTATATGGCACAATGCAATAGGTGCAAAAATTGTTGCACCCTTCTTGAATTGCCAAAAATGATGCACCACCCATAGATGTATTTTGAGGCAAAAAATCAAATTTTGATTCAGCCGGAAATTCTGTATCAATAATGGTTGTTTCCCTATCTTTAGATACTTTTTGCAATATTTCAGGGAGACGGTGATAGGTGAGCGGACCGGTTGCAAAGTCAACGAAAGGAACTCTGCGAGCAATTTCTTCGTCTTCGGCTTGAACAACACAGCCAACCAAACCGATTATGGTGTCAAGTCCATTGGCAGAACGTTCATCTTTAATTATTTTTAGACGTCCGAGGTCAGAAAACACTTTTTCGGCAGCTTTTTCTCTGATGTGACAAGTGTTGAATATAACAAGATCTGCCTGTGCAATTGATGAGGTGGGGGTGTAGCCAAGATTTTTCAATATTGATCCGATCCGGTGCGAATCGTACACATTCATTTGGCAGCCAAAGGTTTTAATGTAATATTTCTTCAATTTATTCTCTTTATTTATTGTTTGGTTGTGCATTTGCCTACAAGATAAGGCAAGAGCGATATAAATTCAATTATTTTTTATCGAAACTGTAAATTTATTTTGCTTTTTGATTGTTTTTTTGTGAAAATTTGGTAGAATAAAAACAAATAAACATAATGAAAGGGAATAAACATATGTATAATATGCCGGAGAACAATAGAATGACTTGTTTATCTAAAATGACCGAAGACGATAAAGTTGTTTTTGTTAAAGTATTGGCTTGCTTAGCTCAATCAGACGGTAATTTTGACGATAATGAAAAGCAATTTGTGTTTGAGCTTTTTGATGCGTTTGGGTTGCCTGAAAATAAAAAAGATAAGTTATCAAAAATTGAAGATGAAGAAGCCATTAACGAAGCCAAGAAAATAACAGACAGGCATGTTGCTATGGAATTGATTAAAGAAATGTGCATGTTGGCAAATTCTGATGGGGATTTGACCGAAAGAGAAACTATGCTGATCGGGCGAATAGGATTGGCTATGAATTTAGAGCTAGAAAAAATTGAACAAATCAGCCGTTGGGTGATAGATAGAATTATTTGGATTGAAGAAGGCAAAATAATTTTTGAAAAAGTATAAAGGAGATGTTTATGCTTACAGAAGAGGAATATTTGCAATATAACAGCTATTTCGGTGGGTATATATCGCCGGAATTAACTGAATATCTTGGTGTTATTGATTTTCATAAAAAATATGAAGATGCAAGTAATCGTAGTTTTATGGCGCAGCATAATCCTTCAAACGAAGAAAAACTATATATGGCTAATTTGATCAATGGATTTAAGCGTCAAAACAGGCAAATACTTAGATCACAAATGGAAGAAATGAAACTGAAACAAAAAAACGGAATTAAAGTAACTCTTCCGGTTGTTGATCAAAACATTTCTGTTGCCGATATGAGTTTGGCAATGGCAGAATCTATGCAAGTTTTGTATTCTGAACAAAATCCGTTGTCTGAATATTATGATTGGGTGCATACTCATGCTGATATTGTCAGTGATATGAAAATAGATGGAGCTACAGAAGCTGAAATTGCAACAAGAGATACCTTTATTCTCTATTTAGAAGACAGAGAAGCAGAACTTAGAGTGATTGAGAGTTTATATGGATCAGCTCTAAACAGTAGTCAAGGGTATTATAAGGAAGTTGCGGCACAAAGATTGCGTTTTTTACATTTTAAGATTAGTGAATTACGCAGACTTAGAGACAATGCAAAAAATGTAAACTATGTAAAAGCCAACGAAAAAGAACTGGAAAAACAGCAAAAAGAGGAAGCTAAAATGCTTGTTGGGGCAGCTGCTTTGACAGTTTCTGCCGGCTTGATACAACAGCAAATGTATAAGCAGAATGAGCGTGTGGCAGAAGAACTTGATAGCGCAGTTGCAGGAGTGGTAACTCATTATCAACCGGTTACTCAGACATTAGAAGATGTTGGAAACAAGAAGACACAACTTTATTCTAACAATGAAAAAATGAATGATGCTCTTAAAATCCTCGGATTAAGAGGAATAATATCCAACGAAAATGTCAAACAACAACAAAATATGGATAATTTTAGAGCAAGAATAAACCGAATCAGGCGGCCAAGGGGTTTCAATTCACATAATTTTCAAATGGTTTCCAGAGAATATGACTATTAGGTATAAAATGTATTTGTTGTTGACATGTAGTGAGCTCTGGAGTATCAGAAAAGAAGTATAAATTAAAGGAGAATATAAATGGGTGCTATTTTTGAACCGTTTTTGTATGTGATTGGCCTATTGGTTGATATTTATTTTAAGATTGTTGTAGTGCAAATTGTTTTGTATTGGTTGATTCATTTCAAGGTATTGGAACCCTCCAATAAATATGCACAAAAAACAGTTGAGCTTTTGGATAAAGTTACTTTGCCGGTATATAAAAAAATCGGTGAGAAAATTCCACCTTTGTCAGGTTTCGATTTTTCGCCGTTTATTTTAATTTTGGTTTTGATCTTTGTCAGCCGTTTGATTATGCGTCTTAGTGCTTTAATGATGTAGAGTAAGCATAATTGGTTTTGGAACAAAATCAGCAAGGTATCGTTTTAAGAGTTAGGCTTACGCCTAACTCTTCTTGTTGTAAAATAAATGGTGTTTTTGACGACACCAATGGGGATCAGTGGCTAAAGATTTGTGTGGTTAGCGTGCCGGAAAAAGGCAAAGCAAACAAAGAGTTGTTTAAATTTTTGGCTAAGGAACTGCATCTTCCCAAAACAGAAATGAAGATTTTGAGCGGGGAGTTGGACCGCTATAAAAAGATATTGATGCCGATTAGTGAAGATATGATTAGAAATTGGCTGAAAGGGTACGGAATATGACAGCACAGATTTTAGACGGAAGAAAAATCGCTTCGGAAATAAGAGAAGATTTGGCAAAAAAAATAGACATTATACCTGGTGAAAATATGCCGGTTTTGGCAGTGGTGTTGGTGGGTGAAAATGATGCCAGTAAAGTGTATGTCAGAAACAAGAAAAAAGCTGCTTTAGAAGTAGGTATCGGTTGCGAAGTTATTGAACTGAATGATACTATTGGCGAAAATGCATTATTAGAAATTATTCACGAGCTCAATGATAATCCGCATGTCAACGGAGTTATTGTGCAGTTGCCATTGCCAAAACACATAAATCCGTTGAAGATCTTGTCGGCAATTAATCCTGAAAAAGATGTTGATGGTTTTAATCCGTATAATGCCGGCTTGTTAGCATGTAAAGAGCCGGAAGCAATTGTTTCGGCAACTCCTAAAGGAATATTGAAATTATTACAGGTTGCCAATATTGATTTGGTTGGCAAGCACGCCGTGATTATCGGACGTTCTAATATTGTGGGAAGGCCAACAGCAATGTTGTTGTTAAACAATGATTGTACCGTAACTATTGCACATTCTAAAACCACGAATTTATCAGAATTGGTGAAAGAAGCTGATATTGTAGTTGCTGCTTGCGGTTGTGCTAAATTAGTAAAAAAGGATTGGATTAAAAAAGGTGCGGTCGTAATAGATGTGGGCATTAACAGAATTGACGGTAAATTGTGTGGAGATGTCGATTTTGATGAAGTTTGCGAAGTAGCATCATTTGTTACTCCTGTTCCGGGAGGAGTGGGACCGATGACAGTGGCAATGTTGTTGGAAAATACATATGAGGCTGCATGTAGGCAGAGAGAACATCAGCACAATCACAAATGTTGTTGTGGGCATTGTAAACACTAGTTTCAGAGGTAAAAATGAACTTTTTTCAAAAAATGGTCAGATCAATATACGATTGGATGCTAGATATGTCGGCATCTCCGCATGCAATGTGGTTTTTAGCTTTGGTAGCATTTGCCGAAAGTTCGTTTTTTCCGATCCCCCCCGATATTATGCTTATTCCAATGATATTGGCATTACCTGACAAAGCATGGAAAATTGCAGGTTTGGCTACTGTTTCTAGCGTTGTCGGAGGATTCTTCGGTTATGGTATCGGAGTGTTTTTCTTTGATCTTATAGCTAAACCGATTTTGACATTTTATGGATATATGCAGCAGTTTGAAGTGTTTAAGGATTATTATCACCAATGGGGGGCTTGGATTGTGTTTGGTGCCGGTATTACTCCTTTTCCATATAAAGTAATTACAATAGCCAGCGGGGTAGTTCGATTAGATTTGTTTACATTTGCTTTGGCTTCACTTGTTGCTCGCGGTATGCGTTTTTATTTGGTGGCATGGTTGTTAAAGAAATATGGAGCACCAATGAAAGTCTTTATTGAAAAAAACTTAGGCATGCTATCTGTCTTGTTCTTGATATTGCTGATTGGCGGATTTGTCGCAATTAAATATTTGTAATTTGTTTAAGAGGTAAAAAATGTGGTTGGTTTTAGCTTTTGCATCGGCAATATTGTTGGGATTTTATGATGTTAGCAAGAAAAAAGCTTTAACGGAAAATATGGTTATTCCGGTGTTGTTCTGGAATACATTTTTTTCAAGTTTAATATTTTTTCCTTTTGTGATTCTTTCTAAGTTTGGAATTATATCTGCATCTTCTGTATTTTATGTGTATGATTATGGTTGGGCAGAACATGCTTATATATTTGCAAAATCTGTTTTAGTCCTGTCGTCTTGGCTGTTTGCTTATTGGGGATTAAAACATTTACCGATTACTATTGTGGGACCAATAAACGCTACAAGGCCGATATGGGTATTGTTGGGTGCTTTAACCTTTTTTGGTGAAAAACCATCAATGTTTCAATGGCTGGGAATTGCTTTAGCGATAGTGTCATTTTATATGCTTAGTAATACGGGTAAAAAAGAGGGAATTAATTTTAAGAAAAATAAATGGATATTATTTGTAGTGGTAGCCAATATTATCGGAGCGTTTTGCGGATTGTATGATAAATATTTGTTGGCAACACCAGAAAATAGAGGGATAAGCTTAAATGTGGTGACCTTGCTTTCGTGGTATAATATATATCAGCTAATTTTGATGTCTGCGGTTATGATTGTATCCGGAAAAACAAAGATAAAATGGCGTTGGAGTGTTTTGTTGATTTCAGTATTTTTATCTTGTGCCGAATTGTTTTATTTCAGCTCATTAGCATTGGAAGGAGCAATGATAAGTATTGTATCTATGATACGCAGGTCTAGTGTCGTTGTGTCGTTTTTGCTTGGAGCGTGGTTGTTTAAGGAAAAGAATATTAAGAATAAATTTTTTGACTTGATACTGATTTTGGTCAGTATGGTGTTTTTGTGTATGTAAAGTATAAAGTTTACTCTTTACAATTTTTAATTTGGTTGTTGATGTAATACAGAGTTTTTTGTTATTAAATACAGCACGCACAGGTAGTTTAATAAATGTGCTTAAAATTTTCATCTCTCTCAAGACATCGGAAAGGTCAGAATCACTTGTTCAAAAGTGAAAAATACTGCAGATAATGTGCTTATTCTAATGATATTGACATTACCTGACAAAGCATGGAAAATTGCAGGTTTGGCTACTGTGGCTAGCGTTGTCGGAGGATTCTTCGGTTATGGTATCGGAGTGTTTTTCTTTGATCTTATAGCTAAATTGTTCTTGGTATTACTGATTGACGGATTTGTCGCAATTAAATATTTATAGTATTATGCTAAAAGATTAGCTGATAGGACCATTTTTTTTGTATATGTTATGCTTAACTATTTGAGCTGGATTTCCTGCAATGACGCAGTTGCATTCTGAGAATTTTTTAGTAACTACGCTGCCGTTGCCAACAATAGATCCGGTAGGTATTTCGGCTCCTTTTAGTAGTATTACGTTAGCACAAATCCAAGTATCTTTTCCTATATATACGGTGCTTTGCGAATTATTTATCAGTTGATTAGTGTTTAGGTCAAATATTGGGTGCGTGTCAGTCGTCCATATTTGGATATTATATGAAAGTACAGCATCCTTATCTATATGCAGAGTTGTGTTTTTTTCGTTTTCCATATGGACTATAAGACCACCGATTTCACTTCCTTCTTCAATAGTAACGAAAGATGAATTATAGCCATGAATTGTTGTATTGTTTATTATCGCAGGATATATATTAAATTCACAATCATTTTTTAGAGTAAAAAGGCTTCTTTTGAAATTTAGAGGTTCATATAAATTTATAGTGTTGTTTTTACCTTTAAAGCGAATTTTTAATCCTTTTATATAAAATGGGTTAATAATTTTTTTGCCATTTTTTTTATTAATAATGATTTTGTTGTTATGTGTGTATTTAATTCTATATTTGAGAATATCCGATATTTTATAAGACATTTTCATTCTTTCGTATAAATTATGTGTTTTTAGTATAGGCTAGAAAAAACAAAAAGTAAATCAGAATAATATACTCATTATTTAAGAACAGCCCTACAAGTGCTGTCAGAGAGACTTCGTTCTTGCTCGTAAGCTCTGCTTTTAGCAATCGCTAACTCACTTCGGTCACCGCCTTTATTTTTATTATTTTGTATTTGCGTTGTAATTTAGGAATGCATAATTATTTTCTTGCGTGCTAAATTTTTGCTGTAATTTTGCATAAAGTTCAGGGTTTTCTTTTAAATCTATCAAAGCTTGATTGTATTGTTTTGTTATTCGTTCAGAATGACGATGAAGGACTGTGGATAAAAATGGGTTATATATCCTTCAATTCCGTTTGTTCCTAGTAGCTCTAGCTTTTTCTTATTGCAACCACCCAATTTAATGTGCTATGAATTGTTGCACGAGGACACCTATAGTTCGTAGCGGTAGCTGTTGTTTCAATATATCTCTCGCCATCGAAATTGCATTTGGGATCGTATTTTGTTGCATGTACACAAACCCAATTATCTGTATCAGACATATATTTTACACATTCTGAATTTGCTCTATATATAACCTCACGTAAACGTTCTATCTCTTTTTTTTAGGTCACTCATTTTAAAGTATCCTGTGTTTTTTATATTAACTATTATAGTCTATATTTGAATGGGTGTAAAATTTTATTAAAAATAGTTTTAACGTTTAGGTTTATAAAAAGTAATAGTATTACGGAATGATTTCATAGGAAAATTAAACTGATATAATGACGAGCGTATGGATTTAAAAGTATCGAAAACTATCAATTGCATGTTAAAATATTATGTGCTATACTGGTAAATATAATATTGGATATATCAATTATAATAAATGGTGGTGTGTGATGAGTGATGTGAAAGAGTTTATGAATTGCTTTGATTATTACGATGCTGAGGAATGGGCATCTTTGTCGCTTGGTGACACGATAAAAAGTTACGCGGATGCAGAAAAGATTTTAGATAATGTACGTGGTCGTCTTGTTGAGAGGGAATATGAAAATGAACTATTAGGGTATCCTGAGATAGTTCTTGCGGAATATAATGAAAGAGATCTTATTCGGTCGTGTCATGTGGCGAGTTATATTGGGTGTAATTACCAGGGATTAGAGGACAAAGCACAGGAAATATTATCAAATGTTAGTAAAATTAACAAAAGACATATATTATCCATGAGAAATCTACAAGAAAGAAATTTGAGAGCTTCTGAGCCAAGGGAGATTGATTATCCTGATATTGAATCGTATGAAGAAGCATTATGTACATGGGAACATGAAACCATTCTATTGCAAGAACCTGAAAAAGAAACTGTTATTACTTCAGTATTAAAAAATAGTAAAAATCAATTAGCTGGAGCAATAAGAGCTCGACAATTAAAAGAAAAGTCTTTGTCTCCCAAACCAGAAACTTATAAAGATCATTTTGGTAATGATAAGTATAAAGATCCTGTTCTTCAACAAATTGCAGATGAAAGAAAAAAAATTAAAGAAATGGACCCTCTTGAGAATAAAGTTAGAGAGATAGAGGATGCATTAAAATTCCGTCAATTCCTTGACGAGGAAGACGGGATAGAGGATGCTGCGTATAATATGGGTATAACGGGAGATAGCCGTACAGGTACTGTATCTGCTAATCATAAGGAAACTGCTGATATACAGAAGTGTGTTGCTAAGGAATTTATGGAGATAAAAAGAGATAGGAGATAGAGTGCTCTAATTATTTGAGTGTACTTTTTGAACCAATACAGTTAAAAAATTTGAAAATGGTATAATAAAACACCCCTCACAATTTTATTATTGTGAGGGGTTTGTTAAGCTTTTTATTTACTGATATTCACATATTCTTTAAGCCTATCTATAATCTTTTGGGGTTCTACGTTGTCATAGAACTGAGCATATCCTATAGATGGTTTGTGGAAGTAATTTAAAAGATGATTTCTGTACATTTTATCATCGCATGCAACAACAACTTTGTTATTTTGACTGATAACGACCAAAACCATTTCAGAATTTTTAATTTTGAATCTCTCTGATACGTATGGTTTAAGTCCGTAAACAATGCGAAATGCAAGGTCCTCTGCATTTGAGTAGTCTTGCGGAATTTTTGCGATGATAAGCGGGTATTCTATCTCAAAATAGACCCTGATTGCTCCTACTTTTTCAGATATTTTTTGCATATTATAATATATTAATTGTTTTACATAATTACTTTTATTCGATGATAGGATGTTACATTACTTAAATGCAAAGGTCAATTGTTTTTTTGTAAAATTTGCGAAAAATGACAAAATGTGTTGGCAATGGCTTGAAAATATGATATCTTGCGTGCAAAGCAAAACTATTAATACAATTATCATGAAAAGTATAGAGAAAAAATTCAGAAAGTTTGCTATTGTGTCTATGGCAAACGTAAGAGTAGGATTGGAAAAAATAATAAGTGATCCATATCCTACAACTAAAGAGGAAGCGATTAAAGAACTTTTTTTTGCAATATATACAAAAAAAGAGCTATGCTCTTTGAGCATAGCTTGTTTGTAGAATTGTCTTAAATTGTGCGATTATTATCCACACAATTTAGAGCTCTGCGTTCTTGCTCTCTTTCCCAGGCTAGTCTTCTTTCTTCCTCTTCCAAATCACGTTGCTGCTGTATATAATCGTATTCATACACACGCTCTCCGTAGAGACCCTTGCTGTATTCACGACCATTTTCGTCTATATACATGGGCCATCCACCAGGAGTGATGTAATAGCGACGTCCGTGTTCATCAACTTGTATTTTTTTACTATCTGCAGAACAACAGTCCTTCATTAAAATAAAAGAAACAAGAAGGTACAGCACTGTAAATACGGCCCATACTATTAGTAATTCCGTAAAAAACTGATCTAGATTCATAAAAATAAATTTAAAATGTTAAACATTCGGTTTTTGTTGGTAAATATAATATCATACCAAAATCATTAGCTATTGCCCCATATAACAAGGAGGATTATAAGCAAAATGAAAACAATAAATATTGCTTCTACCATTTTAAAACATAAATTAAAAATTAAACATAAAAATTATAAATTTATTGCATTTTATATTTTTCATGAATTTTGTCAATATGATATTTTAACTGGTTTAAAATTAATCGTCATAAAAAAGTAAGTTTAGTTAATTATTGAGGAAAATCCATTCGGGTAAATGTATAGTTTCTGTTTCAAAAAAATAAAATTGCGTTATTTCAAATAGTGGGCTGATGCTAATCTATTTTATTGAAAAAATCAATATGCTTTAAAACAAAAAAAGCACCGTAAAGGTGCATTTTTGTTTTAAGGATGTCGACAGAGAGACTTCGTTCTTGCTCGTAAGCTCTGCTTTTAGCAATCGCTAACTCACTTCGGTCACCGCCTTTGTAACACTTGTTTCGCGTCGTTGTCACTAGCTCACAAGTTAACAAAAGCGTAACCTGCGTCAAAAATTGCTCCACCGGAGCAATTTTTATCCTCGTCCCGACACCAAGTGGGTCGGAAGTTCGTCCTGTAGATACCATTAAAAAATCCCCCTATAAAAAGGGGGATTTTTTAATGGTGCCAACAGAGAGATTTCGTTCTTGTTCGTAAGCTCTGCTTTTAGCAGTCGCTAACTCACTTCGGTCACCGCCTTTGTAACACTTGTTTCGCGTTGTTGTCACTAGCTCACAAGTTAACAAAAGCGTAACCTGCGTCAAAAATTGCTCCACCGGAGCAATTTTTATCCTCGCCCCGACACCAAGTGGGTCGGAAGTTCGTCCTGTAGATACCATTAAAAAATCCCCCATAAAGGGGGATTTTTTTAATGGTGCCAACAGAGAGACTCGAACTCCCGACCCACTGATTACAAATCAGTAGCTCTACCAACTGAGCTATGTTGGCGTTATCGATGTGTTTTATATATGATGAATATTTTGTTGTCAATAGTAAAATTATATTTTGCAATCTATATTGTCTCTTTATATGTTTTTTAATATTTTTTATATATCATAATTGACGTTTATATTAACTCTAATTATATTATCCTAAAATTATAATGAGGAAAAAATGAAAGCGGTTAAGACTAAAAAAATATTAAAAAAAATTGTGTCCTGGTCGGGGCTGTTCTTTTTTGTATTGGCGGCATATATGCTATATCATCAGCTTTCTAAATATAGTATGAGTGATATTAAATCATCTCTATTATCTATTCCGCCACATAATTTATTGTGGGCTTGTTTAGCTTCTTTTGGCGGGTATGTTGCTTTGTCTTCATATGATTATTTGGCTCTCAGATATATTAAGCGTAAGCTTGCTGCTTGGAAGTGGATTTTTGCCGGATTTATCGGTTTTTCAGTGAGCAATAATGCGGGGCATGCAATTGTTTCCGGCGGTACAATCCGTTATCGCCTCTATACTCGTTGGCGTTTTAGAGGAATTGACATTGTAAAAATGGTTACTTTTTCCGGATTTACATATTTAATTGCTTGTTTCTTTCTGATTATTGTCGGATATATGTTGACTCCTAATCACGCTTTTGGGGGCGGCTCAGTTTCTAAATTTACAACCGAAGTTGTTACTTTATTGTCTGTTTTGGGATTGATTGTATATTTTGGTGCCAGCTTTTTTTATAAAAAACCAATTGTTATAAAAGATGTGGAATTTGATATTCCGTCTCCAAAAATGGCTTTGGCTCAAATGACAATCGGAGCCGCAGATATTGTTATGGATTCATTTGTATTGTACTTTACGCTTATTCCCTTTGTTGATGTACCGTTTGGAACATTTATGGGGGTATTTATTATTGCTAAAGTGTTGGGTGTGTTTAGCCAAGTTCCCGGTGGATTGGGTGTGTTTGAAGGATTGTTTCTATATATTATTCCCGGTGAACATAACCAAGCCGTATTGTTTGGTGTTTTGATTGCATATCGGATTATTTATTATTTATTGCCATTGGTGTTGTCCGGAATTGTTTTGGTGTCGTATGAAAGTTATTTAAAATATGTGCGTAAACAGCGCTTGGAAAAATTGAAGATATTTAACTCTGCAAAAATAAAACAAGTGGTAACTGAAGAATAAAAAAAGTCCCCATTCAAATTTGAATGGGGACGTTTTTTATTGTAAATTTTTATTCTTTATTTTTGTTTTGAATTTTTTCTTCAATTTTTGCTTTTGCATTATTGGCATATTTTTTAGCAACAGGAAGATATTTGTTCCATAATGCAATAAATTTATTGCGCAAATTATCTACATTGATTACGCCGAAAATAACAGCAATAATAAGTGCGATAAGAATCCAAGTAAACATAATTTTCTCCTTTAGTTTTTTTGCATCATCAGATTTAATACTTCGGTAGAATCATATTCTTCTTGATATGGCGAAACAGACCCGATCAATTCATTATATTCATTTGCCAAAGAATTTTCTGAAGCTGTCTGGGGTTTATTATCTAATATTTTTTGCAGCTGTGCAAATCTTTCCAACGTGTTATCCGACGCTTTAGGACAGGATGATGCAATTTTTTGCATGTCAGCGATTAATCCTGATGAATAACAAATTAAATCGCAACCGGCTTTTAGCGAGTTGATGGCCTTTTCTTCTATGCTACCATGCAAGGCGTGCATATCGATGGCATCGCTAATCAAAATACCTTTAAAATCAATATGCTTTCTGATTATTTCTTGTATTCCCTTTGCACTTTGGGTTATAGGTAAATCAGCATCAATACTTGATAATACAATGTGAGCTGTCATTCCGATCGGGCAATAATTTAGGTTCTTAAAAGGAAGAAAATCTTGTTCTAATTCTTTTAAAGATGCTTTGATTGTCGGAAGATTTAAATGAGGGTCACATTCTGCTCTGCCATGTCCGGGGATATGCTTTATACAAGGTAATATTCCATTTTGGATATAGGTATCGACCATAATTTTTCCGATAGTTGATATAGTATGCGGGTCTGAGCTTAAACATCTGCTGTTGAGAGCCGGAGTGGTATTGGAGTATGATATATCTAAAACCGGAGCATAATTTAGGTTTATTCCTAATTTTGCAAGATCTATAGATATAAGTTGAGTATGCAAATATGCTGCTCGCAAAGCTTTTTCTATAGGAAGGTGCCCGATATTGTATGCGGATATATAACTTCTGAAATGTGGTTCAACTAATCTACGTACACGCCCGCCTTCTTGATCTATGGCAAT
Source organism: Alphaproteobacteria bacterium (assembly GCA_015062285.1). GTDB lineage: Bacteria > Pseudomonadota > Alphaproteobacteria > RF32 > CAG-239 > CAZU01. The sequence goes on along the minus strand of SUUY01000007.1, from coordinate 37,697 downwards.
AAGAACATCGGTTCGGCCGATGCATGATTTGATTTCTTGTACAAGTGATTTTAATTGTTGAGGATTATCTATATTACGAGAAAAAAGATTGATGCCTACCGGATTGTATTTTTCAAAAAGATATTTTTCATCATCACTAAGCATTAATCCTTTACATGATAAGATGGCCGGCAATAATGGTTTGGGCATGATTACTCCTATACAAACCAGTTGATAATAGCTTTTGAGGTTTTAATGATAAAAATACCAAGCGGGTTGAAATCAAAACCAAAATAGCGAGCAAGCATGGGAATTATGAATAGGAGCAATATGATAAACATTGTTCCTTCCTTTTCGAGCCCCAGAAATTTTTGAATTTTTGCGTTTGATGACCATCCGAGAAGAATTTTTGAACCGTCTAAAGGGGGAAAGGGAAGGGAATTAAATACTGCCAATATGACATTAAAAATAATCATATTTGTTAGGAATAAAGCACAAATAGCATAACATAGTTGATTAGATATGAAGGGGGTGATTTTTAATAATAAAGAAGAAATTATTGCCAATGTTAAATTGCAAATTATACCGGCGGAAGAGACGAAAATAATGTCTCGCTTGGGATTTTGTAGATTGCTATAATTTATCGGAACCGGTTTTGCCCATCCAAAAACAAATCCGGACTTAGAAAAAATAAGCATTGCCGGGATTATTATGGAGCCTATAGGATCAATATGTTTGATAGGGTTAAATGAAAGTCTTCCATATTGTTTAGCGGTATTGTCTCCACATTTATATGCAACATATCCGTGCGCCAATTCATGACATACAATGGCCAAAATTATTGCTAAAGAGTTGATAACAATGCTAATTAACATGCTATTTTTTCTTTACGATACAAGTTCCACCCGAGGCTTTAATGTCATTGCAAAGGCGATCTGCGCCAGAGCGATTTACAAAAGCTCCTGCTTTAAGTCGGTAATATGTTCCTTTTGTTCCTAAATCAGCAATTTCAATTTCTCGAGGTTGGCCTTCTAACATCGGATATTTTTTTATAAGTCCTGTCCAAGCGGTATCAACAGCTTGACGATTGGGAGATGAAATTAATTGAACTTGCCATGAACCTACAGCAACAGCTTTAGGAGCCGGTTTGGTTTCTTTTTTAGGTTCAACGATTTCAGGTTGAACTTCTTTTGCTGTCATTTCTGCAACTGTACTAACAACTTTTTCTTTTGTTTCGGTTGTTTCTTCTTGTGTCTTTTTTTCTTCAGGTGCAGGTTGAGGTATAGGTGCGGTTTTAACTTCTTTAACTTCAACGATTTCTTTTGTTTCGTTGATTTGAGACTTAGCTTCCTCAGTAGTAATAATCTCTTGTGCTTTTTCAACTATTGCTGTTTCAACGTCGGTTGTTGCAGATATAACCGGTAATTGCGGTTCTTCGGGTGGAGGTAGGAGATTTTCTACTTTAGCTTTAGAATAATCTTCTTTTTCAATGATATCATATACTGATTTGTCTTGATTGCGAATTTCTATTCCTCCCGGTTCTGAAGGTTGAACCTTTATAGCGGTTTGCGGGCGTCTGACAACCGGAAGCTTAACGTCTGTATTGCTGCTATATCGTGGAGCTAAAACAAACCAACCAACAACAGCAGCCAACGCAATACCAGAAATAGTACCGACAAATACGTTTTTAGAGCGACTTATCTCCAATTTTCGTTCTTCAAAACTTTCGCTCGGTTCCAAATTTAGTTTTTGACGAAATTCATCAAGAAAATCATCACTGTTTTGGTTGTTGTTGAAATCGGCAAACATATTCAGACTCCTTAATATAATGTTCTAATGTCATAATATTAAATAAAAATGTTTTATAATACCTTAACAAAAAATCAGAATCTGCGGTATGGATCAAAAAGTTTGCGGTGTTCTTCGATTGCCATGATATCAGTCATGGAGGCAATGTGTGTACAAATGATATCAGCCAATTTTTTATCTTGCATATTGGCAGATGTTTTTTGGCGAACTTCTTTGGGCAACAGGCGATAATCGTTCATAAATACGCTAAAAAGTTCTTCTACAATTTTTTGCGATTTCATGTCCATTCTGGCAACGGAAGTAACGGTATAAAAATGTTCTTTTAAAAATTGTCGTAGTAAAGCTATTTTTTTGTGCATTTCAAGCGAAAAATCTGCTGTGAAATTAGCCTGAATGCGAACATCGTCACTGGTTTTTATGTTGAATTTATTTATATTGTTTTTGGTGTTCTCTAGAAGATCAAATACCATTAAGGCAATAAGTTGTCGGGTAATGGCATATATTTTTATGTTATCATCGGCATCAGGATAATCTTGCTCAAATTTATTGATGATGTCAGCTATAAACGGCAATGTTCTCAAATTATCAATAGTGAAAAATCCTGCTCGAAAACCATCATCTATATCATGATTGTTATATGCAATGTCATCAGCAAAAGATGCAATTTGCGACTCTAGTGAAGAATAATGTTTTAGGTCTAAATTAAATTTTTTGTTAAATTCTCTGAGAAATTCATCTGATGTTTTTTTTATTGGTCCGTTGTGCTTGAGAGTACCTTCCAATGTTTCCCAAGTAAGGTTAAGACCTTCAAATTCAGGATAATGAACTTCTTGTTCCGTCATTATTTTCAGTGAATTGATATTGTGATCAAACCCGCCAAATTTTTTCATAGAATTATTTAGTGCACGTTCTCCGGCGTGTCCGAACGGAGCATGCCCTAAATCATGTGCTAACGCAATAGCTTCACCAAGTTCTTCATTGAGTTGGAGATTTTTACATATGGTACGAGTTATTTGTGCTACCTCAATGCTGTGAGTTAGGCGAGTACGATAGTTTTTGCCCTCATGATAAGCAAAAACCTGAGTCTTGCCATCTAAACGCCTAAATGCTGAAGAATGGATTAAGCGATCTCTATCACGTTGAAATGGAGATCTGATTATATTGCTATAGTCTGGATATAAACGTCCTTTGCTGTTTTGCGCGTGTGATGCATAAGTTGCTAAATGGTCCATTTTTTTTACTTTCAATGATTGTATTTTTGTTATAGTCTATACATAATTCTGATAATAAAGGGTTAATAATGAAAATTGCTACATATAATGTTAATTCGATAAATGCCAGATTAGATAATTTGCTAGATTGGTTGCAAAAAGAAAATCCTGATATTGTTCTGTTGCAAGAAATTAAAACAGAATTTAATTCTTTTCCGTTTTTTGAATTGCAGACAACGGGATATAACGCAAAGATTTTAGGGCAGAAAAGTTATAACGGAGTAGCGATTTTAAGTCGTCATAAAATTGTTGTGACGGAAGAAAATTTGCCAAACTTTGTTGATGAACAAGCTCGATATTTGGAGGCAGATATTAAAGTTAATGGGGTAGAATATAGAGTTGCTTCGATTTATTTGCCAAATGGAAATCCGCCATATAATGATCCTGATGATGATAGTCGCTACATATATAAGTTAAATTGGCAGACAGCATTATACAAAAGAGCATCTGAGCTTTTAGGATTAGGTAAGCCGGTTATTTTGGGAGGGGATTTTAATGTCATATTGACAGATAATGATGTGTATGACCCAAAGGAATATAAAAACAATGCATTGTTTAGGCAAGAAGTAAAACAAAGACTTTGGGCTTTGCAATATTTAGGATATTATGATGCTTTCAGGTCATTACATGCAACCAAGAGCGGATATACATTTTGGGATTATGCCGGTGGAGCTTTGGCAAATGATTTAGGGATGCGAATTGATTATTTATTTATGTCGCCAATGGCGGTTGATATGCTGAAATTCTGTGAAGTTGATAAAAATCCGAGATTAGCTAGCAAGCCTTCTGATCACACCGTATTAAAGGCAGAATTAAAATGAAAAAAAATTTTATTTTATTTTTTTTAATTTTTAGTTTTTCATTCAATATTTCCGTCCTATCGGCGATGGAAGAAGATAATCTGTATGTTTTGTTTGAACAAGTTCCCAAACAGAGTGTAGATTCTATAAGCACTGAAGATGTTGCAATCATCATCTTAAAAGCAATTAATGTGTTAGATAAGAATTTGCGTGTAGCGAATGATAATAATAAGATAAGTCTATATTATAAAACAAGATTGATTAAGAGTCTGTATAAACCTAAAGACAGAAATGATGCAAAGTTATGGGCTGATTTGGCCGGTAATATTTTTGATATGGCTATAAACGTTTCTTCGAAGGCAAAAAAATATGATTTTGAAGCATTTGACAATATCATGCTTTATGCGATTAAAGATATGGGAAAAGATGCTAAATATTTTATCGGGGGTGAAAATCGAAGTTTATTAAAGCAAAAAAGAACTTTTGCTGCACGTATGGAGGAAGAGAATTTATATATAAAGATAGGAATCTTTAATAAGTTTTTGTATGATGAAATTATAAATGCTCTTAATGAACACAAACAAGCAAACGGAATTATTTTAGATTTACGTGGTTGTCCCGGAGGACAACTTTCGGCGGCTATTGATGTTGCCGATGTTTTTTTAGATCAGGGAATAATTGCGTCTGTTAAAGGCAAGCCAAACGAAGAAATCATATATTATAATGCTAAGGAAGGCGGTGTTGGCGAAAATGCAGATGTGGTTGTTTTAGTTGATGGAGACACGGCATCGGCAGCAGAAGTTTTAGCACAAGCTCTTCAAGACCAAGGTAGGGCAAAAGTGGTTGGAACCAAGACGTTTGGGAAAGGAAGTATTCAAAATCTGATTGATTTGCCAAACGGTAGTGCAATATCTGTTACAAGTGCGTATATTTATGCCCCATCAGGTCAGAAGTTATCTGATTTTGGCGTGATTCCTGATGTGTGCACATTTGAGATGCCGGAATCTAAAGATGAAAACCGGTTGATAAATGCTCCGAAAAATGATAATTGCTTGGCTGAAAGTCGCAGTGATAGCCTGTTAGATGAGAAAATTGCTCAAATTTTGCTTAAAAGATAAATAATTTTGCAAAATATTGTTGACATAGGCTCAAAAAAATGTATATTACGCCTAAATGTTTTAATCTTAATGTTAAAAAGAGTATGTAACAATGGCAAAAGCAGTAAAAGTTAAAATTAAATTGGAAAGTACAGCTGGTACAGGTACATTTTACTTGGCAGAAAAAAATCCAAGAACTCATCCTGAAAAATTGACTTTGAAAAAATATGATAAAAAGTCTAAAAAACACGAAGAGTTCGTTGAGAAAAAACTCAAGTAATATGTGTTAGGAAGAATTAAACCGGCTAATTGGCCGGTTTTTTTATTCTTCTTTTTCCAAAGGATGAGCTTTGCTATATTCTCGTTTTAGGGTTTCGATTTGAACGTCGGTATAGCGTTGGGTGGTGGAAAGGGACGCATGGCCCAATAGCTCTTGTAATGAACGAAGATCTGTCCCATTGGCTAAAAGGTGAGTGGCAAAAGAATGGCGTAAGGCATGGGGTGTCAAATTGTCTGTAAGGCCCAAATATTTGCGTATTTTTTCCAATGTTCTCTGCACAATGCGAGGGCTTATTCTTTCACCTCTTGCTCCTAAAAACAAGGGTTCTCCTTGTTTAATGTTATAAGGGCAAGCCTCAAGGTAGGCATTTATCTTTTCTCTGACAACAGGTAAAACAGGAACAATGCGTTCTTTGTTTCCTTTACCTTTGATTTTGAGGAAATTGTTATGATTTATATCTCCAAAATTGAGTGACAAGGCTTCAGAAATTCGCAAACCACAGCCGTATAATATTGTAAAAATGGCGACATCTCTAAGTCCTTGCCACTCTGATTTGGCAAAATCTTTAGCAACGTCAAGCACATTAAAAGTTTCGTCAACATCGATTGCTTTAGGTAAATATTTTCCAATTTTTGGTGATGATATTACACTAATAGCAGTATTGTTGATTAATTTTTTTTTAGCCAGCCAACTATAGAAATTTTTGATTGTTGATAATTCTCGAGAAATGGAAGATTTTTCAATATGTTTATTATTGCGTTGGCTTAAAAATGACCTAAAAGTACGGACATCGGCTTCTTTGAGGTCGTTGATATCCGGAATTTTATCAGTGTAATCGTGCAAAAAACTTAAAAAAATAGCTAAGTCCCGAGCATAGGCATCAAGAGTGTGCGACGAATAACGACGTTCATCCTTGAGCCAAGTTTGCCAATCTTTGATGTATTTTAAAACCTCAGGGGAGGTTATATATTTGATTTCGTATTTCATAATGTTCAGTATAACCTTCTATGGTTAATATTTTCTTGACAAAATTTTTGATAATGATAGGGTGAGCTTAGTTATGAATTTTTAGTATCTTATTGTAAATGAAAAGTTTATGGAAAAAGGTGTAATTATTAGTATGGAAAACCTCGGCATAGTTATTACTGCTATGATTAAAACTGAGGTGGAAGACAAAAGGATTTTTGCTTCGTTGGAGAGCATATCCAGTATGTGTTTTGATGACCTTGATATGTGTGAGGTCGGGGACACTATCGAGTTTATATCATCGTATAATGGTGATGAATATGGAGAAGAGTTGGAATTTATTAATAAACTCTAGAATGCGAAAAAGTCTTTTGCAATTTTAGCTCTAGTTAATGCCGGATTATTATTGTTCACATGTGGTCAAAACACCGGACAAAAGGTCGGAACTCCAGCCAATATGATGATTGGAGACATGCTGTGATTCTTCGTGTCTGGTTCAAAAATTAAGAAAAAGAAGCTTCAATCGCTATGATTGGAGCTTTTTTTTGTGGGGATTTTGCTGATTTGGATTTTATTTTGCAGGAATAAATATTAGGATATGATAGCTTAGGAGAAAAAGTTGATAGTCGGAGTTTTGTTGCCATTACCGTTTAATGAGCCGTTTGATTATAAAATCGACGGAGATCCGGTTTTGGGTGAAATTGTGCGAGTTCCGTTTGGTAGAGAAACCCAAATCGGTGTGGTGTGGAAGCTGGAAAAATCATCAAAACTAGATGATACAAAGATTAAGCCGATAATGGAAAGAGTCAATTTACCGGCTTTAAGTCTTGATTTAATGAGATTTGTTGATTTCGTTTCTGCTTATAATATGGCTTATTTGGGTTTGGTATTAAAAATGGTGCTCTCAGTACGGGGAGTGTTTGAAGATCCGAAAATGAATGTTTTGTATGAGCTTTCAGGCAAAACATTGAGCGAGGCAAAGCTTAAAAATTCTGATGCAAGGTGGAGAGTTATTGAGTTTTTAAAAAAAATGCCATTTAGCAGACAAGAAATTGCTGCCGGTGCCGGTGTAGGGCAAAGTGTGATTAAAACGATGATAGATGCCGGTGTATTACGTCCGGTTTTGATTGAATACAAAAAACAATTTTTAGAACCTGATGTGAAATTTCAAAAAGTTAAGCTTACACTTGAACAACAAGCGGCAGCAGATGAGTTGTGCAGAAAAATCGGCAACGGTTTTAGGGCGACTCTTCTTAACGGCGTTACCGGATCGGGCAAAACGGAAGTCTATTTTGAAGCTGTTGCTGAAGCGATCAGACAAAAAAAACAAGTTTTGATTATGGTGCCGGAAATAGGTTTGACCAGTCAATGGCTTGGCAGATTTGAAAAACGTTTTGGCGTAAAACCGGCAAAATGGCATTCAGCATTAGGGTCTAGAGAACGAATTGATACATGGAAAGCTGTTGCAGAAGGCGAGGCAAGAGTTGTGGTGGGAGCCAGATCTGCCTTGTTTTTGCCCTATGCTGATTTAGGTTTGATTGTGGTTGATGAAAGCCATGATCAGTCATTTAAACAAGAAGATGTGGTGAATTACCAAGGTCGTGATATGGCGGTTGTGCGGGCCAAGTTTGAACAAATTCCCATAATATTGGCAACGGCAACTCCTGATTTGGAAACCATAGTAAATGTGGAAAACGGTAAATATGATGAGCTTGTACTAAAAAGCAGGTATGCCGATGCTTGCTTGCCTGATATAAAAATTATCGACTTAAAACAAGATAAACCGCTGAAGGGTTCTTGGGGAACATCGTGGTTGTCTCCGACATTGGTGGAGCAAATAAAGGACAATCTCGAAAAGGGTGAGCAGACAATGCTGTTTTTGAATCGTCGCGGTTATGCACCTTTGGTAATTTGTCGTGACTGCGGATATCGGATTCAGTGTCCGAACTGTACTTCTTGGTTGACTGAGCATCGACGTTCTAAAAAATTAGTTTGTCATCATTGCGGATTTATGACAGAAACACCTGATTGTTGTCCTGATTGTCATTCTGAAAGCGGTTTGACAGCATGTGGCCCGGGAGTAGAGCGAATTGCCGAAGAAATAAAATATCGTTTTCCGTTAGCCAGAACTAAGGTTCTTTCCAGTGATTTTACCACTAATTTTCAAGAAGTGCACAAAGTGGTAAACGAAATGGAAAATGGCGAAATTGATATTTTAATCGGTACGCAAATATTGGCTAAAGGTCATCACTTTCCGGCTCTGACATTGGTTGGTATTGTTGATGCGGATTTGGGCTTAATGGGGAGTGATTTGCGTGCTTCAGAACGGACTTTTCAACTTTTATCGCAAGTTTCCGGTCGAGCCGGAAGAGGAGAAAAGAAAGGTACGGTATATGTTCAAACTTTGTATCCGGAAAATGCGGTTCTGCAAGCATTGCTTCAATATGACGCTACTATGTTTTTGAATTTGGAGAAAAAATCTCGTAAATTATTAAAAATGCCGCCATTTGGGAAATTGGCATCGGTGATTGTTTCCGGAGCTAATCCTGACAATACGCAACGAGTGGCACAGTGGTTGGGGCAAGTGGCTTTTAATGATGATAAAATATCCACTTTGGGGCCGGCACCGGCACCGATATTTATGCTTCGCAACAAATACCGCTATCGTTTGTTGTTAAAGACTGCTCGAGATATTCCAATTCAAGAGGTTCTCCGTCAGTGGATTGCTAAAATTAATATTCCTTCAAGTGTTAGGGTAGAAGTGGATATAGATCCGTATTCTTTTTATTAAAAGTTTGTATAACGGCTCATCTAGAGCAGTTTTACGTAGTTGATAAAAATTCATGTAGGCTTATCTACACTAAAATTTTTATCACTCCTAGAAACTACTCTATCTAAGCCATTCTCCAAACTTTTAGTCATTAGTAATTAGGGATTATGGTTTTCGTTTTTTTATCGTGGATTAATTTTTATATTAATAAAAAAGAAACTAATTTTCGTATATGATAACGGCAGTTTAAAAAGAAAAAATGAGAGAATCGTGAAAAAAGTTTCTAAGACAAAAATCGCATTAACATACGCAACTGCTTTGTTGGAAGCAGCTGTTGAAAAAAAAGCTGCAGATAAAGTTTTTAAGGACGTTGTATTGCTGCGTCAAACGCTAAAAGATGATGCAACATTGGTTGGTTATATGACAAATCCGCTTTGGGCTGAAGCAGATAAGATTTCTGTTTTGCAAAAAGTAGCACAAAAACTGAAAATCGGCAAAGAAACTTTGAATTGTCTTGATGTTATCACGGAAAATCGTCGTTGGGGCGAGGTGATAATGATATTAGATGAGTTTGTGCATATCTATTATCAAAACAATAATATGGTAGAAGTGGTAGTCGATAGTGCAAAAAAAATGTCTTCAGCTCAAAGTAAAAAATTGACTATGGTTTTAGAAAAAAAATTAGCACAAAAAGTTGTGCTTTCTTGTAATGTTTATCCGGAACTAATCGGAGGATTGAGAATTCGTATCGGATCTAAAATGTTTGATGATACAATAACAGCTAAACTTAACAGTTTGGAAAATATGATGAAAGGTGATGAATAATGTCGGTATCTGCTAGTGAAATATCTTCTATCATTAAAGATAAAATCGCAAATTCCGAGGTAAAATCTGATGTCTCACAAGTTGGACAAGTACTATCTGTTGGAGATGGTATTGCTCGTGTGTATGGCTTAGATGAAGTTCAGGCCGGTGAGCTTGTGGAGTTTGAGAGCGGAGTTAAAGGAATGGCTCTTAACTTGGAAGAAGATAATGTTGGTGTGGTTATTTTCGGTTCAGACCAACAAATTAAAGAAGGCGACATGGTTAAACGTACCAAGCAAATTGTAAACGTTCCGGTCGGAAAGGAAATGTTGGGGCGCGTGGTTGATGCTTTGGGTGAACCTATTGATGGTTTGGGAGCAATTAAAGCTAAGGAATTTAGTCGTTCTGAAGTTAAGGCTCCCGGTATTATTCCAAGAAAGTCAGTGCATGAACCAATGCAGACCGGTTTGAAAATTGTTGATTCGCTTATTCCGATTGGTCGTGGCCAACGTGAGTTGATCATTGGTGACCGCCAAACCGGTAAAACAGCAATCATCTTAGATACTATTATTAACCAAAAGAAAATTAATGACGCAGCAAAGTCAGACAAAGATAAGTTGTTCTGCATTTATGTTGCCGTAGGGCAAAAACGTTCTACCGTGGCACAGGTGGTTAAGACACTTAAAGATTATGGGGCATTAGATTATACAATCGTGGTTGCGGCAACAGCTTCAGATCCGGCTCCGATGCAGTATATTGCTCCATATTCAGGTTGTGCAATGGGTGAATATTTTAGAGATAATGGTATGCATGCTGTCATCTTTTATGATGATCTATCTAAGCAAGCAACGGCATATCGTCAAATGTCTTTGTTGCTCCGTCGTCCACCAGGACGTGAGGCATATCCAGGTGACGTGTTCTATTTGCACTCTCGTTTGTTGGAGCGTGCTGCAAAGATGAACGATACGGAAGGTGCAGGTTCTTTGACTGCTTTGCCGGTGATTGAAACTCAGGCCGGTGACGTTTCAGCTTATATTCCGACTAACGTGATTTCGATTACAGACGGACAGATTTTCTTGGAAACAAGTTTGTTCTACCAAGGTGTGCGTCCGGCGGTTAATGTTGGTATTTCAGTTTCTCGTGTGGGGTCTTCAGCTCAGATTAAAGCAATGAAACAAGTTGCCGGTACCATGAAACTTGATTTGGCTCAATATCGTGAAATGGCATCGTTTGCACAATTTGCATCGGATCTTGATGCTTCTACCAAAAAGTTGTTGGCTCGTGGTGCTCGTTTGACCGAGATGTTAAAACAGCCTCAATATAATCCGCTTACAGTGGAGGAAGAAGTTGTGGCGATTTTTGCCGGAGTTAGAGGATTTTTAGATAATCTTCCGGTAAATAAAGTTGCTGAATTTGAAGCTGGTGCTTTGCAAGAGATAAAAGCAAATCATGCCGAATATTTGAATGAAATAGCAGAGAAAAAAGTTATTTCTGAAGACTTGGAAGCTAAATTGATGAGCTTTTATCAGGATTATGCAAAAAGGTTTGATAACAAATTAGAAAAGGCGGCTTAAGAATATGGCAGGCTTAAAAGAGCTTAGAACCAGAATTGGAAGTATAAAATCGACACAGAAGATTACTTCCGCCATGAAGATGGTGGCTGCAGCTCGTCTGCGTCGAGCTCAAGATGTGTTGGTAAAGTCACAACAATATAGTGATGATATGCTGACCATTGCCGGTCGATTGTACAAGGAAATGAGACAAGAGGAAAAAGAAAACGACTTGTCATATGTTTTTCCTCGTATGCTTTTGGAGCCGGTTGATCCTAAAAAATATTTGTTGGTTGTGTTTTCTTCAGACCGAGGGCTATGCGGTAGCTATAACGCCTATGTGATTAGGGAAGCAATTCGCAGAATTAAGGGACTTCGTGCCGAAGGAAAAGAAGTAAAAGTACTATCTATCGGTAAAAAAGCAGGTGATGCGCTCAAAAACAGAGTTTCTGATTTGGAAATTGAAGTTTTGAGCGGAATTGCTGCGAAAGGTGCCGATTTTAGAGAATTGCAAGCAATTAGTGAAAATATCTTGAAAGCATATACCGACCGAGAATTTGATGTGTGCGAAGTTATATATACACATTTTAATTCGGCGATTAACAGAGAGGTTAAGCTTCAAAGATATATTCCATATAATATTGATTTAGAGGATCCGCGTTTTGATAACAAGGTTGATAATGCTTTTTTTGATTATGATGCTCCAAAACAAAAGCTCTTGGTTGACGTATTATTATTGTTGATGACTTCGGTATTTTTCCAAGATTTGCTTAATTCACAGGCATCTGAGCATGGAGCAAGAATGACCTCAATGGACAATGCTACCAGAAATGCCAGTGATATGATAGCTAAGCTGACACTGCAATATAACAGATTGCGTCAAACCGCAATTACAACCGAATTGATAGAAATTATATCGGGTGCGGAAGCTCTATAATTATTTATGTTAAAATAAGTTTATTTATGTTTGAAACAAGAGAGGGTTAAATGGCCACAGTAAAAAAAGAAACGACAAAAAAAACTGCTGAAAAAACAGTGAAAAAAGCAGTTAAAAAAACTACTGCACCTAAGAAAGTGAAAGCTAAAACTGAAAATGCTTTAGGGTTGGGTAAAATTTCTCAAGTAATGGGTGCTGTTGTTGACGTAAAGTTTGAATCAACTAAAGATTTGCCTCCGATTTTAACAGCCCTTCACTGTGATAATAATGGGCAGAAGTTGGTTTTGGAAGTGGCTCAACACCTTGGCGAAGATGTTGTAAGATGTATTGCGATGGATTCTACCGATGGTTTGGTACGTGGTCAGCAGGTAATTAACACAGGGGCTCCGATTGAAGTTCCTGTTGGTCCGGAATTGTTAGGACGTATTGTAAATGTGATTGGCGAACCTGTTGATGGAAGAGGTGAGGTTAAATCCAAACATAATTATCCAATTCACCGTCCGGCTCCGGCATTTGTTGATCAATCAACAGAAACTGAGGTTTTGACAACAGGTATTAAGGTTATCGATTTGTTGGAACCATATGCCAAAGGCGGTAAGATCGGTTTGTTTGGTGGTGCCGGAGTGGGCAAAACAGTGCTGATTATGGAATTAATTAACAACATTGCTAAAGGACATGGTGGTTATTCTGTATTTGCCGGTGTGGGTGAACGTACTCGCGAAGGTAATGACCTCTATCATGAAATGATTGATTCCGGTGTTATCGATTTGAAAGGTGACAAGTCTAAAACCGTACTTGTTTACGGTCAGATGAATGAACCTCCGGGAGCTCGTGCTCGCGTTGCCTTGACCGGTTTGACCCAAGCAGAATATTTCCGTGATGAAGAACATCAAGACGTGTTGTTCTTTGTGGATAATATTTTCCGCTTTACTCAAGCAGGCTCTGAAGTTTCTGCTTTGTTGGGGCGTATTCCTTCTGCTGTGGGTTATCAACCGACATTGGGTACAGATATGGGTGCAATGCAAGAGCGTATTACATCAACAAAGAACGGATCTATTACCTCAGTGCAAGCTGTTTATGTGCCTGCCGATGACTTGACAGACCCGGCTCCGGCAACAACATTTGCACACTTAGATGCTACAACCGTGCTTTCTCGTTCTATTGCTGAGCTCGGTATTTTCCCTGCGGTTGATCCGCTTGATTCGACTTCAAGAATTTTAGATCCGCAAGTTTTGGGAGAAGAGCATTATAACGTAGCTCGTAGAGTTCAAGAAGTATTGCAAAAATATAAGTCATTGCAAGATATTATTGCAATTTTGGGTATGGATGAACTTTCTGATGAAGATAGATTGACTGTTTCCAGAGCTCGTAAGATTCAACGTTTCTTGTCTCAACCATTCCATGTTGCCGAAGTGTTTACCGGTACTCCCGGCGTGTTTGTGAAGTTAGAAGATACCATTAAGGGCTTCAAAGGAATATTAGACGGTTTGTATGATGATATTCCGGAACAGGCATTTTATATGGTAGGAACCATTGAAGATGTATTGAAAAAAGCTGCTACAATGAAGGCTGCATAATGGTTTTCTGATATTATCTAAAAGGATTAATTAAATGAGTAGTGATATAAAACTGACCATAGAATTACCTACCGGTGTTTTTGTAGAAAAGCAAGTTCCGGCGGTGATTTTGCCTGCAGTTAGAGCTCCGATTGAAATACTGCCTGATAGAGCTCCGAGTGTATTTGTGCTTGACTATGGTGCTGTGGAAATTACCGGCAAAAATGCCACTGGTAAAGATAAATACTATATATATTCCGGTGCTGCAGAAGTTGCAAATAATCATTGTAAGATTATGACGCAAGATGTTATTGCTGCTCAAGATATTAATGTCGGTAAGGCAAAGGAGCTTATGGATACTGCTCAAGATGAAAACCAGAGACTGTTCTATGAAATGATTATTGATCATATCAGAGGAGTCAGACGTCGATATCTCAGAACATTACAGGCAATGCGAAAAAAATCGGGACGTTGGGCTTTCAGAAAAAGAAAAGATAAGTCTAATTTGGTATAAACATAAAATAAAGCCGCCTATTTGGCGGCTTTATTTTATTTTATTTATATTTGCTTAGTGAAGAAATAGTTTCAGAAACTATTTTCTGATCAAATTCAACCTTTGGAGTTTGGCTGATGCCATTTTTGATTTTATCTTCTATCAATTTACGATTTATTTCATCATTTTTATCTTTTAAGTCAAGAGCTTGTTGCCATTGAAAACGAGCTTCATTTTGACGATTTGTATGCCAATAGACATCGCCCAAATGGTTTCGTATAATCGGATTTTCAGGAGCGTCTTCAGCAGCTTCTTCAAGGTATTTTGTTGCCATACCATAATATCCGAGTTTATACAAAGCCCAGCCAAGACTGTCAGTAATATTTACGTCATTAGGAGATTGTTTGTAGGCTTGAGCTATCATCATGAAGGCATCGGTTATGTTTTGTTTTTGTGATAACCATGTGTATCCGAGGTAATTTAAGACTAGATAGTGATTGTTGCTTAATTCTTTGGCTTTGAGGAATGAGGCTTCTGCTTTTTTCCAATCTCCGTTTTGTTCATAAGCGATACCGAGTGCGTAATATATTACCCAGGAGCTATTATTTTGAGGAGTTAAACTCAATGCTTTTTGATAATATTTTATGGCTTCGGGGTGTGCGCTTTTGAGCCTGAGAACATCACCCAAGTCAATGTAGAGCTGAGGGTTGTTAAAGTCTAAGGCCAATGATTTTAATACTAATTCTGCAGTATCATAATCATTTTGCTTAATAAGGTTTTTAGTGTACTTGATTTGAGCAGTATAATACATTGGAGAATTTTGCGGAATACTTTGATATACATTATTGGCAGCATCAAATATTTCGCGATCTTCCAAAATATCGGCCAGTAACATTTTGGCTAAGTCATAATCAGGATTTTGATATATTGCCAAGCTGGTAAACATATGGGCAACATCAATAATTGAATCATATCTAAATGTTGCGGCAATAGAAAACAATGCTTCAGCTGATCCTTTTTGAGGTGTGGATATTAGTTTTTGGGGGGCAGGAAGTTGGGCTTGTTGTGAATATTTGCCCAAAATATCATTTATCAGTTTGTCATTGTTGATTTTGCTTACGAGAGATATTGCTTTTTCTTTTTGATTATGGCGCATGTAAAAGTTAGATATTATTTGTAATGAGCGTAATGATAATTCGCTTGTTTCTTCTGTAATCAGAGTTTCATAATGTTTTTTTGCTTGCTCGTGATCGTCGAAATAGTCATTTATCATGCCTGCATGAAAATAATATATTCCTTTAAGACCGTTCTCTTTTTTTAGGCTTTCCAGGGAGTTTAAAGCATTTTGTTGTTGATTTAGTCCAACATAGTTCCAAGCCTTAAGAAGAGGAGCAATGAACGATTTGTATGCCGGATTATCATATTTTGATATAGTTTTTATGCTTTCTTCGAACATATTGTGGTGCATTTGCCAAACGGCAATAACGGTATGAGCAAAATTATCTTTATTTACTTTGTTTAGGTGTTGTTTGGCATATGTAGCCGCTTCATCAACTCGATTTTGTGATACAAGCAACAGATATAGTTGACCAATGAGTTTTTGATTGTCGGGATCATTTTTTAAGGCTTTGATATAATAATCAGCAGCCGAATTAAAATCTTTGCGAATATGGGCTGTGCGGCCGGCCAAATAAGGACCATATGGCATGGAAGATGATGAAGATATGTTGTTTTCTTGTTTTTTTGTATCGGATTCAGATGAGGCATTTTTGTTTAGATTATGCATATGTGAGCAAGATACAAAAATGCAAATTCCCATTATTAGCAGTACGATTCCAATTCTTTTTATTTTTATCATTATATGTTCCTATATTTAAATCATTAGATATATTAATCTTTTTTTCGAATCATACAATAGGCTTTTGTATATATTGTGAAAACTGTGCAAATTAATGTTTTGTCTTGCAAAAAAACATTAATTTGGCTAAATCTATAAACATGGAAACCGAAGTTTTAAGTGTAAAAGATTTATTAGAATGGTATTTGTTGGCCGGAGTAGATGAAACTTGCGGATGTTTTCCTATGGAAAATATTGATAGCAAATCAAATAATTTTAAACCGGTATCGAACAATACTGTTTTGCGTCCGGCAACAACAAATTTGGCACAAAATGTGAATGAAGCATGTAAAAATGCAGATGATATGTGTGCAAAAATTGCAACACTTGAAGAACTACGAAAGGCATTGAATGATTTTGAAGGATGTGCTTTGAAGCAAACTGCCGCCCATACGGTGTTTGGTGACGGCAATCCACAAGCCAAAATAATGATTATCGGCGAGGCTCCGGGAGCTGATGAGGATAGGATCGGTGTGCCGTTTGTTGGTAAGTCGGGGCAGCTTTTAGATAAGATGATGGGGGCAATAAACTTATCTCGTCAAGATTACTATATTTGCAATATATTACCATGGCGACCGCCGGGAAACAGAACTCCTTTGGATTCTGAGATTGCGGTATGTTTACCATTTTTGAAACGGCAAATTGATTTGGTTGATCCTGATTATATTTTAATATTGGGGGGAGCTGCTGCTAATTCTTTGTTGAATATGGCTGAGACAATATCTAAAATGCGAGGTCGCTGGTTTGAATATCAAAAAACTAATGGCAAAACAGCAAAAGTATTGGCAAGTTTTCATCCGGCATATTTGTTGCGCACTCCGGGGCAAAAAGCAAGGTCATGGAGTGATCTTTTGCGTTTGAAAAAGGAACTTGATGATAAAATAAGTGCAGAAAATAATTAAATAGTTTACTATTTGTTGGGAATTTGTAAGATATAATTATTGTAATTTGATTTAATATTGATTTTTGAGGGAACACAAATGAACATGAAAAACAAATTATATATAGGCTGTTTTACTTTGGCTTTGGCAGCATATTCTGGCATAGCTTCGGCAAATGATGCCGTATTGTTTAAAATACACGATATTACTCCGGTGAAAAATGCCGATGGTGTGGTTGTTTCATGTGATTTGGGTGCAACATTTTATAATCGCAGCAAAAGCGAAGTTTATAATACCGCTTTGAAATTAGAATGGGCAGATGAGGTCGTTGCTGATGCAATTAATCAGGAGGAGCGTAATGCCAAAGAGGCAAAACGCATGAATCGCCGTAATATTCCGAGATATAATACGGCAACATATAACTCTCGCAATGTTTCTTTAAATTTGCGATTGCCGACAATTAAACCGTATCAGCAAGTAACCTTAAAGTCTAAAGTTAATACAGATCGTTGTTTTTTGCTTTTTAACGATATGGATATAGAAGTAACAAGTTGTAATTTGTTGGCAGACAAAGCTGATAATAAATCATCATCTGCTAAAGATGCTTGTAAGAATTTGTTTCGCTTTATAGGGCCCAAATCTCCGGAATATCATATGGAGTTTAAGGCTGTTTCAGAAGAAGAACAAAAAACGCAAGAAGATATGCAAATGGATGCACAGAAAAAAGAAATTGAGAAAGTGTATGGAGATACTGTTTCTTCAATAAGTGCTTTTTCTAAGAGATTGGCTAATAGTATGCCCGGTATGGATGGCGGACCTAAGGAATAAGTATTATGCGTATGGGAAGAATTAGTTTTATTTTGATTTGTTTGTTGCTTATATCTTTTGGAGCTAAATCACAGGTGTTTGGAGATAAGACTATTTCTTCTGATGATGCAACGAAATTTGTGTCTGAAGACGATAGTGAAAAAATCCAAACCGATGAAGAACTTGAAAAAAAGCTTAAGGAAGAAAAAGCTTTAGCTGAGCAGGAACGGATTGAAAGTGAAATGTTTGTTCCGGGAGGTGGTTTGGACATTATTAATCGTCCCACAGAAGATGGATCTGTGCGTGGCGGAGCTACGGTTGTCGAAGTCGATGAAAAGGGAAATTCAAGAGCAGCCGAAAAAATATTTTTGTATTATGAAAATTTTAAAGTATATGGTGGCAATAATCCTTATTGTGATGTTCGCTTTTTTGTTTTGGCTAATTTAAATCGTAAGCTGAATGCGCTTGATGTGAAATTGGTTTGGCCGGATATGACAACTACGCTGTCTTTTAGTGATGTATCTCCTAATATGAGAACATATTATGACTATACTCTAATGGGGGAAGGGTGCTATTCAATGGACAAGATGCCAAATATTGTGGTTAATCGTTGTCGCGTAAAAGGAATGAGTTCGGTTGAATGTGCAAATAAAATTGTTTGGTTAAACAAATCTTCTGGAAAATGATTAGGTTAATTTGTTTTTTGTTGTTGCTTGGCATGGGAACTTTGGGTTTTCAGCTAAGTGCGTTGTCTCGAGAAATTTTAGATGATGATGCATATGAGCAAGTATTTGATTATTTGCTTATTGAAAAAAAAGACGTTCATAATTATAAAAAAATATTTCAACAAATAAAGAAATCCAGGTTTGAGCAAGTTGATGAGTTAATCGGAGAGCTGAGTAATCATATTTTGCTGGGTGTGGTTTTGGCAGAAAAATATTTGCATCCAAAATATAAATCTACATTGGACGAGCTCAAAAATTGGCTAGAAAAATATGGTGACCATCCTCAAGCAAACAGAATTTATCGTTTGGCAGTGCGTAAAAATAAAGGAAGTGAAGAGGGGATAAAAACTCCAGAGGTTGCCGGAAGTGCTTTTTTGCATGATGGTAAATTTGATAATGCTACAAAAAAATATTTACAACAGCAGGTTTCCAGATTTAGACGAGCAATTGCAACAGGAAAAACCAAAAGAGCCAGATTAGTACTAGAGCAACCTAAGTTTAGGAAACTTTTGCCAAACAAAGATTGGGATAATTTGGCGGCAACATTGGCACAGAAGTATTTTGTTGACGGGTATGATAAATTAGCGTGGCAGTGGGCGACAAAAGCAGCTAAACGCAAGACATCGGGTACAGCCGAGTGGGTGGCCGGACTTTCGGCTTGGAGACAGAAAAAATATAAAAATGCTGCAATTTATTTTTCCAGGTTGGCAAATTCCGGAAATGATGATGAGTGGCTTGTTTCTGCCGGAGGTTATTGGGCTTATAGGGCTTATGATAAGCTAAAGAAAAATAAACAAGCAAAAGATATGCTGGAGAATGCTTCAAAATATAAGCACACTATGTATGGTATTTTGGCGGCATATAAATTGGGCAAAACATTAGATTATAATTGGGAAGCCGAATCGTATTTTAATGATTTTAAGAAAAAAGACTATATCTATGAGTTGATTGCATCTCCGGCAATAAGGAGAGCAATGTTGTTATTACATATCAAACAACCGAAATTAGCCGAAACAGAATTGAAATTTGCTTATCCGGATATGAATGAGAGACAACAAGAAGCTGTTGTATTTATTGCCAATCAATATGAGCTTCATGCCTTGGCCATTTTTGCCAGCAACAATTGTAAAGACGTGTTGAGCGGAAGAAGCTATGATTCTTTGTCATATCCGATTCCGCAGTGGTGGCCGACAAGAGGGTGGAAAGTTGATAATGCCTTGGTTTTGGCTTTGGTGAGACAAGAATCTGCCTTTAAGGCTGAGGCAAAGAGTAATGCCGGAGCTTGCGGGTTGATGCAGCTTATGCCTCGTACTGCATATCATGTCAGTAAAGATAAAAGACTGAAAAATGATAGATCTAAATTGATGAAACCAAAATATAACTTGGAGTTGGGGCAGAAATATATCAATTATTTGTTTGCTAAGACGTTTATTGACGGTAATTTGTTTTATGTCATGACTGCGTATAATGCAGGTCCGGGAAATTTGCTTAAATGGCAAAAAACCACAGAATACGATGACGATGCTTTGTTGTTTATAGAAGCAATTCCATCAGCCGAAACCAGAATATATATTGAAAGAGTAATGGCAAACTATTGGATTTATAATATGCGTTTACAAAAAGATAATCCGACATTGCAACAAGTAGCAGAAGGTGAGTGGCCGAGATTTTAATTTTTGTCTTGTCGATGCTATTGAAATATGATATAATATAATCCTAAATTATACTATTATGGCAGATATTAAAATTTTACTTGTAGCTGGTGCTATAGTGTTGGCATTGGTTACGTTTTTTGCTCTTCACCCAAGAGTGTCGAGCAATTTAGGAATCGGATTGGTATATTTCTTGTATGCTATTTCCGGTTTGATGATACTTGGTGCTTTTTTTGTGCCAAGTAGTGAAAACCCGTCTTGCGGATATTGTATCCTCATGGCAGTTGTATCGATAATATTCATCTATTGGCTTATACGAAGCAAATTGATGATATATATTGTTGGTATCGCGGGATTGATAGCGATGTTTGCAGGAGTTTGGTGGCTGATAGAAAATGCTGCCGCGGCAAACAATATGATTATTCTGGTTATTGCTGTGGGGGGAGGAATATTTCTTATCTTCGCGGTGATAAATTGGCTGATCTCGCTATTTAAAAAATAACTTAACTCGCTTTGGTTGCATGAGCAATCAGAGCGAGTTTTGTTTTTGTAGTAGTATATACTCCAAATTTGAAATTATGAGCTTATATCTGATTATATTTAATTTAATAGAGGATTAAGCAATGGAGCTATATTTATTTTTTGCTTTTTTGTTGTTGTATATCATTACGGCATTTATGTTGCCCAAATATTTGCAGTACAAAATTTGGACATTGGCTTTTATTTTTTCATTTATAATAACATCGGCAGCAATCGGTTTTGTACGGCTTAGTCGACAAGATGTAATGATGGACGCAAACCAACTTAACTGGTATTATATTTTATTTTTGTTTGGTATGATATCGGTTGCTTTGGGAATGTTTAATCTGTGGTTATATCGTAAGCCGTTGTGGCGGATATTGTTTGCCAAAGAAGATGATGATAATGATATAGATGATGATGATTAGGCACAAAAAAAGAGACCCGAAGGTCTCTTTTTTAGTAGCAACGAGCGTAGATAACGTCCATGGTTGCCGGTTTTCCGGTAAGTAGGCATATTCCATTAGTACCGGATTGGTCAAACGGAATGCAGCGAATAGTTATCTTCATTGATTTGAGAATTTCTTCACTGGCAGGGTCATTGCACCACTTACCACGAACAAAAGCAACTTTTCCTTGTTGGTTGTCTTCAATCCATTCGTTAGATTGAGCAAAGTATTCTCTGAATGCTTCCGGAGTGGTAATATCGGTTTTGATATTGCCAAGCAAACGATTTTTGGCTTTGTTTAGCATTTCTTGCTGAATGTTTTCTATTTTTTGAGAAATGCCGGCCTCAAATTCGCTCAAAGAGAGGATTTGTTTTCCTTCAGGAGTACCGAGTTTAATACGGGTTTTGAGCATAACATTGTTGCTATCGGCATCACGCTTGCCAATTTCCAAAATAATCGGAGCACCTTTTCTGGTCCATTCCCAAAACTTATCAACGGACGGTTTGTCTCTTTTATCAAGCTTAATTCGGATTTTTTCGCCAAAAGCAGTTTTGCAGCTTAAGCTTTGGCGAATTTGGTTGATGTATTCCATAACCGCATCTTCATCGGCAGAGTTTTTGATTACCGGAACAATAACAATTTGGTATGGAGCAATTTTTGGCGGAACAACCATTCCTTCGTCATCGGCATGAGTCATAATTACACCGCCGATTAGGCGAGTGGAAACACCCCAAGATGTTGTATATGCAAACTCTTGTTGGTTTTGTTTGTTTACAAAACTAATGTTTGCCGACTTAGCAAAATTTTGGCCCAAGAAGTGTGAGGTTCCGGCTTGTAGGGCTTTTCCGTCTTGCATCATGGCTTCTACACAATAAGTATCAACAGCACCGGGGAATTTTTCGTGTTCGGGTTTGCGACCGGTGAGAACAGGCATAGCCAAAGTATTTTCGCACAAATCACGGTATGCTTCTAACATGCGAGATGTTTCTTCTTCTGCCTCTTTAGAAGTAGAGTGGGCGGTGTGTCCTTCTTGCCACAAAAATTCACGAGTACGCAAAAACAGACGAGGACGCATTTCCCAACGCACAACGTTTGCCCATTGATTTACCAAAATCGGAAGGTCTCGATATGATTTGACCCATTTAGAGAAAGAATCGGCAATAATTGCTTCTGATGTAGGGCGAACAATAAGAGGTTCATCAAGCTTGGAATCTGGTGTTAATTTTCCATCTTGCATAGATAAGCGAGAATGAGTAACTACTGCCATTTCTTTGGCAAAGCCATCAACATGCTCGGCCTCTTTTTGAAAAAATGAGAGGGGTATAAACATCGGAAAATAACAATTTTCATGATCTGTTGATTTGATTTGAGCATCAAAAACATCTCTGATGCGTTCCCAAATTCCATATCCCCAAGGTTTAATAACCATACAACCCGGAGATGATGAGTTTTCGGCCATATCAGCTTCGGATACAACGCATTGATACCATTCAGGATAGTTTTCTTTTCTGGTTTTTTTTAGTGTCATTTTCTTTTGTCCTTTTCATAACGTAATGAAATATCCGCGAACCCCATTGTCGCAGATTTGCAGAACGCAATCTAGCAGAACAAAATCAATTTGTGAAGAGAAATATGATGTATGATTAATCTTTATGTTTTTTGTGATGCTTTTTTTTATCTTTTTTGTGTTCTTTCATTTCTTTTTTATATTCTTTCTTATCGTGTTTGCATTTTTTGTATGCTTCTTTAATTTGGTGACAATCAAAAGATTGATCTTTTGAATAATTTACAATTTCCCGATCATGTTTGGTGGTATTTTTGCGTTGAGCTTGAGCCGGTGAAAATGCCACGATTATCAATGCCAATGATGCAAAAAAGAGATATAGTTTTTTCATTTTATTTCCTTTTAAGACAAGTTTTTGAATTTGGTGTATTGGAGGTATTATCGATTTGCAAAATTTCAAGGGAAAAAAATAAAAAAATATTGCTTGCATTGTAAAATGTTTGGGGTACACTAATTATGTAACTACCCTTTGTGGTTTTGATAAGTTTTGTGAGAACATTTGCTTTATCACCAATAAGAGAGTTATGAGGGTGGCACAAAAAGTGTTTGAACCCTTGTTATCAACCTGTTTTTATAAGGATATTTGAAATGGCAACAGGAACAGTTAAATGGTTTAATAAACGTAAGGGTTATGGATTTATTACCCCAGATGAAGGTGATAAGGATGTTTTCGTGCATATTTCCGCAGTGCAAAAGGCCGGTTTGCGTACTTTGAATGAAGGTGCAAAAGTCAGCTATGAATTGATGGAAGAAAGAGGTAAGACCGTAGCCGGTGACATTAAATTGGTTTAAGTCTTGCTGTTAACCGAAAAAGCTCCGATGAAAATCGGAGCTTTTTTGTGGAAAAATTATATATGAATTTCTTTATTTGGTTGCATGTTTTTATTTTGTCATGTTGAGCGGAGCATGAGCGTAGTCGAAACATCTAAAGAGATCATTCGACAAGCTCAGGATGACATAGAGATCCTTCGACAGGCTCAGGATGACATAGAGATCCTTCGACAAGCTCAGGATGACATAGAGATCCTTCGACAGGCTCAGGATGACATAGAGATCCTTCGACAGGCTCAGGATGACAGTAAAAAAGGCTTGCTATTGCAAGCCTTTTTTTAATTATTTATGCCTAATGACTAATCACTAGAATTGCTCTTGCAACTCAAAAAAGTATGCTTGAGGGTGATCACAAACAGGGCATTTGATAGGAGCATTAGGAGCTTCTACACGGTGACCACAGTTAGCACATTCCCAAATAACTTTGGTCGGGCGATTGAAGATTTTGCCTTCTACCAAAGAATTTAACAAAGCTTGATATCTTTCTTCGTGGCCTTTTTCGATTTTTGCAACCATATCAAACAAAGCAGCAATTTTGGTGAAACCTTCTTCACGAGCTTCTTGAGCCATACGAGCATACATATCGGTCCATTCATAGTTTTCGCCGGCAGCAGCATCTTTTAAGTTGTCAACGGTAGAAGGAACTTCGCCACCATGTAAGAGTTTGAACCAAATTTTGGCATGTTCTTTTTCATTGTTGGCAGTTTCTTCAAATTTAGAAGCAATAATGTTGTAACCTTCTTTTTTGGCTTTAGAAGCATAATAGGTGTATTTATTGCGAGCCTGAGATTCTCCGGCAAATGCTTCCATAAGGTTTTTTTCGGTTTTTGAACCTTTTAGTTCCATTTTAGTACTCCTTTAGTGTGTTTTGTTTTAGTTATTTATTATAAATATTGGTAATAAAGAAAAATATTATTGTCAATATTTGCTTTTATTTATTGTAAATTATTTGCGGTGAAATCCGTAATCTGACGATATGGTGCGACCAAGTGAATAAATTTTATTTTTGAGATCTGTCAAACTTTGATCCGGAGTATAGTTTGTAGATGATTTCCCAGGGTATAGTTCATAATGCTTACGATATTGTGATAAAGTGATATTGGGCATAATAACATTAGCACCTGATTGCAAAGCTTTTGCCTGACCGTTGGGAGCTAAAGTTTCCATTGCAGTTGTAGCCGGAATATTTATATCCGGTAGCAAAAGTCGGGTTAACGCCATAACCTTGAGTGCAGTATTCAAATCTCCGCCTTTGGCGTTTTTTAGCGGAGTATCGGGGTGGGGGATAAATGGTCCGATACCAATCATATCAGCATTGATGGCTTTGAAAAATAAAATGTCATCAGCATAAGATTCAAGTGTTTGATTAGGCAGGCCTACTAAAACACCGGAGCCGACTTCTAAGCCGGATATGCCAATGTTTTTTATGCATTCGGTACGTTCTTCCCAGCTCATGCCGGGGTCATTTTGAGCATATAGTTCTTTGTCTGTGGTTTCAATACGGAGCAAAAAACGATCTGCACCGGCTTGTTTGTATGCTTTATATTCTTCTAAAGTTTTTTCGCCGATACTAAGAGTGAGGGCAACATCTAATGTTTTAATACGGCGGATGATACTGCATAATTTATCGGTATCAAAATATAGGTCTTCGCCGGATTGCAGAACAACTGTTTTTAGTCCCATATTGCAAGAGGCATGTTCGGCAAGGGCAAAAATTGTATCTTCATCGATACGATAGCGTTTGATATTTTTGTTGTCTTCGCGTAAGCCGCAATACAAACAATTGTTTTTGCATATATTAGAAAACTCAATTAATGCTCGCAAGTGAATGTCATTACCAACATATATGGCTCTTACTTCATCGGCAGCTTGAAATAAATCTTCAGATATAGCGTCATCTTTAAGAAGAGCTATTATTTCTTCTTTTTCTAAGCTATGAGTATTTTTTGCTTTTTCCAGTAGTTTTTTCATGTAGTTGAATATAATTGATAATATGTAAACAAGCAAGTTATTTTTAGGTTGCAAAATATGTTGGTTTGGCATTAAATATAACAAGTTTTATTAGCTAAGGTGGATATAATGACTGTTTTGTTGAGTTTAGCATTGCTATTGGCTTTGAGTGGTAAAGCTTTGGCAAATCCGGCTTGTGCCGTGTGCACAGTTGCTGTGGGGGCTTCTTTGGAAATTGCTCGTTACTATGGGGTTGATGATTGTGTTGTCGGAGTATGGGCAGGGGCATTATTGGCTCTTCTTGGATATTGGCTGATTTTGTGGTTTGAAAAAAAGAACTGGAATTTTGCCGGCAGAGATTTTTGGTTAATGGCATTGTCTGTCGGGTCAATCGGGTTTATGTATATTTCCGAAATTCCGTATTCTCCGCAAATAATCGGAGTTTTTTATTTGGATCCCTTGCTCTTTAGCACAATTTTGGGGGCATTGACCTTTATTTATGTGTCAAAGTTTTACCAATATATGAAAGCCAAAAACGGGGGGCATGCACATTTTCCGTTTGAAAAAGTTGTGATACCGGTGTTGGCGTTGACTTTGTTGAGTGTATATTTTAATTATTATCCGCTAAGCACAAATAATATGGCAGATGTTGGCGAGTTGTATGAATTTTCAGGAGATAAATAATGAAAAAAGCAGCAAATGTAAAAGAATTTGTCGAAAGAATTGATGCTACAAAAAAAGTTAATCCTAAGGACTTGTCTTCCGATCAGGATCTTACCATTGCAATCATGAACTTGATTAGTATTGAAGAACATTTGGTATTTTCAGGAGCCAAAACAGGTAAGAACTCTTTTTATGATTTGGTAGAAGAAGTTCGTGAGCTTCGTAAAAATTTGATGCAAAAAATCATTCCTGAATATGAAGGTGAGGTTTGGTGTATTTCTAAACACTTGTTGGCTTCTGCAATGAGATTGATGGAAGTGGGAACCAAACAGCAAAGCCTTAAAAACAAAGAGGAGGCATATAAACTGTTTAATCAGGCATATGATTTGTATTGTTTGTTTTGGGGCTTGAATATGAATATGCTGAATGTAGAAGATGTTAAATGGGTGGAAGATAAAACCGAGGATATCAAAAAACTTTCGGCAAAG
The DNA here is from genome assembly GCA_015062285.1 of Alphaproteobacteria bacterium. Lineage (GTDB taxonomy): Bacteria > Pseudomonadota > Alphaproteobacteria > RF32 > CAG-239 > CAZU01. The sequence goes on along the minus strand of SUUY01000007.1, from coordinate 10,959 downwards.
TTGGAAAAAGTTGATATAGAAATGGTAAAAGAAGAGCCGAAAGCTAATGGTGCATTGGCAAAAATGAAAGCCTTTGTCAAAAAAGCCGTTGATTGCTGTATTGAATAAAATTTCCTAATGTGAATCAAAAAAAACCACCTTAAAGGTGGTTTTTTTTTATTAAGAATATGTTTGCGAAAAAAAATTGACAAAATTTTGTGTGCATGCTATGATTTATTATAAACTATAGTGCAAGGAGGTTAAAATGAGTAAAAAAATAGATGAACTTAGAGGTGTTGGAACTGAAGAGAGAAAGGAACGTGAAAGCTTTCCGGAGACGGATTTACTTAAACGATGCACTAGATTTAAATCATCAAGCGATGGTAAAGAGGTGCAATTACTTGATAATAATAATGAAAGGTTAGGTGTGGTATCAATAATAGATAATGAGCATCAAAATTTAGTATTGGCAGACGGAACAATAATTGTTGGCAGATATCAATTTAGCAAAAGTGCCGGTGAAAATGTTTGGAGTATATATGATACTAATAACATGGGTAACAGTAAAATGCGTATTACTGATGAAGAAAGATTAAAGTCGTTAAAACAACTATTTGGTGGTATACGTAGGACTTCAGAGTTAGCTAAAAGATATGGAAGAGAAATGACAGAAACGAGAATGAGATCTGGTACTTATAAATCAAAAGGTTGATGAGCTTTAAGGTTTAATTTGATAATATGAGTTTTTGCTAACTTCAGATATGCTGAACGTTATTTTCTAATTTTTATCAGTTAGCTTAAAATAAAAAAACAAAACCCACCTTTAAGGTGGGTTTTATTTTTTTGGCTCCGGTTCTTGCTCATAAGTTCATTACATTCACTAACTCGCTTCGGTCACCGCCTTTGTAAAGTTTGTTTCGCGTCGTTGTCACTAGCTCACAAACTAACAAAAACGTAATCTGCGTCAAAAATTGCTTCACTGGAGCAATTTTTTTCCTCGCCCTGATTGAACAGGCTCCCATTGGTCGCCGCTCAAATCAACAAACAGAGTACAAAAAAGCCCCCAACCATAAAGGTTGGTGGCTTGTTTTTGGCTCCGGCTCTTGCTCGTAAGCTCAATATATTTCGCTAACTCGCTTCGGTCACCGCCTTTGTAAAGTTTGTTTCGCGTCGTTATCACTAGCTCACAAACTAACAAAAACGTAATCTGCGTCAAAAATTACTCCACCGGAGCAATTTTTTTCCTCGTCCTGATTGAACAGGCTCCGCCTATTCTTATCAGATAGACGGAAACAAAAAAATAAAACCCACCATAAAGGTGGGTTCTATTTTTGTTGGCTCCGGCTGCCTGATGCGACAATCCCAGAGAATTTATTCGATTTACAGCCTTGTTTATATGTAAAATCAATAACTTATAAAAATATTGGCTCCGACCTAAATTCCAAAAGTATTAGCAAAATTTATTAGCACTGCTAATAACATAAATCATCTGTAAATGGCTGTCAATAACGGTTTGACGGTTATTGTTGGTTGTTTTTATCAGTTGGTTGCAAATCATAACTAACTGACATCGATTTTAATGCGGTTTTTTCGCACGTACACGCACGAAAACGGTCAAAACCGATAAGTTATGCGTAAAAACAGGCAATCGCGTTATATGACAAAATAATAGTTTCAAAATTTGTAAATAATAGTTGCATTTTTGATACAATTATGCAACAATTATGGTAAGAAAATGAAACAATTAAGGAAAATGCTATGTTAAACAAACGGCAAAAAATGATTTTTAATTACATTGAACAGTCAGGTGCGGTTAGTCGTGAACAGATACAAGAGGCTGTATCAAAGGAATTTGAAAAGTGTTCAAAGGTAACGATTCTTCGTGATTTAGATGTTTTGATTGCCGAAGGATTAATTTCAAAAACCGGAACGACAAAATCAGCACTTTATGCGTTGTCCATCAAAAATAAACTTCTTTCAGAGGTTGATGTCGAGGCTTATTTTGCAAATGATGAGCGCAAATTAGAGAATAATCGTTTCAATTTTGAAATTATGAGCCATTTATCGAACTTGTTGACACCAAAAGAGCAACAAGAATATGCTCATTTGAATGAACAGTACCTCAAAAGCAGAGCAGGGATGTCACCAACAATCTTACGCAAGGAATTTGAGCGTTTAACAATCGAATTGGCATGGAAATCATCAAAAATTGAAGGCAATACTTATACTTTGTTAGATACTGAAAGATTGCTTAAAGATAATGTTTCGGCTGATGGCAAAACCGAACAAGAAACACAGATGATTATTAATCATAAAAAAGCACTTGATTACATTATTGAGAACACAAACGAGTATAAAGAGCTGACTGTTCGTAAAATTGAGGAACTGCATCGTCTTTTAGTAGAGGGATTAGGCGTATCGTACGGTGTACGACAAACCTTAGTCGGTATTGTTGGTACTGATTATAAACCATTAGACAATGAGTTTCAGATAAAAGAAGCATTAGAGAAGTTGGTTAAGCTCGTTAATCAGACCGAAAATCCACTTGAGAAGGCTTTGATAACGGTTTTGATGATTTCATACATTCAACCGTTTGAAGATGGCAATAAACGGACTTCACGCATTTTAGGTAATGCACTGTTATTGGCGAATGATTACTGTCCGCTATCATATAAGAGCGTTGATGAGGTCGAATATAAGAAGGGTGTTATCTTGTTTTATGAACAAAACAATATTTCATACTTCAAAAAGCTATTTTTAGAGCAATACCAACAAGCGGTGAAGAAGTATTTTGAGTAATGCGAATTATTTAAAATTTCAAGATAATTTATTTTGTAATACAATTTGCTATCGATTTTTTTGAGTGTTGTAAAAATGCATCTTGTTTTTTCATGAAAATAGAGTAAAATTTATGCGAGTTTTAAGGTATTGAAAGAAGCTATATGTCCGAAAAATAAAGGAATACACATTATGAAAAACATCATAGAAATATTTTTACAGATGGATATAAAAGATTGGTTAATAATTTTCATAGGAATAGTTTTATGTTGGCATTTATGTACACATAAAAATTTGGAAAAATTAGATGTTTTACAAAAATCATTAAAAGTATTTCTCTTTTGTTGTGCTATCTTTATAGGAACATTAATAAGTAACATCTATTTGAAAGATGTTATTGCTTCTAAGCCTTTGCGTTCTGAAGGATTTCAAAATGAAGATTTAATTAGTTTTTATAATAATATGATTACGTATTTGTCTTTGGCTTTTGTTATTATGTCTTTGATTGCATATAATAGTATTAAAGTGTTAACAGAAGAGAAAGCTGAAAAAATGATAGAAGAAAAATTAGAAAGAAGATTAAGAGAAAAATTAAAAAATATTATTAATAAAAAAATGGAAGAAATAATTAAAGAATCTAGTGAAGAAAAATTTAGTAAATTACAAGAAGATATTGAAGTCTTAAAAGATAATATACAACAGTATATTCAATATGCTCAAAATGATGATTTAGAGAGTGAATATACAACTCAACAAATCGTTTTACCAAAAGAGAGGACAAAATAATGGCCTTCATAAATATTGAAGATCCAATAGTTAAAAGTACACCAAGTCTTGACGAACTTGAAAATTTATTAAAAAGACATAATCACCCTATAGATGTTAGAGCAATTGCTAAGGAATTAGGAATTAGTATAATTGATGACGTTGATATGGATAAAGATATTTCAGGTCGTTTAGTTTTTCAATCAGGTAAATGGTATATATATGTTAATGCTTTTCATAATGAGAAAAGAAAGCGCTTTACTATTGCTCATGAAGTAGCTCATTATATACTACATAAAAAAGAAAAACATGAATTTAATGATGTTTCTTTCTTTCGTAGTCCAGATCATTCTGTGGAAGAAGTTGAAGCTAATAGACTTGCCGCTAAGATATTAATGCCAGAACAACCTTTTATAGATGAAATAAAAAAAGGAAATAATTCTTTATTACAATTAGCAGCTATATTTAATGTTTCAGGTATGGCTTGTGAGTATAGAGCAAAAGATTTGGGACTTTTAAGCAAATAAGGATCACATAATGGAATACGCATATTATCCGATATTTAGAACAAGAAATGCTGAGTTAGAGGCTTTAAGACATAGTGATTTACAAAAATTACTTCCTATTTTTGAGTTAACACGTTCTAGAATTACTCAAAAAGATAAAGAAGGTAGTATAGCAAAAAATATAGAAAAAATTCTAGAATTGAAACCAAATCAACCATTTATTCTAGATTTTACAACAGAGAAAGAATTTACAAATACAGAAATAAGATTATTTGCAAAAAAAAATGAAGGTTTTGATAATTGGTATAATTTTTGTTTGTCAATAAAAGAAAAAAACAATAAAATTATACCTTGCTTAGCATTAATAAATAATCCAAATGATTCTGATCTGAAAGCAGAATTTGAAAAATTTTTATTTTCTTTTAATCTAGTTGCAATTCGGTTGCCTTTAAGTGTCGATAGCTTAATTTTTAATGAAAAAATGTTCGAACTCATAAATAAAATATTACAAAATTTTGAAAAAGATAAGCATAAGTTTTTATTCATTCTTGATTTCGGTTATGTATCAAAAGCCCCTTTAACTGAAATATTGTTTAAAGCTAAAGACTTGATTAATGACTTCATTCGTAGAAATTCTTTAGAAAAGAATAAATTTATTTTGCTATCTTCAAGTTTTCCTAAAAGTGTTTCAGAAATAACTCCTAGAGATGAAGGATATTTTCCAATTAAAGAATTTGAACTGTATAAGCAATTAAAACCATTAATCGCTAATAATAGCTTGATTTATGGCGATTATGGAAGTATACACCCTTTAACCTATGCATCTTATGGAGGTAGTTGGATTCCAAGAGTAGATATACCTTATCTGGAATCGTATTTTTTCTACAAATGTCGTCGAGATGATGGAGGATATGAAGATGCTGCGAGCAGAGCTATTATTAAAGTATATGAAGAAAAAATAGATTCCTCACTTTGGGGTATACAAGAAATTATAAAGGCATCAGAAGGGGATATTACTAAGAAAATACCATCATTTTGGATAAGCGTTAGAATAAATTTATATTTAAGTAATGTTTTTAAAGTTGGTATTTTGGATATTTAATTCTACCAAATCATCTTCGTGAATATATGCCCCTAAATTTTTTTGAAAGTTCGTAAAAGAAGTTTGATATTTTTGCATTAAGAAATTATATGCATAAACACGAATTTCCTCAAGATTGTAGTGCTTAATGAATAACTTTCGCAATTCATAATCAGATAAATATTTCAATCGATTTGTTGCAAATTTATTTGACATTATTTTCAATATATTGTTTTTCCATATTATTTTAGCTAATGCAATTTTAGAAAGTCTTTTAATTTCCATAGCCTTTCTTTTCACTGTGATATTAGATCCTGTAACCAAAACTATACCTATTTTTTTAGGTAACAAAGGTAAAATCGCTTTATAATTATTTTCAGAAACAACAACTGACACATAGTTAAATACAGAAGAATAAGATTGAAGCTGTTTACTCAGCCTAGAAAAATTATCTTTGTCACTTTTAATTTCAAAAGCACAAGAAATCATCGGTGAAATCTGTAAAACATCGACAATATTTTGTGTCTGATTGATTGGAACTTCTGTTGCTATGATAGCTTGTTTGTTATCATTTTGCAATAGATACTGAATGAGTGATAATTTAATTTTTGCTTCATAATCTTTCATAACAAATCCCCATTAACATAATTATATAAAATAAAAATCTTCAATAGTAAACTAATCAAATATATATGTGCAATATAATGTTTTCATAATAAAATTAAATTCAAATATCAAAATATTTCCAAATAAATCAGTTTATATATGATTGAACCAATCTTCCTCTATTTCAATCTGCTCAATAATGTTAACTCCTAAGTTGTACTCTTTTAATTTATGCGCTAATTCAATACCATCTATCAAGTCAATCATTAATGTTCCATCTCTTCTAGCTTCAATTTTAGCATCTTTAGAAAACATTCCTGTCGTGATAATAATGCCTTTATCTGCACGTCCAACAATAGCCCCTCTAAAATCGCGCACAATAGATGAAGAAACAGTTCCTTCATAGCGTTTGGATTGAAAATATACATTAAAAGAAACTAATCCACCAATTTTAAGAATTCCTTTTCCATCTATTCCACCATCTCCTGATTTTTTAGTAACTTCAACATTTTCAAATCCAGCTTCTTTTAGTAGTCGTTGTGATAAGCGCTCAAATGCAAAAGGATCCATTCTCTTCAATATTGAGAGTAATTTATCTTCCCAAGTATCTTGTTCTATAACTAACTCACTATCCGAATCTTGATTTGAACATACTGATACATCTTTTGTTATACCATTATTTCTAGCTTTATTCACGATATCTTTATTATTTACATTTTGGATTTTTAATCCTTCAGATGTTAAATACCAAACACCTCGAGATGAATTATTTATTAAACCAGCTCGTTTTAGATAGTTTCTAGCCCAAGCCAAACGATAACTAAGTTTTGTTCTATTTCCTCTATGTATTTCTGCAATATCCTTATCACTCAAATTAAGTATTTTGGCTACTTCACTTTCGATTTCTTCATTTTTTGCAGAACCGCCAAGATTATGCATAGCTGTAATTAATGGGTTAAATAATTTTTCAAATGTTGGAACAGACATAATTACCTCAAATTATTATTAAAACATAGATAAAGTATATTTATCTCTTGCTTAATGTCAATTTTTAGATGTAGACTTACACTAGATTTATTTAAAATTCTATTTGGGAGAAAACTATGCCAAATAAAGAAGAATTAATTGAAATTTTTAGAAATAATGTAAGAGGAAAAGCTCCTATTGTTGATAATATGAATCAACGTCACGATGGAAGGAATGGGCACTGGCTTGAAGCACAGTTTGGAATTACACATAATGCAGACAATTATGCTGATATTTTCGGATATGAATTAAAAAATGAAACAACCTCAAAAAAAGAACATTTGTAGAACAAAATATCTTGACAAATAATTTTATTTAGCAATAATTGCAAATATGAAAAAGGTTTTATTTGTTATTGTATTGCTAATTTTTATATGCTTTCCTTGTTTTGCAGGGATTGATGTTAAGTTTACTCCTTCAAAACAATGTGAAGAAACAATAGTAGGTTTTATTAACGATTCAAAAGAAACTATTGATGTTGCAGTATATTCTATAAACAATGATAAAATTGTGGAAGCACTAAAGAATGCACATAACAGAGGAGTAAAATTAAGAATATTAACAGATAGATTGCAAGCATCTTCAAAATCATCAAAAGTCATTGATTTATATGAGTATGGTGTTAACATACGAGTGAATAGCAAATATAAAATAGAGCATAATAAGTTTGCTATTTATGATAAAAAGATTGTTTCGACAGGTTCTTTTAATTGGACGAACCCAGCTAGTGATAAGAATAGTGAAAATTGTTTGTTTTTAGAAAAAAATTATAATGCTATTAATAAATATGTTGATCGTTTTGAACAACTTTGGAGAATGAATACTAAAGCAAATTCTGAAAAATGGTTTAAAGACAAGGAAATAACAAGATGAATAATAAAATGTTTAAATGTATTATATTGCTTGCTTTTTTTGCGTTCTGCTTCTTTATAAATCCTAATATAGGAATGAAATTATTTGCTTATTTTTGTGATCCTTGTATTTTCATTACGGCTTTAGTTTTTTGCAAAAAAAATAATTATAATAAATAATTTTGGTTTTATGCTGTATATTTAGGGCTTGGTGTTTCTTTAGCATCAGAATTTTTACTCGAAAAACTCAGTGTTACCTATTTTTTCCAATTTAAAAATATGTTTTATAGATTAGCAGTATTTGTTCTATGGGTGTTTTTAGCGAAAAAGGATTCTAATGTTCAAAATATAAAAGAAGATAATAAAATGACTAAATATGAAAAAAATAATTATAATTTTAATAAACAAAAAATTTTATATCCAATAATTATTTTGATTCTTATTTTTATGGGAGGTATAAAATTAATATGGAGTTATAATAACTTATATTCATATGATGGTTTAAAACACACAACATTAACAGAGCTTAAAATCTTAAAATTTTTAGGTGTGGATTTCAAAAAACGAGATCGTTTTTTGGGAGATACTATTCTAATGAATGCTTGTATTTTAAATAAAAATTTTGAAATTGTAGAATTTTTGTTAAACGCTGGTATAAATATTAACTCAAAAGATAGAGACGGAAAAACAGCTTTAACTTATGCCGCTTTATATAGTGACAATCCAGAATTAGTTAAATTTTTAATAAAAAAAGGAGCAATAGTTAATGATACTCACGTTGAAAGTGCGTGTATGTCTACTCAAAATCCAGAGATTATTCAGGTTTTATTAAACAATGGAGCCCAAAGATGCAAATTATCTTGGGCTGCATTTAATAATAATATTAATATAGTGAAATTTATTCTTAATAAAGGTGTAGAAATTAATGAACTAAATGATGCTTTAATTACGGCATCTGCAAATAATAACAGTTTAGATGTAATAAAACTATTTATAGAAAAAGGGGCTGATGTAAATAGTAAAAATAAAAATGGAGATAATGCATTAATTGTGGCATCTAGAAAATGGAAAAAAGAATTTGTAAAAGTATTGTTAGAAGCTGGGGCTAATATTAACGAAAAAGATAAGAACGGATATTCTGTAATATTTAATATTGTAAATAAATTTGATAGAGAATTATTTGAACTTGCTTTGCAAAATAATATTGATTTTGATGCTAAAATAAATCCTGAAGAGGATACTTTATTGCTTTATCTAGTAAAAAATCTTCGTGCTCGTCCATTTAATAATTATATAGGTTTGTATGTGGGATCAAAAATAGATAATAAAAAAACAAAGAAAGAGATTATATATTTTATTGATATGCTATTGAAGAAAAAATTTAATTATAGTGCTAAAGACCATAAAGGGATGACAACTTTAGATTATTTAGATGAAATGTCTAAGTTACATGATAATGATTTGTATGAAGAAAAAAGAAATATATACTGGCAATTAAAGGATTTGGTTTGCTTCGATGAACAAGGTAAAGAAAGAGAATGTAATATTCAAACTCAAAAACAAAAACAATCCCATAAAAATAGAAAATAAAAAACCTAAGAAAAAAAATAAAGAAACTAAAAAAGATACAACTAGTTGTGATAAATCTGCTAATTGTAAAACAACTTTGCAAAAGAAAAAATATTGTAAGTGCCAAGAATACAACCTGGCAAAAAACAATAAAAATGTGATATTAGCCCCTCAACCTCTAAAATGTCAGGTATTTTGTAGAACACACACTAATTAAAAAAACAGAATAGCATAGTTTCAAAGCCCCAAGTTTTTTTTATCTTAGGGCTTTATTTTACTCATCAACATTAGCTTTGATGTATTGGTGTTTGCCATTGGGGCTGTTGGGGCAAGTTCCGCCAGTTGGGGTTAAGGCTTTGTGTCCGCACCATTGGCAAACAAAACCACGGCGGTGAATTAAATCCTTCTTCAGTCTTTCTAGAATTTCACGAATAGCTTTGACATCATCTTTTTTCATTTTTTGAGCTCCTAAAATTAGTTTATTTTTATATAAACAAAATTATTAAACGCTTGATTTTCCTTTGTTTTATTTGATTTTAAACTTGCAATTTGCGGTAGAATATGTTATAATTAATTATATTCGAAGTTGAATCGATTCGTTAATTTCGAATATGAAATCACTGACATATAAGCCTTATTTAGTCTGCTTTTTCATCAGAGCAGAAAAGGTTTTTATGTTTTGAAAGTGAGGTGTGATATGCTTTACATTACAAACGTAGAAAATAAGTTTTGTAGGGCATATTACTTACCTCAATCCGTAACTATTCAGAGCCTTGGTTAAACACCTTGGCTCTTTTTTTATTTTAAAGGAGTAAAAATATGACTGAAATTAAATACCCACATATAAAAGTTAATATAATTGGGCAAAATGGTAATGCGTTCTGCATACTCGGTATTTGTCAAAGAGCTATGGAACAAGCTAAGTGCACCCAACAAGAAATTGATGCTTTTAACGAAGAAGCTAAATCGGGGGATTATAACCACCTTCTTGTAACTGTCATGAATTATTTTGATGTTGAGTAAGGGGAGGATAGCTATGAATACAAAACGCATTGCTGAATTAAATGATAAATTTAGGACTACTCTAATCGGAGGCAAAGTTATTTTAACAAGTGGGATTGCTAGCCTACCAACCGAACAGCAACAAGAGATTATAAATAAAGTAAAAACATTTAATATCTTTACCGAAGACAATGATCCTTATGGCGAACACGATTTTGGCTGTTTTGATTATCATGGGCAACAAATTTTCTGGAAGATTGATATGTATGATTTGAATTACGAATACTACTCGCCCAATCCAGAGTTAGAAGAAGTAACTAATAGGGTTTTAACAGTTATGTTTGCGAGTGAGTATTAATATGAAACCTTTTAAACAAGGAGCCTTAGACCGTTTTTGTAGTCTATATTCGGGAATTAACTCATTAGTTATACTTGGGTATGACTTATCACAAAAAAAAGCTCAAGCCTTATATGACTATGTTATCGACCAGTTAGAGTGTTATAGCTCATTTTTTGATGTTGCCGAGAATGGAGCTGATTATAAGAGATTGGAGCAAATACTGACTTTTATAAACGATTATCTAAAAACAACGAAACAACCTCAAATAAAATTTATGCGCCCATTTTATAATAACAAGCTGAGTTTTGAGGAGATAGTTAATCAAATGGAGCAACTTAAATCTGATAATTCTTTAATAGTTAGGGTTAAGTGTAAGGAGTGGGATCATTACTCAGTTTATAAAGGTCTATCCAATAACAAGCTAAGGTTTTTCGATAGCGATGGTATGCCTAGTAT
>SUUY01000006.1 GCA_015062285.1 Alphaproteobacteria bacterium | reverse complement strand
ACCTCAGGCTCTTAGCTTGAGGTTTTTTGTTGTTATTTGTTCTTGTTGCAAGTAAATCGCATCTGGCAACATCATCATCCTAAGAAGAAAACCCGTCATCCCGAGCAGCCACCCCGTCATCCCGAGCCACCACCCCGTCATCCCGAGCCACCACCCCGTCATCCCGAGCCACCACCCCGTCATCCCGAGCAGCCCCCCGTCATCCCGAGCTTGTCGAGGGATCCCTCAAAATGGCAACATCCGTATCTCTTCGATAAACATGAATGTTCATGCCTCCCTTGCTCTAATCAGATGATGAAATAATCGTTGGAATATAAAAAACGTGTATGCAAAAAAATCAAAAAATTGTAACAATTTATAAGTAATTTATGTGATATAATAACATTAAGGTTTAACAGTTGATATGTGTTTGTAATATGAAAATTGTTAAAAAACAAATCGTTAGCTTAAAATATGGTTGTTACAAAGGAGGATGATTATGAAATTTTTACTATCTGCATCTATCGCAGTTATTGCGCTTTTTGCCCATAATTCCTATGCTCAAACTTGCAATCCAACGCCTGATTGCAGTGCTCTGGGCTATACTAAGACTGCAAGCGATTGTAGCGGAAAGACATATACCGTTTGTCCTTTTGACACAACCAAATACTCTTGTGATACTACCTCTTGTGAAGATTTGGGGTTTAATTTGAGCACAGAAGATTGTGCCGGTTTGTATACACTTACATGCCCATCTGACAATAGTAAGGTGTTTTGTGACAAAGTAAAGCCGGCCGTTACTTGTGCAGTAGGGAAAATAGTATATGATGATAGTAAATGCTACGATGGAAGGCCGAGTTTACACGAAGGCAGAACCCCTATTGGTGTGGTATTTGACCCGGTTAACAAATTTGCTATCGGCTTAAAAGACAATAGTTCAAGTATACAGTGGTATCCAGAACTAAATCCAAGTCTACCAAGGGTTTATACTGTTACAAATGCAGATGATGCTATGGCATCATCAACAACCGGTGAAGGTGCTTATAGATCTTTTTTTAATTCGGGTAATACTTATTCTTCTTGTACTGCTGCTAGTTATGCCACCTGTGCTTGTAGTATCTATACTTACGCCGGTAAAGTAAGTTGGTTTTTACCATCTGTTAGAGATTTTGTTATTATCAGTCAAAATAAAACAGCTATCGGAAATGCTCTTACGCTCGCCGGAGGAGATAGTTTATCCTCACAATATTGGACAAGTGTTTCAGCAGGTCCGGAATCCGGTGGCGGATACGCAGCCTGGACATATTACTTTTCTGGTGAATCTGGAGTGATGGCATTTCCTTATACAAACTATTCTAAAGTTCGTTGTATGGTTCAGTATTAATTATAAATGCCCCACAAAAAACGGCTTGTTTCTTAAAGGAACAAGCCGTAATGTTTATTATTCTATTATTTTTGCGGATAATTAGTTGTTAATAACAAACTCGTGTGTTTTGCTGAACTTTATCTTAGGAAAATCTTCAAGAGTTTTGTTCATATGCCAAGCGTTGCGAGCCAAGAACACAACTGCTCCGTCATTATCTTCGGCCAAATTCATACGATTTGCATCTTCAAAACGTTTCCACTCAGCTTTGTCATCACAAGAGACCCAACGTGCGGTATAATATTGAGTCGGTTCAAACATAACCGGAAGCCCAAATTCATTCTTAATCCGATCGGCCATAACCTCAAACTGCAAAACACCCACAACACCGACAATCCACTCAGCACCGATGATTGGTTTGAAAATACTGGCACCGCCTTCTTCGGCAATTTGTTTTAAGGCATCGCCCAAATGTTTTGACTTTAGAGGATCCAGAGCTCTAACCGATTTTAAAAGTTCCGGAGCAAATGCCGGAATACCGGTGAAATTGAATTTTTCTCCTTCTGTGAGAGTATCACCGATACGGAGTTGCCCATGGTTAGGAATACCGATAATATCACCGGCATAAGCATCTTCGGCCAATTCTCTTTCTTGAGCCAAAAACATTACCGGTGTAGGTACTTTAATTTCTTTTCCGGTACGAACCTGAAGCAATTTCATGCCACGCTTAAAGTGACCTGAGCAAATACGCATAAAGGCAATTCTGTCACGGTGTTTAGGATCCATGTTGGCTTGAATCTTAAATACAAAACCGCTAACTTTGTTTTCAGTCGGCAAAATTTCTCTTTCCATAGCCGGATGAGACCTTGGAGTAGGGGCAACTTGGTGTAAACCTTCCAACACTTCTCTGACCCCGAAATTATTGATGGCACTACCGAAAAATACCGGTGTCAGAGTTCCTGCCAAATATGATTCAATGTCAAATTTAGGACATAACTCTTTAATCATCTCGACATCTTCACGCAGTTTTGCAACCATATGTGCCGGCAACATCTGATCTAACTTTGGATCATCTAGACCGTTGCAGGTTTCTATTACTGAATTTATTTGCGATTTATCTCCGGTTTTGTTCATCAAGATTAATCTGTCACCAAGCAAGTCGTAGCAACCCAAAAAGTCTTTTCCGCTTCCGATAGGCCAACTCGCCGGAGTAACATCTAAAGCCAATGTCTTTTCGATTTCATCAAGCAAGGCAAAAGGATCTTGCCCTTCGCGGTCTAGCTTATTGATAAATGTCAAAATAGGCACATCTCTAAGACGGCAAACTTCAAACAATTTTTTGGTTTGTGTCTCAATACCTTTGGCAGAATCAAGCACCATGATTGCAGAGTCAACCGCTGTCAGCACTCTATATGTATCTTCGGAAAAGTCTTCGTGCCCGGGGGTATCAAGGAGATTAAAGGTAATTCCGTTATATTCAAATGTCATCACCGAAGAAGCAACCGAAATTCCTCTTTCTTGTTCCACCTTCATCCAGTCAGAATGGGCTCGGCGATTTTCACCGCGAGCTTTAACTGCACCGGCTTGTTGAATTGCACCTCCAAAAAGCAATAGTTTTTCGGTTAAGGTTGTTTTACCTGCGTCAGGGTGTGAAATAATAGCAAATGTTTTGCGAATATTAGGTTTGTTATCAGCCATTTTTCAAATACTTTATATTAAAACAATTTGTGCAAGTTGTAGCTTGGTTTTAAATTCAAGTCAAGAGAGATTAACCCCGATAATTGCGAACCATATCATCTTTTTCAAACAAATAGAGCAAAGTTCGCAAAGCTTGTCCTCTTTGGCTTTCGAGTTTAGGGTCCAGTTCCAAGATCATTTTGGCATCTTGGTTGGCAATATGGAGCAGATTTTTATGCACTTCCATGTTTGCCAGCCTAAAATTAGCAAAACCACTTTGTTTTGTGCCCAAAATTTCTCCTCCGCCACGCAGTTCCAAATCTTTTTCGGCAATCATAAATCCGTCTTCGCTGTTTTTCATGATGTTTAGGCGTTCTTTTGCCGTTTCGCTAAGCGGCAAATTGTACAAAAGCAAGCAAGTCGAAGCCTCAAAACCTCGCTTGATACGCCCTCGCAACTGGTGGAGTTGAGCTAGTCCAAAACGCTCGGCATGCTCAATAATCATGAGAGTTGCCTCCGGAACATTAACCCCGACTTCAATCACGGTAGTAGCGACCAACAAATTGATTTTTCCGGATTTAAAGTCTTCCATTACGGCATCTTTGTCTTTTTCTTTCATTTTGCCATGCACAAGGCCGACAGATGATCCGAATATCTTTTTTAAGCTTTCAAAACGTTCTTCAGCCGCGGCTAAATCAGATTTTTCAGATTCTTCTACAAGAGGACAAACCCAATAGGCTCTAGCTCCAGTTTCAAGTTTTCGCTTTAATCCTTGCACTACATCGGACAATTTGCTTAAAGGCAATACTCTGGTGTCAACCGGTTTTCTACCCTCCGGAACTTGGTCAATTTTTGAATATTCCATATCGCCATAGGCAGTCAAAACCAATGTTCTGGGGATTGGGGTGGCGGTCATAACCAAAACATCGGCCTTATTGCCTTTTTCTGATAACATCAAGCGTTGATGAACTCCAAATCTGTGTTGCTCATCTATCACCACAAAAGCCAAATCCTTAAAAGAAACATCTTCTTGAAACAAGGCATGTGTGCCGATAACAATATTAATTTTTCCCTCGGCCAAATCCGCAAGAATCTGCTTTCGTTCCTTAGTTTTGGTTTTTCCGGTCAATAATGCACAAGAAACACCTATTTTGTTGCACAAGTCTTCAATGGTCTCAAAATGTTGCTTGGCCAAAATTTCCGTCGGAGCCATGATGGCGGCCTGTGCACCACATTCTACGGCAGAAATCATAGCTAACAGGGCAACAATAGTTTTTCCGCTTCCCACATCTCCCTGCAGCAAACGAAGCATACGATATGGTTGTTGTAAATCGGCATATATCTCATTTAAAACCCTTTGCTGTGCATCGGTTAACTTAAACGGTAGCAAATTAATAATTTTTTGCCTTAGTTCTCCGTTTCCGCAAATACTGCGACCATATTGTTTTTTTACCCTCTGTCTGACAATGGCTAAGGCCAGTTGGTTGGCCAAAAGTTCATCATACGCAATTCGACAACGCTCTGTTGCAAAAGGCTCCAAATCGGATAAATATCTTGGATTGTGTACTTTAAGTATTGCTTCTTTAAAGCTTGGCCATTTCTGTTGTTCCAAAAATTTTTGGTCTTGCCATTCCGGAAAATTCGGTATTTTAGCTAAAACTTGCTCCATATATTTGCGTATTGTTTTGTTGGATATTCCTGCGGTGAGAGGATATACTGTTTCTATTCCCAATATTTTGGCAATATCCTCCGGTCTTGCTATATAATCCGGATGAGCCATTTGTAATTGTCCGTTAAAACTCTCCAACTTTCCGCTGATAATCCTAAATTCACCGACAGGCAGTGATTTGGTTATACTCTGGGCATATACCTTAAAAAAAGTCAAGGTTAGCTGTTCGGTATCATCTTCAACAATCACTCTATATGGTTGGCGATTATTTTTGGGAGGTATATGTTCTACAACCTTAACCGCAACCGTACATATTCGTCCGGCAACAGCATTGGCTAACCTTGGGGCATAAGATCTGTCAATGATATTAGATGGCAAATGCCACATCATATTAACTATCTTATCGCCGCCTATCAGGTTTGTAACCAGCTTATACGCACGCTCACCAACTCCTTTTATCGAGCCGATGCTTGTAAATAAAGGGTACAATATTTCCGGACGCATAAAGCCGTTTCCTTAAAAAAACTGTTGCTATTCGTTTGTGATGAATATATCTTAGGTCAAGAATAAAACAACGATAATAAAAATGCAATACGATATTAATAAATTGGGCGACTATACATTATCATCTGTGGCAGAAGGGTTTGATGCCTTTTTGCTCAATGATTTTGCATACCAAAACAATAACATTTTATATATTGTCAGCGACGGAGTAGAACTTGCCCGTACTGCAGATTTATTGCAATATCTTAATCCGAAATTGCAAGTGCTACGTTTTCCGGCATGGGATACTGTTCCGTATGATAGAGTATCTCCCAATATAAATATAGTGGCAGAGCGTATCTCTACCTTATCTGAATTGGCTTTAAACCCAAATCCAAAACATCCGCGTATTGTTATATCCAGCGTTGGTGCCATATTGCAAAAACTTCCGCCTAAGAAAATTTTTCTTAACTCTTCACGTGAGCTTAAGCTTGGTAGTGCTTTGAAGTTTGATGATTTTTTGCACTATTTATCAATAAACGGATATGTTCGTGTAGAGCAAGTTTTTGAACCGGGTGAATTTGCTGTCAGAGGAGATATTATAGATATTTTTCCGGTTGGAAGCCAAGATCCTTTGCGTATAGATTTATTTGATGAAGAGATAGAACGCATCAGAACTTTCGACGCCATGAGCCAACGCACAACAGGGCAATTGGATACATATACATTTAGGGTGATGAGCGAGGTAATGCTTGATGCCAACACCATAAAATCTTTTCGAAGCAAATATCGAGAAGCATTCGGGTCTGCTTTTAATGATGATGAAATTTATGAGGCAATTTCCAACGGCAAAAAATATATCGGTATGGAAAACTGGCTTCCGTTTTTTTATGATGATTCGCTGTTGGGGATATTTGACTATATGCCAATGGCAAAAATTGTACTCGGAAAAAATGTTGATGAAGCCGCTCAGGCTAAAACCGAAAGCATCACCGATTATTATCAGGCTCGTTTAGAAGCACTAAGCATTAAATCGGCCACCGAGATAGATATATATCGCCCCATAAAACCCGAACTTTTATATTATACTTCAAGCGAATTCAGGCAGCTTATCAACAAAAGAAATCCCATTGAATTTAGTCCGTTGTCAATTCCTGAAGCTGAAAATATTATAAATTGTGAAACCATACCGGCACGTAATTTTTCCAGTACTAAGAATATTGCCGCCGGACAAGTTTATACCGAACTTAAAAAGTTTTTAGCAGAAAATAATGATTCTAAGCGAATTATAGCCTGCTATTCCGAAGGATCAAGAGAGCGTATAGCCTCACTTTTGAATGAATACGGTTGCTCAAATCTCACCATTGCCGAAACTTGGCAAGAATGCCAAAGCAAATCCGAAAACAAAATTGTTTTAACACTTATGCCTTTGGCTCATGGTTTTAAGAGCAAAGAATATATTTTAATATCCGAGCAAGATATTTTGGGTGAACGCCAAAACAGACGCCATACCAAAAAAGTAACAGCCAAAGATTTTATAGCCGATGTTTCAGCTTTATCGGTTGGTGATTTGGTTGTGCATATTGAGCACGGAGTAGGGCGTTTTATGGGATTGGAAAATATTATGGCCGGCGGAGCTCCGCATGATTGCCTCAAAATAATATACGCCAACGACGCCAAACTTTTTGTACCGGTAGAAAATATCGATGTTTTGTCCCGCTATGGGGTAGAAGATGAAAATATTCAACTCGATACTCTTGGCGGATCGGCATGGCAAGCCAAAAAAGCCAAAGTTAAGCAAAAAATAAGAGACATTGCCGAAAAACTGATAAAGATTGCTGCTGAGCGTCAACTCAAAAAAGCTGACTGTTTTATTCCTTCGCAGGGGATGTTTGACGATTTTTGTTCTCGTTTTCCATATAATGAAACAGATGATCAGCTTAATGCTATTCACGATGTTTTGGCAGATTTAAATACATCTGTACCTATGGATAGGTTAGTTTGCGGAGATGTAGGGTTTGGTAAAACCGAAGTAGCTCTACGTGCCGCATTTGCTGTTGCATCAAGCGGTGCTCAAGTTGCCTTAATTGTGCCGACAACTTTACTGGCACGACAGCATTATCAAAACTTTAAGGCTCGAATGGAGGGATTTCCCATAAGGGTTAAGATGCTCTCTCGTCTGGTTAGCACAAAAGAAGCGGCAGAAACCAAAAAAGGCTTAGAAGAAGGCGGAGTAGAAATAGTTATAGGAACTCATGCCTTGTTATCAAAAGACATAAAATTTTGCAATCTTGGACTTTTAATCATCGACGAGGAACAACATTTTGGCGTGGTGCACAAAGAAAAACTAAAACAATTGAAGTCAGATGTTCATGTTCTGACCCTCACAGCCACACCCATTCCTCGCACTTTGCAACTTTCTTTAACCGGTGTAAAACAGCTTTCGGTTATTGCAACTCCACCGGTAGATCGTTTGGCTGCTCGTACTTTTGTAATGCCGTTTGATAAGGTTATGATTAAAGAAGCCATATACCGTGAGAAGTTTAGAGGAGGGCAAATCTTTTTTGTGTGTCCTCGAGTGTCAGATATTTTTGGCGTGGAACAAGAACTTAAATTGCTTGCACCCGATATTAAAATATTGGTTGCTCACGGGCAAATGCCTGTTCGCCAGTTGGAAGATGTTATGAACGAATTTGCCGATGGTAAAGCGGATTTATTGCTTTCGACCACCATTATCGAATCCGGTATCGATATGCCGAGTGTAAATACTATGATCGTGTATCGTTCCGATATGTTCGGTTTGGCGCAGCTATACCAACTTAAAGGACGTATCGGACGTGGTAAAAAAAGAGGATATGCGTATTTCACTATTCCTCCCAAACGTAAACTAACTGAGGTTGCTTCTCGTCGCTTGAATATTTTGCAAGCCCTAGACACTTTGGGAGCAGGTTTTTCCCTTGCCAGCCATGATATGGATATCAGAGGATCGGGAAATGTTTTGGGAGAGGAACAATCCGGTCATATCAAAGAAGTTGGTATTTCATTATATCATCATATGTTGGAAGAAGAAATTTTACGTCTTCGTTCCGGTGTTTTGGCCGATGAACAGCAAAAAGAAATCAAAGATTGGGCTCCGCAAATCACTACCGGAATTCCAATTATGATTCCGGAAACCTACGTTCGAGATCTTGGGGTTCGTTTAGGGCTATATAAACGTATTGGCGAGCTAGAAACTATTGAAGCAATAGCCGACATGCGTGAAGAATTGATAGATAGATTTGGGGCAATTCCGCCAGAAGTAGACAACCTCTTAAAAACGGTTGAAATAAAAATAATGTGCCGCATTGGCGGTATAGATAAAATAGATGCCGGAGCCAAAGGAGTGTTAATCAGCTTAAGAGGGAATACGTTTGCCAAGCCGGAAAAACTTATGGAATATATCTTTTCTTCTTTTGGGCAAATCAAAGTACGTCCGGATCAAAAATTGTTTATAGAAAAAGATTTATCAGAATATGCAACTCGTGTTGCCACCATAAAAAAATATGTATCGCAAATTTGCAATTTGTTAAACTAAAAAAAAGAGCGATCTAACAGACCGCTCTTTTTTTATTTTTAAGCTAGATTAGAACTTGTAGTTCATAGATAATCCGAACAACTTAACCGAGTTTTTGAAATCGGCAGTAACACGACGACCATCCGTATTACCAGTCAAATCGGTATCCATTGAAGCATTTTTAGCTTGAATATATGTATAAGCAATATCAAATGTCAGTTTATCATTATATTCATAACTCAAACCTGCCGAATACCAAGTTCTGTCAGAATCCGGAATACGTGGAGTACGTTGAGCCTTTTTAGCAGCAGCTTGGTCTTTAGCAATACCTAAACGCAATTTCCACTGGTCATCAATTTGGTAGTTGGCACCAATTGCATAGAAGTTTGTATCTTGCCAATTTTCTCTAGTACGACTAATCAAACTCTTGGTATCCACACCGACAATATCCAAGTTCTTGAAAGAGCTCCAATTTACACGTTGATATTCCGCCATCAAAGCCCATTTGTCATTAAGTTGATGATACGCGCCAACAGAGATCATCTCTGGAGTATCCAAGCGAGCGGAAATATCTTGATTCAATAATGCAGATATTCCGGGAGCAAGCATTGCTGCGGCCTTAGCTTTATCTGAATTAATATCACCTTTTAACTTATGGTTAATTTCACTACGATAATTAATACCTATACGAGTTTTTTCATTAAACTCATACATTGCACCGAACTGATAGCCAACATCAAAAGTATCACCTTCCAATGCAGCATCAAAAGCTCCTCTTCCAGCAGTGCTTGTAAGTCTTGCTTTGATATATTGCATTTGTAAACCGGCACCGACAGACAATTTATCGGTTAATTTGTAAGCAGCCATTGGAGTAACGGTTGTTGACATCAATTTTGATGTAATACCATGATCACTACCTGCCCACTCAGCATCATATTTTGTGATCATACCATAAGGAACATTCAAACCCAAACCAAGTGTCAATTTATCATCAACTTGGTGAGAAATTGTAGCGTTAGGAACCCAAGCGGCATGTACAATGTTGTTCACATCAGCACCACGAGTACCGTCTGCCCATTTAACATTTTCTGCCTCAGCACGAGGAGCAATGTAAGTAGCACCCATATTGATTTGTGTACCTTTTTGACGGGTTAAACCTGCAACGTTATAATAAGCATAAGATGCATTTTCTGCACCGGCAGTAGCACCGGCAAAAGCATTACCTAAAGCTGCGGCAGATTGTTCACGCAAATGGAAGCCTGCAGCCATAACATTAGAAGCAACTAGAACAGTACCTAGAGCTGTCAATATTATAATCTTTTTCATAAGAAATCTCTTCTGTTGTTAAAACGACAGATGGATTCTTATATCATAAAATTTAAATTGTCAATCAAATGATTGAATTATTCACTGCATATTACTGTCAATTTGAAAATCTATCTGATTTATCATATACTTAAGTAGTTTTTGCTTTTCAATCTCTCCATAGTCTTGCCACTCCATAAAGTTGCAAATCGATTCTTTGCGTGAAGCAAAAACAAACATCTGAGCAAACAAGGGAAATGTATATAAATATCCGTCCTTTATATCAATCTTTCCTTCGCTGGCTTGAGACAAAAGTGTAGCCATCATTTTATGAACCGGAGCAATAAGTCCGTCATATAATATATTAAAGTCTTCAGTCGGTTTGGAATATTCACTCAAAAACACGGTTTTCATATCTTTAGAAATGTTTTCTCCGCAAAGTAAAAGCAAAAATCTTTGTACCAATTCTTTCAAAAAGGCTCTGGCTTCTTCAGGCTTTCCGCCATCAATCACAATTTGATAACGCGAAAAAACATCAGCACTCATATGTTTAACGGTATCTACAATGTTTTCCAAAGCTGCAGCATACATTCCTCTTTTGCCACCAAAGTAATATAATATAGACGATATATTAATATTGGCGCGTTCGGCAATATCTCTGGTGGTAGCGCCCATAAAACCGTTTTTGGCAAACTCAGTAAATGCACTATACAACAATTTTGCTTTTGAATCTTTAGTCATATTAAACCTTATTTCTGATATTAAACACTATTTATCACTAACAATTTTTTCTAAAAAACGCAATCTAAAAAAAATTATCCCCGTTAATAGGGGTATAAAACCCCTTGTTTTTCAAAACATTGTGTAACATTTTGCAACAAAACTTGAGTTATATACAATTTATTACTTTACAAAACATATCATATTGAGTACTAATTGAAACAGTTATAACTTCTCGGAGACTGATTTTGAGAGAAATTTTAAGAGATGTTACCAGGCTTTGTTTACGTACAATTTTCAATACTTTCAAAGTAAAGTGTAACATAGCATTTGATGAAGATAAAGTTCCGGCTAAAGCCGTATATATTTCCAACCACGTATCATTTCTTGATCCTTTGATGCTTTTTGCATACCTTCCGGGCAATCCGTTATTTGCTCTAAATGGTCACTTATACCGCAACAAGTGGATAAGATTGATTATGTGGACGGCAGATATTATGCCATTTAACCCTATTGAACCATCAGATTTGAAAGAGCTCATTTCTATTGTAAACAGCGGACGTTGCTGTGTTCTGTTTGCTGAAGGTAGAATGACATCAAACGGTAGTATGATGAAAATCTATGAAGCTCCTGGTCTTTTGGCTGATAAATCCGGAGCACCTATTATTCCTGTATGGATTAACGGCCCGCAGTATGGCTATTTTTCCAAAACTAAAGGGAAATTACCGCATCGCCCGTTGCCTAAGGTTACTATTACTGTACGTAAACCGGTAAAATTCAAATTAAAAGATGAATTACGTCGTCAGCGTGATCACATCAGCAACGAAGTATATATGATTATGCGTGACATGTGCTTTGAGGCTTCTTACAACGATAATGTTTCGTTGTTTGCTCAATTGATGAAAACAGCCAAAGTTCATTCTAAAAAAGGCTTTATGCGCCGACCTGCATTTGTTGAAGATATTAATCGTGTCCCTAACTCATACAAAGACATTATCATCAAGTCTTTTGTTTTGGGAAAATTCTTCAAAAAAAGAACAATGCCTGATGAAAATGTTGCGTTGTTATTACCAAATACTATTGCAACGTTATGTACATTTTTCGGTTTATCTGCCTACGAACGTACGCCGGTTATGCTCAACTTTTCGGTTGGGGCCAAAAATATAGTGTCTATGTGCAATACTGCGGTATGTAAATTGGTTATTACCTCTCATCTGTTTATCCGTAATGCCAAATTAGAACCTGTTATTGAAGAATTAAAAGCAAGCGGCTTAGAAATTTTTTATCTTGAAGATTTGCGTAAGCATATTAGCTTGGCCGATAAGATTGCTGCTTTTATTCGCTATAAAACTAAGCGTGTTCCTCATCCTGAGGGCGGAAACAAAAAAGCTGTTATCTTATTTACATCAGGTTCCGAGGGAGCGCCTAAGGCAGTTGTATTGAGTCATGCAAACATAATATCTAATATCAAACAGATTTCATCTATTGAAACAATCAATATGACAGACATTATTTTTAATGCTCTGCCAATGTTTCATAGCTTTGGTTTAACGGTTGGAACATTGTTTCCATTGTTAGAAGGCGCAAAACTGTTCTTATATCCGTCTCCATTGCATTATCGTATTATTTCTGAAATTGTATACGAGATTGGTGCAACAGTTATGTTCGGAACAGATACATTCTTCCGTGGCTACGCTAAAATTGCTCACTCCATGGATTTCCACAATATTCGCTTTATGTTTGGTGGTGCTGAAGCCATTAAGCCGGATACTCGTAATATGTGGGTTGAGCGCTTTGGAGTTCGTGTTATGGAGGCCTACGGATCAACAGAATGTTCTCCGGTTGTTACTGCCAACAACAGTATATTCAACCGCTTCGGCTCTATCGGTAAGTTGTTGCCGAAAGTTCAATACAAAATTGAAAAAGTTGATGGTATTGAAAAGGGCGGTGAGCTCGTAGTCAAAGGTCCAAACATTATGATGGGATACTACATGTCTGATAACCCGGGTGTGCTGGTTCCGTTAAAAGATGGTTGGTATCACACCGGAGATGTGGTTGATATTGATGAAATCGGATTCGTTTATATCAAAGATCGTATCAAACGATTCGCCAAAATCGGTGGTGAAATGGTGTCTTTGAATGCTGTTCATGAAATGGTTATCAAAGCCTATGAGCAAAGTGGTCAGGATTTCTCCTATGGTGTTGTTGCTATTCCGCACGAAAGCAAAGGTGAGCAAATTGTTCTTGTTACCAACAACAAAGAAGTTACTCAAGACGGTTTACATACATACATTCGCAATAATGGAATGTCTGAGCTGTATTTGCCGAGAGTTATTTTGTATCACGATTCTTTGCCGGTATTTGCTACCGGAAAAGCTGATAACATCACTTTGAAGAAACAAGTTTTGGAAGAGCTCGGAATGGCAAAATAAGCTATTCTAACCTGATTAAAACTGCCATAAGTAAGTATGGCAGTTTTTTTGTGATTACTCGTCTTCTGAATAATCGCTATCATCTAGTAAGTGTAAAAACAGTTTGGTAAGGTATAAAGTTTCTTCTTTGTTAATGTCTTGATATTGAGGTTTATTTAGTAGCTGATTGTCTTTATCAGGTCTCCAAGCCATTTGTCTGCTCCTTGATTGATCGTTGTGCGAAAATTATATGCATCATTATAATCTTGGCTTTCAAGCAAATCTAAGAGTTCCCATTCTTGCAGATTGTCAATATAATCGCAAAACTCCAATACAAGATTTACACGTTTTGAATAAGACAAACTGTTTTGAAAATAGTGCGTCTCAAAATATGTAAATAAAGAATTTGCTTTCTGTTGTAACTGATATTGTGTAAAAGCCATAAAATTATCCGTATTGTTTATATACGGATAATCTACGATAAAAGTATATTATAAGTCAATAACAACTATACGTTGTGTGTATATGTTAAACTTTTTTTATGATGCTGGCTACTCTACCGATGATTTTGCATTGATCAACAAGCCGTTCGTAAGTGTTGTGTTTAGGATTGTCTGAAATAATTTTAAGAGCGGGAGGTTCGCTGTTTGGGATCAATTCCAGTCTTTTAATTGTAACTCCTAATCCGTCCCAAATTGCAAAAATACCGTCAGGTGAGGGAAAACGCCCTTTGGGCGATGTGTCTACAATAGCTTTATCGCCCGAGGAAATTGTGGGATACATACTATCACTTATAGCTTCAATTATATACACATTGTTGTGTTTTATATTTATTTCCTCCAAATACTCTTCAGGTATTTTCCAATTATCTTTTATTCTTTTGGGTGAAGTCAGACTGGCCGTATAAGTATATCCTGTTTCATTAAGAAAGTCGCTCTCCACCTCGGGTTCAACGGAAAACACGGTGTCGCGTAAATTATATAAATCAAGTTCCGGAACAGAAGACGTGTTTATCTCATATGAAATATTATCAGGTTTTTGTGAAAAGCATATATTATCAGTAAGTCCGGAGTTAAAGTTTATCATATCATCTAAGCGTACGCCTAAAATCGCAGCGGCTTTTGCGACCCTATCTAGGGGAATAGCTTTGGTTTTTCCGGAGAATAACTCATATACACGGCTTGCCGGCCAGTCAAGATCTTTAGCAAAACGAGATGGGTTTGTCCCCAGTTCTTCAAGTCTGTCTCTAAGCCAATTCCATCGATATTTCATTGCTGTCTCCTTCAAATCTCAAAATTTTATATATACGAAAAACGTAGAAAAATATCTTGACTTTTAATCTACATTTAGCGTAGTTGTAATATACTACATTATTCGTTAAATTTTAGTTTATTTGAAGGATTATCGTTATGACCAATCATCTTAATCGTCGTCGTTTACAAGATGTCAGACTTTGGAATAAGATTCGAGATGCAGGATATGAGCATGTTGCAATTAGATTGTGCCGAGGATATAGCTTTTTGTGCTGGGGTGCAGATATGCGAGTTTCTTCTTGGACAGAAAGAGTTTCCAGCAGTTATAATCCTATATCAGGTTTGGGTAATGATGAAAAATTATTATATCTTACTCGTTGCAAGCAAGATTATTTAAATTGGATTGAGGAATGTATCAAATGTGGAGTCTGGTATCGTGCTGTTATGGATATATTGTTTTTTGGCAAGTCTTATAAAGATGTAGAAAAAATATACCGTCATCGACACGGGTGGGCTATTTCAAATATGATGCAAGCATTTGAATTATATAGAAAATAGCAAAGTTATCCACAAGACTTGACTTTTGGGGAGAAAAGTTATACAAATTTAGCATACTGGAAAACGTATATACAAAACCCGAGGATAATTCCTCGGGTTTTTTTATATCAAGAAAGGAGCAATAAATGAGAGACAATCGCTATACAAACATGTGGGGAGAAGATGAAGAAGAACAAAAAAACGTGGAGAATGGGGCGAAACAACAGCAAAAATTTTAGGGGAGGTAAAAGAAAATATTGATAGCATCAAAAATAAATATTATAAAAAAATGTCAGATGATGTTGTTAATGCAGATTATTTACACGATATGTCTGTCAATCAAGAAGGCATTAATAGGGCAAAAATAAATCCTAATTTATCCGCACAAGATGCCTGCAGAGACTATCGTGAAAAAAATCGTTATTTGCCACGGAGATATTGGTAATGTTTAATCACATATTAAACATAATAAAAAAATTGATGTTATTTGTAATAGTAATGGTTTTTGTTGCTACAATCGGCATTATAATATTTTTTTTGCTTGATGATGCCGGGCATTGTCGCGAACAAGGAGGTGTTTGGGACAAATATGAAAAACGTTGTCGAACAGATTGTCTGACATGGAAAGAGGAATATGGTGGATGTATCAAGCTTTTGCCACATCAAATTTTGTGTTTTGAACAAAATAAATATAAAGAAAAATTATCAGGATGCATAGATAAAACAGAGGATAAAGAACTCTGTTTATATAATAATAAAGCATGGGATAATAGCTTAAAAGAATGCCTTTTTACATTTTACAAAAAACAATGCGGAAAACTTTTAGGCAGATGGACATATCCTAAAATATGTAATTTATAGTATGCAAAACCCGAGGATAATTCCTCGGGATTTTTTTTACATCTTTCACAACAAAGGAGAAATTTTATATGGATAAGGGAGGGCGTACCAAGAAAGGCACGATATCTGCTACTCTGAAAGATGATATTTCCGGCAAAAAAAAGAAAGAAATATCCAAGCAAAATAAAGCAGATACAGGGAAAAAAGTTTCTTCTGTTAAAAGCGTTGGCAAAGCAAAATCAGATTTAACCATCGAGATTGCAGAAATTTTTAAGCCGTTGTTAAGTGAAAAATGGCGTATAAAATTTTATTATGGAGGCCGAGGCGGAGGAAAATCATATGCCTTTGCTGACAGTCTTTTATTGTTAGCTCGGCAAAAAAAATTATTCATTGCCTGTTTGCGAGAAATCCAAGATTCAATAAAAGAGTCAGTATATAAATTGTTATGTGACAGAATTAGTGCGTGGGAGCTTAATGATTATAAAATTTATGAAAGTAGAATTGAAAATCGTCTTACCGGTTCAAAATTCATTTTTCGTGGCTTGAGAGACCAAGACGTTAATAATATCAAGTCATTGGAGGGCGTAGATATTGCATGGATAGAAGAAGCACACACCATAACCAAAAAATCATGGAGTATTTTGAGCCCCACAATTCGCAAAAACGGATCCGAAATTTGGATATCCATGAATCGAGAAGAAGAAAATGATCCTCTTTGGGTTTTGTTGGCCAGTAAACCTGACGAGCGAACTCTGGTAAGAAAAGTAAATTATTATGATAATCCGTTTTGCCCCGAAGAGCTAAAGATTCAGGCCAAACAATGCCAAAAAGATAATCCTGAAGACTATGAACACATATGGCTGGGCGAACCCATAAGACAGGGTGATTATAAATTGATATCTTCTCAAAAAGTGAGAGATGCATTTACTCGAAAAATTGATGCAAGTACATCTCCTTTGGTTATTGGTTTGGATATTGCACGTTTTGGCGACGACCAAACATCATTTTGTTTTCGCAAAGGAAGATTTTGCCTAAAATTTCTTGCTTATAAAAAACTTGATAATGTTGCGGTTGCCAATTTAGCAACCAACATTATCAGAGAGCTAAAACCTTATAGAATATTTATGGATGTTGGAGGGCAAGGAGCCGGAGTTTATGATATTCTAAAAGATCGCGGATATGGAGAAATTATCAGAGGTATATATTTTGGAGAAAAAGCTCTTAATGAAAACAGATATTTTAATCGTCGGGCTGAAATGTGGGATGCTATTCGTGAGTGGTTAGACAGCAAACCGGCCGTTCAGCTTCCTCAAGATGAAGAACTTTTTGATGACCTAACCTCAATTAATAAAAAATACGATCGTAAGGGAAGATTATGTTTAGAAGAAAAAGATGAATTAAAAAAACGCTTAGGCCGCTCGCCTGACAAAGGAGATGCTTTGGCACTTACATTTGCCGAGCCGGTTTATGATGTCGGTGAACCCAGATTATATGGAAACGGCAATCTTACATATAATGATTTATTTAGCAGCAAAAAGGAGAATACGGAATGGTAAAAGCCATATTAGATAGAGTTTTTATTCGTCTTGATAATAAAGAAACCGCCACTCAAGGCGGTATTATTTTGACCGATATACACCAACCGGAACGCACCATCGGAATTGTTGAAAGCATTGGCCCTGATGTTAATTGTGTAAAGATTGGTGATAAGGTTTTGTTTCATATTTTTGATGAGCTTCCTACTTATGACCCCGATGTTGTGGTTGTGAGGCAAAATTCGCTGTTAGGAGTATTGGAAAATGACTAAGATGCAACAAGTAGAAAAATGGATAAATAAAATCAGTTCAGCTGAAAAAAAGTATAATGATTATTATAATTTGATTAAAGAAACCAGAGATTTTTACAAAGACAACCGAGGTTTGGGCAACAAGAGCGGACATTATAATATTTTTTGGTCAACCATTGAAACTCTAAAACCGTTTTTATATTTCAAACAGCCCAAACCATTTGTCGAGCGTAGCAACAAAACAGCCGGTAAAGTCGAAAAATTGGCTTGTGACATTTTGAGCAAAGCTCTTCAATGGAATTTAGAACAATTTGATTTTGACAGTATCATAAAATATGCTCGAAATGACTTTTTGATCAGCGGTTGCGGCATTGTTTGGGAAAGATATTTTCCGGAATTTGAGTTAATCCCTTCGGCACAAAATCCGGAGTGTTTAATTGAGGTAAAAAGAAACGAAAAAGTTATATCCGAATATGTAAATCCGGAACATTTTTTGGCCGATTGTGATGAAGTCGGAATTTGGGAAAACGTCACTTGGATTGCCCGTAAAATATATATGAGTAAGTCTCAAGCTATCGATGTTTTTGGTGAACAAGCTTGCATCAATTTGGTGTTAGAAAATGAAACAGACTATAAAAATAAAGAAGTCTGTATCTATGAAATTTGGGATAAAGATACTGCAAAAGTATATTGGCTGGCCAAGGAAAAAACAGATGACTTTTTGCGAGTTGCGGACAATCCGCTTAAAATAAAAGGTTTTTTCCCATGCCCAAAACCGATTTTTGCTACTCTAACAAATGATAGTATAATTCCGGTACCGGACTATTGTCTGATCAGAGAACTTCTAAACGAACTAAACGGTATCCATTCTCGCATGCGTTTAACCATGCAAGCCCTTAAAGTCAGTGGAGCATATGATAATTCTTTTCCGGAATTGGCCAATATTTTAAACAAAGACGTAACATTGGTTGCCGCAAAAGATTTTCAGCGGCTTAAAGATTGCGGTGGTCTAAAAGGGATATTAGATTTTATTCCTATTGAGCAATATATTATTGCTCTGGAGCAATTGGCTCAAAGAAGGCAAGACATCATCAGTCAAATATATGAGGTTACCGGAGTTTCAGATATTATGCGAGGAAACTCCAAAGCAGAAGAAACAGCTACTGCCGTAGTGCAAAAAACAAACTTTGGCACCTTGCGTAATCAAGACCGCCAAAATGATATGCAACGCTTTATTAAAGATCTGTTTGCAATTAAGGCCGAAATTATTTGCGAACAATTTTCTGCCACCACTCTATTGGAATTTTTGCCTGAAGATCAACGTGTGCTTGCAGAAGCACAAGCCGCAGTTACCTTGCTAAAAGATGAAAAAATGCGAGGTATGATTTTAGAGATTGAAAATGACAATGTTTTTAATGCAGAAGCTGAGGCCGAAAAGACCCTAAACGGAATAAAGTCACTTAATGATCTTATTTCCGGTGCTTTTAGTGTGGTAAGCCAACAGCCGTTATTATTGCCCCTATATCGCAGCATGATAGAAAGCGTATGCTCCTCTTTGCCTAAGGCCCGTCCTTTTGAGGCAGTTATTGAAAAAGTTTTTGCATCGCTTGAGGCAGATTTAGGCAAACCGGAAACTCAACAGCCAAACCCGCAAATTGAAATGCAACAACAGCAACTAAATATCGAAAAAGAAAAAAATCAGCTTAAAGCCAGAGAGCTGGATATAAAAGAAAAGGCTGAAGAAAATAAAGCCAATCTCACTATGCAAGAGATGAATTTTCAGGCCGGGCTAAAATTACAGCAACTTGCCGATGAAAGAAAAAAACAAGCAAAAGGACTTGATCCGGTAGTGATTAAAGAGGCAAAACCTATTCCGGTAGAACCCAAAAAAATCAACACCAACATTTCTACCGGCAAAGTAAAAGGATTTTAGGATATGCCCAAAAAGAAGTTGACCCTCGAAGACATTTTAGAAGAGTTGGAAGAAGCCAGAACTATTGCCGTTCGTAATGAATCTGCTACGGCGGCAATTTCTGCATCTTTGGGCAAAGCTAAGGTTTTGGCTTTGTTGGGAGATAAAAATAAAAACAAAACCGGAGACGCGGAAACTTACAAACAGATCATGGTAGAATTTGTATAACAAAAGGAGCAACAAATGAGAGACAACCGCTATACAAACATGTGGGGAGAAGATGAAGAAGAACAAAAAAAACGTAGAGAATGGCTAAGACAAGTTTATGATGATGCCATAATTCCGGATACTGATATCCAAACCCCGCTTAATCAAGATAATACAATTAATAATGATAAATATAAACATGCATACATAAGCTGTGAAGGTGCAAAATCGGGTTTGGTAGGAGCCGCAACCATTGCCGCAATGGGTGTGGGAAAAGAAATTAATGATATTGTCAACAAAACCGGAGACTACATAAAGGGTAATAACAAATATCAAAGTCTGGCAGATATTTTAGTTGATAGTGCAAAAGATTTATATGCAGATGGTAGAGGATTATATTTAGGATATAATAATCCCGATGATGATTGTGATGATTTAATTTCAAAAATTTATCCTCGCTACCTAAGAAGGTAAAATCTATTGTAAAATTAAATTATAATTATATAATATCATTCTGAGGTTTATATGAAGATGATATTTTCTGTTTTTAGTAATATATTATGGTTGTCTTTAGCAGCTATTACCATCGTATTTTCGTTTTCAATATTTTTATTATCCGATTTCATACAAGGAAATTATGATTTTGTAACGATAGATAATAGGTGGGCTGGTTTCATCATAATTATATGTGCAATGTCAATCATTGTTTTTTTGCTGGAAATCTACCTTTCTCGCAAACTGATATTAATTATAGTTCCAATTATGGTTATAATAATTATTGCCAATTTGTTTTTACCTCTAAAATATCAGATAATATTTATGGTACAAACTAAAATATTAGGTCATGATGAAGAACTTACTTTGTGTATATATGAAAATAAAAATAAAGAAATTTGTTATGATATGGCAATTCATAAAGTAGATACTCATAATATTATATATAAAAAAATAGGAAAAGAATTATGCCACAAAAAAACATATACATATGCTCAGAGTAAAGAAAACAATGTTAGAGAAAAACAATGTTATTATAACTGGTTGATATCTGAAGGAAAAACAGATGACATTGCACAATAAAAAATATCAAAGGTTATTATTCATAGTATGGATTGTAGCACTTATCTTATTGTGTAGCATAGTATTTACCACAGCAGATAAATATTTGCAATTTGAGTATTATAGGCTTATAGGATTATTTATATTGGTTTCATTAGTTGGTTGTTTTGTTCCAAAATTTTTCAAGATAGTTATATGGGGTATATTTTTGGTATGGCTAAATATCTTTTATACTATTCCTAAAATAAAAATTGATAATTATTCTTTTGATACCGATGAATATTACGATATTAAAAACAGCTGTAAAAATGATGTATTGTGTTTATCAAATATGGTGAGCAGATTTCAAAATGAAATTAAGTTATACTACCAAAGCCTAGAAAAACAAAATAATTGGAAATACAGTTATGAGAATTGGCATAAGAATATTACTGACATTTGTTTAAGATACACTCAAGAGTATACCAGACAAATTTGTTTGTATAAATATACATATGATGAACTTTATGTGCTTCGTAAAATTAAATGGCGAGAAGATCAAAATAACTTATCAAACAACTAAGCAATAGCTACCCGAGGATAATTCCTCGGGTTTTTTTTTACATCAAGAAAGGAGCAACACCTAAATAAATGTATGTAAATTGATTGATTGACATAATTTATGAGTTTTGGTATTTTTTTGATATTGGAACCGGAAGAAAATAAGTTATGCAAGCATTACGAACATTAATAACCCAATTGGGAGCATTTTTTGTGAGTTTAATCACTCGTCCTTTGCTGGGGCGAGTATTTTCCCGATATGGATTATATGTTCTGAATAATTTTATCGCCTGTATCATAACAGTTGTTTTGGTATTTAATTTATCAAAATTAAGTGACGAGCAAATTGCCAATTCAATATTGATAGCATCACTTGTATTATGTGCAATTGTCAAGATATCAGAGGTTATCCCGCAAGGACAAGAACACTTAAAGCTATGGTATGATGAAGCCTCAGAAGAAGATGACCAAGAATATTTCAGTAAGAGAGATATGCGAGGCAAACCTTGGTGGAAATTTATGTTTATTCCGGGGTGGATTACCATTATTTTTTTTCATTTTTACGCAATCGTAATGTGGTTTATTTACTATCCTAAAAATTGGAAAGGACCAATTTTTTTTAGTATTTTAGCTTTAGTTATGACTTTCATAGTTATTCGCAATGCCAAAATACGAAAACGAAATTATGACAACGGTTACAAATAAAACTAAAACCCGAGGCTAGTCCCTCGGGTTTTTTTACATCAAGAAAGAACAATCTATGTATTTCACAAGAGAATGGACAGACAGCCTAAAGCTGCCTGACGGGTCTGAGGTGACTTCAAACCGGCAACTCGATAAATATTTACGAGACAATGATTTGTCTCTTACAAGCGATTATTCTGAAACCTATTTGAAATCAAGGCGTAGGAATAATGAAAAAGCTCAGAGAAAAGAACTTTTTTCTGACTTCATTCACAATTATAAAAGGAGTATTTGGAAATGAGCAATGAAATAAGAGAAGAACTCGAACGTCAATATGAACGAGCTGCTAAAAATGCACTCGAACACAAAAAAAATAAAATAACAAAAAATTCAGGAGCAATGATAGAAGCAAGGGGCGATCAAGAAGAAAAATATTTGATCGCTCCTCGTTCTTTTAAAAAGGAGTTTGCCGAACAGTTTAAGTCTCTTTCACCTGAAATGCGAAAATATTTGCACGAAAGAGAAAGTGAAATTGAACGTGGTTTTTCTCGCCTGAATAATGAACTTAATCGACACCAATGGCTTGATGAGTTTTATGCCGATCGTTCCGAACGTTTAGGAAAATTGGGCATAAAGCAAGCTAAAGATTGGGTCGAAACCATGGCAAAAATAGATGATTCGCTAGAAACAAATCCGGCTGAAACATTGCACATTTTGGCCAAGGCCTATGATGTGTCTTTAGATTCGGTAGCATCGCCCACGGAAGATTTATTAAAACTTCAGGAATGTCTAAATGAATTAAGTCAAAAATTTGACTGTTTTGTATCTGAATACAAAGCTCAAGCAAAAGATGCCATGCAAATTGCCGAAAGCAAAAAAGCTCACGAAGCTTCGTTTGCTCTCAAAGGAAAAAATCCGACCAAAGATCTTTCCAAGCTTTCAACCCGAGAAGTTTTGGAAATGAAAATGGCCGAATATGATAACTGATATTTTAACTACATAAAAAAAGGAATTTACACAAATGGGAAATATTAATTTTGATGATGTATTAACCACTACCTTAACATCAAGAGCAGGTAAGTTGGCTGACAATATGAGCACCAACAATGCACTGCTCAATCGTCTTAAATCAAAAGGCAAAATTCGTCCGGTTTCTGGTGGTTCAAAAATTGTTGAAGAACTGGAATATGGAGAGGGAGATATGACATGGTATTCCGGATATGATACCATTAGCTACACACCAAAACAGCTTTTTACTGCTGCTGAATATAGCCTTAAACTTTGTGCCGTTCCGGTTGCTATTTCAGGTGAAGACCTGCTCAAAAATGCCGGCAAAGAACAGGTTTTGGATTTGTTTGAAAAACGTGTTGAAAATGCAATCAAAACCATGGGCAACAAAATGTCAGCGGCTGTATATGGCGACGGAACCGGATCGTCCGGTAAAGAGATTGGCGGTCTTGCTTTGTTAGTGGCAGATAGTCCTTCAACCGGTGTTGTTGGCGGAATTGACCGTGCAGCAACCGGTAACGAATTTTGGCGTAACAAGTCTACACAAATGTCAGAGGCTCTGAGTGCAGATAATATTCATTCCGCAATGGATAAAATGTATATGTCATTGTGCCGCGGTACCGATAAACCCGACTTGATTGTATGTGGAAATAATATTTATGGAATGTACGAATCAACATTGCTTCCGCAACAGCGCTATGCAGATAATAAGCTTGCCGAAGCCGGTTTTACAACTATCAGATTCAAAGGTGCTGATCTTATTTGTGATGGCGGACAAGGCGGAAATTGTCCGGAAGATAAAATCTATTTCTTAAATACAGATTATATTTACTTGCGTCATCACAAAGATCGCAACATGAAAGTTATTGGTGGTGAGCGTATGGCCGTAAACCAAGATGCCTTATACAAAATCATCGGTTGGGCCGGCAATATGACAATGTCTAATGCAGCACTTCAAGGTGTTTTGATCAACAAAACTGCTGAATAATATATTATATAAACATGAGCCCTCTCAATTTTTTGAGAGGGCTTTCATTTACAAAGGAGAGATTGGCTATGGATATAGATTTTTCGGCATTTGAAAGCTTGACCAAAAATCACTCAACCGAGGAAGGTGTAAGTGCCCGGTTTTATGATAGAAGTATCAAAACAGATGATATAGATGCACAAGGATTTCCTATATTTAAAAATGTCTGTTTTTGCAAAATCAGAATTAAAGATAACAATTCTGAAGTTTTTGATCAACCGGCAAACGAGGACAAAAAAAAGCGTTTTCCGCAAGAGTATGCACGTTATCTGCTTTCTAAAAAGCAAGTGGCAGAAGGTACACCGTTGGAGCAGTTTGCGTTTTTGTCACTGGCAGAGATAGACACTCTAAAGGTGAGGGGCATTTTTACGGTAGAAGCATTAGCAAATTTGAGCCAAGAAAAAGCCCAATCATTGGGCATATCCAAAGAGCAAAAGCTTGCACAAAAATTTGCCGAACAAGCATCCGGAAACAAACAAATTGCTGATTGGCATCAAAAAGAAGAACAATACCAATATCGTTTAAAACAACAGGAAGAAGAAATTTATCGTTTGCGAAAAGCCCTACATAAAAGAGGAAACTGAGAATGAAAAATATTTTAGAAATATGTCAAGAAGCTGCCAGTTTGGTAGCCACTCAAAAACCGGCAGACTTGTTTAATGAGGATAGTCAACAGGAGGCTATTTTTTTAAGTGTAGCCAAAGATACCTTAGACAGCTTACTTCGCTATGGTGATTGGCAAGAACTTACCAAAGAAGGTCAAATTTACACGATTCAGGGAAAAAGTTGCTATTGGCTCAAAGAATATTGTCCTGATTTTTATTGTCTGATTAATAACACGGTTTATATCAAAGATACGGCAGAAAAAATTATCGGATCAATAACTCCCGAACAATGGATGCGAGAAAAATATTTTCATTGTCCGTCTCTAAACCTCAAGTTCAAAATTCAAAACGGTATGATAAAATTTTTAACTCCCCCGAACGGTAATTTAAAAATTGTTTTTCAATACAGATCGTCAAATATTGTGTTTGATGGATCTAAAAAGGCTTTAGGTGAAGAAAAATCTGTTCTTACAAAAAATACCGATATTCCGATATTTGATGAATTTTTAGTAAAAAAAGGGATTGTATGGCGGTGGTATCGTCGCAACGGAATGCCCTATGAAGAAGAATATAATGAATATGAGCGTGAAGTAAAGAGCCGATTTGCCACGGGTTTGGCAACAAAAGATATTCTACTGTGTGGCTGTGATTTAGAACAAGATTTTTGGGGAGTTACAATCAATGCGGCAAAAAGTAACTAATCGTAATAATAATTCAGCCAACTATACACTTCCGGCACCAACCGGCGGACTGAATGCTCGGGACAGTTTGGATACAATGTCAGAAATTGATGCCGTTGTAATGGATAATTATTTGCCGAGTGATACTAAAGTAAGCCTACGCAAAGGCTATATTACATATGCCAACCTCGATTATAAGATATTAACTTTGGCTGAATATTCTCGTCCGGCATTCAATCGTTTTTTTGCTTTTGGCGGTGGAAATGTTTGGGATATAACCAGCAAAAACAATATCAAAAAAATCAAAGATGGTTTTGGCAATAATCAATGGCAATATATTCAGTTTCGCAATCGTCTGATATTGGTAAACGGGCAAGATAAACCTCAGACTTTTTATATTGATGAAAATGAACAAGATTGTTGGTGTGATGCTGCTTTTGAAGGAGATAATCTTCATGCTGAAAAATTAATTAATGTTGCCGTAAGTAAACAAAGACTTTTCTTTGTTGAAAAAGGATCTCTTTCAGTATGGTATTCACAAGGAGTTGGAGAAGTACAAGGAACTCTTACAAAACTTGACATGAGTTCGATTTTTCAGTGTGGCGGGGAGCTTATATCTGTTGCTTCTTGGACTCAAGACGGCGGCCAAGGGGTTGATGACCTAACGGTATTTATAACATCAAAAGGTGAAGTTGCGGTATACAGCGGTAATGATCCGTCAAACTCTGATGATTGGTTTTTAAAAGGTGTTTATCAAATGAGCCGTCCGATAGGATATCGTTGTACCTTACAATATCAGGGTGATGTTGTGATTATTTCCGAAGACGGATATGTTCCGCTTTCTAAAGCATTGTCACAAGACAAAGCCAACGCTTCGCAAATTTCTTTTTCAGATAAAATCAGAGGATTGGTTTTAGAACGCACCAAAAACGGCAAAAATAAATCTGGCTGGCAAGGAATTATATATGGAAGAGGCGGATACGCCATTTTTAATGTTCCGGTATCTCAACAATTTGAGCAGCATGTTGTAAACCTCAATGGTGGATCTTGGTGCAGGTTTACCGGCATCAGGTCATTTTGCTGGGGAAGCTTTGGCGACAGAATATATTTTGGCGGCGATAATGGAGTGTTTTTGTTTGATGAAGGATATTCTGATAATGGAGCACACATCTGCGGAGTTGTAGAACAAGCATTTTCAAATTTGGGAAATCCAAATCTGAAACGCATTCAACTGATAAATCCTCGAACTAAATCATCAACTAAATATGCTTTGGTTGTTTATACCAATATGGATTTTGAAGAACGCAAAGTATCTTATGCCGAGACTATTGGGTCGGGAGGAATCACCAAATGGGAAAATGCCGGTTGGTCATGCTTAAAAAGACCTATCGGCACCAAATGGGCCACCTTAAAAGGCAAAATCCGCAACCAATGGATCGGAAATTCAGCCACAGGTTTTAAGGCCAGTGTGGTGTTTAAGACCAAAACCAAAGGAAATATTATAGAATGGTTTGATACAGGATTCAGATATGAGCAAGGAAGTAACATATTGTAAGATTATCGGAGATTCCTCCGGAGCAATAACCCGTTGGATATGCAAAGGACTAAATATCGATACAGATTGGATTGGAGCACATCAAACCATCGGATTTGTACATAACGGAAGATTAATCGGAGGATTGATATACCACAATCTTCGTTTTGGTAAAGACGTATGGTGGACACTATATACCACAGATAAAAAATGGTGCAACAAACGTATCTTAAAATTTATGTTTCTGCTGGCATTTGATTTTTATCAATGCAAACGAATTAGCATAATGACAAGTAAAGCCAATGACAAATGTCAAAAATTGGCATTGAAACTGGGTTTTAAACCCGAAGGAATCTTAAGAAAATATGGTGATAACAACGAAGATATTATCATTATGGGAATACTAAAAGAAGAATTTAATTTGTAATTAAGGAGAAAAAAATGGCAAAAAGTATCGGAAAATTTATGGGTGTCGGCAACAATTCTACCAGTGCTTACGGATCAGAAAAAGACATATTAAAATATCTCAACGAATATGACACTTCACAAGCAGATAATGCAT
Source organism: Alphaproteobacteria bacterium (assembly GCA_015062285.1). GTDB lineage: Bacteria > Pseudomonadota > Alphaproteobacteria > RF32 > CAG-239 > CAZU01. The sequence continues at coordinate 36,702 of SUUY01000006.1, read as the reverse complement.
ATAAAAATATGGCAAGCTTAGGAAACCAACTAAGTTCACAACTCTCAGAACGTCCGGATTATATTTATTCTGTAAATGTATCTGATGATGAAGCCAAAAGAATTGAAAATGCAACATATCAAAATGCCGTAAGCAAAATTGCCCCGCAATTTGAATCTCAGCAACGTCAGCTTGAAACCAGATTGCAAAATCAAGGTATCAGCCCCGGAAGTGAGGCTTATAATTCGGCAATGAACAATCTTATGGCCCAACAAAATAATGCTTATGTACAAGCTGCATTTGATAGCATTTCTGCCGGTCAAAATGCTTATTCCAATAATCTCAGCAATCAAATTGCTGCCGGAAATTTCCAAAATTCAGCTCGTATGCTTCCTATATCGGAAATATCATCATTGTTGCAAAATACTCAAAGCGGATATGATGTTGCTATGGATAAATATAGTATTGCCAATAAAATTGATAGTCGCATAGCTCAAAACAAGACAATGAACGAAGATGCCAGACTAAGCAGCGGTATGTCAGCCTTAACATCTGTTGCAAAACTGGCATCAATGTTTTCAGATGAAGATCTTAAGCAAAATATTGTAGAAGTTGGTCGTTTGTATAATGGATTGCCGGTATATTTATATACCTATAAGGGTGATAATATACCTCAAATCGGTCTTTTGGCTCAAGATGTAGCATATCACAATCCTATGGCTGTTTTTGTTGATGAAAGTGGCTTCATGAAAGTAAATTATGCTCTTGCATGCCGTTAAAATTACTTTAATAGATGTACATATATGTTTGACAACTAAATAAATGAATATTAGCATACTCGTATAGGTTTGTATTTATGTGAGGAAAAAATGCATAGTTTAATGTTGACATTACTTGGGATATTGGCATTGACCGGTGTAATCAGATCTTTGTTTTTGTATCTGGTAAAAAGATTTGATTTTAATATCAAAACACCATGGATATTGGCTAATATCGCAACAGCCTTTTTGCGAACATTGTTTACTGTTCCGCAACTCATCAAAGATCATAATATAATTATCAACCTTTTTGTTCTTTTTGTTATATATATACTGGAGCAAGGCGTTTGGTTTGTATATGACTATATTCAGCAAAAACGAGGCAATATTCAGGCCGGTTGGAAACTGATTTGGGGTGTAATTATTTTAGGAATGCTTTGGTTGTTTATTTTGCGATTACTTACGATATACGCAAGCCAAATGATAATCTTAGCATATTCATAGAAAATTTTATATTGTAGCAAGATGCCGCTTTATCAAAAAGCGGCATTTTTATTTTATTAGGAGTATAAATGCAAAAAAAATGTAAATTTTTTGTGTTTTTTTTAGCTGTAATAATAGTATCTATTCTTTCATTTCAAAATCCTGATGTTGTAGAAAAAGTAGCCAAGGCCTTTATTTTGCTTGTGGGGACATCGTGGTGATTGTCAAATTAAGCATAATATTTTTGCTTTGTTTCCTAAGCTTCTGTTTGGGTAACATGCGAGCTCAAACCAAAATTATCACCAAAGAAATAGAGGTTATTAAATATGTTGATCAAAAAAAAGCACAAATTCATTCTCGCCCTAATGCAAATAGAGATGCTTTGCTTAGCCTCATGCGCAAGGGTGAATTATAACCATTGTCCGACATATCCGATAGCAGGAGCAAAAGTTGCGGCAGAATTGGAACAACATGATTACCATTCACACATAAATACATGGGAATGGTTGGGAAGAATAGATAAGTTACGGCAAGAATTAGAACTTTGTCGTTAATTTTTTATAGGAGAAATATAATGCCTTTTGATAGCGAAGGAAATTTTACCAGATTACATAATTGGGAAGATGATCGAATTAATGATATAGATATTGTTACAGATCATCATGACGCCGAAGACGATAATTTTGCCGAAGGTTTAAGCCAATGTATGCTTAGAGACGGCAGATCGGCACTCAAGGGCGATTTGAATATGTCCGGCTATAAAGTAAAAAATTTGGCCGATGGTACAGCAGATTATGATGCCGTAAATCGTGCCCAGCTGGAAAAATCTATTTCGGAACAAAACAGCACACTCACAGAGTTATTGAATAAGCTATGGAAAATAGGTGATATTAAAGCATCAGTAAAGAATACCAACCATGATAATTGGTTTTTGTGCAATGGTCAGGCTATTAGTCGTGTTACATATTCCGATTTGTTTAGTCTGATTGGTACAAAGTTCGGTACTGGAGATGGCACAACAACATTTAATTTACCGGATTATAGAGGCAAATTCTTGCGTGGATTTGGTGGAGACTCGGCTTCAGATATATATACAACGCAGGCGGAAGGTTTGCCTAATATCACCGGTAATGTTGTTGGCGGTAGAGAAAATTCTAAGGCAGTAACAGGTGTTTTTGCAAACAACGGAAGTGATGCAACTGCTGCAAAATTTGATGGAGGTAATGATCAAGATACAAAATTTGGTATCAGTAGTTTTGATGCATCTCGTTCAAACTCTATCTATGGAAAAAGCCAACATGTTACCCCAATCAACCAAGCAATAAATTACTTTATTAAAGTAAAAGAGGAGAAATAAAATGACAGGACGCATTATACCTCATGCAAATATTATCGAAATAAGACAGGGTGACAGTTTTACTATTCAAATTCAACTTAAGATATCACATCAAAACATCAATTTATATGGTTCATCTATAAACATGCAAGCAAGAGATGACAATGGAAATGTTGTATTAAGCAAACTGGCATCAGAGGTAGATTCTGCGAATGGAAAATTTGCTTTGGTGCTAACACCAAATGACACAAATATCCAGGCAGGTGATTATTTTACGGATATAGAATTATCAACTCCGGATGGAAGTATTAACACGATTTTTCCGGCAGATGTAAACAAAGTTGGTGTTTTAAGAATAACTGATCAAATAACGAGGTAAATATGGAAACAATTATTACTAATATCAATGATTGCAGTGAAATAAACATATACTATCAAGATGAAATAAACTTAGAAGTAGACGTTTCTCTTTTGTATATAAAATCAGGACAAAAAGAAATAGAAAACTATGTCGAACATGTTTCTAAACCGGAAATCAATAATTATATTGATAATTATGCCAAACCAATTGTTTCGGAAGTAATAGATAATATAGCTACACCTCAGATTGATGACTACTTGAATAATAAAACCAAACCGGCAATTACTGATTATGCAAACAATGCCATAGCAATATTTAATTCTAATGCTGCAGAAAAACAAATAATGGTTGATAATTCTGCACAACAAGCAGTTGAGCAGGCAGCTGTTTCAGTATTAAAAGCAGAAGAAGCTTCAAGTTCTGCAGCAGAAGCAAGAGATAGCCAAGTATCAGCATCAAATTCTGCAGATTCAGCTGCTAATAGTGCCCTAATATCTGCACAAATAGCTGATAATATCAATCCTGATCAATTTGTTAAAAACACCGGAAACCAAATAGTCAACGGAGTTAAGACTTTTACAGATAATATAGTTATTCATAACCAAGACGGCCAAAACAGTCATTTGGCATTGGCTGATGCAACAGAGGGTTCCCGAATAGAGCTGTTTCAAGCAACAAGCAATGGTGTAAATCAACTTCTTATTCGCTTTGATAACGGAAACAAATATCCGTTCCTTATTGAGCAAAGCGGAATAGATAACAACAAATTCAGATGTAGAGTAAATAATGATCCTGATGCCAATAGTAACAATGCTGATATTGCAACGACATCTTGGGTTAGAAAAAAACTTTTCGGAATAAATTATGCAAGCCCAACAGTAAGAGTATCGGACGGAGGGACTTGGGCACAAGATTCTACTTATACAGCTCCGTCACAAGGGTATGCCATAATCACATCTAAAGGAGCAAACTGTCAGATAAGAGTAAATGACCTTATTGTTGGTCGTACCACTACTGACGGCGGTAGCGGTTGGACATCATCAGTAAGCAATGTATTTCTACCTCTTAGTAAAGGAGATGTTGTCAAAGCCTATGGCGGTAGCTTGGGCGAATGTCGTTTTTATTTTTGGGCATTGTAAGGAGATAAGACTATGAAAACTTTTGATGTTGTATGCAAAGAAAATGGTTCGGTTATTGCCTGTGCCACTTGGGAAGATAGCGAAGAAAACCGCAAAAGACTTGAGGATTGGGCAGAGTTTGGCTATGAAAAAACCTCTGAAAAGTATGTTCAAGGCTATGATGGAAAATGGTATGTTGAAGGGACACTCCCTCCAAAGCCCCTTCCTACAAATGAAGAAATAAGGCAAATACGAGCTTCATCATATCGAGATAGTGTTGACCCTTTGATGAGTGAGTATATCCGCAAAAAAACTTTTAATTTATTTGCCGAAGATGAAGAAAAAGTACTTCTTTCAGCAATAGAAAATCAAGTAAACAGGATTAAAAGCGAAAATCCATATTCGTAATAACCAACCATAAGGAGCCTTTAGGCTCCTTTTTTTTAGGACACACACAATGGAACAAATCATCGAAGATACCAAAATTGCCGGTAGCGCGGTTGTAACATTCATACTCGATTATTTTCAGCTGTTCAACCAACTGATTACATTAGGTATAAATATTTGCATATTCATATACGTAGCTCATAGAGCTTATTCTGTTCTCAGAAGAATATTCGTGGAGGATAACAATGATTGATATATCCGAAGTCGAAAAACGCCTGATTCTACACGAAGGATTAAGGCTAAACCCATACTATTGTACCAAGGGAAAACAAACAATCGGAGTTGGCCGAAACTTAGATTCCAATCCCATATCAGAGGAAGAAAGAAAAGTTATTGGGGATTGGGAACATGGCATTACAAAACAATGCGCACTGTACTTATTGCGCAATGATATTTACAGATTCGAAAACCAGTTAGAACAAAAAATTTCATTTTGGAAAAAATTAGACAATGAAAGACAATATGCTTTGCTTGATATGGCATTTAATTTAGGTATCGGCGGTCTTCTGCAATTTAAAAATATGCTCTATGCTCTGAAATTGGGAAAATTTAATTTAGCATCGCAAGAGTGCTTAAATAGTAAATATGCCAAAGAAACCAAAACTCGAGCAAAACGTATTGCTAATTTGATTCGCACAGGTATATGGCAAGTTTATATATAACCTAAGGGTTCTACGTCAGACATGGAGGCAAAAGCAGTTGCCGGAGATTATAAGTTATATTATAATCAGGTTCACCACAAACCAAATGATTTTATAGTAAAATATCCTCAAATACCATTTATATATAAAAAGCACGTCTCTTTATAAGACGTGCTTTTTAGATCCTATTCTTTTCGAAAAAAGGACATGATCAGCCTGCAGATGGCTTTGTCGTGCCTGAACTAATGCAAGAGCTTGTACTCTTTATAAAGAGTCCGCATATTTTCTATGAGTTTGCAGATCTCTTCATCTTCTTTGAACGCTTCTAACAGCTCTAGTCTGTTAGTTACGGTGAAGTCCTCACTTGGGTATGGCCCAAGATAGGTCTTTTCCCACACCAGCTCGAAACTGGTGTCAATAACATACTCCTCCTGCTTCAGGAGGGATAACAGGTCGATTCGAGCTTTTATTGGAGTATATCCGTCTCGAGAGATACCATAATATGCATAGCATGCAGATTTGAATCTCTCTTGAACTTCTGCGTTCACTGTTCTGTTGCTATTGTTAGCATTTTTCATAATCATAATTTTTTTATAAATTTAGAAATTTTGAATATCATAACACAAATACTTCATTTATACTTCATAAATAAATTTTGTTTGGGTTTTTAAAAACTTATATCTATCGACACAAGGGGGACAATTCCGCAACAAGTCCAACGATAAAATCGCCGCAAGGTTAATTCCTCACTCCGCATATTATATGCTCTCAAACAAATATTAATTCTTCCATATACTTTCCGTACATAGTTATTTAATTCTAAAAATCTAAAAGGTTTAATAATATCTTCACACCTATTAACATACCACATTTTTGATGTCTTTGCAAATAAAATTTGTATCTGGAAAAATAATGAAACTTATTAAAGCCATAGAAGTGAGTTCGAACATATTGTAAAATATGGGTTCTACGTCAGACATGGGGGTTTTAACTATAAAAAAAGCCTCCACAAAGGAGGCTACAAATCGGAGGTCGTTCCTCGGTTGTACGCACGCTTCGCATTGCGTACCCTAAAGGGTCTGCTCATTGCATTCGCATTCTAACTTCGGCTTTACTCCGCAAGCCTCGTTAACCGAACTCGCTTCGCTCGTCGAGCACGACATTCCAAGCCATTAAAAAAGCCTCCATGAAGGAGGCTTTTTTAATGGCGGGAGTGACGAGGCTCGAACTCGCGACCTCCTGCGTGACAGGCAGGCGCTCTAACCAACTGAGCTACACCCCCAACAGCGAGTATCCTTATAACTAACAAAAAAAATAAAAGCAAGTATTTTTTTTAATTATTTAAAATTTTTTTTATAGTTCTGCTCTATAATACCGATTTATACACATATATACCATAAATATCTTTATATTTGATCAATAAACAGATATATTCGCAACAGTTTGTGTAAATAATATGGATAAAAAATGCAATTAGGCAAATATATTAGAGTTAGTATTAAGCGTCGTAATCGTCAAAAGATGATTACTATATGTTATGCTTTTGCTGTTGTGATTGCTTTTGTACTTTCCTTAGCAAATAATAACGAAGTTGTTGCTTCTGTATCGCCAAATGAAACTACAAACTTTTTACTTATCGAAAAAGAAATAGCAAATCATATAGATGTTCCGGAATCTATCTATCCGGAAGATACTGCCGAAAATATTCGCCAACTTTTTACCATGGTTAATGATCTGGTTAGTCAAAAGAAGGAAGACAGAGAAATTACCGTTAAAAATGGTGATACACTCATTTCAATTCTTTCCGGATTGGGTTTAGATCGCAATAAAGCAAACAATTTGTTTTACGATATCAAAGAATATTATGACCCCAGAAATCTTAGAGTGGGGCAAAAGCTAAAAGCAAATGTCACAATCCAGAATCAAACCGGAAAAATTGTTCGTCTTAACAGATTCGTTATTGAGCCGGTTGTTGGGCAAAAGATTGTTGCGATTCTCAATGAGCAGAATCAATATGATGTAACAGATCAAAAACAAGAGCTGATAAAAGAAGTAAATAGTGCCCAAGGTGAGATCAGCGGTCCTTTGTCTGTGAGCATGCAAAATCAAGGCGTGCCAAACCGTGTTGTTCACAATTTCATTTCTATATTTTCTTATGGTGTAGATTTTAATAGAGATATACGCAAAGGTGATAAGTTTGAAATTATATATGAAAACTACATCGATTCTGATGGTAAAGTTGTAAAGTCGGGAGATGTTTTATATGCCGCTTTAATTTTGCGCAAAGATAAAATTGCTCTCTATCGTTTCAAAGACAAAAATGGCAGAGTGGACTACTATAATGAAAAAGGCATGGCTCTCAAAAAGACATTGGATAAAAAACCGTTGGCTATGAGAAATGCCAGAATATCCTCACCATTTGGCAAACGTTTTCATCCGATTTTGCGTCGCCACAAAATCCACTGGGGCGTTGACTATGCCGCTCCTCGAGGAACCCCGATTTTTGCCGGCGGTGACGGTGTTGTACAAGTTGCAAAATACAATGGTTCATATGGAAACTATATTAAGATTCGCCATAACTCCGAATTTTCAACAGCTTATGGCCATATACAAAGATTTGCTAAAGGAATTCGTCCCGGAGTTAGGGTGAAGCAAGGTGATGTAATTGCCTATGTCGGTAGTACAGGTAGATCAACAGGTCCGCACTTGCACTATGAGGTTATTCAAAACGGTCGTCGTGTTAATCCTCGAACCATTCGAGCTTCTACTGGTGAAAATTTAAGCGGCACAAATTTAGCAAACTTCAAAAAAGTAGTTTCCGGTCTACATGCCTCTTATCAAAATATGTTTGCACAAAAACAAACTAAACAAATGGCAAAAAAATAAAACCATATATGAAGCTGTCATCACTTTCAAGGTAGTCACAAATAAGCCATGACTTTTGCGTAATTGCGCTATTTGATATGTGGTATCTGTGATATTTTGTCAATCCGATGTGATTATTTGTTTACAAGAAAAAAATCCTTTGTTATACTGGAACTAGATAGATAATGAAGGAGGGTTTTATGAAATTTGTATTACCGGTTGCAATTACGTCTTCTGTCTTGATAACGTTAGAAGCATATGCCCAAACGTGTCGACCTGCACCGGATTGTGCAGCATTGGGGTACAGCAAAACGGAAAGTGAATGTAGTGGCAGAGCATATACAGTTTGTCCTTTTGACATGACAAAATATTCATGTGATACTACTTCTTGTGAAGATCTCGGTTTTACAGATACTATTGCTGAATGCCCCGGAGAATATAATGTGTGTCAATATGATACAACTAAAGGTAAATGTCTTGGCATGAATGATGTCGGCAGAATAGCATATTTTCCTACAAATATAGAGCCGCCCAAAGGTTGGATTAAGGCTGATGGTTTGGTACATTCTCCCGCTGTTTATCCTGATTTATTTGCAAAGATTGGAATGACAACTGAGGCTCTGGATGGTTATACCAATTCTACTCTTGCAACAGAATGGTTTAAGATACCTTCTGTGGTATCTTCAGATAGTTCTTTAAATGCATATATTTATGCGGGTAGAGTTTGCGAAGAATGCAAAAGTCAACATTTGTCTGGTTGTTCTTCTGGTTTAGTGAATGCTCCCGGTTTCTTAGCATTAGAAAATGGCATATATAAATGTATCTATTGGTCAGGAGGTACATCGGGTAAATTTATCGGTCGTTTAGCTGCGTTTTATGATAGCAATGGAAAAAAAGATGTATCCATATCAGTTACAACAGGTTATCAAAGTGGGGCGCAATATACTGTAGAAATGTGTACAAACTATGGAAAGTACAATGAAGGCCTTGATCCTGCACCAAATTATACTCACAAAAAAAGCATGACCGCGAAAGGAACTTATGAGCCTGTAACTGCAGGTAATTGTTATGTTTATGGAAGTGCAATTTATAAATGTACATCTACAACGGATTGTTCAGTAGTTTCTTCATGCAGTGGAATGTACAAAGCCTTTTGTGGAGAAAGAGAGTACTTCGCGATATATTAATTATTATATCATAAATTTTATTTCACAACATTAATCAATTCTGCAAGAGCAAGAGTTTGTTGCTCTCCCGTTTGCATATTCTTTAGTGTAAAGGTATTATTATTAGCTTCTTCTTCACCAATAATCACCAAATATGGAATTTTAATTTTGTTAGCATATTCCATTTTTTTCTTAAATTTGCACTGGCGCAACATTACATCGGCACAAACATCTTTGCGACGTAGTTCTCCAGCCAGCTGAATGGCCTTATCGGCAAAATCAGGGCTTTGGGTAATAACTAAAACTTTGTTTGGTGTCGGTCCTGATATATTAAGCAATCCATTATCGCGAAGTTGGTCAAACAAACGAGTCAAACCGATTGAAATACCAACACCGGGGAATTTCTTATCCATAAACACACTGGACAGATTATCATATCTTCCGCCGGAGCATACAGAACCAAATTGCGGATATTCATCAAAAAACGTTTCATAAACCGTACCGGTATAATAATCCAACCCTCTGGTAATGCTCAAATCAATTTGAATGTTTGTTGGGTTAATACCTAGGTTTGTTGCCTGATTTATCACAACTTTGAGTTCATCAAGTCCGGTTTTATAATTATCATTTTCAACTTCAAAATTTTCAAGTTTTGCAATAATTTCGTTGTTTATCCCTTTGATTTTGATAAAATCTAAAAGCTTTTTGTTTTTTTCTTCCGGCAAACCCATATCATTCAGTTCTGCCAAAAAAGCTTCCTCAGGAATCTTTTTAATCTTGTCTACCAAGCGTAATACATCAACAGTTTTATCAGCAATATTAAGTCCTTCTAAGAAGCCGGATAAGAGTTTTCGGTTGTTTATATATATTTTGAATGCCGGTAAATTAAGCTTATTAAATATGGTGTAAATCACAGCCAAAACCTCGGCATCATACACAATATTAAGTTCATCGCGGTCAATTATATCAATATCGCATTGATAAAATTCTCTAAATCTTCCTTTTTGCGGACGTTCTCCGCGATAAACTTTTCCGATTTGGTAGCGTTTAAACGGGAAGGTGAGGTTATTGTGATACAATGCTACATATTTTGCCAAAGGAACAGTGAGATCAAAACGCATGGCGAGGTTTGTATCACCTTTTTTAAACTCATAAATTTGTTTTTCGGTATCTCCACCGGATTTAGAGAGCAAAACGTCAGCCAACTCCAACACCGGAGTATCAAGAGGTGCAAAACCGAATAATTCGTATGTATGAGCAATGACAGACTTCATTCTTTCCATTACTATTTGCTCTTCAGGTAAGAGCTCCATAAAACCTTGCAATGTTCTCGCTGTCATTTTTTTCTATCCTTTTATAAAATTTGAACTGCATATAATTAATAAGCCAAAAGCCAAGATTGTCAAGGTCTAAATAGATGACAGATAATGCAAAAAATTATCCCCTGATGTATGAACGGTATTGTATTTTTGCATGGAAAAATGCTAGTATCAGCAATAATGATAATACATAAAGTGCAAAAGGATTTAAAAATGTCAAAAATAGCTGTTGTTGGTGTTGAAGAGAATTTAGGAAGAGAAGTATTAACCTTACTTGCCGAAAAAGGTATAAAAGTTAAAGATGTGCAAGCAGTTTCTCCACGTTCGGTTATGGGAAACATGATTTCTTACGGTGAAGATGATGAACTTGATATTTTAAATCTTGAACAATTTGATTTTAAATCTGTTGAAGTTGCTATTTTTACCACTACCGCAGAAATCGCCAAAAAATATATTCCGGCCGCAATCAAGCAAGGAGCTAAAGTTATTGATGCTTCCGGATCATCAGCCGGAAATCCTGATGTTGCTATGGTTTTAAGCGGTTTTAACGACGATAAAATCAACCCCGATAACATATCTGTTGTCTCTGTTCCGTCTCCGGAAGTAACTCAAATGCTTCGACCTTTGCAAAGCCTACACCAGCAATTTGTCGTCAAACGCATTGTCGTGTCTACATATAGTTCAACATCAGCTTACGGCAGAGCCGGTATGGACGAATTATTTAACCAAACCAGAAAGATATTTATGAATGATACTTTGGCAGATGATCAAAATGTTTTTCATAAACAAATAGCTTTTAACGTTATTCCTCACTTGGGAGAATTTATAGGAGAGGAAACAATTTGTGAGTGGGCTTTTAATGCCGAAACCAAACAAATATTAGGCGGTGATGCCAAGGTGCATGCAAATTGTGCAGTTGTTCCGGCATTTATCGGTTCTGCTCAATATATAAATGTTGAATTTGCTAAAGAAGTTGATGTTGATCAGGCCAAAGATTGCATGAAAAAAACAAAAGGCATAATTGTTTTTGATAAGCAAGTTGATGGTGGTTATGTAACATTAAACGATGTTCAAGGTGAAGACAGTATTTACATCAGTCGTTTGCGCCAAGATATGAGCATTGAAAATGGTATTAGTTTTTGGTGTGTTGCCGATAATTTACGTTCTGCTTCTGCGCATAACATATTATCTATATTGAATTTGTTAAAAAAATAAAATTTAAGGGGGAATCCGATGAAGAAACTTCATCTTTGGGGCATTGTAATATCCGTTTTGTTAAGTGTTGTTGTGTGTGCCAATACATACGCCTCTGTGAACATCATCGGAGAGTCTCTAAAATTCAGCGAGATAAGTGCAAAGCTTACTCGTATTGCGACCGATATAAAAAAAGAAAATGTAAATTCACAAACTCTTGTTAACGATATTGCTTATTTACGAGAAAAAAGAGCTCAACTTGAAAGCAGTAAACAAGATTTAGAAAGTAATATTCGTATTATTGAAAGGCGTGTTGAGGCATTAGGACAAGCTCCTGAAGATGGTAATGAGGTAAAAATCATTGCAGACAAGCGTAAGGAGTTCAAGGACGAACTTGCCAAAGAGAGAGCTCGTTTATCCGAGGCCGATTTGTTGTTGGCTCGTATCGAAGAAATCGATATGGCCGTATTTGATTTAAGAAACAAAGAATTGTGGGGTAATCTTTTACAAAGCAGTGATCCGATAATTTATCCCAGTGTGTTTTTCGCTTCATCAAAAATGTTGTTTGAACTGGTTATTGATATTATAAAATCTCCGTATCCATGGTATGAAAAACTTTCTCAAACATCAAAAGATAATGTTCGCTTAAATTTATTTCCGGTTTTGTTAGTTATCATCTTTGTTGGTTTTTTCGGATTTATTGTCCGACGGTTTATTCTTCGGAATTTCGGTTATTTGCCTTCTATAGAACATCCTCGTTTTGGTCGCAAAATATTGGCATCAGTTGCGGTATGGTTTGCTTATGGCATAATTCCGGCTTCAATCATCGGGGCACTGCTGTTTTGGATGTTTAAAAGCAAATTTTGGAGTGGTGGATTATATGAAACGGTAATGCAAGGGGTATTATATTACTCATTATGTGTTATTGTCGGAAGAGCAACAAGCAGAGTAATATTTACTCCATATAATGAGAAATGGCGTCTGATTAATATTTCTACCAATCAGGCCAAAAGAGTAACCGGAGCATTGTATGCATCTATCTTTTTGGTTGGAGTAATATCGTTTTTACAACATATTGTAACTGTTCAAAACTACCCTATTGAGCTGATGACATTTTTAGTTGGTATTTCTGCAGTCATAAAGGCATTTTGTATTGCCTGGGTGTTGCACAGTTTGATGTGGGAAAATAGTGATGAAGAAATATTTGATACTGAAGAATCTGAAGAAACGGATAATTCCGCAAACAAAGAGGTAAGCTTAACTCTTTTATCAACCATAGTAGCTTTAGCTATTTTAGGCATGTCTGTTTTCGGATATCCGTATTTAGGTGCATTTATTACCGACCGTATAATATATTCCATCATTCTGATTATGGTTATTGGCGGCTTCAGAAAAATAATCCACGAAGTAATGCATCGAGTTTTGTTTCTAAAGTTTTGGTTCAAAACATTTAGAATGAAACGAGGCTTTTTACGCCGTATAGATTTTTGGTTTAGCTTTTTGATTGACCCATTGCTTGTTTTATCGGGGATTTTTGTTCTGTTTGCTATTTGGGGTGTTCCAACAGATACATTATACAACGTTGTATATAAAATTTTTAGCGGATTTACCATTGGTGGCATCAAGATTTCATTGTTGTCAATCATCTTAGGCATAGTTACATTTTTCATTTCTATTGCAGTTGTGAAATATCTGCGCCAAAAGTTAGAAAACGGTTTGTTAGCAAGAACAGAAATAGAAGAAGGGACAAAACACTCATTATCCGCCGGATTCGCTTCTATCGGTTATGTTGCTTCCGGAATATTAGCTATTGTAATAATGGGAGGAAACCTGACTAATATAGCATTAGTTGCCGGTGCTTTATCGGTTGGTGTTGGTTTAGGCTTACAAAATGTGGTAAACAACTTCGTGTCTGGCATCATCTTGCTGTTTGAACGTCCGGTGAAAGTTGGTGATTGGGTTGTCATCAATGGCGAAGAAGGTAAGGTTAAGCAAATAAACATTCGTTCTACCGAGATAGAAACTTTCAGGCGTTCTAGTTTGATTATTCCTAATGCAGATTTGCTTTCTACCACGGTTACAAATCTGACACATGGAAATAACTGGGCAAGACATACCATTAAGGTTGGTGTGGCATATGGAAGCGATATTCTAAAAGTTAAAGAGATTTTGTTAGAATGTGCAAACAGTCACAAAAAAGTATTACGTAAGCCTGAACCATACGTTTTGTTTCAAGATTTTGGTTCTAGCAGTTTGGATTTTGAACTCCGTTGTTATACTGGAGATATATGGAATGGGTGGACAGTTCCGAGTGATCTCCGTTTTGAAATAAATAAGCGTTTTGCAGAAGAGGGAATAGAAATACCATTTGCACAGATAGTAGTTCACACAGGAAGTGAAGTTTCTAAAGAAACACAAAACATGTTCTACGCATCAAACAAAAAAAAGGGCAAGAAAAATGCTGATTAAAGATTTGCAACAAAAAAGCATCATGATTTGGGGAAAGGGAGCAGAGGGATCTGCTGCACTTTCTTATTTACAAAAGCACAAAATTGGCAAAAACATAGATGTTTACAATGACGATGATGGCACTGTTACGTTAGAAAGTATATTGTCGCATACCGATGTTATTATTCGTTCTCCGGGGGTGAGTATATATAAAAAAGAATTACAACAAGCATTGGCCAAGGGCATAAGAATCACCTCCTGTTCTGATTTATTTTTGTCGGAAATGAGAACAAATCACAAAAAGACAAAAGTCATTGGCATTAGTGGTTCAAAAGGCAAGAGCACAAGCTCCAGCATGCTTTATCATATGTTGAAAAAAATGGGCAAAAAAGTTTCGCTTGGTGGTAATATTGGAAAACCGCTTATAGAAATTATTGATGATGAAAGCGACTATGTTGTTTGTGAGTTTTCAAGCTATCAGGCTAGTGATTTAAGTGTATCACCACATATATCAATGTTTACCAACTTATTTTCAGTGCACACTGATTGGCATGGAGGACACGATAAATATTGTCTAGATAAACTTCATTTGGCAGCTAATCAAACAGCAGATGATATATGTATTATAAATTATAACAATCCTCAACTTCGCGAATATTCCGTTGGTCTCAAAAACATAATATATTATGGCAAACCGGATACATTTCACGCCGAAGGCAAATTTTTGTATTATGGTAAAGATGTATTAGCCAGTATAGATGATTTGAAAATAAGCGGCAATCATAACATGGATAATTTGGCCGGTGTTATGAGTATTATTAATTATTTGGGTTTAGATATAAAATCATCAATAAAAACCTTAAAAGATTTTGAACCTCTGCCGCATCGCTTGCAAAAAGTCGCAATAATTAACAATGTTGAGTTTATAAACGATAGTATCTCTACTGCACCGGAAGCCGCCATAGGAGCTATGCAGAGCTTTGATTGTAATATTGCTATAATTTCGGGAGGTATAGAAAATCATCAGGATTATCAGCAGTATGCCAAGTTTATTGAACATAATCATAAGGTGAGGGTGGCTGTAACATTATTTCAATGCGGTCCGCAAATTGCCAATGATATAAGGCAATATGTAAAGCGCCCGGGGTTTGATTTGCTCGAAGCTCAAACATTAGAAGAAGGTGTTGAGTTTGCGTACAAAAAATTAAAAAGCATGGGCGGTGGATTGGTTTTGTTTTCGCCAACAGCACCAAGTTTTGGATATTATAAAAACTTTATGGAACGAGGCGAACATTTTATAAAAATTGTAAAAAGTCTTGAAAAATAGAAATTAGTATTGTAGAACACAGTCTAGTGTGCCGGTTTAGCTCAGTTGGTAGAGCAACGCATTCGTAATGCGTGGGTCGGGGGTTCAAATCCCTTAACCGGCACCATTTTTATTTTAAATAAAGGGGGGGGATTTGAATCCCCGACCTTTGGTCGGCGAGGCAGAAAAAAGCCAAAAGTAATTGGCTTTTTTCAACGCAGGTTACGCTTTTGTTAACTTGTGAGCAAGTGACAACGAAGCGAGACAAGTGTTATAAAGGCGGTGACCGAAGCGAGTTAGCGAATGTAATGAGCTTATAAGCAAGAGAAAATCCCTTAACCGGCACCATTTTTATTTTAAATAAAGAGAGATTGTTAATGTATACCTATTGACAGTTGTAAAATTAGATAAATTATAAAATATTTATTTGATTTTTGTGTTAATTAACAACCATTTCTTAAAATCATAAACAGATTCAACTTCAGGAATCCATTTTAGTTTATCAGGAAGGTCCGTAGTAAATTCACAGCGCATACGTACAGGGTGGGCTCCAACATTAATAGCAGCATATTGGTTATATACCCGATCATCAACCAAAACAGTTTCTTCTGCTTTTAGATTATATTTTTTAAAGCATTTATTTAGAGCGTCTTCTTTTGCTGTATCATGCATAAATTCGCCATGTTGTACACACTCAATAGTAATACAATCTGCAACCTCACTTAAAAGAAAATTCAAAAGTCGTTTTTTTGCGTCAACATTGTATGTTGCAGACATTGTAAACTGACGATAACCAAGCTTATTTAATTCTTTTATAGTTTCAATAACACCTTCATATAAAGGACGATTATTAAAAAAAGATGGATTATTGCAAAAATCTTTATCCATTTGGTCACCCATTGTTGGATGATTTTTAAGGTCTAGTGCACCATATTTTTCATCCATCGGCAAAACATTTGGCAAATCCGTCCATTTAATCGTGCGATATAAAGATGCATATTTAGGATGTTTAGTCAAAAAATTAAAATAAGCATAATTGAGATTTGCTAAAACACCATCCACATCCCAAAATATATTCTTAATTGTCAGTTTACTCATAAAATAGTCCTTTTTAAAACGATGTGCATGTTAGCATATAAATATTTTTTGTCAATAGACAAAACAACATTATCCACTATAACGCAAATGACTTGACCGTTAATTTATACTAATTTATACTTTTCTTCACAAAAAGGTGAAAGATAACAATGGAAAGTCAGTCACTAAAATTTTATAATATGCAGGTTCATCTGATTAAGAATAATCGCATCTACGAAGAAAATGTTGCGGTTAAAAACATATGGAAAAAAGATAATAATATATTTTTGGATCTGTATTTTTATCGCAAAAAAAAGTCATATATATTTGATGCTGTTTTTGTCCATGATATCATAGATCTTAGTACAGAAAAAGTTTATCGTGATATGTCTTATTTTTTATCAGATTTTGAAAATACAAAAACAGATGATAACAAAGCCACTGTTTCGAAGTCTATTGTTGATAATAAAATTTTTGAAACGATAGAATCTGATTTGGTGATTCTTACTTTTATGGCATCATGCTGTGGTAACTATACCATGCTGAAAGAAAAAATCATTTTAGACTATATGCTATCCTGTGCTCCGCAAGCCCAAAACCTTAGCCACAATTATTTGGATACATACTTGAGCCGAATTGTTCCGAAAAGTTCGGATTTTTACCATGCTTTAGATCAACTTGATTATAGTCGCCCACATTATATTGAAAATCTTTGTCGTGAGGTTCTTAAAGTTTGCTTGGCAGACGGTCGAATGCACCATAAAGAAAAAAGGTGGCTTTCCGAAATGCTTTATATTTTAAGAGATGCCGGTATTAAGATTAATTTAGCAAAATAATTTCATTACTGTCATGTTGAGCGGAGCGGTAGCGTAATCGAAACATTTATATTGAGATCCCTCGACAGGCTCGGGATGACACTTCCTACTTTGTCATGTTGAGCGGAGCGGTAGCGTAGTCGAAACATCTATTGAGACTCTTTGACAGGTTCGGGATGACATTTCCTACTTTGTCATGTTGAGCGTAGCGATAGCGAAGTCGAAACATCTATATAGAGATCCCTCGACAGGCTCGGGATGACATTTCCTACTTTGTCATGTTGAGCGGAGCGGTAGCGTAGTCGAAACATCTATATTGAGACTCTTCGACAGGCTCAGAGTGACAGATGCCCCTCAACAGGCTCAGAGTGACAGGCTACCCCTAATCACTTACACCCAATTACTAATGACTAAAAGTTTAGAATGCTAACTTAATGCCTGCATTATATATGGTATTGTCATTATCACCGCCAAAGTTTTGCATCAATTCGCCATATATACTCCAACTATTAATCTTATATTCGGCTTTCAGGCTCAACTCGGCACGGTTAAGATCATTATCATATCCTTTAATGTTATATTCTCCATCCATACCGATAATAGAAGCTTTTACATCATCATATGTATTATTATTGAGCTCTCGATAACACATTACTCCTCCACTAAGGCTCAAATTACCTTTTTCACCAAAGTCAATGTCTTTTTTAACATAAGCACCGACACCTATTTCTGCTGAAAGCGAATTATTAGCCTTGAAAGTAGTATTTCGTTTTTCTTTTATTTTGTTTTGATATATATTGCTGATGTTTAGTTCGGCAGTAGGTTCAAATTTCCACCCTCCGATATTGTTTTTCAAAAATACTCGATTGTTGATACCGGCATACCATACATCAAATCCAGGCTCATTCTTCACACCATTGGCATAACGTTTATACTCACCATGTCCATATCCGCCAAATGGCATAATCAAAGCTCCGAAATTGTCATAATCAAAGAGATTGGTCAGATAAAATTGAACAATGCTGTCTCTTCGACTATCATCATTATCAAAATCTGTATATGCATTATACAATCCGACACCGGCACCAAAACGATAATCCCTTGATATCATCTTATCAAACAAAGCAGAAACACCGGTTACTCTGTCTTCATAGCCGATATATGACTTATCGTTATCTTGATCGTTATAGTAGTTATTAAATACCACAACGGATCTTTCATCTTTTAAGTTTTTCTTATCAAGCACCAAATCTTCCATTGTTTGCCCAAAGTTGCGTATGCGTTGCTGGTTTTGTAATGCTAACAGAGGGAAGAAGTTGCCGCCAAAAATCTTATCTGTAGCCAATTTGAGTTCACTATAAGATGAAGCATTTTTTATAGTATCAAACAAATCTACTCGGTTTCCGGCTTGATAATTTTGCTCCAAATATTCAGCCAGTTTTTGATCTTCCATAATATTGTTAAAAGAATTTCTTGACATAAGTACATTGGCAGATCCCGAATTGTTGACCAAAGAGGATGCAAACATTATTGATTCGGATTCAACATTTACATCAATTTTGTCTGCCACAAGAGCATTTTCTTCAACATATTCATCTTCATTGCTTCCGATCGTTGTATCAGAAGCCACAAACAATGTTCCGGACAACTCAGGAGCTTTGAATGTTCCGTTTGCTCCAAGTACGGTAGTTTGAACACCGTTGTTTTCTCCACCGAAATTCATTGCCGAATTTGAAGATATATTACCTCTGTTTACCATTCGCATCATAGCAACAGAAGCATTAGCAGGGTCAGTGGCATCTTGTTCTCCGTAAGTAGATATACACGTACTACCTTTACACCCGGTCATATCTATTGTTCCGGTATTAGTTATGATATGGGCATCAGGAGCATATATACCATAGGCGATTCCTCCGGAATCAACAGATAGTTTAATTGTTCCGGTATTGATAACTTCATAAGCATGAGTTGCGTATATGCCATAAGCATTGGTTTTTCCGTTAACCTCAATATGTCCGTCGTTTTGGAGAGTGTCTAGTCGATTGTCGGCCATTATGCCTTTTGCATTGCCGGCATTTACTATTATGGAGCCTTGTTTATGATTTATATATTTTCCAGCATCTGTAGCTTGATTTCCGTATTCACCGACAAATATGCCTATACCGTTATTTACAGCATTTACGGTAATTTCTCCATAATTATCTACACTATTTGCATAAGGAGCATATATTCCATAAGAATTACCATTTGATTCAACTGCTATTTTTCCGCTATTGGTAATATTTTCAATATAGTCGTTAATCTCTATTCCGTTACCTTCTGTATCTGCCTTAACAGTAATCTCGCCATCGTTCTCAATAGTATTTACTTCCCCATTTACCCTGATTCCGTAGGTATTCTTGCCAGAGTCAACAGTTATATTCCCTCTATTGCTGATTGTATTAATACTACTTTCAACGTGTATTCCTGCTCCTTCGTTATTTGTTTCTACATAAATATTTCCCTCATTATTAATATCGTAGTCCCCGGATATAGCATCCTTAATATATATTCCATAAGCAGCTCCTCCCGTATCAACATTTATTGTGCCATAGGCAGAGTTTGAAATATATGTATCAATAATAGCATTGGGATTATTAACATAAATACCGTAAGCTGAACCACTTGATGATGAAGTTATTTCACTATTGTTTTCTATTTTTACTTTCATGTTATCTACATAAATACCATAGGCTTGTCCGCCGGCTGATGTTTTAATTAAAGCATCGGTTGCGCTGTAAGATCGACCATTTTTTATGTACACACCGGAATTTACATCATAGTACCCCGCTACTTTTATACCATAACTATAGGAATTAGCGTTGGCTTCAATAATACCATAATTAAATATATCACTTTGGGTACCGGAAGCATCGGTTTCACGGTGAACATTTTGTATTCCGATAGCAGCTCCTCCGGCAGTCGCTTTTACATATATTTTTTCCGGTGTTTTAGCATTGTTTATTATCGAAAAACCACCCAGACTGTTTATTCCCACAATATTTCCACCGCCGGATAATTCTATTGTTCCGTCATTAGTTATATTGCAACTACTATCAGAGCATTCAGTTGTAATCGCATAGAGATCGTCATTGGAAGTTGTATCCGTTTTGGTAATGCTTCCTCCTTCTTTATTATCAATATTAGAATCTTTGCCTTGAATACCATATTGATTTACCATTTCAATATCGCCGAGGTTTGAGAAAGATGAATTTTCCATATAAACAGGAATAACCCCTTTGATAGTGCCGTTATTTGTATATTTATCGACATCATTAGTGCTGTTAATAATACTCAAAGCCGTTCCTTTTGAATTAGATATCGTTCCGGTATTACTAAAAGAAATAGGAGTATTCATATAAATAGTAGAAGTATCAGCTCTATCTGCTTGTATCGTACCTTGGTTAATTAAACTGCCTCCATTCATGTATATTAGCGGAGATGTTGCTTCTTCCGAACCGGTTATAACTCCCTCCTTGCCATTTGTTATGTTTGAAGACGGAGAACTAACGTTTATAAGTTGGCCATTGGTTTCTATAGTATCATAATTTGTAAATGCACTAACATTAGCGAAGGCCAATCCGTTTCCGAAATGCTGTACAGTGCCATTATTAATAAAAGTATTTA
Source organism: Alphaproteobacteria bacterium (assembly GCA_015062285.1). Taxonomy (GTDB): domain Bacteria; phylum Pseudomonadota; class Alphaproteobacteria; order RF32; family CAG-239; genus CAZU01. The sequence continues at coordinate 15,723 of SUUY01000006.1, read as the reverse complement.
TATCGTTAGCAATAGAGGTTGATGTTTTAATTGTACCATTATTTACAAAATCGCTTGCATCATTTCCCTTAATAATATAACCGGTCGATGCATTGTTTACGCTTATTAATCCGCCGTTTATAATTTCAGTGTAATCAGAATTTGCAACATCAAATACGTTAACCTCATCTCCGGCAGAGAGGCCTGTAATATCAATGCTTCCTGACTGGGTTATGGTTATATTATTTGTAAAAGAGTCAGCCCCTGTTATAAAACCATCGGTTCCGCGGCTTAATGTCATTGGCCCGCTAATAGTCAGATCGAGCACTCCACCGGTTGCAATATCACCACTAAAACCGAGAGCGGTAGTCATACGCTCTGCCAGTTTCCAATTACCGATTTCAAGGTTATATTTGTCATAAGTGCGGTCACTTAAATCAACATTTAATACCGTCGATGCATCATGTTGTTCTGTGCTCAAGTCAATGTTGCACATTTTAAAATTATATATGTTATCGGGGTTGCTTTCTTCTTTTACGTGCAAAGTTAATAATGGAGTTGCTGATGTATCAGGTAAAAATTCTGCTCCGCTGATATCTATTGTTCCATTTTCAACATAAATAGGAGTAATTTCAGTTCCGGCATTAAGTTTTAAAGTTCCGTTGTTGCTAAATGATCCGGCTGTAATTTGCGAAACTCCCGATAAGTTTATCTCGCCATTATTGATAATGCTCGTTGCTTGCAAACTTTGTGCATTTATTACACCGCTGTTGTTGACCGAGTTGTTATAATAATTTTTAGTTTCGATATTGCCTTCTAATTGAACTCCTTCACCGATATCCAGACTGTTATTGCTTCCGATAATTTCAATATCGCCGCCAATATAGGTATCGGAATCATCTCGTTTTTCTAATTTAACAGATGTTCCTTCTTCATCATTGTTATTTCCACCGATCATCGCAATAGCAGTTTTATTATTGCCATATAAATTTATGACCCCCGAATGTATCAGTTGGGAATTGCCGGATACAACAATACCATATATTTTACTATCTCCATTAAGGCTATCTGTAATATTGATACTTCCGGAGTTTTGTACAGCAATATTGTGTGCCGCGATTCCCACCATTGAAGCGATTCCTGATAAAGAGATGTCTCCTGTGTTTTCTAACAATGAATCATGATTACCATCAGTTTTTATGCCATTACCTATTGCTTGAATTCCCACCGCTAAATTATTTGCAGATGATGGCTGGGTGTTTTCACTATCGCGATATCCAATATTGATGTCACCGGAGTTTTGTATATATAGTTGTGCTGTTGAAGTATTGTTAACTGCAGAAATACCTTTAACACTGATATACTGATCAGTTTCGGTTTCAGGAGAAGATTCGTAATCCAAAACAATGCTTCCTGAATTAAATATGTGGCTTCCGACGGTATCATCAGAATTATGGCTATTCAGATATATGCCGGAATTTTCTTTTGCTGTATCAAGAAAATAACCGCTCAAAGGTATTGCTATAATATCATCTTCAGTAAGAAAAGACGTTGCTTGTCCACTCAAAGATATATTTCCTTCGTTATAAATCACATTTTGACCATATCCGGCAATACCTGTGCCATCATACCCGTTGATATCTATGGTCGAATCTTCAGCGTTCATTAAAGTGTTATTATTGCCCACAGTCAAAATACCTATACCTTTGTTTGCATTAATATTGATATCTCCTTCATTTATGATGTCTGCATTACCTTCTTCCATGTCATTCAGTAAGGCTGTATCAAGGTCATCATAAAGTGCTGACATAATACCGACCGCACCATCGTTTCCGGTGAGATCAATAGTTGCTCGGTTGGTAAGTGATTTCATATAAGAAAAAAGTCCGCCCCAGGTTTTAGCATCGCCTAAATATTCCTTACTGATGTCTCCTTCATTATCACCGTCTGTATCAATAAAATAGCGGCTGAAGCTATTGTTAGATATTCCTATAGGCAACCACTCTTCACAACCACCACATTGATTTTTAGCACGACAAGAATAGTTCTCGCCAGGCTTTGGCAAATCAACATAGCACCCTTCGGCACAAGGAGTGGCCGAACATTTTTCAGTACATTTAGTGCAACCGCCACAAGCATTTGTAGCTGTGCAAATTTCATCTGCAGAACATGTAATTTTAGGGCACTCGCAAGCAGTACAACCGCCACATGCATTAGTGGCAATACATTGCTCGTCGACACCACAGACTATTGAGGGACAATCATCTTCTCCACTATCATTACCACCACTGCCATTACTACTATCGCCATTGCTGCTACCGCCACCGCCGCCACCGCCGGCAGCAACAGCAACTCCTCCGGCCAATAACGCTCCGCCGGTCCACCACCAAGCACTTGAACTTATACCTGATGATACTGTTGTTGATGACGAGATGGGTCTTGGGCTTTGTAATGTAGCAGGTTTGTATGTACGAGCAATGGTAGCCGGTTTTGTACTGATTACAGATTTTCCTTCAACACGGCTCACAAATTCATCAAAGTGTCCAATTCTCCATGAGCAGTTTGGTCTGGGGTTGGCACCAAGTAATCTAAATGTTCGATATGCGGTAACGTTTTGTTGTTTTACAGCAACACAAACACCGTTGTCACCACCGGGGTTTGGTGCATCAATATTGAGTTTGTTGAATAACATTAATGACTTGAGTTCTGATATTTGTCCTCTTGCTGCCATATTATATATTTTTGCAAAATCACTGCGATTTAGCTGTAGCTGATTAAAATAATATGCGTGCACCGGAAAGGCAACTAATGTGCTGAACCAAAAGGCAAGTAAAGCCAGTCCGGAAATAAAAGGGCGAAATACTCTTTTCATTGTTAACAACCTATATATAATTAAATATCGCGATGACAACACCATACTATATTATTAATAAACTGTTAACTTTATCGTGTTTTATCCACAAAAAAGGGCTTGCATTTGCAAACCCTCCCTAATCACTTACGCCTAATGACTAATGACTAATGACTGATAACTAACTCCACTCTGCGGTTTTGTTCGCGTCCCAAAGGTGTATTATTATCAGCAATCGGGTTTGAAGCCCCAAATCCTTGGCTGATAATTCGATTTGCATTCACCCCATGCAGGTTGAGATAATGAGCTACGGCATTGGCTCTTTTTTGAGAAAGAGGAATATTAATTGTGTCATTTCCGGTATTGTCTGTATATCCGTTTACTAAAATTTTGGTTTTGTTATATTCTTTCAAAACCATAGAAACTGAATCTAAAACCGGCATAAATGATGTTTTAATCACGTCTTTGTTGGTATCAAACGTTATGTTTCCGGGCATAACTAAAAATATTTTTCCCTCAATTTGTTTTACTTGTACTCCCGTGCCCAACAATTTTTGTCTGAGTTTGCGTGCCTGAATATCCATATAAGCGCCTCCGCCGGCTCCGGCAGCAGCTCCTACACCGGCACCTATCAATGCACCTTTTTCGCCTCCGGCCAAAGCTCCTATTCCTGCGCCTGCTAATGCACCAATCCCTGTTCCCCAAGCGGTTTTAGATACTTTTTTTTCTCCGGTATAAGGATCTGTTGCACATGCACTTAAAAAAACTAAAGCCATTAACGATAAAATAGCAGATTTTTTCATTATTTTGTTCCTTTCATTTTATTTTTTACCATAAATCTTAAATAAATTATTATATCCGACAGCCAATAAAATTTGGGCTATGACCATTACTAACAGTGCTGTTCTAAGCGAAAACAAATCGGCAATAACACCCAAAATATATCCGATAACAGTCACCGAAAAACCACCTATAAAATCACTTAATGAATGCATTGTTGCGCGTAAACTTTTGTTATATTCTTTTTGCAATAATGTAGTTTGTGCTGTTGAACTTATTCCATATCCCAAATTATAAAATGCAGTCAGAAAAGGGGTCAACGAATTGTTTAAGGCCAATCCGATAGCTCTGATTGCAGCCATGACCAAATTAGAATAAAATAACATTTTAAGAAAACTAAACTGTTTTAATACACCTACCAAAGCAAAGCTTATATATCCGCAACCATGGGTAATAATACGTACCACATTAATTAAATATATTGGAATAAGTTGAGCAAAATACAGAGCTTCAAAACGATAAGCTCCAAGCAATACACCGGATGTTAACACACGCATAATGGTATAATTACGAAGTTTTTTCTTTTTTAGCAATAAGCTGAAACTTTGAACAATTTGTTGCCAAGGAGAAATTTGCTTATCAAAACAAGATTTTGGTTCTTTTAGCAAAAGGGTAATAAATATATTTATAAATGCCGGCAAAACAGAAAGCCAAACCAAATATATTAACGGAAAATAGTAGGTAACAATCATTCCGCAAACAGCACTCACAAGCAATCCCATTTGATGATAACTCATAGCCTTGGCGTATACTTTGTCAAACAATTTACGAGAACGTAAATCACACATAGTTTCATACATAAAAGCTTCGCAAGTGCCGGAATGCAATGATGCTCCGATACCTCTGAATACGGATCCTAGAAACAGCATCGGAAGCCCGAATTTTCCGGCTAAAGCCCAAAATACCATACCAAGACAAATAAAAACAGCTGCAAATATAATGTTTGTTCTTCTTCCCAACCTGTCTGATATAACTCCTACGGGAATTTCGGTCAAACTGGTGGTAAGACAGATCATTGAGTACACCAAAATTGCCATACTGTAAGATTGGCAAATATCTTGAAAATAAATTATGGCAAGAGGAGAAAATAGCCATAAACCCACGCAGGTATGATAAATATTAAATAGAAATATATTTTTTCTCATTAGTAAAACAATCAGCAAGCTATTACAACTTGCTCAACCATAGCTTTAAAATTCTAAAATATTTCTTAATGGATGAATCTTATTTGGTTTTGATTCCTTTAGCCATTCTTGGTTTAAAGGCATCAGTAATAGAATGAATATTCTTTACAATTGTCTCTCGGTTATATTTAATTCCATGCATACCAAGTTTATTTGCAGCTTCAATATTTTTCAACTTATCATCAACAAAAATCACTTCTTCAGGTTTTGCTCCGAGTCTTTCTAACACCGCCTTAAAAATTTTGGGACTCGGCTTTAATAGTCGCAGCTCATATGAGGTAAAAGCATTTTTTTCATCAATCAATCCTTCAACAATTCCTGTACCCGCAAGGTTAGGAAGAGCGTTGGATAAAATGCAGTTTGTTATGCCTTGAGATTGCAAAAATTCCATTGCTTCTTTAGTTTCAGGGAATACTTGTCCTACTCCTCGGTGCATTTCTTTATTAATGTTAATAAAAGTAGTCGAAGTCATTCTTAATTGGCAAAATTTGCTTAAATCATTACAAAATTTTCTAAAATTAATTTTGCCTTTCATATATGGGTCAAAGTCAAAGGCTTTTACCCCGCCTTTTTGAGCCAAGGCTTCAGGATTTCTCGAATGTTTCATACAATATTCGTTAAGCGGATCCAAACTATAAGGATATATTGTTTTGCCCACATCCCAAATGCAATACTTAATCATTGCTTCCTCCATTGATAACTTAACTCATCTTACACTATTTTTAGACAACAATCAAGAGCTACTTGACAAAATAGAAGAAAAGATTTAAGACTCATACCAATTACTTATTATTAAGAAACTTTTATAAATAAATATACAAAATAATATATGAAGAAAACTGTTAAAGTAGCTATATGCTATGACTTCGACGGCACTCTTGCTCCAGGCAATATGCAAGAGTATGATTTTATGAGTAAGTTAAACATGAAACCGGCAGAGTTTTGGGATAAATCCGATGCTTTGGCCGCAGAACAAAAAGCAGATTCCAACTTGGCATACATGTTGACTATGTTGAACGAAGCACGTTCTCGCAATGTTGGTTTTACCAAAGAAGATTTTACTTCCTATGGCAAAAACATCAAATTGTTCAAGGGAGTGGAAGACTGGTTTGATCGTATTAATGCCTATGGTAAGGAACTTGGTATTGAGGTGGAGCATTATCTTCTGTCTTCGGGCTTGAGTGAGATTGTTGAGGGTATGCCTATCTACAAAAACTTCAACAAAGTCTATGCTTGTCGTTTTATGTACGATGCCAACGGTGTTGCTATTTGGCCGGCACAGGTGGTTAACTACACAACCAAAACACAGTATCTTTTCCGCATCAGCAAAGGTTGTTTGGAGGAAAATGATAAGTCGGTAAATGACCGAACTTTGCCCGAAGAACGCAATATTCCATTTACCAATATTCTTTATGTGGGTGACGGAATTACCGATGTTCCATGTATGGCAATGCTCATGAAATTTGGCGGGCATGCTGCAGCAGTATATACTCCTCGCAGAAAAAACGGAGCCAAAACAGCTAATGCTCTTTTGGCAGACGGCAGAGTAGATTGTATTGCTCCGGCAGATTACACTGAAGGCTCGCGTATGGATAAATACGTTAAAGCCTTGCTTCATAAAATAAAAGCAGATTCCGATCTGCAAAATGTATAGAAAGAAAGCGAACTCAAATGAGTTCGCTTTTTTTTAATCTTTATAGGCAGCCCGCTTAATACGGTCATTGATTGCTAATCCTAACCCTCGCATTGGAATAGGAGACATTGCAATTCCGCAAAATTCACTATGTGTTTCAGCTTCACGCATATAGGCAAATAAATTTGCCGCAGCTTCGTTTAAATCAGCATCTGAGCTTAGGTTTAGGTTTGCATTTTTAACATTACCAAAACCGATAAAAAACTCATTTTCTTTAACATCTTCTTCGGCAACATTAATTCTCATCGGCATTTTTGGGGCATAATGTTTGAGCAACTGTCCCGGAGCAGACGGTTGGTTGGGATCACCATGTGAAATCATAATTTTTTCTCCGGTATATTCTTCCAACTCTTCTTTGCTCAGCCCTCCGGCTCTAAGCATAACTATTTGTGTAGTGGTCAAATCAATAATTGTAGTTTCCACTCCGATTGTGCATGCTCCTCCGTCTAATATCATGTCAACAGCATCGCCCAGACTGTCTGCTACATGTTGAGCCGTTGTAGGAGATATGCATTTAAATTTGTTGGCAGAAGGAGCAGCAATCGGAACCCCAGACTTTTTGATTAACTCCAAAGCCAAAGGGTGGTTAGGCATTCTGACGGCAATATTCGGTAAACCGGAACATACCAAATCTAAAGATGGATTATTATCTTTTCTTTTTAGCACCAAAGTAAGCGGTCCGGGCCAAAAATGTTTTGCCAAATCAATAGCTCGACTGTCTGTGCAAGCATATTCTTTCAAAAAATCAATTTCAGCAATATGCGAAATTAGCGGATCAAAGGAAGGTCTGCCTTTTGCTGCAAAAATATTAGCCACAGCTTTAGCATCATATACATTGGCCCCCAAACCATATACCGTATCAGTCGGAAAAGCCACCAATCCGCCATTGCAAATAGTATCGGCTGCTTTTTTTATGTTTTCCGAAGTGCCGGAATATATATTATTAATAACAGTCATCTAACCTCAAAAAATCTTTCAAAGCATCTTTACAAGCAGAATATGTTTTTAGCACTTCAAAGTCACTTTTGTCAACGATTTGATAATTTCCGTTGTTTTCGTTCCATAGCAAATATTCCAATTCACTATATCCTAATACCAAGTTTGTGGTTTTATTTGTTACAAGGGCCAAGGCATTTTCAGCCAAAATATCTAAATCAGATTCATCTCTCGGACAAACTCCAAACAACCACCTTCCGTCACATGCCAAGGAGTTATATTTATGTAAAAAAACAACATATTCTTGCGGTATCAATGGAAAATTATTAAGTTTTAATTTTCTTTGGCATGCAATCAGTTTTTTTGCATCTAAAGGTTTTCCTTTATATGCTGTGCCTGAGATATGTATATTATCTAGAAATTTCTGCATTTTTCTTTATAAACTTCTTTGGACTAATTAAGTATTCACGTTCTCTTTCCGGATCACGTTTGACTTGAAACAGCGGATCAAATCCGCCAAAAAATGCTAAATCATCATGCAAATCGTACCCGTTACCAAGATGCAAACAACGATGGTGAGGGTGGACAAATGTAAGCACGGTATTAGGAAACAAATTTGCTTCATGTGGTTCTTTGCATTCTCTAATACGATATATGTTATCTTTATGGTGAAAGTTAAATAACGGATCGCAAAGACCTCTACGCATATCTTCTCTTACTTTTTGAATAAATTGCGGTTTATAACGCAACATGGTCAAAATCTTTTCAAACTTTTCACCATAACAGGCCTCAAACATTTTTAAGTTTTTAGATCTGGAGCACTCAAAAGCCTTAGTCTTACGTTCTTTTTGCCACAGATACAACACTTCGGAAAAGTCAAAAAAGTTCATTGTCGGGACAATTTCCGGAGGGATAGCCATAGAAGCCATTTGATTGCATATTTTGCCATGGCAAGAAGCAAAAGTTTCAAATTTACTCATCATTTGCCAGGCCGGAGATTGTTCAAGGTCATATTCATTTGGCGCATATGTAGGCATAATAACGGGGGCATCATCATTTTGCATATACATATTTTCACAGGCCAATTGTCTGTTACGAGCATATGCAACGGAAAAATCCGTATCATCAGGTTTGCGGAATATTCCATCCCAATCCAAATGAATCATCCATTTTTCTTCTCGGGTTGTTTCTTGAGCTGTTGTGTTTTTTTTGTGAGGATACAAATCGCACGCAATTAAAATCAAATGAATTTCTTTTTTCAATTGTTCAATACTACGTTTGCTGGTCTTCTTCTTTTTATGGATTTTAGTATATTCTTTAACAATTTTATAATCGGACTTTTTGTCTTCCTTATCTTCCTTAAGCTGAGCATTGGCCAAAGCATCAATCTTATCATGCAACGTAGCGACCAAGGATTTTTCCATATTTCTGCGATGATCTATTTTTGCTTTGCTTAAGTTTGACATTGTTACTACTCAAAAAAAATTAACTCAATGTCACTATATAGAAATTTGTCTATTATTTCTACAAATAATTATGCTCTATTGCATAAATTTTAGAAAATTTTAATTAAATTGCCTTAAAATAAACAAAAATTCTATTTTCGCGAGGTGAAATATGCTGGAAATTGTATTTGCAAGAGGACGAATCGGTGCCGGAGTCATAAAAGTTATCGGTGTTGAAGAGAAGAATCGGCTTAGTTCAGAGCACTTAAACAAAGAAGAAATTAAAAATCTGAATAAAATTGCCAAACAAAATAAGTTTTCCGGCAAACAAGGAACGTTTTTAGAGCTAAATTCATCAAAAGGTAAGTTGCTGGTTATGGGGTTGGGCAAAAATCCCAATGCTCTGGATCTGCAAAAACTGGGTGGAATGCTATATAACAAAGTAGCACAAACCGAAGTTGTCCAATACCTTGTTTCTGCAATTTTCGGAAGTAAACTTAGCAAAACGGAAATAGCTCATAATATTGCTTTTGGTGTTTTATTGGGATCATATCGTTTTGATAAATATTTTACGCAAAAAAAACCGGATGAATATCCGAGTTTGGAACGAGTTATTTTTAAACTGGAGCAAGGTGAAAAAGCAACGGAAGAATTTAAGCCATATGCTGCTCTTGCCAATGCCGTTCGCTATGGGCGTGATTTGTGTAATGAGCCGGCAAATTATTTAACTCCGCAAGTTTTTGCCGATGATATTCAGCGACTTTCTTATTTAGGGTTAGATATAGAAATACTGGGGCAGCAAGAGCTGGAAGAAAAAGGATTCAATCTTTTGTTGGCGATTGCCCAAGGATCGGTAAAAGAACCTAAAGTCGCAGTTATTAAATGGAAAGGAAATCCCGCCTCTGAAGAATGGGACTTGGGACTTGTCGGTAAGGGCGTAACTTTTGATAGTGGAGGTATTTCTATCCAACCTTGGTCCGGAATGGAAGAAATGAAAGCTGATATGACCGGAGCCGCTGTTGTGGTGGCATCATTAAAAGCTGCTGCCTTACAATGTATTCGCAAAAATATAATTGGTATTGTTGGTTTGGTAGAAAATATGCCTTCCGGCAATGCTACTCGTCCCGGCGATGTCGTTACCTCAATGTCCGGCCAAACCGTTGAAGTTATTAATACCGATGCCGAGGGCAGACTTGTTTTAGCTGATTGCTTATGGTATTTACAAGATCAATACGGAGCAAAAAAGATTATTGATATAGCCACTCTTACCGGAGCAATTATGCGAGCCTTGGGAGGAGAATATGCCGGTTTATTCTGCAACGACAATAAATTAATCAATGATCTGCTCTCATCATCTGATATTAGTGGCGAAAAACTATGGCATATGCCAATGGGTGAGGAATTTAACAAAAAGATTAATTCCGATATTGCCGATATGAAAAATATTGGCGGAGCATTAGGTGCTGGAAGTACCGCGGCGTGTTTTATTTCTCGTTTTGTGCAAAAAAATACCAAATGGGCACATTTAGATATAGCCGGAATGGAGAATGAGAAAAAAGGCACCCCGATCACCCCAAAAGGAGCAACTGCGTTTGGAGTGCGTCTGCTTAACGATTTTATCAATCATAAGATATAGTAAATTCTTAATAACTGAAACTAAAGATTTTGTTTTTGCAAATAATTAGTTTATCATACCCTCATTAATGCAATTATTGAGGAGTTTTTTCATGAGACTTATGGTCGTAAAAGACAGAAATGTAAACAGCCGTTTTGTGTGGGATTTTTGCAATATGCTTGCCAAAAGAGACCACGAAGTAAATTTTGTTTTTGATAGTTTTAAGCAACAAAACGGACCATCAAATCTTTTACCCAAGGTAAAAGTTCGTAATCTCAGCTCAAGAAAGGGCAATTTGTTGCTCGATATTTGGTCTGGACTAAAAAGCGTTTTTCAACCTTCTTCATTCAGATATGCCAAAGCAATCAAAGAAATAAAACCCGATGTAATTGTCTGCTATTTTCTGAAAGATGTTTATAATGTGTGCTTTTTGCATAATCATAACATTCCTATCGTGCTTATGGTGCACAATCATCCGCCGGTATTTTTTGCTCCGCTCAGAAACAAACCAATTCGCTATCGGGTATATAAAAAGCAGTTAGAAAAAATAGCTGCCTATGACTTGTTGTTAGAAAGTTTTAGAGGCACAATCGGTGAAGATTATCCCAAACACGAAGAAAGAATTATCGGCAATATCATTGGCCAAATTGAGCCTCAAGACAGGGCCGATTTAAGTGTCGAGAAAAAGAAGATAATCTACGTTTGCCGTGTAGATGAAGTTCAGAAACGCCAACATCTGTTGTTTGAGGCATTCGGAAAAATAGCCAAAGATTTTCCTGATTGGAAAATAGAGCTTTATGGTAGCATCAAGCACCCTGATTATCATAAACGCCTTTTAGAACAAATGAAATCTCTAGGCATCGAAAATCAAGTGGAGTTTATGGGGTATGCCAATGATGTTAAGGCTGTATATCGTGGAGCCGATTTTATGGCCTGGCCTGCAGCATACGAAGGCTTGAGTATTGCACTTGCCGACGGTCAGGCTCACGGACTTCCGGCAATAGGTTTTGCCGATGCTCCGTCGGTAAACGAGGTTATTAAAGACGGAGTAAACGGATTTTTGGCCAAAGATGTTGATGAGTTTGCCGCCAAAATGGCAATGCTGATGAAAGATCAAAACCTACGAATTAAAATGGGAGCAGAAGCAGTAAAAGGCGTAGAACAATATGCCGAAAATCACATTGCAGATAAATGGGAACAACTGCTAAAAGACCTCACCCGAAAATAATTAAGGTTTCACATTATATCACCCCTCATTTTTAACAAATATGAGGGGTGTTTTTTATTATTGGTCTATCTGGAAGCTACATTCACTATCCCTCTCATACAATTAAAGGAATAAAATTGTCATCATTCCGAAGACGATGGTTGGTGAGCACAATCATAGTGTAATGTGAACCCAACAGGACGAGAAGGACTAGCTTTGGTGGGGGTGCTCAGCTTGCCGAGGGATCAGAGTGTCATCCCGAGCTTGTCGAGGGATCTCAAAGATGTTTCAACTTCGCTACCGCTCCGCTCAACAACAAAAAAGGGGCTTGGTTTCCCAAGCCCCTCTAATGACTAATCACTAATGACTATATTAGCCATGTGTTCCAAGAGCGAACGTTTTTCCTTAACGTTTTCTTGAGCCTTGTTGAGCAAGGTTTCATAACGTTCAGGGTTAGCTTTGTTCACAATTTGGAAACGTGTTTCATTAGCCATATAATCAGCCAATGGCAAGGTCGGAGCCTTTGAGTCTAACATCAAAGGAGCTTTACCGGCCTTAACATTTTCCGGATTATAGCGATACAACGGCCAAGAACCGGATTCAACGGCATTCTTTTGGTGTGTTAAACCATCTGCCAAGTTAAATCCTTGAGCAATACAGTGAGAGTAAGCAATAATGATAGACGGACCATCATAAGCTTCAGCCTCGTTCATTGCCTTGATTACTTGAGCATCGTTTGCACCAAATGAAACCTGAGCAACATATACATTGCCATAAGACATAGCAATCATGCCCAAATCTTTCTTCGGAATAGCCTTACCTGCTGTTGCAAACTTAGCAGAAGCACCCATAGGGGTAGCTTTAGATTGCTGACCGCCGGTATTAGAGTATACACCGGTATCCATAACCAAGATATTGATGTTTTTGCCTGAAGCAATAGCGTGATCCAAACCACCAAAACCAATATCATAGGCCCAACCGTCACCGCCCAAAATCCATACAGATTTCTTAATCAGGTAATCGGCCAATTTATCCAAGTGTTTTGCTTCTGCAGAATTAATTCCGGCCAATTTTACACGGAGTTCTGCAACCAAACCGCGTTGGTCATCAATTTCCTGATCGTTAGATTGAGGATTGTTGAGCAACTTATCGGTTAATTCAGCACCAACTTTGTCCTTAAGGCCTTCAAGCAAAGTCTTGGCAAAATGAGTTTGCTGATCAATAGAGAAACGCATACCCAAACCAAACTCGGCGTTGTCTTCAAACAAAGAGTTTGCCCAAGCCGGACCATGACCTTTTTCGTCTTTAGCATAAGGAGTTGTAGGCAAGTTACCGGAATAAATAGAAGAACAACCGGTAGCATTAGCAACAACCATTCTGTCACCAAAGAGTTGGGTCAAAAGTTTAACATACGGAGTTTCACCACAACCGGCACAAGCACCTGAAAACTCAAACAAAGGTTGAATCATCTGAGTTGTTTTTGGTGTATTTTTAACAACTTCGGTACGTTTAACATAAGGCAATGTTTCAAAGAAGTTCCAGTTAGCTTTTTCTTCTTCCAAATGGTTTTCAATATGATCCATATTAATTGCCTTGAGTTCCGGATTAGCTTTGTTTTTAGCTGGGCATGCAGAAGTACAAATTCCGCAACCGGTACAATCTTCCGGAGTAATTTGCAAGATAAATTGTTTACCGGCAAATTCTTTTCCTTTGTAAGGAGCAGATTTTAATGTTGCCGGAGCATTTTTCAATTCTTCTTCGGTGGCAACCTTCATGCGAATAACACCATGCGGACATACCAAAGAACATTTACCGCATTGGATACATGTTTCAGGATCCCAAACCGGAATTTCAGTAGCAATACAACGTTTTTCATACTGAGTTGTAGCTGTCGGCCATGTACCGTCAACAACATCGGCAAAAGCAGAAACCGGCAATTCATTACCACGGTCAGCAATGATTTCTCCGGTAACTTTCTTCACAAATTCAGGTGCATTTGCCGGAACAGGCAGCAAGCGATGGAATTTAGAAGTAACTTCACTCGGATATTCAACTTTGTGCATGTGAGCCAAAGAAGCATCAACAGCGGCAAAGTTCTTTTGAACAATAGCATCACCTTTTTTGCTATAAGTTTTCTTAATAGCATTTTTAATTTGTTCAATAGCTTCATCTTTAGGCAAGATATTAGAAATTGCAAAGAAGCAAGCTTGCATGATGGTATTGATACGTTGACCCATACCTGTTTCACGAGCCACTTCTACTGCATTAATTGTGTAGAAGTTAAGTTTCTTAGCAATGATTTCTTCTTGTACTTCAATTGGTAAGTGATCCCAAACTTCTTCAGCCTTATAAGGAGCATTGAGCAAGAAAGTAGCACCGGGCTTAGCAATCTTCAAAATGTCAACCTTAGCCATGAACGGGAATTGGTGACAAGCCACAAAGTCTGCCTTATTAATCAAATAAGCAGCCTTAATCGGATTATCAGAAAAACGCAAGTGAGAAGTGGTCATAGAACCGGACTTACGAGAGTCATATACAAAGTATCCTTGACCATACTTACCGGCATCTTCGGCAATAATTTTAATAGAGTTTTTGTTAGCACCAACAGTACCGTCAGCACCCAAACCATAGAATACGGCTCTAACAACATCTTTGCCTTCGGTATCAATATCATCATTGAATGGCAAAGAAGTATTGTTTACATCATCGTTAATACCAACAGAGAAACCATTAATCGGTTTTGCCGAAGCACCATTGTCATAAACGGCACGAACCATTCCCGGGGTAAATTCTTTAGAAGACAAACCGTAGCGTCCGCCAAAGATACGAGGCATAGCAGCAATTTCACCATTAGCAAAAGCTTGAGTGAGAGTAGCCACAACATCTAAGTACAAAGGCTCACCGATAGAACCTGATTCTTTAGTACGATCAAGTACATTAACAACTTTTGCAGTTGCCGGCAAAGCTTTGATGAATGATTTGCTTGGGAACGGACGATACAAGCGAACTTTCATCAAGCCAACTTTGTATCCGTTGTTGTTGAGGTAGGTAATAGCCTCTTCAACAGTCTCAGCACCTGATCCCATAATAACGATAACTTGTTCTGCATCAGCCGGACCAACATATTCAACATTTTTATAAGCACGTCCGGAAATTTTTGCGAACTTATCCATTTCTTCTTGTACAATCTCTTCAACTTTGTTGTAGAAAGGATTGCAAGCTTCTCTGCCTTGGAAGAATACGTCCGGATTTTGAGCTGTACCGCGAATAACCGGAGCTTCTGGACGCAGAGCATTTTTAGCATTGAATTGATAGTCAACACCTTCTAACATAGCACGCAAATCATCATCAGAAAGCAACTTGATTTTTTTGATTTCGTGAGAAGTGCGGAAACCGTCAAAGAAGTGCATGAACGGAACACGAGAACGCAAAGTTGCAGTCTGAGCAATAGCTGCAAAGTCATGAGCTTCTTGTACAGAGTTAGAGCAGAGCATTGCAAAACCGGTCTGACGACAAGACATCACGTCGGAATGGTCACCAAAAATAGACAAAGCATGGTAAGCCAAAGAACGAGCAGCCACATGCATTACGAAAGGAGATAATTCACCGGCAATTTTATACATGTTGGGAATCATCAATAACAAACCCTGAGAAGCGGTAAAGGTGGTTGTCAAAGCACCTGCTTGGATAGAACCATGGCAAGCACCGGCAGCACCGGCTTCAGATTGCATTTCTTGAACTTCAGGTACAACGCCCCACAAGTTCTTTTGTTTTGCAGCAGACCACGCATCAGCCCATTCACCCATCGGAGAAGACGGAGTAATAGGATAGATAACGCAGACTTCATTCATGCGGTGGGCAACAGAAGCTGCAGCTTCGTTACCATCCATCATTTTCATCTTAACGTCAGACATATATATCTTTCCTTATTAGTTAGAGAAACACCAACTTCGGGATTCGTAACAATCCCGTC